>NZ_PNQZ01000206.1 GCF_003994335.1 Asaia sp. W19
CGCTGGCAAATGGCCAAAACGCAGCGCACCCATGAGCAGCCCGGGCACGATCTTGTCGCAGATACCCAGCAGAGCCACGCCCTCGAACATGCCGTGGCTCAGCCCGATAGCCGTTCCCATCGCGATATTATCCCGCGAGAGCAGCGAGAGCTCCATACCCTCCTGCCCCTGGGTCACGCCATCGCACATGGCGGGCACGCCGCCAGCCACCTGCAGGGTTGCCCCCATCTCACGCGCGAACAGCTTCATCTGATCGGGGTATCGCGCATAAGGCTGATGCGCCGAGAGCATGTCGTTATAGCTTGTGATCACGCCCAGGTTGACGCCGCCCCCGCGCATGAGCTGCGCCTTGTCCTCGCCCGAGGCGGCCATCGCATGAGCCAGATTGCCGCAGGCCATGCGCGGACGCGAGATACCTTTCTGCCGGTTGAGCTCCATCAATGCGAGATAACGGCGCCGCGACACGGCGGAACGCTCGATGATGCGCTCTGTGACGGAAGCAACGACGGGATGAACGGACATGGCAGCTCACTGACGGATGTTTGGTGCTCGCGTTTTCGCGAGCTGCGCCCTTGTAAAGTTTCCGTGATCTATGGGTCAAGAGCGCAAGAGTAATAAAATTTTCCTCAATGGCTTTTTTTTAAATTTTTATATCGCCGCGCAAGAAACTGGCTGTTGCATCGGGAACACATCGCAATCAAATTGTCACAATTACATCGGGTGACGTCACATTACGAGATTGAAACCCTCGATCACGTTGTGCCATCTCGGCGGCAATTGCGGAGATCCTTCCGCCTCCATTTCCTTTCGCGAAAGTGTCCGATGGCCATTACACGCACGCGTCTTTGCCGCACCTCGCTGCTCCTCGGCGCGACAATCCTTGCCGGCGCCAGTTTGCCAGCTGTCGCCGAAACAACGAGCAAACCTGTCAAGGCATCCAGCTCCGCCCATCACAAGGCAGCGCATAAGAGCGCCGGCAAGCGCATGGCCAGCACCGCAAGCACGACTTCGCCGGCCGTCGCTTCAGCATCCGCACCGGTTTCCACCAACGCGCGACGCAACACACTCGTGAGCCTGTCAGGCCCCGTTCCCGCCG
>NZ_PNQZ01000207.1 GCF_003994335.1 Asaia sp. W19
GGGGGGAGAACCTGCAGGAAAGGAAGTGAAGAAAGCGCCTCATGGAGCGCGAGGCCGCGTTGCTGATACAGCCGCGAGATACGGCGCAGATGCAGGCGGTAATGCCCGGAATTCATAAGCTCCGCCAAGGCCAGCTGCCCATGGAGATTGGCCGCATATCCCAGATTGCGGTGCGCTGCCCGCAGGGGGGCGATGAGCGCCGGTGGCACGACCATCCAGCCGAGCCTGAGTCCCGGCAAGAGCGTCTTGGAGGCAGAGCCCAGATAGACGCATTCCTCCCCCGATCCATGCGCTGCGAGAGACGCGATCTCGCGCCCATGCCACAGGAATTCGCTGTCATAGTCGTCCTCAAGAATGAGGGAGCCTTGCGCGCGGGCCCGCTCCAGCAGGGCGAGCCGCCGCGTCAGATCCATACGTCCCCCAAGCGGATACTGGTTGGACGGCGTGATGTAGATGAGCTTTGCCTCAGGGGGGAGTTGCGCCGGATCGAGCCCCCCGGCATCGACCGGCACGGGGTGGATCATGGCACCGGCCGCCTGGAAGGCCGCCCGTGCCCCGAGATAACCGGGATTTTCCAGCGCCACGCTCATGCCCGGATCAAGCATCGTCTGAGCGATCAGGTTGAGGGAGGCCTGCGTGCCCGGCGTTATCAGGATCTGCTCGGACGAGACCTGAAGCCCCCTGTCGCTGGCCAGTCGCGCACATAGCGCAGCGCGCAGCGCGCGCGCGCCATGATAACCGCCATAACAGGCCTCCTCCCCGTGAGACTGACGGGCATGACGGCGCAAAATCTGGCCCCAGAGATCGGCGGGGAAGSGCCCCCCAHCGGGGGGGGCGGGGG
>NZ_PNQZ01000208.1 GCF_003994335.1 Asaia sp. W19
TGGGTCCATGTGCTGAAATTCAGGGTTTCGGTCAGGCGCCAGCTCAGATAGCGGAGCGAGACGATGATCGAGAGCCCCTTGAGGACGAGGGTTGCGCGTGGCCCAGGCCGACGATTAACGACGAAGAAAACGAGAATGCCGAATAAACAGACGATGGTCTGTCCTGCGAGGTTCAGATGAACAAATGCAGCGACAAATGTACTCAGAAGCGCGACAACGATCATGGAAAACTTGATTGTCGTATCCAGGCGCGATTCATGGGCGCTATCGATCCAGTGTTCTGCAATCGAAATTGCATGCCTGACGCGGCTCATGCCAGCTTCCTCACTCAAAGTTTCAGTGCAGCCTGCGAACCGTCTGGAGCAGACGATCTCCGATCGCCTCAAGGTCTAGAGCCGCGCGCGAAAAGGGTGCGTAGTGATGAATCAGCTTTTGGCTGGCAAAGGCTTCCCCGACATGCTCATCGCGGAAAATTGTCCCGAGATGCATGGAGCCAAGACGCCGGATAATCTGGGGCATCGTCATCGCGCTGATACGGTTCATGGGATCGAAGCGATTGACAACCACCTGATGCAGAAAAGGCAAGCTCGTCTGGGCCTCACGTGCGTAGCAGCTCCCCGAATGAATCTCTGCAATCAACGAGACGCAAGACGCCTCTGCAGTCATGACGGTGACGACCATATCCGCGTGATCAATCAGTGCGGAGAGTGCCACCGAATAGCCCGGCGCCGTGTCGACGATAACGACTGTGTCCGGAGCCTGTGCCAAGGACACAAGATCATTGGCGAGAACGCCCGGGTTTGTCACGACCACCCGCTCAAAAGCCATCTGGCGTTCCAAAGACAACGTACCGAAGGGATATATGATGACGTCATTTACCCCCCTCACGGCCGTATCTCGCCAGAGGCGGCGACTTGCAATCTCAGGTGCGAAGCCGGCGCGATGTGAAATCGGGATACCAAAGTGTAGACGCAACGCGTTTTGCGGATCGAGATCGACTGCTACGACCCGCGGTATCCCGGCGCGGCGCAGTTCCTCCGCGAGATGCGCGGTTACCATGGTCTTTCCAACACCCCCCTTGGGTGAGGCTACGCATATAAGTGTCATCAGGGCTGCTATCGTCTCAGAGGGGTTAAGATAAGCAATCGATGTTCTAGCGACGAAATACGCCATGTAGGCGACGCTGCGTGCTGTGTCGGCTTTGCGGTGAGGCTCTTAGTGAAGACAGCAATTGCTTGAGGGGCGTGTGCTTCCACTGTTGATCTGGATTTGAAACGAAGCTTGTCTCAACTCCCCTGGAAGCAGAATCACCCAATGGAATGGCCTTTTTGACGAAGA
>NZ_PNQZ01000209.1 GCF_003994335.1 Asaia sp. W19
CAGCACCCAGCTATAAGTCCTCCGTGAGATCACTTACAGCGCCCTCAGACAGCGACACCCACAGCAGCCCCACATAACCACTTCCGGAGGTCATCACTTGCCCTCCGGCTTCATCTCTGCTGCCTCCAGCAGCGCCTTGACCGTCACCTCAAGTTCCCTGTCACCCTCAACACCAAACAGCATGGCGTACATCACCGGGTCTCTATACCGCAGCATCCGCTTGGCAAACTCAGCCTGAGGTACCCCGTACAGATCAGCCAGTTTAAGAACGTAGGCTGGCTTAACGGGGGTCTTGCCCCGCTCCAAGTTCGACATGAACGCGGCTGTAACTCCAAGATGCTTTGCGACATCCTTGGCCATCAGGCCAGCAGCTTCACGGGCCTGTATAAGATACTCACCCCCTCGCCTACGATCTTCAAACGAGACGTTTATGCTGTAGTCAGCCACAACATCTATCCTCCTGTACGGTGCACCAGGCCAGGCCCAGTCAGATTATCAACTGTCGCCACCCTAACACCGGGAGGCGTCAAGAGTTCACTAGCTGAGTTATCAGTTTATTGAAACACCCTATCAGAGTCCTGAAGCACCTTTACAAGGCACTCTGATC
>NZ_PNQZ01000210.1 GCF_003994335.1 Asaia sp. W19
TGGGTCCCGGTCAGCGCGTTGGTATCGTCGGCCTTGGCGGACTGGGCCATATGGGCGTGAAATTTGCGCGCGCCTTCGGTGCCGAGGTGGTGCTGTTCACGACCTCGCAGGGCAAGGTCGAGGACGGGCTGCGTCTTGGCGCGCATGAGGTCGTTCTCTCGAAGGACCCCGAAGCAATGGCCCGCGAGACAGGACGTTTCGACTTCATTCTCGACGCGGTAGCCGCCGAGCATGATATCAACACCTATCTGAACCTGCTCAAGCGTGAGGGCACGCTGGTCCAGGTCGGTGCGCCCGAACAACCTCTGCCGGTCGCGGTGTTCAGCCTGATCATGAAGCGTCGGCAGTTCGCTGGTTCACTGATCGGCGGCATTGCCGAGACGCAGGAGATGCTCGATTTCTGCGGTGAACACGGCATCACCTCCGATATCGAGATGATTGCCATGGACGAGATCGAGAACGCCTATTCGCGCATGATCAAGTCTGATGTGAAGTACCGCTTCGTCATCGATATGGCGACGCTCGAAAACGCTGCCTGATCGGAATACGGGGAGGGGACAACCTCTCCCCGTTCGCCACCACGCAGAGGGGGCATTCTCCTCCGACATGCGCGAGACATTCGGGCCCAACGCGCCTCTCAGCAAACCTCGACCGTGATGCCCGAGGCGTCGAGTTCCGAAACGACGACCGGCTTGATCTGGCTATCGGTCAGGATACGATCGAAGTCCTGCAGCGATGTAAGGCGATGTAGCCCGCCCTGGCGGAATTTCGTACTGTCGACAAGCAGGACGCAGCGATCTGCGATCGCCATGAGGGCGCGCTTGACCTTCACCACATCCTGATCGTTCTGGAACGCCGTGTCCCCCGAGATCACCGAGGTGGACATGAACATGATGTTCCCGCGAAGCGAACGGGCAGCCTGCTCGCAGACGAGTCCGAAAAACGAGATY
>NZ_PNQZ01000211.1 GCF_003994335.1 Asaia sp. W19
CGGCTCCAGGGTTTCGATGATCCGTTCGCCCTGAGGGGTCAGAATAAGCGTGCCCGCCAGATAGCATATGGCGGCTACGGGCTCACCCGTAGGCGAGGGGTAAGAGTAGAAATTGTCGGAGGAGCTTCTGAGAAGTGGTCCGCTCTGCGCGGTTGCGGTGGAGACCCATACCATATCGGCAGTTCCACTGGCAGGATAAGCCAGATAACCGTCCGCAAAAGAGGCATTCTCGCCAAAGAGGTAGAAGCTCGTGCCGATGTAGAAACCAAACATTCCCTTGGTTTGATAGACGGTACCACTGAGAAAAGTTTTGAAAGGTCCACCTATCGTGCGGCCATCTGACAGGTTCACCTGAAACTGCTTTCTATCGAAGTCGATGTAAACCGTGACCTCACCTAGCGAGGTGATTGGGCTTCGATTGCCGAAAAGCGTGCAGGAATATCCCGGCACTGTCCACTTCTGAATGTTTGACATGATTCCTACCCAAACATGATTTTTCGACGAGCGGTCTTGATCTAACATTATTGTGTAGTAACGATGTATTATCCCGATATATGAGATGTAATATTTTGATATATACAGAGTTAGATCATTGATTCCCTTGAGATTGCAGTATCATTAAGTCTGTGTGGTCTGCGATCTGCGCGGAAACTAGGCGTTACTTTCCCTTGAGAAAAGCTTGTCTTTCTTAGGGGTCCTAAGCATAACTTACGCCCATGCTTGATTATGCGGCACTCAGTGCAGTCGTGGCAGTTATCCGTGAGGGTTCCTTTGAGGGCGCAGCCCGTGCCCTGCGGATCACGGCCTCTGCGGTTTCCCAGCGTGTGCGCAGTTTTGAAGAACGTCTCGGTGCGCTGGTTATCGTGCGCGGGTCTCCGTGCAGGGCCACGGATCTGGGCCAGGTACTCTGTGCCCATGTCGACAAGGTAAAACTCCTCGAAGCCGAGATCGGCAAGCAGACGGGTGCGGCTCTCTTTCAGAGTGGCGAGAGAACGACCCTGCGGTTGGCAGTCAATATCGACAGCCTCGCGACCTGGCTGCCCGATATTCTTACAGGCTATGCAGAAAGGGCAGAGATCTGCATCACGCTGATTGTCGAGGATGTGGCCCAGACAGCCGATCTGCTGCGTACGGGCGACGTCATGGCGGCCGTCACGACCTGCAGCGATCTGCTCCCCGGGTGCAGAACCCTTTATCTCGGCGCCATGCATTATGCGGCATGTGCCAGACCGGATTTCGTGGCGCGTTATTTTCCTGAGGGGATGACAGACGAGGCGATCGATACAGCGCCGTGCATCTGCCTGAATGCGCAGGACAGTCTGCAGAGGCAATGGCTTGATCGGGCAAAGCGCACGCATCTCTCGCCGCTCACCCATTACGTCCCCTCCAGCCGGGGCGTTCTGGATTTCACGCTCAGTGGTCTGGGGTGGGGGC
>NZ_PNQZ01000212.1 GCF_003994335.1 Asaia sp. W19
TATGCCCCACGATTTCGGTATCGATCCCAATATTCTCGTAGTCTCTCGCGGATGCGCCCGCGGCTAAAGCCATTTTCCTTGAATGCGTAATCGTCCCCACTAGCCCTCTTGGCCATACAGGAGCACCGGAGGCGGAAATGCCTAGATTTGCATCGTACCGACCCAACATCGAGCAGATCGCTCTCGCGCAAGCTCGGCCTGCAGCAAATTCTAGCCTGCGCCTGGCCGATACGCGTTGCAGTGATAAAGCGTCCGTCTGCGAAAGCGGATAGTGACCAGCTTCGAGATCCGCTTTTGCAACGATCACATTCGTAGGCAGGCAATCGCACCATGCGCGCGTTAGTTCTACCAACTCAGTAATCCAGGCGTCGAATTGCTGAGCACAGAAGGTATAAAGATAGAATGGCTTGGCAAGCGTACGAAGATACCTCGACAATAGACAATGATACGAAAGACAAACCAGAAATGGTAGATTGGAACGCAAGCAGCGCGCCGAAGAGAAACATCTGCGAGGCCGCTGCACCGAAAGACAATCCAGATCTTCCAAG
>NZ_PNQZ01000213.1 GCF_003994335.1 Asaia sp. W19
GGTTGGCGTCACCGCGCCGCTGGCGGATTAGTGACAGGTCGGGTTCGCTGAACGTGTAGAGCCGGATGAGTTCGTCTTGGGTATCGGGCAACGCCAAGAGACTGTCGCGCTCTGCGGCGGAGAGGATTGAACGGCGGGGCATGCAGTCTCCTTCTTCTCAAAAACGTAGGTTTGCGACAATCCCGCTCAACCCTCTGGCGCGGTACAGCAAATCAATGCGTTGCGATTCTCGAAAACAGTTCTTGAAACTTTATTCTTGAATTCTTATCATATCAACGCGTTTCGAGAAATAGTGATGTAGCCAACCGCTGCCCCAAGTGGCTTTGACGTGTTTACGAAAGGAGAAAGACTCATGGGTATTTTTGACAGACTTTTCGGTGGCCACCACGGTGGCGGTTACAGCGGTGGTGGGCATCACGGTGGTGGGCATCACGGTGGTGGCGGTGGGTACGGAAGCGGCGGGGCGCCCGCGGGGGGGGGGGGGGAA
>NZ_PNQZ01000214.1 GCF_003994335.1 Asaia sp. W19
GTAAGACGCTCGTTAATGTTTCGAAACCGGTCGCTTCGTGAGAGATATGGCGGTCAATGTCTCGGGGAGAGCGCTCGTTCAAATTTATCTGATTCGGAGCCTTGGGATTACACGTGATGGATAAGTGGTTGATTACACTCAAGCGTACTCCAGAAAGGCTTGAGGAATTTCGTCGAGACAACCCTAAATTCTCTGATATTCGGCTTTTCGAGGCGATAGATGGTCGGAGTCTCGATCGCGAGGCGCTTCGCGATCAGGGTATCCTTGACCCTGATTTGAATTATACGGATGGCGCAATCGGGTGCGCGCTGTCGCACCTTGCGATCTGGACGAACTCACTCGGGGAGGGGCGGGGATGTACGATTTTCGAAGATGACGCAATCATCAATGAAAGCTTCGACGCCCGGACGTCTGGGTTGATCGAGGCGCTACCGCAAGGCTGGGATATGGTACTATGGGGCTACAATACCGACGCCTATTTGACGTTCAGGAGCGCCGAAATCGGCTTTTTTTGTACGTCACGGTTTGACCACGTAAACCTCTTGAAAAACCGTGAGGAATTCAGGATGGGTTCGGCGGATACGACGCTATTCAGCCTCCTGCGTGCCCACGGGCTGATAGGCTACTCGATATCTCCTAGTGGGATTTCGAAAATGCTCTCTCATGTTTTGCCGCTCCGGCCGATGCAGACATTCTATCCCGGACTGGAAAAAAATAAAGAGAACTCGGGCATCGATGATATGATGGCGGGGTGCTATGATAAACTTAGTGCGTGGGTCGCTTTTCCACCACTTGTCCTTGCCAAGAACGATCTTGCCACTAGCACAGTGCAAACCGGCGGATGAAGCAAAGCCCGGATCGGGGTTTTTGGTAGCCCCTCACCTGAGAGCAGGTAAGGGGCTTTTTAGTATTACTGGAAGAGGGAGAGGATGTTCTGAGACTGCGAGTTTGCGATGGTGAGTGACTTGATGGCGAGCGACTGCTTGGTCTGAAGTGAGGTCAACTTAGCGCTGGCAGCAGACATATCTGCGTCGGTCAGGGCGCCAATGCCGTTGGTGAGGTTGTCGGAGATGCTCGAGCCATAGGTGCTCATGTTGT
>NZ_PNQZ01000215.1 GCF_003994335.1 Asaia sp. W19
AAGCCGGTGCTTTTTGCCGGCACACTGCGCGACAATCTGCTCTTTGCGCGGCCAGACGCCAATGAAAACGAACTGGAGCGCGCCATCAAGGCAGCCTCCATTGACAGTTTCCTCGGCCATCTTCCCAAAGGGCTGGATACAGAGATTGGTGAGGGTGGATTTGGCCTGTCAGGCGGCCAAGCCCAGCGCGTCGCGATCGCGCGCGCCTATCTCAAGGATGCTCCGCTCTTGCTACTCGATGAGCCGACGGCGCATCTCGATCCCCAGACGGAGCAGGAAATCATGGAAGCCCTGCGTCGTCTTTCAGAGGGGAGAACAGTCATTCTGAGTTCCCACTCCGAAGCCATGAAAGCCTTCGCCACGGCGACGCTTCGTCTAAGCTCAGACCGCAACAGGGAGTCCCTATCATGAGCCCGATGATAGTGACGCCGGCAAGTTCCAAGGGGCAAGACAGGATCCGCGTTTCGCAGGCACTGATACGCATTCTCGTCGTCTGGAGACCTTACTATGCGCGCCTCGGTTTTGGCCTGATCCTCTCAGCCCTTGCTGCCATGAGCGGGTTTGCGCTCATGTGGAACGCAGGGATCACTGTGACGACTCTTGCGCTCGGCACGGGCATCGCTTTTGGTCTGCTGAGGCTCTTTGGCGGTGCGCGTATCGGGCTGCGCTATGCCGAGCGGCTTTTTGCCCATGACGCGATGTTCCGGGCGCTTGCCGCGCTGCGCGTCTGGTTTTTCCGTCACCTCGCAGGGGGCGCCGCAGCCGGGTTGGGGTTCCGGCGCGCAGGGGACCTTCTCAACCGGTTGGTCGGCGACATCGAGTTGCTCGATAACATCTATCTGCGTATCGCCATGCCGGCTCTGGGTATTCTGATTGCCCTGCCTGTACTCGTGGTGGTGGCGGGGCGAGAGTCCCTGAGGCTCGGCCTGTCGCTCGGGTTCCTGTTCGTTCTGGCAGGGTGTGTGATCCCGCTTCTGGCCGCACGGCGCAGCGCGCATCGAAGTCAGACGATCCTGCATGCGGAGTCCTCTCTGCGTGTGGCGGCGCTCGATCTCGCGACCGGGCTGCGCGAGGCGCGGGCCTTTTCGGG
>NZ_PNQZ01000021.1 GCF_003994335.1 Asaia sp. W19
GATGCTGACTGGTTTCGGGATGCGTTGGAGGGAAAAGGGATCAAACCCTGCATTCCAGGACGAAAATCCCGCGGGAAACCCGTCAAATATGACAAACGAAAATACAAAAGACGCAACCGCATCGAGATCATGTTCGGCCGTCTCAAGGACTGGCGGCGGGTCGCAACCCGCTACGACAGATGCCCGACCGTCTTCTTCTTAGCCATATGCCTCGCCGCAACCGTCATGTTCTGGCTATGAGTCCTGAGCCTAGGCACCACCTAGGCGAACGGGCGTGATCGCGTAATCAGATCTAACGAGCCTGACGTCCTTGATGAGACCGTCGGATCCTCCCTTCGGGATAATCCATATCTACCGGCTGATTATGGTAGTCTCTCGTCCCAACTATGCACCGACATCGCGAAATCAGGTGTGGATAATAAACATTTATAACGTTCTCTTAACGAAAGAGGCGGACGCTGCAGTTCTGCGGTAACAAGTATTCTTAGGGGTGATGCCTCATGCAAGAGGGTGAGAACTGGAAGAAGATTGTTTTCTATATCTCGGTTTTATCCAAATTATCTCTAGCGACTGGAGGATTGATATTATTTTCATACTGCATGTTCGAACGGATACTTCCAGACGTTGTCCACACAGTAACTATATCTGAACTACTCATGTATGGACTATTCAACATATTATTGCTGACGTTTTTCACAATATTCGGGGCATTCCTATCCTATCCCGTATTTCATTTCCTTCTATGGTTTTCTGCAAAGAGAAGAGCGCGCGCTGCGCCTGAACAGAAAATGAGATATTACGTAAAAGACACAAATAACGTTTTCGCCAACACAAAGGGCGAGAAATCGTTTATACTTCGCCTAGCCATCAGTATATGCGTCATATCTATGTTGTCTTACTTGCTATTCTTTCGCAAGATAGACAATAATTATCACATTCTTTTAATGTCATCATATGTATTTGTAACTGGATTTCTGTTCGTTGTTTTTACCAACGCTTGTTTTGATAGTGAAAGCAAGGAATTCAAATCTCGATCTTTCCTGTTTATACCATTACTACCTCTAGCAATACTGCCGGTGTTAATGTTTGTGAATTCAGCGTATCTGACCATGATCGGGCTCAGACCACGCCCGGACACTAAATTTTTCCTCAACGAAGAAGCTGCCCATATTGTGCGTCTTACCTATCACGCAGTAGATACTGCCGACGACGAATGCACAATCGAAGTCGACGGGCAAAAGGAATCGTATTTCCCTAAGCTGCACGCCATACTTTACGGGATAGGCGATTTTACTTTTTTCGAAACAGATGCATCAAACCTTCCTGGTTCGATGACTATTCGTCTGCCTACGAAGGATCTTTACTCAATAAACGGACTAAGGTCGGTGTCATGTCGAAAATAGACCGCCCGGCCGGGCAGATATCCTCGCGGATACTGGGGGCGGTTCCTATACCAGGTCGCGTTGACAAAAGATCTGATCCAATGTCTGTAGACATATCGCAAGGCCTTCACAGCGAATACGCCTTCTATAGACGTCCCTCAGCGAGGCTTTGAATATCGGCGTAAATCTCGTTCCACTCTTCGGTATCCATGTCGAATAGCCCGAGAAACTTCATATAGAACATACCCTCGCTTGCGATGAAGGCGAGACGCGCCTTCTTATTGTCCTGCGTATTTGCGGCAAGCGTCTCATATCTCTGCCGGTACCATTGGCGCGCTCTACCGTTGGACTGTTCCTGTGCGAGAAGACCGGCGAGAACACTGCATATCTTGCTATCTGGCTCCGAAAGCAGATTCCTGGCTGTCTCGACATGCGCCCTTATCTTGTCACTCTCCGTGCCATTTTCGCCAGCCATACTAGCGAAGGCGGTCTCTTCACGGGAAAACCATCTGTCGACGAGCGCCTCCGTCAATTCTTCTTTCGAACCAAAGCAGGATTGCACGCCCCCCTTGGTGATTCCTGCCTCTTTCGCGACGGCTCCTATCGAGAAGGCGCCAATGCCTGCTGTCACGATGACCCGCTCAGCCGCCTCAAGGACCTCGTTCCTGTCTATGGTTTTCGGGCGTCCCACGATTGCTCCTTGCAATTAAAATACGATCGTATTAGAACTCTCTCAACAATCTCCTGATCCTTCCCGGCCCGCGAGCTCAGTGCCGGTATCGAGCCAAGAGGAAATCCACGTTTCATCATTCGATCGAATCGAATGATGAAACGTGGAGAGAAGAAACGCGAATAAAAATCAGGTCATCCCCAACAAGCATTTTCGTGATGGAGTAAGCCATGCCCTATCTGAATGTCACTCCCGGCGTCCCTGCACCTTATAAGGACGGGGGCGGCATGTACATGCTGAATGGCGGTACAATTACTGTTGACACAGATCAGGGCCTTCTTGGTCTTCGTGATACGACCTCAACAAATTATGGCCATGTGGCCTCCGTGGCAGGGAATATTTATGTCCATTTCGACGAGCGCGCATTCTACGCCAATCCTGTAAACAAGATATTCAAGCTCGAAATAGAAAATACGAAACCAGTCGATAACGTCACAATCAATTATCTGCTCTCCGGAACGGAGAAATCCGTAACTGCCCAGTGGAACGGAACAAAGACGATCATTACCTTTGTTCTGAGTGATGGACGTGGTCATTCAGTCACATTGACTATCGGCACCCGCTTCAACTCACTGGGCCTCCCAGTTGGCAAGACAGTCTCTTTCCCGACTGACAACAATAGCGGCACAATTAAAATTGTCTGCTATGCTCGGGGGACCCGGATAGAAACACCGACCGGTGAGCGCCTCATCGAAGATCTCCGCATTGGAGACGAGGTCATTACATTTAAAGGTCAAGGCAGAACG
>NZ_PNQZ01000216.1 GCF_003994335.1 Asaia sp. W19
AGCGATAGCCGAGGTTCAGGTTGAAGACGTCATTGGCGGGAACGTAGGCGTCATTCGTATAGGTGTAATAGCGCCGATCCTGAATTTGCATGAGCACGTTGCCCCAGATTTGCCCGTCATCATAGCCAAGCTGCACATTGGCCAGGTTACGCGGCATGCCCACGACATTCTTGCCCTTGATCGCTGCGGAGACCTTGCTATCCGCCATCACGTTGTCCTGGTAGAAGGAGTTATTGAAGGCGTAGGAGGCGAAGATCGACCAGTTCGGCGCGAACTGCCAGTTCACGGCGGTGTCGATACCGCGTGAGATCACGCCACCCACATTGGAGAGTACCGAGGCATTGCCCTGAATGCCCACACCCTGGGTGACCGAGAGCAATCGGTTTTCGAACTCGACGTAGTAACCGGTCACTGTCGCCTGGAAGGTTTTGGTATGATAGCGGTAGCCAAGTTCCTCGGTGTTCGACATTTCGGGCTTCAGCTTGCCCTGCAGTGCCTGGAAGCCAGCTACCGTGGTCGAGAACGGGCCTGAGGTTTGCGCGCTGTCAAAAGCCGCCATATTGCGGCTGTAATCGACGAAGATCTCATGGTTACGGTTGAAGCGGTAATTCGCCCCGATCTGCGGCAGGAAGCCATTGGAGGCATTCAGCGTACCGGAGGGATAGGCCGTAGCCACCGGCATTCCCAGATAATTGCCGTTCATGGCACGCGCCGTGTTGTCGACGATCAGGGACTTGAAGCCGTAATTGACCTTGAGTTTCGGCGTGATCTTCCAGGTGTCGCCCAGGTGGACCTGATAGGTCTTTGTGTTGAAAGCGCTCTGCCACTGCGTGGCAAAGGCATTGTTCTTGTACCAGTGGATCGAGGAGGGTGACCCATCGAGCGCGAGAGGATAGAAGCGACGCGCCTGATTGAAGTTGTTGTTTTCGAACCAGAAGCCGCCTTCGATGCTGTGATTGGCAATCTTGTAGGTCAGGCTTCCGATGAACCCGGCACGGTGGATGTCATATTCGGTCGTACGGGTGGAAAGCGGTGAGCCGCCGAGTTGCGCCGGTGTCGCGCTATAGGGCGTGACCCATACGCCTTCGCCACTATTGGTGTGGCCATAGCCCGTGACATAGCCGGTCAGACGGTTATTGATCTTGAAATCCAGCTTGCCATAGCCCAGCGCATCCTCACGAAGGCCGCCTGCATTATAATAGACGGTATCCTGGTTTTCGATGCCTTTAGGGAAAGCCGTGCCGTTCTGATAGGCATAGGCGATCTGCTTGGCGAGCGCGTAGTTGCCGGTGATGTTGTCCAGATTATAGCCATAGGTCTTGATCTGGGAGAGCGACAGATCCTGATAGTCGTTTTCGGCGCGCTTGGACCAGTCGCCGAAGACCGTGAGCTTCAGGTTGTCACCCAGAGGCTGGACGTACTTGGCGTTGGCCTGGTCCTGACGCTGCACGCCATCGCCCTTCCACTTATTGGCGTCCTGATGATCATAGGACACATAGAATTTGCCGCCCCCCTTCAGCACGCCGCTGTTGATGCGGGCGAATGTGCGCCAGGTCGAGGCGGAGCCGATGGTTCCGCTGACATCGGCACCAAACTTTTCGGAGGGATCGATCGAACTGAATTGCAGCGCGCCGCCAAGATCGTTGGAGGCTGCAACGCCGACCGCTCCCGCGCCCTGTGTCAGCGTGGCAGGACCGTTATTTTCTGTCTGAAGCGCACGGCCGATCGAGAG
>NZ_PNQZ01000217.1 GCF_003994335.1 Asaia sp. W19
GGTACGCAGCAATCATCGTGGTGGTGATAGGCGGTCGGCTTTGGGGTCTCCCTTTGCTTTTGGGGCGGTTTTGATTGACTCCCACTCACGTTCGATCTCTGTTCTCATCCATGACGGACCTGACCCCCGCTTCCGAAGAAGACGTGACATTCGGCATCTGTATGTCGATCTTGCTCTACTACAGAAGCAAGACAAGGCGCGTGAATGCGAAGATAACCGGGGTGGAGATGGATGCGCTCGCTCGGACGAGCGCCGGGCAGTCGACGCGCTCCCAATCTGTGACCGCATCGAGGCCCGTGTACGCCCGAGCACTAGGCGTCGAACTATTCGACAGCGTGGCAAAGCGTAGAGGTGTCTTCGCATTCTGGATCGAGCGAGGGCTAAGAGGGGCTGTAAGCAATCTATCGAGCATTGCAGGATCACCCGGATAGCGTTCGCCTTAGAGCATCAACGAATTCTATCGAGCTTTTCGTGACTTTAAGAGATTTAGCGTCACGGCGGTAATGGCACACTCGACGGACCATCTCATATAGAAGATGAGATGTTCCATCGAGATTACTGACCCTAGAACGCGCTTTGCTGAACGCGGTAAATACCAAGTATATGTTATAGAGTCCGCACAATACCACAACACCATGATGAATTTCATATCTATATTTGTATATAATAGATAATAGACATATTTTGATAGAATTATATTGTTGAATCCGCGTATTTTTCCTGTTTTTAGTAACATAACGCAACGAAATAATACGGCTTCTCATGTCCGACGCGCTCTTGCTCCTCTCTCCCGGCCCCTACAAGCTAGACCTCCAGCTCACTCAGCCCGATAATCCGTCAAGTACGGTCGGCATGTCGGGCGCTATAGTAGATACGGCTCTCTTGACGGTCGGAACCGGACCTTTTTCGAATGCGCTTTCGGTTCCTGGTGTGGTATCAAGAAGTATCGGCGATCAGCTCGACATCATTCAGTCCGCCAACGCATCCTCGCAGTTAGCGGCGGGGCAGCTTTGGGGGACTGCCAAGCTGACTGAAGATAGCAGCGAATTCGGGAACGTAACTCGAGGAAACACTTTCGACGTGGCACCTGGCACCGCCGTCTCGGCGGTTCTACCCTCGGGMCCGAACAGCGKTGCATCCTTTCCC
>NZ_PNQZ01000218.1 GCF_003994335.1 Asaia sp. W19
TTTTGCGCCTGCAACGCCAGTATTTCTACCGACGCGTCATTCACCACGTACCCATTCTCGATGAGGCCGTCATGGCCGTGATCGGTGTAGGGGTCGAGGGCTACGTCTCCCACCAGACCAAGGTCGGGGAAGAGACGTTTGATCTCCCGTGCCGCCCGACACATCAGATTGTCTGGATTTGTGGCCTCGCGACCCGTGGCATCGCGGATATCGGCGGGGGTGATCGGGAAGAGGGCAATCGCGGGAATGCCCAATCCGACAGCTTCGCTCAGATGCGCCTCGAGCAGATCGACGCTGACGCGCGCGACGCCGGGCATGGAAGCCACCTCACTGCGCTGGTTCTGGCCGTCACAGACGAAGATTGGCCAGATCAGGTTGTCGGTGGTCAGCGTGGTCTCGGCCACCAGGCGACGCGTGAAGCCGTCAAAACGGTTGCGACGCGGCCTCGTGGTTGGGAAAGCCCCGGTGATCATCATCACATCTCCTTCGAGGTGAGTTTGCTCTTCTTGATCCCATAGGCGGCGTAGACGAACAGCCCCGCGCCCAGCCAGAGAACCAGCCGCAGCCAGGTCAGTCCGTCAAGGGACAGCATGACGGCTGCGCAGCTCAGGATTCCACAGATCGGCATCAACAGCCCGCCTGGCGCCTTGAAGATGCGCGGCCGCTCCGGTTCGCGCACACGCAGGATGAGCACGCCCACACAGACCAGTACGAAGGCAAGGAGCGTTCCGATTGACGTCATGTTGCCGAGCACGGAAATCGGAACGAGCCCCGCAAGCAGACATGTCACCACCAGGAAGATGAGGTGAGAGACAGCAGGCGCACGGGTACGCGGGCTGAGTCTGCCAAAAATGGCGGGAAGAAGCCCATCATGGGACATGGCGTAGAATACGCGCACCTGTCCCATGAGAAGCCCCATCAGTACGGAAATATAGCCGAACAGGATGCTGAATTTCAGCGCGCCCTGAAGCCAGAAGAGATGGGTTACGTCAATGGCGG
>NZ_PNQZ01000219.1 GCF_003994335.1 Asaia sp. W19
ATTGCCGGTGAGCGTAGAGCCATGTGCCGGTAAAAGTGCCGATATTCTCCGCGATCCAGAGCGCGATGCTCGAGAGAAACGCCGCGAGGGGAAGCCTCATGCGCCATTGCGTATCGAACACGCGATAAAGGATCGTGCAACGCCAATAGATTCCGATGGTGGCGAGCACCAGAAGCCAACGCAGATCCGGGATGAAATGATGGGTGAAGAAGTTGAGATAGATCGCCAGGGCCAGAGCAAGAGAAAAGCCGGAACGCGGATAGGCGAGGAACCTCATGTCAAATAGCCGGATCACACGGGCAATATAGCTGCCGACCGAGGCGTACATGAAGCCGGAGAAAAGCGGCACATGCAGGATCTTGAAGAAACCGGGCTCGGGATAGGACCATGACCCCGCATGGACCTTGAACCACTCCATGGCTGTCCCGGTGAGATGAAACAGAAGAATGATCAGCGCCTCCTGGCGCGTCTCCAGTTTGCAGGCGAGGAACACGGCCTGGGTCAGCAGCGCGAAGAGGAACAGCGCGTCATAGCGATGGAGCGGCCAGCCCGGCGACCAGAGCGCGTGGCTGATGAGAATGGCCCCCAGCATCAGGCCGCCGAAGAGACAAGCCCAACCCTGCTTGAGAACGAAAAGGATGAAAAGTCCTGAGAAACCGTCCAGATGACGTCGAATCCTTTGGCCCAGACGCAGTTCGAGCGCGGTTGTCGTATCCGTCTGGCCCGGGGCGTTCGTGGCGGCGTTCATGGCGCGGCTCCTTGTTGGTTGCCGCGCCATTGCCCGATTACCGTCCCTCGAACAAGAGTGGACGGGCAAGGCACGCCTTAACGTGACAGGGCAAAATTCAGCCCTCCCATCACGGTCAGCCCCTGGTTGGGGATTGAGGAGATCTGGCTCGTGTAATAGCGACGGTTGGTAACGTTATCGGCATTGACGAACATCTGGATCTGCTTGGTGATCTGATAGGAGCCGAACATGTCGAAGACGACATAGCCGCCCTGTTTCGGGAAGCCCGGCGTGCCGCTCTTGGGTTGGCCGAGCGTCTGCGTGGCTGCACGGATACGCGCGCCCACGGAAAGCTTGCTATCGAACAGGTGCAGCCCCACCGTTCCAGCCAGTACCGAGCGCGGCGGCGTGGTCAGGATCGCGCCAAATCCGGTGTAGTCGGGGCGAGGCAATTTGGTGGTGGTGTTCGTGTAGGACAGGGTGGCGAAGACGAAGCGGTTGTCGTATTTCGCCTGCCCCTCAAACCCGTGAGTGTAGGTATTGCCCGCCATATTCTGGTAGAAATACCCATAGACCGGAATATAGGAGCCTGGGGCGGGACGGCCGATCACGCGTGTCTGGGCAATATAGTTCTTGATCCGTGTATCGAAATAGTCGCCATCGAATTCGACTTTGTCACCTTCAGCAAGCACGTCGCGGTAATGCAGCTTTGCGCCGGCCTCCCACCCATAGGTTTGCTCGGGTGCCAGATTAGGGTTCGGAATGAATTTCAGGAAGCCAAGACCAGGATGCGAACTGGCCATGAGCGTCTCAGTTGTCGAGGGCGGTCGAAAGCCGAGCCCGTAGCTGCCATAAAGCTGCAACCCATGCACTGGCGTGACTGCGAGCGTGACCTTCGGGTTCACCGCGTCCGAACTGGTGCTGGTATGAAAAGCGCCCGCCGGAATCGAGGTAAACCCGGAGGCCTGGTTCACGCCGCCGCCGGAAAGATGATAGGCGTCGTAACGCAGCGCGCCGGTGAGCTGGATAATTTTCCAGTTCAGGGCGAGCTGTGTAAATGCACTGCCCACTTCGCGTCCGCCTGATGGCGTTGCGCCATCATAGCCGGTTTGGTCCTTGGTCTTGACCGAGTCATGATAGTACTCCCCGCCATAATTGAGTGAGGCCAGTACGGGTCCGAGAGGGAATTGCGAGGTGTTGTCAGCCTCGAACCCCAAGGTGGTGAGATCGTACCGGGTCATGTTCGCGGCAGCCATTGTGAGCGCACGATAGGCGGGGGTGGCGTTTTCCAGTCCGGTCGACACCACATAGCCCTTCACGTGGAGGGAGACGAGCTTGTTATCCTGAGGCGTGAACCGATACTCGATATTGCCCTGATTGTTCTGGATACTATTCGCCGTCGCGATCCCCTCGGTCCCCTGACCGAACTGGTTATGATAGATCACGGTACCCAGCGTCAGGCTCTGATCGATGCCGGGTTTGATATCGATCTTGAACAGGCCCGACTGCAGACGCTGGTAGCTGTTGGGAACCCGCGTGCCAGCGCCGTCTTCGTAATCGCCCGAACTGCGCATGCTGAAAGCGGCGGCGATGCCGAACCACGGTCGCACCCGCACCCCGGCACCGACCACACCCGAGCCATCGTAATTATTCGATCCACCCAGAGCGCGGGCCATCACGCCATAACGCTTGCCTGACGCGACCAGGTCATCCACGCCGAGCGTGTGCATATTGACCACGCCCGCAATGGCTCCCGCGCCATCGGCAGTCGAGAC
>NZ_PNQZ01000220.1 GCF_003994335.1 Asaia sp. W19
GAATTCTTCGCCTAATATCGTGTTCGCCAGCTCGAAAGCCGCCTGCACTCCAAGGGCGAGGAATTGAAAATGAGAGGTCAGAACCATAGCGACGTGGGGCATGACAGCTCCGTCAGGCATGTCCGAAAAACGTAAGTTATCCGTCATTTCGGAGCCGGTCCAGAGAGCGCATTAAAAGGGGGTCAACACCGATTAAAAGGTAGGACTTCCAATGACCCAGAACACTCTCGGCACGGCCCTCGTTACCGGCGCCTCCAGCGGTATCGGCGCGATCTACGCGGACCGTCTCGCCAGTCGCGGCTATGATCTGATCCTTGTCGCACGCAACAAGGAAAAACTGCAGCATCTCGCTGCCCATATCACGGACCGGACCGGTCGCGCTGTAGAGGTAGTCGACGCCGATCTAGGCCGCTCCGCCGATGTAAAGCGGGTCGAGGACGTCCTTCGCCGCGACGCAAGCGTGACCCTGCTGGTCAATAATGCGGGCATCGGCACGCACACGACGCTGCTCGACAGTGACGCGGATCGTATGGAGGCGATGATCCAGCTGAACGTGACGGCACTGATGCGCCTTACCTACGCTGTCGTTCCAGGGTTCGTAGTGCGCGGCAAGGGTGCGATCATCAACATTGCTTCGATTGTGGCGGTCGCCCCCGAGGCACCGAACGGGGGCTATGGTGGGAAGAAAACCCTCGTCC
>NZ_PNQZ01000221.1 GCF_003994335.1 Asaia sp. W19
GGACCTGCTTGCGTATTGATCAGCCCTTCGAGCGCCTGACGATGGCGGAGGCGTTCACGCGTTACGTCGGGGTCGACCTGCTGGCGATAGGGGAGGATGCCCCTCGTCTGGCCAGGGAGGCGCAAACAGTCCTCCGCGCCGGGGAGAACTGGGAAGACCTGTTTTTTCGGCTGCTTCTGGAACGTGTCGAGCCCCGCATCGGGCGTGACAGTCCCACCTTCCTGACGCACTGGCCTGCGGCTCAGGCCGCCCTGTCGCGGCGCGATCCCGAAGATCCACGCGTTGCTCTACGCTTTGAGCTCTACGCGGCCGGGATCGAACTGGCCAATGCGTTCGAGGAACTGACCGATCCTGACGAACAGCGGGATCGCTTCGAGGCGGATCGGGCGCGACGGCTTGCGCTGTACCCGGATCAGGATTGGCCCCTGGACGAGGCATTTCTGCGGGATCTTGAGGGTTTGCCCCCTTGTAGTGGGATCGCGCTGGGATTTGACCGGTTGGCCATGCTGGCAACCGGTGCCCCTCGGCTCTGTGACATTCTGTGGTTTTCTTAAACCTTCGGATAGCCATGAACCTTTTCTGGGGGCAAACTCGTTCTCATGGCCTAGAGTGGCGCCAGCTTCGAACTGATCCGGCAGGCGGCTTCAGCTTCGGAAAGGGTAACAGGATGATGAAGAAAACAGTTTTTCTGTCGTTTGCTGCTTTGCTGACCCTGTCAGCATGCGATGTACCGACGGTTCAACAGCGCAAGGTGCTGGATTCCATGATCGGCAAGACCGACGTGGATGTACTCAGAACCTTCGGCGTGCCCACGCGCACCTATCAGGCCAGCGGCCATGACTTCCTGGCCTATATCGATAACGAGACCAATTACTCGCCCGGCACAGGGGGCTGGGGTTGGGGTTGGGGTGGCGGTCCCTGGGGCGGTTATGGCGGCTGGGGGGGGGGGGGGGGGGGGTTTGGGGGGG
>NZ_PNQZ01000222.1 GCF_003994335.1 Asaia sp. W19
TACCTATTCCCAAGTGTCACAGCAGCCACCTATGGGCGGCGGAAGGGCCAGCTTATTGGTATCGGAGCTGGATCAGGCGTTGGTAAGACCGACTTAATAACGCAGATGGTCGAGACTGACATAACGCAGCTTGGTCTGAAGGTCGGTATCCTATTCCTTGAGCAGCCTATCGAGCAGACTGGAAAGCGGCTGGCGGGTAAGTTTGCGGGGAAGCGGTTTCATATTCCAGACGGAAGCTGGACGCAGGATGAGCTTGCAGCTTCTCTTGATGAGGTTGCTCAGGAAGACCGCCTCTATCTCTATGACAGCTTCGGCGCGACTACGTGGGACGTTATCCGGGGCCGTATCAAGTATATGGTGCAGCACCTTGGCTGTGAGAGCATCTACCTTGATCACCTCACGGCCCTCACGGCCCATATGGATGACGAGCGCCGGGAACTTGAGGCGGTGCTTGAGGAAATGGCCACAATGGCCAAGACCCTCAATTTCGTTTTCCACTTTATCTCCCATCTCGCTACGCCAAAGGACGGCCCGCCGCATGAGGAAGGCGGGCGCGTTAAAGGTCAGCACTTCAAGGGCGCGCGCGCCATTATGTTCTGGGCGCACATGCTCTGGGGCCTTGAGCGAAACACGCAGGCGGATGATCCAGAGGAGCGCCGCCAGAGCACCCTAAGGTGCCTTAAGGACCGTGAAACCGGGCGCGCCAACGGAATGACATTCCCTCTCACGTTCGATGATGCAACAGGCAGGCTGATCGAAGGGGAGCGCACAGAGCCCGTGCAGGCGTTCCAAGAGGACGATGACGCGCCGTTCTAAGAGGGACCCCCTAAAGTCCCTTAAAGACACCCTTCGCCGCTACGGCCTGACCATCCCCGACTATCACCAGAAGCTCAAAGCCCAACACTATGGCTGCGCCATTTGCGGCCAGTCTGACTTTGGAGGGCTGCGGCTCAGTATAGATCATGACCACCAAACAGGGGCCGTAAGAGGGCTCCTCTGCTCCCGGTGCAACGTTGGTCTTGGGCACTTCTCGGACAATCCCGAGGTGCTGATCAAGGCCGCCGACTATCTCATTCAACACGAAATTTAGGAGACTCCTTTGGAGCCCCATCATCATGTCCACATCAGCACGGGCTTTCTGTTCGTCCTGATGCTGGCGCTTGTCGCGCTGATCGTGGCAGTCGGCTTTGCTATCTACTTGGCTCGCAAGCCCAAGGTTATCGAACGTGTCGAGCGCGTTTCGCAGACGCGGTTCATCGAGCCCGAGGCAGATGACCGTCCCTATGTCCGCTCAGTGTCGAGCGTGGGAGCGTATCGTGCGCCGCCCCGACAGGTTGACTCGACTGTGGCCCCTCCGGTGCGCGCCTATAGCCGAACTGCGGTTCCTGAGCCTCGGCAGCACTACACGGCGCCTTACACGCCTCCCTACACCCCGCCAGTCCAGAGTGACCGCCTTTTCGAGGGTATCCTGCTGGGGGAACTCATGGGCAGCTCTCATGGGTCAACCACGGTGATCGAAAGCGCGCCCTCCTATCCATTATCTTCAGACAGCTTCTCCTCAGGCTCAGACAGCAGCGGCTTCAGCTACGACAGCGGATCTTCGTCGTCTGATAGCGGCGGGGTTTGTTTGGGGCGGGGGGGGGGGG
>NZ_PNQZ01000223.1 GCF_003994335.1 Asaia sp. W19
CCCCCCCCCCCCGCCAGTAGTCGGAAGAACGAGACTTTCATACCCGCCCCAGGACGCGCCAATACCGAATAATGCGAGCGCGTCGATCATGTCACGCATCGCCGCAACCGAGAGATCCGCGCGCAACTCAACGCCGAAGAGTGAACTCGCGCCCTCGAAATCACGTGCCCAGAATTCATGACCCGGGCATTCCTCGAAGGCGGGATGAAGGACTTTTGCCACTTCGGGCCGACCTCGCAGCCATTGTGCCACCAGCAGAGCCGAGGCCGATTGCCGCTCCAGACGTACGGCCATGGTGCGCAATCCGCGCAGCGTCAGCCAGCATTCGTCCGGCCCGGCTAGCTGGCCGATCTGAATGGCTGAGTCGCGCAGATCTTTCCAGAGCGCGCCATCGGCGACCGTGATCGCCCCGGCAATCACATCGGAATGTCCTGCCGGATATTTGGTGAGGGCCTGGATCGACACATCCACCCCGTGGCGGAAAGGCTGGAAGATGCCGATCCCCCAGGTGTTGTCGAGCATCAGCAGAGCACCATGCTCATGGGCCACGCGCGCCAGCATCGGGATATCCTGAACCTCGAAAGTATGGCTCCCGGGACTCTCCGCAAAAATGACGCGCGTATTGTCACGCAACAGGCCACGCAAGGCCTCTTCATCGGCCAGAGGTGCGTAATAGCTTGTCTCGATACCCATGCGCGCAAGCATGGTTCCGGCAAAACGCCGTGTCGGCCCGTAAACCGAGTCAGGTAAAAGCAGATGATCGCCCGCATTCAGAAAAGCGAGCAGCGGCAGGGTGCAGGCAGCAAGGCCC
>NZ_PNQZ01000224.1 GCF_003994335.1 Asaia sp. W19
AACAAAGCCGTAGAGCAGAGCAAACAGGGTTTCGAAAAGGATCATCTGCCCGGTGAGCGTCAGCGGTAGCAGACGGCTCATCTTGTTCCACAGGGCATTGCCGCAAAGCGATGCGATGACCGCAACGCCAAGGGAGACTCCGGTAAACTCCATCCAGGCCATGCTTGTGTGGCGGGCGGGGTCGAGGATCAGGGCGATGGGAAGCAGCAGCAATGATTGTGCGCCTGTGACCAGACCGGTAAGCAGGTTCCAGTCATGTGCGCTTACGCCGTTCAAACGATCCAGGGCGCGACTATTCCCCACGGCAAAGCCGGTCCATGAGGCAAGCGCCGCGCAGGCACAGCCGAGGCCGATCAATCGTGCGGTCCCGCCAGACGCCGCAGCTGAGCCTGGCTGGAAAAGTGCCTGCCATCCGATGCAAAACGCACCGACCATGCAGAAAAACAGCGACGGCGCGAGATGCACGAAACGCGGGGAGTCGCGGTCGCGACTGCCAATGATCGTAACGGCAACCGGCATGAAGCCGATAACGAGCGAGGTCAGCGCGATACCGCCCTGCTGCACCGCCGTCGAGAGCATGATGTAGTAGAAGCTGTTGCCAAAAAAAGAGAGCCAAAAAAGCACGATCCAGTCTCGTCGGCGCAGGGTATGGCCCAGGCGCTTCAGGCGAGGGCTTACGAGCATGAGCGCGATAAGCCCGTAAAAGAGATAGCGGCCCGCTGCGAGATCAAGCGGCGGAAAATCGCGCACAAGCTCCGGCGCTAGAAAGACCAGCCCCCAGAGCGCGCCTGCACCAGCGCCGCAAAGCACACCGAGGGGCAGATTATGGCGGGGGGGGGGTGGGGGGGGGGGCATGCCTGACTATCTAGCGGG
>NZ_PNQZ01000225.1 GCF_003994335.1 Asaia sp. W19
GAMTATGGSGGTGGTCCGAACCTCGTTCTGTCCAACGGCGTCACGGCGCAATATCGTGATACGTTGACCCAGACGCGCATCCACACGCTTTTCATCGATGACTCCCTGTCCCTTCTGAACAACCGTTTGACGATTGAAGGGGGGCTCAAATATGCGATGATCACGCGCCAGGGGCAGAACTACCTGCCGAACACCTCTACCGGGCCCTATATCAACGGCAATTGGAATGAGCCGCTACCTGCCGCCTCGATCCGTTACAAGCTGAACAACCAGTTCCAGCTCTTTGCCTCAGGCACGACCAATTTCCGTATCCCGATGAACACGTCGCTTTATGATGCGGGCACGTACACGAAGGGTGCTGGTTACAGTACCAAGGCAAACCCGAATCAGAAGCCGGAAATCTCGATTTCCGAAGAGGCGGGCATTCGTTATCAGGGTTCGCTTTTCAACAGCACCCTGACCTACTTTCATTACAACTTCACGAACCGACTTTATACGCAGACGGTCGTTCTGCCGAACGGCTCCTATTATTCGCAGAGCATCAATGGCGGGGGGG
>NZ_PNQZ01000022.1 GCF_003994335.1 Asaia sp. W19
CCGCTTGGTTCAGGGACGGGCTGGAGGAAAAGGGGATCAGACCTTGCATTCCAGGCCGGAGATCCCGCACGACGCCCGTGAACTACGACAAACGCAAATACCGGCACCGCAATCGTATCGAGATCATGTTCGGCCGGCTCAAGGACTGCAGGCGCATCGCCACACGCTACAACAGATGCCCGACCGTCTTCTTCTCAGCCATCTGTCTCGCCGCTACCGTCTGTTCTGGCTATGAGTCCTGAGCCTAGAAGCTCCAAATCATGTCGCAGGAGAACCAGAGCATCGTCGAATCACCGTTGCGAACGATCGGGTCTAAGGCCGGGGCGTCGCGATTGAAGGGACGCGTGCCGTTCAGGCTCTGATCGACGCGTATCTCGGGACGCAGAACCACCCGCCCGAGCGGCCTGTGGCGATTGTGCAAACCCGGTTCGTAGCGCAGCCCAAGGGTCAGGTCCCCATAGGTCGTGGGTGGCGCGGCGTAGAAGGGATAGGGCTGGTTGCGTAATTGCTTGCCGAATGACGTCGTGCCCGGATAGGCCGCGATAAGCACCCCGGTATTGTCGCGAAAAACCTCCGCCCGGAGATTCAGTCGCAGGGCTGGCGTCACGTCCCAGGCCAGATAGGCCGTGCTGCCCCATGCATCGTCATCGGGCACCTCATCATGCAGCCAGGTGCTGCCGAAGGTAACGGACAGGGTCTTGCTCGGATGATAGGCCAGCAGAAGATCCGCATTGACCTGCATCCTGTGCGCTGCCGCTTCGCCGATCCCGGCACTGACCCAACCCTCAGGCGAGAGACGCGAATCGCCGTCATGCCCCTGCGGCCCTGCGCGCCCGATCAGGTGCCCGTCGAGACGATCCCCGAGAAGATGGGTGAAAGAAACGCCCAGATAGCCTTTAGGCCGATTGTTGTTGCTGCTCTGGCCAAAAGTGGTCGAATTCCCCGCATCCACCCCCAGGATACCATCGAGACGGGGCCCGATATGGGCCGTTGCGATCACCCCGACCGTCTGGAACGGGACGATGAAATCCGAGCTGTAATTGAAGCTGTAGAATGGGCGGGAGAGAGCAGCCGTTCCCTCTGTACCCATCAACCCGTAGGATTGCCCGATCTGGAAATCGATCCCACGGCCAAACAGCCAGGGCGTGTGCAGATCAATATGCGCCTGTGTGGGAGCCCATTGATACATTCCGCTCAGGGCACGATCACCCATGCCGATCGTGACATCGAAACGGGAGTCGGACCCGTACATGGCCTCCGCTACAAAACCCAGACGATACCCGGCGCCGATATCGGTCATGGCGTGAGAAACGGTGCCCAGAATCTGATCGAGGGTGAGCGTATTGGCCCGGTCCAGATAGAACTGGCCAAAATTACGGGCTGAACGCGTCCAGGGATTACCCGCTATGCCGCCTTCTACCGTCATGTGCGCCTCGATCCCCTCCCAGTAGCCGCCATCGTGCGGCGCTCGCGACCGGCGTGGCGGCGGCACACGGATGCTCTGTCTGTGACTCAGGGACGTTGC
Organism: Asaia sp. W19; assembly: GCF_003994335.1. Classification (GTDB taxonomy): domain Bacteria; phylum Pseudomonadota; class Alphaproteobacteria; order Acetobacterales; family Acetobacteraceae; genus Asaia. Next base: position 1,526 of record NZ_PNQZ01000022.1, read on the forward strand.
ACGCCCGCGCTCCTTGATCTGGATCGGGGCTGTGTCGGTATGGCGCCGCGTGGCTGCATCAGACGACGAGGCCAATGGGGGCCGCGCGCCTGAAAACGACATCGCCGTGGAGGACGAAGCGTGAGAGAGCACTGCTGGACGGAGCGGAACCGCTGTGATTGCTTGCGCTGCCGGGGAATACGGCCAGAGCCATAACGGCAATACGATCATGGCGCTGCTGAACAGGCGTGCGACAGCGTGGCGCGGTCGCGCGTTCTGAAAACGCCGGATGCGCCGATACATCCTGTGAGTCTCCCTCCCTGACACACCCGCAACACGGACGCGCCACCTTGGACCCGTTTGGCGCTCACGATCACGTGATATAATATTGCCGATCGTGGAGATTCAGTCGGAAAATCCCTACCGGGCGGGTGGGCGCAGGAGGGAAAACCGACTAGACAGGCCGGGCCAGCCAACCAGCCAAGACTGGATCTCCGATGCGCTTCATCGAGACTTTCGACCTCCATTCCTTTACGGATTCGAGTATCAGCCTGTTGAGCGCCTTCGTGTTCGGCACGCTGATCGGCGCAGAGCGGCAATATCGACAACGGACTGCGGGCGTACGAACGAACGCGCTGGTAGCCCTGGGTGGCGCCGCCTTTGTCGATCTGGCCCAACGCATTGCGGGTGACGTCGAATCCCTGCGCGTGATCGCCTATGTCGTTTCGGGAATCGGGTTTCTGGGGGCGGGCGCCATCATCAAGGAGGGCGCCACCGTACGCGGCATGAATACGGCCGCCACGCTCTGGTGTTCCGCCGCTGTGGGCGCCTGTGTGGGCAGTGACATGCTGGCCGAGGGATTTCTGCTCACTTTCTTTATCATTGCAGGCAATACGCTGCTGCGTCCCATCGTGCGCGCAATCGACCGGATCCCGCTCCAGGCCAAGGCGATGGAAACCGGATACGGGCTGCGCGTCGTCACCTGCCGTCTGAGCGTGCAGGACATGACCACGCAGTTGAAAGCCCGGCTTGAAGATGCGGATTACACAATCGGAAAATTGTCTCTGAGCGATGAGGATAACGACCAGATCGCCATCACCATCGCTCTGATGGTGTCATCCAATGGCGCGAGCGCGCTTGAAACCCTGGTCAGCACGCTCATGACAGATAGCCGTGTAAGCGCCGCCTCATGGTCGCTCAACACCGATAACTGACCAAGCCTGCGAGGGAGCCCTATAAGGGTGTCCCTCTTCCATGACACGCGATAAACGATCGCCTGCGCGATTCCTGCCATAAAGGCTTCTCAGGGCTGATAGGGCGGCAGGGTGATCCTGACGACAAGCCATGGGCGCTGCTCCTTATCCACTCCGTCATTCAGGGCAGGCTGGCGTGACCATTGCCCGATCGTGGCGTAGAGCGTGTTGTCCCGATAGGCGAGACCATCCGGGGAAATCAGCCTCGGGTCGTGGGCTACGACCGAGATCGTGCCATCCGGCGTGCGCTGCAAGATACCATGACGCTCGATATCGGTCAGGAACAGACGTCCATCCGGCGCAGTGGCCATGCCATCGCCCATGCCCGCCTCGCCTTCATCCTTGACGCTGAACTCGATCTCCGTCTCGGTCGCCTTGGGGTCAGCCAGAACCGCGGTGGGCGCGGAGTAGAGTTCGCGGCTCGTCAGTGGTTGCCAGAACAGGGTCTGCTGGTCGGCACTCAGGCCAATGCCGTTGGCACCGGCCTGGGCCATGGTCGGCTTGTCCGGATTGTAGCGCGACGCCTTGCCATCGAGCACCGCCAGGAAACCATGACGCGGCATGACCGGTTCAGTATCGGCCAGCAGGCGCCTCTGGGTGTTCGTCGCAATATCTACGACGATCAGAGCGGGATGCACGGTCAGGGAGGAATCCGTGATGAAGGCAGTTCCACGGTC
>NZ_PNQZ01000226.1 GCF_003994335.1 Asaia sp. W19
AGCTACGGCTCAAAAGGATCGCCTCGAAGCCGCCTACACTGAAATGTGGAAGCGCGCTGAGGAGCGCTACGCGCCCTACAAGGACCTCGACTGGCTTGCAATCAGCCGGGACCCTAATGTGGACCCTGAGACGTTCAAGCAGGTCCGCGCTGATGCTGAGGCAGCCTACAAGGACCTCGCGTTCCTCCACAGTGAGGTGAACGGGCGTCTGGAGGAAGCCCGCAAGGCCGCTGAGGATGCCCGTCAGGAGGCCGCAAAGGCCTGCGCTGCGGAACTTACCGACCCTATGAAGGGCATCAAGGACTTCCCCGCCGTTTACCCCAAGCTCGTTGAATTTGCCCGTAAGAGCGGCGTTGAAGGCATCGAGAATGTCACAGACCCGACGATGCTCCGCCTCCTCCACAAGGCATACCTCTACGATACCGGCAGCAAGACCGTGGATGCTCAGGTCCAGAAGGTCGTCAATAAGCCCAGCCGGGTGATCAAACCGGGCTCAGCCGGTTCAAATGCTGATGCGTCCGAGAAGGATGGCCTGAACAAGGCTCTGAAATCCCTTCGCGCAAACCCCACCGACCCTGACGCCATCACTGCGGCGTTCATGGCGAAACTTCACTAAGGTAGATATTTGACCACTGTTTCCTCCTTCGATGTTGTAGGCACCAAAGAAGATATCTCGGACGTTATCTCCAATATCGCTCCGACCGCTACGCCGTTCCAGTCGATGATCGGCGGCGATAAGTCCACTCAGAAGCTGTTCGAGTGGCAGGAAGATTCGCTGATGAACGTGGGCCAGAACCCCCAGGGCGAAGGGGCCAGCGCCCCGGCTGCACAGTTCAACCCGACTGTCATGCGCTCCAACACCACGCAGATTTTCACCA
>NZ_PNQZ01000227.1 GCF_003994335.1 Asaia sp. W19
GTCACAGCTTTGAGTTCAAAAGCCGTGCGGCTTCCACAGCGAAATAGGTGAGGATCCCGTTGCATCCGGCCCGTCGGAAGGCCAGCAGGCTCTCGAGAATGGCACGGTCGCGGTCGAGCCAGCCATTCTGGATGGCCGCCATCATCATCGCGTATTCGCCTGATACCTGGTAAGCGAATGTCGGCACCGCGAAATTGTCACGGACGCGCCTGATGATATCGAGATAGGGCATCCCCGGCTTGACCATCACCATGTCAGCGCCTTCCTGCAGGTCCTGCGCAACCTCACGCAGGGCTTCGTCGCTATTGGCCGGGTCCATCTGATAGGTCTTCTTGTCGCCTTTCAGGAGCCCTCCGGAGCCGAGCGCATCCCTGAACGGCCCATAAAAAGCAGAGGCATATTTTGCCGCGTAGGACATGATGCGCACATGTTCATGGCCAGCCTTGTCCAGCGCCGTACGGATCGCTCCGATACGTCCGTCCATCATGTCTGACGGGGCTATGATGTCGATCCCGGCCGCGGCCTGATTTTGCGCCTGCAACGCCAGTATTTCTACCGACGCGTCATTCACCACGTACCCATTCTCGATGAGGCCGTCATGGCCGTGATCGGTGTAGGGGTCGAGGGCTACGTCTCCCACCAGACCAAGGTCGGGGAAGAGACGTTTGATCTCCCGTGCCGCCCGACACATCAGATTGTCTGGATTTGTGGCCTCGCGACCCGTGGCATCGCGGATATCGGCGGGGGGGGTCGGGAAGAGGGGAAACGCGGG
>NZ_PNQZ01000228.1 GCF_003994335.1 Asaia sp. W19
ACAAGCCGACCATCATCGTCGCCGGTGGTTCTGCCTACCCGCGCCATATCGATTTCGCACGCTTCCGTCGCATCGCCGATGAGGTTGGCGCTTACCTCATGGTTGACATGGCGCATTTCGCAGGCTTGGTCGCAGCCGGTCTCTTCCCGAGCCCAGTCCCACACGCCCATATCGTGACCAGCACCACGCACAAGACCCTGCGCGGGCCGCGCGGTGGTATCGTTCTGACCAATGATGCCGAAATCGCCAAGAAGGTGAACTCCGCCGTGTTTCCCGGTCTGCAGGGCGGTCCGCTGATGCACGTCATCGCGGGCAAGGCTGTCGCCTTTGGCGAAGCCCAGGGCGAGAAGTTCAAGGCCTATCAGGGTGCTGTCGCGGAGAATGCCCGCGTTCTGGCTGAGGAGCTCGTCGCCCGTGGTTTCGACATCGTCACCGGGGGAACCGATTGCCATCTGGTACTGGTTGATCTGCGTCCGAAAAAGGTGACGGGGAAGATCGCCGAAGCCGCCCTGGAACGGGCCGGCATCACAGCCAACAAGAACGCCATCCCCTTTGATCCGGAGAAGCCTTTCGTGACGTCCGGCATCCGTCTGGGCAGCCCGGCCGCCACATCGCGCGGTTTCGGGGTGGAGGAATTCCGTGTCATTGCCCGCATGATCGATGAAGTGCTCAGCGCCTATGGCACGTCGGAGCAGGATGCGGTCGAACAGCGCGTCCATGACGAAGTGAAGGCGCTGTGCTGCCGCTTCCCGATCTATGACGTCGCTTACCCCGGGGCCTGACCGCCTCCCTGCGGGCAATGTTCCGCAGGTTTGACCTCCAGCCTTTGCCTCTCTTCAGTCGGGCGGGGCCGGGTTCTCCCTCCCGTAGGGAGAACCCCAGGGTGATATGTTTTGGTCGATGGGTGTGTCGCTGGAACCCAATCGCTCAGATGAGTCTGGCGAGCCTTACGGCAAGCTGTCCGCGTCTGACGCATAGATTGGGCATGATCAGGACGCAGTGATCATAGGGTGTGCAGATCTCGTCGTCGCCATCTGTCGCGATGAGTGTGCCTGCCTTCTCGATCACGCTTCCGCCCTGAAAAGCTTCGGTGAAGGCAAAGCTGGCACTGCGCGCCACGACATTATCCGTCACCATGGCCTGATGCGCGGCGGCGGCATTCTCCGTGTCTTTCGCGCCGAAATGGAGGAACCCGGCATTATCGACGAAGTGACGAATGACGCGTTTGCTGATCTCGACCGTCTCCGCGCGCCAATGCTGCCCGGCTTCGAGCAACACGCTGCGCGCGCCGCCCGTCTGGGTCACGAAGCGGTTGTGCTCGATCAGCCGGGCGCCACCGACATGGCCCAGATCCGTGAGAGTCAGGAACGGTGTGTCGGATTGAGAGGAGAGGAGTCCTGCCAGCGTGACTGAACGGGCGGTCTGGGGGGAAATGAAGAGAGGCGCTGACTCCCAGAGCATGGAATGCAAGTCAAGCAGCAGATCGCTGCGTTCTATGATTGGCAGCAATTCGATGGCGCGCTCCATCTCGACCGAGCCGGGCGCGTGAGAGAGGCGGTCGTGGGRCCAGACCCGGGTCAGATCCTCCGCGGTGAAAAGTGAGGCGGTAGGGTTTTGAGGGGGGAATCGGGCAAACGCATCCATATTGGCAAAGACGACACGCAAGACGCCGCATAACGGGCGTATGTCCTC
>NZ_PNQZ01000229.1 GCF_003994335.1 Asaia sp. W19
AACTGGATCACAGAGGTATGGTCGAAAACCTGCGAGTTGACCCAGCCTCCTTTGGTCCAGGGCGAAATGATCAGCGCGGGAACGCGTGGTCCCAGCCCAACCGGTTCACCGTGGAAACTCTCTCCCCTTGTGGAGACGCTTCCAGCGCTCTCCGACGCACCATCGAGCGCCGGGACTGGCGGCGGTACATGATCGAAAAACCCGTCATTCTCGTCGTAATTGAGGATGAAGACGGTTTTTGACCAGGTATCCGGGTGGCGAACGAAGATATCGATCAGTTTGGAAATCAGATGCTCGCCGAATCCCGGTGGTGCTTCCGGATGCTCTGACAGCGCAGCAGGGGGGACGATCCAGGAAACCTGCGGCAGAGTGCCTTGGGCGATATCCTTCTCGAATGCGTCCAGCAGATAGCGGCCCTCGAGTTCGTGCATATTCTCCTTCGTCGATCCGGGGACGATGGCGCGGGCATTGCGGTAGCGCCAGTCTTTCGGGTCGAGGTTGCGGAACTGCCTGAATGAAGCGAGAGGGTTATCGCCGAAATTGTCGTATTCCTGATAAAACTTCCAGCTGACACCGGCTTCCTGGAGGCGTTCCGGATAGGTCGTCCAGTCGAAGGGCGTGAAATGCGGGTTGTCATGCGCCATGTCGGCAGACCAGTTGCCGTCATCCACATTCTCGACCGCCTGCTTCCCGTCTGCCCCTACGGAGAGGCCATTGGTGCCGGTGAAGAAATAGAGGCGGTTCGGGTTGGTCGGCCC
>NZ_PNQZ01000023.1 GCF_003994335.1 Asaia sp. W19
CCGAACCGGCATAGCTGCCGACTGGCATCATGATTTCATCGAGCCAGCCCGAAACCTCGCGCAGCGCGATCTGCACGCCAAGCCGGTCAGGCTGCCAGGGACTGCCCAGCCCGCTGAATACGGGGGTGAGGACAGAGCCTGGCGGGTTGAGATCGATCTGGCGCGCCTGGTCATGCGTCTTGCTGCCCGCCTTGATACGGATGGGCATCCGGTCGATGACGCGATCGCGGATCAGGGCGTCGTACCGTCCATCGGGATTGGCGAGGGTGATCGCCCCCCAGCTCTCGCGCACCGAGGGCGAGGCTGGCGAGAGATCAAGCCGCCGATCGATCGAGAAAGCATCGGTCAGCAAGGGCGGATAGGGCGTTCCGTGTTCATCGACATAGCCCCCATCGGACAGGCGCAGCGTGTCGATGATGCTCCGCCGGAACGGCAGAAGCGTGAGGGTTCCAGCGGCGCGTGTGCCGTAGCCCCGGTCGAAGGCCACCGCGAGCGGGCGCTCCGCATCGATCTCGACCGTATGAAAGAGCGGCCCGTTCATGCCGCCCTGCCTTGGGCCTGATGCCGCTGCTCGGCGAGTTGCCGATTGGCGATGTCAAGCTGCTTGTTCGCCGTCTCCAGCAGCTTGTAGAGCGCGCCGGAGAGGGATTGCGTGCTGCCATCCACTGTCGTCTTGAACGCTGATTCCGTGAGGACGTTCGGCTTCAGCGTTCCCACCGTCTGCAACAGCTGCTGGACGGCGTTGAAGTCCACCGCGTATTCCCGCCCCGAGCCGTTATAGCTCTGGCTCTGGGCGAGAAACGCCTCTGCCGTGCTGCGCAGGGATTGCACCGCCTCGTAATCGCCTTGCTGGGCCTTGCTCGCAACCGATCGAAAATTGTCATTGGCCGCCCGGTATTGCGCCTCGGCCGAAAGAGGCGAGTAGCTCGACAGATTGAGCCCGTTGGCAAAATCGACCAGATTGCCGATGACCGACGCCACCGTGTTGGCTACCTGGTCGCGCTGCTGCCGTGCTTCGTCCGCCGCGCGCAGATGTTCCTGGCGCAGGGCCTTGATCGCCTGCGTCTTGGCGTCGGCCTCTGCCTTGGCAGCGGCGGCGGCCTTGTCGGCGTAGCTTTTCTGGATGGCGAGACGCTCGGCCGCGAGGGTCTTTTCGAGCGCGGTCGCCTGGTCGAGATAGGTCTGGTTCCCCGTATAGGCCTCGCCGAGAAAGCCCTTCCAGCTTTCGGCGAGCTGACGCTTTTGCTGGGACGCCGAGAGATCGAAATCGAGCAGATCGGCGCCCTGCTGATCGCCCTGGGCTGCCAGAAGCCGGGCTTTCACCGATTGCCCGCTCTCGCTCAGGCTGCGCATGTTCTGCTCGTACCCTTCCCGCTAGAGCGCGCTGAACTTGTCGTTA
>NZ_PNQZ01000024.1 GCF_003994335.1 Asaia sp. W19
ACCGGCCCCAACGGCAAGGGCCGCAATGCCGACCGGACCGGTCAGGAGCCCGCCCACGATACGCATGGCATTGCCAAAGCCGCCCATGACCGTGACCATGTTCGGCACCTGGTAGAACGCAGCTTTCATGGCGCCACCACCGGCAAGCACCTGGTCGGCGAATTTATGCGCCTCACCGGCCAGGATACCGATCTGATAACTGGACAGCCGTGCGGCCGTCGCGCCCTCGGCCAAAGCGGCATTATGCTGCCTGCTGGCTCCTGTTGCGGCGTCGAATTTCTCTTTCTGCGCTCCGGCCGATCTGGCGATCCCCGCCAGAGATCCGGCATATTGCTCCTGCGTGATTTCACCGGCCGCGAGGGATTTCTGCAGCGCCTCGATATTGGCCGTGCGCTGGCGGATCTCGCTGCCCAGCTTGGCCTCAGCGCGCGTCGTCTCGTCGAACTGCCTGGCTACCGATGCACCGTTACGACCAAGCCTTGTAACCTTGCTGTCTGCCGCCTCTGCCGCGTCGCCCAGTTTGATCAGGGACGCCGCATCGTCTTGCGCTTTTGCAAGATTGCTCTGAAAGGCAATGTAAAGCTCAGAGATGGTCGTAGCCATGGCGGACTCCAAACGAAGAAGAAGATGAGTCCGGATTCGCGCTGGATCACGCGTCAAAATTCCGCCTCGGTTCTGAGACAGGAATCTCGAATGAGTCCTTGACGAGTGGCGTCGGACTATCGGGAAGGAATGAGGACATGTTCGGAAGACTGGCATGCGCGACGATTGCTTTAGCCACGCTGCCAACCTTGTCGTCCGCGCGCGCTGAGACAGCCTCGTCTCTTGCTATACCGCTTGCGGCCTCAACAGACATTCAGCGCCAAGTTGTTACCTACAGCTGCAAAGCAAAGAAGGGCGCCAGCTCCGCTAAGCTGCGCGGCATGCTCTCGGAAAAGCTCGTTAACGTCAGCTATATCAATGCTGGTGACATCAGCCTGGCTGTTCTCACGATCGACAGCAAAACACAGGTGTTCACCAACGTCATCGCAGGTAGTGGGGCAAAATATGCTGCCGCCGAGTATGTCTGGTGGACCAAGGGCGATGATGCGATGTTCTCAAGCGAGATGGATGCCAGCGCGATGGTAAACTGTCATGAGATCAAAGGCTGATCATTCCTCAACCTGTTGTTATGATCTGCCGGTTATCTCCAGCGCCGGATAGGTCATGAAGGTACCCGCGTGCGTCCTGCGCTCACCTGATGCGCCGCGCAGGAGATAGGGGGCCTGGGGGGCAATGCCGCCGCCCAGCCGGACGAAGAGCTTGCCGAAATTAAGGGTAGGGAACCGACGCATCAGGCCCTGACGCACACGCTCGATCTGATTACGCCGGATGCGCGGCTCGAGCGCGCCGGTTTCGATCTTGCGCGCGTAGGGAAGCGGGTTGACGATCAGGATCGTGGCACTGGCTGGCAGATCCTTGAGCGGCTGCTGCCAGAGCTTGTCATCGCAGAGGACCACCCATGAATCACGGAACTTTCCGCTCCGGGTGGGCGATGTCGACCGGCACAGGTCGAGCCCTACTTGCGCAGCCTCCCCGGTGAGATTGAAGCGATAGAGAATGGCCCCATCCAGACGCACACTGGTTTCGGGCGCATCCGCCTTGCCATCCACATAGCGCCGCCAGCTGGGCGGCGCCTCACCGCGAGCGATCAGTTCATCTCGCGCAGCGATCGCCCTGCGGGCCATTTCGGCACGCAATGACTCGGGCGAGAGCGTACGATCGACAAAAAGCCGCAGCGACCGGCTGAAGGTTTCGGCTCTGGCCATGGGTCATCCCTTGAGGAATCGCGCGATGTCTTCACTGATCCTGCGGTTTCGATGCGCGAGAAAAACGGTGTCCATGGCGCGGATCTGGGCCTCGATCCATGGGCGATCGTCTTCGGAGACGGCGTTGACCTCGCACCAGCGATCGAGCGCCTGCCAAGCGATGCCGCCCGGTCTGGACACACCCCGGATCTTGCCCATGGCGGCCCCGACCAGATCGAAAGACCAGCTGCGATCGTGATGCAGATCGTGCCAGCCTCGCCATGGCCGATCGAGCCAGGAAGGCAGAACCGGTCGGCTGGCCAGCACGAATTCGCGGTGCGCCGGAAGCTCGTCAGGCCCGATGAACTGGCCGTATTCGAGTTCCCAGGCCAGCGCCTCGGTTAGTTTCCCACCGCCTCCCGATGGGCTTCGGCCTGCTCTTCGCCCACACGCGCAGCCGCCGAAATGGCCAGGGCGATCAGCATGGGATGCTCACCGCTCGCGAGCAGCGCGCGAAACTGATCAACCCCGATTTCGGAGCCATCATCGTTTTGCAAGCCGTTCACATCGATCACGCAATGCTCGGCAATGGCCTCGCCCTGTGCTCGATCATCCTCGGTGGGAGGTAAAGTCTCGGGGGTGTACCGGATCGCGCCGGGCTGCAGGGCACGATTGAGACGCGCAGCGGCCGCGTGTTTGCGGTTGAACAGCGCATCGCGATAGCGCGGGGTGAACCCGCGCGTCGTGATCTGGAACGTATTGCCGCTCGGGCCGACCTCGATGGTTTCGCCCTCGCGAATACGGGCAGCATCGCGGGAAAAGGCGGAGATTTTCGCCATTGCTTTGTCTTTCACTTAACGAATGTCGGGGGTGTGCTGTGCCCATCGATCGGGCGCAGCCTTGGTCGATCAGGCCGGGAAAATGCTCAGCGAAAAGGTGCCGCCGCCCGGTTGGGGGTTGCCCTCGATGTCGAAGGTCGCGACGATCGTGCTGTTTTTGGACCCGGCATTGACCTGGGGATTCTGCAGTGTCGCGGAAAAGAAGGTCAGGCCGTAGATATTGCCCTTGCGGTCTTTCAGGAGCACCTGCACCGGCCCCTGCCAGTCATCCTGGAAACGCTGATACTCGGTGAAGTCGCGGAAGAAGAGCTGCATCTGGCCCGATGCCGTGAAACTGCCGGGCTGCTGCCCGGCCGCCTTGTCACTGCCCATGGCGTAATCCTGGCTGGCCCCGTCGCGAGTGAGCGTGCAGGAAAACTGGCGAATGGGCGCATCGATCTTTTTGCCGTCGACCCAGATCGCTCCCCAGCCCGATACGGGATCGAGCACGAAACTATCGGTCGGGGCGAGAAGATCGGTTGCGGGCGATACCGCCAGATGCTGCTCGTCGCGGAAATCCATATCGGCCGAGAAGGTGGCGAACTGCCCCTGAGCGATCGAGAGCTGGATCTGTTTGACGAAGCCGCCCGTTCTGACCAGCACGTCATCGCCCAGCTGCTCGATCAGGGTCAGGCTGTTGAATGTCGAGCCATTGATGATGACCGAGGCCGTTGCCGTGGCGCCATCGCTGATGGCAGCGGGAAGGGTCGGGAAAGAGTCGAAGGGGGTGGTAATGTAGTCGGCGTTTCTTCCCTTGGCATAGGGAAAAACCCTGACCAGCTTGCCGGAATTCGAGGCGAGGCGGATGAACCCTACCCCAGGCAGGCTACCCCAGAGAAATTTTCCCGCGGTCGATACGACCATACCGGAGGGATTCCATGAGGGACGGTCAAACGTCAGATTGACCGAGGCCGGGATAGACACGGACCGATCGGCCGTCGTACCGGCACAGGCGCAGGCAAACAGCGCGTCATAGCTGCCGAATGACAGAGCGCCCGAAAGCGTGCCGCCCACAGATTGCTGGGTCGTGACGGCCTGCGACGCTTCCCAATGCGGGTCGATCTCTTCCGGCCGCTGCCGCGCCTTCTGGCGGCGGAAGTTTTCGCCCGTCAGACGCAGGCGCTGATAGGAACCGCTCGGCGCCACGCCGTAGGTGATCTCGCGCGCGAAAGCGAGCCGTGTATCGTTGGCCTGAACACCGGCCTGATATCCGGCAGTTGCTCCGGTAAACGGCATGTCAGGCTCCCTTCGTGCCAGAGGTGCTGCCAGAGGTGCTGCCAGAGATGCCGCCGGAGGGGGCGCTCTGGGTCGCCCCCGAGGTTGCGACCGCACCGCCAGAGGTCACGGCGTTGATCGACGCGGTACCGGAGCCGCCGCTCTGGACAGCGCTGCCCACTGCGGATGTCACCGGTGTCGTCTCTTCGGTCAGCGGGGCTTCCTGCACCGTCTCGATATGGGGGGTGAGCGCAATGCGACGCCCGAAAAAGACCTGCAGGGCGAGCGCCATAGCTCCCGCATCGCTGCTCTGGCTCGTCAGGATCTGGGCCTCGGATGCAAACACGCCCGGATCTTCTTCCTGCTCGATCAGAAGATCGTAAGCCTTGCCCTGCTCGAGGGCCGTGGGCGGCAGCGGAGCAGGCATACCGCTCATGGCCCGGTAGGGTGCGACTGCGACGCGCAGCCCGGCCGGGACCGTTTTGAGGGCCTTGCTCAGAGCCAGTGAGGTGCCGGACGCTTCCAGAGCAGCGCCAAACAGCTCGAAAAGACCGCTACCAGGAGCGGTCTCCGCAAGAGGAAAGAATTTCATCTCGTACCTTTCAGGGAAAGTCAGGCGCCGGTCAGGCGGTCCTGATAGCGGTAGCGGATCATGAGGCTCATGCTGATCCAGTTCCCGGTCGTGTCGGAATCGGGCGGGTAGAGGCTCTGACCGTCATAAAAGAGGCCCTCGGGCCAGGGCTGCACGCTCGCCCATTGCGCGCGGAACGCGACACTCATCGCCGTGCAGCAGGTGAGCGCATCAGGGGTCGAGATCCGGCCCACACGCATGGTCAGATACAGCGCGATCTCGCCTTCCTCTTCCATGGCGGTTTCGCCCAGGCCGAGCCGGTCGGATCGGCTGGCCTGGGCTTCCATGCGCCAGTGAAGCGGCGGACGATCTTCCTGTGTCTGCTTCAGCACGTCGACCAGCGGAATCGCCTGTTCTTCCGCGACGAGCCGGGCGCGGGCAAAGGCGTCATTCCAGACGGTTTCAGACAGCATTAGGAGCCTCCCGAGGCGATCAGCGACCAGCCACAGAGTGTGCCCCGGTCGTAAACCGGGCTGGCATCGGTCAGGGTGTAGGTTCTCGGCCCATCACGCAGCTGGTCGCCCTTGCGGGGCGTATAGCCGGAGCGGTTTGTCTCATCGGCGGTGATCTGGGCCAGGAGCGGGGCCTTGCCCACACCCTCGGCCAGCTGGGCGACCTGGGGTGGCGGGGCGTAACCCTGGACCGTCAGGCTTGCGCTCAGATCGACCCGGCTCAGCACCATGACCCGCCCGGCGCGCTGGATCTGCCTCCTGCGTCGGCTGGCGCCCACGCTCATGACAGGCCTGCCTGAGCGTAGCGGGCGAGGATGGCGGCGGCGTCGGGCGGCAGACCGCCCAGGCTTGCATCGGGCGTGGCCCAGCTGCTCGCGCCCACACCCTGCTCGCTTTCCGAACGCAGGAGCGGATCGCCGCGCTGCGGCTGTGTAGAACAGCGCACGGGCCGTTGAGAGCGTGGCGGCGCGGATATCGGCGGGCACGGTCGCGGCCAGAGCATTGCCCTGTTCGTCTTTCATACCCGGCACGATCCAGCCGCCTCGATAGGTCACGCGGTAGCGCCCCGGCCACCACCAGGCACCCTGCAGGATCGACGGGCAGAGCAGGCCGGACAATGCGCCGGATTCCCAGCCATCCGGCCCGGGATCGAGGGCGAAACCGTCCTGCGTTACGTCGCCGATCGAGATCAGCGGCGTGACGGCCAGGGCGAGAGACAGGCGGCGCTCGCCATCCCCGACGCGCAGGGTCTGGCGATACAGACCCGCCAGGACCGGGCGACCCAGCGTGGATTGAACAAGCGCCGTGGCCTGGGCCAGATACTCGCTTAGCGCCGGGTCGCTGATCTGAGCGGCAGGCTCGCCCGACAGCTGCTCGCGCAATGCGGCGAGCGAAGCCAGAGCGAGCCCCTGGGCGGGACTTTCGAGGATGGTGAGCGTCATGGCGAAGCCCCCGATCAGGCTTTCTTTGCCGCCGTGGCATCCGGCGGAAGGGTACCGGTGATGAAGGATTGCTGACGATAAACGACGAGGCCGGTACGTTCTTCGATACGAACGGTGACCATATTCTTCTCGAAGTCGTCACCCACCGTGGCAACCTCGACCGCGACGGATTGCCGGTCGAAAATCTGCGCACCGGTGGCAAAGGCACCCACCAGAAAATCGCCCTGTCGGATCGTGTTGCTGACGACAACCGGCAGACCCCACAGGGACCGCGTCGCGACGGATTGCGGGTCGCTGAGGACATAGCGGCCGATGCCGTCCTTGACGGAGGTGATACGAAACCAGTCGATCTCGTGCAGGACGATGCCGGTTGCCGGGTAGAGCGACAGCGAAGCCTGCAGCATGGCCATCCGGATCGTATCGAAAGCGGCATCCGGGACCGCAAGACCGGCTGGCGCCGCAAAAGCTGTAGCCTGCTTCATAAGACCGAGGATATTCGCCCCGGTCCCGTCGCCGTACATGAACTGGTATTCCTCGACCTGTTCGAGCCCTGCGACGCCCTGCGCATTGATGATCGAGACGAGTTCAGGAGCATCGTCGAGAGCTTGCTTCGAGGCCTTGAACAAATGGGCAATGACCGCGACATTCGCCCGGCTGAGCTCGAAACTCATATCCGAATACGGCTTGGCCGCGCCTTCAGCAACCGGCGTGGCCTTATTGTCGAAGCTCTTCTGCCGGACGAATTCGATAATGGGTGACGAAGTCGCTCCGGAGGGGATGAGACTACGCAAGGTGGGTTGCGGCAGGCGGATCATATCGATACCCGACAGGCGCATCGCAGGAATGAGGGATGTTCCGGCAGACGTCGTCGCGCCCATGGTCGCAGGCCCTGTCGTCAGCGCCTTTCGCTCCATCTCAGTCCTGATCCGCCCCTGGAATGAAGATTTGAGGTCGCGTGCCGCATCGCTGGCCATGAACTCTTCGCCAAGCGTCAGGGCCGTATCCTCAGACGGTTCGCGCCGGCGGGCGGCTCTCTGTTCCAGATCGGTCAGACGGGTAGAGAGCCCACTCATTTCGGCCAAGGCCTTGTCTGCGCTGGCCTTGGTTTCTTCCGTGACCTTGCCGAGATTGCGTAGCTCTGTTGTCGAGGCTTCGGCAAAACGCTTGACCTCATCGGTGGCGGCCCTGAGTTCGCGGGCGGCCTGTTCGTAATCAGACATAGGGTAATCCTCATAAAAAAAGGGCGCCCAGATGCGCCCTGAAGAAATAGATGATTGAAGTTCGTATCGACGATGCAGTCCGGATCGCGTAGCGTCAGAGCAAGGCAGGACTAGAAGAATTTTCTAAAAGGATCAGTCATGACATTCGACGATGCCAGAGCTGCCGTAGAGTTTTATTTGAGCAGATCTGACAAACCACTTCAGATCGTTTTCGAACAGGAATTCGAGAGCGGGTGGTGTTTTCGTTATCAGTCAGAACGCTTCCTCAAGACACACGATCCCGATGATCAGCTTACCGGCAGCGTGCCTCTCATTGTCGACCGAAAGACAGGCAAGATCCGCGTCTGTCCAACCGACAGCCCCCTGGAAGATAATCTTGCTTATTACGCCCGGACCGGATCGTTCCCGCGCAAATAACCCGCTTCCTAGCGAAGCAGCCCGAACCGGATCAGCGGAGGCTCGCATACGGGCGAGATCTGACTGCATTGAGGAGACTACGGCTGGCGGCGCGAAGCTCTGCCGCCAGATCGGGCAGCTGCGGCCCCTCCGGATAAAACCGCCTGCGCATTTCGGTCACGCGGGCGAGCGCATTTGACGGGTCATCCACGAGGCTGACTTCGTGCAGATCCACCGCCTTGATGTGGCGGCGCGGTCCGCCCGGCTCGGTGCCCTGGGCTGCCCCGTTCTTGCGCACGGAAAAGCCGATGGAGAGGCCGCCGAGCGCGCCGTCCTTGACCAGACCGTAAAGCCTGCGCCCGTAATCGGTATCCATGCCAGACAGACGCCCGCGCAGATGCAGGCCGTGCGCGTCTTCGCTGGCATCCTCCCACACGCCCACGGGCAGGCCGTCACCGCCGAAAAACCCGTGCATGACGTGCATGGGGATGCCGCGGCCTTGCGCCTTGCGCTCGGCCAGCGTCTCGGCAAAGGCACCGGGCAGGACGATATCGCCATGCGCGTCCTGATGGCCGAACACGCTGCCATAGCCCTCGAAGCTGCCCTCTTTCGCGTCGGGCGCAAACTTCCACTCGAAAGCAGCGGCCAGATATTCACTCATTGTCATCTCCCGTGATGCCGGATCTGCCGGGCGTTGGATTCCTGGCGGGCGGGTCTTGCGCTCCTAAGCCCGTCAGGGTGCGGGGCTTGCCGATATCGGCAAGCGGGATCATCTGGGCCTGCACCATGAGCACATCGCCGCCCGGCATCGGGGCAAGGTTGTCATTGGCGCGGGCCTCGTTGACGGTCATCCAGCCCGAGCGCAGCGCGGTTTGCATGTAGCCCGCGCGCGCCATGCTATCGCCGCGCAACAGCGCATCCACATTGAACCGGGCGAAATAGCGGTCACGCTCGGCGGGCGAGAGCAGGCAGCGCAACGGCTTGCTCGATGCGTTGCAGCCAGGGCATGAGGCCGTATTGCAGGAACCAGAGATTCATTTGTTCCAGCCCGGTGCCCCAGGCCGTGGATTTGTCCATGGCCCCGATCATGACCGGCTGCACCCCGAACCACCGGCAAAGCGTCGCAACGCCCAGCTGGCGGGTTTGCAGGAGTTGCAGGTCCTCGGCCCTGAGCCCGATGCTCTCGACCTTCCACCCGCCCTCGAGCAGGGGCGTCTTGCCCGCATTCATCGCGCCCGAGTAATCGGCCAGAATGGTCTTGGCCTGCTCCTTCTGCGGCAGGGTGAGATAGGTCGGGGCTGAGATATAGGTTTGCGAGAGCAGCCCGTTTCTGAACATGCGCCCCGCCGTTTCCTCTGCAGCGAGTGCGGCGCCGATGGATTGCCGCCCGGCCGTGATGGGCGAGATGCCCATGAGGCC
>NZ_PNQZ01000025.1 GCF_003994335.1 Asaia sp. W19
TWSTGACGGAGATCGACCGTCATCTTGCCGGACAAGGTGCCGCCATCGCGGCTACCTTGCTCGCTGGCCATGGTGAGGGGATCAGCAAGGTCACGCGTACGGCCTATGCGGCATCGGGACTGGCCCATATCCTTGCGGTAGCCGGGCTGCATCTGGGGCTTGTCATGGGCGTGGCTTTCATTGCCACCCGTCAGGCTCTTGTGCTCTGGCCATGGCTCGGTCTGAGGGTGCCCTGCCGGGAAATCGCGGCTCTGGTCGCCTTGCTTATCGGGATGGCCTATGTTGCGCTTACCGGATTTCATCTGCCAGCTTTGCGCAGCCTCGGCATGGCTGGCCTCGCCAGTCTGGCTTTGCTGGCCGGACGGCGGGTGCTGTCCATGCGCTCCCTCGCCGTTGTGGCGCTGATCCTGCTCATCGCGTCTCCTGTTCTGGTCCTCGATCTGTCGTTCCAGATGTCCTTTGCGGCTGTCATGGCACTTGTTGCAGGATATGAGGCGCTCCGCCCCTGGTTCATCAGTCGTGCCGAGCGAGGGATAAAAGGGGGGATCGGTCATCATCTGATCCTACTCTCCCTGACCAGCGCCCTCGCAGGCGGGGCGACATTGCCGTTGGTCATGGCTGGGTTCGGGAGTTTTCAGCCCTGGTTCATCATCGCCAATCTGGTGGCGGTACCTGTTGCAGCGTTCTGCGTCATGCCAGCCGGGCTGGTGGCGCTTTTGCTCATGCCTTTCGGTCTGGCCGCCATACCACTCTGGGTCATGGGGCAGGGGATCGGCCTGATCTCCTTGATTGCTGACTGGGTGGCGGCCCTGCCTCTGGCCCATGTCGCAGTCCCGGTCATAGGAGGTAAAGGGCTTGCACTCTATGTGCTTGGGCTGACCGGATTGTGTCTATGGCGAGGGAGGGCGCGTTTCGGCTTTCTTGTGCCGGTCGTGGCCGGGCTCGTTTCTCCGTTTCTGAGCCCCTGGCCTCTGGTGCTGATTTCACCCGATGCCGGTCTGATCGCCTTTTCCGAGAATCGTCGCTGGGTGGTCGGTGCCCATGGCGGGCTGGAAAACAGGGTGCTCGACGCCTGGATGCAGGCATGGCCCGGCCCGATGCGCGGGATAAATGACGCAGCCTCGTGCACGGGAGCGCGCTGCACTCTCTCCTATCCTGGTCAGCGACTATGGATCTGGCTTGCGCCCCTGTCGCCTGAAGAATGGGGCGCGGCCTGTCAGCATGACGGGTTCGTCATCACTGCGCAGCCCCTGCCCGCAGGATGTCAGCCGGGTCGGTTCATCGATCGGTTTACCGTCTGGCGGGATGGGGCTGTCCTGATCATTCCCCGCCAGGGGAAACTGGAGATCCGTTCGGACCGCTCATGGCGCGGGGAACGGCTCTGGGTGCCACGAGTAGGGTTTCGGGGCGTACCCAACCTGCCCCAGGCCCTGTCGGAATAGGTCAGGAGTTCTTGGGATAGAAGCGCAACGCGACACGCTCCATTGTCAGGCCCTGCACCAAAATAGTGAACACCACGATTCCATAGCAGATTGGCGCGAGGATATCCTTCATCGGCCCCGGCGGCAGGGTGAGAGCGAGGGAGAGCGAAATTCCCCCGCGCAGGCCGCCCCAGGTCAGTACCGCCAGCATGCGCCCGCGATCCTCGCCATAGAGATGGATCGGCAGGATGGCCAGAAACACGCTGAGCGCGCGCGCCGCGATGGAAAGCGGAATCCCGAGAAGAAGCGCCCAGAAGGCGCGCAGGCTGGGAATGGCGGCCAGAACCTCGAAACCGATCATCAGGAACAAAAGCGCATTCAGGATCTCGTCGACGAGTGTCCAGAAGCTGTTGAGCTCCTCACGTGCATGGTCGTCCATGCTGCTCTTGGCGCGTTCGCTCCCGAGGCACAGCCCGGCCACCACCACGGCAATTGGACCGGACATTCCAAGTGCATGAGCAAGGCTGAACGTGCCTGCGGCCAGACTGAGCGAGACGAGCAATTGCAGATGGCTGTCCCTTGCTGCACGGAAACACAGCAAGCCGATCAGCCCTGCCACAAAGCCCAGCCCCGCTCCGCCCACCGCTTCGACCCCGAAGGCTTCGGCGGCGTCCATGAGGGTAAGGTGATGCGCTTCGCCCGTGACCAGTGTCATGGCGAGACCGAAGATGACGATGCTCACCCCGTCATTGAACAGGCTCTCTCCGGCAAAGATCGCCTGGATGGGGCCGGGCAGTCCGAGGCGGCGCAGCATGCCCACCACCGAAACCGGATCGGTTGGCGCGAGGATCGCGCCGAGCACCACGCACCACAGGAAAGGCACCGGCAGCCCCACCTGCGCCATCACCCAGTACATGGCCCCACCCAGCATGAAGACGGCAAGAATGGTGCCGACGATGGCGAGAAAGAAGACCGAGAATTTCCGCTCCATCAGATGACGCGTATCGACCTGAAGCGCCCCGGCGAAAAGCAGAAATGACAGCGCCCCATCCAGCAGATTGCCTGGCAGATCGGCCGAAGCGAGGATCGTCATGGGCAAGGTGTGCAGATCCACGCTCGGCAGGGCGATATCCAGCCCCTTGACGATCAGAGACATCACCAGCGCGATTAGAAGAATGCCGATCGTCATGGGCAGTTTGAGCAGCTTGTAGTTCAGGATGCCGCAAATCGTGCAGAGCGTCAGCAGGATCGCGAAAAGGCTGAGTGATGACATGGAATCTCTTCGTCGCTGGTGCCGGGGAGGGTCGTTTTACCGCAAGGAAACGTGAACGCACGCCCTTCGTCCAGCTTCTCACATTATGTCATCCGAGCGACCAGGCTTTGCCCTGCTGAGCATCCTCTCCCATTCCGTCCATTGCGATGACCTGTCCTATGGGCCTAGCCTCGAAACAGGACACAAAGTGTCGGTTGGTTTCGCATCAACGGAGGACATCTGTATGGGCAAGACGGGAAAGATCGCAAAAACAATCTGCATCACCCTCCTTATGACGGCACTACCTCATGCTGTATCGCGTGCTCAGGCCGCACCCTCAGATAAAAGCGCGCTTGCCGCCTATCAGCGGGAATTGCGATCCATGGGTCTGCCGCCGGGACTAGGGGATCTGGCCAAGCCTTCCGATCCGATACGTGAGGTCACGCTCGCCCCTCTTTTCCACGAGCCTTTTGCTTGTGGCGAGCATCCGCTGGGCCAGTTACCGGGAGCAGGCGATGCCTTGGGAACGGATTGCATGATTGTGGGGGGCGCCACGGATGAGACGCACGGCTACAACAGGTTCTACCGGGGACTGGGTGAGAAAAACGAAGACTGGTATGGCTGGCATAAGGAAGTTCACGCGCCGTTCGACTCAGTCGTGACCTTCGTTCACGTGAATCCGGTCACCAATCTGCCCGGCAGCATGGGCAAGCCACCCGCAAGTATCATCCTGTTCCAACGCGCTGACGGCCTGAACGTCGTCTACGCTCATATCACCGATATCCGCGTCAAACCGGGCGATCATGTTAGAGCCGGGGATGTCGTAGCCCTCGACGGTAACAATGGATTTGCGCGCAACCCACATGTGCATGTCGGTGCCTATAAGGGCACGGAGCCGTTCCAGATCCGCTGGGACCTCAAGGCCATGGGGGCCGTCCCGGCACTTCGCGCCAATTAGGCTTGTTTGAGCCGCCCCCGGACGGCTCAAACAACGATCCCAACCGGATTATACGCCTTCGACGATTGTCGCGCGATATTTCGCACCGGCAAAGCGATGCTCGCGCACCTTGCGATAGGCCTCACCGTCATACCAGGCCAGAGCCGACTCACGATCGGGGAACTCGACAATCACCACGCCATCGGGACCGGTGCCTTCAAGGGTCTCCTGGTCGCCATAGGCAGCCAGAATCTTGACCGGGTGGCCCTTGAACGTTTCGCCGACGAGACGCGAATAGGTCGCCATCTCCTCAGGATCGAGAATTTCTTCACGCGTAAAGACGATATAGGTGCTCATCCAGCTTCTCCTTTGCTGCTGCTGATCTGGGCCTTGAGCGGGAAAAGGCAAGGCGTGAAGGCAACGCAGCGTCCGCATTCAGGACTGCGTGCCTTGCACACGTAACGGCCATGCAGGATCAGCCAGTGATGTGAGGGGCGGAGCATGTCAGGCGGGATACGCTTGATCAGCCCCTCTTCGACAGCGCGCGTCGTCTTGCCCGGCGCCAGCCCGGTGCGGTTTCCAAGCCGGAAAATATGCGTGTCCACCGCCATGGCACTCTCGCCGAACATCACGTTCAGCACGACGCTCGCCGTCTTGCGTCCAACCCCGGCCAGAGCCTCCAGCGCGGCGCGGTCTGAGGGAACCTCGCCACCATGCAGGGCCAGAAGCTGCTCCGAGAGCCTGAGTACGTTTTTCGCCTTTGCGCGCCACAGTCCGATCGTCCGGATATGCGCGGCAATACCCTCTTCCCCCAGAGCCACCATGGCACGGGCATCGGGCGCGTCGCGAAAGAGCCCGATCGTGACCTTGTTGACCGATTTATCCGTTGCCTGCGCCGAGAGGACAACGGCCACCAGAAGCGAAAAGGCGTCGGTGTAAACCAGCTCGCTCTCGGCATCGGGCATGGACTCGGCAAGGGCGGTGATGAACTGGCGGGCCTGCGCGCGGGTCATGGCCCGCCTGGCCGAAGGAAGAGACATCAGAACCATTTCATCATGTTGCATAAGGGCGTTCGACACCCCACAATAAGCGCTTCCCGCCCGAGACTTCCAGTATGCCCGCCCGGTCGATCGTCAGGCGGAGGAGCTTTCTTTCGTGTCCGACATTGACCAGACTACCCGCCACAAGCGCGACATCGCGTTTGTCGATATCGTGCGCTTCGTCATGCGTCGCTGGCTGGAGCATCCGGCTTTTCTGACACGTACCGTGCTCGGGATCGGGCTCGCGACCATTGCCGATGTCGCGACACCTGTGCTGTCGGGTCGCCTCGTTACCGATATTTCCAGTCATGCGGGCGGCGTGCCGCATGATGCGGCTCAGACCGCGCTCCGCAACGACGCGCTTCTGATGGTGGGCGGGCTGATTGCGCTCGGGCTGGTCGGACTGCTCGGGCGGCGCTCCTCCTATCTGGGGATCACTCATCTCAGCCTTGCCATCATGCAGCGCGCCCTGTCGCAGGGCTTTGCACGCGTTCAGCGCTTCTCGACCGACTGGCATGCCAATAATTTCGCCGGCTCCACCGTGCGCAAGCTCACACGCGGCATGTGGGCCATCGACACCCTGGATGACACGCTGCTCCTGCTGATCGCACCGGAAGTGCTGGTCCTGACCGGCACCACGCTCGTTCTGGCCTGGCATTCCCCTTTCATGGGGGCGGTGCTTGCGCTCTCGGTAGTGCTCTTTACCTGGCTCTCCGTGGTGCTGACGCTGCGCTATGTCGCGCCCTCCGCCCGCTCGGCCAATCGTTGGGACACGAAAGTAGGGGCAGCCATTGCCGATGCCGTAACCTGCAACGCCGTGGTCAAGGCATTCGGTGCCGAGCATCGCGAGGAGCGCCGTCTCGGGCGTGTTCTGCGTGCATGGAGCGCGCGCACCGCACGTACCTGGATCAGGGGAACGAACAGCGCCAATCTGCAGGGCTTTGCCTCGCTGGTCATGCGCATGTCACTCGTCGCGCTTATCGTCTGGCAGTGGTGGCAGGGCAAGGCGGGGCCGGGCGATGTGGCCTATGTGCTGACCATGGTGTTTCTCGTGCAGGGCTATCTGCGCGATCTCGGCCAGCAGGTGAGCCAGGTGCAGCGCTCGGTCAATGAGATGGAAGAGCTTGTTGCGATTTTCGACGAGGCGCCCGGTGTCCAGGACCGTAAAGGCGCCTGCAAGGCCGCCTTTACCGAGGGGCGCGTCCGCTTCGAGAACGTGACCTTCCAGTATCCCGGACAGGACACGCCGCTATACGAACATCTTGATGTCTCGATCGAGCCGGGTTCACGTGTGGCGCTGGTCGGGCCGAGCGGTTCGGGCAAGACCACCTTCACCAAGCTCATCCAGCGCCTGTACGATACGAGCGACGGGCGCGTGCTGATCGATGATGTGAATATCCGCGACGTCACGCAGGAATCGCTGCGCGCACGTATCGCCATCGTGCCGCAGGAGCCCATGCTCTTTCACCGTTCCCTCGCCGAGAACATCGCTTATGCGCGCCCCGGTGCGACCCAGGCCGAAATCGAGCGGGCGGCGCGTCTGGCCAATGCCAGCACGTTCATCGAGCGCCTGCCGGAAGGCTATGCCACGCTCGTCGGGGAGCGCGGCGTCAAGCTGTCGGGCGGCGAGCGCCAGCGCGTGGCCATCGCCCGTGCCTTTCTGGCCGATGCGCCTTTGCTCATCTTCGACGAGGCGACGTCCAGTCTCGACTCCGAGTCCGAAGCTCTGGTGCAGGACGCCATGCACCGCCTGATGGCCGGACGTACCGTCATCGTAGTGGCCCATCGTCTTTCCACGGTCATGGAACTCGATCGTATTCTGGTCTTCAGCAAGGGCAAGCTGATGGAAGACGGAACCCATGGCGCGCTCGTGCAGCGCGAGGGCGGGATCTATCGCCGTCTGTTCGAACTCCAGTCTCTCGAGGGCTAGGCCGTAACATGCATCCTGCACTGCCCTGCGGGGCGAGCAGACACTCCTGTCAGAGCATGATCAGGAGGGGGCGATCAGGGCGCGTCCGCTACGGCCCTGAGGCCGAGTGAGACGATTGGGTTCGCACGGGCGCTTCATCGTCCGGATCTTCATCGAGGGGACTTCGAAAGCCTCCGCGCATTTTATGGGCTTTCAGGCGCGGTGGGCTGTGGCAGGGTTCGTGTGCACATTTTTCCCTCCTGCAAGACTAAGGGACGTCAATCATGACCCTGCAAACCTGGTGGCTCTTTGTCGTCACCGTGTTCTTCATCTCGGCTACACCGGGGCCGAACATGATGCACGTGCTGAGCCGAAGCGTTCAGGTGGGGTTCAGGCGCAGTATCGCTGCCATGGCGGGCTGTATCAGCGCGTTGCTCCTGGCTCTCGTGCTTTCGGTGGTCGGGATCGGGGCGGTGCTGGTGGCCATGCCGCATCTATTCGCGATCATCCGGTACGCAGGGGCAGGATATCTGGTCTATCTGGGTATCAAGGCCTGGCGGGCAAGCGATGATCCCGAGCAGCCCGAGGCGCTGGTGGAAGGGCGTGCGGTCATGACCCCTTTCATGCTGTATCGCACCGGATTTCTGGTCGGGATCAGCAATCCGAAATTGCTGCTTTTCGCGGCGGCGTTTTTTCCGCAGTTCATCGATCATCATCAGCCTGTCCTGCCGCAATTCGGCATTCTGGTCGTGACCTATCTGTTTTCGGATGGGTTGTGGCTGACGGTTTACGGGTTGGGTGGCCGTTCGCTCTCGCGCTTTCTGGCGCGCCGACCGGTCAGACGGGCATTCAACCGTCTGACCGCCATCGTGTTCGTGGCGTTCGGGATCGTGATCTTACGAGCGAAGGCGTGATGAGGCGACACCGTGGCGGGCGCTCAGCCCGGTGAGCGTGACCACCACCTGGTCGGGCGTCGTGCCGATGTCATCCACGACGTGAGCCCCGGTGCGGAACATGACCGGAATGGCGAGCGCCTTGGGCGCAAGGTGGAACTGGCTCTGCGTCCCGTTGATCTCGGTGCCTACCAACCCGTCCGGACGGGTCTGGAGCACGATATGCGCGCTATGGGTCGAGTCCAGTGTGCCGAGCGTCATGCCATTGGCAGTCGCCTCGTTGATCTGACCGTGCAGGACGATGCGATCGCCATCAACCAGAATGCGCATGACGGGCGCGTTATCGTCATCAGGCCCAAGCTCTGCCAGAATGACCGAGCCGCGCTTGGGAAAGCGGTCGATATGGATCGTGGTATCGAGCGACGCGCTTGCATCCTGTACCCGCCAGGGGCGGATTTCTGACAATTCGGTGCGCGGCTGGCGGGCATGATAGGCTGTTGGCTTGCGTGCCTCGCTGCTCAGCACGATGCCGCCCGGCACCAGACGATACGGAGCCGTCCCCTGAGCGAGGTTCTGCTTCTCGCCGAGTGAGGCGGCAGGCTCCACGGCAATGCTGAACGCCTTGGTCTCGCGCAGCTCGAAGCCGGCAGGGTCGAACGAGGGAACTGCAGGGGCAGCAAAAGCGACCATCTGCGACGCCGCCATGAAGGGAGCGAGCGCACAGGCAGCGAGAAGGAAGGGGCTCTTCATGGGGATGACTCCTGCAGGGGCTTCAGCATGTCTATGGCGCGACACAGCTTTCCAGAAACCGCGCCAACGCGCGACCCCGATGGCTGGTCGCATTCTTCTCATCCGCCGAGAGTTCGGCAAAACTGCGGCGCTCGCCCTCCGGGACGAAAATCGGGTCATATCCGTGACCCTTGTCGCCCCGCGGGGGCCAGCAGACCTGACCCGAGCAGCGTCCTTCGACAAAGCGCGTCACGCCATCGGGCCATGCCAGACAGAGCACAGCCACGAAAGCCGCCGAGCGGTCTTCATGTGCGCCCATTTCGTCATGAACACGCTGCATGGCATGCATCATGTCCCCGTCCGGACCGGCCCAGCGTGCGGAATACACGCCAGGTCGGCCATTCAGAGCCGAAACGCAGAAACCGGAATCATCCGAGAGCGCAGGCAGGCCTGTGGCTTCTGACGCGGCAAGCGCCTTGATGGCGGCGTTGCCCTCAAAGCTGTCAGCCGTTTCCTCAGGCTCAGGCAAAGCGAGTTCGGCAGCAGAGACGATTTCGATACCGCTCCCGGCCAGAAGGGCCTGGAATTCGACCAGCTTGCCCTTGTTATGACTGGCCAGCACAATGCGCTGGCCAGGATGCAGGCGACGGGGCGCTTCTGCCTCGCTCATGCAACGCCCTTAAGTGCAGCGCGCTGCGCGTCGAACAGACGTGCCGTGCCGGTCTTGGCGAGCGCCATGAGGGCATTGAACTCAGTCTCGGAGAAGGGGGCGTCTTCGGCCGTGCCCTGAATCTCGACGATGCCGCCCTCACTGGTCAGGACGAAATTCGTATCGGCCTGGGCAGAGCTGTCCTCGATATAATCGAGATCGAGCACCGCGCCGGCTTCGGTCAGACCGCAAGAGACGGCGGCCACCTGAGCACGCAAAGGCGAACGCTTGAGCACACCCGCCTTCACCTGCTTGTCCAGCGCAATGGCCAGAGCCACCCAGGCACCGGTAATGGCAGCACAACGCGTGCCGCCATCGGCGTTCAGCACGTCGCAATCAAGCGTGATGGTCATTTCACCCAAAGCGCGCAGATCGACACAGGCGCGCAGGGCACGGCCAATAAGGCGCTGAATTTCCTGCGTGCGGCCCGATTGCTTGCCCTTAGCGGCCTCGCGGTTGCCACGCGTATGGGTGGCGCGCGGCAGCATGCCGTATTCTGCGGTGATCCAGCCCTGGCCCTGCCCACGCAGGAAGGGCGGCACGCGATTTTCGATGGAGGCCGCGCAGAGCACCTCCGTACCGCCCACGCGGATCAGAACCGAGCCCTCGGCATGGCGGGCGAAGCCCGGCTCGATCGAGACAGGACGGTTTTCATCGGCCTTGCGGCCTGAAGGGCGGGGGCTGGACATCGGATTTTTCCTCACTCAGTGGCGCAGGCGCGCATGCTCGGTGCAGCCTTAGCGCGTCAGACCCGGATTGACAAAGCCGACGGCCCTGGGCGCGTCTCTGCTCAGCCCAGGATTTCCACGACATCGCCCAGCCCGATCGACCCGCTCCGGCCGATCACGGCATTCTCCCCGAACATCACACCACCAGGGCGGAAGCGAAACCCGGTCAGGGTCTTGAGCGGCTCTCTCGGTACGGGGATCACGCCGGTTTCCTGATCGATGGTCGTCACGATGCAGCGGCTGCAAGGCTTGACGAGTTCCAGCTCGACCGCTCCGATACGCAGCCGGGTCCAGTCATCTTCCCCCCAGGGCGTTTCGCTCTCGATCACGATATTGGGCCGAAAGCGTTCCATCGGAACAGGCTCCCCAAGTCGCGTATTCAGATCGTCCAGCGAGGCCGTATTGGTGACGAGCAGGGGAAAGCCATCGGCAAAACTCACACTGCCGAAATCCGTCGGTCGGGCTCGGTCCGGCTCAGCCATATGCACCAGACGGCACGGGGTATCGAGCTGCGCACTCAGCCAGTCTGCCGCCTCATCTCCGGCATCACGTGCCGCAATGGCGTGATCCTTCCAGACGCTGACAGTGCGCGCGTGGGCGTCGGGGGCAGGGGGCGCTACGCTGAGGGTAAGGCCAGGGTCCTGTGCCGCGCTCAGGGTCAGGATCTCGCCATCGAGCCGCGTCAGGATCAGCGCCATCGCCGGAAACTGACGCTGCGTCATGAACCGCCCGTCGGGTGTGATGACCAGCCAGCGCCTGTCCCCTCTGGGGCCCCAGGGGTCGAGATCCATCCGCTCGACATCGATCCGATGCAGGCTTTTGACAGGATGAATATATAAGGCTGCAATACGGGTCACGGTCACGACTCCAGATCCGGAATTTGAGGCAGGCAGACCATGGCCTTTCTCGTCGGGCGGGTCACGCGAAAGGGCAGGGCATGATCGATCTCTCCAACCTGCCGGGCGGCATGGATGCGCGGTCAGCCAGCGTGCTGCGCGAGATTGTCGAACAGTATATGGAAACGGGTGATCCTGTCGCCAGCAAGACCCTGGCCCAACGCCTTACACCTTCTCTTTCCCCGGCGACCATACGCAATGTGATGGCAGAGCTGACCCAGGCAGGGCTCTTGTTCAGCCCGCATGTTTCGGCAGGGCGCCTCCCGACCGAGAAGGGGGTAAGGCTGTTTGTCGATGGCCTCCTGCAATTCGGCGCGCTGGACGAAACGGAAAGGGCCCAGATTGCGGGGCGTCTCGCATTGAGGGGGCGCTCGATGCAGGAGACCCTTGCCGAGGCCTCAACCATGCTGTCAGGCCTCTCGGCAGCCGCCGGTCTGGTGCTGGCACCAAAGGGTGATGGTGCGCTCAAGCATATTGAATTCGTGGCCCTTGGGCCGGGCAAGGCGCTGGTCATTCTGGTGGCGGCCGATGGCCAGGTCGAGAATCGGGTGATCGAAACGCCGCCTGGATTACCGCCTTCGGCTCTGGTCGAGGCTGGGAATTACCTGAATTCCCTTTTGGGCGATGTGACGCTCACGGCGCTACGCCAACGTGTGTCGGAGCATCTGCAGCAGAATCGCTCCGATCTCGATGCGCTTGCCACGAGTGTGATCGAGAGCGGTCTGGCCATGTGGGACGAGCAGCATGGCACGCTCTATCTGCGCGGTCAGGGCAACCTCCTGACCGATATCACCGAGATCGAAAAGCTCACCACGATACAAATGCTGTTCGAGCGTCTCGAGGCGCAGGAAACGATGTTGCGTTTGCTGCAACTCGCGCAGGAATCCGATGGTGTGCGGATCTATATCGGGGCGGAAAGCGGTTTTTTCGGCATGTCGGGCGTGTCGATGGTGGTGGCTCCGGCGCGTAACGAACAGAATCGTATTGTCGGTGCGATCGGGGTGATCGGGCCGACGCGCCTCAATTACGGGCGTATCGTACCCGTCGTGGATTACACGGCGCGCGTGATCGGACGCTTGCTGAGCTGATTTCGGATGCTCCGGTCCAGAAAAGGGGTTTCCTGACGACGGGCTCTGCCATCAGGGGCGCCATACGGGTAATAGCTCCAGCGCGAATGCCGATCCCGTGCGTGAGAGCTGGATGAGCAAGGTCCTGCCCCGCGATTCACAGGCGGTGGATGGATAGGGAGAAGAGGGCCGTAGATCGACGAGCAGCTGAACTCCGTCTGCCGCTCTTCCTCAGAGAGGTGAGGGCGGGCTGACATGTTTTTTAAGAATCGCTCGCAATTTATATATTGAGAATTATTCTCATATGCTGTTAGGGTCGTGCCGTTCTGGAGTGGAATGGCTGATGATCGTCTGTTCGTGTAACGCCCTGACCAATCATGATATCGCCGACGCCGTTCGTCGGGGCGCCTCACGACCCAAGGAGGTTTATGCCTCCAAGGGCTGCAAGGCGCAGTGCGGCAATTGCGTACCGGGCGTCGTGTGCGCTTTGCGCAGCCTCATTCGTGAACGCAAGGAGGCCGCAATGGCCTTCGCCCCTGTTGATCAGGGTGTGGGTAGTGTCGCCTACGCCTGAATGGGGGCGGACCTAAAAGAAAACCCGCCAGCCTCTCGGCTGACGGGTTCTCCATCTCATCTTCGCAACCTGGATCCTCGAGGGACACAGCTGACCCAGCGTTGAGTGCCGAAACGCTTACTCTGCCGTCTGTTCGGGAGCCGGCGAGGAGTTCAGCGTGATGTAGCGCTGGATACCGACCTGCTTGATCAGGTCGAACTGGCGATCAATGAAGTCCTCATGCTCTTCCTCGTTGGCGAGGATGCGGATCAGCAGATCACGCGACACGTAGTCACGCACGCTTTCGCAATAAGCGATGCCTTCGCGCAGATCAGCCAGAGCCTTCTCTTCAAGCTTGAGATCGCAGGCCAGGATTTCCTCGACGCTCTCGCCGATCAGGATCTGGTTCAGGCGCTGCACGTTCGGCAGGCCGCCCAGATACAGGATGCGCTCGATCAGCCAGTCGGCATGACGCATCTCTTCGATGGACTCGTCATATTCCTTCTTGCCGAGCTTGGTCACGCCCCAGTGGTTCAGCGTGCGCGCATGCAGGAAGTACTGGTTGATGGCGGTCAGTTCGTTCGTCAGCTGAATGTTCAGATGCTCGACGACTTTCGGGTCCTTCAGCATGGAATGCTCCTTTCTCTGTCCTGTGGCGATGGGGCAGCACAAGGCTGTCCCTGACAGGCTGTGTGCAGTCCTTCAAGCATGGAAAAGATATCGGTGCAACAGAAATAACTTTGATGATAATAAAAGTATCGGTGTTGAGAATGACTCTCTTTATTTCTACAGAATCAATAAACGAAGTTGATTTTCAGTCGCAACAACATCCCATATTCTGACTCTGCCTCTCAAACGCAAAACGCCCCGCACGAGGCGGGGCGTTTTAAGGAGCACATGCGAGGCGCGCCCACTATTGGGCCTGACAGGGCAGGCTTGTATCAAGGGGAGGGCGGAAAGATCAGTAGCGCTTGCGCGAAGAGCCCTTGCCGTTGCCGACATTGCTGCCCTTGCGGAAGGACGGACGATCCCCGCCCCGGTCACCACCGCGCTCGCCGCGATCCCCGCCACGGTCGCCACCGCGATCCCCACGGAAACCCCCCTTGCCACGGGGCGCAAAGCCCCCTTCACGCGGGCGGCGCGGTCCACGCGGCGGAGCGGACGGGCCGGTCGGTGCCGAAGCGGGTTCGATCTTTGCTTCGTCAGCATCCGCACCTGCCACGCAGGACCGGAAACGCTCGGCGCTATCGGGAGCGATTTCGAACAGGGTGTGCTCCACATCGATATGGATCGCCCCGATCTCGCTCTTGGTCACGCCGCCCAGACGGCAGATCAGAGGCACGAGCCATTTCGGGTCGGCACGTTCGTTACGTCCGATGGCGAGGCTGAACCACTCACCCCCGAGACGGTCCACGCGGCCGGTGAATTCACGCGGAGCGCGATCGTCACGGGTGCCACGCGCCGAGGCATCAACGCTGACAGGGCGAATGGACTCGACGCTTGGCAGACGACTCTTGTAGAGGCGGACCAGAGCGGTCGCGAGCTGATGAGCGTCATGGACATCGGCAAGCTGCGACGCCAGCGCGTCTTCATTCGCCTGTGAAGGCGCGAAGAGCGTCTCGTCTTCCATGAGGCGCTTCGCATCCTGCTCCAGAATTGCGTCAGCCGAGGGAACGCTCTCCCACTCGGCATTGCTGATCTTGGCGTAGGAGAGCAGACGCTCTGCCTTGCGACGCTGATTGACCGGTACCATCACCACGCAGGTGCCCTTGCGTCCGGCGCGGCCCGTACGGCCCGAACGGTGCAGCAGGGTTGCGGCCTCGCTCGGCATATTGGCGTGGATGACCAGAGAAAGAGCCGGAATATCGATGCCGCGAGCGGCTACGTCGGTCGCCACGCATACGCGGGCAACACCCGAACGCAGGGCCTCGATGGCGCGCGAGCGTTCGTTCTGACCCATCTCGCCCGAAATTGCGACCGAGGCAAAGCCGCGCTCGACCAGGGCTGCCTGCACCTGCGCGACCATGGCGCGCGTGTTGCAGAACAGCATGGCCGTGGGGCTCTCGTAGTAACGCAGTACGTTCACGATCCCGCGGCCGATATCATTGGGCGACGTCAGTACACATTTATAAGTGATGTCGTCATGCTGTTTGCTGGTTGATACCGTGTTGATCCGCTCAGCGTTCTTTTGAAAACGACGTGCCAGATTGGCGATTTCCTTGGCAATGGTCGCCGAGAAAAGCAGCGTGCGACGCTCTTTGGGAGCGGCGTCCAGAAGCTGCTCCAGCTCTTCGCGGAAGCCAAGATCGAGCATCTCGTCGGCTTCGTCGAGAACCACGACGCGCAGATCCGACAGGTTCAGGGCGCCGCGCGACAGATGGTCGCACAGACGGCCCGGTGTCCCCACCACGATATGCGCACCGTTGGACAGGTTGCGTGCTTCGCGGCGCGCATCCGTACCACCGATGCAGCTCACGATCCGCGCGCCTGTCTCGGCATAAAGCCACTGCAATTCGCTCTGCACCTGAAGCGCGAGTTCACGCGTCGGGGCGATCACCAGAGCCAGAGGGCTGTTCGCGGGGGGGAGGCGCTCACTACCCTCGGGAATGAGGGTCGGGGCGAAGGCAAGACCAAAAGCGACCGTCTTGCCCGATCCCGTCTGCGCTGAAACGAGCAGATCGCGTGTCTCCAGCCCCGGCTGCAACACAGCTTCCTGCACGGCGGTCGGTGTTTCATATCCGCGTGCCGCCAGAGCGCGACTGAGAGACGGGACGGTATCGGGAAAGGGCATGCGGTTCGGACTCGATCAGGACTATGCGAAGGGGGAACGCCGTAACAGGAATGCGCTGTCCGAGCGTGGCTCGCGGCGTAAGGAAGGCGGTCAATAAAGAATATGCGAGCCGAAATCTAGGATTAAACGGCAGAGCTGCCGAAAAGGCTTCTCTCCTGGATGTGACTCGTGTCTGCCCCAATATATGGGATTGTCGACATGATTTGAAGCGATCACGGCCATGCCTTGCCTAAATTTCGGGTAAGACGCGGGGCATGATTGCAGCTTATCTTGCCCGACAGAACGCGGCGCTCGCGCGTTGGCGGGGGCGTCCCCGGCCTTTTTCGTGGCTCTTCGCCCCAAGCATGAATGCGGTCGAGTTTGCTCTGCGCAACACCATCGCATCGCTCGTCGCCCTCGGTATTGCTTTCTGGATGGAACTGGGCGAGCCGCAATGGGCGGCCATGACCGTCTGGATCACCGCCCAGGGCTCACGCGGGGAGAGTCTGTCCAAGGGGCGGTGGCGCCTCGTCGGAACGGTACTGGGGATGGTGGGCGCGGTCACGCTCGTCTCAGCCTTCCCGCAGGCACCCTGGCTGTTCATTCCGGCCCTTGGGCTCTGGGCGGGGCTCTGTACCGGTCTCGCGACATTATTCCAAAATTTCCGAGCCTATGCGTTTGTGCTGGCGGCTTATACCTGCGCCATCATTGCGACCGGAGCGCTGAACGTCCCCGATCATGTGTTCGAAATCGCCATGGCGCGCGGAACCTACATCTTTCTCGGTGTAGTGTGCGAGATGGTGGCCGGGTTGGTATTTTCGGCCTCGCTCGCGGTCAAGGCGCGCCGCACCATGAAAGCCTGGCTGAACGAGGCAATAGGCGCCGCCTCTCATCTTATCGGCGATGTGCTCGATGGCGCCGCCCCGCCGGAGGCAGCCATACGAGCCGTTTTCAGCAGGACGCTGAAACTCAACGAGCAGCTTGAATTTACGGTGGTCGAGGTGGGGCGCAGTGATCATGCGATCGCCTGCGCCTATGCCACGATCGGCATTCTCTCGAAGATTGTCTCACGCGGCCTCGGTATGCAGGCGCGTCTTTCGACAGCGTCCGCGATCTCGCCCGCCACCCTGACCGATCTGCATGAGGCGGCGTCATTCATCCGGTCCCTGCCGACGAGGCTGAAAGACAAGACGATGAGAGCCGCGTTGCGAGCAGAGCTCACGCAACTAAGAGCGCGTTTCGATGGCGCTTCTCGTCTGGCCAATGAGTCTTCCGAAACCCGGCTTCGCCCGGAGGAGATCCAGCGCCGCTCGGCAGAGGACAGGATCATCCTGCATGGCATCAGGCTCATTCTGGAGGAATACACGACTCTGTTGCTTTATCTCGAGGCAGATCCGCGTGAGGCGCTGGCTCCCGCGCGGTTTCGCCTGCGCCGGGTGGTCCATCTTCACGCAGCCTTTCACAACGCCATACGCTCTGCGATTGCGATCTGTCTGGCAGGATTGATCTGGGAGGTGACAGCCTGGCCCCAGGGGGCGTCCTTCATTTCTTTTATCGCGGTTGTGGTCGGTCGCTTCGCCACGACCGATAATACGGTCCTTGTCAGCAACAGGTTTTTCTATGGTGCTTGTCTGGCCGCGCTCGCCTCGATCATTCCCGTATTTTTCGTCATCCCCACAGGGACCGGATTCGAGGCCCTGATTGTCGCGCTTGCGCCCCTCATGTTCATCGGTGGTCTGGCAGCGCGCAATCCCGCCACCGCCACAGCGGCGGGCGCCTATAATACGTTTCTGCCTGCCCTCATCGGTCTCGATAACCACGCGCGCATCGACGAGCTAACCTGGTTCAATGCAACGATCGCGCTTGTTTTGGGCCTTGGCGCCGGAGTGCTGGTCTTTCGTTGTATTCTGCCCTTCAACATTCATCAGCTTTGTGTGCTGCTCCGTCGCCGCGCCCTACACGGGCTGATGCGTATCTGCGCGCCCAGACGCCGAATACCTGCGGAGAATCGCTGGATCGGCCTGATCACCCAGGGGATGGAACGGGTCATCCGCTATGCGGGCGCGCGGCTCACGCCTTTCATGGAGCTCAATCTCCACGGCCTGCTTTCGGTCATGACGTTGGGCCGCAACCTGCTTTTCCTGAGGATGATGGCGCGCCGTCCCGCCCTTCCTTCCGAGCTGGCGGAACTCATCGCCGGGTTCTTTACGGGGCTCGGACCCCATCTTCTGCGCAGCGCGGCGCGCGAGGAGGCGGGCTTCACCCGAAAGATAGAGCAAAGCATCGCGATCTTACGCGATCGCCTGGATACGGTCGGGGAGGAGACGCGCCCCGCCTATTGCGAGGTACTGGGCAGCCTGATGGTGGTCGATCATGAATGGCGCAACAATCAGACCTGGCTGGATGACCGGAGCTTCAGGCGTGCCTTGCAACAGGCGCGGCTGGAGGGCGTCTGACACCTCAACGCTGCCGCACTGATCGAGTTAACACCGAAGTCACAGTGATATGATGCTTTCATAACGAATTAATGTTCCGATTCTTTTGCTTAAAGAGAATATAAATTCCCGGACCGGCAGCATCTTCGCGATGCGGCCCGATTTCACTGGGAGTGGTGAGCGCATCATGAAGATCGGATTTGTTTCTGACAGTCTCGGGAGCTTCTCGCTCGAGGCGGTGCTGGATCAGGCTGTGGCCCTTGGCGTCTCTGGGGTCGAGGTGAACACGGGAGGCTGGTCGCATGCGCCGCATCTCGATCTCGCCCAGCTGCGTCAAAGCCCGGCGGCACGGCGTGAGTTCACGCAGGCATTCGAGCGCAGAGGGCTCGAGATCATCGCTCTCAACGTGAATGGCAATCCGCTTCATCCCGTAGACCATCGTCAGAGCCATGATCTGCACGAGACCATCCGTCTGGCCGGAGATCTCGGAATCACCAAGATCTGCACCATGTCCGGCCTGCCAGAGGGGCGCGAGGGAGATCTGTTGCCCAACTGGGTGGTGAGTTCCTGGCCGCCTGAAGGGCAGGTGGCCAAGGAATGGCAGTTCAGGGAGCGCCTAGTGCCCTACTGGGAAAAGATCTGTGCCATGGCCCCTGATCATGGGGTGACCCAGTTTGCGCTGGAACTTCATGGCGGACAATGGGCCTATAACGTGCCCAATTTCCTGCGTCTGCGCGAGGCGCTTGGTTCGATGATCGGCGCCAATCTCGACCCGTCGCACATGTTCTGGATGGGTGCCGATCCGCTGGCGGCGATCGATGCGCTGGGCGACGCGATCTGCCATGTCCATGCCAAGGATGCGGGCTTCAACGAGGCGAAGCGCAGCGTCACATCCAATCTTGAAAACGGGCCTCTGGGTCTCCCCTCCGACCGGGCATGGTCCTATCTGACGCTGGGTTACGGTCATGACCCGCTCTGGTGGCGTCAGTTCTGCTATCGCCTTCGGATGGTCGGTTATGATGGGTGGCTATCGATCGAGCACGAGGATCCGCTTCTCGATCCGGTGGAAGGGCTTTCCAAATCCGTGGCCCTGCTGCGTGAGATTGCACCCGTCGCGATCGGGGGCTTCACCCAGCAGGAGATCTGAGAGCGTTTCCCCTGGGTGACGGGATCGGCACGCCAGGCTTTGTTCCGCACAGGACATGGCGCGCGGCTCCGTTGCCCGGAGCCGCCGACAGGCTCACGCTGTCAGTTTCTTGCGCCCGATCACGGCATGGACCGTGTCGTTCCACGCGGTCAGGTCTTCGGGCGGGACGACCTCGCCTGTATCGAGATCGGTGAGCCCGGCACGATCGAGAAGCAGCGTGATCAGGCGGGTGCGGTCTGCGGGCTCGAGCGCCTGCCAGAGTGCCACTGCCTTCTGCGGGATGAA
Source organism: Asaia sp. W19 (assembly GCF_003994335.1). Lineage (GTDB taxonomy): Bacteria > Pseudomonadota > Alphaproteobacteria > Acetobacterales > Acetobacteraceae > Asaia. The sequence goes on from NZ_PNQZ01000025.1 coordinate 18,772, forward strand.
ATTGTCAGAGAAGGTGACGATGAGCGGGGCACCGGGGCGGAGCAGTCGATTGATCTCCGTGAGAATCGCGACCGGGTCGGTCAAGTAGGCGAAACCATCACAAAGGCAGACCGCATCCAGCGCGGAGTCCGGCAGATCAATACAGGGCTTCTCGTTGATGTCCTGCACCACACGCTGCGTGAGGGATTTGTTTGCGTCCAGCGCGGCCCCGTTCACGTCGAGTCCGATCACCGTGTCATGCGCGGATTCTTCGGGCAGGTGGCTCAGCGTTCCGGCCATCAGATCGAGGATCACCCCCGAAGCGGGCAAGGCGGTCTGGTAGAGCGCTGTCACGGCAGTGCGTGCGCCTGCATCCATCTGGGTCGAGTCGCTACGCCCGGCGTAGAATTCGGGATCGGGGTCATTATTGGCACGGGTGAATGCCGCAGGATGCAGCCCCGACGGGGTATCAGTCATTGGCTCTGTCCTGTCTGGTTCAAAGGAGAATCAGGCAGGGATGCAGGGGCTGCGCCGTGGCGTCAAGGCAGGGCGGGTCAGAGTGCCGCGCCATGCCATTCGAAGGGACCGTTCGATATTCCTGCAATACGCGCATGGCCATCGAGCGGAATCGATTGCTGGCGCAGCAGGGGCATCAGCGTTTCGCAGACGGCGCGATAAGGTGCACGAGCGCAGGGCGCCATGAGTATGACGTCGAAAATGCCGAGCTTTCGATAATCGTTCAGGCGCTGCGCGATCTCTTGCGGGGTCCCGATCAGGGCGGAGGCTGCAATCTGGGTAGGTAGACCCTCATGGATGAGGGTCTCGGCGTCTTCCCAGGCCTCCTCCGTGTTTTCACGCAGGACAATGTCCAGCGCGACGACCGAGCGAGCAGGGTGGTCTGCAATCTGCGAGGGCAGGCAGTGAAGATAAAGCGCCATCGTCTCCGCCAGGGTGCCATCGAAGCGCAGGCGCTCTATCCCGGCATCGGTCCGACGCAGCAGATTATGGCGCGGCGCCTGCTGGCGGAGCCAGTCAATATCTTCATCAGCAACGAGAAGGCTCGACCCTGTCGGCAATTGCGACAGACACGATTTCATGTCCTCCCGGCTCATATCAAGGCACGACCAGATCAGGCGCAGGTGACGTGCGATGGCAGGCGTATCGTGGGAGGTAATGAACATGGGTCAGTTTTCCTGCATCGCGGAAGGCGATGCGTCGGCATGAAAAAAATACGAGATGAAACCGGAGGTTTCCCGTGCCGGACAGGCCCGGACCCTCTATAACTGCGCAAATGATGATCCGGTTTCATAAGATGCAGGGCCTCGGGAATGACTTCGTCATCATCGACAGGCGCCACAAGCATTTCGACGTCCCATTACATACTATGTCCCTGCTGTGCGACCGACGTTTCGGCGTCGGATGTGATCAACTCGTGCTGCTCGATCCCCCTGACCGTGACGGGGCGACTGTCCAGGTGAGGTTCTTCAACCCGGACGGGTCCGAGGCCGGGGCATGCGGGAATGCCTCGCGCTGCGTTGCCGCCCTGCTGGGCGATGCACCGGTGCTTCAGACCCGCGCCGGGTTGCTGCCCAGCTTCATCACGCCCGAGGGGGAAATTGGTGTGGATATGGGGCCACCCGCTCTGGACTGGCAGGATGTGCCCCTGGCCCGCCCCATGGAAACGCTCGAATTACCTCTCTCCGGCAGCCCCGCAGCCTGCTCGATGGGCAATCCGCACGCGACTTTTTTCGACGGAATGGAGCGCGCCGAACGCGATGGCGCGGCGCTCGAACGCGACCCTCTCTTTCCGGAGCGCGCCAATATCGGCTGTGCCGAGATCGTGGCACGCGATCATATCAGGTTGCGTGTCTGGGAGCGCGGGGCGGGACTGACCCTCGCTTGCGGCTCGGGCGCCTGCGCAGCTGTGGTCAACGGGGTGCGTCGCAGCCTCCTGGACCGCGAATGCCGGGTGGAAATGGATGGCGGGTCCCTGCGTATCCATTGGCGCGAGGCGGATAATCATGTGCTGATGATCGGCCCTGCCACCCACGTGTTCGAAGGGCTTTGGCCGACTGTCTCGATAGAGGGGGCGAAGCCAGGCGTATGAGCGGCGCGCGGCTTCTGACCTTTGGCTGTCGCCTCAATTTGCATGAGAGCGAACGCATGCAAGCCCTGACAGCTCACCTGGATGATGTGGTGGTGGTCAATACCTGCGCCGTAACCACCAGTGCGGAGCGTCAGGCGCGGCAGGCCATACGCAAATCCCACAGGGAAAACCCGGACAAACGCATTGTGGTGACCGGTTGCGCTGCCCAGATTGCGCCGGAGAACTGGCGTGGCCTTCCGGGTGTGGCGCAGGTCATGGGCAATACGGAGAAGCTCAAGGCGGCGAGCTGGACCCGGGACGCGCTGCGCCGTGAGAGCGTCATTGCCGACATCATGGATACTGCTCCCGTGCCAGCCTCTTCCGTGGTCGAGACAGGCGGCCATGTGCGGGCGCTGTTGCAGGTTCAGCAAGGCTGCGATCACCGCTGCACCTTCTGCATCATCCCCTATGGGCGCGGTCGATCCCGCTCCGTACCCGTCAGCGAGGTTATCGAGCGCGCGCGTGGGCTCGTGGAGGCCGGACACCATGAAATCGTTCTGACCGGTGTCGATATTGCATCATGGGGGCGTGATCTCGATGGAACACCCGCGCTCGGGACCTTGTGCCGGGCGGTGTTGCAGGCAGTGCCGGAGCTTCCGCGCTTGCGGCTTTCCTCGCTCGACCCGGCCTCTGTCGACCACGATTTGTGGCATCTTCTGGCAGAGGAGCCCCGCTTCCTGCCGCATCTGCATCTCTCACTCCAGGCTGCGAGCGATCTCGTGCTCAAACGCATGAAGCGACGTCATTCCGTACGGGATGCGGCGGATCTCATCAGGCGCGCCCGCTCCCTGCGCCCCGATATCGCCATCGGTGCGGACCTGATTGCCGGTTTTCCGACCGAGACGGACGAGCAGGCTCAGGAGACGCTGGATTTCGTCACGGCCCATCGCCTGCCTTATCTGCATGTCTTTCCCTATAGCGAGCGTCCCGGTACTCCGGCGGCACGCATGCCCAGTGTGCCGAATGCCAGGCGTCAGGCCCGTGCGGCGGCCTTGCGGGCGGTCGGAGAGACCAATCGGCAGGCCTATTGGCTGGGAATGATCGGTCAGCCTCTCGACGTTCTGATGGAGGGGGCGGAGCGCGGCCACTCCGCGCATTTCATCCCTGTGCGCCTGAAGGGCGGCCAGGCACAGCGAGGGCAACGCCTGACCCTGAAAGCGCGTACTCTTGACGAAGCAGGGCTGGTAGCAGAGATCAACTGACATGGCCGGATTTTTCTCACGTCTGAAACAGGGGCTGACGCGCTCGACGCAGAAGCTGAATGCTGCTCTCACCCATCGCTATCTCGATGAGACGGCGCTGGAGGAGCTCGAAGACGAGCTGATCGCTGCCGATCTGGGTCCATCGGTGGCTGGACGTGTGATCGAGGAGTTCCGCAGCTCTCGCTTCGGGCGCAACGTGACGACCGAGGAAATCCAGGAAGCCCTTGCGACGGAAATCGCGCGTGTGCTCGAGCCCGTGGCCCAGCCCTTCGAACTCAAGACCGAGCACAAGCCTCATGTGGTGCTGGTTGTGGGCGTCAATGGCGTAGGCAAGACCACCACCATCGGCAAAATGGCCAAGTGGTTCCGTGATCAGGGTCGCTCTGTCATGATGGTGGCGGGCGATACCTTTCGCGCGGCGGCCGTCGAGCAGTTGCAGGTCTGGGGCGAACGCACGGGCGCACCTGTCATCGCAGGCAAGCCGGGTGGCGATGCGGCAGGGCTGGCCTATGAGGGCATCAAACAGGCGCGCGAATCCGGCACGGATCTGCTTTTCGTCGATACGGCCGGGCGTCTGCATAACAAGGGCGCGCTCATGGAAGAGCTCGCCAAGATCATCCGCGTGATGAAGAAATTCGACGAGACGGCGCCGCATTCGGTCCTGCTGGTTCTTGATGCGACGACCGGGCAGAATGCGATGGAGCAGGTGCGTGTGTTCCGTGAACTGGTCAATGTGACCGGTCTGATCGTCACCAAGCTCGACGGTTCGGCGCGTGGCGGGATCGTGGTCGCGCTGGCTGACGCGTTCAAGCTGCCCGTGCATCTTGTGGGTGTGGGTGAGCAGGTGGAAGACCTGCGCCCCTTCTCGGCGCGGGATTACGCTCGTGGTCTTGTGGGTGGGACCGGCGGCGATCTGACGCGGCATCTTGTCGATGAGCCGCAAGACCCGCCCGAACTGGGCTGACCAGCCGGGCTTGCCTGCCTTGTAACGGTGAGACGGGACATATTTATGGCCTTCATGGACGCGGTCGCCCAGGTGGCGGCTCTCGCGAGCCCGACAGGAGCGCGGCACAGGGCCTTTTTCATTAATCGTTAAAAGAGCCGGAGGAGCCGGAAGAAGCATTGCGTGCGCTTGCTTCACTGCTTTGGCGGCACATTTGGGGCAGACGGCCCGAGAATTGTGTCTTTTACGCAACGACTATCTGGATAGAAATGTCAGAATTGACGTTAATTTGACGAATTAACGCTAATTCAAATTATTTTTAAAGTTCGACACAAAGCAGCAATATTAAGTCGCACTCATCTTTTTCTCGTTATGCCAGCGTTACGTTTCGATTAAATGTCGTTACGTATGGAGCGTGTGAACGATGGCGTTGAGCCTGCGCAGATCTTTTCTTTTGACGTTTACGGCCGTTGCCGGCCTGTCCGCCTCTGGTTTCCTTTCCGCCTCGGCTGCAAGCGTTCCCATGGACGCCACCGCCACCAAGAAGAAGACCGTGGTCAAGACCAAGGACGCCTCGCCCAAATCCGAGACCATCATGGTCACGGGGTCTTATCTGCGCAGTTCCAACAACAGTTCTGCCAACCCGGTCCAGGTCATCACGGCCAAACAGATCCAGCAGACCTCGGCCATTTCGCTCGGCGATTATCTTCAGCGACTGCCGTCGATCGGCTCTTCAGGTACGCCGAACCAGCAGACCAATGGCGGCGGTGGCGTGAGCTGCACCGATATCCGTAATTTCGGCTCCAAGCGTGTACTGATCCTGATCGACGGCAAGCGTACGGCGATCAACGCGGCCACGTCCTGCGTCGATCTGAACACGATCCCTGTTGAGGAGATCGCGAGCGTCGAAATGCTCAAGGATGGCGGCTCGGAGCTCTACGGCGCCGATGCCGTCTCGGGCGTGATCAATATCAAGCTGCGCCATGATGTGACCAAGGCCACCATCACCATGCGCGGCGGTATCTCGCAATATGGCGACGCCAAGACCGGTTTGCTCTCGGCCATGAAAGGCTTCAATTTCGATCATGGCCGCGGCAATGTCACGCTATTCGGCCAGTACAATACCTCCGGCGGAATCATGAGCCAGGATCGCGCCTGGGCGGCTAACCCACAGCAGACCAATCCGGTCACCGGTACGCCGGTCTATGGCTCATCCATCATCCCGGCTGGCCGCGTGACCAACCCGATCACGGGCGCCAATCTGGTATCGAATGGCGACGGCACTTTCCATCGCTACAGCAATGCTGATCGCTATAATTTCGCCAAAGATACAATGGTGCAGAATTATAATCAGAACTCGGCGCTGTCTGGCGATGCGCATTATGATGTCGACAGCCATTTCAAGCCCTACGCCAATGTGCGTTACAGCCATACCACCACGGCGCGCCAGATGGCTGCGGCCCCTGTCTCGGGTGGCATCAAGCCGTCTCCGCTTCTGTCGTCCTGGACGATTCCGGCGGGTAGCCCCTATAATATCTGGGGACGTGACGCGATCATGTCGCGCCGCATGAACGATCTCGGCCCGCGCAAGATGGATTATGCGACCGATACCTGGACCGTGATTGGTGGCGCCAAGGGCAAGATCTGGCGTGGCTGGGACTACGACGCCTCCATGACCTACGGTCAAAGCCAGTACACGGCCAATACCCAGAACATGGGCAATTACCGTCATCTGCTTCAAATGACAGGCGTCCGCCAGCTCGATCCGACCAACCCTGCGAGCAAGATCGTCTATGATCCGACGGTCTGTACCAGTCAGCCGGGCTGCGTTCTTTCCAACCCGCTCGCGCCGCTTTCCCCTGCAGCTGCTGAGTACGGCAAGTTCACACAGCACGATCACGCCATGTATCAGCTGCGCGACTTCAATCTGCGCATCAATAACAGCAATGTGGCGAAGATGCCTTGGCAGCATGGCGGCGATCTGGGCATTGCCTTCGGCATGGAGCATCGCAGCGAGCAGCTGAGCAGCAAGCCTGATCCAATCGTCATTGCTGGCGACTCCACGGGAAATGCCACCAGCTATACGGGTGGCGGCTTCAACGTGAATGAGGTCTACGCAGAAGGGCAGATTCCCCTGCTGCAGAATGCGTTTCTGGCCAAGGATCTGACGATCGACGGCCAGGGGCGGTGGTCCGATTACAATACCTTTGGTTCGACCAAGAACTGGAAAGTATCGATCAATTGGGCCCCGGTGCGCGATATCCGCTTCCGGGCCACGCTCGGTACGTCCTATCGCCAGCCGAACGTCTATGAGCTTTATGGCGGCCAGCAACTGGGTTATCCGTCTGCTGTCGATCCCTGTGCATCGCTCTCGAATTACGGAGGCGCACAGGCGGCTGCCGTTCTCGCGCGCTGCAACGCGCAGGGCATCAACCCCGCTACATTCGTGTCCCAGAACACGAGCCAGGTTCCCACCGTCTCCGGCGGTAACGTGAAGCTGCAGCCGGAAAGCGGACGGACCTACACGATTGGCACTGTCGTGACGCCGCGTTGGGTTCCGGGGCTGTCAGCATCGGTGACCTACTGGCATTACTCGCTCAATAATACCATCGGCACTCTGACCACCCAGTATATTCTTGATCAGTGCTATACAGGTGCGGATACGAGCCAGTGTGGTGCCATCGCGGCGCGCTCGGTTTCCCAGCAGTTGACTTCGGTCAGCGCCATCTATCAGAATCTGGGCGGTATCCGGACCAGCGGTATCGATTTCGATCTGGACTATCATGTACGTCTGACGCCGCATGACGGGCTTACCATCTCGAACAACATGCAGCAGCTCGTCAGCTATCTGCAACAGAACGTGCCGAATGGGCAGTGGTACAACTATACTGGCCGCCTGTTCTATCAAGGTGGGAGCGGTCAGCCGCGTGTCAGTGACTACGCTCAGGCGACGTGGCAGCATGACGATTTCAGCTTCACCTATATGATGCGTTATATTGGTGGCATGGTCTGGAACAACGGTGTGACTGACGTGACCCCCAAGACGGGTGGTCAGTACAAGACGCCGGGTATCTTCACCCATGATATCACACTCGGATACCGCCTCAATCGCTGGAATTTTGAGGCCGGTGTGAGCAATCTGTTCGACAAGAAGCCACCTTTTGTCATGGATACCTCGACCAATACGAATATCTACCAGTACGGCAGCCTGATCGTCGGCCGCTACGCGTTCCTTCAGGCCGGGATCAGCTTCTGATCACAGAGGGAGACGCGGGTCAGGGCACTTTTTGCGCAGTGCCTTGATCCGCTCGCTCAGCGTTGGTGTCGAAGCCAGCGCGAGGCGAAACATCTGTCACTTCTTCCTGGAGAAGAGACATTCGACGAAGGCCGCGATTGCCGTTTTCAGTCGTCTCGGTTTGCCGACCCGTTCGGTCATTTCCGTAAAATCACGCACATACGCTGATACCTGGAGATAGGCGGGTGAAACGCTGGGTAGCCGAACTCCTGCATCCGGCAACCAGCGGGGCTCTGGACTGAGGCTTCGCCTCTGAGGGCACGCCTTGGACAGACCTCAGGATTCAGGCGCGTGATCCCCTTGCAACACAACAGCTTCCGCCTTCGGGTGAGTAGGGAACGGCCCGCTTTCATCACGGTTAGGTGATATAAGCCCGTATCTCCTCTTTCCTTGCTTGCGGATTGTCTGTTGCGCCGTCTTCGCCTCCCTGTGTTTCATCCGGAGAGCATAGCCGTTCTCACGCTGCTTGCTCCGATATTCCTCAGCATCCCCTGCATGGCGCAGCGTACTGAGGGCGCACAATCGGCGGGTGGGTTTGCTCCCGGCGCGCGCGCCTCGGCTTCGGCCAATGCAACACTGGATAGCGTGGTGGGTAATCGCCCTTCACCGGTGAAAAACGAGGTTTCTCTCGGCGGCATCACCTACCGGGTTTCGCCTCAGGGTGTGGTCAGCGGTCCTGACGGAAAGGCCGTGGCGGGGGGATGCCCGTCTCCCGTTTCCGTGGCTTCGGGTCAGTTCGTAGCGGGCGGAGCACCCGCCGAGCCAGCATTGCTCGGCTCTCATGGTGCGGGGATCGGAGCGGGGAAGAGCGAGGCGGTCATGATCGGGGTGACGAAACAGGCCCCTCGAATCGCTTCATCGAACGCACCGCCCGCATCAGGGGATATGCGGAATTATGCCACGATGAACGCGTCTTTCGGCCCCTCTGGCGTCTATGTGCTGCCCCATCCCTGCCGTATCAGCGGTGCGGGTAAGCAGGCCATGATCGCAGACGCTGCAGCGTCTCTCGCCTCGGCGGGGGGGAATGCCTTTGCTCTGGCCGGTAATCGCGAGGGTGTCCAACAGGTGGATCGTGCCACGCTTCTGCCTGGTGGCGACGTGATGCTCAGCTCCGATCAGGCCGCAAAGGCGGCGCCACAACTGACAACAAATGCCTCTGAGCGGCAGGGTGCGCCCGCCATACCCGCAGGCGAGCAGCCATGAGGCGCCGTCGCACTTTAGCGGGCCTGATCATTCTGGTCGCCGGGGCGTTTCTCCTGCCGCATGAAAGCGCAGCGCGTTCGATACTCAGGCCGGGTGGGGCTGCCTCTGCCTTGCCAGAACTCTCCTCATCCGCCCCCCGAAAACCGGCGCTCGTTCCCCAGGCGCTTAGCTCCTCCCGTCCGGCTTTACCACTTTTACGGGCGCTGGTTATCGCCCCGATGGGGATGAGCGCGCAACAGGAGCGGGACAGAGCGCTCACTACCGTCAATCTACCCTTGCTTGAAACCGCTGCGTTCTCCAAGCGGATCATGCCCTTCATCGGGCATTCCCTCAGCTTCGGTCAGATGCAGGGACTGGTGGATATTGTCGTCGGGTATTATCGCGAAAAAGCCCATGCCTTCGTGACCGTCAGCGTACCCCCCCAACGCGTTCATGCGGGCGTCCTGCGTCTCGACGTGCTGGAATATCGCATCGGCGCCCTGCGCGTGATCGGCAATCAGTGGTTCTCTGACCGTGTCATCCGCCAGCAAAGCGGTCTCTCCAGCGGTCAGGTGTCGACGCTCGATGCATTGCAGACGGATCTGCGCTGGCTCAACACCAACCCGTTTCGCACTGTCGATATGGTGTATCGGCCAGGCACCAAACCCGGCGTGACCGATGTTGATCTGCGCGTGGCCGATCGCCTGCCGCTTTACGTGTATGGTGCTTATGACAACCAGCTCGACCCTACTTTGGGGCGGCTGAACTGGGATTTGGGCGTCTCCTGGGGAGACGCATTCCACCTTGGCCAGACACTGACCTATCAATTGCAGCGCAGCGTATCAGGGCGGTTCACCGGTCATAACGCAAGTTGGGAAATTCCCCTTACATCCCGTGATGCCCTGCTGGTTTTCGGCAATTATTCGGTCTCTTACCCGGTGGCTGACCAGCCTTTGAGCAATAAGGGTATTTCGGGGCAGGCCTCGTTACGCTGGCTGCACATGCTGCCCCATCTGGCCCTTGGGGCGCGGTTTGGTGTGGACGGCACGGTTCAAGCGGGGTTCGACTGGAAATCCACGATTTCAGACCAGTTCAGCGCCGCCGTGCCCCTCATTCTGGCCAATGCCGAGACCAATCAGTTCGTTCTCGGCTTTATCGGCTCCGTGCAGGACCCTTGGGGCAAGACCGAAATCAATAATCAGATTGTCTATGGCCCGCCGGGTATCTCCGCCTATAACAAAAGGGGATGGTACGAGACCATTTTTCCTAACGCCAAGCCGAATTACGCCTATGACCGGCTGCTCCTGAAACGCGCCCTTTCTCTGCCTTTCGGTCTCACGGCCAATACGAAATTCGGCTGGCAGGGCGCCACGCATAATCTGCTCTACAGTGAGCAGCTCATGATTGGCGGCATGGGTACCGTGCGCGGGTATTACGTGAATACCTCCTTTGGCAGTCGCGGTCTGATGGCGAGCGAGGAAATCGACACACTTGGCTTTTCTCTGGGTAAATGGATCGGGCTGAATGCGCTTGATGACAAGAACACGTTGGGTGCCTTCTGGGACTGGGGCGATAATTCCCAGGTTCACCCTGCGGGGATAGGGCCGCGTGTCGTGACATTATCGAGCCTTGGCACCGCGCTGAGCAGCAAGATCAACCGTCATCTGAATGTGAGCGTCGATGCTGGCTGGAGGCTCCGGCGGGCTGCCAGCCGAGGAAGTCGAGGTGTGTTCTGCGACTTCAATCTCGTCGCTGGATTCTGATGGGGATAAAGTATCGTCCGTCGTAACCTCCAGTAAGTATTGCCTGGGATACGAGACCTATACTTTGGTATAGAGAGATCATACCAAAGAGGGCATTTGATCAGAAGCGTATTGTCATTAGGGAATCCCCGAACAGGGAAGATCTCGACATGAGCCATGATAAGCATCTCCGGAAAATCGCCTTTTCCTGTGGGAATCAGACCATTTTCGCGCGTCAGGCGGCCTGCATGGCAGGCCTGATGCTACCGCTCCTCCTGCCCTGTGAAGCTGCGCTGGCCGCGGAGCGTATCGCGACGGCAAAAGCCACTTCTGAGGGGAAAAATCATGCCGGAAACGCGGCCAGATCCGCAGATCGGAAAAACGGCCGAACTGTCAGCCGGGCGAAAGGAGGGGACCGTCAGATTTCGGGAAAAACTGCTGCGTCCCAGACCGAGACCATCAGGGTCGCCAGAGATGCCCATCGCGCAGTCCAGCCCAATATGACCGTGCTGACCCCGGCCGACTGGCGCAATACGCTGAGTGGTTCCAATCCACTCGCACTCCTCGCCCAGACGCCCGGTGTTTCCTATACGGCCTCGGATTCCTACGGTCTCGATGAGTCCGATGCGAGCCTGTTCCTGCGCGGGTTTCATATGAACGAACTCGGCATTCTCTTTGAGGGCATTCCGCTGAATGATTCGAGTTTCGGAACGCTGAGCGGAACAAATGTGCTCAATATCAGCGTCCCCGATACAATCGGTTCCATTGTCGTGTCGCCTGGCACCTCACGTGAGAGCACCTATTCGAGCAGCAATAATGGCGGCGAAATTCGCTACGCGCTCATGGCGCCCACGGAAACGCGCAGCCTTGCCGTCAATCAGGCCGTAGGCAGCAACAACACCCTTGTCACGACGCTCATAGGGCAATCTGGTACGCTTGGCACGTCGGGACCGCGTGTGCTCGCCGGTTTCCAGCGCATCAGTAAGGATAAATATCAGGGGCAGGGCTCGCAGAACATGCTGCGCGGCAATATCAAGGCGGTGCAGGATGTCGCCTGGGGCGATCTGACCGCCTTTTTCTCGGCCTCGCAAGCGCAGGTCTGGGGCTATAACAACGTGTCTCACGATATGCTGGACAAGCTAGGCTGGCGCGGCGCAGATTTCACCTATCCGAATTATGGGGCGGCTTACGACATGGCGCGTCCCGAAAATGCCGAGGCGCAATGCGGTCCCTATAGCTGTGCGGAGCGTGCGGCCCTGACCCCGTATGACAGCGGACAGGTCTCGCAGGATTTCATAGGGTCCCTGGCTCATCGCTTCAGGATCGGGAACCGCCTTTACGGCAAGGCGCTTTTCTACGGGGCGGGCACTTATACCGACGCCAGTGTTTCAGACCCGACAACCCCTTCCGAAACTGGCGCCCCGTTTTCAGAGCAGGTCTGGCATTCTGCGGTCCGGCGCTTCGGCGGCAGCCTTACCCTCGACTACCGGATCGGCCATCATCTTCTTTCTGCAGGACTCTGGCAGGAGACATCGCGTTCGGTGGCCGATCAGTCCTGGTATAACGAACCGCTCCTGGGGACTGGGGCACCACTCAGGGCTATCGGACCGTTTGATCGCTACGGACCCGCTTTTCAGACACAAAATCTCTCCCATTGGCACACATCTTCGCGCCAGATCTTCTTGCATGACGACTGGAAGCTCACGCCCTCCCTGCTCCTGGGGTTGGGGTTCAAGGCAATAGATGTGCATTCCTCGGGGGGCGGTGTTGGGGATGATGGCGCCCCCCGCGGGAATCTGCGCTCGCAAAACGGCTTCCTGCCGCATCTCTCCCTGCTCTGGACACTGTCGCCCCGTCAGGATCTGTTCATTGATGCCGCCCAGACCCAGAGCGGCTACCGCATGTCGCCTCGCGGCAATATCGGCTACTCCGCCTCGATCTGGTCCGCTTCGGATCAGGCAAGTTTCGATGAGGCCCTGTCGCGTATCGCCCCCGAAAAGGACATGACAGTCACGATCGGCGGACACCGAAAAGAGGGGCGCTTCAGATTGTCATGGGACGGGTACTTCTCGCTTGTCGAGAACCGGCTTGTTTCCGCATCGATCGGCACGTTGCACAGCCCGGTCAACACCGTCGGGATCGTGCGGGCATCGCATATCTGGGGGGGAGATGTCGCGGCCAGCCTGCCTCTGGGACCGTATCTGACACTCAGCCAGTCACTTTCGGTCAGTCGCTTCCGTTACGGTGGCGATCTGGTCGCCGGAGGTGAGATCTTCCCGATCAGGGGAAAGGCCCAGCCGGGTTACCCGGCGCTGTCTCTGCAAAGCTCGGCCTTTGTGCATGTCGGACAGGTCGAGGCCGGTGCGACGAGCGTCGTGTATCTTGACCGTCCTTTCTCGTACACCAACGACATCATGGGGCCGAATTACTGGAACACTACGGCCTATATTGCGTGGAAACGCCCTGGCCATGCAGGCTTGCCACCGCTCGACATGCGTCTTGATGTCTATAATCTGCTCAACAGCAAGATGATCGGCAACCTCAATGTGGACGGCGCCCCGTTCTCCGGAGATTATCAGACCATGCAGCGCTCGGCGCCGAGACAACTCGTTTTCAGCCTGGGTACGAGGTTCTGATCATGAGAAGAGGGAGCGGCACGCCCGAGACCGCCCGCATGGTCGCCCGCATGGCCCGGCAGGGAAAACGGCAGGGTCCCGAGCCACGTTATCCCGGTTCACTCGGCTCGGGCTCGGGCTCTGGCTCTGGCTCTGGCTCCGGGAAGGGGGGGCATGGTGCACGACCCGTTGCCAGTGCGACCCGTCCCATCCTGCTTGGCCTAGCCATGGCCGCCATTTTTGCTGCCGATACGATCACCCATTACGAGATCGCGATACCGGTACTCTATACGGTGGTGCTGCTGGGTGCCGCCTTCTCTTTTCGGCCCGGAAGTCTGATCTGGCTTGGCTGCCTGTGTCTTGGCCTGACCGGGGTGAGTTTCGCCTTCACCCTGCATGGCAACGCGGCCACCGGATTGATCAATCTGCTGATCAGCTCGGCGGCGATCGTCATCACCGCCTGGCTTGCCATCCGGCTTCAGCATGCCAAGGAACTGGCCCTGCAGGGACAGTCCCAGCTGGCACGCATCGCTCATGCGCAGATGGTCAGTGGTCTGACCTCGTCCATCGTGCACGAACTCAACCAGCCCCTCGCAGCCATCGCCACCAGCGGGCAGGCGTGTCAGCGCTGGCTCTCCGCAACACCGCCAAATGTCGACCGCGCGAATGCCGCGCTCGAGCGTATCATACGCGACACGACGCGCGCCGCTGATATCCTGACACGCATGAAGGATCTGACACGTGGCAAGGTGACCGAATGTCGGCGTTTCAACCTGGTCGATGCTGTGATGGATGTGGTGGCCATGGCTCAGCATCGTCTTGAGCGCCACGACATCGCGGCACGTATCCGCTGCAAGGCGGGCACTCTGTCTGCCTGGGGAGATCCGGTTCAGATTCAGCAGGTTGTGAGCAATCTCCTGCTCAACGCGATCGAAGCAATCGCGGTGCAGGGTACGGGTGGCGGCCATATAGAGATCGCCCTATGGGAGGAGGATGATTCCTGCCTGTGCCGGGTGAGCGACGACGGTTCCGGGATCGCCCCCACCCTCACGGATCACCTTTTCGAGCCCTTTTGGAGCACGAAGCAGGAAGGGACAGGTATTGGCCTCGCGATCAGCCGCACACTGATCGAAGCCAACAAGGGCCGGATCTGGCTGGCTCAGGATCGTCGCGAAGGGGCAGCGTTCTGCTTCAGTATCCCTGCGGCGCGCGAGGAGGAATCGTGATGGATGCTCGAAATGGGCTTACCGGAGAAACGATCGTCTACGTGGTCGATGACGATGCCTCGATCCGTCAGGCACTTGATGATCTGTTGAGCGCGGTTGGGCAAAAAGTTCGCTGCTTCGCCGATGCGGAGAGCTTCATTGTTGCGCCGAAAGAGAACTGCCCTGCGTGCCTGATCCTCGATATCCGGATGCCGGGCCTGTCCGGCATGGATTTTCACAGGCGCATGGCCGGGCTCGGTCTGGATTATCCGGTGGTCTTCATCACCGGCCATGGCGATATTGCCATGGGGGTCGAGGCCATGAAGAACGGGGCGATCGAATTCCTCACCAAGCCGTTTCGCGATCTTGATCTGCTTGATGCCATCCAGCGCGGCCTAGCAATCAATGAGGCATCACGGCGAGAGAGGGCGGAAGGCGAGGCGCTTCTGGGACGCTGGCGCAGCCTGAATGCGGGTGAAAAGCAGGTCGCCCGTCTCGTGGTGACGGGGCTGCTCAATAAACAGACGGCGGGAATACTGGGTGTCAGTGAGATCACTGTGAAAGTGCGCCGCGCGCAAATCATGCGCAAGATGGAGGCGGGCTCGCTGCCCGATCTCGTGCGTGAGATGGATCGTCTGAGAGGGCTCTCGCCAGCCGAACTCGAAAGCTGAAGGAAGGCCGATCCGCATGCTTCAGTTGAGCGGGATGGCAACCGCTACACCGGCGGCCATCGAGCCATGGCCCCGTCTCTGGTCATTGGCAGCGGCCCCGCCAGAAAGCGCATCACCTACCTGATGATGGTTGCGCTGGAAAAAATCGGCCTTCAGCGTAGCGTCGTCATTGCCGCCGTGTTCCTTCGGCGCATCCATGTCCTCATCGGGGAGAGGGGCTTCGCTGAAACCATTGGCCGCTGACGTAATGGGCGCCTTTACCGTCAGGGAAGCCTGCCGGATCAGTGGCTCGGTGGTCGTGACCGGGTCGAGGGAGAACGAGGAGACAGCGCCAAGCCCGGTCCCAGAGACCGACCGATGAATGCTGTGATGAGAGGCAGACGGCGCTGGCTGCGACACGGTATCGTCCGCCCAGACAGGCCTAGGCAAGGCACAGGCAACCAGGCCGAGCAACAGAACAGGATAGAGACGCACCGACGCGTTCCTTCTTGCGGATAACAGTATCGATTTACCGGGGGCCGGTGTGATGGCCAGCGACGAATACTGTAATCAGGCAGGAAAAGCGGATGCAACAGGAATGGACCGATTGTATCACGTCGACATCAAACGTGATGCAACCGGTCCGGGCAGGATACTCAGATCGGGAAGGCGTTATGTGCTGCGTCGGTCAGCACCGCAATTCCCGGGAGGAGCTTGCCCTCGAGCCATTCAAGGAAGGCACCGCCAGCTGTCGATACATAGCTCATCTTGTCGGCTGCATCGGCATGGCGCAGGGCCGATACCGTGTCACCGCCACCGGCAATGGTCTTGAGCTGCCCAGCCTTTGTCAGCGCGGCGGCCTTTTGAGCCACCGAGACGGTTGCCGCGTCGAAAGGCTTGATCTCGAACGCGCCAAGTGGACCGTTCCAGACCAGAGTCTTCAGGGCTTCGAGCTTCGCATTGATCAGCGCGACGGTTTTCGGACCGGCATCGAGGATCATGGCATCCGCCGGTACCGCATTGATGTCGCACACTTCCGAAGGGGCTCCTTCGCGGAATTCGCGTGCGATCACGGCATCAACCGGCAGGATGATCTCGCACTGGCCGTCCTGGGCCTGCGCCATGATCTTGCGCGCCGTCTCGTGCATGTCGGCTTCCTGAAGCGACTTGCCGACAGAAACGCCCTGCGCCGCAAGGAAGGTATTGGCCATTGCGCCGCCAATGAACAGCACATCGACCTTGCCCAGCACGTTCCCGATCAGATCGAGCTTGGTCGAGATCTTGGCGCCACCAATCAGGGCCCCCACCGGGCGTTCCGGCAGTTCGAGCGCTGCAGTCAGTGCGTTCAGCTCCGCTTCCATCAGGCGTCCGGCATAGGCCGGCAGATGATGGGCCAGACCCTCGGTCGAGGCATGGGCACGATGTGCGGCCGAGAAGGCGTCATTCACATAGACGTCGCCCAGACGGGCGAGCATGTCGGTGAAAGCCGGGTCGTTCTTTTCCTCACCCGCATGGAAACGGGTGTTTTCGAGAACGCAAACTTCGCCATCCTTGAGCTTTGCAACGGCTTCTTCCGCCTTCGGTCCAACGCAGTCGGACACGAAATGCACCTTGTGCTGGATCTTGGATTCCAGCATTTCGGCCACGGGAGCAAGCGACATGCTGGGCACGACCTGACCTTTGGGACGGTCGAAATGGCTCAGAATGATGACGCGCGCGCCCTTGTCGGCCAGCTCGCAGATGGTCGGAATGACGCGGTCGATACGCGTCGTGTCCGTGATGGCGCCTTCACGCACCGGCACGTTGAGGTCGGCGCGCAGAAGAACGCGCTTTCCCTCAGGAGACAGGTCATCGAGCGTGTGGAAACTGGCCATGCGCTATACTCCCGTTTTTCTTGGTTTTTAGAGGGTGCCGAAAAGCGCTGCCGTGTCGGACATGCGGTTCGAGAAGCCCCACTCATTGTCGTACCAAGAGCAGATGCGCACCATCTTGCCGCCATCGATCAGCGCCGTCTGGGTGGAATCGAAGGTCGAGGAAGCATAGGAGTGGTTGAAGTCGCTGCTCACCAGCGGGGCATCATTATAGTCGAGCACCCCCTTCAGCGGGCCCTCGGCAGCGGCGCGCAGGGCGTCGTTGATGGCCTGAACCGATGCCGGAGCGCGGCTCGGAATGAAATCGAGCGAGACGACGGAGACATTCGGCGTGGGAACGCGGATCGAGGTGCCATCCAGACGGCCCTTGAGGTGCGGCAGAACCAGACCGATGGCCTTGGCAGCCCCCGTCGAGGTCGGGATCATGTTCAGCGCGGCGGCACGAGCGCGGCGCGGGTCGCGATGATGCGTGTCCACCGTGCGCTGGTCACCCGTATAGGAGTGGATGGTCACCATGTAGCCGCATTCGATGCCGAAGGCCTCATCCAGCACCTTGGCGACAGGAGCCAGACAGTTGGTCGTGCAGGATGCGTTGGAGATGACCGTCATGTCCTTCGTCAGCATGGCATTGTTCACGCCATAGACGATGGTGGCATCGACATCGGTGCCCGGAGCGGAAATCAGGACCTTGCGAGCGCCAGCCGTGATGAGGGCGGAAGCCTTCTCCTTGGTGGTGAACAGGCCCGTACATTCCATGGCCACGTCAACACCCTGGAACGGAACCTTGGTGGGATCGCGCTCGGCGGAAACGCGGATCGGACCATAGGTGCGACCATTGGCTTCGATGATCAGGTTGTTGCCGTCGACGCGAATGGTACCGGGGAAGCGGCCATGCACGCTGTCATAGGCCAGCAGATGGGCGTTTTCTTCCACCGAGCCGAGGTCATTGATGGCGACAGGCACGACATCCGTACGTCCGCTTTCAATGATACCACGCAGCACCAGACGTCCGATACGTCCAAAACCGTTGATCGCGATTTTCACAGCCATTGTAGTCTCCCGGCCAGTAGGCGGTTTCGTTATAAGAGGCGAAACCATAGCACCCTTGGAAGACGAGACGAGAGGGGGCTACCAAGAATCTTATCGATATTTTCGTGAAAACTGGTCTTTCTGTTCCCGCTCTCTTGCTTGTGTCCGGTCTTCCTGCAAGTTCTCTAGGTCATGACGATGACGAATGCTTCCAATTGTGGTTTTCTGAAATTTCGCGCTTTGGCAGGCATCGCCATTTGCCTGTTTTCAGGCGTATTGACCGCCTGTACGCCACCCGACCAGCGCCTGTTCAACGCTAATGCGGGCAAGCCCCCCAAGCCCTATATTCCACCGCCGCCGCCCTCCAAGCCGCCACCGGCACCGTTCCTGCAGATCGTGGCAGGCACCCCGAAAGAGGAATGGGCTCCCGCCGTCGAACGCAGCACGAAACTGGCCCTGTCGCGCAGGCCGACCATCGTTTTCGTCGTCAATGTGCTGTCTCCGGAGGCTGGAAGTCCGGTCGCACAGGTCAAGTCGATCGAGGCCTTGACCCAGCAGGACGGCCAGGCAGTGGCTGATCAGATCGTGGCCGCGGGAGCCCCCATCAATCAGGTGCAGATCGAGGCCAGAACCGACACGTCCAGCCCCAAGGGCCGTATCCGTATCGATTTGCGCTAGGCGGATACTCTCTTGCGCCGCTCCCTCGCTGACCTCATCGCGGCCAAGGTATGACATCCGGCTTTGGGCCATTCCGTAAACCGGGCGGGGGTGTTAACCACCCTCGATATTGGCCCAAGGAGGAATGATCATGGGTTTGCGCAAGGATATCTGGCGGACGGGCATTCTCGAAGCCCCGCTCGCCACGCTGATCGAGACGTCCGACTGGTCCCGAATTCCCTGCCATTTCCTGCCTGACATGCCTCGCGCCTTTCAGTTCCGCGCTGACCCGTTCGGCGTGTGGCATGACGACATGCTGCACATCTTTCTCGAGATCTATGATTATCGTGATCGCATCGGCGCCATAGAAGTCTTTGTCTATGACCGGGCTTACACACTGCTCCGGAACGAGGTCGTCCTGCGTGAGCCATGGCATCTGTCCTATCCGCAGGTGATCGAGGCCGAAGGGAGTTATTGGATGCTCCCTGAAGCGCACCGCTCCGGCACGCAGACCCTCTATCGTGCCGAACGCTTTCCGGATCGCTGGGTCCCGGAAGCGACGATCGACCTCGGAGGCGAGATTGCGGTCGATGCGACCCTGCATTTTCAGGAGGGTCTCTGGTGGCTGATCTACACGCCGGTGGAAGCCGCCAAGAAGGCGCCGAGCCGCCTGCATGTAGCCTATGCCCGAACCCTGCATGGGCCCTGGACGCGTCATCACCAGAATCCTGTCCGCATCGACCCCTCAAGCGCCCGAGCGGGGGGAACCCCCGTGATGATCGATGGGCGGCTCATGCTTCCCGTGCAGGATTGCGCCCGGACCTATGGCGGGGCGATCCGGCCGCTCTGGTTCGATGAGCTCACGACAAAGCGTATCAAGACTCGCGCGGGCGCGGCTTTGCCCATTACCGCGACCTATGCCCCCTACAATGAGGGCATGCACACACTTTCTGCCGTGGGAGAGGTCACACTGTTCGATATCAAGCGCACTGAACTCTCCCCTCATGGCCTGGTGATCGAGGCCGGACGCGAGATACGCAAGCTGCGCAGGCGTCTCGGCCTGTCATGACACGCCCGCGCTCTGTCGACGCAGCCGATCCTGCTTGACGATTGCAGGCAACGACATCGGCACAACCCGCCATCGGGCGTATCTGTCGCCATCACACAGCATGCCGGTAGCGACAGACCTCGGACTTTTCTAACTTCTGCGGCCCGAGCGATGCCCGCTCATCCAGGGTGGAGGCATGTCCCCCGCCATGATGCAGCCAACGGGGTCGATATAATCCTCGATATCGGCGAGGCCGTATCGCCCGATCTGCTCCACGACGCTCGACGCCCGCTTGTAGCTCGACGGGAGTTCCGACACATCGATCCTGCCGCCCGAGAACCGGATATCCAGTCCGGGTGTCTCGGCAGCGAGCAGGGCCTCGGGAGTGGCATCGCCCATGCGCCGACGATGCTCGGTACGTGACATGTTGCGCCCTGCACCATGGGGCGCAAAGCCCAGCGCATGAGCGGCATTGCGTCCCCGCGCGACCAGAACTGGCTCGGCCATGTTCAGCGGGATCAGCACCTTGCCCGTCGCGTCATCGGCATAGCTTCCCCAGGCGGGGGTAGCGCCTTTGCCATGATGGTACAGACCGTCGCGCTCGAAAACGAAATTATGCTCATTCCAGAAACGCTCCACCGGGGTGAGGCGCAGGGTCTCCGTTACCGCCTGATGAATGGCATTGTGGTTCGCCTTGGTCCAGCGACGGATGATCTGCAATGCCCGCCAGTAATCGCGCCCCTCATCACTATCGGCCGGAATCCAGGCGTTCTGGCGCAGCGTCTCGGGTGAGAGACGTCGCCTCCAGCGTTCTGCCACCTCCACTCCGGCGCGATAGAGCTGAGCCCCTGGCCCGCGTGATCCATGATGCGTCACAAGAGCGGTATGACCTGTCGCGCGAGACCGACCGACGAACAGGAAGTGATTGCCATCGCCCTGCGTGCCCATATGGGCCTGCGCCGTATGCAGCATCTTCTGATGACCCAGAAACGGATTGGCACGAAATGCATCGAGCAGATCGAGTGACAAGGTGAAGCGCCGCCCCTGATCGCGCCCGCCTGCGCCGAAATGCGTGATGCCCGCAGCCGCATCGAGCACGGTGCCCGGATCTACCGGCCCAAGATCCGTCATCATGACCGAGCAGCAGATATCGGGCGAATGCATGCCAGGATGAATCGCATTGCGCGTGCTCACAATGCCGCCGACGGGGATTGTGCCGAGCGGTCCCGCCGGGCAGGCATCCGGCATGATCGCTGCTGCAACCACGGTCGGGGTGCGTACAAGGGTACGCATCGTGTCGATCACGCGCTCACGGTTTTCCGCCTCGTCCTGTGTGTCCGCGTCGAGCGAGATATGTAGCGGAATGGTAGCCGCTTCCTGCAAGGAGAGCTTCTCGGGCAGCGGCGGAGGGGGCACCGCAGCGCGAATGGCGGCCTCGTCGTCGCCCTGCGCTGCGAGTGCGCGCGCCCTGTCGAGCACGGCTCCAAAGCCAGGGCCGGGCATATGGCCCCAGCCAATAAGAACTTTCCCGTCGATCTCCATGGGCGCGGTCATGTTCATGTCCTTTCTCTTCGATTGATGCTTCTGGTCTCAGCATGGAGCGGGAAAGGTTTTGCCGATAGGAAATCCTGGAATCCTTCTAGGGAATTGATTTATATGATTTATTTCGAGTTTTCAATTTGCGGATTTTCTGGAAACGATCTTTCCGTATCGTGATTTATCTGAAATGATCAGATCATGAGAAACGTTGTCATCGGCCTGCTTGGTACCAAAATCGATCGGATGCGCGGAGTCGGTTCGTGGCAGCCCAGTATCAAGCTGTGCGGCCACGACTCCCTTCCGGTAGATCGCTTCGAGCTGCTTCATCCCGGTTATGCCGAGGCTCTGGCCCATCATGTCGCGCGTTGCATTGCCGCGCTCTCGCCGGACACAGAGGTGCGTCTCACTCCGCTCGATTTCGACAATGCATGGGACCTCGAGGAGGTCTATGCCAAGCTCTACGACTTCGCGCAGGCCTATGGGTTCGATGAGGACCGTGAGCGTTATTTCGTTCACCTGACCACTGGCACCCATGTCGCCCAGATCTGCTGGTACCTGTTGACGGAGAGCCGCTACGTTCCGGCCCGGCTGATCCAGATGGAGCCGGAGCGACCAGGCACCGGGCCGAACGGGCGCCTGAACGTCATCGATCTCGATCTTGCGCAATATGATGCGATCCAGCAGCGTTTCGATCTGGCTTCTGCCCAGCATTCGACATTGCTTCGGGGTGGTATTGGCGGCACCGATCCGGTGATCGAGCGCCTTATCGATCGGCTCGAGCAGATAGCCCTGCGCTCGGACGCGCCTATCCTGATCACAGGCGGAGTCGGGAGTGGCAGGAGCACACTTGGCGCGCGCGTCCATGAACTGCGACTTCAGCGCCGGCAGCTGCGCGGGAAACTGGTGCGCGTTAGCGGCACAGCCCTTGCGACACCGGATGGGGCCGCGATGCTGATGGGTCAGAAGCGCGGCCTCGGCAGCGCCACAGGAGCTGAACGGGCTGGATTACTGGCGCAGGCGCATCGCGGCACATTGCTTATCGAGGGGATGGAGCACGTCCCCCCGGCCCTGCGCGACAATCTCGTCCGCGCCGTGGAGTGCGGGCAGTACCGTCCGGTTGGCGGGGAGACAGATCTCGATATACAGATCCGCCTGATTGCTACTGCCCGAGATGGCGCAGGGCTGGAAACGCTTTTCCAATGGATCCTGCGCCTTCCTCCTCTGCGGGAGCGCCTGACAGATCTCGAATTGGAATTCGATCACGCGCTGGATGTCGCTGAGCGACGACTGGGTGCCAAAACCGGTTTCGCCCCAGGTGCCCGTGCACGGTATCTGCGTTTTGCGCGGTCTGCCGAGGCACGCTGGGCGGGAAATTTCCGCGATCTCACGCAATCGGTGCTCAGGCTATGTACCCTAGCGGATCGTGGAAGAATCACACTCCCCATGATCGAGGACGAGATCGGGGAACTGACCGAACGATGGCGAAACTGCGAGGCTGACACAACCAGCCTGGCTCGGCCCGATGACCGGGCGTTGCTGGCAGAGATCCTGCCTGATCCCGCAGAGATCGATGTTTTTGATAGCGTCCAGCTTGCCGCGGTAGTGCGTGTTTGCCGTCTGTCGGCCAGTCTCTCCGATGCAGGCCGCGCCTTGTTTGCGGTCTCGCGCACGCAGCGCGCAAGCCGTAACGATGCCGATCGCCTGCGCAAATATCTCGCCCGCTTCGGCCTCGACTGGGATGGCGTGAGATCAAGGGGCGGCCCTGGATTGCCCGTCTGAGGCCGTGCAGTCAGGGTTCGATGAGGGCGCGTATGTTCACGGCCATGGGCAGGCAGATCGGAGGAACAGAGTATGCGCGCAGGATCTGCACGCATCCGAAGGTTGTAAGCCAGTCAATGCGGGGGAGATGTCCGGTTTAGCGCGTAACGCGCTCGAAATCCTCGATCTGTGCAGCCAGATCGGCCCGCGTGCCATCGAGTATCTTCGCCAGATGTCCGTCCTTGGTGATCAGGGCAATTGCCGGGATCTGACGCACACCAAAGCGTGTAAAGGCAAGATTGTCGCTGTCCAGCAATACCCGGAATCCTGGGCCGAATAGCGTGCCGAATCCAGCCATATCTCCCTGTTCGGTCCAGAGCCGGGCACCGATGACCGTCCAGTCGATCCCGGAATGGGGCATGAGCTTTTGAGCAAGCTCTCTTGCGCGGGCGCAGTGGCGCGCGGTCGGTGGATCCATAGTCGCGAGGTAGCTCTCGCACCAGGGTGCGGTGAACAGCAGGATCTGAGCCCGCGTCGATCCTTCCGGGCGGAGGGAAGCGCTGGCGCCCTGCGTATCCGTGAGGCTCATCGCCGGTAGCTTTGCCCCGACGTCCAGGCTTGCCGTTTGGGTAACATCCGCAAAATGAAGGTCGTTCGTCGTCCGAGGCGTGGCCAGGACGCGTTCCAGGGCTGCGCTGAGCGCCGGGCCATCCTGATGGCCGAGATAGGCGAGGCGCCCGTTACGATCAATCAGCACGTGCAGCGGCGTCGCGCGGATCTGAAGCCAGTCGCTCAGTTTCCCGTCATCCATCACGACCGGCATGGTCAGTCCGGTCTTGCGCACGAAAGCGGCGATTTTTTCGCGGTTCTCGCCAAAGCCGATATCGACCGCAACGACGCTCATACGGGATTTGTAGCGCTGATAAAGCGCCTCGAAGCCCGGCATCTGGGCACGGCAGGGAATGCAATAGGTCGCCCAGAGTTTGAGATAGACGGGGCCCTTGCGGGTGAGCGCCGCCATGTCGAGCGTCTGTCCATCCAGTGTCTGCCAGCGCATGGCGGGGGCGGGGCGGCCGACCCTCTGCGCAAGTGCGGGGTCTTCCGCAATGAAACCTGCCGGGTCGGGCGCAGGTGCTGTCTCGGCCCGGGAGGATGAGGGGAGTGAGCACAAGGCAAGCAGGGCGATGGCTGCAAGGCCATGGTGAAAACCGGGCATGGAATTGCTCCGTAGCGTCAGAAGGGGAGAGGAATGAAGGCACTGCGTCGATCAGCGCAGAATGCCGGAAGCCCGGCGCTAGAGGGCGGAGCGCATCAGGGCGAGGAGCTGGCGGCAGTCGCCCTCGACCCGCTCGGGGCGGCTATTCGCGATGCCCAGAATGACGCCCGATCGCGCTCGCGATCCCTTGGCGAACCACGCCGAGAGAGGGGAGACACCCAGCGACGCCGCACGTGCCTGCAGGGCAAGGCGGGCATCGTCAAACCCCGAGGGCAGGGGGACCATGACGGACAGGCCTGCGCTCTGAGCCGCGGGAGCACCGCATCGTTGCAGCGTGTCGCATAGCAGTGATCGGCGTTCGGCATAGATCTGGCGCGACCTGCGGAGATGCCGGAAATAATGTCCTTCGCGCATAAAACGTGTCAGGGCAATCTGCACGGCATTATTAGGTGGGGTGGCGAGCCACCAGGCCATCTCGGTCAGGCGTTTCACGAGGCCCGGGGGCGCTACGACAAAACCCAGCCCTATCATGGGGGCAAGTGTCTTGCTGAAAGTGCCGATATGGATCACGCGATCCGCACCCTCGCCTGAGGCGAGAGCGGGCGGCGCACGTCCCTCGAGATGCAATTCGGCCAGATAATCATCCTCGATGATCCATCCATGGCTCTCTCTCGCCCAGTCCAGCAGGGCTTTGCGCCGTGCGGGGCTGAGGGAAACTCCCATGGGGGCCTGCTGTCCCGGTGTCACGAGGGCGAAAGATGCCGAGGGCGCCATGAAACGCCCCTGCGCGACATCGAGCCCCTCAGGGTCCACCCTGATCGGAACAGGATGTACCCCGGCGCTTTCCAATGCCATGCGCGTAACGGGAAAGCCCGGGTCTTCCACCCAGGCCTGTCTTCCGGGACTATCGATGGCGCGAAGCACCATAGCGAGCCCGCTGCGAAATCCCGTGGTGATCAGGATCTGATCGGGCGTGCAGCTCAGCCCGCGCGCAAGGGCGAGATGCGATGCCAGAGCCGCCCGTAATTCCGGCAGGCCGCGTGGGTCCATCACCCCGGCATGCAGTGCCGATATCTGGACGCCGTGGCGGTGCAGCCGCGCCCAGAGTGTGGCGGGAAAGGCATCCTGCGCCGGGATACCCATCTGAAAAGCAAGCGGCTGCTCGTTTCTATGCCGGAACAGGGCCAGCGCGCCATAATCGTCGGATACGGAAATCTCCCCTCTGACAGAAGCGTGCGGCACTTTGGGGGGCTCAGCCACCCGCGTCCCTGCAGCCCCGGCGGCCCGCAGCAGATGGCGATCGATCAGCCGGTCATAAGCGGTACGCACTGTGCCGCGTGCGACCCCAAGCTGCGTCGCAAGGTCACGCCAGGAAGGAAGGCGCGTGCCTTCAGGAAGCGCGCCTGAAAGAATGGCGCCTTCGATATGCTTCGCGATCTGCTCGCTCAGGCTAAGCGGATTGTCCCTGTCGAGCGAAAGGCTTGCGAAGGGCGGTCGTGAGTCTTTCATATGTGCGACCGGGACAGATGGGCCGTGCGCGCTCGGGCGTCAGGCCCTGACGAGGTGCCTGTCCCGATAGGAGAAATCGTGGTCAGGAGAACTGGGTCGAGCGCCAGGAGAGCCTGATCGAGAGCGGACTGGCAGGCTTTGCTATCGTGGAAGGCAGTCCCTTGTACCGGGATGAAATGCACATTGAACAACCCGATACATCCGAGAACCGCCCGAAGATACGGGGTAAAGAAATCCGGCTGTTGCGCCTCTCCGCCCAGAATGAATCCGCCCGCTGCGACACCGATCAGAACGAGCCGATCGGCAACGAGCCCCTGTTTTCCATTGGCGCCCAAGGCGAATGTGCGGTTCATCCGCACCACATGATCGAGCCAGGATTTGAGTGCGGCCGGTACCGTGAAATTATGCACGGGCGCTCCCAACACCATGACGGACGCAGCCTCGACTTCGTGGATCAGGATATCCGACAGTTCCGTCGACCCTTCGGTTCCCTCGTCGTTCGCGTCGGCAGGACTTGCGAGCAAGGCAGCGTAAGATGCATCCGGCGGGGTGAGCGTACTGATGTCACGTTTGACGATGGTCGCCTCAGGAATCAGCGTGCAGATCCGCGCAACGATCTCCGCAGAGATGCGCCTGCTCTGCCCATCCTGTCTGGGGCTGCAATCGATATGGAGGATCTGCATCGCCGGGCACCGTGCGGTTCTCGAAAAGGGGCTTGTGTCATCAATCCACCGGACGCGTGATGACAGGCCCATGAAACCGATATCGGAGTATACCAAGAATCTTGGTCCTCTCGGAATCTGCGTTCTTCCACCTGTCATGCGCCCCGGCATGACGGGAGAAGAGGTGAAGCGCCTTGGCGTTCCACCGAAGGAGATACCCGCTGATGACACAGCGTCTCGACTACGAAGCTCTCGCCCCGGAAGCTGTGAGCACCCTGGGGGAAGTCTATCGCTATGTGGCGCGGTCAGGGTTGGATGCTGGGCTGGTCGAACTGGTCTATCTGCGCATCTCCCAGATCAATGGCTGCGCCTACTGTCTCGATCTGCATAGTCAGGCTCTGCTGACCAGAAGAGTGCCCTCTCGTAAGCTTGCTGTGCTTCAGGTCTGGCGTGAGGCCGAGGGATTTTTCAGCGCGCGTGAAACCGCCGCTCTCGCCTGGGCTGAGACGGTTACCTGCGTGCGTGAGAGTGGTATTCCGGATGGCGAATTCCAAGGGCTCATCGGGATCTTTACGGAAAAGGAGATCGTCGATCTGACGGTCGCCGTGGGGATGATGAACCTGTTCAATCGTCTGGCGATCGGATTCCGACGCGCACCCGCCCCCTGATAACGCAAGAAGCAAGCTGACCCGCTCACGCATCCGCTTCCATCAAACGACGCTTCGGGCGCGAATCACGTCCTCGGCCGGGTTTCACTGCCCGGCCCTTGTCCCTGCAGCGCCTAGGCGGCTTGCTGATCCTGAGGCCTGATCCGGTTCGTGGGTGACGTGGATCCGTCGCCTGGATCGGGCGTTCACTTCCCTGATCAGCACAATGGTCCGGCTGTCTGAACGCACCCGACTGCGCCGTTTCATCTGTTGGGACGGAAACGTCGTTCGTCAAAAACGACCGTTATAGAGCCCTTCCGCAGCGCTGCATGAAGCGAGGAGTCTGGCGCCGGCATCCGGTATCACTCCGTAAAATCGCGTCACAGAATTGTACGTCTCCTGACCGTATGTTGCGATTAAGCAACAAAGATCACGAGAGTTCGTTAATCACCCATTATATTGTTTCGATATCGAAAAGCAGACTTACTATGACACATGTTGAAATAACGACAGCTATGACGAAAGGGCCCAGGAATGGCATCCGGAGTGATCTTGCCGCAGCGCATTAAGGGGTTGAGGCATAACGCCCTTATGGTCTCTCTGCTTTGCACGGTTTTCGCCTGCCCGACGATGGCGCAGGCCCAGACCCAGACTGGACCGACGGCAACGCCCCATAAGAAGGTCTCGACGCACAAGGCCTCGAAGGCAAGGCGCGGGACGGCAGCGCGTGCGTCAAAAGTCGTGCCAGCCGGGACGACTGCCCAGGCGAATGCGCCTGCTTCGGCAACGCCCCCGGGCACGAATACGCCTCAGCCCGTTCTCGCCAGCAGTGCCGCATCGATGCCAGACGCTGCTCCTCAGAAAGAGATGATCATCGTCACGGGCACACGTCTTTCACAGTCGCGTCTGACCAATGTCATGGCCGGCTCGACGCTGACCGCCGAGCAGATCCATCGACGCGGGTATTACGATCTGGGAACGGCGCTGCTGCGTGAAAACCCGGCCATCAGCCAGGGCGGCAATTCGACGATAGGCAATCAGGGGAGTTTTGGTGCCGGTCAGTCCTTTATAGGCCTGCTCAACCTGGGCGCCGAACGTACCCTGACGCTCATCGATGGCATGCGCATGGCGGGCGGTGCGACTGCCTCGATCTATGGCGCAGGGTCAGGCTCGCAGGTGGATGTCAGCACCATTCCGACATCGCTGATTAAGGGCATCGATACGCGTCTTGGTGGTGCCGGCGCGGCCTATGGTGCCGATGCCGTTGCGGGTGTGATGAACTACACGCTCGATGATCATTTCACAGGTGTCGATTTCAACGCACAGGGCAACTGGTCGCAGAAGCTCGATGCTCCTGGCGAAAAGCTGACATTCAAGGCAGGCCGCAATTTCGATCATGACCGGGGTGGTATCGTCTTCGACGTCGAATATCGTAACCAGGGCGGCATGGTCGCCAATGACAGGCCGGATGTGTTCGGGCGCGATGCGGTGCTCTATCATCGCGTACCTCTGGGACAGAGCGCACCGTACACGTATGTTCTCGGAGCGGGATCGCGCTTCATCCAGAACTCGGTCACGGGTATTCCCATGATCACAGGCGATTATGGGAATCTCCCCGTATATGCAGGCTCGGCAGGTGCTGCTCTGGCGGGGCAAGCCAATAATGCGGTAGCCAATGCAGCCAATCAGCCGCTCATGTTCAGTCAGAACGGGCAGTCGCTCATTCCGCTCACTGCTGGCACGTTGCTCAAGGGCGATACGACGCATGGTATTGGTGGCAATGGCATCGCGCTTCAGGACTACAACCAGCTGATTGCGCCCAATGACAAGCTCAATCTTACCCTGTTGGGCCATTACGACATTACTCGCCATATCCATGCGACATGGCAGGGATGGTATGCGCGCGGCAGCGCGGAGAGCCAGGTCGGTCAGGGAACATGGAGCACAACCCAGTTTGACAATCCGCTGACGCTCAATACCGCTGGCCCCATGAGCAGCAGCTACTACACCAATGATGTGGTCAATGGTGCCTATGCGCTCAGCACCAGCAATCCTTATCTGACCAGCGCAGAACAGCAGACCATCAAGAATGCCCTGGCAGCCAACGGCCAGCCCACCGACACGTTTTATCTCAACAGGCTGAACCAGGATCTCGACGCCGGGCTCTATCGCACCACGGTGCAGATGTACCGCTTTCAGGGGGGGCTTGCGGGTGATTTCAATGCGGTCGGGCGCAAGTTCGACTGGAAGGTACGTGGTGAATACACGCGCTACATGAACAATACCTGGACGCCCTCGATCGTCACAGCCAATCTCGTGAACGCGCTGAACGCGGTGCAGGATTCCAGCGGCAATATCGTCTGCGCGCCTGGTTACCAGAATGCGCCCATCGCCACCCGCAGCGCGACCTGCGCACCGCTCAATCCGTTCGGCTATAATCAGATGACGCCGGGTGCGCGTGATTACGTTATTTCCGACGCGCATTCGACCAACAAGAATACGCAGCGCGATATTCAGGCCGAACTGAGCTCCACCGTTTTCCGCCTGCCTGCCGGCGATATTCGCTGGGATCTCGGGTATGAGCATCGCCGCGAAGGCTACCACTTCGATCCGGGTGCGTTTTTCCGCGGCTGGCCGCAGGGCGATGGCACCTATCAGCAATACGGCAACAGCACGGCCATTCCCCCAACGGGCGGCGCCTATCATACCCATGAGGCGTTCGGCGAACTCGACGTTCCCTTCGTGTCGCCCGCCATGCATGTGCCTGGCATCTACAATCTTTCAGCGACGGCAAATGGCCGCTTCATCAATAACAGCATGACCGGCAATTACTGGACGTACATGTTTGGTGGGGCCTGGTGGCCGACCGAGGATTTCGGCCTGAGTGGCAATTACGCCCAATCTGTGCGTAACCCTTCCGTGACTGAACTCTTCTCGCCGCGTTCGACCGATTATGAATCGGGCACCGATCCCTGCTCTGATGCCGGTATCGGCTCGGGTCCCAATCCGGCCATTCGTGCAGCAAACTGCGCCAAGGCAGGCATCACCCAGCCCTTCACCTCGAACTTCAATTTCTACACCATTCCGGGTACGACTGGCGGCAACCCCAATCTGAAGAACGAGACGTCAAAGAGCTATACGGGATCGCTCGAGTTTCGTCCGCATTTCGTCCGTGGTCTCGACATGAAGGCCTCCTTCGTCGACGTGAAGGTCAAGAACGCCATCACCTCGCTCGGGCCGCAGGATCTGATGAATGCCTGCTATGACTCCAGCAGCTACCCGTCGAACGCCTTTTGCAACAGCTTCATCCGTGACTCTTCGGGCCAGCTTTCGACCTTCAATGCTGGCTATTACAATATCGCCAAGTATGAGACCCAGGCGCTGCAGGCGACCATGGACTATTTCACCCCGCTCACCCGTTTCGGCTTCGGCGCTGGTGCTGGCGAAATCGACCTGAGCGGCAACTACGTCCATTATCTCAAGAGCCAGGACACCTATCTGGGAAGCACCTATCTGCTCTCGGGCACGACGGATGCGCCCAATGACAACTTCACGCTCAACCTGAATTACATGAATGGTCCGTTCTCGGCCCAGTGGCAGACACTCTGGTATGGCCCGACGCAGTATAAGGTTCAGGTGCCTGCCACACGCTATCAGGATAACAAGCGTCCGTCATTTGCCTATTTCAACCTCTCACTGGCCTATGACATCACCAAAAATCTCTCGGCCAATTTCGTGATCAACAACATCACGAACGCCCTGCCTAAGGATCCTGGGATCTATGACACCAATCGCTACTACGAAGCGCTCATCGGACGGAATTTCCAGCTGAATATCGGCGTTCATTTCTGATCCGAGACCGATAGGAGAGTTCAATCGGAAGGGATGCCGCAGTTCGGCATCCCTTTTTTTCGTCCAGGTGATGCCAACACCGACGACGAAAGGCAGGCTCTCGACCGCAGGCTTGAGGTCTCAGGTGCCGCAGAATGTAGCCTGCACCACCTCCTCGGGGAGGGGCGGTGTCTCATAATCGGCGTCATCCTCGAACGGGCGCACGAGACGCGCGAGCAGACGCTGGAAAACCTCGAAATCTCCATGCTCGGCGGCGTCGATGGCCTCGGCGATCCGATGGTTGCGGGCGATCACTGCGGGGTTGCTTTGCGCCATCAGGCGGTCCTGCTCTGCTGGCAGGGCCTTTTCCCGGGCGCGGCGTGTCTTCCAGTCTGCCAGCCAGCCACCGAGCGCGTCAGAGACAGGTTTTTCGCTGAGGGGCTCGTTCCGTGAGAGACGTCTGAAACTCAGCGTCCAATCCAGTTTTTCCTCTTCAAGGATCTCCAGAAACCGCACGATCAGCGTCTTGTCCTCAGCCTCGCTCTGCATAAGGCCCAGCTTCGGCCGCATGCGCTCCAGCCAGGCCGTATCATAAAGCGTGCCGAACTGGCCAAGCGCCTCCTGTGCCCGGGCCAATGCGCGCTCCTCGTCAGGGTCAACAAACGGCAAAATTGTCTCGGCCAGACGAGCCAGGTTCCATCCTGCCAGGCGGGGCTGATTGCCATAGGCATAGCGCCCGTTCCGGTCGATCGAACTGAACACCTTGTCATGGCGGTATGCGTCCAGAAAGGCGCAGGGGCCATAATCGATTGTCTCTCCCGAAATGGCCATATTATCTGTATTCATCACCCCATGCACGAAGCCCAGGCTCATCCAGTGCGCGATCAGCCGAGCCTGCGCGGCGACGACATTTTCGAAGAGTGCGCGCACCGGGTTTTCCGCTGAGGCAGCGCCCGGATAATGGCGTGCAATCGCGAGATCACACAAAAAGCGCAGGGCCTCGCTGTCCTGGCGCGCGGCAAAATATTGAAACGTGCCCACGCGCAGATGGCTTGCGGCGACGCGGGTCAGAATGGCCCCGGGCAGGGGCCGGTCACGCCACACAGTCTCGCCTGTGAGCACGGCGGCGAGGGCGCGCGTTGTCGGAACACCCAGAGCGGCCATGGACTCGCTGACGAGGTATTCGCGCAGTACAGGGCCAAGTGCGGCGAGCCCGTCGCCGCGTCGGGAAAAGGGTGTCGGCCCTGAGCCTTTGAGTTGCACATCGAACGTGCTGCCCTGGGCCGTACTTACCACCCCGAGCAGATGCGCCCTTCCGTCGCCCAGTTGTGGCACGAACTGCCCGAATTGATGGCCGGCATAAGCCTGCGCCACAGGCGGCACAGCCTCATCGCGCCATTGTCCGCTGAAAAGCGCCACGGCCTCTGGCGATCCGAGCCATTCCGGTGAGAAGCCGAGTGTCTGTGCAAGCGCCGAGTTGACGGCAATCAGACGCGGTGCCCTGAGCGGCGCGGGAGCGGCCTGAACGGCCATGCTGGTAGGAAAAGGAGCGCGACGGAGGGGAAGCGACATGAAACCTCATGGGCGTAACCCGAATGACACCTGTCATCCCGGCAGGAACGAGCCTGATATTTGCTCAGAGATGGCGTTATCCCCGGCCGGTGCAAGCGCAAGGATCGAGGGGGCCGAAGTTTTTTCAATCCCTCTCTTCCCATTTCAGGGCGGCACGTTCACAACCCGTTCATGCCGAAGCATCCGACAGCCGCAAAGAGGATCATCCATAATGTCAGCTTTCTGACCTTGGGGCGCATTGCCACGGCCATTTGCAGCTTCGCCTATATAGCGTTTGCCGTACGTGCCCTTGGGCTTGCCCAGTTCGGCCTGCTGATCCTGATCCATTCTCTGGGGATCATGGCGTCCACCTTCTCGCGTATGCAATCCTGGCAAACATTCATCCGCTACGGCAATGAGCCCTACGCGCGGCGTGACCTCGCGCTTTTGCGACAAATCCTCGGCTTCTGTATCCGGCTGGACATGCTCTCGGCGGTGGTGGCCATCGCGATCGGGGTCATCAGCGTCGCGTTTTATAGTCATGTTGCTCACTGGACCCCCTGGGTCACGACGCTCGCCTATGGCTACGCTCTCATCTGTCCGTTCATGTATACCGGCTGGAGCAACGGGGTTCTGCGCCTGACGGACCGTTTCCATCTCGTGCCGATCAGCGATACCTGCACCGCCATTTTCCGTACGGCGGGAACGGCGCTGGGCTTCGTGCTGCATCTCAAGCTCGGCTTCTTCGTGCTCGTCTGGGCCGGAGCCGTGTTGATGGATTACGGGCTGTTCCTGTATTTTGCGCTTACCACCCTGCACCAGAAAATCGGTTTGCGCCTGCATCCGCGTGATGTGTTCGGTCAGTGGCGCTGGCAATTGCCGGGAATGTGGGCCTTCACGCGTTCGACCAGCATCAATCAGACTCTTGGTGCCGTGTCCGGGCATATCAGCACGCTTGTCGTCGGGTCGCTTCTGGGTTCGGCCGAGGCCGCCGTGTTCCGTATCTGCCGACAGATTGCTGACGGGATCGTGACCCCGGCCCAGATGCTCTCTCCCGTGCTCTATCCCGAACTGGTCAAGATGCGCGATCGTCAGGACTGGTCGGGACTCAAGCGGATCACCTGGAAGATCTTCTTCATGCTCTGCGCCGTCTCGGTGGCGCTGCTGCTGGTGGCGGCGTTCTTCGGGGGGCGCATCTTCTCGCTGATGCTGCATATCCATCTGCACGGCACGACCTATTACATCTCGATCATGCTTGTCTCGGCGGTCCTGACCCTGCTCGTCGTGCCGCTCGAACCGCTGCTTACCGTCATGGGGCAGATCGGCTATCTGATGGCCAACCGCACCTGGATCACCCTGGCCTATTTTCCGGTGCTCTATGGTCTGACTTCAGTATGGTCGCTCAAAGGCGCCTGCTATGCGACGGTGTTCAGCAGTCTGGCCATGTTTATCACGCGGCTCTGGCGCGCCATCATCTGCTCGCTGCGTCCCACGCAGCATGCAGGTGTGACCGGGGGAGGCGGGGTGGCCAAGGACACAGCCAGGGAAGCCTCTTCCGTCTCGCCGCCCGATACGGCTCCCGACAGGATCCTGAAGCAGCCCGTCGACGAAGAGGTGCCGATCAAGGCCTTAACCTGAAGCCATGCTATTGTTCCGCCCCGCCCGGATCATAGCCAAGCGAGGCCAGAACGAGGCGATCTTCCCAGCTGCCGCGCATCAGCGAGGGGAGGACCGACAGGGTTGCAAGGGCCGGGTCGCGCAGCATGAAGCCATCCAGGCAGGAATCGCGCAGTCTCACCCAGCACCAGATTTCGCCGTGCGGCCCTTCCACCGCGCCAATGCCCTCGCCGCTACCCGTCGCGATCGGCTCAGCCTGGGGAAGTGGCGCGCCAAACGCCGCAGCAACGCGCTCCAGCCGACGCAGGGAGTCGCGTATCTCGTCGAGGCGAAGGCATTGTCGTGCCCAGCCATCGCCCCCCAAACGCGATCCGGCGCGACCGGGAACGTGGCGCATGTCGTCTTCGAGTTGACGCAGATCGAAGGAGCGCCCTGAAGCGCGAGCGACCAACCCGCCGAGACAATGCGCCTCGGCCCGCCCCGGCGTGATGACGCCAAGTCCCTCGAGGGATTCTGCCATGCGGGCGTGCAGCCCCTCGATCACGGCAAGGCGTGGCATGAGGGCGTCATGGATCCCATGAGCCAGCGCGCAGATATCGATCCCGAAGGCAATCCCATCGGGGGTGATCGTATCGGTCAGACGTCTTGTCGCCCCATGGTGAAGGCAAAGCTCAGCGCAGAGATCCTCGGCCAGAGCGGCGTGGCTTGCGAGAAGCGTGAACCCGGTCAGGCGTGCCATGAGCGCCATATCGCGACAATGCACCGTGATGCGCTCGATTTCTGCCAGAATGATCCGGGCATCGCGCAATGCCGCAGAGGGGACGATGCCTAGCGCCTGCTCGATCGCCTGAGTATAGGCAAGGGGGGCCGCGACAAAAGCGGATGAAACACTGCGTCCGATCAGACGCAGGGCTTCCTCTGGCTTTCGGCCAAGGACCCCCTGCAGAAAGCCTCTATGAGCGGCACCAAGTATGACCTGTCCCATCTCCCAGGCGAAGGGCGGCATGTCGGTCTGAAGCGCCGTCCCGAAGGCAGCAGATGGTGGAGCATGATCTGAGGGGACCGAACGGCGCGAGAGCGGTGCGATGCTGGCCCATCCCCCGCGATCGAGAGCGGGCTCCGTTTCAATCGCACCAAGAGGAAGGCATCCCCACAAATCCTGAGCAATACGCTCAGGCCATGACGCGGCGGGGAGCACGGATGAGAGCGCGAAATACCGTCCCTCGATCAGCGGCGTACTGGCCATGACCGGTGTTTCCTGATCGAGAAACAGGACATAGGCCCGGTTGTCATCGCACCAATGGGCGATGAACCAGCCGGCCCTGGCCGCGATCATCGCGCGCCATTGAGTCTCATCAAGCGCATGATGGAAGGGCGCTATACGCTCGCCGGATCGGATGCGCGCGATCATGGTCGTCATGGCGCCATCCAGCCCAGGGAAAAATCCTGTCCTGTGTGCACCGCCGGGAGAAGGAAGGGCGCGACAAGACCCAGCCCAAGGAGCAGAAGCAGGATCAGCCGGTCGCGCCATGCGCAGGGAAGAGCGCCAGCCAGACCGGATCGGCTGGCCATAACTCCCAGCCCAATCACCGTGAGTAGGGCGGCGAGCCCGCCCGAGAGCGGGCTGCTCCGCATCAATCCGGCCAACAAGCCGCAGCTCGCGGCAAATGGCGGCCAGGGGGGCAGGCCGCAGGCGACCCAGCGCCTTGAGCGGCTGTCGAGCGCCGGTTCGGCTGCGAGGGCGAGCCCCGTGCTCAGAAACAGCATCGCCGGAACATGCCCGCCCGGTATGGCGGTAGAGACGATGGCGAGTGCGATAAGAGAGCGTACGCCGTCCTGCCGCGCGAGAATTCCCAGCCACAGGGCAGCCAGCCCGGCCAGGACCAGCACGGTGTGCGTGATGTCGCGTTCGGGCAGCCGGATCATGAGGGCAATGGCGGCGATGCAGAGCAGCATGTCCAGAAGCGCGCTGGCGCGTTCGGTGGGCGGGATCAGGCTTGAATCGAAGGAAGAGGCCAAGCCACCCGGTGCACCCAGTCCCGCAAGCAGGCATAGCCCAATGGACAAGAGGAGATCGCCCAATCTCAGCGTGGCCGGATCAGGGCTGAAACTCGTCAGGCTTGAACCAAGCAGGGTCAGGATCGTCCCGGCCAGACGCAGGCGCATCGACTCCCAGGCCTGCCTTGCCCGTGTGGTGGCAAGGGACTCCCGCAGGGCGAGAAGGAGCGCCCCACAGGCAATCAGGCAGGCAACGGGGAGCACGGCATGAAGGCCGAGAGCGAGCATGGTCACGAAACAGGCGAGAAAATCGAGACAGAGCGTGAGGCGTCGGCTCCCCTCACGCCAGGAAAGAAAGGGAACACTTGCCGCCAGCAGCCAGGTCCAGCGCGTAATCAGATCCTGCCCGGCAACAAGGGGGGTGAGCAATACGGTCAGCGCCAGACCGGTCAGAGCAAAGAGACGTGCCGAGCCCGCTGCCCGCTTTTCCGGCAGCAAGGCGAGCAGACAGGCGGCAAGCAGGGGCCAGGTTGGTATCAGGAAACGGGCGATCTGATGCAGGGTTTCAGCCATGGCTGGTACTATCCGTTCTGAGCCAGGCCAGGCGGGGCATAAGCCAGCGTCCAAGGGCCAGGAGCCCGATCCAGACCAGTGCTGCGCCAAGAACGAGCGCCCAGCTTTGTCGGTGCGCCCCCATGAGGAGAAGGCCGTTCAGCGCACTCAGCAAGCCGGTGAGCTGCATCAGGGGCATCGGCAGGGAGGCCGCGCAAAGCCCAGAGAATACGATCCCGATGCAGATCAGAACCGGCAAGCCCGGTGTTGCCGCAAGCGCCGTCAGAAGGAGCAGGGCGATGGAGGCACAGACAGCGAGGGAGGCAGCCTGCTGCGCAGCACGCCGCGCGCGAAGATCGCCGGCACGCCAGCCGGTATGGCGACGGAGCATCATCCAGCCTGCACCATTCAGCAAGGGAAGGAGGATCAATGCCGTCAGGGCGGGCGCGCCGTAGCCGATCGCGGAGACACAGGCGGCGGCGCAGGTGCCGTGAAAAGGCAGCACGCGGCTGTCGCGTCCTATGGCGGCGAGGGCGATCAGCAGCATCAGGCCAAGCAGAACCGTCACGTACTCAGCCTCCCGGCAAGAACCAGCAGAATGGCCGCACCGCTCAGGACCAGGGCCAGACGCCCCGAGGGCAGCGGGCGTATGGCGCGCCAGGCAGCGGCGAGACAGACCAGCAGAGTGAGCTTAAGCGGAGCCGCGACGCACCAGAGCAGGGCGAGATGCCCGATGGTGGCATTGCTCGTGGCCAGGGAATCCGGCCAGACCAGATCGGCGACCAGAAGATACCAGCAACAGACAGAGAGATCGTGGCGGTAGCGCATCAGGCTGCGATGGCGCCCCTGCGCCCCTGCAATCAGGTCCTCGTTCCAGGATTGGGACAGGAAGCGCCGATTGAGGATGAGCAGGATCGCAGCCGCCATGAAGACGAGACCGCCCATCAGGGCCGGGGCGGGCTGCAGCAGGCGTTGTTGCAGCAGACCCAGAAGCGTCCCCGCGCCGGGAAGCCCGACCGTGATCAATGTTCCTGTGAGTGCGAGCAGAGGCACCAGAAACATAAGATCGTGCCCCAGCCTCCCGAGGGCAGCCCTAAGACGCAGGGCGATCATGGGGGTCGGGGCAGCGTTGACAGTCTGAGCCCAAAGACAGCCCGATGCCAGGATCAGCAGGACACCGCAGGCGAGAGGCTCGGACAAAAAGCCGAAGAGCAGCCTCGTGCTGGCCAGGGGGATGCCTGTCATGGCGAGAAGAACCGAGCACAGGCTCAGTCGGCTCAGGGCTGGAATAGCCCCTCTCTTGCGCCAGCCTGCACGTATCTGTCGCCAGCGCCATCCGGGCAGGACACCGCTGCGGCCAGCCAGAAGATTACCGGTCAGGCATTCCAGATCGGTCAGGAAGGGCGCCAGAAGCGCGATCGTGACCATCTGGGCGACGGTGATGAGCAGAGCCAGAAGAAACGCAGCGATCATGCCGTCCAGCCCAGCCAGGCGAGGGCAACCGCCAGTACTGCCAGCCAGAGCGGGAGTGCTTGCCGGATGAGTGGGGTCTCAAATGCGCGGGTCGATCGCCCGTTCATCTGCCCCATGTCCCTCGCGCCGTGCAAAAACGTCACGAGCGCACCAAAACGCTGCCTCCCGGTTACGATGAAACGCTTGATCGTCCACGGCAGGCGCAGCCGGAATTCCGGAATCGGCCAGGGCGGGATGCCTGTACGAGTGGGCAGGAGGGGCCCGATCAGGAGAGGCGCGACGAGGGCTGGAATCAGGAAAATCAGCGCAGGATACCAGAAGGCGCCATCGCCCCCGGCAAGCGACCAGAGCGGCCAGCCACGCCAGGTATCGCCGCTGCTGCCCGCCATCACGAGCAGGGCCTTGTGCACGAGACCGAGAAACAGACCGGGACAGATCGAGAGGACCAGCCCGAGCGTGACCGGAGCAAGAGATGTCTGGCTCAGAGAGGGTGGAGAGCGCGCAGCCTGCTGCCATGCGGCGAGCCAGCTTCGGATCATGAGCACGCCGATCACGAGGCTCAGCATGACTCCGCCAGCGGTCCAGGCAGGAGAGAGACCACAAAGCGCATCAATAACGTGAAGGGCCAGCCAGAAGGGCAGGAACCCGGCAAGTGGAGGCAGGGGCGTCCGGAAAAGGAAGCCGGTTTTCCCGAGCCCCGTCAGAGCCAGTGCGAGGATCGTTGCTTCTGCGCCCGCCATGGCCGTGTCAGGCAGATTACCGATCCGGGCGCACATGGTCAGCCCGAGCAGGAGCAGCGGAAAGCCTGCGAGTCCCTTGCCGACTGGCATTGTCAGGCAGAGCCCGCCTCCCAAGAGGATCAGGCAGAGTGGCCAGAACAGGGAGGTCGTGTCGAGAAGGGTAGGCACGAGAAGCGCATAGGCCAGAAGCGGGAGCTCGGCGAAAGCCGGCAGCAAGCCGAGTCCAGCCAACGGTGCCAGAAACGCCAGGGCGGGGACGAATGGAAGCAGGGCAAGGAGACAGGAGGCCGGCGCCAGCAAGCCCAGCCGCCAGGCTGAGTGGGGCGGCGCCACGTCTGCATCCGGTATCTGTCTGTGTGTCTGCGCGAGACAGGGCAGAAAGCAAAGCAGGGCGAGCGTCGTGCTATCGCAAAGCAGGCCAAGCCCGCCCAAGGCCTCTGTCAGGGCATTCTGTCTCGCGGCGTGAGGGATGCGCGACACCGTCCAGAGCAGCAGCCAGCAGGCATTGAGCGGGTCGAGCGTCAGGGCGGAAAGATTGGCTTCATGCGGACTGAGCGCGCCACAGAGCGCTGCAATTGCTTGCAGGCCAAGAACGACGCCGCGCAACACTGCCGCTGTCGGTCCCTTCAAAGGTGCCGATACCAGGCGCACGACCAGGCAGATCAGCAACAAGGCGAGGGCGAAAGCTGGAAACAGGGGAAAGTCCTGACATGGCCGGGGTGTTCAGGACCTGTCTTAACGCAATTCCCGGTCGAGCCCAATTCCTGCGTGGGAAATCCGGGGATGCGAAGCTTCCTCCGGCGCGTCCCGTATCCGGCGCGGTGGGTGGAAGGCGCTTCGCTAAAACCAGTCGATCCAGTGCGCCAATAGGTCCTCGGAGGGTCCTGAGCGCCTCGCCGTCATTTCAGAGCGTCGGATCACGCGCTGTTCACCATGGCGCTTCAGAGCGGACCGTATTCCCCGGCGCGCTGCTGCGCGAGCGTCAGCAGATCATTGCTGCCATTGCCTGCGGCTTCGGGGTCGTAGAGCACGAATTCCAGTTCAGGCTCGATCTGCCTGAAGGCGAGAGTCATACCAAGACGCTCGCCAAGAAATGCCGTGAAACGCTCTATCTGGGTGCTGGGAAGGCTCGAAACCCAGACCCGGCGCTCACGCTCCAGATCACGGGAAATCTGGGGGTGTGCCACGAGATAGGTCTCAAATTCTGCTTTCGTCATCCCGTTTCTCCGCCGGAGATTGTTTTATGTCAGGATTATCGCGCGGGGAATGTGCGTTATCCAAGTAAACAATTCTATGACTTCAAGCATTGCAGGCTATTCTACTGGTATGAAACGTAGGCAAGGAGCGATCGGAACGCATCTCGCACCTGGATTGCGTCTGCCAGTCCAGGTTGCCTGCGTCATTCTGTGGTGTCAGATCATTTCGAGAGGCCTCTTTTCATCAGGTGGTGTGAAATGCGCGTCCAGCTGGGCCAGATCCTCTGACGTCAACTCTATGGACAGCGCCGCTATGTTTTCACGCAGATGGCGGCGTGAGCCTGCCTTGGGGATAGAGAGAAGGTTCGGATGCCTGATCGTCCAGGCAAGGGCGATCTGGGCCGGTGTGGCAGGGCCGTTTTTCGTCTCATGGGCGCGGGCTATGGTGGCAAGTACGGGCTCGTGCAACAGGGCGCCCC
This sequence comes from Asaia sp. W19, assembly GCF_003994335.1. GTDB lineage: Bacteria > Pseudomonadota > Alphaproteobacteria > Acetobacterales > Acetobacteraceae > Asaia. The sequence continues at coordinate 59,104 of NZ_PNQZ01000025.1, forward strand.
CCTGACCCAGGGGCGAGTAGGCCATCGAAACGATCTGCGCCTGCCGGTCGCGCGCCAGCAGGTCATGATCCACGCCGCGCGCTTCGAGATTGTACAGAATCTGGTTTGCGGCACAGTCCTCGTTGAGGCTGTCCAGCTCCTCCATATCTTCCGTGTCGAAATTCGAGACCCCCCAGTGTCGGATCAATCCCTGATCCTGCAGATGAACGAGCGCATCCAGCGTTTCCTCAAGCGGTACGCCACCACGCCAGTGCAGCAGATAGAGATCGAGATGATCGGTTCCCAGCCTTTCGAGCGAGGCCGTGCAACTGCTGAGCGTTCCCTCATAGGTGGCATTGGAGGGCAGAACCTTGGAGACGAGAAAGACCTGATCCCGCCTGCCGCGTATGGCCTCTCCTACCAGCCGCTCAGACCGGCCACCGCCATACATCTCCGCTGTGTCGATCACGCTGAGCCCCAGATCGAGCCCCTCCTGCAGGCTGGCGATCTCCTCAGCGCGCGAGGCCACCGAGTCGCCTATGTTCCAGCTGCCCATTCCCAGTGCTGGAACCGAGAGGCCATCGCGAAAAACCACCTGTTTCATGAAAACTTCCTTTTCATTCCAGGGATCGAAGCGCCAGATGAGGAAAGACGTTTGTTGACGTGCTTCAGCGACCGATCACGACTCCGTGAATATTAGGCGTTTCTTTCCGGCCTGACGTTATCCTGCGCGCGGGGAATCATGGAGATCGCAGCCGAACCAGAAAAGGAGGCCAGCCATGGCGTCTTTCGACCATCGCGTTATCCAGCGACTGTTCGGGCTGAACGGGTCGATGGCTGAACCGTCCAGCGAGGGACGGCCTGGTCCGTTCTGGGCGACGCGTTTTCGTGACAGAGCGCGCTGTCGCGTGCGGTCGCCAGGCGCAGGAACCGAGGGATGGGCGTGGTCTGAACGCGTTGCCCCTTATGGCGTGCCCGATGTCAGGGTCGAACATCATCATCTCGGTGCCGGTTCGGATGAGGGGGCTTCCCGCTGCAAGGCCAGAGGTTGGGGGATGGTGATCTCCGGTTCTGCCCGGCTCGAAATGGCGTATGGAAGCTTGGGTGATCACCGCCATGACATGCTCGAGGCGGGTGACGTCTGGAGCGTTCCCGCTGATGCAGAGGCATCTTTTCACGCCCATGGTCCAAGCGGGGCGAGTCTCATAGCCTTCATAGGAGGTCGCGAAACCCAGGATAACGCGCTTGGCGAGCCCTGGGGACGTGAGGACAGCTATGGCCATAAGGGCGCGCTGCGCCATGGTCTGCTGTCCCAGGAGGCCGAACGGACGGGCTGGGGCAGCATCAGGGTGGTCGAGGCCGACGTCTTCAGCGATCCCGATGCGCTTTCTGCAGCCTTCGTTGAAATCATGCCGGATTGCCGGACGGATCTGCATTGGCATCTCAATACGGCGGTCTGGCAGATCTGCATTGAAGGCACTGGCCTGTTGACCCAACTCGCATCAGGACACAGAGGCGAAGTCACGCGTCTCGCACCGGGAATGGTGTGTCATGTGCCCCGTGGGGAGGGGTATCATCTGCGGAATGATGGAGAGACCACACTGACAGTGTTGGAAATCTTCCGTTCGGATCATTATCACGACCTTTCCCTGCCACAATGGCTTGCCGCCGCCTCCCCTGAGGCGATCGCCGCGCATCTCTGTGTCGATGTGGGCACGATCGCCCGTCTCTCCCGCGCAGGCTGACGGATCGAGCCCGTCAGCGCGCGGACCGAAGCTGGAAACAGGCATGGTCAGCTGAGGCTCAATCTGAAGGCAACATGGGGCGGTCGGCTGACGGTCGGGTCCCGTCTCTCTGGCTGGACCTCGGGAGACGGAATAGGGTAGTCGTGAGGACAGGCTTCCTGGTCCATCGGACCGTCTGTCGATGAGTCCTGCATGATCAGCCTGTTCGATCTCTTTAAAATCGGTATCGGTCCGTCCTCCTCACATACGGTTGGCCCCATGCGGGCAGCGCAGCGTTTCATGGCAGGGCTTCATGACCTTGCTTCTGTCGCAAGCCTCCGTGTCACGCTCTATGGCTCTCTGGCCTGGACGGCCCAGGGTCATGCGACGGACAAGGCGGTGATTCTCGGCTTGTGCGGCGAAATGCCCCAGAGCGTCGACCCTGATGCTGCCGACGGGATCGTGTCACGCGTTGCCGAGATGAAACAGATCAGTTTTCAGGACTGCTTCATCCCTTTCGATCCGGAGAAGGATCTGGTGCTTGACCGGGAAACCGTCCCACCTGTCCATCCGAACACCCTGCAATTCGAAGCGCTCGATGCGGACGGTGACGTGCTTGATCGCGCGCGTTTTTGCTCTGTCGGCGGTGGGTTTATCGTTTCCGAAAGCGTGACCGAGAGCGCGGGCTATGCCCAGCCCGTCGTGCCTCACCCTTTTACCAGCGGGGCGGAGCTGCTGCATCACGCTAGGACCAGCGGGCTCAGCATCGCTGCCCTGGTTCTGGAAAACGAATGTGCCCTGCGGCCAAGGCAGGAGGTCGAGGCGTATCTCGATGAAATCATCGCCGTGATGATGGCCTGCATCGCGCGTGGCATGGGTCAGACCGGTATCCTGCCGGGCCGGTTGAAAGTACGGCGTCGCGCTGCCGCCCTGCATGAAAAACTGATCGAGCGCGAACGTGCCAATATGCGTTCGGCCCATGGGATCATGGACTGGATCAGCCTCTTCGCCATTGCGGTGAATGAGGAGAATGCGGCGGGGGGCCGTGTGGTTACAGCCCCAACAAACGGGGCGGCGGGCATCATTCCATCTGTCCTGCGCTATTATCGCGATTACTGCATGCCGTTACCCCCTGCGAGTACCCAACAGGGGATGCGTGATTTCCTGCTGACGGCGTCAGCCATTGGAGGGTTGTTCAAGCTCAATGCCTCGATTTCGGGCGCCGAGGTCGGATGCCAGGGTGAGGTCGGTGTGGCCTCCTCCATGGCGGCGGCGGGGCTGGCGGCAGCCCTGGGCGGCACGCCCGAACAGATCGAAGATGCGGCCGAGATCGGCATGGAGCATCATCTGGGTATGACCTGCGATCCTGTAGCGGGCCTCGTGCAGATCCCATGCATCGAGCGTAATGCCTTCGGTGCGGTGAAGGCCATCAATGCGGCCTCGCTTGCGCTGAATGGCGATGGTGCCCATCTCGTCTCACTCGATCAGGTTATCCGCACCATGGCCGAAACCGGGCGGGATATGAACCAGCGCTACAAGGAAACCTCGCTGGGCGGGCTCGCCGTCAACCTGCCGGAATGCTGAGCTTCTGAACGGATAATCGCCTGGCGGGGCCGGCATGGTTTGCGGACCCCGACGATGGATCTGGACTTATCGATAGACGATTCCGCCATCGGTCAGGATCGACTGGCCGGTGATATAGTCGGAGTCCGCGCTGGCCAGAAACGCGACGAGGGCTGCCACGTCATCCGGCGTCTGGGCCCGGCCAAGAGCGATGCCATCGACATATTTCTTGTAGGTCTCGCCTTTGGGCGTCCCTGTCAGCGTCGAGAAGCGCTCATCGATTTCGACCCACATATCCGTACCCACGATACCCGGACAATAGGCGTTCACCGTAATGCCTGAGCGCGCATATTCCTTGGCTGCCGATTGCGTGAGGGCGCGTACCGCAAATTTCGTCGCGGAATAGACACCCAGCAGGGCAAACCCGTCATGCCCGGCGATCGAGGACGCATTGATGATCTTGCCTTTCTGGCCGCGTGCCTTGAATTTGGCCGCTGAGGCCTGAATACCCCAGAGCACACCCTGGATATTGATGCGCAAGATGCGCTCGACCTCCTCGGGCATCACATCGGCAATCGGGTTCACCTGCGCGATCCCGGCATTATTGATCATCACATCAAATCCGGCGAGTGCAGTCTCGGCATGATCGATGGCGGCATAGACCGCATCGCGCTGGCTGACATCAGCAGCAAAGACGCTCGCCTTGCGGCCAAGAGCCTCGATCTCGCCGCGTACGCTCTCAAGCTTGTCCGTCTTGAGATCCACAAGGGCAATGTTTGCCCCTTCGCTGGCCAGTCGCAGCGCAATGCCGCGCCCGATCCCCTGAGCCGCACCGGTGACCAGAACGATTTTTCCATCGAGACGCATGGGTGGTTTCTCCCTCATCATGGGCGGGCAACACCCGTGATGGCGTCGCATGGCCCCGTGTCCGAGAGGGAAACGGCGGAACCCAGGCTCAGGTCAGGGTCATGAGCGTCTTGTGAACTTCGAGACAGAACATGTCATGACCTGGGATGAAGGTTCTTGATTCAAGAAGGCAGAAACGGGTGTTCTGGCGTGGAGCTCGTTGTGACGGGGCAGGAGGGGCCCGTTCAGTCAGGCTCAACCGGCTTTCTGCCAGCCCCGTTCCTGCTGCTGCCAATAGGCCAGGTCATGTCCGGCCTGTTTCGCGCTGCTCCACAAGCTGCGCGCGCGACTGACGGCCTGAGTGTCATTGCCATCGAAAAGGGTGAAGATACGTTCGAAACGCTCGAGCGCCGTATCGATGCCGCCATCAAGCAGAAACAGAAAACGCGCCTCATTGGGCACGTCATCGCCCTTTGTAAGCCAGATGGGCTGTCTTGGACCATGCCCCATGCTCTGGCTGCCATGAGGCAGCCAGAGGGGGGATTTTGCTTTCCACAGGGCTTCATCGAGTTGCTTGACCTGTGCGGCATCACGGCACCGGATCACGGCGCGCTGCCCGGAGTCGAGCGTCCGCCCCAGAAGGGGAGGCAGCGCGTCTTCCAGCGTTGTGCGCGTCAGGTGATAGAAGCCGATTGCGCTCATGAAGCGGCTGTTTCTCCCTGCTCGTGATGGCGCACGAGCGCATCGAGCAAACGCACGCCGAAGCCGGTTGCGCCCTTGGGGCATTGCGGTGCCGCGTCGGAGCGCCAAGCCACCCCCGCAATATCGAGATGCGCCCAGGGCGTGTCGCCGACGAACCGCGCAAGAAACTGGGCGGCGGTGATGGAGCTGCCCGGACGGCCCGTGATGTTCTTCATATCGGCAATATCCGAGCGCAGCTGTCGGTCATAGGCCTTGCCCATCGGCATGCGCCATACGGCCTCACCCGTTGTCTCGCCTGCTTCGAACAAAGCCTTGGCCAGCGCGTCGTCATTGCTGAACAGACCCGCGCGCACATGGCCCAGACTGACCACAATGGCCCCGGTCAGCGTGGCGAGATCCACCATCAGGCGCGGCTGGAAGCGCTCCTTTGCATAGGCCAGCACATCGGCAAGAACCAGACGCCCCTCAGCATCGGTATTGAGCACTTCGATGGTCTTTCCAGCATAGCTGCGCACCACGTCGCCGGGGCGTTGCGCATTGCCTGACAGCATGTTCTCGACCAGACCGACGACCCCGATCACATGGGTGGTGGCCTTGCGTCGCGCCACGGCCTCGAGCGCGCCGACCACGGCGGCGGCCCCGCCCATATCGGTCTTCATCTCATCCATGCCAGCGGCTGGCTTGATGGAGATACCGCCGGAGTCGAAGGTCACGCCCTTGCCGATGAAAGCGATCGGTGCGTCCTCCGAGCCACGATAGCGCATGATCGCAACCCGGGCTTCCTGATCGCTGCCCTGGGCCACGCCCAGCAGCGCTCCGAAACCCAGCTCGCGCAGACGCGCGGCATTGAGGATCTCCACCTCCACGCCTAGATCGCGCAGTGTCTCGATGCGGCGGGCGAATTCCGGCGGGTTGAGCACGTTGGGCGGCTCGCTTACCAGATCCCGAGCGCGGAAGACGCCCTTGGCCACGGCCTGCAGGCTCTCCCACTGAACGCGCACGGTTTCGGTATCATCCACACCCAAATGCAGGCGCTGAAGCTGCGGCGCGTTCTCGGCTTCATCCGTGTGATAGAGGTCGAAGCTGTAGCGTCCCAGTGCAGCGCCATAGGCGGCATGGGCAGCAAACTCGGCGCATCGACCGGCGAAGGCAAGATCGGCATGGGTCGTGTCGCGCACGGCACGCGCCGCCTGACCTCCGGCGGCTTCCATGCACGGGATATCCAGTTCGTCCTCCGGTCCGCAGCCGATCAGCACGATACGCGCGAGTGCGGCGCAAGGAGCCAGCAGCGTGCAGCTCTGATCGCGCTGGCCCTTGAAGCGTGAAATGGCAACAGCGCGACGAAGAGCCCCGCCAGTCGCCGCATCGAGATGGGTGAACGGTCCGTGCGCCACATCGAAATCCGGTCCGGTGAGCAGTACCAGCGTCTGTTCCGATTCCGGGGCACCCTTGCCCTGCAGGATTGGAAACGGCGCCTGAATCTGGATGTCGAGCATGGTTCGTCCGGTCAAAATCTGAGAATTCCGCCACTATTGGCATGCCTCGTGCAGATGGCAAGGCGGGACATGAATAACAACGATATTGGATCGTTCATTAAATTCAAACCACTATGAGCGTTGATTGTTGACTGGAATTATGGCCTAGTCGCGCCTCACGCCACCCGACGCCCATCAAGGCCCCGCCATGTCATTGCTTGCCGATCTGAATCTGCTTTTCGTCCTCTCTGGTCTCGGGGTTGGCTTTCTGGTCGGTATGACCGGAGTCGGCGGCGGCTCGCTCATGACCCCGTTGCTGATCCTGTTATTCAAGGTGCATCCCCAGGCGGCAGTGGGCACCGACCTGCTCTATGCCGCGATCACCAAGTCCGTAGGAACGCTGGTTCATGGGCATCGTGGCGCTGTGGAGTGGCGTGTGGTGCTGCGCATGCTGGCAGGCAGCCTGCCTGCCACGGTAATATCCCTGATGTTTCTGCACTGGTATGGCAGCCCGTCTCACGACACGACCCGTCTTGTCTCCACGGCTTTGGGCGTTGCCCTTCTGATCACCGCGCCGAGTGTGTTCTTTCGCAAGGAATTGCAGGAATGGTCGCATCGCCATGCTGGTGAGCTGTCGGCGCGCAGTGCGGCGGCGTTGACCGTCATATTGGGGGCCGTGCTGGGTGTGATGGTCACGCTGTCTTCGGTGGGCGCCGGGGCAATCGGCATGACCGTCCTGATCCTGCTCTATCCCAATCTCAGCACCGCCCGTCTCGTGGGGTCCGATATCGCCCATGCCGTGCCGCTGACGCTTATTGCCGGTATGGGACATTGGTGGCTGGGCGCGGTCAAGATTCCCATGCTGGTTTCGCTGCTTTGCGGCTCGATCCCTGGCATCGTGCTTGGCAGCCTTTGCGTCGGGCAGGTCAATGAGCGCGTTCAGCGTACAGTGCTTGCCGCCGTTCTCTTCATCGTCGGTTGGCGCCTGGTCTGACCTCCCCTGAAAAAGGGTCGCGGGAGCGCGATGGTCCTTCGGCTGGGAGTGGCGCATAGCCTTCTACACGCCACGCGGAGAGGGAGTGGTCCTTCCTCTGCGTGTTTCAGAGTTCGGTATCGTGACAGGCAATCCATTCAGAATGACCGTCGGCATAGCGTTCACGTTTCCAGATGGGCACACGGCGCTTGAGTTCGTCGATCACGAAGCGGCACGCCAGAAAGGCGCCGTCGCGATGCGCGGCTGAGACCCCGATCCAGACGGCCATATCCCCTATCGCGAGACTGCCGAAACGGTGAATGGCCGAAGCGGCAAGGATCTCAAAGCGCGTTTCGGCCTCGCGCAACACGGCCAGAGCCTCGGCTTCGGCGAGGGGGCGGTACGCCTGATAATCCAGCCCGAGCACATCCTGCCCGTCACTGTGATTGCGCACCCAGCCTTCAAAACTGCAATACCCGCCTGCCTCGTCGCGTCTCAAGGCGTGAGCGAATGCCGTGGGATCGATGGGCTGATCTGTCAGAAGGAACGCGCTCATCCGCCGGATACCGGTGGAATGAACACGATATGATCGCCCTCACTGACGGGCTGATCCCAAGGGGCAAAACGCGCATTTACCGCCACGCGCAAACGCGCGCGCGGCAGGGTGAAGCCGCGCGAGTGCGCGAGAGCATCGTAAAGCGCGGCGAGATCCGGTGCCTCGGTCCGCAGCGTTTCGCTCTGACATCCAGCCTCGTCACGCAAAAGGGCAAAGTATTCGAGTGTCACGCTGGCCATGTCAGCCTGCTCTGAAATCACGCTTGCCACCGCTCTTGCCCATGAGGCGAACATTTTCGATCACCATGTCATGGCTGAGTGCCTTGCACATGTCATACAGGGTGAGGGCGGCAACGGTGGCGCCGGTGAGGGCCTCCATTTCCACACCCGTCTTGCCTTCGCATTTCACACGGCAATCGATGAGCGCGGTGCATCCCTCAATGGTAATGTCGAGCTTGCATCCGGTCAGGGCGAGGGGGTGGCAGAGCGGAATGAGCTGCGCGGTCGATTTGGTTCCCATGATCCCGGCAAGCTGTGCCACGGTCAGCACGGCGCCCTTGCTGGTCATGTAGCCGGACTCGGCAAGGGACTGGGCGACATCGGGGGGGAAACGCAGCGTGGCGCGCGCATGGGCCTCGCGCCGGGTCACCTGCTTGTCGCCTATCTCGACCATGCGAGGCCGTTCGCCGTTTTCATCCACATGGGTCAGGGATGTCATCTCAGCCTCCTATATAATACATCTCGATGCGCTCTTGCGGGTCATGCGCCCCTCCCGCCCGTGACGCAGGCGCCCCGTCATGGCGTTGTTCACTATAGCGATCTGCGCGGGCCTGCCAGATAGCGCGCAGCACTGCCTCGAGGTCTTCATCCGAGTTCTGGGCCAGGGCCGGGCGCAGATCTGTGCCCTGGCTGGCGAAGAGGCATGTGAAGATCTGCCCCTCCGATGAAAGGCGCGCACGCGAGCAATCGCCACAGAACGGGGCGGTGACAGAGGAAATGAACCCGATCTCACCGCCGCCATCCACGAACCGATAGCGCCGCGCCACCTCACCTCGATAGAGCGGGGCCAGTGCCTCGACAGGCCAGGTCTCAGCGATGCGCGACAGGAGCTCGGCTGAGGGCACCACCTCTCCTTGCGACCAGTGATTGCGGGTGCCAACATCCATGTATTCGATAAAGCGCAAGGTGACCCCGCTATGGCGGAAGCGCGCCGCCAGAGGCAGGATTTCGCTTTCATTCACCCCGCGCTGGATGACGGTATTGATCTTGATCCCGCCGGAGAAGCCGCGTTCCGCCGCCTGGTCGATGGCGGCCAGAACGGTCTCAACCTGAGCACGCCCGCCGCTCATGCGACTGAAAATTGCGGGATCGAGGGCATCGAGACTGATCGTGAGCCGGGTCAGACCAGCCTCGTGCAGCGCGTCGAGATGGCGGTCGAGGAGAACCGCATTGGTCGTGAGCGCCACATCATCAATACCCTCGAGCGCCACGAGGCGGGCAACCAGATCGGGCAGCCCCGGTCTCAGGAGCGGCTCCCCTCCGGTCAGACGCAATTTGCTGACACCCAGCCCCGCCGAGACACGCGCTATGCGGGTGATCGCCTCGAAATCGAGTCGTGCTGCGGGGTCGAGAAAGGCGAAATCGTCATGGAACACCGATTGCGGCATGCAATAGGGGCAGCGAAAATTGCATCGGTCCATGACCGAAATGCGCAGATCATGCCAGGGGCGCGCAAGACGATCACGCGGCGCCGCTCGGGTCGTCTCACCACGCATGAAAAACCAGGCCGGTCCCTGCGGACAAGGGCGTATCGCCCGGCGGCAAGGTCACAAGACCATCGGTCGCGCCGAGCCGATTGAAATCGCCGGAAGTCGTCATGGGGCATGGATAGGCAAGCGTCCGGCCTTGATCGTCATGACCGAGACGCACAGGGACGAAGCGCGTCATGGTGGCGATGGGGGTGAGCGGCGCAGCGAGCATAACGTGGCGGGGCGGCAGATTCAGGCCCTGGGCATGCAACAGCGCCGGCACGACATGACGGCTGCAGCAGGCCAGAGCGGAAACAGGATTACCCGGAAGGGCGAAGACCGGCTGGCCGGATTTACCGATGCCGAACCAGAACGGCTTGCCCGGGCGCTGGGCCACCTTATGGAAAATCCGTTGCACGCCCAAGGCTGCAAGCACCTTGGGAACGAAATCGAAATCGCCCATGGAGACACCCCCGCTGAGCACCACGGCATCATGGGTATCGAGCGCTTCGTCGAGTTTGAGCGTCAGGATCGCCAGATCATCGGGCAGTGTCAGCAGGGTCTGTCGGGTGAGACCCCGGCGGGCGAGCGAGGCTGCGATGGCGTAGTCGTTCGAGCGTCTGATCTGCCAGGGAGCGACGGGCGCGTCGGGCGCTACCAGTTCATCCCCGGTTGAAATGACCGCGATAGAAGGAATTGCCGAAACCAGAGGCTGGCTGATCCCGTTCGCGGCCAGAACCGCCATCTCGGGCGGAGACAATATCAGGCCGCTTTCGAGTAACGCCGCACCCGCAGCGCAATCGGCTCCCATGGGGTGGATGTGCTGCCCACGTTTTGGAGAGACACCCTTCTGCAGGATGAGCGTATCTCCTTCCCGACGGTAATCCTCACGCGGGATAACGGTATCAGCCCCACGGGGCAGGACCGCCCCTGTCATCACGGCCAGTGCCGCCTCATGGCCTGGGTCAAGGGTCAGAGGAGGGTGCCCGGCCGCCTGGGTACCGCTCAGAACCCAGGCTGTCTGTCTGTCACGCCAGGCGACGGCGATCCCATCAAGTATCACGCGGTCATAGGGAGGGAGGGCGCGCTCGGCATGAACTGCCTGGCGCAGGACACGCCCGTACGCGGCTTCCAGCGGGACAGCCTCAACCGGAAACGGCGTCATGGCCTGCCGGATGAGTCGTTCGGCCATAGTTAGGGGCAGGAGATCACTCATGGGCGTTCCATATGGGCATTCCGGCAGGGCACGCCAATGCGCCCGACCAGCATCCTGCGTGAGAGAAAGGTGATGCCCGACGATCCGCCGGGCATCAAGTGCATCAAGAAAAGAGGGGCAGCGCATCGATGTCCTGCGGGAAGGGCCCTGTGCGTGGGCCGAAATGGTGGTGAGAAACGCTGCCATGCCGATTTACGGTGTGCCGGGCAGGGTGTGCCACATGAGAGCTTCTGTGCTGCGCGTCGGTCTGTGTCTTTCCCGTAACAGAAAACGCACTTCATCAAATGGCAAGTTTTGCAGGTGCAACCTATTCTCATCACAGCGCCTTGATCTGCGGAACGAAGGGTGAGGGGCGTGTGACAGTTCCGCGAAAGGCCAGACATTCTCTGCAACGGATGATTGATGGCTTCTGGAAGCTATGCTAGTTCGTGACCGAACCGAACGGTCATTTTCAGATCAGGCGATGAGATTTCGGGGTAACGGACCCAAAAACTGAGTTGCTTCGGACAAAGCGGGGCAACGCCGAGAGGATGCACATGGCGCAGGGCGACGAGCAGGATAATCGCGCATCGCAGGGTGATGACGGTAAGAGCGACAATCAGAACAACAAGAAGAACGGGGGCAAGAAACGCAGCCCGCTTCTGCGTGTGATCCTGATTCTCGTGGTCATCGTCGTGGCGATCGCCTGGCTTGGATACTGGTTGCTGACACGCAACCAGATCGAAACGGATGACGCATACACGACAGGGCGCAAGGTCTCGATCGCCCCGCATGTGAACGGCTATGTCACGCAGCTTCTGGTCAATGACAACCAGTTCGTCCATGCCGGACAGTTGCTGGTCAAGATCGATGATCGCGACTACATCGCCTCGCTGCACAAGGCCGAGGCCAGCATCGCGCAGGCCCAGGCCAATTTCTCGGCTGCCCAGCAGATGCTTCAGGTGGCGCAACAGAACTATCCCGGTCGTCTGATCGCGGCAAAGGGTGCGCTGACCTCCGCCCAGGCCCAGCTTTTCAAGGCCGAAACGGATTATCGCCGCCAGCACAGCGTGTCGCGTGCAGCGACCACCCAGCAGGATATCGATTACTCGAAGGCAGCACTCGACCAGGCCCGCGCCGAAGTCATGCGCGCCGAGGGTGAATTCCAGCAGGCTACCCCGGTCAAGCCGAATATCGAAAACCAGCGCGATACGATGGCGCAGCAGAAAGCGGCTCTGAAGGCCGCCGAGGCCGATCTGGTGCAGGCCCAGCTCAATTATGGCTGGACTGAAGTGCGCGCGCCGCATGATGGCTGGATTTCGCAGCGTAATGTCGAGCAGGGTGATTTCGTCCAGACGGGTCAGAAGCTGTTTTCGATCGTCGAGCCTGAAGTCTGGGTCGTGGCCAATTACAAGGAGACGCAGATCACCAAGATGCGTCCCGGGCAGAAGGTCGAGATCGACGTCGACGCCTATCCCGGTCTGACTCTGCATGGCCATGTGGACTCGATCCAGCTTGGGGCAGGCTCGGCCTTCAGTGCCTTTCCGCCCGAGAACGCGACGGGCAACTTCGTGAAGATCGTCCAGCGCGTACCGGTCAAGATCCTGATCGATAGCGGGCTCGATCCCAACGTGCCGCTGCCTCTGGGTGTTTCTGTCGTCCCGACGGTGACTGTCCAATGAGCGACGCGTCCAGCGAAAACAACCATGCCGACTGGAAGCCCAAAGCCAACCCCTGGTTGATTGCAGTGGTTGTGACGCTGGGCGCCTTCATGGAGGTGCTCGACACCACCATCATCAACGTGGCGCTCCCACATATTTCGGGCGCGCTCGGCAGTTCCTATGACGATGCCACCTGGGCGCTGACCTCCTATCTGGTTGCAAACGGGATCGTGCTGACCATTTCCGCATGGTTCGGCAAGCTTCTGGGGCGCAAGCGTTACTTCCTGATCTGCATCGCCATGTTCACGGTCTCGTCCTTCCTGTGTGGATTGTCGACGAGCCTGCCTATGCTGATCATCTTCCGCCTGATGCAGGGCTTTTTCGGGGGCGGTCTGCAGCCGAATCAGCAATCCATCATTCTCGACACCTTCCCGCCGGAAAAGCGCGGCGCGGCTTTTGGTCTGACCGCCATCGCCACCATCGTGGCCCCCATTCTCGGACCGCTGCTCGGGGGCTATCTGGTCGATAACTATTCCTGGCGCTGGATTTTCTATGTCAATGTGCCGTTCGGCATTCTCACCCTGGTTGGTGTTTCGGCCCTTGTCGAGGATCCGCCATGGGAAAAGCAGAAGCGTGAGAAAGTAGACGTCATCGGGATCTGCCTGATCTCTCTCGGTCTGGGTTGTCTCGAAGTCATGGCCGATCGTGGCGAAGACGATGACTGGTTCGGGTCGAATTTCATCATCACCATGGCGGCGCTCGGTGTGGCCGGTGTGGTGGGCGCCGTCATCTGGCTGCTGCGCGCCAAGAACCCGCTTCTGAATCTGGCCATCTTCAAGGATCGCAATTTCGCGGTCGGGACGTTCCTGATGGCCATGGTCGGCGGGCTGCTCTATGCCTCCGCCATCATCGTGCCCCAGTTCGCCCAGCAGGTCCTGGGCTATACCGCCACGATCTCGGGTGAGGTTCTGGCACCTGGCGGCGCGGTCATCATCTGTCTGATCCCTATAGTCGGGAAGTTGATGGGCTTCATTCAGGTGCGCAACCTGATTGCCTTCGGCTTCTTCCTGATGGGGCTGGCGATGTTCTATTCGGCTCAACTCGTCCCCACCACAAGCTATGCCCATCTGGTCGAATACCGAATCTTCCAGACCTCGGCCCTGGCTTTTCTCTTCGTGCCGATCTCGACGATCGCCTACTCGACCCTGCCCAAGGAACTGAACTCCGATGCGTCGGCCATGTTCAGCATGTCCCGCAACTATGTAGGGTCGCTGGCAATCTCTCTGGCCACGGCGGCAATCACTGAAACGAAGCAGGTGCGTCAGAGCCTGATGGCCCACTGGTCATCAGACTACAACGCCAATGGACAGGACTACCTGAATACGGTGCAGAAAGTCGCCACCGATGCAGGCATGACCTCATCGGCAGCGCATCAATATGCCATCCACAGTTACTATCAGAGCTTCATGCAGCAGGTTTCCATGGTCGCCTACAACCAGACATTCATGGTGATCGGCATCATGGCGTTCTTCGTTGTTCCCTTCTGCTTCCTGCTCTCCCCTGTGGCCAAGAAAGGCCCGGCCGGAGGTGCCCATTGATGACCCCCTTCATGATTTTCCGGAGCTTCGCCTTGAAGACAGGCCGTTCCCCGCGCGCGCTCATGCTGTGCGGTGCTTCCCTCGCCATGGCCATCTCGCTTGGGGGCTGCGTGGGGCCCAAATACCAGAAGCCCGATCTTTGGTCGCCCAGCCAGTATGACATGCATGCTCACGCAGGTCAGGCAGGCAGTCGTACAACACCCGACGCCCCCGATCCAAACTGGTGGAAGATCTTCAACGATCCGACCCTGACCTCGCTCGAAACGCGCCTGGCTACACAAAATCTGAGCATTCAGCGTGCCACGGCCCAGCTTGCCCAGAGCCGTGCCCAGCTGCTGATGGCGGGTGCCGAGCGTTTTCCGGGGCTGTCAGCCAGCGGCTCCTATACGCGCTCGCAATACAGCACCAAGTCGCTGCAGCGCATCCTGTCCGGTGTCGCAAAGGATAACGCTACGGCACTTGGCCAGCAGAACGCCAATTTGCTCGATCAGAGCGTCGGTAGTGCCACGATCCCAGTGCTGAACCAGTGGAAATATTCCATCGACGCCCAATACGAGATCGATCTGTGGGGGCGTGTTGCACGGCAGTATGAGGCGGCAAAAGCCGATCTGCAGGCGAGCGACGAGCAACGCCGTGGCGTGCTGATCGCGCAGCAGGCCGACATGGCGAATGATTACCTCACCCTGCGTGGCTTGCAGGAGCAACTGCGTATCACGCGGGCGAACCGGGACACGCAGGTCCGGACGCTTTCCCTGGCAAAGGAGCGTCAAAAGACCGGTCTGGTGACCGAGCTCGACGTAACCAGTGCAGAGAGCCAGCTTGACTCGACCACGGCCCAGATCGCCCAGCTGGAGCAGCGCGTTGACCAGCAGATCAATGCGATCAGCCTGCTTCTGGGCTCACCGCCAGGAACGCTCAATGACGAGCTGACCCGTACGGCAGGCATTCCGGTCGTGCCGCCGCGTGTGCCGGTGGGGGTGCCGTCCGAGCTGGCACAGCGCCGCCCGGATATTCGTCAGGCTGAAGCGCAGCTTCACGCCGCTGTGGCGAATGTGGCTGAGGCAGAGGCCGAGTTCTATCCCAAGGTCACGCTCAACGCTGATTTCGGACTGCAATCGCTCTCCTTCCGCGATCTCGGGTTCTGGAATGCGCGCGCCTGGAATATCGGGCCGTCCATCTCATTGCCGATCTTCCAGGGCGGACGGTTGCGCGGGCAGCTGATGCTCAACCGCTATGCCCAGAAAGCAGCGGCCATCACCTATCGTGAGACGGTGCTCGAGGCCTGGCGCGACGTCGATAATGCGCTCATCGCCTATCGTGACGAGCAGCATCGCCGTGACGGGTTGCAGGCCGCCGTGGAGGCGGGTCAGCGCGCGCTCAGCCTGTCTCAGGACCAGTATCGCAGCGGTCTGACGAATTACCTCAATGTCCTGTCAGCCCAGCGTGACCTGCTGTCGGCGCAGCTGCAGCTGGCGGATAGCACGACCACCATAGCAAGCAATCTGGCCCGACTTTACAACGCATTGGGTGGAGGCTGGGAAACGCAATTCCCGCAAGACAAGCCTGAAGACGCCACCATTCGCCAGCTGGGGGGAGATAGTCCCCGTCACGGCTGATCACGTTATTGTTTGAGATCGCGAAAATAATTCGACGATCTATTGGTGTCGGATAAGCTTTTCCATCTTGCTCATTGAGAAAGATGGAGGAGCATCATGTCGATAACCACTGACCAGCTTCAGAATGTCATCGGGCAAGCCTCCGGATCTCAACCCTGCAAGCTGGTCATTTTCGGGGCAGGGGGCGATCTGACGCGCCGCCTGCTTCTACCCTCTCTTTACGATCTCGCCGTGGCCGATGCCCTGCCGGCCGATTTCCAGGTCATTGCCGTCGACCGACCCGAGCAGACCGGAACCGAATGGGCTGCGCGGCTTTTCGGCTTGGCCGAACAGGACGCCAGGGATCCCTCCGCCGAGTTCTCCTGCCCCCATCTCGACCGTGATGTGTGGGACAAGGTGACAGCGCGGGCGCTCTATCTGCCCGGTGATTTTACCCGACCCGATATCTTTGCTGCACTGGCCACGACCCTTGGGAACAGCAATGTCATTTTCTACATGGCGGTGGCCTCGCGCTTCTTCGCGCAGATCGCCTCCGGCCTGGGTCAGGCTGGCCTGCTCAAGGAGGATGGATGCTTTCGCCGCATCGTGGTCGAAAAGCCTTTCGGTCATGACCTGACGTCGGCACGGGAGCTCGACGGGCAGTTGCGGGCCCAGGCGCAGGAAAGCCAGATCTACCGGATCGATCATTTTCTGGGCAAGGAAGCCAATCAGGGCATCATGATCGCGCGTTTCTCGAACGTGCTGTTCGAGCCGATCTGGCGCCGCGAATATATCGATCATGTCCAGATCACAGCGTCGGAGACGATCGGTGTCGAGCAGCGCGGAGCGTTTTACGAGCGGACGGGCGCGTTGCGCGATATGGTGCCCAATCATCTTTTCGTCTTGCTCAGCCTGATTGCCATGGAGCCGCCAGCCTCCCTCGCAGCCGAGGCTGTCAGGCAGGAAAAGACGCGGCTCCTGCAGGCTATCAGACCGATCACGCCCGATGATTACGTTTCAGGGCAGTATGCGGATGGCGTTCTCAACGGAACCAAGGTGCCGGGTTATCGCAATGAGCCTGGCGTGGCATCTGACAGCGAGACCGAAACCTACGCCTCGATGCGGCTGTTCATAGATAACTGGCGCTGGGGCGGCGTGCCTTTTTATCTGCGCACAGGCAAGCGGCTCTCGGGGCGTCGAACAGAGATCAGTATTGTCTTCAAAAAGCCACCTTACGCTCTCTTCAATCAGGACATGAACGATCCGCGCATCGGCAATGTCATCCGGTTCCTGCTGGATCCCGTAAGGGGGGTATCGATCAATTTCGATGCCAAGCAGCCCGGACTTGAGGAGGCGATAGCCCCCGTGCGCAGCACGTTCCTTTATGATGATTTCTTCAAAAAGGAGCCGAATGTGGGCTACGAGGCGCTGCTGCACGACTGCATGGCAGGGAACCAGATGCTGTTCCAGAGTGCCGAGACCATCGAGGCCTCCTGGGCTGCGATCGATCAGATCGTCGATCCTGCCAAGTCTCCATGCCTCTATCCTGCAGGGTCACAGGGACCGGACGAGGCAGATGCCCTGCTTGCACGCGATGGTCGCCGCTGGCTTCCTGTCACCTGAATGAATTCGGCATGTTGTCGCATGGGGGCGATGTCCCCGCGACAATGCTGCTTATCCTCCCCCTTATCAGCCTGATGAAAAGGGCTGGGTCGAAAGAACTGATGATGAGTATGGCGATCGAGAATCATGCCGTGATCGGCGATCTGAGAACGACGGCGCTGGTGGCGCTCAACGGATCGATCGACTTCATGTGCTGGCCCCGTTTCGACTCCCCGAGCGTGTTTGCCTCCCTGCTGGAGCCGAATGCCGGGTTCTTCGAACTGGCGCCCGTGCTGGAAGGGGGGCGTTTTCGCCAGTTCTACGTGCCGGACACCAATGTTCTGCTCACACGGGTCCTCTCGCCGGAAGGGGTGAGCGAGATCTCCGATTTCATGACGCTTGCCCCCGATTACCCCGAACAGCGTGTGATCCGCCGGGTGAAGGCCGTACGGGGTACACTGAAGTTCCGACTGCATTGCGCGCCGCGTTTCGATTACGCCCGTGTGGGGCACCGGACGCGCGCGCTCAATGACAAGGTGATCCTGTTCGAGCCGCTGCGGTCCGACCTGCCGACGCTGCGTATCAGCTCGACAATTCCCATGCGGATCATCGAGCAGGATGCCTGTGCGGAATTCGTGCTCGAGCTCAACGAAACCGCCATCTTCATGCTCGACAGCGTCACCACCGACGAGAATCTGTGCCTGGAAGATCACTGGACCTCAAACGCCTTCAAGGCCACGGCCAATTACTGGACCGACTGGGTGGCGCGTGCGGAATATCATGGGCGCTGGCATGATCACATCACGCGTTCCACCCTCGCGCTCAAGCTGCTGACGTCTGCAGAATATGGCTCGATGGTGGCGGCAGCGACCTTCGGCCTGCCAGAAGACCCCGGCGGGGTGCGCAACTGGGACTATCGTTACTGCTGGATCCGTGATTCCTCGTTCATGGTCTACGCCTTCATGAAGACCGGTCACACCGAAGAGGCGACCGCTTTCATCCGATGGCTCCATCAACGGCGTCTCGAGGCGCAGCCCGGTGAGGCCCGCCTGAAGGTCATGTACGCCATTGATGGCAAGGCCTTCGTGCCCGAAACCGATCTGACCCATTTCCGCGGTTTCAGGGAGTCCCGTCCGGTGCGTATCGGCAATGGGGCCGAGGACCAGCTTCAGCTCGATATCATCGGCGAGATGATGGACGCGGTCTATCATGCCGATCGTCACTGCGAGCGCATCAGCTGGAAGGCCTGGGAGTCGATCGCCGAGGGGATCGACTGGCTGTGCGTGAACTGGAACCAGCCCGATGAAAGCATCTGGGAGGTGAGGGGCGGGAAGAAGCACTTCCTGTTCTCGCGCATCATGTGCTGGGTCGCTCTGGATCGCGCCATTCGTCTCTCGGAAGAACGGGGTTTGCCAGCGCGCATTGCAGTCTGGGTGCGTGAACGCAATGCCATCTACATGGATGTCCAAAATAATTTCTGGAGCGACGAGCTTCAGTATTACGTCCAGTACAAGGGCGGTACTGCAATCGATGCGTCCTGCCTCCTCATGCCGCTGATGGGCTTTATTGGCGATCACGACTCCCGCTGGAAGGCCACGCTCAAGGCAGTGGGTGATCAGCTGCTCGATGACAGCCATGTCTTTCGTTATCACGTGGCCGAGGGCGATAACGAGGACGGGCTGGAGGGCCGTGAGGGCACGTTCACCATGTGCTCTTTCTGGTACATCGAGTGCCTGGCGCGGTCGGGCGACCTGCTCATGGCGCGCTTCCTGTTCGACAAGACCCTCTCCTACGCCAATCACGTCGGCCTGTTTTCCGAGGAGATCGGGCCTGCGGGCGAGCATCTGGGCAATTTCCCCCAGGCTTTCACCCATCTGGCGCTGATCAGGGCTGGTCAGTATCTGGACCAGGCCCTGTCCGGCGAAAAAGCGCGAAGTTGAGAATAAATATCAACAAGTTTCTGGACGAATTTCGTCCAGAAAAGGAGCAAGTTGATAACTGATATCAACAAAAAGAGGACTGTTTAAATACTAATAATCACGGGTTCGTGTGCTCCCCTTCAGGTGATAGGCAGGGACTTGATGTGATGCTAGGCAATGGCGCAGAAAAAAACCTCACGACCACTGGCAACTTGCATGCGGATAGGCGTTTCACGCCCTGAGCACACGCAGGCCTGTGGTCCCGTCGGGAATAGGTGGTTGCGCCAGTGTCTCAGTTTCTCGCAGATCATGCTCTAGCGATCTACGTGGCCTTTACGGTCATTTTCCTTTGCATCGTGGTGGCGCTGTCAGCTGCTCTTGGCCCTCGTCGTGTCGGTGCGGCACGCGGTCGCTCGATGAGCCTCCCTTATGAATCAGGTATTCTCTCCACCGGTTCGGCGCGCATTCGCCTGCCGGTGCAGTATTATCTGCTGGCCGTCTTCTTCGTCATTTTCGACGTCGAGGGCGTGTTCATCTATTCATGGGCCTCCGTGGTGGTCGAGGCCGGCTGGGCCGCCTTCATCTCGGTCGTGACCTTCGTCGTCTTTCTGACGCTTGCTCTGGTCTATCTCTGGCGCAGCGGCGCCCTCGAATGGGGCCCCAAGCACCGCCGCATGCCGGTCAAGGTGCCGCCCAATTCCCCCGTCGAACTTGTCAAAATCCCCGAGCGCGAGGTCGTATAACGATGACTTGGACTCTTACCTCCGCCGTCGGCGAGCCCCGTCTGCAATCCCCTGAAGAACTTCTGGCGCACGAGGACGTGCGCCGTAATCTTGTTGTGGGCAAGCTTCAGGATTTCATTTCCTGGGGGCAGAAGAATTCGGTCTGGCCGTTCAATTTCGGCCTGTCCTGTTGCTATGTGGAAATGGCGACGGCCTTCACCAGCCGCTACGACATCGCGCGCTTCGGCTCAGAAGTGTTGCGCGCTACCCCTCGCGAGGCCGATCTGATCGTGATCGCCGGTACCGTGTTCCGCAAGATGGCCCCTATCGTGAAGTATCTGTACGACCAGATGCTTGAGCCGCGCTGGGTCATTTCCATGGGCTCCTGCGCCAATTCGGGCGGTATGTACGACATCTACAGTGTCGTGCAGGGCGTCGATAGCTTCCTCCCCGTCGACGTATACGTGCCGGGCTGTCCGCCGCGCCCCGACGCTTTGCTCGAGGGGTTGATGCTGCTCCAGGATTCGATCGGCAAGCAGCGTCGCCCGCTCAGCTGGATGGTGGGCGATCAGGGCGTCACCAAGGTGACCCCTGCCAGCATGCGCGACCTCAAGCGTGAAGAGCGCATGGCGGTCACCAAGCTGCGTACGCCCGACACGATCTGAGGAGCCTGCAGCAATGAGCGAAGTTTTCGACAACAGCCGCGCAGCAGGCACGGTCACGGGCAGCATGGGGGCTTCGGTCGCTGCCTTCCCGCCGCACATGATCATGATGGAAGAGGCTACGCGCGACGGCGTGCCCACTTTCTGGGTCTCGCGTGGCCAGATCCGCGCCGTGCTTCAGGCCGTCAAGGCCGGCGGCGCGCTGCGCATGCTGCTCGACCTGACCTGTGTGGATGAGCGTCAGCGTATCCATCGTGACGGCCTTCCAGCATCCGACTTCACGGTCATCTACCACATTCAGTCCTTCGACGGGCCGATCGATGAAGTGCGCTTCAAGGTGCCTCTCGCCGTCGATGACGCCAATATCGCCTCCATCACTGATATCTGGCCGAATTCGAACTGGCTGGAGCGCGAAGCCTGGGATCTGTTCGGTGTCGTGTTCGAGGGGCACCCGCATCTCTCGCGCATTCTGACACCGCCGACCTGGGTCGGTCATCCCCTGCGCAAGGACCATTACGCCCGCGCAACCGAGCGCCCGCCTTACACGCTCTCCGAAGACCAGGTTTTCGACGAGCAGGAAGCGCTGAAATTCGACCCCGAATCCTGGGGCATGAAGCGTCACTCCGACAATAGCGACTTCATGTTCCTCAATCTCGGCCCGAACCATCCTTCGGTCCATGGCGTGTTTCGCGTCGTGCTGCAGCTCGAGGGTGAGTTCATTGTCGATGCGGTGCCCGATATCGGCTTCCATCATCGCGGCGCCGAGAAAATGGCCGAGCGCCAGACCTGGCACAGCTACATCCCCTATACCGATCGTATCGACTATGTCGGTGGGGTGATGAACAACTTCCCCTATGTGATGGGTGTCGAAAAGCTGGCTGGCATCACCGTGCCGCCGCGTGCGCAGCTCATCCGCATCATGCTGGCCGAGTTCTTCCGTATCTCCAGCCATCTCGTGTTCTACGGAACGATGGTGCAGGATCTGGGCCAGCTCTCGCCGGTCTTCTACATCTTTACCGACCGTGAGCGCGTTTTCGAAATCATTGAAAAGATCTGCGGCTTCCGCATGCATCCGGCCTTCTTCCGCATCGGCGGCGTGGCGATGGATCTGCCGCAGGGCTGGGATGGCGAGGTTCGCGCCTTCCTCGATTATCTGCCCAAGCGTCTGGACGAGTACAACGAACTCGTCATGAAAAACCCGATCTTCAAGGCCCGTACCAAGGGCGTTGGCGTCTATAATACCGAAGAGGCGGTGGATTGGGGCGTGACGGGGCCGGGGCTTCGCGCCACGGGTCTGGAATGGGATTATCGTCGCAAGGCGCCCTATTCGGGCTACGACCAGATCGATTTCGATATTCCGACAGCTGTCAACGGCGATTGCTATGACCGCGCAGCGGTGCATATCGAAGAGATCCGCCAGAGCCTGCGCATCATTCGCTACTGCCTCGATAACATGCCGGGCGGGGCCTACAAGGCCGAGCATCCGCTGGCCATGCCGCCGCCGAAGCCGCGCACGATGCATGACATCGAGACGCTCATCCATCACTTCGTGGGCGTCAGCTGGGGGCCGGTCATTCCGCAGGGCGAAGTGCGCTCCTGCATCGAGGCGACCAAGGGCCTGAACCAGTATTACCTTGTGAGCGATGGCGGCACGATGTCCTACCGGACGCGTATCCGCACACCGTCGTTCATTCATCTGCAACAGCTTCCGATGCTGTCACGCGGCACCATGATTGCCGATCTGATCGCCATTATCGGAAGCATCGATTTTGTGATGGCCGATGTCGACCGCTGAACTCACGGCGCAGGACGCCGAACTCCCTCAGGATCTCGTCGATACGTTCATCGACATGGCCGCCCACGAGCATCACCCTCGTGGCGCCGCCATCGAGGCGCTGCGCCTCGTGCAGGAGCGTTTCGGCTGGATCAACGATGCGCATCTCGCCCATACGGCACGCATCCTGGGCATGTCCCAGGCCGATCTGGATGGGATTGCCACCTATTTCAACCTGCTGTTCCGCAAACCGGTCGGCAAGAACGTGGTCATGCTCTGTGACTCCGTTTCCTGCTACATCATGGGTGCCGAGCAGACACGCGAGCGGCTGTGCAAGAAGCTGGGCGTGAAAATGGGCGAGACGACACCGGACGGTGAATTCACCGTTCTGCCCATCGTCTGCCTCGGTCATTGCGACCATGCGCCGGCCATGCTGGTCGGCAAGGACCTGTTCGGTCCTGTCCGTCCGGAAGATATCGACGGCATCATCGACGACATTCGGGCGAGGAAGAAGTGATGACTGGTCTCAACCCCGAAAAGCAACCGCTTCTGGCGCTCGTCAATCGCGAGACACCGCTTGATCCGGCTGGCTACGACAAGAAGGGTGGCTGGCGCGGTCTGCGCCGCGCCCTGGGCATGAGCCCTGCGGAGATCATCACCGAGGTGACGGACTCCAAGCTGCGCGGACGCGGCGGCGCCGGGTTCAGCACCGGCATGAAATGGAGCTTCGTTCCCAAGGAATCCTCCAAGGACCGCCTCAAATACATCGTCGCCAATGGCGACGAGATGGAGCCGGGCACCTTCAAGGATCGTATCCTGGTCGAGGGCAACCCGCTTCAGCTCATCGAAGGCATGATCATCTCGGCCTATGCCATCCAGGCACGGCACGGCATCATCTTCCTGCGCGGTGAATATCATCTCGGTCTGGAGCGTCTTCAGCAGGCGGTCATCCAGGCGCGTGAGGCCGGTTTCCTTGGCGAGAACATTCTCGGCTCGGGCTTCGATTTCGATCTTCACGTCCATCCCTCCGCAGGGCGCTATATCTGCGGTGAGGAAACGGCTCTGATCACGGCGCTGGAAGGCCGTCGCGCCAACCCGCGCGCCAAGCCGCCTTTCCCCCAGATCGGTGGTCTTTGGGGCGCGCCGACGGTCGTGAACAATATCGAGACCTTCAGCAACATCCCGCATATCCTGGCCAATGGCACGGAGTGGTATCTGGGACTGAGCGCCTGCGCCGATGGTGGCACGAAGCTCTACGGTGTCAGCGGTCGCGCCAAGCGTCCGGGTGTGTTCGAGTTGCCGCTGGGCACGTCGCTGGGCGTGATCCTGAACGAGTGTGCGGGCGGCATGCAGGATGGCTACAAGCTGCGCGCCTTCCTCCCCGGTGGTGCCTCGACAGCGTTCCTCGGGGCCGAACACGCTGACATCATCATGGACTATCCGACGCCGGAAAAGGCGGGCAGCCGCCTCGGCACGGGTCTGGCCATCCTGCTCGATGACAAGACCAGCCCGATCGGGATGATCCGCAATCTCGAGCATTTCTTTGCGCAGGAATCCTGTGGCTGGTGCACGCCCTGTCGTGACGGGCTGCCCTGGGTTGAGCGTCTTCTGATTGCCATTGAGGAAGGGCGCGGCACGCCGGAGGATATCGATCGCCTCCATGACGCAGCCCGCCTGATCGGCCCGATGGGGCGCACTTTCTGCGCCCATGCGCCGGGTGCGATTGCACCTCTGGCCAGCGGTCTGAAGATGTTCGCCGAGGATTTCCAGCGAATGGTTAGCAAGCCCGCCTCCGGCACCGCAGAGAGCGGCGCCGCAGGGCAGGCGGCGTAGGAGGAACGGCCCGATGGCAAAAATCGTAATCGACGGCCGCGAGGTTGAAGCACGTTCAGACGTGAACCTTCTGCAGGCCTGTCTCGAGGCAGGGGAAGACCTGCCCTATTTCTGCTGGCACCCGGAACTCGGGTCTGTCGGTGCGTGCCGTCAGTGCGCCGTCAAGCAATATGCCAATGCCGACGACACACGCGGTCGTATCGTCATGGCCTGCATGACGCCGGTGACTGAAGGCGCGATCATCTCGGTTGAAGACCCTGAAGCCAAGGAATTCCGTGGCGAGGTGGTCGAGTGGCTCATGACCAACCACCCGCATGACTGCCCGGTCTGTGAAGAAGGTGGTGAATGCCATCTTCAGGACATGACCGTCATGACCGGTCATCGCGAGCGTCGCTACCGTTTCGACAAGCGCACCCACAACAACCAGGAACTCGGTCCTTTCGTGAAGCACGAAATGAACCGCTGCATCGCCTGCTATCGTTGCGTGCGCTTCTATCGTGACTACGCGGGCGGCCAGGATCTGGGCGTGTTTGCCTCGCATAACAACGTCTATTTCGGACGCCATGAGAGCGGCACGCTGGAGAGCCCCTTCTCAGGCAACCTCATCGAGGTCTGCCCGACCGGCGTGTTCACCGACAAGCCGTTCTCGAAGATGTACAGCCGCAAATGGGACATGCGCGGCGCGCCGTCCGTCTGCTCCAACTGCGCAACGGGCTGCAACACCATCATCAATGAGCGCGCCGGCAAGGTTCGCCGTACGCTCAACCGCTATAATGATGAGGTGAACCGCTACTTCCTGTGCGATCGCGGTCGCTTCGGTCATGGCTGGGTCAATGCCCCGACGCGCCTGCGTTCGGCTGGTTATGTGATCAATGGCGACATGACGCCGGTACCGGCCCAGGCTGCTCTGGATCATTTCGGCAAGATCGCGGCTTCGGGCAAGCTGGTGGGCATCGGCTCGCCGCGCGCCTCGCTGGAATCCAACTACGCCCTGCGCAAGCTCGTCGGTGCCGAGAACTTCTCGACAGGCATGGCCGAGCCGCAGCACAGCCTGGTCAAGCTGGCCGTGTCGCTTTTGGCCGCTGGTCCGGCACGCATCGCCACCATGCATGAGATGGAAACCGCTGACGGCGCCCTGATCCTGGGTGAGGATGTCTCGGCAACCTCGCCACGCATGAGCCTGGCACTGCGCCAGATCAAGCGCACCGCCTTCAACAAGGCGGCCGATCAGGCCCGTGTCCCTCACTGGATGGACGCCTCCGTACGGACGCTGGGTCAGGACACGATCTCGCCGCTCTTCGTCGTGTCCCCCACCGTGACCGATCTGGACGGTTTCGCGCAGGACGCGATCCGCGCCATGCCGGAAGATGCCGCGCGTCTCGGGTTCGCCATCGCGCATCGTATCGACGCGTCGGCTCCCGATGTGGCTGGACTGACCGAGGCCGAGGCGGCTTCCGCTTCGCTCATCGCTGATGCTCTGCTGGCTGCTGAAAAGCCGCTTCTGGTTTCGGGCCTGCAATACGCCTCCGCTGCCCTGCTTCAGGCAACGGCGAACATCGCCTCTGCCCTGGCCGCCAAGGGAAAGACGCCGCTCATCAGCTTCGTCCTGCCGGAAGCCAACTCGATGGGCCTCGCGCTGATGGACGGGCTCTCGCTCGACACGATCGCGGCCCGCGCCGCCAATGCCACGCTGATCGTTCTCGAAAACGATCTGAGCCGCCGCCTCGATGGCGCGCAGTTCGAGGCGCTGGTTGAAAGTGCCGCCAATCTGGTGGTGCTCGATCACTCGGTTACGCCGACGGCTATCCGCTCTCAGGTCACCTTCCCCTCGGCAGCCTATTCCGAGACGGATGGCACGCTGGTCAGTGCAGAAGGCCGCGCCCAGCGCTTCTTCCAGGTGGTCTATCCTGACGCGCCGCTTCAGGCGGGCTGGCGCTGGATTGCCGATATGGCGCAGGCCGCTGGCCTCAGCCATGTGCAGCCCTGGGGCAAGCTGGATGATCTGATTGCTGAAATCGCGACGACGATGCCGGCTTTCGCCCGCATCCCCGAGGCGGCACCGGGTTCGGATTACGAGCTGGAAGGCACGCCGCTCCGCAGCCAGACGCATCGCGTCAGCGGACGCACGGCTATTCGCGCCAATATCAGCGTGCGCGACATTCCGCCGCCGAGCTCGCCCGACACACCGCTGCATTCCACGATGGAAGGCTCCTACAGCACCGACATGCCCGGCACGCTCGTGCCGTTCTACCAGGTGCCCGGCTGGAACTCCGAGCAGTCGCTGAACCGCTTCCAGCAGGAAATCGGCGGCAAGATGCGCGGTGGTGATTGCGGCGTGCGTCTGGTGGAAGGGGGGACCAATGCGGCTGGCTCCTATGCCATGGACGTACCGTCGGCTTTTGCCCCCCGCACCGGTCAGTTCATGCTTCTGCCCGAAGCCCGCGTATTCGGCACGGATGAGATGAGCATGATGGCCCAGCCGATTGCCGAGCGCGCTGCCCCTGCGGTGGTCCGTATCGGTGGTGCCATGGCCAAGGGCGCACAGGTTCGTCTGTCGCTGAATGGCGAGGTCTTCACGGTCGATGCCGTATCCGATCCGGCCCTTCCCGAAGGTGTCGCCACCTGCCCGCCGCATATGGTGTCCCGCTCCTGGTCGGCTCCGGGCTGGGTCTCGCTTGAAATCACGGCGCCTGCCGAGCGTATTGGAACGGAGAGCGCGGTATGATGCCCATCGTGTGGCCAATTCTTGTGATCGTCGTGACCGTCTTCGGCGTTCTCGGCGTCGCAGCGGTCTCGACCATGCTGGAGCGTCGCCTGCTTGGCGTGTTCCAGGATCGCCCCGGCCCGAACCGCGTCGGCCCGTTCGGCCTGTTCCAGGTCATCGCCGATGCCATGAAGATGCTGTTCAAGCAGGACTGGATTCCGCCTTTTGCGGACAAGCCGGTCTTCCTTGTCGCGCCGATCATCGGCTTCCTCGCCGTTCTGCTCTGCTTTGGCGTCGTGCCCATCACGCCCATCTGGGGTGTAGCGGGTGAGCTGAATGTCGGCCTGCTCTTCATCTTCGGCATGCTGGGGCTTGGCGTGTATTCGGTGGTTCTCGCCGGATGGTCGTCCAATAACAAATACGCCCTGCTCGGTGGCATGCGTGCCGCCGCGCAGATGATCTCCTATGAAGTGTTCATGGGCCTGTCCGTCATGGGCGTGGTCATGGCGGCAGGTTCTTTCAGCATCCGTGATATCGTCGAAGCGCAGACCCATTGCTGGTTTATCATCCCGCAATGCCTCGGTGCCGTGATCTTCCTGCTGGCCGGTATTGCCGAGACGCATCGTCTGCCTTTCGATTTCCCTGAAGGTGAAAACGAGATCGGCGCAGGCTTCCATACCGAGTATTCGGGGATGAAATTCGGCATGTTCTACCTTGCCGAATATGCCGGTGTCGCGCTCAGCTCGGCCCTGATCACCACGCTTTACCTCGGTGGTTGGCATGGTCCGTTCCTGCCGCCCTTCCTGTGGTTCGCGATCAAGGTCTTCCTGCTGATCTGCTTCTACATCCTGCTTCGTGCAGCGCTGCCGCGTCCCCGTTACGACCAGTTGATGTCGTTCGGCTGGAAGGTTCTGCTGCCGCTGTCTCTTCTTAACATTCTGGTCACCGGCGCGGTCATTCTGCTGCGCGCGGGCGTCTGAGAGGGGGCGCGCCATGCTCGGTATTCTCCGCACTATATGGATGACGTTCCTGCACATGTTTCATCGCAATGAAACGGTGCAGTATCCGGACGTCAAACCCTACCTGTCCCCCCGCTATCGCGGCCGTATCGTCCTCACCCGCGACCCCAGCGGCGAAGAACGCTGCGTGGCCTGCAATCTTTGCGCCGCAGCCTGTCCGGTGGATTGCATCAGCTTGCAGAAGGGCGAGAAGGAAGGACGCTGGTATCCGGAATTCTTCCAGATCAATTTCTCACGCTGCATTTTCTGCGGTTTCTGTGAGGAAGCCTGCCCGACCTACGCCATTCAGCTCACGCCCGATTTCGAGATGAGCGAATATGTGCGCCAGAACCTGGTTTACGAGAAGGAAGACCTCCTGATCAGCGGACCCGGCAAGGTACATGATTACAGCTTCTATAATGTGTCGGGTCTCAAGATCCCGGGCAAGAACAAAGGTGAAGCCGAAAATGAAGCCAAGCCCATCGACATTCATGCGCTGATGCCCTGATCATGAATATCATGCTTGAACTCTATGGGCTGATCGCCATCGGCGCGACCGCGTTGGCGATCACCCGCACCATTCCCGTGCACGGCCTGCTTTATCTTGTCGTGTCGCTTCTGGCCCTGGCCTGCATGTTTGAAGAGCTGGGCGCGCCTTTTGCCGCCATGCTCGAGATCATCGTTTATGCCGGCGCGATCATGGTCCTGTTCGTGTTCGTGGTCATGATGATCAATCTTGGCCAGCCCGACCAGCTTCGTGAAAAAGGCTGGTTCGCCGGGGGCGCCTGGGTCGGACCGGGTGTGATTTCGATCCTGTTGATGGGTCTTCTGGTTTATGGCGTGAGCCACAACACCATGGCAGTGGGTACCGTGGGCGCGCCGATCGGCCCCAAGGCTGTCGGCCTGACGCTTTACGGCCCCTATATCCTGACCGTCGAGCTCTCCTCGTTCCTGCTTCTGGCGGGGCTCGTGAGCGCCTATCACATCGGCCGCCGGATCGGAGGGAAATCCTGATATGACTGCTGCCGATCCCAATGGCGCGCTCATCGTCGCCGTCATTCTCTTTTCACTCGGAGCGTTGGGCGTCCTCGTGCGCCGCAACCTGCTCTTCATGCTGATGTCGACCGAGATCATGCTCAATGCCGCCTGCCTCGCATTCATTGCGGCGGGTAATCGCTGGCATATGGCAGATGGTCAGGTCATGTTCATCATGGTGGTTGCCTTTGCCGCTGCGGAATCCGCGGTAGGCCTGGCCATCATCCTGCGCATGCATGCAGCCGGACGCTCCACGCTTGATGCCGATACCGGCAATCGTCTGGGGGGTTAGTCACGTGGCTATGCTGCTTCCGCTCGTCATTTTCTGCCCCCTGGCGGTCTCCATCATCCTGATGCTGACCGGGGGCAAGCTCCCGGCACGGGCGACGACACTTCTCGTCGGCGCCGGTATGGGGCTTTGCGCGCTCTTCGCCGTGATTTCGGCCTATAGCTTCCTCTCCGGTCCGGATTCCCTCGGTTCGCTGCACGTCGTGCTGTGGAACTGGATGAATGTCGGTTCCTTCAACGCCCAGATCGCGCTGACGCTCGACCGGCTCTCGCTGGTCATGATGCTTGTCGTCTCCTGCGTCGGCTTTCTCATTCTCGTCTATGCCTGCGCCTATATGTATGACGACGAGGATATCGCGCGCTTCTTCACCTATATGACGCTCTTCGTGGCCTCCATGCTGCTGCTGGTCCTGGCTTCGGACCTTCTGGGCGTCTTCATCGGGTGGGAAGGCGTGGGGCTGTGCTCCTATCTGCTCATCGGCTTCTGGTATGGCGAGCAGGCTAATGCCATCGCGGCGCGCAAGGCCTTTGTGGTCACGCGTGTAGGTGATGCCCTGTTCCTGCTTGGCATGCTGCTGATGGCAACCGCCGTTGGCTCGCTCGACATCCCGACCCTGCTCGCGCTCGGCCCGCATGCCGCGCCGCGCACGCTCACGCTTGGCATGTTCCTGCTGCTGGGTGGCGCCATGGCCAAATCGGCCCAGGTGCCGCTTCAGACCTGGCTGCCTGACGCCATGGCTGGCCCGACACCGGTTTCGGCGCTCATTCACGCTGCCACCATGGTGACGGCGGGCGTGTACCTTCTGGCGCGTCTGCATGGTCTGTTTGTGCTCACGCCGCTGGCGATGTTTGCCTGCGCCATCGTGGGTTTCGTGACCATTCTGCTCGCTGCGGGTAGTGCTCTGGTACAGACGGACATCAAGCGTATCCTCGCCTATTCCACCATGAGTCAGCTCGGTTACATGTATCTGGCGCTCGGTTGCGGTGCCTGGCATGCAGCCATGTTCCATCTCGTCACCCACGCATTCTTCAAGGCACTCCTCTTCATGGCGGCAGGATCGATCATTCTGCGCGTCCATCACGAGCAGGACATCTTCAAGTTGGGTGGGCTGCGCAAGGACATGCCCTGGGTGTTTGCCGCGTTCCTTGCCGGTTCGGCTGCTCTGGCTGGTCTGCCGCTGATCACGGCCGGTTATTTCTCGAAAGAACTCATCCTTGGCAGCGCGTATGATCTGAGCCCGATCTTTTGGGCCGGTGCGCTTTTCGGTGCCTTCCTGACCTCGATCTATATCTTCCGCTGCGTGTTCATCGTGTTCTGGGGCGGTCATCGTACCCATGCTCACGGCAAGTCAGGTCTGGCGATGGCCCTGCCCATGGCGATCCTGTCGGTTCTGGCCATCGGTGGCGGCTGGATGGAAATGCCGGACGCCATCGCCAACGTGCATATCTTCTCCAACCTTCTCTCCCCTGTGCTCGGGGCCCTGCCCGAAGAGCACAATACCAGCCTGCTCATTCTCGGCTCTCTCGTGCCGATTGCCGGCGTGACCATTGCCTGGACGCTGTGGCGTCCCAAGGGCGAGGCACCGGTTGCAGCCCAAAGCCCCGCCATTTCGACGCTCCGCGCCGATTGGGGCTTCGACACGCTGTATGACTGGGTTTTCGTGCGGCCGTTCATGGTGCTTGCCCACCTGAACCGTCGCGATTTCATCGATCGTTTCTATGATCTGGTTGCAGCCCTGACCCAGGGCAGCGGATACGCTGTTGCGAAGCTGCAAAGCGGCCAGGTGCGTCGCTATGCCGGCTGGATCGCAGCAGGAACGGTTGCAGCTCTTTGTCTGGCGGTATGATGATGTTGGCACTTCCCGCTCTCGTTCTTATCCCGTTTATCGGGGGCCTCGCCGCCTGGCTCGTCGGGCTGCGTGGCGCTTCACGGGCTGCCTGGGCCTCGTCGCTCATCACCCTCGTTCTCATGGTGGTCCTGCTCGCGCAGGTCACCATCAGCAGCCTTGCCGCCGGGGCAGGCACGGGGGGATGGTTCGGCCATTTCTCCATGGCCTGGGTCCCGATGCTGGGTATCAATGTCCGTTTTGACATCGACGGCCTGAGCCTGGTCATGCTGTGGCTCAACGCGCTCATCTCCCTGCCTTGCGCTCTTCTGAGCGCGCGCAACGTGGCTGATCGCGCCGGATTGTTTCACTGCCTGCTTCTTGCAACGGTGGCCGGGATCAATGGCGTCTTTATGGCGACCGATCTGTTCCTGTTCTTCTTCTTCTGGGAACTGATGCTTCTGCCGCTCTTCGGGATCATCCTGATCTGGGGCGATGCGGGCCGCCAGCGCGCCGCGCTGAAGTTCTTCCTGTTCACGCAAGGTAGCGGTCTCCTGATGCTGTTGGCCATTCTCGGCCTCGTCATCGTCAATGCGCAGCGCACCGGGGTGATCACCTTCGATTACTTCGCCCTGTCGCAGACGGCTCTGATCGCTCCGATCGCGCCCGTGCTGATGCTCGGCTTCTTCATCGCCTTTGCGGTCAAGCTGCCGATGGTACCCTTCCATGCCTGGCTGCCTGACACCTATGCCGCATCGCCCGCCGCTGCGAGCATTCTCCTTTCAGGTGTGCTGGCCAAGACGGGTGGTTACGGTCTGATCCGCTTCGTGGTCATGCTCTTCCCTGGTGCGTCGGCGCATCTGGCACCCATCGCCATGACGCTTGGCGTGGTGGGTATTCTGTACTGTGCGTGGCTTGCAGTGGCGCAGGACGATATCAAACGCCTGATTGCCTATTCCTCCATCAGCCATCTCGGCTTTATCCTGCTGGGTGTGTTCTCGGGCACGCGCATCGGCATGGAGGGCGCGATCGCCCAGATGGTGGCCCATGGTCTGAGCACCGGCGCCCTCTTCGTGATCGCCGGGCTTCTGGAAGAGCGTCTCGGTACGCGTGACATGTCCAAGATGGGCGGGCTGTGGCCTGCCATGCCGCAATTCTCGGCGCTCGCCATGTTCTTTGCCGCTGCTTCGCTTGGCCTTCCCGGTCTGGGCAACTTTGTCGGTGAGTTCCTGGTGTTGATGGGAACGTGGCAGGTCAGCCATACCATGACGTTCTTTGCAGCGGCTGGTCTGGTTCTTTCCTCGGTCTATTCGCTCACCATGATGCTGCGTGTCTTCTACGGTCCGAAAAAGACCGATGCGGTGGCACCGCTTGGTGCGCCTTCGGTTCCGCATCTGGCCGTTCTCGGTGTGGCAGCCCTTCTTCTCCTTGCGCTTGGCGTCTATCCGCAGCCGGTTCTGAACCTCTCGGCACCGGCCAGCCCCCATGTCGTGAGCATCGCTCAGGAGCAGGCCCAGTAATGTCTTTCTCGTTCCTCCCCAATGCGGTGCTGGTGTTGTGCCTTGGTAGCCTGGTGCAACTCGCAGCCATCTCCTGGCGGCGTCATGTGGCACGCGACGCCATTCTGTGCGTGATCGTGCTGTTGGCGGCTCTCGCCTCCATCATGATGCCGACCTTCCTGATCATGACCGGCACCACCCCGCTTTTTGCGCCGGACACCTGGGCGTCCTTCTCAGGCGCACTGATTATCCTGTCGGTTCTGGCCATCGTTCTCATGTCGCGCCACGGCGCGATCAGCGCCGATCCGAGCGTGAACAGCGAATATTTCCTGCTGCTCACACTGGGCACGCTGGGTGCGGTAGCCATGACAGGCGCCGTCCATTTCGTGTCGTTCTTCCTCGGTCTGGAAACGCTCAGCCTGTCGCTTCTGGGTCTGATTGCCTTCCGCAACCAGCGCCTTGATGCGGGCGAAGCAGCGATGAAATATCTGCTGCTTTCCGGCGTGGCCTCGGCCGCCATGGTGTTCGGCTTTGCGCTGATTTATGCCGAGACGGGCGCGCTGCGTTTCGCCGCTCCGGATCTGAGCCATGCCCCGGAGCCGATCATCGGCGTCATGGGGGTCATCCTGATCCTGACTGGCATGTTCTTCAAGCTCTCTGCCGTGCCGTTCCATCTCTGGCTGGCGGACGTTCTTGAAGGCACATCCGTGCCGGTGGCGGCACTCGTGGCTGTCACTTCCAAGATTGCCCTCTTCGCTGCCATGCTGCGCTATTTCTCGTCGGTCAATCTCTATGTGCCCAGCGCTCAGGTGAACGAAATCCTGATCGTTGCGGTGCTGAGCATGTTGGGTGGTAACCTGATGGCGGTGGTGCAGACCGATCTGCGCCGCTTGTTGGCGGGATCGTCCATCGCCCATGTTGGGTATCTGCTGGTGGCGTTCCTCTCACCCGGACCGTTCGGTGTGGCTTCGGCAGCATTTTATCTTGCTGCCTATGCCATCTCGACGCTCGGCGTATTCGCCATCATGAACGGCGTGCTGCCGCAGGGCACAGACATCCGCGAGTGGCACGGCCTCTTCCGTCGCAAGCCTGCTGCGGCTCTGGCCATGTCGGTGATGCTGATCTCGCTTGCCGGTATCCCGCCTGCCGTCGGCTTCTTCGCGAAGTTCTATGTCGCGGCGGCCGGTGTATCGGCTCATCAGACGCTCCTGCTTCTGGTGCTCATCCTGAGCAGCACCATCGGCCTGTTCTATTATCTGCGCCTGATCCTGATCATGGTGACCCCTGCGCCTGCCGACCGCGAGACGCGCGCCGAACTGACGGCGCCTACGCCGGTCAACGCTGCGCTGATCACGGTTCTCGCCTGCGCCACCATTCTGCTGGGCATCTGCCCGAGCACCCTGGTGCAGCGCAGCCAGGGCCTTGTCGTGGCTCCGACCTTGCCGGTAGCGGCTCCGGCCCAGCTTCCCTGAGCCAATTCGGGTTCATGGGTCTCAGAAAGCTGCATGTCGCAAGGCATGCAGCTTTTTTTGTGAGCGCGAACGGGCTTTGAGCGCTATCAGGCAGTGATGAGCCCCGACGTGATGAGAAGAGGCTGGTGCCCGAGCCTTCATGCCCCCATGCAGACGCATGATGGGTGGCTTGTGCGCGTCACCCCCGATCTTGAGGGGCTCGGTCCGGAACAACTCGCTTTTCTGGCCAAGTATGCAGCGCGTTTCGGCAACGGACGCATGACGCTCACGTCGCGCGGTAACCTGCAACTGCGCGGCCTCGATGAGGTGAGTGCGCGGGATTTCCCCCAGCTCGCTGCTGCACGGGGCCTTGGCCTGGCGGATCCAGAGGCGGAATCCCGAAGGCGTATTCTCTTCGTGTCCCCCCTCGCTGGGAAAGATTCCAGTTGCGCGCCCGAGACGCTCCCCCTGGCGCGTGCGCTCGAGGCGGCGCTGATATCGTTTCCCCCTCTGTGGCGTCCGCCCGAAAAGTTCTCCCTTGCTGTCGATGGGGGCGGCCATGTTCCGGTAGGCGCGCTGCGGGCAGATATCGCTCTGCGCCATGATCGCGGGACGTGGAGGTTGTGCCATGGCCCGTCTTCCGACCTCCTTCAGCCGCATGAACTTATCGGCGCGACTGTGGCGCTTCTGAAGCGTCTGACAGCGCGCATAGGGATGCCGCGTGCCCTCCATTTGGCGCCGCCATTCATGGCGGAGGTGCCGCCTCTGATGGGGCAGTTTCTGCCCGGTTGCCATGGCGTGAAAGCGGTATTGGGCGAGGTGAGTGCCGCAAGCTGTGCTGGCATGGCGCGCGCCGGAATCAGTGCGCGCCTCACACCCTGGCGTGGGCTCATACTGGATCAACCGTTCGAGGCCCCGGACCTCATGCATGACCCTGCCGATCCGCGTCGTCTGGCGGAGGCCTGCGCCGGGCAGGGAGGCTGTGCGCGGGGCCAGGCACTGACGCAGCGCGATGCCCTGTCTCTCGTTCCCGACCTCGGGGGAAGAACCCTCCATGTTTCGGGCTGTGCCAAGGGCTGCGCCGTACGCGATACGCGTGATGTGACGCTCGTGGCGCAGAAGGACGGGTATGATCTCATATGGTACGGCACGACCGCAGACAGACCGGTAGAGTCTGGTCTTGGCGTCGAGGACGTGCGAAGGCGTCTGCGTCAGAGCCGACACGAAGGAAGGACACCGCCATGACCGAGGCGCATTACGAGTATAGTCGCGATGGCGCGGCAATTTATGCGCAGTCCTTCGCCACGATCAGGGCCGAGGCCGATCTTTCGGGGTTCTCCGCCGAGGAAGCGCGTGTGGCAGTGCGGGTGATCCATGCCTGCGGTATGGTGGAAGTAACGCGCCATTTGGCTTTTGCCCCCGGATTTGTTTCCGCAGCCCGAACGGCGCTCCTGAATGGCAAGCCGATCCTCTGCGACTCCGAGATGGTTGCCCATGGTGTGACACGCGCACGCCTGCCTGCGGACAACCAGGTCATCTGCACCTTGCGTGACAGGCGCACACCCGAGGTGGCGCAGTTCATCGGCAATACGCGCTCGGCTGCGGCAGTCGATCTCTGGGGCGCCGATCTCGATGGTGCGCTTGTGGCGATCGGCAACGCTCCGACGGCGCTGTTTCGCCTGCTTGAATTGATGGCGCGCGGCGGTGTGCGCCCCGCTGCGATCATCGGCATGCCGGTCGGCTTCGTGGGTGCCGCTGAGTCGAAGGAGGCGCTGGCGGCGCTCGATACCATCCCGTGGGCGATCGTGCGCGGCAGGCTGGGCGGCAGTGCCATGGCGGCTGCCTGTGTGAATGCGTTGGCCAGCGAGAAAGAATGAGCGGTATCTGCCAGATTCTGGGAATGGGTCCGGGCGATCCGGAGCTCCTGACCCTAAAGGCCGTGCGTCTGCTTGCCGGTGCTGACTGCGTGGCGTGGTTCGCCGCCTGTGGGCGCCCCGGCCATGCGCGGGTAATCGCAGGCGCGCATGTGCCCGATCACGCCGAGGAATTGCGGTTCGA
Source organism: Asaia sp. W19 (assembly GCF_003994335.1). GTDB lineage: Bacteria > Pseudomonadota > Alphaproteobacteria > Acetobacterales > Acetobacteraceae > Asaia. The sequence goes on from NZ_PNQZ01000025.1 coordinate 95,089, forward strand.
CTATCCCTTCACGACCGGAGTGTCCGTAGAGGACCCGCGTTACCTGATCGAGATGGCGGCATTTTATGATGACTGTGCCGCCCGCCTCGCCAGGGAGCTTGAAAGAGGGCGGCGTATTGCCCTGCTTTGTGAGGGTGACCCGTTCCTGTACGGTTCGGCGATGTATCTTTTCGACCGGCTGAGCCCGCATTTCCGTTGCGAGATCGTGCCGGGTATTACTGGTATGAGCGGATGCTGGTCGGCGGCATCGCTCCCCATGGTGCACGGCGATGACGTGCTGAGCGTGCTGCCTGCGACCATGGATGAGGAAAGCCTTGTCACATGGCTGTGCAAGGGGGATGCGCATGTGATCATGAAGATCGGGCGTAATCTGGACAAGGTACGCGCTGCGCTGGCCAGGAGCGGGCGTGAAAGCAAGGCGATCTATGTGGAGCGGGGCACGCAATCGGGCCAGCTCTGCCTGCCGCTTGAACGCGCGCCTGAGAAAGCCCCCTATTTCTCGATGGTGCTCGTCCCCGGCAGGGCGCGCGCGCGGTGAGTGGCATTCTGTTCATCGTCGGGCTCGGGCCGGGTGCGCCTGGACAGATCACCGATGACGCGCGTGATGCGCTGTCCCAGGCGAGCGATCTCCTTGGCTACGGGCTGTATGTGACGCGGGCGCGGGCGTTAGGGGCCTCGCCACAGGCAGTCTCCCATGAAACCGATAATCGCGAGGAACTGGACCGGGCCCGTCACGCGCTCGATCTCGCTGCGCAGGGGCGGTGCCCGGTTGTCGTATCCGGTGGGGATGCAGGCGTGTTCGGCATGGCGAGCGCCGTGTTCGAGGCTGTCGCAGAAGGACCTGTCTCGTGGCGTGGGCTCGATATCAGGGTTATCCCCGGCGTGACGGCGGTGCTCGCGGTGTCAGCTCGGCTGGGTGCGCCCTTGGGGGGAGATTTCTGCGTGATCTCGCTTTCCGATAATCTGAAACCCTGGGAGGTCGTGGCGCGGCGGCTTTCTTTCGCAGCTCAGGCCGGGCTGGTGATTGCGCTTTACAACCCCCGCTCCCTGGCCCGCCCGGACCAGCTCGACAAGGCGTTCGATGTGTTGCGCGATGTGCTGCCGGCTGAGACGCCGGTCGTCTTCGCACGTGCCATCGGACGTGAGAACGAGCATGTGCTCGGCGTTCCCCTGTCTGAAGCGCGGGGCGAGGCGGCTGATATGAGCACGCTCGTGCTTGTCGGGTGCGCCCAGACGCGGCTGATCGAGCGTCCGGGCCTGAATCCGTGGCTCTATACGCTGCGTCGCATACCCTGAATCCAGGCAAGGACTTCCTCCACACTGGTGCATTCGTTGGCTGGAGGCAGAAGGGGGCGGTCGACCATCACCACTTCGATGCCGAGTTGCCTGGCGGCTTCCAGCTTGGGGGCGGTCGCGTCAGAGCCAGCATTTTTTGTCACGAGACAATCGATCTCGTGATGACGCAATAGGGTGATCTCTTCATCGAGTGCGAAAGGCCCGCGTGCGAGAATGACCAGACTTCGTCGGGGCAAGGGAAGGGGCGGTCTTTCGATGCTCCGGACGACGTAAAAATGGGGCGTATCGATGAAGGGATCCAGATCCTTGCGACCCGTCGTCAGGAAGACTCGGCGCGGTGTCTCCCCCAGAGCTTTGGGCACCTCAGCGATCGCCGCGACATGAGTCCAGTGTGCGCCCGTTCCGGGACGCCAGGCCGGTCTGATGAGACGCAGGAGGGGCAAGGCGCAAAGCGCGCAGGCTTCTACCGCATGCCGGCTCATCTGCGCGGCGAAAGGATGGGTTGCGTCGATGACAAGATCGATCGCAGCGTCGCGCAGGGTGCGCGCGAGGCCGGCAATGCCGCCAAATCCGCCGATGCGGGTCTCGACAGGCACAGGCAATGCCGAGATTGTGACCCCGGCGAGTGAAAAAATGATATGATGCAGCCCTCGGGACTCGAGCGCCTCGCAAAGAAGCCGCGCTTCCGTGGTTCCTCCAAGGATCAGGATTTTCATCTCTTGCTTTCTCCCCTCTCCCCGACAGGCGCATCACCGTGGCTGACACTGGTCGGTCTTGGCGAAGACGGGTTTGCGGCGCTTTCCCGGTCAGCGCAACGGGCAATCGCTGAAGCGGATCTGGTCATGGGGGGCAGGCGGCATCTCGCGTTGATCGAGGGGCATAACACGGGGGCTCTCATTCCGTGGTCTACTCCCTATGCGCAGTCCCTGGACAGGATCGAGGCGCATCGGGGTAGGAGGATCGTGGTTCTCGCTTCGGGAGACCCGTTCTGCTTCGGTATCGGCAGCCTGATCATGCAGCGTTTCGGACGTGAGGCGCTTGATGTTCTGCCGGGACGATCCTGCTTTACCCTTGCTTGCGCGCGGCTGGGTTGGAGCGGGCAGAATACCGGCTACGCTTCCTTGTGCGGTCGCCCACTGGCGCGCCTCGTGCCGTTGATCCAGCCGGGGGCTCGCCTGATGATCCTGAGTGCCGATGAAACGACCCCCGGTCTGCTGGCCGAGTGGCTTGTTGCCCGTGGGTGCGGCGGCAGTATCCTGCACGTGCTCGAGGCCCTGGGAGGCCCGCATGAGCGCATGCGCTCTCTGACAGCCAGTGATCCTGTTCCCCCTGATATCGCACGGCTCAACATGGTGGCGCTGGAGATCGTGGCGGAGAGCAGTGCGACTTTGCTGCCTCTGACCAGCGGATTGCCTGACTATCTCTTCGAGCATGACGGCCAGATGACCAAGCAAGAGGTCCGGGCCGTCACCCTGGCCGCGCTTGCTCCGCATCCAGGAGAGACCTTGTGGGATATGGGGGCAGGGTCGGGATCGATCGGTATCGAATGGATGCTGCGCCACCCCTCAAACCGCTGCATCGCGATCGAGCGCGATGCAGGGCGCGCAGCACGTATCCTGCGCAATGCCGAGGCGCTGGGCGTGCCCGAGCTTCACGTGGAACAGCGTGCATTGCCTGTCGATCTCTCGGATCTGCCCCGGCCCGACGCCGTTTTTATCGGTGGGGGTGTCGGGACTGCGGGGCTGCTCGATTCAGGCTGGAACGCTCTGGCGTCAGGCGGGCGTCTCGTGGCCAATGCGGTGACGCTTGAGGGCGAGCAGCGCCTCTTCCAGGCTTTTCAAGCATGGGGTGGTGCGCTATCGCGCATCGGCGTAGAGCGTCTAGGACCGATAGGAAATGTGTTTGGATTCAAACCGGCCATGACAGTGACCCAGTATCAGGCTGTCAAGACATGCTGATCGGAGGATTGGGCTGCAAGCTCGATGCCTCTCCCGAGGCCATGATTGCCGTGGTGCGTCAGGCGATTGCGGTCTGGGGTATGCCGCATAGCTTTGCGGTGCCGCCGTTCCGCCAGCATCACGCAGCGGTCGAGGCCGTTTCTGCCCTGTTTGGCCTGCCCGTCGAGATCGTAGATCTGATGGCGCTTGCCAAGGCACAGCCGCGCTGCCTGACGCATTCAGAGCGTGCGCGCATCACCATGGGATTTGGCTCCATCGCCGAGGGCTGCGCCCTTGCGGCACTCGGCCCGCAGGCACGTCTGTTGGGTGCACGCCTGGCTGGCGATGGCGTCACCTGCGCCTTCGCCATGCTCGGGGCGGAATGAGCCCGTGACGGTTCATTTCATCGGGGCGGGGCCGGGTGCCGCCGATCTCATGACCCTCCGAGGGCGTGATATCCTGGCCAGCGTCCCGGTCTGTTTGTATGCCGGGTCAATCGTGCCGAGAGAGATTCTTGGGTTCTGCGGGCCCGAGACGCATTTTGTGGATACGGCGCCGCTTTGCCTGGACGAGATCGAGACGCAGTTCCGTGAGGCCCATGAGCGCGGCCAGGATGTGGCCAGACTGCATTCAGGAGACTTGTCGCTTTACAGCGCGGTGGCCGAGCAGGTGGCGCGGCTGGAAAAGCTAGGAATACCCTACACCCTCACGCCGGGGGTGCCGGCCTATGCTGCGGCGGCCTCGATACTCGGTCGTGAGCTTACTGTGCCGGGCGTGGCGCAATCGCTGGTGCTGACGCGGCTCTCCGGGCGCGCCTCGGCCATGCCCGCGCGCGAAGCACTGGAGTCTTTCGCGGCGACGGGAGCCACTCTGGCGATACATCTTGCCATTCACCGTCTGGATGAGGTGGTGCGCCGCCTGCTGCCTCTTTACGGCGCTGATTGTCCGGCTGCAGTGATTGCCCGCGCGAGTTGGCCCGATGAACGCGTCGTGCAGGCACCCCTAGGTGCTATCGCATCAGCCCTGGCCGATGCGCCCGAAACGCGCACGGCACTCATCCTGGTGGGCAGGGCACTCGATCCCGTTCTCGTGCGCGAGAGCGCGCTTTATGATCCGAACTATCAGCGACGATATCGCGGGCGTGACGAGGCATTTCCCACGAGCAGTGTCTAAAACACGCGCAGCGGAAAGACCCAGGCGGTATCTTGGCGAGGCAGCTCTATTGTTCCGGATCCGGTGAGCCCAGCCTCACCCGTTTTGACAGGCCAAGGTAGACCGATACCTGTTTCCCAGCTGCGCGATCCGTTGGAGACATCAAGCGAGCGTGAGCCCCATGCCTGGCAGGGAACGTTTCATCGTACTGCGAGCACAGGGCAATGTCGCTGCCTGGAGAGGGGATCGTCGGCGTCAGGAAAGGGTTTTGGCCTTGGCGCGAGGGGAAGGGGAGAGCCCTTCGCGCGCCTCTTTCTGACGTGCTTCCTTCTGACGGGCGGCATTCTGCTTGTGCACCTGACGCTCCATCCATTTCTGAGCAGTCAGTTTCAGCTCCGGGTCAAGCAGGCGATAAAGCCGCAGCAGGTCATCTTCATCTGGGGTCAGAACCGCGGGAATATCTTCCTCGATCATGCCCGTCAGGAAGGCCTCCGTCGATACGCCGAACAATACCGCGAGCTTGGGAATATATTTTCGCAAACTACCGACGCGCCCTGTTTCCCAAAAAGCAACAGCCGAGCGTGATACCCCGAGCGCATCGGCAAGTTGTTGCTGACTAAGCCCCTGACTCTTGCGCAGCATTGCAATCCGGCGTGTCAGAGCAAAGCTTGGCGAGATTTCTCCCTTCTGGTCGATCGGCATATTTCTTGTTCTCTGTTCTTCAGGAGACGTGACTTTGTTCAATATAGCACTTGATCACCGCAGAGATCATCCCCCCGGATGTGTTTCGTCATCGAAATCGACCTCACCTTGTCGTAGCGTGAGCGCAAATTCAGCCTCGTATCCGGTTTCATGAGAAGTCTATGATGGTGAGTCAGGCCGCCTGAACAACGAGCGCCAGGCCGAGCCATCGCGGCGACTGTCAGGCGATTCATCTGGAATGGAAAGAATCGCTTTCCATTATTTCTATATAATCTGGACTCCCTGCTTCGTAAGGTCGTTGCTGCAAAGACCATCGACCCAGTTGGAGGCTCTTCTCATGATCGAACTACGTCCTTTCGCCTCTCTCGGCCATGCTGATCACGGCTGGCTCAAGGCCGCCCATCACTTCTCCTTCGCCGAATATCGTGATCCGTCCCGTATGGGGTGGGGGGCGCTGCGTGTCTGGAATGACGACGAGATCGCGCCCAATACCGGTTTTCCTGCTCACCCGCATCGCGACATGGAAATCATCACCTATGTCCGCACAGGGGCCATCTCGCACAAGGATTCCCTGGGCAATGAAGGCCGTACCGAGGCAGGTCAGGTTCAGGTCATGTCGGCCGGGACGGGTATCGTGCATAGCGAGGTCAATATCGAGCCGGTTACGACCACGCTGTTTCAGATCTGGATTCTCCCTGATCGGCGCGGTCACGCTCCGTCCTGGGGTACGCGCCCTTTCCCGGTCGAGGCACGGGATAACCGTCTGGTGACTCTCGCCTCTGGCGTGGAGGGCGACGAGGACGCCCTCAGGATCAATGCCACGGCACGGGTCAAGGCCGCTACGCTGCGCGCCGGAAGCGCTGTGCAGTGGGAACTCGCGCCTGGCTGGTCTGGCTATGTCGTCCTTGCCTCAGGCGCGGCTCGTCTGCGTGATCTGATGCTGCACAAGCGAGATGGCGCCGCCATACGCGACGAACGCACTCTCATCATCCATGCCGAGCAGGATTCCGAGATCGTCATCGTCGAGACGATTGGCTGAGAGTGCTTTCCTATACCCTACCCCCTAGGGTATAGGGGGTATATGAGCGCACCGAATCACAAGAAGATCACCCACCGCCTGAAACAGGCTCATGGTCATCTCGCGACCATTCTCGACATGATCGAGGCCGAGCGAAGCTGCGCTGATCTGGCGCAGCAGATCCAGGCGGTGGAAAACACGCTGCGCAATGCCAAGCGCAGCCTTATCCAGGATCATGTCGAGCATTGTATCGTCGAAGCGCTCGAGGATGGCGGGGTCAGTCGCGATTCTGCCATGCAGGAATTTGCCCGTCTCGTGAAATATCTCTGACAGGGACGGGGAATGGCGATGGGCTCTCCCTCAATGCGTTGCGCGATCCTGGCTTTGGCCTTTGGTGCGGGGTTTGGCTTTTCCTCGGCGCCGGTCAGGGCAGCCGAGCCCTGGCGTCATGATTATGTCCTGTCCGATGAAGCCCAACGCAACGAGCATGTCACGCTTGTTGCGTTGCGTCAGGGCAGGGTGTTTGCCCAGGTACAGGCCATGGCGCGCGTGGACGCCGATACGAGCCGGGTGATCGATATCCATTCTGCCGGATCGGGCAAGGTGACGGCGGTGCACGTGACGCCGGGCGAGCCCGTCATCCAGGGGCAGGCGCTCATTTCCTATACCGATCACTCCTTGCACGAATTGCAGCTGCAGCGTGAACAGGTCGAGGCAGCTCTGGCCTCGGCACGCGCGGGGGAAACCGAGGCTGACCTGCTCTACAAGCGTGGTCTGGCCCTCGCAGGGAGCGCCGTCTCGCGCGGCGAGCTTGAACGCCGCCGCATGGTGCTCGAGCAGCAGCGCGGTCTGGTGACGGCGCGCAAAGCTGATCTGGCGACGCTTGAGCATAGGCAGACGGAAGAATTCACCTCGGTGACCGAGCGGATCGTTCAGGATGAGGCTTCGGACCTCATCAGCCCCGTCAAGGGGGTGGTGCAGGCGGTCAGGACTTCAGTCGCGGCCGATATCAGCGCGGGTGATAATCTCGTGACGGTTGTTGATCTCTCGCGTCTATGGCTCGTCGCTGATCTCTCGCCGGAAGACGCATCCGGCCTCGCACCGGGGGGCGCGGCCGAATTCCGCCTTGCAGGGCAAAAATCCGGTGTCGTGCTGGCAGCCCGTATAAGCACGATTGCCGGTCTGGCAGACCCGGCAACCGGGCTTGTGCGTGTGGTTTGTGTGCTCGATCACCCGCCTGTCTCTCTTCGCCCCGGCATGATGCTCGATGCTGCTTTCCAGACCGGAGAGGGTACGCCCGGTCTCGTCGTGCCTGTCGGGGCACTACAGCAGATCAATGGCGAGGACGTGGTCTTTCTCCGCAAGGACCCTACGCACTTCACCCCAATCTCGGTGCAGATTCACGTCCAGGATGACGATCATGCCGCTATCAGCGGAGCGTTGAAGGGGGGACAGGTCGTTGTGGAGCAGGGGAGCTTTGCGCTCAAATCGATGGCGTTGCTTTCCTCAATGACGGCGGACTGACGCCGCCATGTGGGATTTCCTGCAAGCCAATAAGTTGGCGGTTTTGGGCCTGTGCGTGTTTCTCGTTCTGGCGGGGCTGTTCGTCGTGCCGGATCTGCCGGTCGAACCCGTGCCCGATATCTCGCCGCAGCAAGTGCTCGTTTCGGTCACTTCTCCCGGTCTGGCCACCGAAGAGGTCGAGAAACAGATCACCTTCCCGCTGGAAGCCAGCCTGACCGGGCTGCCTGATCTGATTGATCTGCGCTCCGTGTCCCGGACCGGCGTCTCGGTTGTCTATCTGCAATTCGACGATCATTCCGATCTGGATCTCGACCGCACCCGGGTGACGGAACGTCTGCAAAAGGCCCGTGAGTCCATTACCGCCTCGGTCAGTGTCTCGATGGGGCCGCTCGCAACGGGCATGGGCGAGATCATGCAGATCGAGATCGCTGGAGACCGGCGTTATTCGCCCATCGCCCTCAATCGCCTCATGACCTGGACCGTGGCACCACAACTGCGCCTTGTGCCGGGTGTGGCCGATGTGAATGTCAATGGAGGCGCAGAGGAGACCTATACGCTCACGCTCGACCCGGCGCGTATGCGCGCGCATGACGTGTCGCTCGGCCAGATCTCGACCGCGATCGACAGCAATAACGCGTCTTCAGGGGGGGGATGGATCAGCCACCAGGCCGAGCAGCAGGTGGTGGTGGGGCGCGCCATGGTTGGTTCACTGGCCGATTTCGCCGCGATCCCGGTCAAGATGACGGGTAATGGTGTGGCGGTCAGACTGCGTGATCTGGGCAGCGTCGCGCTGGGCGCGCGGTTGCGCCTCGGTGCCGTCACGCGTGATGGCAAGGGCGAGATCGTCAATGGCGTCGTGCTCATGCAGAAAGGAGCGAGCTCGAACGCGACCCTTGCTGCCATCAACAAGGCGCTTCCCGCCATCAACCAGACCCTGCCGCCCGGCGTGACGCTCAGGCCATTTTACAGTCGGGCCACCCTGACTGACGAAACGATTCACACCATCAAGGAAAACCTCATACTCGGAGCCATCCTGGTGTTCGTGACACTTCTGGTGGTTCTGGGGAACTGGCGCGCCGCTCTGGTGATCATCTCGGTCATCCCCGTTTCACTGGTCATGGCATTCGTCGGCATGCGTGTGTTCGGCATATCGGCCAATCTGCTGAGCCTTGGCGCGATCGATTTCGGCATGATCGTCGATGGCTCACTCGTGGTTGTCGAGCATCTCATGGTCGAACGTGCCAATGCGCGTGTCAGCGCCGGTGTGGGCGGGGACGTTGACGAGCGACTGGAGACTCTGGCGGTTCATACGGTGCGCGTCGTGCTGCGTCCTGTCACCTTCGCCATCTTTGTGATCATCATGGTCTACCTGCCCATTCTCACCCTTCAGGGTGTTGAGGGGCGGATGTTCAGGCCAATGGCGCAGACCATCATCATGGGACTGCTGACCTCGCTCGTCTACGGCTTTATCGTCGTGCCGGTTCTGTCCGCGCTTCTGATGCGCAATGCGCCGCAGGATCGCGAAACGCGTTTCGTCCAGTTTCTCAGGCGGCGTTACGAGCCTGCCCTTGATTGGTGCGCTGCGCATACCCGCAGCGTTTTCATGGGCACAGCCTGCATCTTCCTGCTCGCCCTCGTGCTGGCCTCGCGGCTCGGCGGCGAATTCGTGCCCCAGCTCGAAGAGGGCGCGCTGGTGGTCAATGCCATGCGCCTGCCGAGCGCTTCTCTGCCTACCGTTCTGGCATCGGTCACGGAAGAGGAGCGCCTGTTGCGCAGTTTCCCTGAAGTCGAGACGGTAGTGAGCAATACGGGCACTGCTGCGATCCCGACCGATCCCATGGGGACGAACGAAACGGATAGTTTCGTGTTTCTCAAGCCTCGTCGGGACTGGCGGCCGGGCATGACGCAGGCCCGGCTCGTCAGGGCCATGAGCGATAAGCTGAGCCATGGACTGCCCGATTCAGCCTATTCCTTCACGCAGCCGATCGAGATGCGCATGGATGATCTGCTTTCCGGTGTGCGGACGCAGCTTGCCATCTCGATTTATGGCGATGATCTGGCGATGCTCGATCGGCTCGGTGCGAAGCTTGTGGGCGTGATCGCTTCCGTGCCTGGGGCCGCCGATGTTGCCCAGCAGGGCGAGGGGTCTGTGCCTTACCTGCATATGGACATCAATCGTGATGCTGCCGCGCGACTGGGCGTGAGCGTGCCCGAAATCCTGGGAACCATCGAAGCGGTGGGCGGGCATATCGGCCGCCCGGTGATTGTCGATAATGCGCTCATACCGACCCAGATCCGCTTTCGCGAAGAGGCAACCTCCTCGATCGCGCGCCTGGGCGGGTTGCAGGTTCGGCGTGAAGACGGGACAGGCTGGGTGCTGCTCAAGGATGTCACCCATATCGCGCTTGATCAGGGCACGGCGCGTATCGATCGCGACAGCCTGCGCAGGCGTGTGATCGTCCAGGCCAATGTGCGCGGGCGCGATGTGCGCTCTTTCGTGACCGCCGCGCAGGAGAAGGTCGCGCGGGAAATGACCCTGCCTTCGGGGTATCGCCTCGCCTGGGCGGGGCAGTTTCGCAATCTCGACTCTGCCATGAACCGCCTGACACGCGTGGTGCCCATCGCGCTCGTGCTGATCTTCATGTTTCTCGTTCTGGCACTGGGGTCACCGCGCGCGGCTCTTCTGGTGTTCATCAATCTGCCCGTTGCTGCAACGGGGGGCGTTTTCGCTCTCGCTCTGCGCGGTCTGCCGTTCAGCATCGCGGCGGGGATCGGGTTCATCGCGCTTTTCGGTGTCGCCATTCTGAATGGCGTTGTGTTGGTAAGCCAGATCCGGACCTATCGAGAGGCAGGCCTTGCCGCGGCCGAGGCGGCCTTCACCGCAGCACGGTCACGCTTCAGGCCGGTACTGGCAACGGCTTCAGTAGCCAGTCTCGGTTTCTTCCCCATGGCATTTTCGGGCAGTGCGGGGGCAGAGGTCGAGCGTCCCCTCGCTACGGTGGTGATTGGAGGGTTGATGACCTCAACCCTTCTGACGCTTCTCGTTCTGCCCCTGCTTTACGCCCGGTTCTTCAGCCACGAGGATGGGCCCGAGACGCTGAATACAGGCGATCAGCCCATGTGATAGAGGGCGCAGAGCTTGTTGCCCGACGGATCACGCAGATAGGCCAGATAGAGCGTGCCGATGGCGGAGTCACGCGGGCCGGGCGGGTTTTCAATGGCGGTGCCACCATGGGCCACGCCAGCCTTGTGCCAGGCGTCGACCGCCTCGGGTGATGGCGCCTTGAAGCCGATCGTGCCGCCATTCGCGCCAGTCGCTTCCTCGCCATTCAAGGGGGTGGTGATCATGAGTCGGCCGCCGTCATGCGTATAGAAAAGGCGGTTCTGAGGCGCGATCGCTCCCGGCGGACAGCCCAGTGCGCCGAGCGTGGCATCGTAAAATGCCTTCGAGGCTTCAAGGTTGTTGCTGCCGATCGTGATGTGACTGAACAAGGCATGTCTCCTTTTCTGGCGGTCTCGGTCTCGCCGGAGACGCGCGCTTCGTGTCTGTCGGGCAGAATGCTCTGCCGGCGCGAAGGATCGGGAGAACGCAAGACGCTGTCAATTGTCCTGCCAGGCAGGCGCCCTGTATCAGGCGATCATGGCGGTCCGCTGACTCGGTACTTGCGCAGGTACGGCTGTCTCGCATTGTTTTCGCACGATCTTGGCGCTGGCAGGGCGCGCAATTGGGCAGAACGGGTCGAGAAGCGTGTTTCGTATCGAGAAGGCCTCGGACCTTGAAGGACAAAAAGCCGGAAGCGTCTCCGCTCCCGGCTTTTTACCTGTCCTGTCACCCGTTTCAGAGGCTGGCGCTGACACGACCGAAATAATAGCCACCGGTAAAGGGGACCTGGTTGGAAAACTGATCATACATCGAGCCACCCGCCGGGACGAGATTGCCCGGAAGACGACGGGGGCGAACATTGAACACGTTGTTCACACCGATCGAGGCATGGACGCGCGAGGTGATCTTGTAGCCGATCTCCAGATCGGTCAGCCAGCGCGGGGTATTCTTGAACTGGCCGAAGCAGGAATTGGAATAGCGCAGGGCACCGCCACTGGCGCATGTGGCGGAGGCCGGGGTCCAATCCTGATAGGTCATCATATTGGTGGTTTCACCATAGCGGCTCTGGCGGATATTCACATCCCATTTGCCGATCGTCCACAGGGCATTGAGGATGATCTTGCTGCGCGGTGTCGCGGTGGTGATGTAGGCGATGGTCTGCTCGTTCAGCAATGGCTTGCCGATGGTCGAGATGCCGTTGTGATGCAGACGCGTGCGGTTGAGGTTGAAGGCCGCCATCAGTGCCAGATTGCCGTATTGGTGCATATGCACCAGATAATCGGCCTTGATATCCAGCCCCTGTGTGCGCGTGCTGGCCCCGTTCGACAGGAAGTAGGCTGAGGAGGCTGCCGCATTGGTGGCCGTGGGAGAGACATCGAAGCCAAAGGAGCGGATGGCGTCCAGCGCCTGCGCTCCGCGTACCGTGCCACCCTGAACGATGCGGTCACGCAGATTGATCTGGTACACATCGGCCTCGACATGCAGACCACGCACCGGCTCCATGGTGAAGCCCGCACTGGCATTGACCGAACGTTCAGGCTTCAGGCCCTGAGCACCCAGCGAGCGGGCGGCTGCCGATTCAACTGGCAACTGGCCGCCGACACTGCCCGTACCGGCGAAGATGTTCAGACGGCTGAAATGGGATTCCTGCAGCGTCGGCGCACGGAACCCGTTGGCGATAGTGCCGCGCAGCGCAAAACGATTGGTGAAGTCATAGCGCGCGGAAAGCTTGCCGTTTTCGGTGTTGTCTGTGTCGGTATAATATTCGTAGCGGCCTGCCACATCGATGGAGAGCTTGCGTGTGGGGCGGAAGGTCGCGTCCACATAGGCTGAGTAGATGTTGCGATACCATGTGCCAGCCGATTGCGGCGGAATACCGGCATGCTCTACCGGACCACCATCGAGATAGGATTCCGGATTACCCGAGATGATCTGATAGGAATCCAGACGATGCTCGCCGCCAAAGGCGAGGCTGACCGGCATGGACCAGATTTTGAACCCGCGACGCAGATCGAGATTATTGGTCCATTGCGTGTTTTTCTGGGTGTAGTCCCAGAATTTGCTGGGAGAGTATCCTGTACGGGCGAGTTCGCCCAGATTGACGACGTCTTGGATGCTGATGCGGGAATTATCACCGCCATACACGGTCGAGAGATTCCAGTCGAAACCGAACAGGTTCTCGCCCTTGAGGCCCAGTTCTGCAGCGTAATCAAGTTCGTCATCGCCCGTAATGGGGCGGAGTTCGCTGATGCCTGCTGCAGGCACGATATAGGGATATTTATAAGCGCGCATTTCGGCATGGCGATAGCCGAGCGTGGCCTGTCCGTAGAGCTCGATGCCAGCTGCAAGCGGCTTGCCGAAATTGAGCGCAAAGGTCTCGCGCGTCTCCTTCGGCGTGCTCAGATAATCGGTCTTGCGACCGCGCCAGCTCTCGGAACCAGGCTTGACGCCCACGAAGTAATTCTTGGTATCGGCACCGGCAGGCCAGTAGCCGAGCAGAGCATGATCCGGCCCCCACGCAATGGCATGCTGCGTCTGATAGAACTGGGCACCCAGATGCACATAGCCGTCCTTGCCGAGCTTGAATCCGCCATCGGCGTCCAGCTGATATTGTTCGCCACTGCCAAGATAGGCATTCGCACCACCCTGACCGCTGAGCGTCAGCCCGTGATCCTTTTTCTTGGTGATAATGTTTACCACACCGGCGATGGCGTCAGAACCATACATGGCGGCAGCACCATCTTCGAGCACTTCGATATGGTCGATCATGTTGCCAGCCAGCATGTTCAGATCGACGCCCGAGGAGGCAAACTGGGGACCAGGCTTCTGCACGATATTGGCGGTCGAGTGACGGCGCTTGCCATCGACCAGAACCAGCGTCTCGTTCGGCCCAAGGCCGCGCATCTGGATGGACGACACCAGAGAATTGGTGTTCGATCCGCGGGCGCTCATGGTGATCGATGGATAGGTGCGTGTGAGCGCATTGGCCACGTTCAATTCGCCTGAGCGTTCCAGCGTTTTGGACGAGATGACCACAACGGGGCTGATGCTCTGGCGGGCCTTTACATGGCTCTCACGCGTACCGGTCACGACCACCTGCTCGGCGTCATCCGAGCCTTTGACGAATTTGTTCTTCTTCGTCAGGGCAGTGGTCTTGTCAGCTTTTTTCTGCGCGACTTCCTGCGCCTCGGCGGCGCTTGCGGCATCGGCAGCGCGGCTCACGAAAGGCGTGCAGGCAGTCGTTGCAACGAGGAACAGGGCAAGTCTTTTCACCAGTCTCTCCGACACGTGTCTTGATGTAACGCGTCGCAAAAGCGTTACCGAGTGGGTCGGAGTAAAGTTAAGCTTTTATGGCAATATGTCGTAACATTTCTGTTTCTTGTTTCAGTATTTCAAGCGCTTCTCTGGCGCATGAACGACACTGACAGGGAAATATCTCAAATCGACGGTGAAGTAACAATACTATAATAACTTCTAGAAAAATACCGCTTATCCTAAGTTCATGAAATGATACTAAAGTGAGTGACAATGTGCTCCTTGTGTATTGCATTCGTCCGGGAGCGTTTCTCGAGGCATCGATTACCGTTAATCGTCCAGAGCCAATGGGCCTCGATCATACGAAACGATGCGTAACTACTTAGTAAAAATCTTTTTATGAGGATGAAGGACGCATGCTGCCCCTTGTTCGGCCGTGACGAGATGTCCTGGGGATTTCTGGGAGTGTCATCAAACTGTCATCGGTTACGATCGGTCCGGGGTGCCGTGCCTGAAAGGTTTTGCGTTGTCCCGGGGCGCGGCGAACCAGCAGAGCCGATCACATGATACGTGCACTGTCGGCGATTCCGAAGCGATGTTTCCTTAGCTTTATCGTAATGTTCCGATCCCGGATTGCTCCCGTTTCGAATTTGCATATTCAGCCATCTTATGGATTGATACATTATATCATAATCGAGACGAGATCCTGCCCATGTCCCAAGCCCGGTCTTCCCTCCTGCTCTCTTCAGCGCTGCTTGGCGCGTTTGCCTTTGCCAGTACCGCCCATGCCGATGAAGGCATGTGGACCTTCGACCATCTGCCGAAGGCTGCCCTGCAGAAGGGATATGGCTTTACCCCGGATGCACGCTGGATCCAGCATGTCGTGCAATCTTCGGCTCGTCTGGCCGAAGGCTGCTCTGCGTCCTTCGTATCGGGCGACGGTCTGGTGATGACCAATCATCACTGCGCCAATTCCTGCCTGGCTGCCTTGTCGGACAAGGGTCATGATTATTTCCGCGATGGGTTTTACACCAAGGAGCTCGCTGATGAGCGTCAGTGCCCCGGTATGGAGCTCGACCGTCTGGACACCATGAGGGATGTCTCCGCCCCTGTCGCCGAGGCCACCAAGGGCAAGCAGGGCGCTGCCTATTCGGCAGCCTTGCAGGAAGTGGAGAGCAAGCTCACCAAAGACTGCATCGGTGGTGATGACGAACACTGGCGTTGCGACATGGTGCCGCTCTACCATGGTGGCCAGACTGCGCTCTACCGGTATCGCCGTTACAAGGACGTACGCGTCGTGATGGCCCCCGAGCAGGGGATCGCCTTTTTCGGCGGGGACCCGGATAATTTCGACTACCCTCGCTATGATATCGATTTGTCGATGTTGCGCGTCTATGAGGGCGGCAAGCCGGTCCATACACCGTTCCTGCAATTCGACCCCAATGGCCCCAAAGCCGATGATCTGGTCTTCACCTCGGGCAATCCGGGGCGCACGCAGCGCGGTCTTCCCGCTTCTGCTCTCGCCTTCCAGCGGGATGTCGCCAACCCGGCCATCATCTCTGCCCTGACCCTGCGCGAGGGGATGCTCTGGCAGTATAGTCGCGAGAGCGCGGAACACGAAAAACAGGCTGAGGACGCGCTCTTCTTCATCCAGAACGGGATCAAATCCTATTCCGGCACGCAGGCTGCCCTGCAATCAGGCGATATCGTCTCGCGCCGTGTGAAGGAAGACGCCGCGCTCCAAGCCTGGATTGACGCCGATCCAGCACGGCGCGCGGCCTACGGCCAGCCTTTCAGGACCGTCGACAAGGCCATCGCGCTCGAGAAAGATCTCTTTTCGCGCAATCTCGCCATCGGCATGGTGTTTCGCGGGTTCCTCGATGACGTCATGACACTGGTAGAGGGGGCGCATGAGCGTGAGAAGCCCGATGCCAAGCGCCATGCGGGGTATCATGACGCCCAGCTCGGGGAAATAGAAACGGCTCTCGCTGCCAAAGAACCTTTCTACCCGGACCTCGAAACTGCCTCTCTTGCGCTCAGCCTGACCAGCCTGCGCCAGATTGCCGGAGCGGATGATCCGTTGGTTCGTCTTACTCTTGGCAAAGAAGCCCCCGATGCCCTGGCGGCAAGTCTGATCAAGGGTACAAAGCTTTCTGACCCGGCTGCGCGGTTGGCTCTCTGGAAGGGCGGTCTCAAGACGATCGAAGCCTCTACCGATCCTCTCATCGTGTTCGCGCGCCGGATCTACCCCAGCTACACGACGCTGCATGACAAGATGCGCGACGACGTTTCTGCCCCCTTGCACAAGGCGCAGGGCGATATCGCCCGCGCGCGTTTCGCTCAGGCCAAGGCCGAGGGGCGTCTGGATGCTCTTTATCCTGACGCAACATTCTCGCCACGCCTGTCCTATGGCACGGTCAAAGGCTGGCGCAAGAATGGCGTCGATGTTGCGCCCTTCACCGATTTTGCAGGCATGTACGGTCACGCGACAGGGGCAGAGCCTTTTGCTCTGCCCAAACGCTGGCTCGACGCGAAGGCGCGCCTTCCCCTGTCGACCCATCTTGATTTCGTCTCCACCAACGATATCGTCGGTGGCAATTCAGGCTCACCGGTGCTGAACCGTGAGGGCAAGGCGGTCGGACTCATTTTCGACGGCAACCTGCCGAGCCTCGCGGGTGACCTCTACTACGACATCAGCAATAACCGCGCCGTCGCTACCGATACGAGCGCCATCATCACGGCCCTCAAACTCGTCTACAACGAGGAAAGTCTGGCGAACGAACTCACGAACGGCCATCGCTGACAGGGAGGGAGCCTCTCAAGACGAATATGTTCCAACGTGCACTGTGATGGAGCCCCATGGCGGAGAGGTTTCTTTGGAAGAGCGCTCTGCGGGGCTCTGCCCCGCTCCCCGGAAAGGGGCTCGCCCCTTTCATCCCTTTTTCGCAACCAGGTTTTCAAAGGACGACTGTCCTTTGATGGGGCATGGGGCGAAGCCCCACGATAACAGGGGGCTTTGAAAGAGCGCTCTGCGGGGCTCTGCCCCGATCCCCGGAAAGGGGCTCGCCCCTTTCATCCCTTTTTCGCAACCAGGTTTTCAAAGGACGACTGTTCTTTGATGGGGTATGGGGCGAAGCCCCACGATAACAGGGGGCTTTGAAATAGCGCTTTGTGGGGCACTGCCTCGTTCCCCGAAAAGGGCTCGCCCCTTTTATCCCTTTTCAAAAACAGGTTTCCAAAGGACGACTGTCCTTTGGTGGGGTTTGGGGCGAAGCCCCATGCCCTCTCCCCCCTCAGATGACGGGTGTACCGCCTGTCACAGCGATGGTTGCGCCGGAGATATAGCTGGCTTCGTCGCTCGCCAGCATTACATAGGGCGCGATAAGTTCGACTGGCTGGCCAGGGCGGCCTAATGGGGTGTCTTCGCCGAAAACATGGACATGGTCACCATGCATTGTTGCAGGGATGAGCGGTGTCCAGATCGGGCCGGGGGCGACAGTGTTGGAACGGATGCCTTTCTCGCCCAGAAGCTGTGCAAGGCCGCCGCTGAAATTCTGGATCGCGGCCTTGGTAGCGGAATAAGCGAGCAGGCGCGGTTTGGGGCTGTCGGCATTGACCGAGATCGTGTGGATGAGCGAGGCCCCGCTTTTGAGATGGGGCAGGGCATTACGGGTCAGGCGGAAACTGGCGCCAATATTGGTAGCGAAGGTGTCATCCCATTCGTCTTCGGAGATGTCATCGAGTGCGAGGCGTTCGATCTGGAAAGCTGCATTATTGACCAGAATATCGAGCTTGCCGAAGGTCTGGATGGTTTTCTCAATAATGGTGCGGCATACTTCGCGGGATTTCAGATCGCCGGGGAGGAGCAGCGCATTGCGTCCCGCCTTTTCGATCCAGACTGCAGTTTCCTGAGCGTCCGCTTCTTCCTCTTCCAGATAGGAGAGAGCGATATCGGCACCCTCGCGGGCATAGCCAATCGCCACAGCACGACCGATGCCGGAATCGCCCCCGGTGATCAGGGCAACTTTACCCGTAAGGCGCCCCGAGCCCTCATAGCTGGTTTCGCCATGGTCGGGCTTGGGCGTCATGGCAGCTGTCTGACCGGGAATTCGATCCTGAAGGGGGGTATCGAAAGGGGGCTTCGCGAAATTTGTCATTGGGGACATCCAGCAGGAGGGGGCACGCTGCCTGAGCAGGGCACGAACCTGTAGTCATCGCGAAAACGTGAGGTAAGGTTGCATGGCAAAGGATATCAGGGACTGAGCCCTGATATCCTGAGCAGCGCAATCAGGCTGAGCGGATCAGCTTGTGATTGACGAATTCCTCGATGCCATTCGAGGAGAGTTCACGGCCATAGCCTGAGTTCTTGACGCCGCCGAAGGGGAGTTCGGGAGCTGTACCGGTGATATCGTTGATGAATACCATGCCGGTTTCAATGCGCTCTGCCAGCTTGCGGCCACGCTCGATGTCGCTGGTATGGACCGATCCGCCCAGACCGAAGGGTGAATCATTGGCCAAGGCGACAGCGGCGTCGTCGTCTGACACCGCATAGACGATGGCGGCCGGACCGAAGATCTCTTCGTAAAAGATCGGATTATCCTTGGTCACGCCGGTCAGGAGGCCAGCTTGCATGAAAAACCCTTCGCGATCGAGCTTCTTGCCGCCGGTGACGAGCGTAGCGCCGTGCTGCACGGCCTTCTCGACCTGACTGATGGCCAGCTTCATGGCGTTCTCGCTGCTCATGGGGCCATGGGTCACCCCTTGCTCGAGCGGATCGCCGTAGCGGAAATCGGCCAGGGCATCGGACAGGCGACGCACGAAATCATCAGCGAGGGATTCGTGAACGATCATGCGCTTGGCCGCGGTGCAGACCTGACCGTTATTGGACATGCGCCCGGCGACGGCACGGGGAATAACCTCGTCGAGATTGGCATCATCGAGCACGATGAACGGGTCAGACCCTCCGAGTTCGAGTGTCGTTTTCTTCAGGGCCTTGCCTGCCTGCGCAGCCACCGCACTGCCAGCGCGCTCACTGCCTGTGAGGGCAACGCCGCGTACCTCCGGGCGGGCGATCAGTTCCTCGGAGACGTCGTTATCGATGAAGAGATTGGTCCAGGCACCCTTGGGGGCGCCAGCTTCAAGGAACAGGGATTCGAAGGCGAGGGCGCATTGCGGCACGCCAGGGGCATGCTTTGCCAGCACGACATTGCCTGCCATCAGATTGGGGCCTGCCACCCGGGCGAGCTGATAATAGGGGAAGTTCCACGGCTCCACGCAGTAGATGACACCGAGAGATTGGCTCAACACTGTTGCGCGCCCCTCGCTCACCTTGATCTCCCGTGGCGCGAGGAAGTCTTCGGCATTTTCGGCATAGTAGGCCAGGATTTTGGCCGAGAGCTCGGTTTCGGCAATCGCCTCGGGTAGGACCTTACCCATCTCGATCGAGATCAGACGGGCATATTTTTCCTTGCTCTGCTCGAGGATCTGCGCGGCTTTGCTGATGATTGCTCTGCGCTCGGCAAAGCTGCGATGGCGCCAGTCACGCTGGTAAAAATCATGGGCGGCTTCAAGCTTCTCGAAAGCCTGCGCCTTGGTATGAAGCTCGAATTCGCGCTCGGTCTTGCCCGTGGCGGGGTTGATCGTACGGTAGAGACTCATCGTCTTCTGCTCCTGTCTTTTCATGCACCCGATGCGTAACCGGGCCAGTGTCACGGTTTCAGAAAACCTGAGCCGGCTCATGGTTTCGTCGGAAATCATCTGCCCATGAGCCGCCGGTCCGGTGGAGGCGCTGCATCTGGGGCTGATCGCCGGTCGCATCCGGACAAGCGGAGGGGGCAACGTTAGCCGCGAAAAAGCTCCAGGCGTAAGGTCAAAAGAGGCTTGGCTTGCGGGGGCGGGAGCGGCTACGACCGAGGGGTCGAAGGTCTTGCGCGAGCAAGTGAATAGGGAATGCCGGACGGGCTGGCTGATCGTCATGGGATCGGGTTCGAGGCGGCAGCTGTCCCCGCAACTGTGAGCGGCGAGTTTTTCCGCACAAACCACTGGGTGCCTGCACCTGGGAAGGGGCGGAAAAGCGATGAACCGCGAGCCAGGAGACCTGCCTTCGTCCCATCAGACTGTCAGGCCGGACGGGACGATCCGCCAGAGGGAGAAAAAGCGCGTGAGCCGACCAGCCCCACCCGTTCCATTTCTGTTCAAAGCCCAGGGTGACATCAAGCGATCGGGGAGGGGTCATGCAAGCTGACCTCATCGCCCAGCCCACGCGCAGCCTGAGGCTGCGTATCAGCCTGCTCGGTGCCGGATTGCTGCTGGCCAATATGGCGCTCTGGATATGGACGTTCATCATGTTCCATGACAGGCCGCTGCTGCTTGGGAATGCACTCCTGGCCTATGGGTTCGGATTACGTCATGCGGTCGATGCCGACCATATCGCCTCCATCGATAATGTGACCCGAAAATTCATTCAGATAGGGCGGCAACCTCTGCTGACCGGGTTCTGGTTTGCCATCGGCCATTCGATGATCGTGGTGCTGGCCGCGCTGGGAACGGCTCTGTTGTCCCAGGCCATGCAGGATCGTTTCGGCGCCTGGCGCGATATTGGTGGCGTGGCGAGCACGCTTGTGTCAGCGGGTTTTCTCTTTGCGCTGGCCATCACCAATTTCATCGTGCTGCGCGGTGCGTGGCGGGCCTGGCGGCATGTCAGGGCCGGGGGCGCGGTCGAGGAGGTCGATATCGATGCGCTGATGAGCAAGGGCGGCCTCCTGTCGCGTCTGCTCTATCCGCTGTTTCGCCTCGTCTCGCGTAGCTGGCACATGGTGCTGTTGGGGTTTCTGTTCGGGCTCGGATTTGACACGGCGACCGAGGTTTCCCTGCTCGGACTTTCGGCATCCCAGGCGAGCCGGGGCGTTTCTGTCGCGGCCATCATGATCTTTCCGGCCTTGTTCGCTGCCGGTATGGCGCTGATCGATACGGCTGACGGTGTGCTGATGCTGGGGGCCTATCGTTGGGCTTTTGTCGATCCTTTGCGCAAGCTCCGCTACAATATCATCATCACGCTGATTTCTGTCATCGTGGCGGTCGGGATTGGAAGTATCGAGACGCTCAAGCTGCTGGGGGATCAGATCGGGTTCCAGGGGCGCTTCTGGCAGGCTGTATCGGCAGTGAGCGACAGTTTTAATCAGATCGGTTTCATCGTAATCGGGTTATTTTTACTGGCCTGGATGCTGTCGCTCCTGTTCCACCGCGCCGGCAGGAAGCGCTCCCGATGAGACGGACCGGCCCCTGTAGCACACCCTCTTCATGAGCGAGGCCGCAGGCGTCCGTCCGGAAATCCCGTCTTGCGGTTGTCTGCGGAGAGAAGCGTCTGCAAGTCCCTCCGCGCCCGGTTCTTTCGAAAAGGGCGCGTCAGAAGTGAGCGCCCACACGCATCTGGAAATTGCGTCCGATCAGAGCCTCGTAATAACGCGCCGGATCATAAATTCCGGAATCCCGTGGCAGGGCATCAATAATATTATTGACGACGAAGCCCGCCGAGAGATTACGGGTGATCTCATATCCGACAGAGAGATTGAAATAGGCAAAGGCGGGGCGCTTGTTGCCCTGATAGCGGTTATTCGGCACCTGCTGCATGAAGACACTGGGCCCGTACCAGAGTGTCTGCCATTGCGCGCTGAGTGCCCCGCGTTGCCATGTGGCGTTCAGGGTCATGTTGTCCTTGGGTGAGGCTATGCGTCCCGCCAGAGGATAGCTGCTGCCCAGATAATCCTGCTCGCTCCTGAAATAATGAACGTAGTTACCCTGCAGATCGACCAGTCCCCAGGACTCGCTTAGGCCAAAACGTGTAAGCGGCGTTCCATATTCCGCCGTTGTCTGCAGCGCCTGCGT
Source organism: Asaia sp. W19 (assembly GCF_003994335.1). Taxonomy (GTDB): domain Bacteria; phylum Pseudomonadota; class Alphaproteobacteria; order Acetobacterales; family Acetobacteraceae; genus Asaia. The sequence goes on from NZ_PNQZ01000025.1 coordinate 116,960, forward strand.
CTCGTATCGCGCGATATTATAATAGCCGGACTGGAAATCGCTGATCTGCCCGGTTGCGTCACGACTGACATGCGTACAATAGGCGTTATCGGGATAGGTCGAGGAATCGTAACACGCGGCTAGAAGCTCTGCCGCCCCGAGATAGGTGATGGCATCCGCGATCCGGACATCGACGAAGGACGCTTTCACATCCAGGCCTCTGGCGAAATGAGGTCTGAATTCGAGGCTCGCCGTATAGCTCTTCGATCGCTCATTACGAAGCGCGGAATTGCCCCCCGCTGTTCCCTCGACGGGGAAATAGTTGAAATTCGATATGAAATTCCGACCGATCCCGGCCTTGGCGCAATTGGCTGCACGGGTCGCGGGGTTCGGCCCCGAACCGAGACCGACATCCGAGCATGGATCGGTCCCGCTTTCATAGCTGAGCGAGCGTGGCGAAAAGAGTTCGCCCACAGAGGGATTGCGAACGGAGACGGCATAATTGCCGCTGAAACCAAAATCCCGCATTGGCCACCACGAGCCGCCCAGCATATAGGTCCAGTATGTGCCGGTCATGCTGTTATGGGTCAGCCGGCCATTGGCCGTAAGGGACAGGTGATACACCCCCTTCACGGCCATACCCGGCGATATGACGGGAATATCTAGTTCCCCGAAGGCTTCATGGGTGTGATAGGCACCGCCGGTCGCGGGGAGAACAGAATTGCTGCCATAAGGCAGGGTGGTTCCGTCGGGTTGCTGCCAGCCGAGATAATACGTGCCAGGGTCGAAGCGATAGGCCTCTCGTCGGTGTTCGTAGCCCAGATCCCATTTGACATCGCCCGCTGGCAGCGTCAGCACCGTTGAGCTGATCTCCGCCTGGAGGTCGCGCTGGGCGTTGACGTTGGTTGAGCGTGCATCCGCCGTGACATAGTCACGCGCTGCCGGTGTCATCTGGTTGTAGCCGAAGGGATTGAGTGGCGCACAAACGCTGCTGCGCGTCGCGATAGGCGCATTCTCATACCCGCTTGCGCAGGAAATCGTGCCATCCGCATTGGTAACGGCGTTCAGGGCATTGACCAGATTGGGAATGATGATGGAGGGCTGGGTGGTGACGTTGTGATAGCGCATGTATGCGCCACGGAGCTTCCAGTCGAAACGGCGGTTGAATGCGCGGAAGTCACCGTTGAGCCCGCCTGCAAAACGATAGAAATCGAGTGACGTCCGGTAATATCCCGGATCGAGATCCTGATTGAGGCGGTTGAGATAAAAACGATCCGTGGGAAGGCCGTTTTCGGCCAGAGCCTGCTTGATCGTGCTGCGCTCGGTGGCGGTGAGAAAAGGATTATCGGTGCTCAGGGCCAGAGGGCCGGTCACCACGCTGTTCTGAAAATAGCTGCTGCTTCGCGGCCCTGCATCATTCGGTGTCAGGGCGTCGTCAAAGCTCGTCGTGCTCCATGTCCCTTGTCCGACCTGATTGGCGGCGTGGCTGCGTCCATACCAGCCCTGCCAGCTGGCATGAAGATGATCAGTAAGGTCGTAATGGCTGAGAAGGGTCAGATTGAGCTTGTCGTTGGGGGTCATGAGCTGCATGTAGTCGCGCAGGGCAATCCCGTTGCCGCCCAGGCCATAAGTGTTATCGCCTTTGAGCAATTTTCCGCTATCCAGAGAGACGAGTGACTGGCCGTCACGGCTGAACAGGAGCGGAGCGCCATTGGCCCCTGCAATGCCAGCATTTGTCTGACCGCCAAGCGTTGCGCCGTAGAGCCCGCCATAAACAGGCATGTCGCCGTAACTGCCCGTCAGAAGTGGCATGCCGGTGACGGAATTCTGAATGTAGCGCGTGCCCGCGCCCAGAACATAGGTGTAAGGGGCGCTCTGTCCGAGTGGCACGCGATGATAAGTGGCCGCATCGGCACCCATGGCGTCAGGGCGATCGCGCGAGGTCAGTCCGGCCTGATTGCGGTACTCCACGTCAAGAACAACCCCGCCCCGGTCGTGATCGAAGCCCGTACCCGCCTTGAATGCGACCTTCTCGCCCGACGCGTCCATTTTCTGAGACCAGTTGCCCTGGCTCTCGAGCGAAACGCCCTTGTAATGGTCATCCAGCGTATAGTTGATCACGCCTCCGACGGCATCGGCACCATAGGCCGCCCCGGCGCCACCAAGCCGGGTATCGACTGTCTTGATCAGGGAGCTGGGCAGGATACTGACATCCACCTGTGAACCGGGAGCCACGCCGTAAATCGAGGCTGTCGCACCGCCCGCCATGCGCATGCCATCCACCAAGGTGAGGGTCCGTTGTGCCCCGAGATTAAGCAGACTGACGAAGGACTGGCCCGCTCCAAAGCTGTTCTGGGTTCCCATGGGGGAATTGCCGCCCACGCTGGCGGCCGGATTTTCGCGCAGCAGCGCCGTCCCCAGATCGTAATAGCCTCTGCGTCGGATCTGAGTGCCATCGAGGGTGGACCCTGCCATGACATTGGTCAGGCGAGTCTGAGACAGGCGTGTGCCGGTCACATAAATCGTTTCGGTCGGGAGGGTCGGTGCGCTGGCCTGTGTCGTCAGGACCGTCGCCCTGTCGTTACGGCTGGTCGTCGTGGTCGCGGCCCTTTTCTTTTTCCGGACAGGGGTAGGGCGGGAGGAGGCCTGAGCCCTCTGCCCGGCAGGGTTGCCGACCATGCTTGCAGGGCCGGTGCCTCGCGCCCGATATCCGTCCTGAGCACGAGCCTGGGCGAGAGAAACGGACGAGGCGCAACCGGAAAGAAAAGCCGCAGCCAGCAGGCCACGCCTTCTACGGCTCTTGCCCCGGCGTGTCTGCGTGTCCGATTGTCTCATGCGCCTCTTTTCCCCTCATCTGCCTGATATCTGATTTCGCCTTTCCATGTACTGAACAGGGATGGCTGAGAACCGATAATGCACGGCGTGACTTCGGAAAGAACCGTCATGTTGTAGAATGAGCACAGTCGAGCGGAATGTCTCTCATTCTACCATTGTAACGTAATGCGGGGGGCGAGAATTATGAGGTCGAGGTTTCCTTTACTGGAACGGGAGATATCTGAAGGTCGCATACACCGTATTGCCGAAAGTGGTGGGATAGACGGAATTTCCTTTGCCGTCATTGCCACGGAAGGCAAATTTGCGGATGTATGTATACTGTACGCCACCCATCAGACTGCCGTAGCTGCCATCGAGGAAGTGCCACCAGCCGCCTGCCGTCATGGAGGCGAGGGTTCGGGTTTGCGCTGTGCAGGTGCCAAAGGCGACGGAGCATCCCGAGAGGTTCTGGTCGGTCACCCCATAGCCATATTGCCGACCATCGCCAGCAAGATAGGAACGACGGGTATTCGCCTCGACACCGCCATAGAGATAGACGAGCACGGAGGGATCAGGATGTCCGATGAAGCCCAAAGCACCGCGGATCTGTGGGATGGGGGACAGGGCGCCGCGTCCGTTGAACGTTGCGTCGGGCAACTGCGAGGCTCCGTAGCGTCCAATACCCTGACCGGCGATAATATTGCCTGTAATCTGCAAGTCCGGCGTGAAGAAGGGCGCCGTGACGCCTGCGCCGACGCCGCCACCGAATTTGGTTTCCTTGTGGCTGCCGACGGAGTCCGGTGATTGGACGACGGAGCGGAACCAGCGGCCAAGACCAAATACTTCATAATGCCCTAGAGACGTGTCCACAGCGCCCTTGACCACCATATCAGGGACCGGATTATCGCTGTATTGCGTATTGGGGTTCAGCAGCAGGCCACCGGGATTGCTGTAGAAAACGCGTGGCCCTTCCTTGTATCCCGCGAGGGCCGGAAGCCGGCCTCCCGAGGCGATATCGGATGAATAGGCGACCGTGGCCTGAGGGTCTTCCACGGACAGGGCCAGCCAGTATTTCTGGTTCCAGTCCTTGCCAATCCGGATCTGGGGAACGCGGGTATAGGTGATGCCGGGTATCTGGTTGTTATCGACCACCGCCGGGAGCTGCTCGTTTCTGGGCTGCATGCCCTTCTGATAATTTGTGGCTAGGCTCCATGCCTGACCCATGAGCACGTGAAAGCCCCAATCCTTCTTGGTGAAGGTGAAATAACCCTGTCTCAATCTGGGCGTATATCCGCTTACCTGCACCGAGTTGGTCGTGCCGGCCGAGCCTCCGAAATCGGACTCGATATAGGCTTGCAGACGGATATCCCGCGTGGGGTTGGCTTCAAGCAGCGTGGAAAGGCGGGTCAACTGCGCCGAGAGACGCTCCTCGCTCAGACCATGATTGGGACTATTGGCATACGGGAAGGTATTCCATGCCGTGGCGGGGCCACTGGTCACGGTTGAGTCTCGCCAGACATTGGACAGATCCACAAATCCGCTCAGACGCACCGAAATATCCCCGATGCTGAAAATTGGCGGCAGGCGATCGACCGAGGTCTGGGTAATGGCAAGCGGGCTCGAGGAACTCAGATCGATGGATGAGGGTCTGTTCTGCCCTGCCTCGCTCGCCGATCGATTATCGGCCAGTTGGACGTCGGACCCGCCATGCTGCCCCTTATGCGCGAAGTTACCCTTGCTCCGGGACGACGCCGGGACACCGGTATGCGATGCGGAGGCCAGTCCCGTCGCGGGAGCGCTGAAAGGCTGACCGGCAGAAGGGGGCGAGCCCACAGATGTCGCGGTGGCGAGATCTGGAGTGTTGCCATGCCCCGTTTGGCGCAGGATTTTGCCGCTCTTCTTGATGCCATTGCGTGTCTGTTTGCGCTGCTCGATGGCCATGACCCGTTTTTCGAGGGCGCGTATCTGGTCCCGGATGAGCGTAAGCTCTTCGTCATCGCTCGCGGCGAAGGCAGGAACAGGCAGGGAAATCGCAAAGCCGAGCCCGGCTGCTATCAGGGGGATCCGGACGGCCAAACTAATCCGCTCTCGCACAGGGCCTTACCTTCTTCTTTTTATTGTCCAGGTTACTCCCGGAATGGCCCCCCCATATCAGGTAAAAGCATCGTCGTTTTTATCATTTGAAGTCTGACACTTGTTGTGATCACTGCGATCATTTCCAGATCCTCAACCGCAGTGCCGCTGACCAGGGCGATCCTGCTCCAGTGCAGGGATCCACGGTCAGGAGGAGCTGATGCGTGTCAGGCGTGTCGCGAGTGCCGAATTTTCATGCAGGATATGGCGTATGAACGCGCATCGAATGTCGACCACGTTTTGCGCCTCGACGAGCCGCTCCAGCACGCCGCAGACCAGGGCGCGCCCGATACCCTTGCCCCTGAAGATCGCGGGGACTTCGGTGTGCAGCAACACCAGCACCGTGCCATGCCACAGATAGGTGATAAAGGCTGTCGCCCCGTCCTGCGTCATTTCGAAGCGGTGCATTGCTGTGTTGTCAGTAATCGGGGGCATTGTCACTCCATGGTTGGGCCGGGTCGGAATAGGCTACGCTGGCGGGTTGGGAGCGTGATCCGCGCTAGAAAAGCCCCCGCCGGAGGGGCGGAGGCGTACACCGTTCATAGATCCCTATGGAGATCGATCACGGTCAGAACGAGCACCACGACGGGAAGCAGAAGACCAAGGCTCGAAACCTGGCCAATGGTCGCCCCCACCATGGCGGAAAGCACATAGGTCACCCAGGAACAGGCTGGCAGAGCGACCTCCTTCAGCGCCGGGCGCTTGTCGGTCGGACGGACCAGGCCCAACCACTTCAGGAGATAGCGTCCCGTGAAGGCCTCGGAGAATTTGACGATGTTGTTGGTGACGACGATCGTCTGGAGCGAGACACCGCCAAATTTCGCCAGAGTTTCCCCCTGTATGCCCAGAGCAAGCGCGATCAGCGGCAGTTCCACACTCAGGCGCAGATCAGGGACGAGGCGAATGAAACTCACCACGGCCAGAATTGCCGCCATGATCAGCAGCCCCCAATAGGGCCAGCTCAGGAAACGCTTGATCAGGCTTGCCCCGATACATCCCAGAAAAAACAACCCGATTGCCGTGCCGATCGATCCTGCATTGGCCCAATGGTGAAGGGCCACCGCGCGGCCGAGTTGCACGGTATTGCCGGTCATGATGCCGGGGTAGATTCCCCCGACATCGACATAGGTCGTCACCTCGACAACGGAGACGACGAATGTCAGGCAGATCACCCGTCGAAGCAGGACGGCGAGAGAGACCTCCTTTTCCGGTCGGGCCGATGCGGCAGACACTCCGCCGCCCTGTGTCAGGACATCGGTCATGAGGGAGCCTTCTGCGGTGGTGCGAACTCGGCACGCAGCGACGTGGCGTGCTCGTCGAGCGCGGGTGCGCCCGCGCGTACCAGCGGGTCGTCATAGCCGCTGATCTTGACCGGATTGCCCGGCATTTTCAGTCCGCCTGCATCGATCACCATGTTGCGTGCCGCTGTCTGGGGCAGGGCTGCTGCCTCGGCTACGCTCAGCATCGGGCCAACCGGAACCCCCGCTTTTGCAAGCGCCTCCAGCCAATAGGCTGAATCCTGTTGCATCAGGGCTTGCTCAAGTACGCTCTTGAGCGCATCGAGATTCGTCATGCGGTCGCTGTTGTCGATGAAACGCGGGTCCGTGGCGATACCGGCGATACCCAGTGTGGCGCAAAGCTCGGTGAAGAGATGATTATTGCCACAGCAGATGACGATATGGCTGTCCTTTGTACGATACACGTCGAATGGCGCCATGGAAGGGTGGCGGTTGCCGATGCGTGGCCCCGCCTGACCGGTCGCCGACCAGTTCATGAGTGCATGTTGCAGGAACGCGAAGGTACCATCGAACATCGACACATCGACATGCGCGCCCTTGCCGGTGCGCTCACGCGCATAAAGCGCGCTCGCAATGCCGCAGAACATGAATGTCCCTCCACAGAGATCCGAGAGCGAGGTGCCCCCGACACGTGTGGGAGGGCCATCCGGAAATCCGGTCGCTTCCATCATGCCGCTCATGGCCTGGACGATGGTGTCATAGGCCGGGGCATGGGCGAGCGGTCCGGTATGGCCGAACCCGGAGGATGACGCATAGACGAGGCGTGGATTGAGTGCAGAGAGCGCCTCATAGGAGAATCCGAGCCGGTCCATCACACCCGGACGATAATTTTCGCACAGCACATCGGCGCGTTTGACCATTTCGAGAAAAACGGCACGATCCTGCTCGTCCTTGAGGTTGAGGACGATGCTCTCCTTGCCGCGATTGACGAAGGAGAAATAGAGCGAGCGCTCTCCCACATAGGGGCCGTAGGTGCGCGTGTCGTCACCGTGGCCGGGCGCCTCGACCTTGATGGTGCGTGCACCCAGATCCGTGAGAATGGTGGTGCCAAACGGGCCGTTCAGCACATGGGTAAGATCGATGACGAGCAGCCCCTCGAACGGCCCTGTCGCGCGATGCATAGGGACCTGGGCGGGTGTCTTGTCTGCGGACATGGTCGTTCTCACTTGCGCGCGTCGGTTTTCGGGTTGAGCTTGCTCAGATGGCCGCTTTCCGTGCCCACATGAGGATCGATCGCGACCGTGATCATGGCAGGCCCCCCGGAGGCGAAGGCGGTGTCGAGCGCCTTTTCGAGGCTGTCGGGCGTGTCGGCGTAATAGCCTTTGCCCCCGAAGGCCTCGATGATCTTCTCATAACGGCCATTGACCTCGAGCACGGTGACGCCGGGATCATTGCCGCCCCCACGATTGATGTCGTCTCCCCGGTAGATCCCGCCATTATTGAGCACGATCACCACGACATTCAGGCGGTAACGGCAGATGGTTTCGACCTCCATGCCGCTAAAGCCGAATGCGCTGTCACCCTCGATGGCGACCACGGGCTTGCCGGTTGTGATGGCGGCTCCGATGGCATAACCGAGCCCGACGCCCATCGTTCCCCAGCTTCCCGGATCGAGGCGGCGGCGTGGCTTGTCCATGTCGATGATATTGCGGGTGATATCGAGCGTGTTTGCCCCCTCATTCACCAGTACGTAATCACGCCCTTCCAGCTTCGACCGGATGGTCCCGATCGCAGTGAAGAAATTCATGGGCGTGGTCTTGGTGGCGAGGCGCTGCGTCATCTTCTCGGTATTGATGCGGCGTTTGTCTTCGATACGCGCCAGCCATTCCGCGGGCGCCCTGACCCCGGCCTTCTCCAGGGCCGCGCCAAGGGCCACCACGCAGGTGCCGATATCGCCGGCAATCGGCGCGGCGATCGGTCGGTTGCTGTCGAATTCCTCGGGGTTCACGTCGATCTGGATGAACTGGGCCGCAGGAGACCATTGCGGCGGCTTGCCATGGCCCAGCATCCAGTTCAGGCGCGCGCCGATCAGCAGGACGACATCGGCCTGGCCGAGCACGAGCGAGCGCGCAGTGGCAGCGGAGGCAGGATGCGTATCGGGCAGCAACCCCTTGGCCATTGACATGGGCAGGAAGGGAATGGCGGTGGTCTCGATTAGGCTGCGAATGGCGTCATCTGCCTGTGCATAGGCCGCGCCCTTGCCAAGGATGATCAGCGGAGTTCTGGCATTCTGCAACAGGGCGGCCGCACGGGTGATCGCCTCTGGAAGAGGTTGCTGTGCGCTGGCCGGGTCGACCACCTTGATCAGGCTCTGCGCCCCGGTCTCTGCGTCGAGTGTCTCGCTGAGCACGGCGGAGGGCAGGTCAAGGTATACGCCGCCCGGCTTGCCCGAAACAGCGGCGCGCAAGGCGCGGGCGACTGCAATGCCGATATCCTCGGCACGATTGACGCGATAGGCCGCCTTCGCGAAGGGCTTTGCCGCCGTAAACTGGTCGAGTTCCTCGTAATCACCTTGTTGCAGATCCACGATCGCACGATCACTCGACCCGCTGATCAGGATCATGGGATAGCCATTGGTGGTGGCGTTGGCGAGGGCCGGCAGCGCGTTGAGAAAGCCGGGAGCCGAAGTGGTGAGGCAGACGCCGGGCTTGCGTGTCAGATAACCCGCGATCGAGGCCGCATGGCCCGATGGCTGCTCGTGACGAAAGCTGATGAAGCGCATGCCCTTTTCCTGCGCCAGTCGTGCCAGATCCGTGATGGGAATGCCCACGACGCCATAAAGGGTTTCGATCTCATTGAGCTGCAGCGCATCGATGACGAGGTGGAAACCATCTGTCTGTGCTGGGCCATTCTCGACCCCGGCCGATGATGTTGTTTCTGACATGGAATAAATCCTCCCGATCGCCCTCCCGTATCGTCGGGACGAAGGGGAGGGCGCGCGATTATGGGGAAGGGAAGGGGATGCCCCGTATCGGGCATCCCCTGGCGTCTGTCAGGCGCAGACGACTTTCTTCTTGCGCAGATCAGCGATCTGCTCGGGCGTGTAGCCGAACTCGCCCAGGATCTCGTCCGTATGCTGGCCCAGGAGCGGCGCAGCCTTGATGTCCGGGGTAAATTCGCTGAACTTGATTGGATTGATGGTCAGGAACGAGCCGCGCACTGGCTGCTGAACCTCAACGATCGTCCCGGCATCGCGCAGATCCTTGGACTCCGCGATTTCCTTCATCGAAAGCACAGGGGCGCAGGGTACGCGATATTTGGAAAGATGCTCGACCGCCTCGTATTTGTTCTTGTCCGCCAGAGATGCTTCGATTGCGGCGAAGATCTCGAACATATGGGTCTCACGTGCCTTGGTGGTGCTGTAGTGGGGATCGGTCGCCCATTCGGGCTTGCCGATAGCCTCACAGGTCGGGCCCCAGTCCTGCTCCTGCACGGTGCAGTAGATATAGGCGTTCTCGTCCGTCTCCCAGCCCTTGCATTTCAGGATCCAGCCCGGTTGGCCACCGCCACCGGCATTGGCACCACGCGGAACCGTATCGCCGAATTTTCCATCGGGATATTGCGGGTATTCTTCCAGATGCCCCACGCGTTCCAGACGCTGCTGATCACGCAGCTTGACGCGGCAGAGATTGAGCACCGAGTCCTGCATCGAGACGCTGATCTTCTGACCACGTCCAGTGCGCTCACGCGCAAAGAGGGCGGTCAGAACACCGATCAGAAGATGGTTGCCGGTATTGCTGTCACCCAGCGCAGCGGCCGAAATCAGAGGGCCGTTCGCGTTGCCGGGCGCCTGACCGTCCACATGGGGCAGTCCGTTCCAGTACCCGGTGGTGGAGGCAGCGCCACCCGCACATTGCGCCACGTTTTCATAGGCGCTGATATGCGACCACGGAGAGGCCTCACCGAAGCCCTTGACCGTGCCATAGATCAGGCGCGGATTGAGCGCGTGAAGGACATCCCAGCCAAAACCCATGCGGTCCATGGCGCCAGGACGGAAATTCTCCAGCAGGATGTCGGCCCATTTCAGGAGCTTCTCGAATACTTCACGCCCTTCAGGTGTTTTTGTATTCAACTCTATGGAACGCTTGTTGCTGTTCAGCATGGTAAAATAAAGCGCATCCGCATCAGGGATATCCCGTAGCTGACGACGTGTCACATCGCCCACGCCCGTGCGCTCGACCTTGATGACATCTGCGCCGTACCAGGCGAGCAGCTGGGCTGCTGACGGGACGGATTGCACGCCACCGAAGTCGATGACCTTGATACCGCTAAGGGGCTTCGTGTTTTCCTGTACTGCATTCATGATCGAGACTCCTGGTTCTTTCTTTTTTCTTGTCTGGTTCTTCGGAGATTCAACTCAAGACCCATGATGATATGGATAACTAAACGTCCGTGGGAATAGCGTTCAGGCTATGAACTATGACAATAAATGTTGATTTCAAAAATGATATTACGAGGGAACTTCTACCCAAAGAGCGGTTTGCAAGGGGGTGTTCCGTGAATTCGCGGCGTCGAATTAGGATGTTGATTTGCCTCAATGAAAATACCGTCAATAAGAGTATATGATCACTTCTTGCAATAACGAATTCCATCATTTGGGATTCGATGATCGTTCGATTGGCTGTCGTTCAAATTCGGGCGAGTGAAAAACGAAAGAACAAGGAAAGCTTCCCGATGACCGAAAGGCTGCGAGACCTCAATCAGGCGCTTCATGTCAGAACCCGGATCGGTGTCGGCAGTCACCGGTCGCGACTGCCCCGTTATGTGTCCTTCATGCCGCCATGCAATCATGCCTGCCCAGCCGGGGAGAATATCCAGGGCTGGCTCGCCCATGCCGAAAAAGGGGCCTTCGAAGCGGCCTGGCGTCTCCTGGTGCAGGAAAATGCGCTTCCTGCCATTCATGGGCGGGCCTGCTACCACCCATGCGAGGGGCAGTGTAACCGCGCCGGGCTGGATGAACCCATCGCCATTCACGAAGTCGAGCGTTTTCTCGGCGATCTGGCCCGCGAGAACGGTTGGAAAGTGTCGTGTGGCGCGGCGACGGGCCGGCGTGTGCTCGTGGTCGGATCGGGGCCTGCGGGTATTGCCTGCGCCTATCATCTCGCGTTGCTGGGCCATGCCGTCGAGATCAGGGAGGCCGCGCCACGGCCGGGGGGTATGATGGCATATGGCATTCCTGCCTATCGCCTGCCCATGGCGGTGCTCGATGACGAGATTGCCCGCGTTCTGGCCATGCCCGGCGTGACGCTGCGCTGCAACAGCCGGGTCGATGACCTGTCCCGGCTGATGGACGAGGGAAAATTCGATGCTGCCTTCGTCGCGGTTGGTGCCTCGCGCGCCCTGACCATGACGCTTCCGGTCGCGCAGGGGCGTCAGGCCGTGGAGGCAATCGACCTTCTGCATGCGGTTCGGGAGGGAAAACGCCCCGTCCTTGGGCGCGTGGTTGCCGTGATTGGTGGGGGCAATGTCGCTATGGATGCCGCGCGAACGGCGCGCCGTCTCGGGGCGCAGGAGGTGATCATGATCTATCGCCGTGATCGCGATCACATGCCCGCCCATACCGAAGAGCGCGAGGCGGCCGAGGCCGAGGGCGTGACCATACGCTATTGCAGCATTGTCAGGCGTTTCAGCGCACAGGGTGTCGAGATTGAGGCCGTCAGCCTCGACAGGGATAATGGCCTCACCCCAACGGGGGAAATCGACTGTATCCCTGCCGATACCGTCATCCTGGCCATTGGCCAGCACGCAGACCTTTCGCTCTGTGCGGGTTTCACGGACATCGTGATCGATCGCGGCGATGTGCTCGGGGTCGATGAGACCTTCATGACCGGACATCGCGGTGTTTTCGCCGGGGGGGATTGCGTTCCCGGGACACGTACGATGACGACCGCCACCGGGCATGGCAAACATGCGGCCCGCGCGATTGATGCCTATCTGAGCGGGCTTTGCCTGCCCGTCAGGCACAAGCCCGAGATCGTGACCTTCGATATGATGCACATGCCCCTGCTCGTGATGGCAGGGCGCGCAAAGCCCCCCGAACTGCCCGCGGCACAGCGCGCCGGGTTTGAGGAGATCGTAGCCGGGCTGGTTGAAAAATCCGCCCGACGCGAAGCTGGGCGGTGCCTCTCCTGCGGAAATTGTTATGAATGCGATAACTGTTTTGCAGCCTGTTCGGAACAGGCCATCACGCGCCTTGGCCCGGGTAGGGGTTACGTCATCTCCGCAGCGCTGTGCACGGGATGTGGCGATTGTGTCGAGCAATGTCCCTGTACGGCTCTGGCCATGCGCCCCGAGCCTGTGGGCGCGGTCCCGGATGACGGGGCAATCGGCGAACCGCTTTCACCCGCAAAATTCATGGTCAGAGCCTGAACGAGCCGAAAGGGCAGAAAAATGAGCAGGAAAACAGCCGCCCCTGAAGCGCGCGATCGGAAGGCAGCGGAGATGGGCGCGCAAGACACGACGCCCAGCAGAAGTCACGAGGCAGCCGCGCCAGCGGACAAGGTGACGGGCAAGATTTCTGCTTCGGGGTCAAGCCAGGGCGCGCCCTCGACCTCGGCCAGACTGACCACGCTCGATGGCAATTCCGCGGTGGTGCATGTGGCCTATCGCGTGAACGAGATCTGCGCCATCTATCCCATCACCCCGTCGTCGCCCATGGCCGAAACCGCCGATAGCTGGGCCAGTGCAGGGCTGAAAAATCTGTGGGGCAACGTTCCTATCGTGCAGGAGATGCAGGCGGAAGGCGGTGCTGCAGGATGCGTGCATGGCGCCCTCCAGAGCGGCGCGCTCACAACTACCTTCACCGCCTCACAAGGCCTGCTGCTCATGATCCCCAATCTGTACAAGATTGCGGGCGAACTGACCTCGACGGTCGTGCATGTGGCAGCGCGCGCGCTCGCCGCAGGGACCTCGTCCATTTTCGGCGATCATCAGGATCTGATGGCGGTGCGTCAGACCGGCTTCGCGCAAATCGGTGCGGCCTCGGTGCAGGAGGGGCACGATCTGGCGATCATTGCCCAGGCTGCGACCCTCGAATCCCGTGTGCCGTTCATTCATTTCACGGACGGATTTCGCACGTCGCATGAGTATAACTCGCTTGATGTCGTGCCAGATGGGCAGATCCGCGCGATGATCGATGAAGATCAGGTTCGCGCCCATCGTGAGAGAGCCCTCAGTCCCGACAGGCCATTCATTCGGGGAACCTGGCAGAACCCGGATACCTATTTCCAGACCCGCGAGGCAGTGAACACCTATTATCTGCGTACTCCCGGCATTGTCAGGGCGGCGATGGACCGGTTCGCGGCCCTGACGGGGCGTCAATACGGCCTGTTCCGCTATGAGGGTGCGCCCGATGCCCGCCATGTGGTGATCGCCATGGGGTCCGGTGCGGAAGTCGTACGCGAAACGGCACTCTGGCTGAACGCCCATGATACGAAGCGCAAACTGGGGGCGCTGCAAGTCGTGCTCTATCGCCCTTTCGATGCAAAGGCATTTCTGGAGGCACTCCCAAAGACGGTCGAACGTATCGCCGTGCTCGACCGCACTAAAGAACCCGGCGCCCCTATGGAGCCGCTTCATGCCGATATCGTGGGCGTGCTCGCCGAGGCCGTGGCGACCGGGCAGTTCCCGCATATGCCACGGGTGATCGGTGGGCGTTATGGCCTGTCATCGCGTGACTTTCATCCCGGCATGGCGCGGGCTGTATTCGACGAACTGGCCCAGCCGACCCCGCGCGCCGCGTTCACCATCGGGTTGATCGATGACGTTACCCATCTGAGTCTCGAGTACGATGAAGGGTTCGATATCGAGCCTGCTGGCACGACGCGTTGCCTCTTTTATGGCGTGGGGGCAGATGGAACGGTGGGTGCCAACAAGAACAGTGTCGAGATCATAGGCGCTCTGAAAGGGCGCTATGCCCAGGCCTATTTCGATTACGACTCCCATAAATCAGGGGCAGAGACGGCGTCTCATCTGCGTTTTGGCAAGGCACCCATCACAGCCCCCTATCTGATCCGTCATGCCGATTTCATCGCCTGCCATAAATTCGAATTCCTCTTTCGGCGCGACCTGCTGGGGGCTGCCAATGAGGGGGGCATCTTCCTGCTCAACAGCCCTTACGGACCGGACACCGTCTGGGAGCAACTGCCCCGCAAGGTCCAGGATCAGATCATCGACCGGAAGCTGCATTTTCACGTCATCGACGCCTCGCGTGTCGCCCTGGAAATCGGGCTCGGCCCGAGGATCAACACGATCCTGCAGACCTGTTTTTTTCATCTGACAGGCATTCTCCCTCAGGAAGAGGCCATCGCAGCCATCAAGGCGTTCATTCAGAAATCCTATGGAGCCAAGGGCGGAAATATCGTAGCGCTGAACAACGCTGCGGTGGATGCCGCTGTGGAGGCGCTGCACGCGGTGCCTGTGCCGCAGCGCGCCGAGGGAACGCGCGCCATGCCGCCTCTCGTGCCGGAAGACGCCCCTGATTTCGTGCATCGTGTCACGGCCGAGATCATGGCGGGGCGTGGCGAGATGATTCCGGTCAGCGCCATTCCGGCCGATGGTACGTTCCCTGGTGGTACAACGCGTTTCGAGAAGCGCAATATCGCCGTCGAGGTGCCGGTCTGGGAACCCGAGCGCTGCATCCAGTGCGGGCAATGCAGCGTCGTCTGTCCGCATAGCGTCATTCGGGCCAAGACCTTTGAGACGACCTGCCTCGATCACGCACCGGCGGCGTTCAAATCGGCTCCGGTCAATGCAAAAGGGTATCCCGATACACGCTATACGCTGCAATTCTACGTCGAGGATTGCACGGGATGTGCAGTCTGCGTGGAGAATTGCCCTGCCATCGACCCCGAAACGCAGGAACGCGCCATCAACATGGCCGAAAAGATGCCGCTGCTTCAAAATGAGCGTCGGAATATCGGGTTTTTTGAGACCATTCCGGAGCTGGAGCGCATGAGGGTCAACCCCTCGACCGTGCGCGGTGTGCAGTTTCTCGAGCCGCTTTTCGAGTTCAGCGGTGCCTGCGCGGGATGTGGCGAGACACCCTATCTCAAACTCGTCTCGCAGCTATTCGGCGACCGGATGCAGATTGCCAATGCCACCGGCTGCTCGGCTATTTTCGCAGGCAATACCCCGGCGCACCCATGGAAAGCCAACGCCGAGGGGCGTGGTGTCGCCTGGTCGAACTCTCTCTTTGAGGATAATGCGGAGTTCGGTCTCGGCTTTCGTCTGGCCATCGACAAGCAGACAGAGCTCGCCCGCGCGCTGACAGAAACACTGAAAGCGCGTATTGGTCCCGATCTCGCCCGGGCTCTTCTGGATGCGCCTCAGGAGACGGAATGGGATTTTTCGCTGCAGCGCGCGCGCGTCAAGGCGTTGAAGAGCACGCTTGCAGCCTTGCCTGATGAGGCGCGTCAGGGCGAGGCCGAAACCCTGCTGAGCGTGGCCGACCACCTCGTACGTCGATCTGTCTGGATCATCGGTGGCGACGGGTGGGCCTATGATATCGGCTATGGGGGGCTCGATCACGTACTGGCGCAGAATCGCAACGTGAATATTCTGGTGCTCGATACCGAGGTTTATTCGAATACAGGCGGTCAGTCATCCAAGGCAACGCCGATCGGGGCTTCTGCCAAATTCGCCGCTGCTGGTAAAAGAGCCCCGCGCAAGGATCTCGGCCTACAGGCCGTGTCGTACGGGAATGTCTATGTGGCCCAGATCGCCATTGGCGCTGATCCAGAGCAGGCGCTGACGGCCATACGTGAGGCAGAGGCCCATGACGGGCCGTCACTCATCATCGCCTACTCCCAATGTATCGCTCACGGCATCGATATGCGTGATGGCATGAAGCAGCAGGCCCGCGCCGTAGCGTCAGGATACTGGCCACTCTTTCGTTTTGACCCGGCGATGCGCAAGGAGGGCCTCAATCCGTTCCAACTCGACTCTCCGCGTCCGCGGATACCCTTCGAAGACTATGCCTATCGCGAGCTGCGCTACAAAACCCTGTCGCGCACGGCGCTGGAAGAAGCAGAGCATCTGTTGCATCAGGCTCAGGCCGCAGCCTTCGAACGTTATCGCCTCTATGAGGATATGGCGGAACGCGACGGCAGGCGCTTCCTGCCTCACTGGGAGGACGTGGAGTAACGAAGGTGTGCTCAGCTGAGCGCGGCCTTCGCGCTCCCTCGGCATGGGGGCGTTTTCTGAGGGGATACGCGCTGCTCCCGTTGGGCAGGAGAGGATGGGCGAGCCGTAATCACCGTGGCTCGGGCTGTTTCCCTGCCTCACGGGCCCATCAGATTTCCCCTGGGGGCACCCTTCCCCTCGAGATTGGCCGCGGGGCCTCCACGCGTCGTTTCCCGCCCCCTTTATTCGGGGAACGACAGGGATGTTTCCCCACGGGCATGATCAAGAGACAAGACGATGACAGAAACACGCCTCAATAGCGCGTCAGATACACGGCACACGGCTTTCGATGCGTTGATTGCACGCGCCAGAGCTTCGGGCGCCGTGCCCTACGCCATTGTGTGGCCCTGTGAAGCCCACGCCCTTGCCGGGGCCATAGAGGCGGCGCGCCGGGGAATTCTGATGCCTGTGCTCGTGGGCAACAGGGTTCTGATGGAAAGGGCCGCTCAGGAGGCCGGGCTGTCGCTTGTTTCGTATCGCGTGGTCGAGGCGGCTACACCCGAAGAGGCCGTGAGCGCGGCTATCGCTTTGGTTCATGAAGGGACGGTGCACGGGCTGGCCAAGGGCAGTCTGCACACGGATGTGCTCATGCATGGGGTCGTCGCGCAGGAGAGCGGTTTGAGAACCGATCGGCGTATGAGCCATGTGTTCATGATGGCGGTCAGAGGCCGGGCAGAGCCGCTTTTTCTGACAGATTCCGCCATCAATATTGCGCCCGATCTGACGACGAAACGGCATATCATTCAGAATGCCGTCGATCTGCATCACGGTCTGGGTTTCGGAACACCGCGTGTCGCCATTCTCTCAGCGGTCGAGACGCTCAATCCCAGGATACAGGGAACGCTCGACGCGGCCTGTCTGAGCAAGATGGCGGAACGCGGCGAGATAACCGGTGCCATCGTGGATGGTCCCCTGGCCATGGATAATGCGGTTGATGCAGAGGCGGCACGCATCAAGGGTCTGACGTCGCCCGTAGCGGGGCGCGCAGATTCTGGTCATGCCCGATCTCGAGGCCGGCAATATCGCGGTGAAGGCGCTCAGTTTTCTGGGGGAGGCCCGTTGTGGAGGGCTCGTGATGGGCGCGCGCGTGCCCATTCTTCTCACCAGCCGGGCCGATACCATCGAGGCGCGGCTTGATTCCGCCGCCATGGGCGCCGTCTATGCGCGCTTTTTGAACCAGAAAGCCTGAGAATGCGGCCTCAGCAATCGAGGCAGGGCATTCACCCCGCGTTGTCCGATGTGGCTGACGCATGACACGCTATACGATGACCCCGCCCTCTCACTCATTACGATGAGCTGTGCCGTCACGCATGAAATATGAAGATTCCTCATGGATTGATCAGAACAAATCATTTCCGCTCACGATAGCGCGCAGGCATAAACGGGACGCGCCCTGAAAACCGGTTCCCCGACATCACCAGCCAGGGCAGCGCAGGTCTTTCGGGTCATTCAGGTCTCGTTTCAGTGAGGCCGGACCGCGACCGGGTTTGGGAGGAAAGAACGACATGCAGCCCAGCGTCACATTCGACATCAGGAAAACCCGCTTCGATACCGGGTATTGTCCTTCTGATCAGACCCGGATCACCACCAACTTTGCCAATCTGGCACGGGGCGCCAATCGCGAGGAGAATCTTCGCAGCGTATTGCGCATGATCGACAACCGCTTCAACGCAGCAGCGCATTGGGATAATCCGGCGGGTGATCGCTATGGGCTCGCACTCGAAATCATCTCAGCGGAAATTCTGATCGATGAAGGAGGTACCCAAGCGCGCTTTCCTGCCATCGAAATGCTCAACATCGATATCCTGGATCGACGGGAAGACCGGCGGATCAGGGGCATCGTCGGAAATAATTTCTCGTCTTATCTGCGTGACTATGATTTCAGCGTGGCCTTGCCTGCCCATAATGCGCAGCGGGCCGCGTTTGCGGTGCCGGATGATTTTGGTGTGCTGCATGGGCGTATCTTCAGGAATTTCCTCGCATCGGAAATCTATCGGAAGAATTTCGATAAATCGCCGGTGATATGTCTGAGCGTGTCCAGCGACAGGACCTATATCGCGACGCCAAACCGCCATCCGGTCCTGGGCGTGGAATATAGCCAGCATGATCCGTCTCTGACCGATCATTATTTCGGTCAGATGGGGCTGCGGGTCCGGTATTTCATGCCGCCTCAGGCAGTGGCACCGCTGGCATTCTACTTCCAGGGCGATCTGACGGCTGATTATACCGATCTCGAACTGATGGGCACGATCGCCACGATGGAAACCTTCCAGAAAATCTATCGCCCTGAAATCTATAACGCGAACTCCGTTGCGACGGCGCGGTATCAGCCCAGCCTGCGCGCTCAGGATCACTCGCTGACCCGTATCACCTATGATCGCGAGGAACGCACGAGGCTCGCGATCGAGCAGGGCAAATATGCCGAGACGCATTTCGTCACGCCCTATCGTGATCTCCTTGCGCAATGGTCCGGGGCCTGTACCGCCTGATTTTTGCCACTCGCAATGCGACTCTTCATTCAAAGGCCTCGACCATGAATAAATTCCTCCCTACTTCCACGGCGGGTAGCCTGCCCAAGCCATCCTGGCTGGCCCAGCCCGAAACACTCTGGTCAGCCTGGCGATTGGCGGATCAGGATCTGGCAGAAGGGCGTCAGGACGCGCTCTCTCTGTCATTGCATGAGCAGGATCTCGCGGGGATCGATATCGTCAGCGATGGCGAGCAGACGCGCCAGCATTTCGTGACCACCTTTATCGAACATCTGAACGGCGTCGATTTCGAGAAGCGCGAGACTGTCCGGATACGCGATCGATACGATGCCAGCGTGCCGAGCGTGGTCGATGCGGTATCCCGATCCAGACCGGTTTTTGTCGACGATGCCAGATTCCTGCGTAAGCAGACGCGCAAGCCGATCAAATGGGCGCTCCCCGGTCCCATGACGATGGTCGATACCCTGTACGACAACCACTACAAGAGCCGCGAGAAACTTGCCTGGGAATTTGCCGGAATTCTCAATCAAGAGGCCCGGGAGCTGGCCGCGGCAGGGGTGGATATCATCCAGTTCGATGAACCTGCCTTCAACGTGTTCTTCGATGAAGTAAACGACTGGGGTATCGCCGCGCTGGAGCGAGCAAGCGCAGGTCTGACCTGCGAAACCGCCGTGCATATCTGCTACGGCTACGGGATCGAGGCCAATACCGACTGGAAGGAGAGCCTTGGCTCGGAATGGCGTCAGTATGAGGCGATCTTCCCGAGACTGCAGCGCTCGCATCTCGATATGGTGTCGCTCGAGTGCCATAACTCCCGCGTGCCGATGGATCTGATCGAGCTTATCCGCGGCAAGAAGGTGATGGTGGGGGCGATCGACGTTGCCAGCAGGAGCGTCGAAACCGCTGAGGAGGTGGCGAGGACCCTGCGCAATGCCCTGCGCTTTGTCGATGCCGACAAGCTGTATCCGAGCACCAATTGCGGCATGGCGCCTTTGCCGCGCGATGTGGCGCGCGGTAAGCTGAAGGCTCTGAGCGCCGGTGCGGCGCTGGTGCGCGCCGAACTGACAGGGAACCATGCAGCCTGAACCCGCTCCCCTCGGTCGGGCTTTTCGAGCAACCGAAAGCCCGGCCTTTCGAGGAGGTGCTTTCAGATAGCCACGTAGCGCCGGACCTCTTCGGCTTCCAGCGTCGCCGCGGCACCGGACACGACCACGCGCCCGCGATCGAGCACCACAATCTGCTGTGCGAGTTCGAAGGCGAAATCGAAATACTGTTCCACGAGCAGGATCGCCATATCGCCCCGCCGACGCAGGGCGTCGATCACCCGGCCGATATCCTTGATGATGCTGGGTTGAATACCCTCGGTAGGCTCATCCAGCACCAGAAGACGGGGCTTGATGACGAGTGCGCGCGCAATTGCAAGCTGCTGTTGCTGACCGCCCGAGAGATCGCCGCCGCGCCGTGTCATCATCTTTCCCAGCACTGGAAAGAGATCGAAAATCTCCTCCGGCAGGCGTCTCTCGCCGCGTGGCAGCAAGGCAAGCCCGGTTTCAAGGTTTTCACGTACTGTCATGAGCGGGAAGATGTCACGTCCCTGTGGAACCGTCGCAATTCCCCGTCGTGCCCGCTCATAGGCAGGCAGCGCGGTGATGTCCTCGCCCTCCCAGGTGATGCAACCGGAGGAGACCGCATGCATGCCGGTCACGGCGCGCAGGGTGCTCGTCTTGCCCACGCCGTTGCGCCCCAACAGACAGGTGACCGATCCGGGCTCGGCCTTGAGCGAGACACCGCGCAGGGCGATCGCAGCACCGTAATGCAATTCGATCTGATCGACATTCAGCATGACTGATCCCTCACCGTCCGAGATAGACTTCAATGACGCGCGGATCATTGCTGACCGTATCGAGCGGCCCTTCCGCCAGAACCGCGCCTTCGTGAAGCACCGTCACGGTCACATCCAGCGCCCGCACGAAATCCATGTCATGCTCCACCACCACAACGCTGCGCGTACGATTGATCTCGCGCAGCAACTCGGCCGTTTCGGCAGTCTCTGCATCGGTCATACCGGCGACAGGTTCGTCCACAAGGAGCAGATCGGGCTCCTGTGCCAGCAGCATGCCAATCTCGAGCCATTGCTTCTGGCCGTGACTGAGCCCACCCGCAGCGCGCGTACTTTCGGCACCGAGGCGAATGGTGGCGAGAAGCCCTTCGATACGCCGGATCTCATCAGGGGTCAGCCGGGCGAAAAGCAGCCTGTGCGGGCGTCGGAGGCCCTTGAGGGCGAGCAGAAGATTATCCCAGACGCTCAGGGCCTCGAACACGGTCGGTTTCTGGAATTTGCGCCCGATCCCTAGTTCGGCAATGGCAGGTTCGTCCAGACGGGTCAGGTCATGACCCCGAAAGGTGACGCTCCCCGTATCAGGACGGGTCTTGCCGGTGATGATATCCATCATTGTCGTTTTGCCAGCGCCATTAGGGCCCACGATCGCGCGCATTTCGCCCGGTGCAAGGGTGAGCGAGAGGCCGTTGATGGCCCTGAACCCATCGAAGCTGACGGAAACATCCCGCAAGTCGAGAAGAGCGGCGGTCGTCATGCATTCGATCCTTCAGGATTGGTGATTTCGGGCGTTACCTCCTCGTCGCGCTTGCGTGGCACATGGCGCAAAAGCCCCATGACGCCATTCGGCAGGAAAAGCGTGGTGGCGAGAAACAGGGCGCCGAGCCCGTAGAGCCAGAATTCAGGCAGGATGGCGGTGAAGAGGGTCTTGCCGAAATTGACCAGAACTGCCCCGATCACAGCGCCCGTCAGCGTGCCACGTCCCCCGACCGCTACCCAGATCACGGCCTCGATCGAGTTGGCCGGAGCGAACTCGCCCGGATTGACGATCCCGATCTGAAGCACATAGAGCGCGCCACCCAGCGCTGCGATAAGGGCCGAGACGATCCAGACCACAAGCTTGACCTGCTCCGGACGATAGCCAAGAAAGCGCGTGCGCGATTCAGTATCGCGTACTGCCACCAGAACCCGGCCGTAGCGTCCTCCCATCAGAGCGCGCGCACCCATCAACACGGCGCCGAGGATCACGCCGGTCAGCGCCAGAAGCACGGCCCGCGTGCTTGGCGCGGTGAGGTCGAAACCCAGCACATCCTTGAATCCGGTCAGACCGTTATTGCCGCCGAAGCCAAGCCCGTTCTGGAAGAAGGCGAGCATGAGCGCATAGGTCAGCGCCTGGGTGATGATCGAGAGATACACCCCTGAGACGCGGGAGCGGAAGGCGAGCCAGCCGAACAGCCCCGCCAGCACAGCCGGGACACCCAGCATAAGCACCACGCCAACCAGAAAATGGTCTGATCCCCACCAATACCAGGGGAGGCGATGCCAGGAGAGGAACACCATGAAATCGGGCAGGTCTGCATTGCCATAGACCCCGCGTGCGCCGATGGCGCGCGTCAGGTACATGCCCATGCCATAGGCCCCGAGGGCGAAGAACGCGGCGTGACCGAGGGTGAGAATACCCGCAAACCCCCAGACCAGATCGACCGCAAGGGCAAGCAGGGCATAGGAGAGATATTTTCCGCAAAGCGTCACGACGAAAGGTGAGACGCTGAGTGCGCTGCCCTGGGGCAGCAGGCTGGTCAGCGCCAGAACGAGGGCGAGAACGACTACGAGGAGCGCCGTCCAACGCGCGCTGCGGAAGCTGAAATCGGTGCTCATGATTCGATCCCCCGACCGCGCATCGGGAACATGCCGCGTGGATGGCGCTGAATGAACAGGATGACGAGGACCAGCAGCAGGATCTTGCCCGAGACCGCACCGATCAGCGGTTCGAGTCCCTTGCCGCCAAGTCCAAGTGCGAGCGCCGCCGCCAGACTGCCCCAGAGATTGCCAACCCCGCCGAAGACAACGACGAGGAAGCTGTCGATGATATAACCCTGCCCGAGATTGGGGCTGACATTATCGATCTGACTGACCGCAACACCGGCCAGACCGGCAATGCCCGAGCCCAGACCAAAAGTAAGCGCGTCGACACGCGCCGTGCGGATCCCCATCAGGGCGGCCATGCGTCGGTTCTGGGTGACGGCACGCATATGCAGTCCGAGCGGGGTGCGTCGAAGCACCAGCATCAGGGCGGCCATGACAGCTATGGCGAACAGGAAGATGGCAAGGCGCACCGTGGTGATTTCAAGCCCCCCCAGTGCGAAGGCACCCCCGAGCCAGCCCGGTGTGGTGACGGCCACATTACTCGGGCCGAAAACGGAGCGCACGGCCTGCTGCAGAATGAGTGAAACGCCCCAGCTTGCAAGAAGCGTCTCGAGCGGTCGCCCATACAGGAAGCGGATCACGCCGCGCTCGATCAGGATACCCAGCCCGCCGCTAACGACGAAGGCAGCGGGCAGAGCGAGAATCAGACTGAACGGCGAGAGCGCCGGGATATAAGCGGCAATCAGACGCTCGACGACGAAGGTCGTATAGGCGCCCACCATCATCAATTCACCATGGGCCATGTTGATTACGCCCATCACCCCGAAGGTGATGGCGAGCCCCATGGCCGAGAGCAGCAGGACGGAGCTCAGGCTCACCCCGTAGAAAAGATCCTGGGCGTAACTCCAGAGCCTGAGCCGGAAGTCGATGGAGGCAACGGCTTTTTTTGCGGCCTCGCGCGTTTGTGGCGCAAGAGCCTCAAGGGCTGCGGCCCGCGTCAGCAGCGATCTCGCGCCCAGTCCGCCTGTTTTTTTAATGGCGGAGACGGCGGCAAGCTGCGCGCTCAGGGCGACGGGCGGAGCGCCAGGGCTCAGTAGAATAGCCGCGCGCGCAGCCTCGAATTCCGCGCGCAGGGATTTGTTGGCCGGGTCGGCGCTGGCGTGATCCAGGGCGGGCAGCATCGAGGCATCGGGATGGGTGAGCATGCGCGACAGGGCGTCGTGCTTTTCGGCCCGGCTGCCCTGCGCCAGCAGGAGTTCGGCCCGCGCCGTGGCGAGAACCAAACGTACGCGGTTATTGACACGAACCGGATGCAGGGTGGCGGGGTCGATGTCCGCATTCTGCTGGCCCGTGCGCGCATCGACCAGACCCGTTCCTGCATGGATGTACACGCCCCCTGACCCAGCCATGAGCTTATGGGCGTCAAGTGCCTGCAGTGTCGCGAGGGCCTTGTCATCGCCGGAATGGCCGAGCGCCTCGATCCCGGCGATGATGGCGTCGAAATGCGGGGAGGCCAGCTGGGCGTAGGGATCGGGAGTAGCCTCCTGAGCCCCGGCGGGGGCACAAGGCGCGCCGAGGACCAGCGCGAGGCACAGGGTGAATGCGAGACCTGCCTTACGCATGATGCGATCCGAGGCAGGCCTTTTTCTGGGTGTCGTAATTTCCGCAATTGATGGGAGCGGTCCAGTCGCCTGTCAGATGCGCGGTTTCCGGCACATAAGGCGACCAGGCCTGGCCCGGCACCTCGTGGGGCGTCTGCCACACCACATTGAACTGCCCGTCATCCTGGATCTCGCCAATATAGACCGGCTTGGTGATGTGATGATTGGGCAGGACCTGCGCGATCCCACCGGTGAGGTTGGGCTGGCGCAGCCCCACCATGGCGGCAATGACCTTGTCATGATCGGTCGTGCCCGCCTTTTCCACGGCCCGCACCCAGAGATTGAATCCGATGTAATGGGCTTCCATCGGGTCGTTGGTTGTCCGTTTCGGGTTCTTGGTGAATTTATGCCAGTCGGCGATAAACGCCTTGTTAGCGGGCGTATCGATGCTCTCGAAGTAATTCCAGGCCGCAAGCTGCCCGACCAGGGGCTTGGTATCCATGCCTGCCAGCTCCTCCTCACCGACGCTGAAGGCCATGACCGGAATATCGGTGGCGGTGATGCCCTGGGCCCCAAGCTCCTTGTAAAAGGGCACATTGGCATCGCCATTGATGGTCGAGATGACAGCGGTCTTCTTCCCGGCCGAACCGAAGGCCTTGACCTGCGAGACGATGGTCTGCCAGTCGGACTGACCGAAGGGCGTATAATTCACCATGATGTCGGAATCCGCCACGCCCTTGGATTTGAGATAGGCCTGCAGGATCTGATTGGTGGTACGCGGATAGACGTAATCCGTCCCGATCAGGGCAAAGCGCCTGGCGCCGCCGCCATCCTCGCTCATGAGATAATCGACCGCCGGAATGGCCTGCTGATTGGGGGCCGCTCCCGTATAGAATACGTTGCGGCTGCATTCCTGCCCCTCATATTGCACGGGATAGAACAAGATGCCGTTCAGCTCCTCGAAGACAGGCAGTACCGATTTGCGTGAGACGCTGGTCCAGCAGCCAAAGACCGAGGCCACCTTGTCCACACTCAGAAGCTGACGGGCCTTTTCGGCAAAAAGCGGCCAGTTAGAGGCGGGATCGACCACCACGGGCTCGATGGGACGCCCCAGCAGCCCGCCCTTGCGATTCTGGATATCCACCAGCATCAGCATGACATCCTTGAGCGTCGCCTCGCTGATTGCCAGTGTACCCGAAAGTGAGTGCAGAATGCCGATCTTGATGGGCTCGCCCGAAGGCGCGGCGGCACGCGCGCGGCCGGTCCCGGCCAGCATCGCAGCGGAAGCGGCGAGGGTGAAACGGGCAAAGGCGCGGCGTGAGACGGGCGGGAGGGAGGTCATGGTGATCGGGTTCCTTCTCGGATGCTTCCCGATTTGGTCCCAAAACACCGCATTCGGCCTATACGCAGTCTTGCGTATCCTGGGCTATGTTGCGTCTTTCAAAAGGCTGATGAGAAGGTTCCGGAATGAAGATGCCGCTCAATACGCCGCTTCGCGGGGACACGGCGCGCCTGCGCATCGTCCGTATGCGCCGCGACTACAATGCCTGGGTGGCTGATCAGTCAACCGAGGATTATGCCTTGCGCTTCACCGCCCGGAGCGCACGCGCCGCCACGCCCTGGCGTGCGGCCCTGACGGCTCTGGGGTCCATATCCTTTATGGCGCTTGAGGCCGTGGGTGCCACATTGACCCTTGCGTTCGGGTTCGGGAACGTTGCGCTTGCCGTTCTTGTCGTATGCGTGGTGATTTTTCTTGTCAGCCTGCCCATCACCATTGCGGCGGCAAGGAGCGGGCTCGATATCGACCTGCTTACGCGGGGCACCGGGTTCGGATATATCGGCTCGACCCTTACCTCCCTGATCTATGCCAGCTTTACCTTCATCTTTTTCGGGATCGAAACGGCCATCCTGGCGGCCATGCTGGCCCGCATCGACTCACTACCCACCTGGCTGACCAATGTCATCGCGGCGCTGATCGTCATCCCTCTCGCAACGGGAGGTTTCCGGTTTCTCGCACGCTTCCAGAGTCTGACCATGCCGGTCTGGTTCGCGCTCAATACGGTTCCCCTCGTGGCGGTGTTGTGGCTTCACCCGGAATGGATCGGAAGCTGGGTCGGATTTTCTCCCCCCTCGGTTCAGGGAATCAGTCTGATTGCGGTAGGGAGCGCCGCCTCCGTCATGATGGTGCTGATCTGCCAGAGTGCGGAGCAGGTCGATTTCCTGAGGTTCCTCCCGGAGCGATCCGGCCGGAACCGCATAGCCTGGTGGGCCTCGGCCCTGATTGGCGGCCCCGGATGGGTGGTGCTCGATGCCGTCAAGATTCTGGCGGGTTCCTTTCTGGCCTGTGCCGCGCTGCGCCTCGGTATGGCGCCCGATGACGCCACCCAGCCCCAGGCACTCTACACGCTGGCCTATGGCACACTGCTTCCGCCACCTCTGGCATTGACGGCCACGTTTTTCCTGATCCTTGTGGCCCAGACGCGTATCAACCTGACCAATGCCTATGCAGGCTCCCTGGCCTGGTCGAATTTCTTCTCCCGCCTCACTCACGGACATCCGGGGCGGGTGTTCTATATTTTCTTCACCATTGGCATGGCTCTGATCCTGCTGGAGTCAGGCATCGTGAATTCGATCCAGACCGGACTGGTGTTTTATGCCGTTCTGGCCGCTTCCTGGATGGGGGCTATCGTCTCCGATCTGGTGCTGTGCAAGCCGCTCGGACTGAGCCCCCCGCGAATAGAGTTCCGGCGCGCGGCATTGCCGGACATCAATCCTGTCGGACTCGGCGCCATGCTCGCCGGGGTGGGGCTTGGCCTTGCCGCACTCTCGGGTGTGCTCGGCGCCATCGCTCATGCCTTTGCGCCATTCATGGCTCTTGGCATGGCGCTATGCGTGGCCCCTCTTATTGCTGCCGGTACGGGCGGCCGCACCTATCTGGCCCGGCGCCTGCCGCGCAGCCGGGCGCAGGATCGGGCACAGGATCGGGCACTGACCTGCGTGATCTGCGAGCGCGTCTATGAGGCGCCGGACATGGCGCATTGCCCTGCTTATGGGGGAGTGATCTGCTCGCTCTGCTGTTCATTGGATGCGCGTTGCCATGACCGGTGCAAGCCTCCCGCCACGCGGCTGGCCGCCCAGCTCACCCGGCCTCTCGATTATCTGCCACCTTTCGTCGGGCGGGCGCTGCGCCACCCTGCCGGGCGTTTCGCCCTCATCTTTGCTCTCGTCTTCACCATGCTGGGAAGTGTGGCGCTCTCGTCCTTCGCCCGGAACCATCCTTATCTATTGCTCGGGATGGGAGCAGCGATCGGCTCCATGCTGGCGGTCCTTGCGCAGCAGAGCCAGCGCGCCGCAAGGGAAGAGACCACCCGTCAAACGCAGTTGCTGCTCAATGAGATAGCCGCCCATGAGCGAACGGACGCCGCGCTGATACGCGCCCGTGAAAAGGCCGAGGCGGCAAGCCACGCCAAGACACGGTTTCTGAGCGGGATCAGCCACGAGATCCGGGCACCGCTCAACACGATCATGGGCTATGCCCAAATTCTCGAAGCGGACCCGCGTTTACCCCCTGATCGGCTGAATGCGCTGAGAACCATTCGCGAGAGTGGCGATCATATGACCGCGCTTCTGACCGGGGTGCTCGATATCTCGCGCATCGAGGCGGGGCGTATCGAAATCTATCGGGATCGTATTCCCTTCGCGCAATTCCTGGACTCGGTGGTGCAGATGGTACGTCCCCAGGCTGCGGCGAAGGGGCTGGAATTTGTCTATAAGCCAGGCACTCTGCCCCAGATGGTCAATGGCGATGCCCACAGGTTGCGCCAGATTTTGCTTAATCTGCTCTCCAATGCCATCAAGTTCACCGAGAGCGGCCGGGTCACGCTCAGCGTCATCTGGCAGCGTCAGATTGCCGAATTCGTGATTGAGGATACCGGGCCAGGCATTGCTCCGGAGGATCATGAGCGTATTTTCGAACCATTCGAACGCGCCGCGGGCGATGCCATACCGGGCACAGGGCTCGGCCTGACCATCACACGTCTGTTGACAGAGATCATGGGGGGAGAGCTGACCTTTAACGCGTCACAGGAGATCGCATCGCACGGCACCCGCTTCCGGGTGCGCCTGTTTCTTTCCGATCGAGAGGAGATGGCGGCACCCCGTCTCACGCAATTGCCAGTCGCATATGAGGGCAAGCCGCGGCGCATTCTCGTGGTCGATGACAATCCTCGGCATTGCGAAATGCTGACCGAAATGCTTGCGCCTCGGGGATTCGAGGTGGAGAGCGCGGCCAATGCACGGGACTGCCTTGAGCGTCTTGCCCGGTTCAGCCCCCATCTTCTGTTGCTCGACCTGTCCATGCCAGGGATGAACGGACGCGACCTGGCGCTATCGATACGCGAAACCCATGTGGGGGCGCTGCCGATCATCTTCATCACCGGGAATATGGCGGAACTCGCGGCGCAGCGCGTGTCCTCACTCGACGACTGTCCCGTTCTCGGCAAGCCCGTCGATTTCGTGGCGCTTTTTGAGGCGATGGGGCGCCTCCTTGGGCTGGAATGGACGCTTCGCGCACGGCGCGATGACAGTCCTGTGCCAGCTCCAGTGACGCGTTCTCACCCGGACCCGTCCCCCGCCATCGCTGATGCGCAGACGGCGCTCCCCCATGGGGCGGCGGATGCGTCAGCGGGTCAGGTGCTGCCGAACGTAGCGCGTCTGCGTCTGCTCCATCATCTCGAGCGCGGTGATCTGCGCGGGTTTCGCGTAGCGCTGGAAGATCTTGCAGGCGCGCACCCTGCCTTGGAGCCCCTGCTGCATCCCCTGCGCGAGGCAGCAGGTGGTTATCGCCTGGCAGAGCTCTCCGCATTGCTGGGCGGGGAGCGCCCATGACCACCGAGCGTCCCGTCATTCTGGTCATGGATGATGATCCGGCAGCGCTCGGGATGATGGATGCCGCGCTGGATGAGGCCGGGTTTGGTGTGCTTCTGGCCCAATCGGGTCAGGCGGCTTTTGCGATCATGACGCATCAGACGCCGGATCTGGCTCTGGTCGATGCGATGATGCCCGGCATGAATGGCTGGGAAGTCTGCGCACGTATGGCCTCGGAGCCGGAACTGGCCGCCATTCCGGTCATCTTCATGACGGGGCTGACCGAAATCGAGCATGTCCTGCGTGCCTTCGACGTAGGCGCCCAGGATTACGTGACCAAGCCCTTTCATTTCGATGAGGTACTCGCGCGTATCCGGGTCCGTCTTGCGGCCAGTCAGCAGGTCCGTGCAGCGCATGCGGCCCTTGATCGGGCCGGGCGCTATCTCTTTGGTCTCGATCTGCATCGCCGTCAGATCGTCTGGAGCACGCCACAGGCGGCGGAGCGCGTGGCGCAGTTGCCGGTCGATCTCGTGGAGGAGCTTTCGGTGCCGGAACTGGACGATCTGGCGCCAGGGTCCCTGCTGGGCCATTGGATGATCGGTGAGTCGCCCTACAAGATCCTGTTCGTGGGGCGAGAGGGACCGGAAACCCTTGTTCTGAAGATCGCGCCCGTTCCGGCCGCACCCGAGATCGTCTTGCAAAAGGCACTCGGCCTGAGTGCGCGCGAGGCCGAAGTATTGCTCTGGATCAGCAGGGGCAAGTCGAGCCGTGACATCGCTGATATTCTCAAGGTCAGTTCGCGCACGATCGATAAGCATACGGAGCAGCTTTACAACAAGGCTGGCCTCAGCGGCCGCGCTGCCGCTGCGGCGACAGCCTCCCGACTTCTCCGCGAGGCCGAATGAGGCGTTTGGCCGTTTCGGCCTAGTCTGGCGCTGACGCCAGACGCAGGGGCGTCGAGCCGGTGCCGGGGGCGATCAGCCAGGTTGCGGCCCGGCGTATCATGCCGCCCTGACCATCCTGCACGTCAACGGTAATCTCGATGCTCTCGGCGCGGTGTCCGCCTGGCCGCGCAGCAGGGAGGGGAGACCCGCCTGACCGGGTATAAGCGGCACGGATCACCGGATCAGCAAGCGGTGTATGGGGCGCTTCAGGCTGCGTGGCCGAAAGATGGGGACGCAGGCAGGCGAGAAGCGCGGGCGTCATACCAGAAACCAGGCCGAGTTCCCCGATCGTCTCGAATGCCGCGTGCGGGGGCTGATACGGCAGGCCAGCGGCGAGATAGGCGTTGCGCTCGCTCGCGGTAGTGGAGGAGGCAGGGCTGCGCCAGGCGATGATATTTGCGGCCAGGGACTCGGCGCGCGCAGCGTCGGCCCCGCACTGAGCGATCAGCGCCTGAAGAAGAGGGCGCTCGACGAGGGAGGGGTTGATCAACCCGGCCTCGGAACGGAGCCGGATCGTCAGGATCATCCCGTCTACGTTTTGCTGATGCGGCGCGTTATCTCCTGCCCAGTGTTGCCCGGACGAGGCCATGGCGTGGAACACCCCACTCCATAAGGCGCCTTCGGCGAGCGTCTGCATCTGGGTGGTCCGTCGCGCGAGGCGCATTTCGCGGAGCTCCGAGCCTGCTGCAGCGAGAATCATGGTCACCAGAAAGGCCAGCCCGGCGAGCGTCCAGAGCGTGATCAGCAGCGCAAAGCCGCGTTCATCGGCTTTGCGCGCTCCGGAGAAGGGGGGTGCGCTCACCGATCCAGATGGAGGGATTCGCGAATGCGCTTTTGCGGATCGCTGCTGCCCGTACCATGCATCGGGGTAAGTTCATCCGGCACATTGGCCGCGTTAGGGTGGGTGTCGCGCAGATCTTCCATCAGATTGACCGCGTCGCGCTGGTCGTGAATGACATGAGGCGTGATCAGGATCAGCAATTCGGTACGTTGTCGGTTGTTGTTCTGGGATCCCGCCAGGAAGCCAAGCACGGGAATATTCTTGAGCCAGGGTATGCCGCTATTGGCGCGGCTCGAATTCTCGGTAATCAGCCCGGCAAGCCCGACGGTCTGGCCGTCCTGCACCACCACGCGCGAGTTCACGGAGCGATCGTTAAAGGTCGGGTTTGCGGCACTGCTGGTATTGCTGGCGGCATTGGCACTGACCGAGCTGACCTCCTGCGAGACGTCGAGCGTCACCAGACCGCTCTGGCTCACATGAGGGGTGACCTCCATGATCACGCCGGTCGGCTGATAGGTAAACTGATTATAGACCGACGTGCCGATGGTGCTGGATTGCGAGCCGATCTGGACCGGTACGAGTTGCCCCACCTGCAGGCGCGCGGCCCTGTTATCCTGCACCATGAGCTGGGGCGAGGAGAGGACATGCACGGTCGTGACGTTCTGAAGCGCGTCGATGGCGAAGGGTGCGCCACCACCACTGGCCCCACCGATGATGAAGCCGGGCAGGGTATGGCTGAACGCCGCTGTGGCGAGAGTTCCTGCGGTGATGCTCTGGCTGTTATTGCTCAGCACCCCGTTGATGCCGCCTGATTTGAAAAAGAACTGTGTGCCGTATTGCAGCGCATCGTTCAGCTGGACCTCGGCGACCACCGCGTCGATCCGGACCTGGAGCGGCATGACGTCGATACGGCGCATCATCTGCTCGATATTGTCGCTTTCCTGATCGGTGCCGTAGACGAGTACGGCGTTGTGCTGCGCGTTTGAGAGAATGCGCAACGTATTGGTGTCGTGGCTGCCGCCCGTTCCGCTGCTGTCGAGCCCACCCAGAAGCGGGTTGTTGAGCGCGGGATTCTGCTGCGCGCCACCTCCCAAAGCCTGACCCGCGTTCTGGCCGCCATTTTGACCCGTCCCGGCGCCGAGGCCGGTCAGGCCCCCGGCCAGACCGCCACCGCCCAATCCTCCTGCACCGGTCGCGCCGCCGAGACCGCCCGTGCCGCCATTGCCACCACCCATGGCGCCATTCATGGCCCCAGTGAAACCCGTCTGAGTGTTCTGGCCGGACGTACTGCTGCCGGGCGGCAGGGCCGTCACGTTATCCGGGGTGAAAGCCTGTTGGAGGGTATAGGTGACGTCGTTCACGCTGGAATTCTGGACATAATAGATGTGCCAGCTTCTGATCGTGGCGCGTCGATGGCGCTCGATCAACGCGAAGAGCCTCTGTGCATCCTCGATATAGCGCGGTGCGCGCGCGACGACGAGCACGGCGTTCACACGTGCCAGAGGCAGGACCTGGACAAGCTGTGAAAGCGAATTTCCTGTGCCGTGCAGCGCCGATTGCAGGGCGCTCGCCATGTCCTTGGCATTGCCGGAGTCCACGGGAAGGAGCGCGTAGGATTGGGCGCTCAGCCAGTCTACGTCAAAGGCGCGTATCACCTCGATCAGCGCGTTGCGTGCCGAGGGATCGCCGCTGACCAGCAGGGCATTGCTGCTCTCGACCGGGGTGATCCGTGCGCCTCCCTGCACAAAGGGTGTGAGGGCGTGGGCGAGGGTGCTCGCCTGCGCATAGCGCAGGGGAATCATCGCTTCTCCCCCGACAGAAAGACTATCGGCCATCCCTGCTACGGCGCTCTGGGCGGCGCCCGGCGCCGCCTGGCTGGGTACGACGCGATAGAGTCCGTCCTGATGGATCAGCACGGCGTGAACCTGTGAGAGAAGAACCTGCAATGCGGGTAATATCTGGGCGTTGGTGAGGGGCTCACTCGTGCGCAGGGTCACCTGGCCCCGAACCGCCGGATCGATCGCATAATTCACATGCAGGATATCATTGAGTATCTGCGCCACGGCATCGCGTATGTCGGTATCGGCGAAATTCAGTGAAATCTGCCCTATGCCCGTTGTCTGGCCTGAAACGGCCAGTCTTGGCACGGCTTCGCGGCCGAGGCTGTAACGAGCGCCCTCCGATGCGGCAGTTGTCCCAAGCCGCCCCTCGGTCATATCGACAGGGTAGCCTGTCAGGGGCAGTTTCTCCGCCAGGGGCTTTGGTTTGCCCGGACCCTTGTCGCAACCGGAGAGCGCCAGACAGAGCGCGAGTGGTAATGCCGGACCGGACGCCAGACCGGATGGTAAAGCCGGACGAAGACACAGGCCTGGCGCCGTCAGGCGGGTGGCGGAGCGCAGCCATGTGAGGGAAGAGCGAAGCGCGGCGGCTCGGGGCACAAGGATCATTGAGGCATACCTGAGGGAACTTGATCGATCGGGGCAGGGTTGGGCGCGGCGGGGTCTGACGGCGGTGAGGGGAGAGGCGCAGGGCCGGGAGGAGGTGACTGAAGTGTGGACTGCCCCGAAGAGGGTTGATCCGGGACTACGGCATCCGGATTGGCCGGGGGGGCGAAGTCCAGCGTGGGAGTTGATCCGCCCCCGGAGGGAGGCGCGAATCTGTCTCCTGGAGACGGGCCGTTTCCTTCCCTGTCGCGGTCGGGGGCAAGAACTTTCTCGCCCTGCGCATCACGCACGCGCACCCGGCCTTTCTCGATACCGGTCACGTGCCAGGGGCCAATATGGCCCCCCAGAGGAACGACAATCCCGCGGTCATGGCCAGGAACCATGAAAATGGCGCGCAGCGGGCCCGTTCCTTCAATGATGCCCGACAGGCGAGGCACCCCGTCCAGCTTGTCATCGGAGGGTGCGGGGCGACGGCTGGGGCTGAAAAGGGGGCGCGCCAGGATCTGCGCACGCCAGGCCTGAGCGCGCTCGGCAGGGGATGCCGCAGTTCCTGGCGCGGGCATGGCGGTGCTTATGCTTGTGCTTGTGCTTGAGCTCGGCGGCTGCGCCAGTGCCTTGCCCGACAAAACCGGTGAGGTGCCTGTGAGGAGGGGGTGGACAATGCTACCCGTCAGCAAGGCCAGTGCCAGCCACCCGGCCTTTCCCTGCGGGTAGACGAAGCGCGTCATAATGCGTTCGCCTTGCCGGAGCGGAGCAGTGTATCACTGCGATAGGCATAGACATTCATCTCGCATGCCATGCGGTCGGTCGTGCCATCCTCGCTCTCCGCTGCATGAAGGTGCAGCGCATCGACGGCCATGGCCGGGGCCTCCGTCTCGAAGGCAGTCAGCACCTGGATGAGTGCGGCATAAGGGCCGGTGAGCGTGACATGCAGGCCGATCCGCCGGTAACGTCCCTCACTGAGCGGGGGAAGGGTTTCGCTGCTGCTTAATTCGACGGAAAACGCGGTAGAAAGATGTTGAAGCCGGTCCTGCAGATTGGCCCCCGCAATGGCATCGCTCCCCCCCGTGATAAGGCGGGATTCGCCGGTGGCACGACGCGCTGCGGTCTGACGCAGATGGGGGAGCGTCTCTTGCAAGCGGGTCATGCGGGCCAGTGTCTCGCGCTTCTGCGCTATATGTGCCGCGCGTCCGGCATAGAGCCCGATGAGGGGGCCGAGACACAGAAGCCAGACGAGCGCCAGGCCGCTCAGCAACAGTCCGATGGCCAGTACCTGCCCTCGCCGTCCTTCAGGGAGATCGCGGCTCAGCCGTTCCGTCAGCCGCAGGCTCATGGCGTGCGCCCCTTGACTGTGCCGATCTCGGCCCGGATCGAGAACAGGCTGGCTCCGCCCAAGCCTGCATGGGCGGTTCCCTGCGTTGAGAGCCGCGTGACCGGTGCCACGAAATCCGGATTGCGAAGAACCGGCGTGCGGCTGAGCGCCTGAATGAGGGCCGTTGGCTCGGTAGATTGTCCGCTGATCAGCACCTGTCCCTGCCTGAGACTCAGATCGGTCAGAAAGCTGGCGTCCGAGAGCGCGTCGGTGAGCGCTGCGAGCACGTCAAGCGGATCGCCCCAGCGCGCACGCGCATGGCGCATCAGGGCATCGCCTGCCTGTCGGTCCTCGATCTGCCGGCGCAAGGCGCTCGCCTCCAGTGCGGCCGGACGCAGCGCAGTAATGCTTGTATCGAGCGAGGCAAGGCGCGCGGACTGGGCCTGCAAGCCGAGCCCCATGACTGCGATGAGGACGCATAGGGCGCCCAGCGCGATCAGGCGCGGATTGCGTGCGCCCTTGTCCCGCCAGCTCGAGGCTTTCGATGCGAGCGGGATCTGCCGGGTACTGCCAGTTTCGGCGATGCTGTCGGGTGCCTGGCCCAGAGGGGCCAGGCGTGCAAGGACTGGAGTCACGATCTGGCGTGGCACGAGCGAAAGCAGCACCGTGATCTGCCCAAGCGCCACATCCCGACGCGTAATCTCATGTGTCCAGAGAACCATGTCCGGCGCGAAAGGGGTCAGACGATCCATTTCATAGCCAAGCGCGGCATCGAGCGCGCCCTGTGCGGCCAAAGGCAGGGTCACACTGCGCTGCATGATGCGTCTGCCTTGCAGGACGAGGATGCATCGTGCCCGGCGGCGCGTTCCTTTGAGCGCCGTGCGGCAGCGGGCCAGTATGTCGGAATCCTGATCTGTAGTTCCCTCCAGCATGCCGCAGAAGCGCGTCTCTCCCTGATCGAGCAATGCGAGTGCGAAGCCGGAAGGAATTTCACGGATCTCGAGGAGGGGGCGTGGCGGCAGGATGCGAAGCCGCCCCAACCCGTCCTTCAGGTGTTCAGGCACCAGAGACACAAGCTGTCGGCCCCACCAGTCGAGAAAGATGCGGCCCGTCATGCGCGCCGTTCCGCGCCGGTCACGGGCGCGGATCCAGCAGCGGGGCAACGACGATATCGGGCCAGTGCCGTGAATCGCCGGGTGGAAAAACCAGTCGAAGCTTCACCAGAGCGGGCAATCTGCTGCCGTACCATGTCGTGTTCCAGTGTCCGTCCGAATAATAGCTGCAGTCGAGGCGCGCCACGCCGTCGAGCAGGAGGCGCGTCTGCGGGGGAGGGGCTGGCTCGATCACGTGCCTGTGAGGTGTCCAGATCAGCACAAGCCGGTGGTCTTCAGCAACAGAGAGTCGCAAATCTGCCCGGCCATCAGGGCGATCATCCAGCGCCCGTGGCGCGGGGCCACGCAGCACAAGGCCATGGGCCTGCCCGACAAAGAGGGGACCGGCCTCCGTATTTCCCGGATCGGCATGCGCGAGGATCTGGCGCAACAGACGATCGAGTGACCCGAGATCGCCCTGCGCGGACAAGGCCATACGCTGGCGTTCGAAAACCCGTGTCGCCGCGTCGAAGCCCTGACGCAGAACCACAAGAAGCAGGGCGAAAACCGTGAGAGCGATCAGCATTTCAAGCAGGGTGAAGCCCTGCTCGGACTGGGGTCTCCGGCTCATGGCGTTTCAGCCTTGCCAAGACGCAGGCTGGTCAGCGTGATCGATCCTCGTCCTGAGGCGGTGAGCGGATCGGGCCAGGATTCCGTGACGGCAACATGATACAGCACCAGAGAGCCCGAGACTTCTCGCGGCGTCATTAC
This sequence comes from Asaia sp. W19, assembly GCF_003994335.1. GTDB lineage: Bacteria > Pseudomonadota > Alphaproteobacteria > Acetobacterales > Acetobacteraceae > Asaia. The sequence continues at coordinate 153,368 of NZ_PNQZ01000025.1, forward strand.
GACATGCCAGGCAAAGCCGCTGCCATCCTCACCACTTTGGGCATAGCTGCCAGGTCGCATGCCATGGCCGATCGCCGCCATATGGGATTGTGCGCGTGAAAGCGCCTCATGTTCCGCATTGGCGCGATGGGTGGCCCCCACGCCATCCAGCATACCCTCGTAAAGCACCCCCAGCGAGAAGGCGACGATGATGAAGGCGATCAGGACCTCGATCAGGGTGAAGCCGGATTCGGCATCGGCGGGCGCACTCATCCGCCATGCGCCTCTACCGCGCCGGTCAGCCAGTTTACCCCGATGGTCATGCGATAGGGGCCGCTGAAGAGCGCGATCACAGACCCCCTCGCGCTTCCATCGGGGTAGAACACGAAGCGGCTGGGCGTGAGAGGGCTTATGCTGTCGAGCTTCAGAGCGTGGGCCGCCTGTCCCGAGATCTGATAAAGGCCTGCCTGCGGTGCGACGACAAACGCGACCTCCTGACCGCGATAGAGTGCGGCGGCATGGGCCTCGCGCATGGCAGAGGCGATTTCGCGCGCGGCGTTGCGCAGATCGAGGCGTGCCGAACGCGGCGGCCCCCTGCCGATAAGCAGGGCGGTGACAAAACCCATGATCACAAGCACCACGAGCATTTCAAGCAGGGTGAATCCTCTCTCCCCGCGACTGGGGTCGCCCTGCGCCCCTGATTGGATCGGAAGAACGTCGCGCTTACTGGGCAAGGTCGTTCAGGCTCAGCATGGCGAGCAGGAGCGAGGAGACGATACCGGCCACCATCAGCCCCATCACGATGGTAATGGCGGGCACCAGCACGGCCACGAGACGCTGTATGGCCAGGCGAGCCTGATCTTCGTGGATATCGGCGGCGCGCAGGGCCATGGGGCCGAGCTGGGCCGTTTCCTCCCCCAGTTGCAGCAGATGCACGAGGCGACGCGGAAACAGGCGGGATTCTTCCAGAGGTCGCGCCAGGCGCCCGCCCGACTTGACGCTTTCGGACGCTGCCGCAAGGGCGTCGAGCGCTGCCAGATTGCCAAGAGAGTCGCGTACAATCGCCAGAGCGCCGAGCAGGGGGACGCCATTGGTCAGCAATGTTCCCAGAATGCGTGCCAGGCGTGCGGCCAGAATTTCTGCCAGAAGCGGCCCCAGGCCAGGCAAGCGAAGCATCACCCCGTCCACGGCGCGCCTCGGCGTGGGCAAAGCGAGGACGCGCCGGGCGAGCACAACAGAGACCCCCACCGCCAGGAGCATGGCCCATCCATAATGGCCAATCAGGGCGCCCGACTGCACGAGCATCTGCGTCGAGCGCGGCAGGGCGACACCATTTTGAGCAAAGAGCGGCGTGAACTGGGGCAGGACTTTCGTGAGAAGCAGCGTCACGGAACCGATGGCCGTCAGGGTCAGGATCGCCGGATAGATCATCGCCGATTGCACCGTGGCGGCCAGGGCGCGCTCGCGTTCGAGCAGATCAGCCAGTCGCGCCATGGTTGGAGCCAGATCCCCCGTAGCTTCGGCTGCGCGAACCATGCCGAGATAGAGTTTCGGAAAACTGTCCGGATGAGCGCCCATGGCCTGATGCAAAGCGCGCCCATCCCGCACCTGATCCCGCACGGCCCCGAACAGCGCAGCGCTGCGCGTGCCGCCGCGCGTCGTCTGTGCTGTCTCGATCAGAAAGCGCAGGGCGCGATCGATATCCTGTCCCGCGCCGAGCATGACCGCGAGCTCGCGTGTGGCGGCAGCCAGTTCGTTGCGTTTGAGCCCGCGTCGCACGAGCGCGAGAGACGGGCCGGACAGGCCGCGCAACAGGCCGGGTCGGGCCGAGGGGCCAACGCGTATCGGGATATGACCGAGCCGGCGCAGAGCGGCTACGGCCTCGGCTTCGCTCGCCGCTTCGAGCGACCCCTTGATGAGCGCGCCTTGCGTATCGATGGCCTGATAGGCGTAGCGTGACACGAGGCCGCTCACAGCGTGGCGCGGACGCTGCGCGTCACGTCTTCGATCGTGGTTTCACCCGCCAGAGCCGCTCTGAGCCCTGCCGTGAAAAGCGGCACCATGCCCGCCTCGATCGCCGCGCGCTCGATGGCAAGGTGATCGGCACGCGCAAAGACGAGCTTCTCGATCGCCTCATCCGGCTCCAGCAATTCGGCGATGGCGAGCCGTCCCTGATATCCGGTCTGCCGGCACTGATCGCATCCTGTCGCATGGTGCAGCACCACAGGCGCGTCACCCGCCAGAGCGCGCAGATCGAGGCGATCGATCAGGGATTGTGGCGGCGTGTAGGGTGTCTTGCAGGCCGGGCAGAGCCTGCGCACCAGGCGCTGCGCTAGCACACCGCGCAGCACGGCGGTCATGAGATAGTCTTCGACACCCATGTCGCGCAGGCGGATGATCGCGGCGGAGGCCGAATTCGTATGCAGCGTGGACAGGACCAGATGCCCTGTCAGCGCGGCCTGCACGGCGATCTGCGCCGTTTCGCCATCACGGATTTCACCGACCATGATCACATCGGGGTCCTGACGCAGAATGGCGCGCAGGAGGCTGGCAAAGCTCAGCCCGATCTGGGGGCGGACCTGCACCTGATTGATCCCGGTGAGCTGATATTCGATCGGGTCCTCGATCGTGACCAGCTTGCGCGTGACCGCGTTGAGATCTGTCAGACCGGTATAGAGCGTGGTGGTCTTGCCTGAGCCGGTGGGTCCTGTGACCAGCACGATACCATTGGGCAGATCGAGCAATCGACGCAACCGCGCTACCAGATCGGGCGCGAGCCCGAGTGTGGTGTAGTCGAAGCGCACGCTCGACCGGTCGAGAATACGCAGGACCAGTGTCTCGCCATGCAGGGACGGAATGGTCGAGACACGAAAATCGATCTCATGGCCGCGCACGGCCAGCTTGATGCGCCCATCCTGTGGCAGGCGCCGCTCGGCAATATCAAGGCGCGCCATGATCTTGATGCGCGAGAGAATGGCCGGGATCAGTTGGGGCGAGAGGGTCTCGACCTCATGCAGTACGCCGTCATGACGATAGCGGATACGCAGCCTGTCCTCGAAGGGCTCGATATGGATATCAGAGGCCCGTCTCTCGACCGCGCGACCGATGATCTGATTGACCAGCCGGATAACGGGGGCCTCCGAGGCCAGATCCTTCAGCCGTTCGGCATCTTCTTCCAGAGGGGCCTCTTCGCCCTCCTGTTCCTGTGAGGCCGTGCTCTCCCGCGGGTAGAGGCGTTCCAGCGCCGCCTCGAGCTCGACCGGCAAGGCGACGAGCGCCACGACCTCGCGCCCCGTTGCCGCCTGAATGGCATCGGGGGTGAATTGATCGAGGGGGTCTCGCATGGCGAGTTGCAGCGTCGTCGCATCTGCCGACAAAGGAACGACATGGGCATCGCGCAGGAAACGCGCATTCAGCAGATCGGGGAGAACGGGATCGGCCGGGTAGAGGGTCGGGCTGACGCGTTCGACGCCTAGAAGCTCCGCATAGCTCTGGGCCATCAGCGCCTCGGATACGAGGCCGAGCTGCAGGAGGATCTGATCCAGCCTGCCATGATTCTGTTCGGCGGCGCGCGTTGCGCGCTCGATGCCACGCCTGTCGCAACGCCCTGTCTCGATGAGCAGGCGCTCCAGTGCGTCGAGAAGGGGAGGTGCCGAGGGGCCCTCCACTGGACTATTCACCGGGGCAGTCTCCGGGGTAGTCACCGGGGCATTCATCGGGGCCGTCGTGGGGTCAGCCAAAGGGCCAGCCGGCAGTCTGACAGAGCCACCCTCCCCAGAGCGCGAGAGCCAGACCGGGGCCGAAAGGAATTCTTTTCGAGGCGTTCAGGGATTGTCCTCTGACAAGGGCATTGAGCGCTGCTCCGGCCAAAGTTGCCAGCGCCGCAAAGAGTATGATTTCGGGCATGAGCATGGGGCCAAGCCACCCTCCTCCAGCGGCAAGCAGCTTGGCATCGCCTCCGCCCAGCCCGTCCCGGCCGCGCAGCCAGCGATAGAGCATGGCAATGGCGGCGAAAATCATCCAGGCGAGAAGCGCTGTCAGGGCATGGATGTGAAAAACCGCCTTGCCTTGCAACGCGGCGAGTATGAGGCCCACGGCCAGTAAGGGCTGGGTGAGGGTATCGGGCAGGGTCATGCTTCGGAAGTCGAGCGCTGCCAGCAGAAGCAGGACCCATCCGAATACACAGCCTTGAAGGATGGGTGACACAGGGGAGGCCACGAACCCGTGGGCGTGGACGGCCAGATCCGCACTTCCCGCCACCGCCAGGGCCCCGAATTCGATGATGGGGTGGAATGGATCGATGGAGGCTGCGCATTGACGGCATTTGCCCTTTTGCAGGGCATAGCTCACCAGAGGCACCAATTCCCGCGCGCTCAACACCGCGTTGCAGACCGGGCAACGCGATCTTGTGAACCAGGGTGACCGGCCCTCAGGCAGGCGCCATGCCAGAACCCCCATGAAAGAGCCGATTACGGGCGACACGACCAGAAGCGAGGCGGAAACGGGCGGGAAATGGATCATGACCGGGCTCAGGGGTTGCAGATCATGGCAGCGCGATCGGTGGTGACGTTCCTGGCTCCGCCGGAGCAGAGATCGTAATCATGGCCAGGGCGCTCCGAAGGGGCACTATAGATATAGGGGTGATGCCAGGGGTCCTTGGGGTCTGTCCCATCCTTGAGATAGGGGCCGTTCCAGTTTTCCGCGCCTTGTGGCCGTTCGATCAGGGCATGCAGCCCCTCTTCCGTGCTGGGATACCCCCCCATGTCCAACCGATAGAGATCGAGTACTTCGCCCAGACGCTGGATGGATTGATGGGCCACGGAATTACGCGCGCCTCCGAGCTGCCTGAGCGCGGCCGGGGCCACGAGCCCGATCAGGAGCCCGAGGATCGCGATGACCACCAGCAATTCGAGCAGGGTGAAGCCCGCTTCATCGACACTGTGTGCGAGGGGGCGCTCATGGTTCTGCTGGGGCATGGTTTTAGGCGTTCCGATCCCGGTTGATTGTGTTAGCGTATTGAAAAGGCGCATCAGAATCGATCCCGAAAAGAGATAAAGGAGGAAGGCGCATCATGGCAGTCGCCTATGCCAGCTGCATGATCTTCGTCGCGTCGCTTTATCATCTGCCGCCGCGCATCCTGCCCTCCATCCTCTCTGTCGAGCAGGGGCAGGTCGGGCTCGTGCATCACAATACCAACGGCACGGATGATCTGGGGCTCATGCAGGTGAATACGCGCTGGGTTGAACCGATTGCCCGCTTCACCCATGTGGCGCCCGAGGTGGTCTATCGCAATCTTCTGTCCCGGCCCTGCTACAATATCAGCGCGGCGGGCGCGATCATGCGTCTCTATCTGAACGAAACGCATGGGGATCTGATGCGCGCCATCGGTAATTACCATTCCCATACTCTCGCCCTCAATCTTGCTTATCAGCAGCGCGTTCTCGGGTCGGCACGGCGCCTGTTCGAGCCCCCGCATCCCGGCTGACGTTCTCAGGGGGCCAGTTCCGCCACGCGTAACCGATCGATCGTGATCGCCGCCCTGTCTGCGGAAAGGCTGAGCCCCGTGCTGTGACTGTCAGGGAAAACCAGATCGGTCATGCGCACCTCACCTCCATTGGCGAAGACCTCGACCGAGCTGCGGTCGATCGCGACGTGCAGGGTCAGAACGCCCCGTTGCGGGGCGATGTGAGCGATGTGCACGGGACTGAAATCGGGAGAGAAATCTGTTCGGCCCGAATGACTGCGATCCAGCGTCAGAAGCTGATTTCCGAAATCATAGCGGAGCGTCGTGCCTTCATGCCCGTCATCGGAACGGCGCAGAATCAGCTCCGCTACGCCCTCTTTTTCGCTGCGCAGCATCAGGCTGATATCCTGTACCCTCTGCTTCATGCCGATCTGCATCGTTTCGCCCGGGGCGATAACGCGGCTCGGAAAGGCGCGTGGCGCGTGGGACTGGACGAGGCGCGCATAGTCCGGCACCGGCGCCTGCAGCAGGACGGGCTGTCCTGCGCGGGTTTCGAGGCTCAGACAGACTGGCAGGGACATCTGGCCGCGCCACGGGAAGCTTGGCAGGCGGTCGGCATAAGCCCAGTTGTTCATCCAGCTGACAAGACAGCGCGCGCCGTCTTTTGTATTGGCCAGGCGAATGGCCGCGTAGTTATCGGCGCCATGATCAAGCCAGTGATAGGCGGAGGGGTCTGCGCCTCGCGGTGGCAGGTCATCAGCCGTGAAATGCGTTCCGTCGAAATGGCCGATGAAATATTGAACGCCTGAGCCCCCGGCGATGCTCCACGGATTGACACTGACGATCATGATCCAGCGCATGTCGCGGGTCCGGCCGTCCAAAGGCAGGGGAATGAGCACCGGCATTTCCCACAACATACCCGGCTTGCGATAACCATTGGGCTGGAAGTCGCTCAGAAAATCCCAATGGATCAGATCTTTCGAGCGATAGAGTTTTACGACCTGCGCATCGGCGACGACCGTCGTCATGACCCAGTACTGGCCAGGCGCGTACCAGATCACGGATGGATCGCGGAACTGTTTTGAGTCCGGGTTCAGGGTAAGGACGGGATTGCGGTCATGAGGCTCGAAATGCCCGCCCTGATCGCGGCTGATCGCCAGGGATTGGGCCTGCGTTCCATCCGGGTGGTTCGGGTCGCGGTTGAAAACAGTGGTGTAGAGCGCGAGCAGCGCCGGTTTGCCGGGAGTGCCCAGTCCGGACCGGTTGCGCTCATCGAGTACGACCGAACCCGAGAAGATATCGCGACCGGGGGAGGCGGGCAGCGCCACTTTCTGCTCCTGCCAATGCAACAGGTCGCGGCTTGTGGCGTGCCCCCATGAGGTATGACCCCAGACCATCCCCGCCGGATTATACTGGTAATAAAGATGCCAGAGCCCGTTGAGCAGGATGGGACCGTTCGGATCGTTCATCCAGTGCGCAGCCGGGCTGTAACGCAGGGCAGGGCGCCACTGTGCCGTCTCGGTTTGGGCAGCAGCAGGCGCGGCATGGGCGCCGGAGAAGGATCCGCTGCCAAGGCTGGAAAAGAAGGGAGCACAGGCGAGAAGAAGCGGAGGAACACGCCTCCTGAATCTTCGTGTCTTGGCAGAAGCTCGGATCGTATCGAGGAGGAGAAGAAAGCCGTTCACTCGGGGCTGCATCGTCACCTTCAGCATGGGCGTGGCGGTCTGATGTCATATGTCCCTGAGGGCCGCAATCCGGGCGGTTCAGGGCTCGTGTCCAGGGAACGCAAGCGGCCCGCCGGATAAGTCCGACGAACCGCTCTTGTCCCTGTGGTTGGTGTTGCCGCCGGCAACCAGCAAGGGTTACTGGCTGGTTTTCAGGAAGGACTGCATGCGGGCATTGGTATCGGCCCCGAATGCCGTTCTCTGGCTGATAAGATCCTGAATGAAACCAACGATGTTGATATCAGCGCGGTTCGCGGAGATATCGCCATAGCCGCCAAGTCCGTTATCCCCATAGCGCGTGTCCACGATGGAGGCATCGCCACGGATGCGGACTTTGACCGTTGGAGAGAGCGCGCCGCCACGACGCCCCTCGACCGTATCGATGAAGGATTCGACCAGGCCATCGGGCATCACGTAATGCGAGTAGGACTGGAAGGCGCGGGGGTTCTGGTTCGGGTTCGCGTCATAATCGGTGCCCGCTGCCTCATTCAGATCGGTCGGATTGCCGAGCATGAGACCACTGCCGTAATTCATGGGCTGGAAATCGCTGCGAATACCATTGCCCACGAAGCCATAGACGCCATCAGGTCCATCGACACCGGCCGCATAAGTCGTACGATGGCTGATGGTGAAGATGTAGTACTTGCCGTCCTTGATATACATCTGGGGACGTTCGGTCTGGTCGTTCACGCAATTGGCCGAGATGAGCGGGGGCAGGAATTTCCATTTGGAAAGGGAGGAATCCTGCGCCACGGCGAGGCCGATCGCGGCCTTCTGGTAATAGGCGCCGCTATCGAGAACCTGCTGCACCGTCTCTGCATGCGGGTCATTGGCACGATAGCCGAGATCTTCAGCCGTGCAATTGGCTACACCGCGCTGACCGGCCGTATTGCCCTCGAACACCATGTAGTTCACGCCAGGATGCTGCGGATCCTCGAAGGTGAACGGGTCACGGAAGTTGTAATAGGGGTTCTGCGCGCCATTCTGATAGAGCACGCCATCGGGGCGCAGCAGCGGGGTATGCTTCGTGAAGCCCGTGAACCACACGTGCGTGAAATCGGCGTGGATCTGGCCAAGGCTCTGAGTGATCACAGCCTGGGAGGGCGTGATGTCCTGACCTGAAGCGTCACGATTGAACGCCATATCCGTGTAGAACAGCGAGACCTGGTTGCTCGTCGGATCGAGCAGACGCATCGAGCCCGACCATTCTGCGGTGATCGTGTAGGTCGTGCCGGCGAAGACCTGCTCTTGTGCGCCTTCGGGGATCAGGTGACCGCCATAGATCCAGCCACCATTGACTGGACGCTGGCTCGCCGGGATACCTGCGCGACGATAGAAATAGCCGATGCGGGCATGGGTATGACGGTCGTCGAAGCCGTATCCCGCATTCTTGTCGGCGGTGAGACAGAAAATGACTTCCCAGCCATTATAGCTGAACTGATTGGCCTTCTTGTCGATGAGCGTCCACGTGTCCCAGACCCAGACATCGGGGTTGGTAGCCGGGAAATCCGCGGGAACATTCGGCATTACAAGCTGACCCGGCAGCGAGTTCTGGCCTGCTCCGACGGAGGTGTCCGAATGCGCTTTTATCTGCATGGCATCCGCACGCGTCCACTTTGCGGTGAAGCTGTCCTGAGGATCATAGGCCTGCTGGCTGTGAATCGTCGGGAGTGGGAAACCAGGCACGCCGTTGAGCGAACTCCCAGGGAAGATCCGTCCGCCATGGGGCATCATGCCCGGATGGGGCGATACGCGCAGGGATTCACGCAGTGCCTGCGGGCTGATCTGGGCGGACGCATTCTGTCCAGCAAAGGTTGCGACCACAGAACCGGCCAGCAACAGATTGAACACAGACTTTGTTCTGGATTTGTTCAGCATGTCACCCTCGATTGGTTAAGTCTCTCTGCCCAAGCGTTCTGCGACGTCGCAATCGAGGCAGGAATAATTTCCCACCGTGATTATGGGCCAAGGCCGATCATCGCTCGAGGACTTGATCACGAATCCGTTATGAGAGTCAATCGCACTTTAACGACAGTTTAATGGCAGAAAAGAGACGGCTTAAAGGCTCAAATCTGGCGCCCTGACACTACGATGGTATTTGGATGATATTATCTCTATTTACTTGGGGTAAGATAATATTTTTCATGAATATGAAGCGTATAAATTGTGACGATACGCCATCATTCCCGTTATAAAATGATACCCATCAAGATCTATGTAGGGATATGAACACCCCTCTCGGGAATTTTGCGAAGTGCGATGACAAAGGGAGGCGCTTTACCAGGGAAGTGCCGGGTTCCTCGATGCCTCAGGTCAATGGCGTTTCGACGCCATGGTCGATCGATTTCGCGAGTTTGATGAAGGCCCGGAGATAGGCGATGGCCTCATCATGTTCCCGATGGCCGAGGAAGATCTGCTTCGCAAGTCCATGTTCTCCGAGACGCACGGGATGAAGGGAAAACTGCTCTCGATGCTCCTCGACCAGCCAGCGCGGCAGCACGGCTACGCCGCGTCCATGAGCCACCATCAGCAGCATGATATCCGTGGTTTCGATCGGTCTGTGCGCTTGCGGCGTGATTCCGGCCGGGTGCAGGAACTGGGTGTAAATATCCAGACGCTCGATCGGTACGGGGTAGGTGATCAGAGTTTCGGATGCGATCTGTTCCGCAGAAACCCATTTCTGCCCACGCAGCGGGTGATCGGGCCCGACGACCAGTACCAGTTCGTAGTCGAATACAGGGGTGAAACGCAGCCCTTCCTCGTACAGGGGGTCCGGGGTGACGAGCAGATCGATATCATGCCCCAACAGCGCGCCCAGTCCGCCGAACTGGAATTTCTGACGCACATCCACATCGACATCGGGCCAGAGATCGAGATAGGGCGCCACCACTCGCAGGAGCCACTGATAGCAGGGATGGCACTCCATACCGATACGCAGCTTGCCACGTGCGCCAAGGGCGACCTGCCTGATACGCTCTTCAGCCAGAGTAAATTGCGGCAGAACGCGTCGGGCAAGCGTCAGGAGCGCCGTTCCCGCAGGTGTGAGGACCAGCTTTCTGCCTTCACGTCGCCAGATCTCCACCCCGAGCGCGCGCTCCAGCTTGCGAATGGCGTGACTCAGGGCGGGTTGGGTGAGGTTCAGCCGCGCGGCCGCCTTCGTGAGCGAACCCTCGCGCGCCACTTCATCAATGATCTTCAGGTGATCGCGATCAAGCTGGCTCATAAATGGTCCTGACATAAGAGATTTTCATGCTGAGCCAGCAGGATATCAGCAATGTTCATGGAAGCAATCTCGTCATTGGCTGCATCCTGGACGCAGGGCGCAGTATGGCCGGGCGCAGTATGGCCGGGCGCAGTATGATTGAGAGCGCAAGAGGGTGGACGTTATCTCCGCCGGTCACGATCGTGTGGGGAGCTTGTCGGATCACGCGGGCACCTGCATGCGAGATCGAGGATCGCAGGGGATGATCCATGAGGGGGATGGGCAGCTTGAGATAACCTTCCAATCGGTCCTGCAGACCTGTTCCCGCCCGGTAGGGTTGACCGGGCGGGTGACAGTCATGGATCAAGCCTGCGCGACTCTGATGCCCGGCGCGTCGGCAGCGATGATCGCATGATCGTCTGTGTCATCATCGAGCAGATAAGGCCCGCAAGCAGCAACCTCGATACTCAGGATTCCCATGCTATCCGGGTCACGCCTGCCGAGCGCGAGCTGTCCAGCACCTGTGGTCCAGCGCAGGGAGGATTCATCGGCCGCGTACCATCCCTCCTGCGGGAGAGACTGGAGATGGGATGAAATCTGCTTCTGGCTCGCGGCGTCGAACAGGGAGATTTCTCCGATCAGAAGTCCCAGCATGCGTCTGTCATCACAGAATGGACCGATCGTATCGCTCGGCCTTGATGCCCGCGAGCAAAGGGTCAGTCGCTCTACGCCCGCAGGTACTCGGAAGACGTGTCGGCGTTCAATGACCCGCATTGCCTCGATCTTCTCGCCCGAAGGGGTGAGCAGATGAAATGCGGGGTCATCGGTCATGGGAGGCAGAGAGGTCGGCGGTTCACCGTCCCGGCCCAGGATCTGCCGATATATTGGCTCGACAAACGCCCGGGACGTCTCGATCGGGGCGGCAGCGTCAAGCGCCCAGCTTTTCGGACGGAAAACGTCGCCAACGCGGATGACATTTCCCTCCCGGCGGTAGGCAGCCTGGTGGAAACTCGCGCGATTGCCGGTGTCGAGATAGCTCTCTGTCAGCAGACCATTGGCCGAGATCACCGCGTGTTCTTCGGTCTCGATATGGAAATACTCGAACTCCGCGATGGAGGTGTCATAAAAGATCGTCCGCCCATTCACGAGCATCCGGACGGGTACGAAACAGCCATTGAGAAAGAGACAGTGCTCGGCCGTGATGAGCAGATCCTGATTGGGAACGTTTTCCGCAATGGCATCCTTGCGGATACGTACCGGATATCCTGCCATATCGGGCTTGCATTCGTGACTCACGCGATGATGGCGTGAGCCGATCCAGCTCAGCGAGGCCACACCCTGCACCCCGTCACGCCAGACATGCACCAGATCGCCGACACTCAGTGTCTCCACCGCTGCCGGGCCATTCGGGGTGCTGATCAGCGATCCGGCCAGGAAGCAGACGAGAAGCAGATATCCCGAACCGCTCGGCTCTTCGATGAAGGCGCCGCCTTGCCCGTTATAGTCGCTATTGGCCAGTGTGACCGTGGCGACGGCCTTGCCAGCGCTGAGGACGGTCAGCGTGTTGCCCACGACCGTAGTGCTGTAGGCGTCGTTGCCCGCCGTCAACTCGGGGAAATAGAGATAGCTGCCCGATTGGAGAGAGGCGTTCATGACGCGGGTGAGGGTTTCATTGGAGAGTGAGCCATCAACGACCAGCGTCCCGCCGGACTGGACCGTCACTCTGCTGAGGGTGGTGCCGCTCGCGACCGCACTGCCGCCCGCTGAAACGATGACATCGCCCAGAAGCTTCCCTGCCGAAGAGGCGATGGTCACATTTGTGGCGATCCCCCCGGAGGAGACATAGACATTCCCACCTGAGAGGGTGAGGTTGGAGAGTACGTTGCCGCCCTGCGGGCGCAGCATGGCGATCGCACTGCCACCCTGGAGAACGGTAACGACTCCTCCCGGATTGGCGAGGCTGTTGATGATCGTGCCCCCGGCGCTGACATTGACGACACCGCCGCTATTGATGGCCCAGTCGACGGCCACGCCGCCATTGATATTGGCACTTCCGCTGGCATCGACCAGCGCGCCATACGCCGTCCCCCCATTGACGTTGAGTTCACCCTGCGCTCCGACATAGCTGCTCGTCGCAGACCCGCCCATGACAACCTGAATGCCGTAGCGACCGATCTGCGTAGCGTTGGCCATACCTCCGGCCAGAACATTCTCGACACCGCAAGTATTGGTATCTGAGCCGGTCAGGACCGTTTTCGAGGTTGTGCCTCCTGCTGCAACATTCAGGATCGCGGCTTTGCCTGACACCGTGGCATTCTGGATGACACTCCCCGAACTGGTGAAGACCGTCACACTGGTCGTGATCGCGATGTTCGAGGTCACGTTGCCCGAGCCGACGAGGCTGGCACTCGCTCCCTGAAGGAAGGTGACATTTGCCAGATCAGTCGAATGGGTGGTCGAGAGTGTCGCCCCCGCGCTGAAGGTTGCGCTCGCACCGGGGGCGACAGTGATGTCGGTTACTGTGCCGCCCTTGGAGACATAGAGGGCACCCGCATTACCGCCAGACGTGCCGCTGATCGTTAAATTGGAGGCAGCCCCCCCGTTGAGGATAACGGCTGACCCTCCGTGATCCAGCGTGAGGCCTGATGCGATACCCCCATTGCTGACGGTCTCCACCCCGCCGTTACGCACGATCGTGCCGATCGACTTGCCCCCGGCCAGCAGGATTTCCTGACCATAGCTGTCAATGATATTGCCGTTGGCAACGGCGCCGTTAGAGAGGGTGATGGTTCCGATGCCATCGGGTTGCAGAAAGCCTCCGGCGGAGCCGGTAGCCGTGACTCCCGAGAGAACGCCTCCCGATCCGGCAGTGATCGAAGCCGCCAATCCGGATACGACGCCACCCGACATCAGACCGCCTGCGGCAATCGTGACATTGGCGCTGGTCGTGACCGTCGTATTGAGCGCGGTCCCGCCCGAAGACAGGGTCTGGACGCCGCCTGAAGAGACCACCGTATCGCGCGCAACACCTGGACCGGTCACTTCCTGCCTGCCACCGGCAAGAAGCGTCATCGATTGCGTAATACCGCTATTGGTAATGACGGTGCCGCTGCCACTGGCGCTGGCAAAAGCGCCAGTATCGACGATGGGGTTGTAGGCGGCGCCTCCGCTGATACCCAATGTGCCCCCTGCCTGTACATGGGCCGCATCGAGCGTCCCTCCGGTCTGCTGGATCGTGCCGCCCGAAAGGATCGTTGCAGATGTGGTAATCCCGCCCGCAAGGGAAAACCTGCCTCCATTGCCGATGACCGGCAGAACGGCAGAGGCCCCGGCGGCCACGATTGCGGATCCGTTGGCGATCAGGGTCGTAGCCGAGGCGATGCCCCCGGACGACACCATCATCAGGCCGCCATTCTGAACGCGATCCTCAATGGTCGTGCCTCCGGCGCGGACATTGATCTGCCCATAGCCATTGACGATGTTGTCTCTCGCGACAGCACCATTGGACACGTTGAGCGTCCCGACACCGACAGGTGTCAGGCCGAAGGCGGAGGTTCCGCTCAGGGTCAACCCTACGGCGCTTCCGCCAGACTGAAGCGTGACGACGGCATTCATTCCGGAGACGAGGCCACCCGAAACCACACCATTCAGGCTGACCGTTACTGTTGCGCTCGAATTGACTGTGTTCCCAAGCGCGGTTCCGCCAGAAAGAACAGCCTGGGCGCCGCCGGAAGAGAGCACCGTGTTGAGTGCCACGGCCGCATTCGTAATCTGAGCCGAGCCGCCGGCTGCAAGAGCGACACCCTGTATTGCAATGCCGTCCGCTATGAGGGTGCCGGAGCCTGTCACGCTCGTGGTCGCACCGGAAGCGACGTTCGGGTTGTAGTTTGTGCCGCCCGTGATGTTCAACGCGCCCAGGGTCTCGATCCTGGCTCCGCTGACGAGGCCACCCGACTGGTTCAGTGCGCCGCCTGCATGGATGGTATCATCCAGGCTTGTGGCGCCCGTCTCCACGTTGAGCGTTCCAGTGATCTGGTTTTCCCGGCTCGCGCCCCCCGAGCCGATCGCGGCGCTGGCATTCGCCATGATTTCGGTCTGAGCGAGCGTGCCGCCCGTGGTGACCACTGCCGTGCCGCCTGACAGGATGGTATTGCCGGTAGCCAGTCCGGCATTCGCGACGAGGAGCGATCCTCCTGACGCTATGGTGACATTGAGGCTCGTCCCGGCAGAAGTGACCTCGGTCGAACCCGAGGCGATTGTCGCCATGCCTCCCGGAGCGACCTGAGTGTTGACGGCGGTGCCGCCCGAATAGACAGGAATAACGAGATTGACGCCCCAGGCGCCATTGACGGACAGGGTTCCGGCGCTTGCGATCTGGGTGTTCGACACGGCGCCACCCGATACACGGATGACATCGCCGGCCCCGGCCGAGAGATTGCTGGAGCTCTTGCCGAACCCCACGGTTGTACTGGTCATGCCTACCTCTTGATTTTTTAATTTTTATTCTTGTTTTTCAGGTGAAGGGCGGAGTTCAGAACCTTGATCACATGACCGGGCGTGATGAGCCGCGTGCACTCGAATTGCCTTTCGGTGTTCTTGTGACGGGGGCACCAGAGAAAATCATGGTGATCGAATTTCTCGCTGGCGTCGTTCCAGCAAGAATTGCATGAGTGCCAGTTGATCACCCGGAATTCGGTGTCGAATTCATTCGTCGGGTGAGTAAAACCGGAAATCATGACAACTGGCGTACGGCTCGCCCAGGCGAGCCAGGAAAGTCCGGAAGAGAGGCCGACAAAGGCGCTTGCATGGCGCAGCCAGCGCACGCGCTCACTCAGAGGCCGATCACCTGTCTGATCTTCGGCGCCATGGGGGATGCGGTTCCACATGATGCCGGCACCGTAATAGGGCGACTTGTCGATGCAGATGACCCGATAACCCTGCGCGCGTGCCCAGACGACCAGAGACAGCCATCCCTCGGGGTTGTTCCAGTATTTGCATTGCGTGCTCGCCTGGGTCGCGATGCAGATATAAGGTTCTCCGATCGGCGGTGTATCTGTTTCGGGAGAGCAGACAATCGGCCGTGTTTCCGCAGTCGGGACGCCAAGGATATAGGCAGCCGTCTTGTGAAGGCCGACATGGCGGAAATCAGTGGGCTGATTCAGATATTCGGGGTCATCGAAGAAAAGCCCCAGGGAATAGCTTGCATAGGCATCGTCCATGATGGCGCAGGCGCGCGCGTCACTCGCGGTCAGAAACCGGATTTCGGGATAATTCCCTGCTAGAAGCGCGATGAGTGCGGCATCCATGATGCACACAAGAGTCGCACCATGGATCTCGCCGAAGCGCGCAGCATAGGGAAACCAGGCCAGCGCATCCCCCAGCGTACTGACCGGCATCTGGATAACCACGATTTTCCCGGCGCAGTCATAGGCATGGCTGAGCACTTCCGATCTGATGCCGGTCTCATCCGTTTCCTCGACGAGAATATGGAAGCGGTTGAAATAGCGCTTTGACGAAGTGATGAAGCTGCCGCAGGAGCAATGGGAAAAGAGGATATTGCCGCTATCGAGATCGCTCAGTGTCAGGCACCATTCCCCGGTGCCGCGCGTGGGCAGACTGATGCGGGCGCCTGCATTGAAATCGAAACGTATGCCCGAGCTATGGGCAAGGGTGGGCAGGGTTGAAGGGGGCAGATACCCGCCATGCGGGGGCAGCTCGGGCGCTGCCTGACGTTCGATAACCTGTTCATCTGTGCCCATGACTCGCTGTTCGTCCGGATGGTGCTTCTATTCGCCCTGCCGTGCCCTGCGTTTTCTGCCCTATGGGGATGATCGCGATGGCACGATCGAGATACGAAGACGGTGGACAGGGTGGACGCGGTGATTCAGGAGCGGCCGATCACGGATGCGTGTGTTCGGCTCAGTCGCTGTTCCTTCGATCGGATGTGTCACGCATCGAAACCCGGTCTTCTGTTACAGCGGATATACGCCGGTAGAAGAATACGTGGGGCATGGCGCACAAGCCGGAAAGGGTTTCCAAACGCGGTTGTTGAAGACATGCTGCAAGGTGCGGCTGTCGATCCTGGCCTGACGCTGTGCCGCACAGCCTGCGCTGGAGTTTCCCGATGCGTTATACGTTGCGCCAACTCGAATATTTCGTCGCAGCGGGTGAGGCCGGATCGATCCGTCATGCCTCCGAGAAACTGTCCATTTCCCAGCCCTCGATCTCGACGGCGATTGCCCATCTTGAAATCGAACTCGGTGTGCAGCTTTTTGTCCGACATCATGCTCAGGGCCTCTCCCTGACGGGCGTTGGCCAGATACTCCTGGTCGAGGCCAAGAAAGTGCTTTCCATGGCTGAAAGCCTCCATGCCATTGCAGCCGAGGCCACCGGGCAGGTCAGGGGGCAATTGCAGGTCGGGGCGATGGTCACGCTCGCTCCCATGATTATGCCGGAGCTCGCCTATAATTTCAGGCAGACCTTTCCCGCAGCGGAGATCAGCCAGCGCGCTGCCAACCATGAATGGCTCGGTGAAAAACTGAGCAAGGCCGAACTCGATCTGGCCATCACTTATGATCTCGCCTTGCCTCCCGGCATCGCATTCGAACCTCTGGCCAGTCTGCCGCCCCATGCGCTGGTTGCTCAGTCTCACCCTCTCGCCGAGAGGGGAGAGGTCACGCTCGAGGAGCTGGCAGCAGAGCCACTCATCCTGCTCGACCTGCCCCTGAGCCGGCACTATTTCAATGAGCTGTTCGAGCGAGAGGGCCTGCGTCCGACCGTCTATGCGCGAGCGGCCGAGCAGGAAATCGTGCGCACCATGGTCGCGAATGGTTATGGCTATACGCTGGCCAATGTGCGCCCCCGCTCCGATCGCGCGCTGGATGGCAAGCGTCTTGTCCGGTTGCGGCTGAAGGGCGCCCATCGCCCCATGGTCATCGGCATGGCCATGCGCCAGGGAGAACGCCAGTCGCGACTTCTGGAGCATTTCATTGTGCATTGCCGTGCCTCGATTTCGGATCAGACGATTCCCGGAATGTGCCCGCTCGATGAGGGGTAGCGAGTTCGTGCGGCGGGGCGGGGCCTGTCGGGCAGAATGGCGCGGTAAAATCGGTCCGGGTGAACTCTTAGGAAAAGGCTAATCAAGGCTAATCAATTCGATTGTTTCGGCTGGCAGATCATTTCAATACAAGAACGGAAAGATCTTCTGAAAATTGGAAGAACAGATCTTTTCAACGGGAAATCTCTGACATGAAAGTTGAAATCGTCGATACTCTCGTCATTGGCGGTGGTCAGGCCGGCGTGGCGATGAGCGAGCATCTTCGCCTGCACAATGTACCGCATCTCGTTGTCGAGCGCGGGCGTATTGCCGAAAGATGGCGAAGCGAGCGCTGGGATTCCCTCGTGGCCAACGGTCCAGCCTGGCATGACCGCTTTCCCAACAGGCATTTTGACGGTACCGCGCCTGATGGCTTCGTGCCCAAGGAAGAGATCGCCGCTTATTTCGAGGCCTATGCACGCCAGATCGATATGCCCGTTCGCTGTGGGGTCCAGGTGCGCAAATTATCCCGTGCGTCGTCGGGGCAGGGGTTCGAGGCTCAGACGGATGCGGGTACCATTCAGGCGCGTAACGTCGTTGTGGCAACTGGCCCTTTTCAGAGGCCCCTTGTTCCTGCTCTTATCCCGCAGACCCCCAACCTGTTCCAGACCCATTCGCAGGGATATAAGAATCCTTCCCAGCTGCCTGAGGGCGGCGTGCTGGTGATCGGCGCAGGGGCATCGGGCGTACAGATTGCCGAGGAACTCAAGCGTGCGGGGCGCGCCGTCTGGCTTTCTGTCGGGCCACATGACAGGCCTGCACGGCGCTATCGCGGCAAGGATTTCGTCTGGTGGCTGGGCGTTCTGGGTATGTGGGACATGAAAACCCCGGGCCCGGGAACGGAACATGTGACGATTGCCGTCAGCGGCGCGCAAGGTGGCCACACGGTCGATTTCCGTACACTCGCCGCAAGCGGTATCACGCTCGTAGGCCGTACGCTCTCCTGCCATGAGGGTGTGCTCTCTTTCGACACGGATCTGCAGAAGAACATAGAGGCAGGCGATGCCAATTACCTCGCCATGCTCAATGCGGCTGATGCCTATGTTGCCGCCCAGGGGCTCGACCTGCCCGAGGAGCCGCAGGCGCATCGGATTGGCGAACTGCCGGAGTGTGTAACGGCGCCCCTGACCGAACTCGATCTGGCAAAGTCGGGGGTAACCAGCATCATCTGGGCGACTGGCTATGGCTATGACTATGGCTGGCTCGATCTGGACGTTCTGGATGCGCGCGGTGCGCCGCGCCATGAGGGGGGCGTCTCGGTTGAACCGGGGCTGTATTTCCTCGGATTGTCCTGGCTTACCCGCCGTGCCTCGCCTTTCATCTGGGGTGTATGGCATGACGCGGCCCGCCTAGCCGCGCATATCGCCCCCGACCATTCCGCGCCGGGCCAGGCGCAGGATGATGTAATGCATGTCTGATCTTATTGCGCTGCTCTCGACCCTCGTCGGGTTTCCCAGTCTCTGCGGCACTCCGAATGGGGAAACCATCGACTGGATTGAGGCGCAGCTCCTTGCTGCGGGCGCGCGCGTACAGCGTATTCCAGGCGAAGTGCCGGATCGGTTCAGCCTGTTTGCGATCATCGGACCTGAGGCGCCGGGGGGGCTCGTACTCTCGGCCCATGCCGATGTCGTACCCGTGGCGGGTCAGGACTGGTCGAGTGACCCGTTCATCCTGACGCGCCGGGGTGACAGGCTTTATGGCCGGGGAAGCAGCGACATGAAGGGGTTTCTGGCCTGTATGCTCGATGCCGCGCAACGCGTGGCCGCGCATCCCATACCGCTTTCCAGACCGTTATACCTTGCGATTTCCCATGATGAGGAACTGGGCTGCCTGGGTGTACGCTCCCTGCTGCAGGCTCTGAGCGCGGGGCCGGACCGTGCCATACAAGGATGTATCGTGGGGGAGCCGACGCAAATGCAGGTTGCGCTCGCGCACAAGGGCAAGACAGCGTTCACGATCGCCTGTCATGGCGTCGCCGCCCATTCTGCCAATCCGGGACAGGGGCTGAACGCCATTACATTGGCAGGCTCCATGATCCATGCGGTTTCCGCGCTCCAGGAAAAGATAGAGACAAGCGAGCGTCGGGACGGCCGCTTCGCCGTGCCATTCTCGACGGTACAGGTCGGTCTGGTGTCGGGCGGAGCAGCGCTCAATATCGTGCCCGATCATTGTGTTCTTTCTGCCGAGATGCGTCTGCTGCCGGGCTATGAACCTGGCCCCTATTTGGACTGGCTGCGGGACGCGGGCGCGCGGGCCGTGGCGGATCTGGGCGGTGGCAGGGTCGAGATTGAGGTCACGAACGCCTATCCGGGTCTGGATATGGAGCCGGGTGGCGCACTCTGCGCCACCGTTCTGCGTGAGGCCGGACGCAATCATACCACCACGATCGATTTCGGGACCGAGGCGGGGTTGTTTCGGGAAATTCTGTCTCTGGATTGCGTGGTGTGCGGCCCAGGCTCGATCGATCGCGCGCATAAGGCGGATGAATACATCACAGAGGCCGAGCTCGAAGAGGGCGCACGTTTTGTCGATGCGCTCGTCGCGCGCCTCAGATAACCGCGATACCGGAATTTCCCGGCAGGCAGGAGGGTCACCCATGACGTTTTCCATCATCGCGCGCTGCGCCAGAACCGGGCAATTCGGCATGGCGGTGGCCTCGTCATCACCCGCAGTGGCCAGCCGCTGTGCTTTTGCCCGTGCCGGTATCGGGGTTGTGGCAACGCAGAACGTGACCGATCCGAGACTGGGTCCCAAAGCGCTTGCTCTGCTCGAATCAGGGGCCTCTGCGTGCGAATGTCGTGACATCATGATGCGTACCGCCGCTTTCAGTGCCTTCCGGCAAGTGTTGATTCTCGATGCGTCGGGCCGTTCAGCCTATTGGGCAGGAGAGCGTATTCTGGGGCGTCACGGTCAAGCCTCCGCAGACGATGTTTCAGCGGCCGGAAACATGCTGGCGGATGAGGAGATTCCTCGGGCCATGGTCGCGTCATTCAGCGCATCCTCCCCTGAACTCGAGCTCGGGGAGCGTTTGCTTCTCTCGATGGAAGCTGCGCTCGCCGCTGGAGGTGAAGAGGGGCCTGTCCATTCAGCAGGATTGCTCATCGTCGAGGCACAGAGCTGGCCGTTGACCGATCTGCGGGTGGACTGGAGCGAGGCGCCTCTTGCGGCCCTGCGCGGGCTGTGGGCCCTCTGGCAACCTCAGATGCATGATTACGTCACGCGGGGGCTGGACCCGACGACAGCCCCTTCTTATGGCGTGCCCGGCGATTCCTGAGTCGCTCAATCGAGACGCAGGCCCACAGGGCTGGCGTCTCAGTTGCCCTGCGCCAGAATCATCCTGGCGGCCATTTCGCCGATCATCATGCTGGGCGCGCTGGTATTGCCGCTGATCAGGGTTGGCATGATCGAGGCATCGGCGATACGCAGGCCGCCTATCCCGCGCAGTTTCAGATCCGGCGTCACGACCGATTGCTCATCGATCCCCATGCGGCAGGTTCCTGCCGGGTGAAAGACCGTTGCTGCGCTCGCCCTCAGATAGGCCATGATCTCGGCAGGCGTTGTGACCGACGCACCCGGGGCGATTTCGATACCTCGCGCGCGTGCGAAAGGCGGCTGGGAGAGAATGTGGCGGGCGATCCCGATCCCTTCGCAAAGCGTTTCGAGATCATGGGGATCCGATGCGAAATTGAAATCGATCTGAGGGTTCAGCGTGCCGTCGGTGGCCAGCCGGACTGTCCCTCGGCTTTTGGGACGGAGCACGCAGGTATGGATGGCAAATCCATGCCCCCATTCAAAGAGCCGACCACGTGGGCTGCGATATCCCGGGACGAAATGGAACTGGATGTCCGGCACCGCACCCTCGGCCAGCTTCGTCCGGGCAAAGCCGCCGGCCTCAACATAATTCGTGGTCAGCCAGCCCTTGCGCCCGAGCGCGAACTGCCAGGGCGCGCTTAGGACCTTGGGCAAAGCGCGCGTTGAGAACCCCAATGTGCGTGGGTCGGTGGAGCGCAGGGTCACCAGACCATCCAGATGATCCTGGAGGTTCTGGCCGACGCCCGGCAAGACATGAATGGGAGAAATCCCGGCGGCGATCAGATTGGCGCCTGATCCGATGCCCGATGCCATCAGGATCTGGGGAGATCCGATTGCGCCGGCACAGAGAATGACCTCGCGGCGGGCGCGCAATGTCTTCACTGTGCCTTCATGTTCGATCGAAATTCCGCATACGCGGCGGTTCTCGATCAGGAGGCGACGTGTCTTGGCTCCCGACAGAACGCATAATCCTGGACGCTTTCGTACAGGATGGATGAAAGCGCGGTAGGCGCTCAGGCGCAGGCCGTCGCGCTGCGTGACATCATAAATGCCCACGCCCTCGAGCTGTGCTCCGTTGAAGTCAGGATTATGCGCCAGCCCGGCTGCGATGCCCGCTGCGACGAAATCACGCGAGAGGGGGTTGATGTCGCGGGGAGTGACGACATCGAGCGCCCCGTCGCGACCGTGGAATTCCGCTCCTGGCGCATCGACCGTTCGATGGCTGCGTTCGAGCGACCTGAACGCATCGAGCACCTGGGGCCATTCCCACCCTGTACAGCCGAGAGACGCCCAATGGTCGTAATCAGAGCGATCCCCGCGAATATAGATCATGCTGTTGAGCGTGGTGGAGCCGCCCAGGGCCTTGCCGCGTGGTACGTGAATGCGCCGATCGAGAAGGTGATGCTGCGGGGTGGAGTAGAACTGATAGGCTAGTTTCCGGCTGCGATAGAGCGTAAGGGTGCCGGCCGGGATGCTGATACGCGGCGTGCGGTCGCTCCCGCCGGCCTCGATCAGCCCCACCCGAAAGCGCCCGTCGGCGCTGAGTCGATTGGCCAGAACGCAACCGGCCGAACCAGCGCCGATGACGAGGTAATCGAAGGTCTGGGTGAGATCA
Organism: Asaia sp. W19; assembly: GCF_003994335.1. Classification (GTDB taxonomy): domain Bacteria; phylum Pseudomonadota; class Alphaproteobacteria; order Acetobacterales; family Acetobacteraceae; genus Asaia. The sequence goes on from NZ_PNQZ01000025.1 coordinate 175,760, forward strand.
TCGGACATGGCATCCTCCTTCCTGCGTGGGGCGGGGTTCGCCTCGGTTCAGAACCCGGTCGAGAAGGTAGCGAGACAGGCAAAGGACGGCGCGACGTAATAGGTCGAGGTGCCCGCGACCATTCCCGTGCTGTAGACACCCGAGAGGTAGTGGCTATCGCCAAGATTGACGATATTCAGGCGCAGGCTCGGCTTTTTGAGAAAACCGATGTCATGGGCGCGTGCGCCCAGCATCATGTCGACCTGCTTGTGTCCAGGGATACGTTCATCATTCATGAATGTCCCATATTCCTTGTCGAGATACTTCATCGAGACGCTCCCGAAGAATGTGCCATCGTCATATTGCACGCCGATCGCGCCCATCCAGCGCGGTGCGGATGGGGCGACCTTGCCACGGGTGGCATAGGTGGTCGCACCCATGGTGATATTATTATCGGTGGTGGCGTAGAGATATTCGCCCGACAGATAGGGCGAGAGATGGTGCCAGGGGGCCAGGCCGATTTCCGCATCCACGCCACGTGTGGTCAGCCCGCCCGCATCGAGGAAGTAGGGGACGGCATCCACATACTGGTTGATGGCGTGGTGAGTCATGTTGTTGTTGAACAGCGTGACAGACCCCGTCACCCAGCGATCATGGTACCGCGCGCCCAGCTCCTCGGCGATGCTGTATTCATCGCGCAGATTGGTGCTGGCGGTTTGATAGAGGCTCGGGTCATAAGGGCTGTTGTACTGGTTATAGAAGGCCGAGCCGATCGGTATACGAAAGCTTGTCGTCGCGTTCGCAAAAACCTGTACATGATCATTGATCTTGTAGCTGATCGACATGCGCGGCAGAGGCTGGGCGGTATTGTAGCTGGTGGCGTATTGGGGGCCCGGCTGTTGCAGTGTCCCGTTACGCGCGGCCATGACTTCCTTGAACGCCAGATTGATCAGCAGCCGGTCATTCAGCAGCCGCAATTCATCGCCGATATAGAGGCTGACCATCTGCGTGATGGTGTGATAGCGCCAGCCGCTCAACTGTGTGCCGTCATCGAGATGCAGATAGGATTTCGACACATTTCCGGCTGAGTCGATAGCCGAGAAGGGTTCATTCACGTTCATGTCTGTGTAGCCATACCAGGCACCGAAAACGAGATGGTTGTGCCGCGTGTCGTAATGGAGCGCGGCATTGAGCCCGGTCAGGCTCTCATGCTCGTCAAAATCCCAGCGCGCCGCCACCGAGCCGTCCTGGGCATAAGGCGCGCCTGCTATCGCGCCATCGACGGGCTGCGTACCGTTATAGAATGTACCGCTCGTGGGGAGGGTATACACCCCGAGAGGATAATTGCCGAAACCGCGATAGAAATAGGGCGTGACGTTGAGGGAAAGGCGGTCGGTCAGGGCAAAATGCGACTGGCTGCTCAGGAAGTAGTTGGTCCAGTTGGTTCCGTAGCCCTTGTAATAATTGGCATCCCCAAACTTGTAGATGCCATCCAGGTTTATGCCGCCCCCCAGTCCTTTTGCCTGCCAGTCGGACAGGGTTGGCGTGCTGTACCAGGCTGTATTTTCATTGTTATAGGTGAAGGAGAGCGCCGTATTGCTGTTTGGCGCCCAGTCCTTGATGGCCTTAAAATCGACGTGCCGACGGTTATTGCGGCCCGGGCCGCGCCAGGCCTGACTCGTCAGGTTCGAGAACGAGGCAAAGGCGCGCAGGCCGGTATGGGCAATCTCGCCACTATCATACCGTATGTATTGGCGGTTCATCTGGTGCGAGCCATAACTCACATCGACCTGGCCCGAGCGCGTGTATTGCGGGTCGCGCATGCGTACATTCATGGTTCCGCCCGCGGAATATACGGTGGGCATTTCGATATCGGGCGCACCCTGCTGAAGCTGAACCGCTTCCATGTTCTCCGTATCCACCCATTCGGAGGAGTTGGGCGTGTAGTTATCGGGGTCATTCATGGGAACGCCCTCAAACAGAAAGCCGATTTCCTGCTGGTTCAGACCGCGCACGCTCACGGCAGACTGATCGGTCACGCCAAAGGGGTCACCCATGGCGACATTGGCGCCGGGCGAAAGATTGACCAGAGCCAGAGTATTGGAGGCCGGGGATTGCTTGGCGATATATTCATGCTCGACAGTACTGATCGAGCGTGCCGCTGTTTCCGGGCGGATCAGCCCCCCACCCGGGCGATGGCGATTAGCCGAGATGCTGATGGTCTCGCCTGGGCCGCTTGCCGTACGGGGAGAGGCTTTCTTTGCTGACCGCGATGCGGAGGACTGACCTAGCGTCGTGGCTGTTGGCGCCCCGACAGCAGAGGGCGTGCGATGATTGCGGGTCACATGGGGGCTGGAATGCTTGCCAGAGGTGACCGCTGCCGCCTGCGCATATCCCCCGAGCAGGAGGAAGGTCGATGACAGGAGCAGGCAAGAGCGCGTGGGTTTCGTCTGCATGGCGGTATCTCTGAGCGGGAGGTTCCCCCGGCCTGTGAGGCGCGGGGCAGGGGTGTGAAAAGGCTTAGGGGGGGCACCCCTCAGTCTGGCAGCACCGCGATCACATCGACCTCGATCAGCCATTCCGGCCGCGCGAGGGCCACCACCACCAGCCCCGTGAATACCGGGAACACGCCTTTGAGATGCTTGCCCAGGACGCGATAACACGTCTCGCGATGGCGGATATCGGTGAGATAAACCGTGACCTTGCAGATATGTGAGAGGGTTGATCCGGCCTCCTCCAGGAGAAGGGTGATGTTCTGCATGACCTTTTCGGCCTGCCCGGCGGGATCGCCGATCGCGATATTTTCCCGGGTGTCGAGATCCTGAGGAACCTGACCGCGCAGATAGACGGTCTTACCGGCTACGACCGCCTGACAGAGATCGTTATCGAGATTCTGTTCCGGATAGGTATCTTTCGTGTTGAATGGCCGTATGCGGGTGTGAACGGGCATGGAGGTCTCTCCCCTGACTTGCGATTTTCTACCGTAATTCGGTGCGATGAAGTAATGATCGCAAGGTGACGGCCTGAATGAAAGAAGGGAGATATGGGGAAGAGCTTCGGAAAAAACTAAGAAGACACTAACGCGGGAACGATCCCCGATTGGCCCCGGCAATAATGGCCTTTTGGCGCGCTGCAGGGCGCAGCGAGGGGGGGCGTTATTCCCTTTACGGTCGCGTGCGGGCCCAGGCCCAGTAAAGAGCGCCAGGGACAAAGATGCCGAGTATCCATGAAAGATCGATCCCGTCCAGAGAGCGGGCTATGCGGCCAGTATAGAGACCATTTGACAGGAATGGGATCTGGACGAGCACGCCCAGCGCATAGCATGAAAGTGCCGGGCGATTGGCCGTGCCGTAAATGCCGCCGTCGCGGCGAAAGAGCGATTCCATATCGTAATGGCCGTGACGGACCAGATAATAATCGACCAGATTGATCGCGGTCCAGGGCGAGAGCACGGCCAGAAGGAGCGCAATGACATTATCGAGAATGGTCAGCACATTGCCACTCAGCATTTCGGTGATCAGCGCGCAGAGCAGAAGCAGGATGAGGGCGGCCATACCGCGTGCATGACCGGTCGGGTGCCAGTTCTGGCGAAAGGTCTGCAGGAAGGTGAGGGAGGACAGGGCCGCGCAATAGATCTGCATCGTACAGCTCACGAGTGTCGAGATCATCACGACCAGAAACAGGATTGCGGGGAGGATCGCACCCCAGGGGCGTATCGCATCATACATCGATCCGCTGAACCCGGTGCTGCCAATGAAGGCCCCGATGACCATGGGGTAGGCCGTGCCCAGAACACTGCCAGCGAGGCAGACCACGAAGGCCGTTCTCTCGCCTGTGCTGGAAGGAAGATAACGCGTGTAATCGGAGACGTAAGGGGCATAGGCGATCTGCCACAGCACACCGAGAGAGAGGGCCTTGAGGAAGTCATGCGGGGCAGGCGCTGCCCAGATGGCCTGGGCCAGATGCCCCTGGGCCAGATCCAGATAGGCCAGTCCGACCAGAAGGAAGGCCAGCGAGGCCACAGGGATGAATCCTGCTATGAACCGCTCGATCAGATCATGACCGATCATGCAGAGAAGGGCCGTGATAAGCACGGTGCCCCAGATGGGAAGCTGCCCGAACCCGCTGCCGAACAGGCTGCGCGCCTCCTCTCGCCCGATCGCGAAAAACGTGGTGGTGAAGCCGACATACATGATGATGATCACTGCAATGATCAGCAGGCTTCCAGTCGATCCAAACTGTCCGCGGGTCTGCTGCATTTGGGGAATGCCGAGATGAGGTCCCTGGGCGGCGTGAAGCGCCATGAACACGCCTCCGACGATATTCCCCGTCAGAATGGCAAGAAGAGACCAGCCGAGCGAAAGATGGCAGATACCGGGATAGAGCAGCCCTGTCATGACTGCCATGACATTCTGGTTGGCCCCCACCCAGACCTTGAAAAGCGACCAGGCGTTGCCGTGGCGACGTGCCTCGGGAACGGGAAAGATCGTCTCGTTCTCGATGGAAAGGGGAGGGGCGTCGTCCATCGGTCGGGTCTCATTCTGTCCGGCAGGGGAAAGGTTCACGGTGGTGGGCAGGGCGCGGCTCATGACGTCGGCATATTAGCGGCAGGAGGAGGCAGGTAATCCGATCCGGGGGTCGGCTGTGGGCGCGCCGCTGAGACAGCACGGGCATGACCCGGGAATTGCTCATACTGTGCCAGTCTCTCCGCATGGCGCGCCGCCTCAGGGTAGGCATTCTGCGCGACACGCGCGAAGGACATGCGCTTGGTGAAATCATGCACGGAGAGCGGGGAGTGGGTTCTGGCCGCCCGGTTGGTGGGAAGCACCGCATTGGGACCCAGTACGTAATTGCCGAGCGTGACGGGCGTTGAGGTGCCCAGCAGAACCTCGCCCGCATGCCTGATGCGCCCCAGGTCGGCCATCGGATCGGCAGTGAGAATTTCCAGATGCTCGGGCGCATAGGCATTGGTGAAAGCGATGGCGGCCTCCATGGTGTCGGTGAGGAGTACGCCACCATGCGCGCCGCAGAGCACCGCGCGCGAAAAAGCGGCCCTTCCCGGATCCATGGCGGCCCAATGCACGGGCAGGGCCTCCATGACGCCTTCAGCCACGCGCCGACTGCTGGTGACGAGCCATGCGGAAGAATCAGGACCGTGTTCGGACTCGATGATCAGGTCCAGGGCGGCCAGAACAGGGTCGACGCTGTCATCGGTCAGGATGATGCTCTCGCTCGGCCCTGCAGGAACGCCAGGGTCGAGCCGGTCGCTCAGAAGGCGTTTGGCCGCGACCACATAGGGGCTGCCCGGTCCTACGATCTTGTCACAGGCCGGAATGGTCTGCGTGCCATAGGCGACAGCTGCGACGGCCTGGGCTCCGCCGCTCTTGTAGATGTCAGTTACGCCAATCAGCCTTGCTGCGGCGAGCGTGCCGATATCCACGCTGCCATCGGGGGCAGGAGGGGTGATGATCACGAGGCGCGGTACGCCCGCGACCATGCCCGGGATGGCGGTCATGGCCACCACGCTCGGAAAGCATCCCTTGCCGCGCGGCACATAGCAGGCGACCGATTCAATGGGGATCGTCCGATCGCCCGCCCAGACGCCTGGACGCACTTCGATCATCCAGCTCTCTTCGGGTTTCTGAGCTTCGTGAAAGCGCCGTATGTTGCCGATGGCATAGCGCAGGGAGTCCAGAATCTCCGGGTCCATCGCCTCGATGGCCGCGTCGATCTCGGCTTCAGTGACCTTGAGTGCGAGGTCGGGCTGCGTCACCTTGTCGAATTGCCGGGCAAAATGACGCAGGGCGTCATCACCTTCCTGGCGGACGCGCTCGATGATGGGCGCCACCCGTTCGAGATAAGGGGTGAGGTCGCTCTCCGTGCGGCGCAGCAGCTCCGCGGGAATGGAGGCTGCCCCTGAAAAATCATGAAAACTGATCCTGTCGGTCATGAGGCGCATTTCCGGATAGAAGGAGGGAATCAGAGGGAGGCCAGCGCACCGCCATCGACATAGAGGGTCTGACCAGTCACGTAGGCAGAAGCATCAGAGCACAGGAACTGGAGAGGCCCGGCGAGATCCTCGCCGATACCGAAGCGACCGAGCGGAATGCGCGCGCGCATCTTTTCCTGCCATGTGGCATCCTCGAAAAACGGCGCTGTCATGGCTGTTTGAAAATAGCCGGGCGCCAGGGCATTGACCCGTATCCCTCTGGGCGCCCATTCGACGGCAAGGCTACGCGTCATGCCAAGAATGCCGGATTTCGATGCGCTATAGGGTACGGCGCGCGCGATGCCTGTGGCTGCAGCAAGTGAGGCGAGATTGACGATGCTGGCCCCCGATCCCATCAGACGCGCCGCGCGCTGGGCGACGAAGAAGGCCCCTCTGAGATTGGTATCCAGTAACTGATCCCAGAGCGCCTCATCCACGGCGTCGCTTGCACAGAGTTTTTCATCCCCGGCATTATTGAGCAGGATATCGAGCGGGTGGCCGGAAGCTGCAACGGTCGAGAATGCGGCTTCAATGGAGGAAAGCGCCCGGACATCCATCACCAGAGCGTTCATCACGCCGCCTCGCGCCGTGGCCATCGCACAGCACTCCTCGAGCGCGGAGGCATGACGCCCCGTGACCCATACCTGGGCACCGGCAGCGGCCAGATGAAGCGCCATGGCCCGGCCAAGGCCCCGACCGGCGCCCGTCACCAGGGCAGTTCTGCCCGCGAGAGAAAACAAGGCGGATGCCTGGGTCATGGATGCGCCTCCCAGGGGGCTGCGCGCAGGTCAGAATCCTCCCCGTTCGGGGCGATCAGGATCTTGGGAGCGTTATCCGGCGCTGTGTCCTCAAGAGGGGCGCCCTTTGCGTCAGTCAGGCGGGCATAGAGCATGGGGAGTGCCTCAAGCGGAAAGGCAGGGCTCAGAAAATAGTCGAGATGGGGCGCAAGCTCAGACAGAAGCGCAAGCGCTTCGGTCATTTCATGTGCGTACGCGCTCACGCCCAGGAGAGTCAGTTCGCGCTCCACAATCCGGTTGAGATCGAGAGGAGAGGCGCTGTCGAAGATGCCCGCCAGCACGAGCCTGCCACCCGGAACGAGCTGGTCGCCAAGCATCTCGATCACGCCATGAGATCCGGTCGTGTCGATAGCCAGCGCGAGCTCTGCCTGTGACGCCTGTGTCTCGTCGGTCCCGCCGGCACTCCCGCGCAGACACGCAGTCCAGAGCTCGGGCTCGGGCGGCAGGGAGCGCGTACCGAGAGAGGTCTCGAGCATGCGGCTGCGTCCCGCATGACGCTCCAGCAACCAGACAACGTGCCCCCTCCGCCTCAGGAGAAGGGCGCAGAGACCGCCTATCGTTCCGCCCCCGCAAACAAGAACGGGCTGAGCTGGCATGGGATTCAGGCGGTTCAGCGCATGAAGCGCCACTGAGAGCGGCTCGACCAGGGTCCCGTAGCGCAGGGGGAGCGCGACGGGATAAGGCAGGAGTTGGGTGGCCGGAAGCACGACCTCCTGGGCGAAACCACCTTCGCTTCCTTCCCCCACAAAAGCAAGATCCGGGCGAAGATTGGCTTGCCCGGCGCGACATCGGGTGCACGCGCCGCAACCAAGACGGGAATCGGCGATGACGGCCTCGCCGCAATGCCGCTCACCGCAATTCGCGGAGATTTCGGTGATGATGCCGCAAAATTCATGGCCGGGAATTCGGGGCGTTGCGGTCAACCAGCGCCCTGTGCGGTAATTATGCAGATCCGATCCGCAAATCCCGGCATAGGCCACACGGATGCGAACATGGCCCTCGGGAAGAGGGGAGAGGCGGGGTATTGGCGCGATGCGAATATCGCCTGCGCCATACAGGCGTGCTGCCAGCATGTAATTGGCCTCCGTCCCGGCGGGAAGATGCGCTCGATTTGGCTCAAGCAGTTATAAATATAATGTCATCGAAATGAAAAGAGAGGCGGCCAAGTCAGGCGCATAGGTTTTTCCGGATCAAGGCTTCAGGAAATATGCACCAGAAAGCGGGGGCGCCCACTTCTAGTCGCGATCCTGTATTGATATGATTTCATAATGATCCGAAACGGCAACGTGAGAGCGCGGGATTTCTGCGGTTTGGCGTGGTTTGTCGGTGTTTCACCAGAATAACCATCTGCAAAACGGGCAGGGAGTGACAGGATGGAGCGTATCGGCACAGTGGAAGCAGAAACGATTTATCCGATTCCCGCCGCCAGACGTCATGGCCGGCCCAGAGACCTGTTCACGGTCTGGTTCGGTCCCAATCTGATGATGCTGACCGTGGTGACGGGGGCGCTGGCGACAACCCTGTTCGGGCTCTCGCTGCTCGAGGGGCTGCTGGCGCTTCTGATCGGCAATCTGGTGGGGGGCGTCTTCATGGCGCTTCATGCGGCGCAGGGGCCACGGCTCGGCGTACCGCAGATGATCCAGACGCGGGGGCAATTCGGGCTCTATGGTGCTGTGCCGATCACGGCCATCATCGTGCTGATGTATGTCGGATTTGCCGCGTCCAATCTCGTGCTTGGCGCGGAAGGACTACAGGCCTGTTTCCCGACGCTCGGACGCTTTCCCGCGATTGTCATCATCCAGATCGTATCGATCGCGCCTGCGATCCTGGGTTATCACGTCATCCATGTTGCGGCACGCATTCTCACCGTGGTTTGCGGCGCTGCGGTGCTCGTCTGCCTGGGCTATGTCGCGCTCTATCATGGGGAGATGCACGGCGCGACGGCCTTTACCAATGGGTGGACCGGCTTCCTGCGCACGCTGTCCCTCGCGGCGCTCTGGCAGATCGCCTATGCGCCTTATGTTTCGGACTCATCGCGCTATCTTCCCGCAGGGCCGGCTAGCGAACGTCACGCTTTCCTTGCCTGTTTCTCGGGCTCCATCTCGGGCTCAATGCTGGCCATGGCGTTGGGCGCAGTCGTCGGCAGTCTGGCCGGAGGGCAGCATGTGGTGCAGTCGCTCATGGGGGTACTGGGCGTGGCCGCCATACCCGTGCTGCTGGCATTTTCTCTGGGGATTGCGGTGGCCAATGCCATGAACGTGTATTGTGGCGCGCTCTCGACCCTGACGGTAGCGCAGACCTTCAGCACGCATCGCCATCATGGTCAGGGCATGCGTCTGGCCGTGACAATCGTGCTCCTGGTTTTCGCCTTCTGCATGGCCACGCTCATGGCGGATGGTTTCATGGCCGCTTATAGCGAGTTCCTCGAATTGCTGATGTGCGTCATGATCCCATGGACCGCCATCAATCTCACCGATTACTACCTGCTGCATCACGGCGAATATGACGTGGCCTCGTTCTTCAAGCGCGATGGCGGGATCTATGGCCATTGGAACCTGCCCGCCCTGATCTGCTACGTGCTGGGGCTGGTCATCCAGTTCCCGTTCCTTTCCACCGCACTCTATACGGGCAGCATGGCGCGAATCCTGGGGGGCGTCGACATCTCCTGGGTAGTCAGCCTGCTCGTTACACCGCCGCTTTACCTCCTGAGTGAGCGGCATTTCCGGTCCAGGGTACTGCCGGGCGGAGAAAACGCATAATGCTGCTTCATAACGCACAATTCATCATGCCGGATCAGACGCGTCTGGGCGGGGCCATGCTCATACGCGATGGCCGTATCGCTGCAATGGGGCCCGATGCCGAAATAATCGCGCAATGTCCCGACGGGATCGAGCGCCGCGATCTGAAGGGGGCCGTTGTCCTGCCCGGATTCATCGATAGTCATCTCCATTTGCGCATGGGAGCGGAATATCTGTCGAATATCGGCCTTCGCGACTGCCGGAGCATGCGCGATGTCCTGTCACGCGTTGCGCGCTTTGCGGACGCGCATCCCGAGCGTCCCTGGCTGATCGGTCTGGAATGGAGCTACGGCTATCCAGACCTGCCGCCCGAGGGTTTCGATCGGGCCATGCTCGATGCCATTGTGCCCGATCGCCCAGTGTTCCTGTACTCGGGTATGGCTCATGCGGTGTGGGTCAATAGCAAGGCGCTCGAGTATGCCGGGATCGATGCCTCCACACCCGATCCAGAAGGGGGCGAGATCATGCGACGCCCTGATGGCACGCCTTCGGGCTGGCTAAAGGAATGGGCCGGTCGGCTTGTGGCCCGTCACGTGCCGCCCATGGATGAGGCGATGCTGCGCGATGGCATGTCGAGCGTTCTGGCCGAGATTGCCGCATGCGGCATCACTCGGGTGGAAAGCGCAGCTTATGATGAGGGGCTGTTCCCGATCCTGCACGATCTTGAGCGTCAGGATGCGCTTACCTGTCGTATCGGCATCATGGTCGAGATGCCGCCTCCCGCCTTTTCTGCCGAGCGTCTCGCACAGGTCGCGTCGCTGCGCCGGACTTATGCCTCGCCAGCCTTGAGTCTCGATGGCGTGAAGTTCTTTCTGGATGGTGTGCTCGAATCCCATACGGCTTCCATGCCGCAGGGCTACCGCGATCGCCCGGATGAGCAGGGGACGCTGGTCTGGCCGGTGGCCGCCTACAAGCAGGCTGTGCAGGCGGTTTCAGAGGCGGGATTCCAGATTTGGACCCACGCCATAGGCAGCGGCGCCATCACGCTTGCGCTGGACGCCTACGCCCAGACCCCGGACGAGACCCGCGCGCTCAGGCACCGTGTCGAGCATGTCGAGATTCCTCTCGAGGCGGATATGGCGCGCTTCGCCTCCCTCGGTGTGGTGGCCTGCCTGCAGCCAGTCATGGTGGCGCCTTCGGATGAGTGGATGGGTATGGGTGGCGTGTGGGCGCAGCGCGTTCGGCCCGAGGAGCATGAGCGCGCTTTTCCCAATCGCTCGCTGCTCGATCAGGGCGCTCTGGTTGCTTTCGGCACGGATTGGCCGATCGTCTCGCTTTCGCCTTTACGCGGTGTGGCCAAAGCCGTGACACGGCGCAGCAGCGAGGACGGGACGGTGTTTGTGCCCGGTCAGGCCATCGGCCTGGATGAAGCGCTCAACGCCTATAACGCCGCCGGGGCGTTTGCCTGCCATCGTGAACAGGATGAGGGCGCGCTGCGTGTCGGGAACTGGGCGGATCTCGTGGTGCTGGCGCGCGATCCCGCAGCCTGTCCGCCCGACGCAATCCGGGACATTCCGGTGTTGATGACAATGCTCGCGGGAAAGCCGGTGTTCGAGCGCGAACGTCGGGACGTCGCAGCGAACGCCTGAGAGACGAGGGTCATCCGGCCCAGCGTCATTGGATTGATGCCCGGGGGGCGCGCTCTCCCAATCCCGGGCGTTGAGAGGAACTTGTGCAGCAGATGCGCGGGTCTTGGCGCAGGGCCTGTCCGGGCCACCATGAAGGGCGACTCGTCGGTCTGTTTCGGGACATCCTGCAGGAAGAAGAAAGAGAAATCATGAGCCGGACAGTTGACCATTTCACGACAGCCGCAGCGGTGCTGTCTTTCAGGACAGGATGCTGGATCGACGGGCGGTTCATGCCCGCCCAGGACAATGCGCGTTTCGAGACCATCAACCCGGCGACTGGCGAGGTTCTGACTGATATCGCCCGGGGCAAGGCCGCCGATATAGAACTGGCCGTGGCCAGTGGGCGCAAGGCGTTCAGAAGCAGGGTATGGTCGGGCATGACCCCCGCCGGGCGCAAGACAATCCTGTTGCGTCTTGCGCAATTGCTGCGCGATCATCTTGAAGAAATGGCGCTGCTCGATACGCTCGACGTGGGTAAACCCATCGCCGATACGCTCTCGATCGACGTGCCGGGCGCAGCAGATATCCTGCAATGGCATGCCGAGGCGCTCGACAAGATCTATGATGAGATCGCGCCCACAGGTGGGCGTGATCTGGCCATGATACGCAAGGTGCCTCTTGGGGTGGTGGGCGTGGTGGTGCCGTGGAACTTCCCGCTCGATCTTGCCATCTGGAAAATCGCGCCCGCCCTCGCCGTGGGTAATTCGGTTGTGCTCAAGCCAGCCGAGCAATCGCCGCTTTCGGCCCTGCGTCTGGCCGAGCTTGCCGCCGAGGCGGGTCTGCCAGAGGGAGTGCTCAACGTGGTGCCCGGTCTGGGCCATGAGGCCGGGCAGGCGCTTGGACTGCACCGGGATGTCGATTGCCTGGCCTTCACCGGTTCGACGGAGACGGGAAAACGCTTTCTACGTTATGCGGGAGAGAGCAACCTGAAGCCTGTCTGGCTCGAGACGGGGGGTAAAAGCCCTTCACTCGTTTTTCCCGATGCCGATCTGGAGGCCGCGGCGGAAAGAGCGGCGTGGGGAATTTTTTTCAATCAGGGCCAGATATGCTCGGCCAATTCACGTCTCATCGTGCATGAAAGCCTCGCGGATGAAATGATCGCCCGTCTCAAGGGCAAGGCAGAGGCGCTCGTGCCGGGAAATCCCCTCGATCCGGCGACACTGCTTGGCCCCATGGTCTCGAATGAGCATGCCGATCGTGTCGCCGGCTTCATTCAATCGGGCAGGGAGCATGCGCGCCTCGTTGCCGGAGGCGGTCAGATCAGCATCGGGCGCTCACGAGCCTATGTCCAGCCCACGGTGTTTGCCGATGTGCCCCCCGATTGCGTTCTGGCGCGCGAGGAGATTTTTGGTCCGGTACTGGCCATCCAGACATTCAGGGATGAAGACCATGCGGTCGCTCTGGCCAATGACACCGTCTATGGTCTGGCGGCGTCGCTCTGGACCCGCGATCTGGGCCGGGCGCTCTCGCTTTCCGAGCGACTGGAGGCGGGGACGATCTCGGTGAATACGGTGGATGCGCTTTCACCCATGACGCCTTTCGGAGGGCTGAAGCAATCGGGCTACGGGCGTGATTTGTCGCTGCACAGCTTCGATAAGTACACCGCGCTCAAGACGGTCTGGGTCAAATACTGAAATTCCCAACGGAAGGTCCATTCGGGGGATGGCTTCCTCTACCCCGGAGACGCTGCCAGCCTCGGATGCGGCACATGCGCTCGCCATGGCCGGCAGGGGGTAGGGGGGGGGGGGAAGCCGGGGCCTGAGCCCCGGCGCCGCGCGTCATCACCGCATGAGTGAAGGCAGGTCTCGCATTACGTCCAGGATGCTCTCGCGCAGAATGCTGCCGATCCTGGCAATTTCCCCCTCTGTCAGGACCAGTGGCGGAGAGAGGATCAGGATATGGCCCAGAGGGCGCGCAATCAAACCTTTCTCCTGGGCCTTGCGGGCGACCAGCATGCCGATATTGAGTGCTTCGGGGAACAGTACCTTGCTCGCCTTGTCCCGGACGAACTCGATTCCGATCATGAAATGGCTGCCGCGTACTTCGCCGACGATGTCGATATCTCCCAGGGCGCGTAGGGTGTTTTCGAACAGCTTGCCGGTCACCCGCACACGCTCGGGAATCTGCTCGGCCTCCATCAGGGCGATATTGGCCAGACCGGCCGCTGCTGCTGCGGGGTGGCCCGCATAGGTCATGCCATGGGTGAAGACACCGTCCGGGCCTGAAATCACCTCATGGATTTCATCGGTCATCAGGGTTGCGGCGAGAGGCTGATATCCTGACGTCACACCCTTGGCGACAGTGATCATGTCAGGCTGTGTTTCGAAGACGGCTTCCGATGCGAAGAAATGCCCCAGACGTCCGAACGCCGTGACCACCTCATCGGCCACGAATTTGATCTCGTAGCGTCGGCACAGCTCCTGAATGCGCTTGTGATAGCCGGCGGGCGGTACGATGACCCCTCCGGCTCCCATGATCGGCTCGCCAATGAAACAGGCGATGTTCTCGGCCCCCAGGCGTTCGATCTGCGTGCGCATGTCGTCGATCAGGGCATCGAGGAACTCGGCCTCGGTCATGTCCGCCCCTTCACGCCAGTAATGCGGCTTTCTCAGGTGATGAACGATCCCCTCCGCCTTGGACCATCCCTTGGAATAGGGCGGAGTTGTCATGGCGATCGAGAGATAGGTCGAGCCATGATAGGCCCCATGACGGCTCAGGACGAGCTTCTTGGTCTTGTGACCGAGACGTTCGTAATAATGATGCAGGATACGCACGGCGCCGTCATTGGCGACCGAGCCGGAATTGGAGAAATGGACGCGGTTGAGATTGCCCGGCGCCAGCGTCGCGAGTTTTTGCGCCAGCGCTGCGGCGGCGGGATGGGTGAAAGTGTAGAAGGTCGAATAGAAGTCGAGCGTCGAGAGCTGCTGGGCGATCGCGTCGATGATTTCGCGTCGTCCATGGCCGACATTGACGCACCACAATCCGCCAATGCCGTCGATCAGGTCACGGCCGTCGCTGTCACGAACCATGGTTCCCTTGGCCGACACGATGGCCGTACGGGCTCCGGGCTTCTTGAGCCCGTTGAGATCGGCCCAGGACTGGACGAGATGGGCGTCGGCGGCGAGAATGGCCTCGGTGGTCTGGGGCAGGACAGGACCGGCTGATCCGGCATTGCTGGCGCCGGTTTCGAAGTTTGTGTCGGGCATGGTTTCTCTCCCTGGACGAACAGGGCTGCGACAGGGCGCAGCGCAACGGATCGAGACTAGGACTGTGAGAAAGGGCGCGTATATCGCCCGAAAGGGGTATGCGCGGATGGAGGATATGCGGCCCGGTCTGCTTGGTGCGGCGATTTCGTGTCTCAGTGGGCCGGATTTCCCGGAGGCATTGCGACTATGGCTCGAGGCCTGTCTGCGTTCGGATAATCTGACCATTCTTGCCTGTGCGCCTGATGCTGCACCGCGTTGTCTTTATTCGCATGCGCAGAGCCGCGCCGTTCATGCCGGGTTCGAAAGCACCTACTGCACCGGGCTTTATCTGCTCGATCCGTTTCACACTCTCGATCGCAAGGCAGCACCGTCCGGGGTGTATCATCTGCAGGACGTGGCTCCAGATCACTTTCACAAATCGGAGTATTACACGCAGTATTATCAGAAAACGGGAATCGTAGATGAGATGGTCTATCTCGTCCGGATCGGTTCTGCGTATTCGGTGCATCTTTGTCTCGGTCGGGACGAGAGCTCGGGCGTCGCGTTCAGCGCCGAGCAGAGAGTAACGGCTGCGTTACTGACCCCGGTGATCCAGGCTCTGGCGATGCAGCACTGGTCCGATCTGGAAATGCACGGGCACGAGCGTGAAGTAGACCGTGCGAGCCTGTTCTGGGCGCGTCTGAAGGAGGGAGAGGGAATCACCCTCACACCGCGACAGGCGCAGACGGCACTATTGATTCTGCGCGGCCATTCATCTGAGTCAATTGCCACGATTCTCGGTGTCAGCCCGCAGACGGTGAAGGTTTTCAGGCGGCAGATCTACGCACGCTGCGGCATTTCCTCCCAGGCCGAGCTTTTCTCGCTGATGATGCCGGTTCTCCTGCGTCTCTCCTGATCGGGAGAGAGGGGGAGACTATTCGTTGGCGCGGGTTCCAGCGCCACACACGCAAGGCTGCTGCGCGGGAGATGACGGGGCGCATTGTTCAGGGCCGGGGCCTGTCGTTACGCGGGTGCGCCGGTGTGCTACCTGGGCTGAGCGCAGGGATGTACTGGCAGTGTTGCGGAGCACGCTCTTGTGTAGGGCGCCCGGGAGCGCCTATCAGATATCAGAACAGGAGATCTTGCGTCGAGGTCGTGACGGCTGTTCGGGCGCACTATAGATCAACAATGCCAATAATGAACGAGACAGACAGCATGGCTGATGAGACGATCGAAGAAAAGCCGCTAATCGGCGATGCCCTGTATCGGGCGCTGATCGGGACCTGGCAATTGCTCTCCTACAGCGTCGAGGAACAGGGCACCGCCTGTATGGTACCTGCCATGGGCGAGGCCCCGCGCGGCCGGGTGATTTTCACGCCTGATGGCTGGGTCGCCTTCAATCTCGAAGGGGAAGGGCGGGTGCCCGCCCAGACCGATGCCGACCGGGCGGCGCTGCTTCAGACCCTCGTTTCCTATATCGGTCGGTATCGTATCGAGGGAAATGCCTGGATCACTCATATCGAGACTGCCTGGGTGCCGGAATGGGTGGGGTCGGAACAAAAGCGTTTCGTCTCGATCCGCGGAGAATTCGCCGACGTATCGACCCCCTGGCGTTTCATGCCCAATTGGGCCCCCGACCGGCTGACCCGCAGCCTTATCCGCTTTCGCAAGATCCAGTCAGACCCTTCCGCCCTGCATATCGCCTGAAGCGGTGCGTTTTCGCGCCCGATGCAGTCAGAAGAGCCGTTATGGTCGCCAGGAGGCGACCTGCCGGAGCACGGGCACGAGCACGGACTGGCAGCGTTTCGTACCGGCGCTGCTGATTGTCCAAGGAGCCTCCTCGCGCTCGAGATAGGTGCTCTGCGCCATTTCCATCTGCAAGGCATGGATATTGTCATGGGGCTGCCCATAATGGCGCGTGGTATAGCCCCCCTTGAAACGGCCATCGATCACATGGCTGAACAGGCTTTGTGACTCGAGCTCCTGTGCCACGAGGTTGCGCAGCTTGGGCGCGCAGGATGCGCCGTCATTCGTCCCCAGATTCAGATCCGGTAACTTCCCCTCGAATAGCCGGGGTACCCGACTGCGTATCGAATGCCCGTCCCAGAGCACGGCCCATCCCCAGAGCGCCTTGAGACGCGCGAGTTCAGCGGCAAGGGCATCGTGATAGGGTTGCCAGAACAGGGCGCGCCGCGCAGCAATTTCCGTCGTATCGGGGCCCATACCCTCATGATAGAGCGGTGCGCCATCGAAGCTGGCCTCGGGTACGAGCCCCGTCTTGGGGCGGCCAGGATAGAGCGTGGCATCGTCCGGGCCGCGGTTGAGATCGATCACGTAGCGGGAATGCGTCGCGGCCAGCACACCGATGCCCAGTTCGGGCGCGAAATCATAGAGCTGCGTCATGTGCCAGTCCGTATCGGGTCTGGCCTGCCCTGTGGCGGTCATGCGCGCCTCCTGGCCGGGAGCAAGAGCCAGCCCGGTATGGGGGAGGGCGATCAGGACGGGCAGTTCGCCCCGGGTGAGGGTGAAGAAGACAGTCTCTGTCATGATGGGGCCTTTTGCGTTTTCAGTGCTGTAACCGTCTGACGACGTCGCGAAAGCGCGCCTGAATGGAGGCTTCCTGAGGATGGTGGCCGTTTTCAATCACCCAGCGGCCTCCCGCCAGGACATTCCGGACAGGAAGCGTGGCGCGGGCGAAGATCATGCCATCGAAGAGCGCGTCATTCTGAAGGTCGGGCAGGGCAAAATCCGCTTGATCCAGAGTACAGAGATCGGCGCGATGATGGAGGGCGAGTTTGCCGCCCCCATGAGCGCAGGCCTGCGCGCCACCTTTGAGCGCAGACTCGTACAGGAAGCGTCCTACCGAGCCGAGCATGCCCTCCGGCAGGGCACAACAGCGCTTTTGGGTGGCCAGGCGACGCCCGTATTCCAGCAGGCGCAGTTCCTCGGCGACCGAGGGCAGGACATTACTGTCCGTCCCGATCCCGAAACGCCCATGGCGGGCGATATACGGCTCCAGGGGGAAGAAGCCGTCGCCCAGATTCGCTTCGGTCACGGGGCAAAGACCCGCCACGGCGCCGGAAGCAGCCAGACGCAGGGTTTCGTCGTGATCCAGATGGGTGGCGTGAACGAGGCACCAGCGATGATCGACCGGAACCTCATCCATCAACCAGGCTACCGGTCGCCTGCCGAGATAATCGAGGCACTCCGTTACCTCACGCTGCTGCTCGGCGATGTGGATATGGATCGGCAGATCGGGGGCGATCATGCCCAGCATTTGTGCAAGATTCTGTCGGTCGACAGCGCGCAGGGAATGCAGGGCCAGCCCGTGCTGCACCATGATATCGCCCCCATGCCGGGCAGTGATGGCGCCCAGGATTTCGGCAATGAAATCGGGATCGCTGCGGAAACGCGCCTGTTCGGGGGCCAGGGCGCGACCGAACCCGGCATGACTGTAGAGCGTGGGCAGGATCGTGATGCCGATACCGGCTTCTTGCGCCGCATCGATGACGGCCAGGGCCATTTCCGCCTTGTTATCGTAGGCGTTTCCATCGGGCGTGCGGTGTAGATAGTGAAACTCGCCAAGCTGGGTGAACCCGGCCTTGAGCATTTCCAGATAAAGCTGAGCAGCAATGGCGCGCATGTCGTCCGGTGTGACACGCAACGCAAGAGCGTACATCTGCTTGCGCCATGTCCAGAAGGAATCCGCCGGGTCCCGCCTTGTTTCAGCCAGTCCCGCCATGGCGCGCTGAAAGGCATGGGAGTGGAGGCTGGCGAGAGGCGGCAGGGCGATATCACACAGGGTGTCGCCGGGCTGCGGCTTCTGATTGGCCTCGATATGGGTGAAGCGGCCATGGCTGTAGGACAGGCGTACATCGTGCCGCCAGCCTGACGGGAGAAAAGCCTGCCGCGCGAAAACCGCGCCACCCTGATCGGTCTCACCCATGACATACCCCGAAATGGCTGGTCAGCGCGATTGTCGTTGCGCGTTCATACTCTAATAACTAGACATGTATAGATAAGTCAGGTCAAGAAGAAGGTTGCCGATCATATGTGGGACAGGCTCTGGATCGATGTGCATCTGGCCACAATGGATCGCGGCGTGGCTACCGGCTTGGCTTCTGGTATGGCCACCGGCCTGTCTCCCGTGTCCGATCGCGTTACGGAAGCGGACGGAAATCTCGGTATAGTGCGTGATGGTGCCCTTGCCGTCCGGAACGGGCATATCGCATGGGTGGGGCCGCGCAGCGCCTTGAAAGCGGCTCCGGAAACCCTGGCACGCGAGGTCATCTCCTGCAACGGCCACTGGATGACGCCGGGTCTGATCGATCCGCACACTCATCTGGTTTATGCGGGCGATCGCAGCGGCGAATTCGCCGAGCGTCTCGAGGGTGTTTCCTATGAGGCCATCGCTCGGCGCGGGGGCGGGATCCTCTCTACCATGAGGGCCACGCGTGAAAGCAGCGAAGACGAGCTGCTCGCAGTTTCCCTCAAGCGGGCGCGGGCTCTGGTGGCGCAGGGTGTTACTACCGTCGAAATCAAATCCGGCTACGGTCTGACCCTGCGGGACGAGATGAAGCAATTGCGTGTGGCGCGTCGTATCGGTGCATCCCTTGGCCTGCGTGTG
This sequence comes from Asaia sp. W19, assembly GCF_003994335.1. Classification (GTDB taxonomy): domain Bacteria; phylum Pseudomonadota; class Alphaproteobacteria; order Acetobacterales; family Acetobacteraceae; genus Asaia. Next base: position 194,763 of record NZ_PNQZ01000025.1, read on the forward strand.
CGGACCAGCTTTCTGGGGGCTCATGCTGTTCCACCCGAATATGCCGGGCGTCGCGCGGCCTATGTTGCGCATCTCTGCGAGGATATTCTTCCAGCCGTGGTCGAAGCCGGTCTGGCTGATTACGTCGATGGATTTTGCGAGGGAATCGCCTTCCAGCCTGAGGAGATTGCGCGCCTGTTCGAGACCGCTCAGGCTCTGGGACTGTCGGTGCGTCTTCATGCCGATCAGCTCTCCGATCTGGGGGGAGCCGGGCTGGCTGCCCGTTTCGGGGCGCTGTCCGCCGATCACGTGGAATATGCCAATGAGACGGGGATCAGCGCCATGGCGCAGGCCGGTACGGTCGCCGTGCTTCTGCCGGGGGCATTCTATTTCGTCCGGGAGACGCGCCTGCCGCCGATCGACGCGTTTCGTCGTTACGCTGTGCCGATGGCGCTGGCGACGGATTGCAATCCGGGGACATCGCCTGTGCTTTCTCCTACGGCGGTGATGAACATGGCCTGCACCCTGTTTCGCCTCACCCCGAGTGAGGCCCTTCTCGGGCATACGCGCCATGCAGCGTCGGCGCTCGGGCTTTCCGCTGTTTGCGGAGCGCTGGCGCCTGGCCTGGCAGCCGATATGGCGGTGTGGGACGTGAGCGCCCCGCATGAATTATCCTACTGGATTGGCGGCGTGCGCCCCGTTGGGCGGGTGTTCGGGGGGCAGCCCGATTGACGGCGCATTTCGCCAGGCTGATGGACCATGGCCATGATGCGCCGCGACCCGGTATAGACGGTAATGATTCCTGACCATGATGAGAGGCGCAAACGGGTGAGCACAGTTCTGGGCAAAGACAGGCCGGCCGCACGATACGAGCAGGTGAAAGCCTATATCATGGAGCGGATCGAAGGCGGCGAGTGGGGCGTGGGTCATCGCCTGCCCTCCGAAAGCGAGCTTGTCGAGATTCTGGGTGTCTCGCGCATGACCGTGCATCGCGCCCTGCGCGAACTGACGAGCGAGGGGATCGTAACGCGGGCTCAGGGTGTCGGTACCTTCGTGGCCGAACCTGCCCAGCAGGTGGAATTGCTCGAGCTGCGTGATATTGCCGAGGATATTGCCGCGAATGGTCATCGCCACACCACGCGTATCGTCACGCTCGAGGCGATACGCGCTGACAGCGATCTGGCCATGGCCTTCGGGCAGAGGCCGGGCGCGCGGCTCTTTCATTCCATCATCGTGCATTACGAGGACGAGACCCCGCTTCAGGTGGAGGAGCGTTTCGTCTCGCCTCACTTCGCGCCGGATTATCTCGAACAGGATTTCACTCTTTCGCATCCGCATCGTCATCTTTCGGCCATCGCCCAGCCCGAGGAAATCGAGCATGTGGTTTTCGCCGTGACCCCAAGCCTTGCCATCTGTTCCCTGCTCGACCTCGATGAGCCAGAGGCCTGCCTGCAGCTCATGCGTCGCACCTGGGTGGATGGGCGCGTGGTGATGAAGGGGATTTTCACCTATTCCGGCAGCCGATACAGTTTCGTTGGGCGGTATCGTCCCTGATCCCTAGTCAGAAAGTGTTTCTGCCACGAATCTACGCGCCGTTCGTAGCCCGCATGGTAAGGCGGCGCGTCCTGGCTATCGGGCACTTTCAATAGCCTCCATAGCTGTTGGTTCAGCGCGTCTGTGAAGGCGCGGGGTGGGTGACGTCCGGTCGTTTGGATGTCGTGACAATTCCTGATTGACAATCCTCGATCACCTGAAGCACCTTAACATGTATATACAAGTTAAGGTCAGGAATTGTCATGTGCTCCCGGTTTGCCTCACCCGACACTGCGTCCCTTCCCGCATCCTCTCCCCGTCTTGCCAATGACCGCGTGATACGCGCGGCCACGGGCACGACGCTCAGCGCCCGTTCCTGGCAGACAGAAGCGGCCTTGCGGATGTTGATGAACAATCTCGATCCGGACGTGGCCGAAAAGCCCTCCGAACTCGTCGTCTATGGCGGTATCGGGCGGGCAGCACGCAACTGGGCGTGCTACGACCGGATCGTCGAGTCCCTGACTGCGCTGGGCGCCGATGAGACCCTCCTGGTCCAGTCGGGCAAGCCGGTCGGCGTGTTCCGGACCCATGAAAATGCGCCCCGGGTGCTGATCGCCAACTCAAATCTTGTGCCGCATTGGGCAAATTGGGACCGGTTCAATGAACTCGATCGTGCCGGGTTGATGATGTACGGCCAGATGACGGCCGGTTCATGGATCTATATCGGCAGCCAGGGTATTGTGCAGGGCACCTACGAGACTTTCGTCGAAATGGGGCGCCAATCCTATGGCGGTTCCCTGGCAGGGCGCTGGATCCTCACGGGCGGGCTCGGGGGCATGAGCGGGGCTCAGCCTCTGGCAGCCGTCATGGCCGGGGCCTCGATGCTGGCCGTGGAATGTGAAGCGAGCCGTATCGAGAAGCGTCTCGAAACGGGTTATCTGGACCGCAAGACCCAGTCGCTGGATGAGGCGCTGGAGTGGATCGACGCGGCCTGTCGGAACAATCGGCCGGTTTCGATCGGATTGCTGGGGAATGCGGCCGAGATCTTTCCCGAGATATTGCGGCGGGGGATCCGACCGGATGCCGTAACCGACCAGACCTCGGCGCATGATCCGCTCAATGGCTACCTGCCTGCCGGATGGACGCTCGATCAGGCCGCACAGAAACGCGTCACGAACCCCGCCGAGGTCGAGCAGGCCGCGAAGCAGTCGATGCGGCTTCAGGTCGAGGCGATGGTCGGCTTCCACCGGCTGGGTGTGCCGACCTTCGATTATGGCAATAATATCCGGCAGATGGCGTTCGAGGTGGGCTGTGAAGAGGCGTTTGCCTTCCCCGGCTTTGTACCCGCCTATATCCGGCCGCTTTTCTGTCGCGGTGTCGGACCGTTCCGCTGGGCGGCGCTTTCGGGCGATCCGGAGGATATCTACAAGACCGATGCCAAGGTGAAGGAGCTGCTTCCGAACGATAAGCATCTTCATAACTGGCTCGACATGGCCCGGGACAAGATCCAGTTCCAGGGTCTTCCGGCCCGTATCTGCTGGGTCGGTCTGGGTGATCGCCATCGTCTGGGCATGGCCTTCAACGAGATGGTTGCCAAAGGGGAGCTCAAGGCCCCCGTCGTCATCGGCCGCGATCACCTCGATAGCGGCTCGGTGGCCAGCCCCAATCGAGAGACCGAAGCCATGCGCGACGGCTCGGATGCGGTGTCGGACTGGCCCCTTCTTAACGCCCTGCTCAACACGGCTTCGGGTGCGACCTGGGTCTCGCTGCATCATGGCGGTGGCGTAGGCATGGGCTTCTCGCAGCATGCGGGAATGGTCATCGTGGCGGACGGAACGGAAGAGGCCCGGTCGCGGCTCGAGCGCGTCCTGTGGAATGATCCTGCGACAGGCGTCATGCGCCATGCTGATGCCGGTTACGAGATAGCGACCGATTGTGCGCGTGAGCAGGGGCTGAACCTGCCGATGATCACCTCCGTCAAGTCGTAAGGAACACGCCTGTCATGTCGGATACGATGATTCTTACCCCCGGTGCGCTCGATCTGGCGGGTCTGCGGCATTTCGTCGCTCATGCCCCCGCAATCCGGCTGGATGACGAAACCGAGCAGCGTCTGCGCGCGGCGGCACGCTCGGTCGATCGGATCGTTGCGGGGGGTGCTGCGGTCTATGGGGTCAATACGGGGTTCGGCAAGCTCGCCAAGACCCGTATTCCAGACGGAAAGCTGCGCGACCTGCAACGCAATCTGGTGCTCAGTCACGCCGCCGGGATCGGCAAGCCGATGCCCGAAACAGTGGTGCGACTGATCCTGTTGCTCAAGGCCAATGGTCTGGCCCGTGGCTATTCGGGCGTGCGCTTCGAAATCGTCCAGCTGCTTCTCGACATGCTCGACTACGGCGTGATTCCCATGATCCCCGAGAAGGGATCGGTCGGTGCCTCCGGCGATCTCGCCCCGCTTGCGCATCTCTCTGCCGTGGTGATTGGCGAGGGAGAGGCCTTCTACAAGGGGGAACGCATGGCCGGGGCCGAGGCTCTGGCCCGTGCCGGTCTCGCGCCCATCGATCTCGGCCCCAAGGAGGGGCTGGCGCTGCTCAATGGCACCCAGGCCTCTACCGCCCTTGCGCTCGCAGCCCTGTTCGACGCCGAGACGCTCCTGCAATCGGCGCTCGTCACCGGCGCGCTGACGCTGGATGCCGCGCGCGGTACCGATGCGCCTTTTGACCCCAGACTGCATGCGTTGCGGGGGCAAAAGGGGCAGATCGACTGTGCTGCGGTCTATCGGGCGCTCATGGCAGGGTCGGCCATACGGGCCTCACATGAGATCGATGACGAGCGTGTCCAGGACCCGTATTGCCTGCGTTGCCAGCCCCAGGTCATGGGCGCGGCGCTCGACTCCCTGCGTCACGCGGCAGGCGTGCTGCTGATCGAGGCCAATGCGGTTTCCGATAATCCGATCCATTTTCCGGATACGGATGAAATGATTTCGGGTGGAAATTTCCATGCGGAGCCAGTCGCGATCGCGGCGGATCTCATGGCGATCGCCATATCGGAAATCGGGGCCATCGCCGAACGGCGTCTGGCGCTGCTGGTCGATCCGAGCATGAGCGGCCTGCCGCCCTTTCTGGTCGATGATAGCGGGGTCAATTCCGGTTTCATGATCGCCCAGGTCACCGCAGCGGCGCTGGCTTCAGAAAACAAGACGCTCGCTCACCCCGCCAGCATCGACAGCCTGCCGACTTCTGCCAACCAGGAGGACCATGTCTCGATGGCAACCTTCGCTGCGCGGCGTCTGGGCGATATCAATGACAATGTGCGCTGTATTCTAGGCATCGAATATCTTGCCGCGGTGCAGGGGCTGGATTTTCTCGCGCCGCTCACCTCTTCCGCTCCTTTGGTCGCGGCCGCCAATTTGTTGCGGGGTGAGGTACCCTTCTATGCGCAGGATCGTCTTTTCACGCCGGATATGGAAGCTGCCAATGCGCTCATTCGTAGCGGTGCCCTGACTGCGCGCGTTTCGGCGCTCATCGCCTTGCCCAGCCTTGACCCGGCATGACGCGTGCTCTGCCCGATGACGGCGCATTCGCGGATATGGCCCGGCAGGCCCGGCGGCGTCTGCCGCGTCTCTTTGCCGACTATCTGGATGGCGGTGCGCATGGTGAGGCAACGCTCCATGCCAACAGGGCGGCTTTCGGTCGTCGTGTACTCCTCCCGCGGGGTCTGAGGGACGTCTCGCAGATCGATCTGACGAGCCACTTATCGGGAATGACGCTCGATGCGCCGTTTCTGCTCTCTCCGGTCGGCTTTGCAGGGATGTTTCATCGCGATGGCGAAACCGGCGCGGCGCAGGCCGCCCGGAATCACGGCGTGGCTTTCGGGGTGTCGAGCTTTGCCATCGACCCGATGGAGCGTATCGCGACCAGTAATGCGTCTCTTCTGGCGCAGATCTATGTGCTGCGCGACCGCGCGGTGACGCGTGACATGCTCACCCGCGCCCGTAATTGCGGGATCAGTAACCTGATCCTGACCATCGATACCCCCATCACCCCGCTACGTGAGCGCGATAGGCGTAACGGCTTTCGCGACCGCACCCGCCCCAGTCTCAGGCAGTGGCTTGGTCTGGCCTCCCGCCCGGCCTGGCTTGTCGACAGGATGCTTGGCCGGGGCAATATCATCGGCAATATGGCCTCCTATACCAGCGCAAGAGGGGTGCTCGCTCAGGCGCGCGATATTGCCGGTCGGATCGATCCGACCCTGGTCTGGCATGATCTCGACTGGTTGCGTCAGGAGTGGCAGGGGGCGCTTCTGGTCAAGGGTATCCTGCACCCTGACGATGCCCGTCAGGCTGCTTCCTGCGGGGCCGATGGTTTGATCCTGTCCAATCACGGCGGGCGCCAGCTCGATCCGGCGCCTTCGCCGCTTGACATGCTCGAGGAAATCCGTGAGGCGACCGGGGACGCTATTCCCCTGATCGTCGATGGCGGCATACGTCATGGCGGTGATGTCGTCATGGCGTTGGCCCTTGGGGCAAGGGCCGTCTCTTTCGGGCGACCCTGGGCCTGGGGGCTTGCTGCGCGTGGCAAGGCTGGTGTGGAGGACGGGCTCGCCCGGCTCAGGCGGGAAACGGTCGATATCATGGCCCTGACGGGCCACACCACGATTCACACCCTACGAGGTGCCGGCGCCTCGGTGCTGCGCGCTTTCTGAGAGTCGCGGATACGCCCGATAATATAGTCGCCAGCGAGAACAGGAGGGTCGCAAGGCACTTGTGAGACGGGCAAAGCCAGATCGCGGGGGTCGATCACGGCGTCATAATCGGGATCATAGAATGTCGCGAGGGAGACGCGCTCCCGTCCCGAGCGGTTGGTGACACGATGGGGGGTCGAGACATAACGCCTGTTCGACCAGCGGCTGAGCAGATCCCCGATATTGATGACGAGCGTGCCCGGTATGGGCGGCGCGGCCATCCAGGTTCCGGTCAGGTCCTGCACTTCCAACCCCCCGGTCTCATCCTGCCAGAGCAGCGTGATGCAGCCATAATCCGTGTGGGGCGCCACGCCGAACTGGTCCGCTAGGCGGTCGGCAGGATGGGGCGGATACCAGATAGCCTGGCTGCGCTGCAGCGGGCGGTCATATTTCCGCGCAAAGAAGTCCGGCGCGATTCCTAAAGACGCCGCCACGGCCTGAAGCAGCACGCGACCGCACGCGCCGATCGCTTCAAAATAAGCCTCCATTGCGGCCCGGAATGCGGGGCGGTTTTCAGGCCAGAGATTGGGACCGCGTAAAGGCTGTCCGGCGAGTACGGCGGGATCATCTGCTGGCAGATCGAGCCCGATCTGGAAGAATTCCTTGTAATCGGGATTTTGCGCTCCCTGCATGGTGGTGCGATTGAGTGCGTTGAAGCCGCGAACCGCCTGTTGCGGTTTGCAGGTCAGTTTCTCGGTCATGGGAGCGTGGAAGAAATCGAGCGCCTCGTCATGGACGGCGCGGATCAACGCCTCATCGACCCCGTGATTGCGGATATAACAAAATCCCGATCGGGAAAACGCGGCGCCGATGGCCTGACCTGTTTGCGCGAATTTACCCTCTCGTGCCGGAGCGAGATCGATGACGGGCAGGAAATCGGATTCAGACATGACGAGCTCCATCTGACGGAACAGAGGCGGGCAGGGCGATGCACAGGCAGAGCGGGGCGGGGGGCCGTATCCTCGCGAGAACGATTTTCCCGGTGGCTACGGTGTCATGGGGGGAAAATTCAGGTGCGGGCGTGACACTCAGTGAGGCCGTGCAGCGCAGCGTCTCTCCGGGGCGCAGGAGACGGGTCTCGACCCTGGGGACTGGATTCGGGGGAGGGGCTTCTCCGTCTGCCGAGGCAGAGCCGGTTGAAACAGCATCGAGTTGCCACGTGCCTGTGAGGGGAAAAAGCCATGATTCCCCCTCAGCCGGGGTGTCGAAACGTGCACCATGACAGATGAACCTGGATGAGCCACTGCCTGTTGGACCCGTCGCCTGAGTGACCATGAGGTTGATCACGCTCAGGATTTTGCCATGGCACTTCGCCTCCATCGGCTCACCGCCCGCAAACTGCGCTGTGGCACCGCAGCCTCGGAGCAAAATTGGAAGACCCCCGGCAGGGATGAGATCAAGCGCATCATCACCCGTCAGTGCCAGAGAGCGCGTCATGCCGGGAAAGAGGGAAAAAGCACCATCCTTGGCGATCTCGGCCAGGCTGAGCCGCCATCCGGCGCCCTGAGCGATCACGCGGGTAACGCCCCCGCCATTGCGCCAGGGCTCGGCAGGAAGCGTGGCGAGGTTCAGGGGGGGCGGAATCATGGCTCCGGGAGCAGCTTGCCCGGGTTGAGAATGTTCCTGGGGTCCAGGGTGGCCTTGATCGCGCGCATGATATCGAGTGCCACCGGGTCATGTTCCGCTCCCATGAAGGCCTTTTTGGCGAGGCCTATGCCATGCTCCCCGCTTGCCGACCCGCCGAGGGAGAGGGCGCGCGCCACCAATTTGTGATCGAGTGCCCGTGCGCGTTCCAGCCCCGCCTCGCCGGGCGGGACGAGCATGACGGTATGAAAATTGCCGTCTCCGATATGGCCGACGATGGGGGCGACCAGACCTGAAGCGTCGATATCCTGTTTCGCGCCCAGGATCATGGCGGTGAGCGCCGAGATCGGGACGATGGCATCTGTCGAGATCCCGATATGACCCTGTCGGTAGGCCAGGCAGGCCCAGTAGACAGCATGGCGCGCCTTCCACAGAGCAGCCCGTTCGTCATCACGCGTGCTCCACAGAAAATCTGCCCCCCCATTATCCTGACAGAGCCCTTCGATAGCGCTGATCTGCTCATTGACAGAGTCCGGCCCCCCTGAAACCTCGAAGAACATGGTGGGCAATGCGCGATAGCCCTCAAGGCGAGAATAGAGGATGCAGGCCTCCATCTGCACGTCATCGAGCAGTTCCATGCGCGCGATGGGAATGCCCATCTGCATGATCTGAATGGCGGACTCCACGCAGCCACCGAGCGTCTCGAACTGGCAGATCGCAGCTGCGGTCACTTCCGGGATACCCTGTAGCCGCAGCTGGATTTCGGTCACGATTCCGAGCGTGCCCTCCGAGCCGATCATTAGATGCGCCAGATCGTAACCCGTTGCAGATTTGCGCGTGCGTCCCCCCAATTGCGTGACCCGCCCATCGGCCAGAACCACGGTCATGCCCAGAACATTTTCCCTGATAGTCCCATAGCGTACCGCCGCCGTGCCCGAGGCGCGCGTGGCGCACATCCCCCCGATCGTGGCTTCGCCTCCGGGATCGACCGGAAAAAACAGCCCTTCATCGCGCAGGTGAAGATTGAGGGCCTGTCGGGTTACGCCCGCCTGCACCCTGCAATCCAGATCGGTGGCATTGACTTCGATGATGGATGCCATGCGCGACAGATCGAGCGAGATCCCGCCTTCCAGAGCGTTTACCTGCCCTTCGAGCGAGGTCCCGCCGCCGAACGCCACAACCGGCAGGCTGTGCTCATGACATAAGGCGAGTGCCGCCGAGACATCCTCTGTGCTTTCAGCGAAAAGGACGGCATCGGGTTCATGGCTCAGGTGATAGCCCTCGCCATGGCCATGCTGCTCGCGCAGCGCTGCGCCGCGTGAAAACTGCGTGCCAAAGCGTGCTTCCAACGCAAGCAGGGCGGTTTCCCGTCCTTCGGATGCTTCTCTCATGCCACAATTTCCCCAGTATCACGCGCCGTGGCCGCGAGGGCAATCAGGGTGTTTTTCAGCGCGGCCAGAAAGCGATCATTATCCTCGGGCAGGCCGATACTGACACGGATGCGGTTGCGGAATCCGCTTTCTTTCCACGGTTTGACGATCACGCCTTGCGTCAGCAGATGCTCGGCCACCCGATCGGCGTCATAGCTCAGCCGGAAAAAAAGGAAATTCGCACAGGAAGGCGCGATCTCGGCCACGACAGGCGCGAGCGCTGCCCGCACCCGTTCGCGCTCGGCCACGGTCCGGGCTACGCTGTCGCGCATATGGTCCTGCCCCTTCAGCGCAGCAATGGCGGCGATCTGTGCGGCGATATTGGTATTGAACGGATCGCGCACTGCCTCGAGCGCCTGAGTGACATCCGGACTGCTGGTCATGGCATAGCCGATGCGCAGCCCGGCGAGCCCCCAGGCCTTCGAGAACGTTCCAAGCACGATCCAGGGGCGGGACTGCGCCCGAAGCACCGTGCGCGCATCGGGATAGGTGGGGTCATGCTGAGCGTATTCCCGATAGGCTTCATCGATCACGAGAAGGCAGTCCTCGGGGCAGGCAGCAATGAGTTCGGCCAGAGCCCCGGCCGTCATCATGCAACCTACGGGATTGGACGGGTTGGAGAGGATCAACATGCGCGTTGGGCGGGAAACGGCCTCGATGAGCGCCGATAGATCGAACTGCGCATCTTGTGTGACCGGTATGGCCTCTACCCTTGCGCCCATGACTTCGGCATTGAGAATATGCAGCCCGAAAGAGGGGAGTACGGTCACGACGCGGTCGCCCGGCGAGACGGCGCCTTGCATGATCATGCGGATGAGTTGCTCAGAACCGTTGCCGAAGACAAGAGAAGCGGGGTCCTGATCCAGAAATGCCGCAAGCGCCTCACGCAGCCGGGACTCGGATTCGGGATAGAGAGCAATGCGGTCGAGCAGGGTGCTGAGCGCCTCACTTATGCCAGGCGGTGGCCCGTGGGGATTTTCGTTGCTGCCGAGCTTGACGATACGATCGATTCCGTAACGTTCCCTCACCATATCGGCGGCAAGACCTGCGTTATACACGGGGAGCGATTCTATTTCGGGCCGACAGCGGAAAAGCGGGGTGTGTTCCGAAGAGCAAGACGACACGGGCGAATCCCATTCTGTATTTGTATATACAAGTCTAAGGAGATTTGGAACGTAATTGCAAGCATCCTCATGCTGGCGCCTCGTGGGAATGATCACGCGTAGTCGGGGGAAGGGTGGGACGAATTTTTCGTTGCGAAATCACATTGACCTTTCCTGTCTAGACAACATAGGCTGATCTCGAATGATACCCGTGAAGAGGCCGTTTCCATGAGATCCTCCTTCGTTCCTTCATCAGATGAGATTGCCGGTTTTCAGAATGACGGGGCGGTTGTGCTCCGTGGCGCATTCGCACCCTGGGTGGAAACGCTGAGAGAGGGTGTGGCGCGTCTCATGGCCGATCCGAGTCCGCTCGAGCGGTCCTATCATCCCGAGAATTCGGCGCCATTCTTTCAGGATCTGTGCAACTGGCAACGTATCCCCGAATTCCGGCGTTTCGTCGAGGATTCACCGCTGGGTGCGCTCGGCGCAGCGCTGATGGGCGCGCATCAGGTTCGGTTTTTTCATGACCATGTGCTCGTCAAGGAGCCAGGCACGTCGCTTGTGACACCCTGGCATCAGGACCGCCCCTATTATTGCGCGCGTGGTCCCCAGACGGTCAGCTTCTGGATACCGCTCGATCCTGTCCCGGCCGCTGCCGCGCTGGAATGCGTCGCAGGCTCCCATCGCTGGGGCGTGGACCATAAACCCATGCGTTTCGATGGGACCCCGCTTTATGCGGGCGATGAGAGCACCCCGATGCCCGATATCGACGCCCATCGTGAGCGGTACCGCATCATCTGTGCCGATATGGCGCCCGGCGACGCCGTAGCGTTCGATTTCGGCACGGTTCATGGCGCCGGGGCCACGATCGGAGCCAGCTTCAGGCGGCGTGTCTTCTCGGCGCGTCTCGTAGGCGATCATGCCTGCTTTGCTGATCGTGGCGGGAAAGGCTCTCCTCCCTTCGCCCATCTTGCCCTTTGTGAGGGTGACCCGTTGACCGGCCCGGATTTTCCCATTCTCTTCCAGGATGCCGCCTGAGCATGAAATGGCTCGGGATGCTCTGCGCCGGCGCCATGCTGCTGACAGCGCCCGGCGCTTATGCGGGGTGCCTCGAGCGCGTACGCACGGCGGGAGTGCTGCGTGTCGGGAATGGCCTTCTGGGCGCACACCCCTCACTCTGGCAGGACGCAGAGGGGCGATATCACGGGATCGATGCCGATCTTCTGGCCGAGCTGACGCGTCGACTGGATATTCCGAAATCGGAGTTCATCATTACGGAATGGTCGACCATCGTGCCGGGGCTCAAGGCAGGACGCTGGGATATCGTGCTGTCGGATGTCAATATCTCCGAGGAGCGCCATCTGCGGGGGCATGTCCTGTTCTCGACGCCCTATTTCATGCTGTACGACTATGTGATCGTGCTTGAGAACTCGCCCATACGGCGTCTCGAAGATCTGCGTGGCAAGACGGTTGGCTCCGTCATGGGAACCAATGATTCGGCTACGGCGCACAGGCTGGTGGAGCAGGGTTACGCGCAGGACGTGGCCGATTTTGAAACATTCGGCGATCCGTTCATCGCCCTCAAGAACGGCCAGGTCGCGGCGGTTATCGTCGATCAGGGTACGCTCCACGCCCAGAAGGAGCATTTTCGGAATCTGCGTACCGTCGGTGCGCCGCTTTTCTATACGCCCAAGACTCAATGGGCGCAGGTGCAGGCCAGGGCGCCCTATCGTCTGGGCAGTGAGGGGGTGGTGGTGCCTGAGTACTGCCCCGATCTTCTCGCAGCCATCGATACCGCCCTCGACGCCATGCGTAAGGATGGCACGATCAGGACCATCCTGAAGCGCTACGGCGTATGGGAACCCCAACAGGATCATCTGATCGTCAGCCAGGCGGATTCGTCTCACAAGGAGTAGCGCGTCCATGCTCGATTTTTTTCTGGAAGCGCGCGATCACCTGCCCTTCCTGCTGCGCGGGGCAGGGGTGACGCTGGAATTATCCAGCATCGCCATGGTGATTGGCACAATCCTGGGATTCGGAGTGGCCATCGGTCGACGTTCGGCGAGCCGCTGGATACGCTATCCGCTCAATGTATTTGTGGAGATCATGCGCGATACGCCGCTGATCGTGCAGCTTCTGCTCATTTATTTCGCCCTGCCCGAATGGGGACTGACGCTCAGCGCCTTTACTGCCGCGATTGTCGGTCTGTCGCTCAATCTGGCGGCCTATGTCTCCGAGGTTTTTCGCAGTGCGATCGAGGCGGTGCCTCTGGGGCAGAGAGAAGCGGCGCTCTCGCTTGGCATGTCCGGATTCATGCTGTACCGGCGGGTGATCGTTCCCCAGGCGGGGTTGGCCAGTGTCCCCATTCTGGGCGGATATTTCATCGCCCTGCTCAAGGATTGCGCCCTGGTCTCTTTCATCTCGGTCAATGAGCTTCTGCGCCATGCCACGATCGTGATCTCCGATACGTTCGACAGCATGAATATCTATCTGCTGGTGGCCATCATTTATTTCTGCATCAGCTTCGTCTGCTCGCGCCTGATCCACAGGCTGGAAAAGCACCTCACACCCGCAATGCGACCGATACCTGTTGCGCCGACCATGGAAAAGGAGGGCGTGCGATGAGCCCGGTTCTGGTGGTTCGGCAGGTAGCCAAACGCTATGGGGAGCATGAAGTGCTCAGGAGCATCGATCTCTCGGTAGAAAAGGGGGAGGTCGCCTGCCTGATCGGCCCGAGCGGTGCAGGGAAATCGACCCTGCTGCGTTGTCTTAATTTCCTCGAGAAGCCGAGCCAGGGCGAAATCACCTTTCTGGGCGAACGGCTCTGCGCGGAAGACGGCAATCTGTTCCGGATAGCGCCGCCGCGTACCTTGCAGGCCGCCCGCGCGAGAATGCCCATGGTCTTCCAGCACTTCAATCTGTTCACGCATCGGACGGCCATCGAGAACGTCATGGAAGGTCCGGTAATCGTGCTGCGCCGCCATCGCGATGAGGCGCGGGAGATCGCCCGGACCCATCTGGCACGCGTGGGGATGTCGGGTTTCGCCGATCATTATCCGGATCAGTTATCGGGGGGGCAGAAACAGCGCGTCGCCATCGCGCGCGCTCTGGCCATGTCTCCCGCGCTGATGCTCCTCGACGAGCCCACGAGTGCCCTTGATCCATCACTCGTGCGAGAAGTGGAAACCGTGATTCGCGATCTTTCTGCCGAGGGTATGACCATGGTTGTGGTCAGTCATGACATGCGTCTCGTGCGTAGTATCGCCACGACGGTGCACCATTGCGCAGGAGGACATATCACGGCGAGCGGTGCGCCTGACCGCCTTCTTGGGGGAGAGAACCCTTCCTTCAATATTCCGGTTCCTGCTGCTGCGGCAGGCTGAAGGGGCATTTTTCCCAACCCATCGTTACTTGTCTAGACAGGCAGAAAACAGCGATCTCCTCACCAGATTTTTGCTCCGAGCGTCCTTCAGGTGGGAATTTTGTTCGCGATTCGCAAAGCGACATAGCGATTCGGAATCGTTACGAATAATATTGACCATACTCGTCTATACATCTTAATCTTCAGATAACGAGCCGCCAGCATGGCAGTCTCTCCCTGAAACAGCGTCGGCCTCACGCCATCGGGTCGTGAGCCGTTTGCCCCAAGCGACGGTATTCTCTCATGCGTATCATTTCGTTTTCGAAACTGTGCCTGATATCGACGATGCTTGTTTCCGCAGTTTCATTGCCTGCTCATGCGACAACAGCTACCCAGCCCGGAAAGACAAAAGCGGCCCATGGCAAACGCGGTGCCGCGACTGAACGGAGCGGTATTCCCGCCGCAACACCGAAGTCTGTCGGAAAATCCGCCGTCTATCTGAGTTCGACCTCTGAGACGTTTGACGTGAAGGCCGCCCATATCACGCGCGGCGCTCTGGTGACCGTCAGCCAGAAGCTCCTCTCCCAGGCGCCTGCAGGGACCAACCCGTTAAAGGTCCTGTCTCAGTTGCCTGGGATCATGTTCCAGTCTGCTGAACCCCAGGGCGTTGATATCTGGTCACAGCAGCTTTTCATGCACGGATTTCAGCAGCAGCAAATTGGCTTCACTCTGGATGGCATGCCTTTGGGGGAGCAGACGCTGCGCATGTATAACGGGCTGAACTCGCTCCTCGCCATTTCAGCCGAAAACGTCGCGCGTATCGATATATCGCAATCAGCAGGGGCAGAGGAAATCGCTTCGACGAGCAATCTGGGCGGATCTTTTGCCTATGTCTCGCGCGATCCGGCGCATAAGCTGGGGGGAACCATCAATCAGGGCTTTGGCAGCTATGCCAATTTCCATACTTTCCTGCGTCTTGATAGCGGAGATCTCAACAAGACGGGGACGCGGTTTTTTACGTCCTATAGCCGTCAGGATGGTCAGATCTGGAAGGGGACGGGAGACCAGTTCGTGCAGCAGGTCAATGCCAAGCTGCTTCAGCCAATTGGTCATGAAAGTTACTTTTCGGCCTATTTTGACTGGGCAGATGAGCATCAGTTTTCGACACCCGACACCTCGCCCGAGATCATCCAGAAGGTCGGGTATGGCGTGACCAACTACTATAACGGCAAGCAAAGCGGGCTTCAGGCGGCAATCAATGCGGCCAATGGGATCTTTCCGGCATCCTTTGCCGGCCTCGCTGATCCGGAGGACTCCGCATATTATGATGCGACGCTCAACAGCGCCGATTATCTGGCCGGCATGCGTGCCCATTTGCAGATGACCGATCACCTGGTCTGGGACAGCACGGCCTATGGCCACGGTGCCATCAACCAGTCGACCTGGACCACGCCCTATTATCCCTCTCCCAATGGGTCGCCGCTGTCCGAACTGCGCAAGGCGCCGGGAGTCAAGCGCGTGGGTTTCCTCTCGCGCGTGCAATACCAGACCCACGAGAATACGCTCGGGGGCGGCGTCTGGTACGAAAACAACAGCTATCAGACCCCGCAATATGTCTTTGAAATGCCCAACATCGTGGACGGCAAGCTGACGTCGCCACTGCCCAACCCACTTGAGTACTGGAAGCACCCTTTCGCCCAGATCTTTAATCAGGACTACAGCACGAACACGTTTACGGCTTTCGTGCAGGATACGTATCGGCCGATCGAGCATGTGGCGCTTCATTTCGGCTTCAAATCCGTGCTCCACACCACTCGTGTCGGGAATGGTTATGCGAATCCTGACTATTATTCCCCCACAACCGTGCTCGCGAGCGGCGTCGGCCTGACCACAGCCAAGGCCTTTCTCCCGCATATCAGCGGAGACTGGCACTTCCTGAGCCATCACGAGCTGTTTTTCGACATCTCGGAGAATGTCCATACCTATGCGCAATGCGGCTACAAGCTTTGTGCGTCCCCCTTTGCCGTTACCCAGACCGCGTTCGATCAGGAGCGCAAGTCGATCCGTCCCGAAACGGCCTGGACCTATGCTGCAGGGTATCGTTATTCGAGTGAGAAAGTCGGTCTGTCGATCTATGGCTACCGTACGAATTTCAATAACCGGTTGCAGCAGGTCGCCTCGGGTTCATCGGTCAATCCAATTTCCGCAGTTTCGAATGTGGGCGGCGTGACCATGAATGGTGTCGATACGGCTTTGACCGTCATGCCGATCCATAATCTCGTTTTCACCAATAGCTTCAGCTATGACCACGCGACCTATGATCAGAACCTGACGGCGGCCGGAACGACCTATGATCTCAAAGGTGTACAGGTCGTCAATTATCCACGCTACATGTATAAAACGCGCCTCTCCTATGACTGGCAGGGTCTGACGGCCTATGTGGACGCCAGCTTCAACAGCAAACGCAACTATTCCTATACAGGCGATGTGAAGGTGCCGTCCTATTGGCTCTCCAATCTCGGCATCCAGTATAATCTGATGCGTATTCCTTCCATCAAGCGCAGCCTGCAGCCGGTCAAGGATTTGACCCTCTCGCTCAGCATCACCAATCTGCAGAACACCCATTACATTGCGACGATGGGAGAGAACGGCAATCCGCTCAGCATTGCCAGCGGGGCCATGGCCTATCAGTCCTTCCTGATCGGCGCGCCCCGCATGGCATTTGGTTCCATCAGCGCGAATTTCTGAGCGGTTTCCGCTTCCTTGGACGGGCAAGCGCGCCGGGTGGGCAGGGCCGCCGCGAACCCGGCAAGCTGTTGTGATCGCGATCCGGCTGCGTGAACGCGCTAGCGCATTGTAAAACCAGATGAAATGGCTCAAACTGCTCCCAGTCGCATGGGCGGGGGGGGCGAGTTCTGGATATCAAGCGTGTCGATCTGCGCAGGCGAGCCTTCTTCCTTCTTGGGGGGCTTGGGCTTTTGAATGCCCTGGTCTGGCTTGGGGCATTTTCCCTTTTCTCGGGGCATCCGCTCCTTATGGGCGCTGCGGCGCTGGCCTATGGTCTGGGGCTGCGTCACGCGCTGGATGCCGATCATATTGCGGTCATTGATAACGTGACGCGGGCCTCGCTCCGCGAGCAGCGCAGTGCTCAGGCGGCGGGACTGTTCTTTTCCCTTGGCCACTCCACGATAGTCTGCCTCGCCACGCTTGGCGTTGTGCTGGCCGGGCAGCATTACCGGGCCAGCCTGGCGGATATTGCGGCGCGAGGAGGTCTCATCGGCGGCTGGGTTTCGATCCTGTTTCTCGTCCTGATCGCCGCGATCAACGGGCTGACCTTGCGGGATTTGTGGGGGCAGCGTGGCCAGATCGTGTCGGGTTCGGAAGGCACCCTTCCGTCTCGTGGCATTGCCCGTCTGGTCGCTCCTGTGCTCGCCCGCGTCTCGGTCAGTTGGCATCTTTATCCGATCGGCTTCCTGTTTGGGCTCGGTTTCGATACCGCATCGGAAATCAGCCTTCTGGGTATCTCGGTTGCCCAGGGGGAGCGTGGTTTGCCGCCCTGGGAAATCATGATGCTGCCCCTGCTCTTCGTGAGCGCGATGGCATTGCTCGATACGGTCGATAGTGTGCTCATGCAGGGGCTCTACTCCCGCGCGAGACAAAGGGCGCGGCTCAATCTGGGCCTTACACTTGTTTCCGTTTTGCTTGCCCTGTCGATCGCGGGCGTCGAACTGGTTTCGATGCTGTCCGACCATCTGAGCCTGTCTGGCCCTGCCAGCGTTGCGGCGGAATTCGTTTTCAGCCATTTCGAGATGATCGGCGCCCTGGTTTTCGCCTTGTCGGTTTTCTGCTGGCTATGGCTCCGTTTGACGCGTGTTCAGGCTCCCCTGACCGATGCGGCTTTGTCCGATCCGCTCTTCTGCATTACGGGAAAAGATCGATGAGATCTCGGAATCGCCGGAGCTCGGCATGCTCACTGCGGCTCGCGTCATGACGGCGCCTTCCGCAACCCGGCCGCTCACGGCGGTGACCGAGCCGGGGTTGCAACGTGCAAGAGGCTGGTTCGGGCTCGACGTCAAGCAGCGTGACGGGCGCACAGTCATGGCAGATCTGGTGCAGGGGGGCTGTTGTCGCCTGCTTTTCCCCCGCGTGGAAACGCCCATGCTTGAGGCCGTCACGGTGAATATCTCGGGCGGTATGGCAGGAGGGGATCGTATCGAGGGGCGTATCGGCTGTAGGGCGGGAACGCAGTTACTCGTTACCTCACAGGCCGCCGAGCGTGTCTATAGGGCGCGGGCAGCGGACCCGCCCTCGGAGATCGATCTGACCTGTCGCCTTGAGGCAGGAGCCTGCCTCGACTGGCTGCCTCATGGCACATTGTTTTTCGATGGAAGCGTCATGCGCCGGGTCATGCGGGTCGATATGGCGGCGACAGCCCAATTTCTTTATCTTGAGAGCCGGATTTTCGGGCGGACCGGATCAGGCGAGATCGTCGAAACTCTTGCGCTGCGCGATCGGCTGACAATTCGCCGTGAGGGCAGGCTCATCCTGGAAGATCTCCTGCGGCTTGAGAGCAAGACCGTGTCTGGCCTTCTCGCCTCCAAGGCCGCTGGCGACGGCGCGCCCGCCAATGCTACGCTGATTCTGGTTTCTCCCCGGGCAGAAGCGTTGCTCACCCCGGTGCGAGAGGCATTGGAAGCCGGGTATACTGGCAGTTTCGCCGCCTCGGCCTGGAATGGCATGCTGGTGGTGCGCGGGATTGCATCGGGCGGTTGGGCGCTGGAAAAGACGATCAGGCATATCCTGCCGATCCTGCGTGATGGTCGCTCCATGCCCGCCACGTGGAGATCGTGAGCTGATGGCTGTATTCGACGATCATGACCGCATATCTGAGATGGAGTTGAGCAGGACATGAAACTGACCCCTCGGGAAAAGGACAAGCTGCTGGTGGCCATGGCCGCGCAGGTGGCCAGACGGCGGCTCGAGCGGGGTGTTGTGCTCAATTATCCCGAGGCCGTAGCCCTGATCACCGACCACGTGGTCGAGGGCGCGCGCGATGGCCGAAGCGTGGCGGAACTCATGGCCAGTGGCGGCCGGGTTCTCACGCGCGATCAGGTCATGCAGGGCGTGGCCGAGATGATTCACGACGTGCAGGTCGAGGCAACCTTTCCCGATGGTACAAAGTTGGTGACTGTCCATGACCCGATACGCTGAAACTTTGCCCCCCGGCGCCGTCCCCGGCGAATTGCTGCCGACGGAAGGGGATATCGCGCTTAATGAGGGCCAGCCACGCCTGCTCGTTCTGGTGACCAATACGGGAGATCGTCCGGTGCAGGTGGGAAGTCATTATCATTTTGCCGAGGTCAATCCAGCGCTTGTGTTCGACCGGGACAGGGCGCGTGGCTGGCGTCTTGATGTTCCGTCCGGTGGGGCAATACGCTTCGAGCCGGGGCAGGATCGGGAGGTCACACTGGTCCCGCTGCGCGGCCTGCGCCGCGTGATCGGGTTTCGGGGGGATGTCATGGGGAGTGTTGATCCATGATGCGTCTTTCCAGACATGACTACGCTGCCCAGTTCGGTCCCACGACCGGTGATCGGCTCAGGCTGGCCGATACGGCCCTCATCATCGAGATCGAGCGCGATCATACGATCTACGGCGAGGAAGTCCGTTTCGGCGGAGGAAAGACCATTCGTGATGGCATGGGCCAGTCGCAGCGCACGCGCGCCGAAGGGGCCATGGATACCGTGATCACTAATGCGGTCATCATCGACCATTGGGGGATCGTGAAGGCGGATATCGGCATTCTCGACGGGCGGATCGCCGGAATCGGCAAGGCGGGAAATCCCGATATTCAGCCCGGCGTGGATATCATCATCGGGCCGGGCACAGAGATCATTGCCGGCGAGGGCAAGATCGTCACGGCGGGCGGCATCGACAGCCATATCCATTATATCTGCCCGCAGCAGATCGAAGAGGCCTTGTCCTCAGGCGTTACGACAATGCTGGGTGGCGGCACCGGACCGGCGAGCGGCACCACCGCGACCACCTGCACGCCGGGGCCTTGGCATCTGGAACGTATGATCGAGGCGGCCGAAGGTTTTCCCGTCAATCTCGCTTTCGCGGGCAAGGGCAATGCCTCGCGGCCCGAGGCGCTGGAGGAGATGATCAGAGCCGGCGCGAGTTGTCTGAAGCTGCATGAAGACTGGGGTTCCACTCCGGCCGCCATCGATTGCTGCCTGAGCGTCGCAGACCGGATGGATGTGCAGGTCATGATCCACTCCGACACGCTCAATGAGAGCGGTTTTGTGGAGGACACGATCGCTGCGTTTCAGGGGCGCACGATTCACGCGTTCCATACCGAGGGCGCCGGAGGGGGGCATGCGCCCGACATCATCCGCGTGGCGGGTCTGCCCAATGTGCTGCCGTCTTCCACCAATCCCACACGTCCCTTCACGGTGAACACGCTCGACGAGCATCTGGATATGCTGATGGTCTGCCATCATCTGGATCAGCAGGTGCCCGAGGACATTGCCTTTGCC
The DNA here is from genome assembly GCF_003994335.1 of Asaia sp. W19. Lineage (GTDB taxonomy): Bacteria > Pseudomonadota > Alphaproteobacteria > Acetobacterales > Acetobacteraceae > Asaia. Next base: position 215,030 of record NZ_PNQZ01000025.1, read on the forward strand.
GAGAGTCGCATCCGACGCGAAACGATTGCGGCGGAAGACATCTTTCACGATATGGGTGTGCTGTCGATGATGTCCTCGGACAGTCAGGCCATGGGGCGCGTCGGAGAAGTGCCGCTGCGCACATGGCAGACCGCACACAAGATGAAAATCCAGCGCGGCGCCCTGGCCGGTGATGGCGCGGCCGATAACGCGCGGGTCAAACGCTATATCGCGAAATACACGATCAATCCTGCGATCGCGCATGGGTTGTCCCATGAGGTCGGTTCGGTTGAAACCGGCAAGCTGGCCGATCTGGTACTCTGGGAGCCCGCATTTTTTGGCGTGAAACCCGAGCAGGTGATCAAGGGGGGCATGATTGTCTATGCCATGATGGGTGACCCGAATGCGTCTATCCCTACACCGCAGCCGGTGCATGGCCGCATGATGTTTGGCGGGTTCGGTCGCGCGCTTGCGCGGACCAGCCTCACATTCGTGTCCCAGGCGGCGCTTGAGGATGATATCGGTGCGAGGCTCGGGCTCGAGCGTCGCCTCTCGGCGGTGCGGAACGTGCGTGGCGGAATCGGCAAGCGCAGCATGATTCATAACGATTCCATGCCCTATATCGAAGTTGATCCCGAAACTTATGAAGTGCGGGCCGATGGCGTGCTCCTGACGTGCGAGCCCGCCGAAATCCTGCCCATGGCCCAAAGGTATTTTCTGTTCTGATGACCCGTATTCTCGAAATCCTTCCTGCCGGGAGCTGGCTTGAAGCCGATGCGAGCGGTATTTTTGCTGCTGATTATGAGGGGCGGCATCGCCGGAGAATGATGCTGACACTGGCCAGTGGCGAGAAGATCCGTCTGGAACTGGAGCATGCACGGCTTCTGCGCGGCGGTGACGGTCTGCGTCTGGAAGATGGTCGGACCATTCTGGTCAGGGCCTTGCCCGAAGAGCTCATGGAAGTAACCGCCCACGGAACGCTGCAATTGCTGCAACTGGCCTGGCATCTGGGTAACCGCCATTTGCCGGCGGCTATTGGCGAACACGCCATACTCGTGAGGCGAGACCATGTGATTGCGGACATGATCGGCGGGCTGGGCGGGCACGTGCGGGATGTCGAAGCACCGTTCGACCCGGAGAGCGGGGCTTATGCCGGTCGGTCAGGGGGGCATGCAGGGGGCGGACATGCTCATGACCATTCCCACGGGCATGAGCATGAACATCATCACCACCACGACCACCATCATGATCACGGCCACCATCACGCCCATGCGCGCGCCCAGGAAACTGACGACGGCGTCGGCCTGAGCCTGCAGGGTGGCCACGATCACGCGCATGGCTGAGGAGGAAACTCCGGACGGGGCAGGGGCATTTCTGCGTCTGCTCTCCTGGGTATCCCCTGCCTTTCCGACCGGCGGCTATGCCTATAGTCACGGGCTGGAATGGGCGGTGGAGACAGGAGATGTGCATGACGTCGCGACGCTTTGCGCCTGGATTACCTGTCTGTTCGACCATGGCGCGCCCGGTAGTGATCTGATTATCCTCCAGGAGGCCTGGCGCATGGGCGCAGAGATCGAGCCCTTGAGAGAGCTCGCGGCTTTCGCCTGCGCGTGCGCCTCTTCGCGCGAGCGTTATGAAGAGACGATCTATCAGGGGGAGGCTTTCCTGAAGGCAGCCAACTCCTGGCAGGTTGCCCCCGAGCCGGAAGCCCTGCGGGGACAGCGCTGGCCGCTTCCCGTGGCGCAGGGCATGGTCTTCCGGCGCGGCGGGATAAGCAGGCATCAGGCGCTTCTGGCAGGAGGGTATGCCACGTTGGCCGCGCTGGTTTCCTCTGCCGTTCGGCTTGTGCCCCTGGGCCAGACGGACGGGCTGCAGACACTTGCCCGCCTTGACCCGTTGCTGGTCAGGCTCGTTGCGCTCACTGGTGCTCGAACACTCGACGATGTCGGAGGCGCCTGTTTCCGCTCCGATCTCGCTGCCATGCATCACGAAACCCAGACGACAAGGTTGTTCAGAACATGACCCAGGCAAAACACGGCCCACTGCGCGTGGGAATTGGCGGCCCCGTCGGAACGGGCAAGACGGCGCTGATGGATGCGCTATGTCGCGTTTTTCGCGATGGGTATAATATCGCCGCCATCACGAATGACATCTATACGCGCGAGGATGCCGAATTCCTGACGCGAGCGGGCTCGCTACCCTCTGAACGGATCATGGGGATCGAGACCGGCGGGTGCCCCCATACGGCCATACGTGAGGATGCCAGCATCAATCTGGCCGGCATCGCTGAACTGACCGAGCGCTTCGAGGGGCTGGATCTGGTTCTGGTCGAGAGCGGTGGCGATAATCTCGCGGCGACGTTCAGCCCGGAGCTGGCCGATCTGACGATTTACGTCATCGATGTCTCGGCCGGGGACAAGATTCCGCGCAAGGGCGGCCCTGGGATCACGCGCAGTGATCTGCTCGTGATCAACAAGATCGATCTGGCCCCTTATGTCGGCGCCGATCTTGGGGTGATGGATCGTGACAGTCGCAAGATGCGCGGCGCGCGTCCCTTTGTTTTCGCGAATATCAAGGCCGGTCAGGGCGTGGCCGAGATCGCCCGCTTCATTGTCGAGCAGGGAGGGCTCTGACGGCGTCCTGCCATACGCCTCGCCCGGTTTCCTGAATCTGGGCAGGCCATGACGATCCACATGATCGCTGGAATGCAGGCGTTCGGCGGGCCGGTTGCGGACGACTGCCCCGCGGAGCGTTGCTCTAGCTGATCCCGGTCGCGCGCTGCACCATGCCGAAGAGGTCGCGCGGATCATCCGGATCGGCCAGCATATCCAACCGTTCATAGAGCCCGGTCCCGGCGATATTATCGCGCACATAGCGCAGGGCCGAAAAATCCTCGATCGCAAACCCGACTGAGTCGAACAAGGTGATTTCGCTCTGGCTTCTCCGCCCGGCGGCATCCCCTGTCATCACCTGCCAGAGTTCCGTTACCGGGTGGTCCTCCGCCAACTGCTGGATTTCGCCCTCTATGCGGGTCTGGGGCGGATATTCAACGAAAATGGCGGCGCGCGTCAGGATGTCGCGGTGCAACTCGGTCTTGCCGGGGCAGTCGCCACCCACGGCATTGATATGCACCCCGCTTCCGACCATGTTGTCGGAGAGTATGGTGGCGCATTGCTTGTCGGCGGTCACGGTGGTGATGATATCCGCCCCTTCGACCGCCTTTTCGCTGCTTTCGCATATCGTGATGTCAAAGCCGAGCCCTGCGAGATTGCGTCGGCATTTTTCCGATGCGGCAGGGTCGATATCGAAAAGCCGCAACGTGGTGATCCCGAGCAATTCTCGAAAGGCGATCGCCTGGAATTCGGATTGTGCGCCATTGCCGATGACGGCCATTACCCGGGCGCCTGCCGGGGCCAAGTGCGTGGCTGCAACGGCCGACATGGCTGCGGTACGCAGCGCGGTGAGTACGGTCATCTCGGATAACAGCACCGGATAGCCCGAGGCCACATCGGCCAGCATCCCGAAAGCTGTCACGGTTTGCAGGCCTTCCTTCATGTTCTTCGGATGGCCGTTGACATATTTGAAGCCATAGAGCGTGTGATCGCTCGTCGGCATCAGTTCGATCACGCCCTCTGCCGAATGCGCTGCAATGCGTGGTGTCTTGTCGAATTCGGGCCAGCGTCTGAAATCTGCCTCGATATAGGCCGCCAATTCCCTCAGAAAACGATTGATGCCAAGGGTATGAACCAGTGCCATCATGTTCTGTACCGAGACGAAGGGCACGAAGGCGAGGGGAGAGGGAGCGGGACCCGTCAGCGCCATGTCAGTATGTCCTTGTCTTGCGTTCGAGAACGCGCCGCCCGAACAGGCTGGCCGCCAGATCAGTCATGAGGAGCGCCGTACGGGCCCGCACATCCAGAAAAGGGTTGAGCTCCGCGAGATCCAGTGACGTCACGAGGCCGCTGTCATGCAGGATCTCCATGATCAGATGAGCTTCACGGTAGGTCGCCCCTCCCGCAACGGTGGTGCCCACAGCAGGGGCGATTTCGGGGGCGAGAAAATCCACATCGAGGCTCACATGAAGCCTGCCTCCTGCTGCGCGTACCCGGTCGAGAAAGCCGTTCAGAGGCTGGACAACGCCTTGCTCATCTATTGCGCGCATATCGAAAACCGAGATACCGATTTCAGCGACATGGCGCTTTTCTGCCTGATCGACCGAGCGAATGCCCATCATGCACACATGATGCGGATCGACCGTCGCGACCGGGGGCGGGCACGCCTCAAAGCCGGGTTGCCCCGTGAAATACGCGACCGGCGTGCCGTGCAGATTACCGCTGGTGGTGGTGTGAAGCGTGTGCAGATCCGTATGAGCGTCTAGCCAGAGCACGAATTGCGGTTGTCCCCGTTCCTCGGCATAGCGGGCAACGCCGCTGACCGTACCCGCCGACATGGAGTGGTCTCCGCCCAGAAAAATGGGGAAATCGCAGCTGCGCGCCATTTCATAGGCCCGTGTGCTGACGGCTTCGGTCCACGCGATGATCGCATCGAGGTTGCGTACGGCGGGGTTCGAGTGGCTTACTGCGGTCAGGGCAGAAGGGGTGGCATCGCCCACATCGGTGACTCCCCAACCAAGTTCCTCCAGCATTTCGGGCAGACCGGCGATACGAAAGGCAGTCGGTCCCATGATGCATCCCCGTTCGGAGGTCCCGCTCTGGGTCGGGACCCCCAGGATCTGGCACGTCTTCGTCAGGGACGGTTTCATGATATCTCCTCATCGTGCAAGGCCGCGTGAAAGCGTGCCGGGGCCAAAGATCATATGCCCGTGGCAGGTACGGGGCGTCGTGCCGCTTATAGGCCATTCCTTGTTTGCGATCATACCGTCAAGAGAAGGATCTTTCGGGTATTGTCAGGGCGCTCGGTCGGGCGTCTTCCTCACCGTATTGCCTCGGCGCTGACATGATCAGGGCGTGAGGGGGACAGAATAAAGAGCAAAGGGCTGGCGTATATGCGATTTTCCTCCATTGAACCGGGAGAGGCGATCGAGTTGTGCGACTGGGAGCCAGAGCGTGTTATCCTTGTTCAGGAACGGCGCGTCGGCCCAGTGCAGTCGATGATCCCTGGCGAGCATGGTGATCTTGCCATCCGGGTCGCGGCGATAGAGCGTGTCGTCGCGCAGTGCGGTGAAATAGAGTCTTCCTTTGCTATCCATGGCGCTGCCCCCGATAGGCGGGATATCGGCCCAAGGTTCGACGGTGGCGGCCAGTTCCTTGTCGGAAAGGTTCGGATCATCGAGTGCAGCGGTAGGGATGCGTGACCAGGGGCCAGCAAGCGGACCGAAATACAGGAAGCGCCCGTCAGGACTCACCTCGAGCGGGTCGGCATTGATGAGCATCGGCGTGCCATCGCCCTTGCGCAGAACCTGCCCGTCAACAACGATGGGGCGCCCGGGCTGCGCCATAGCGGCGGGGTTGCCAGCCAGAACGCGGCGGACCCCGCCACTCGCCAGATCGAGCACCAGTAGCGCGCCGGTCCCTGCATCCGTCAGATAGGCATGCGGCCCGTTGAAGCGGATATCATCGACATAGCTGCCTACCGGTGCGACCTCCGGCCCCAAAGGGTAAATCCGCAGGATTGTCCCTTTGGAGGCGTCGATCCGAACGAGCTTGGCACCGTCCTTGACGGGAGGTCCGCCGAATTCCGGTGTGCCGGTATCGACAACCCAGACCGTGCCTTCGGGATCGACGTGCAGCGCGTTGACATTCACGAAGCGCTTTCGAGCATCCTGCCCGGGTGCCCAGCTATTCCATTCCTTATCAGGAAAGGGGCGTATTCTGCTCCCCTGAGTCACAAGGGCGACCGAAGGACCGGGGAAGCCCGTCCAGCGAGGCCCTCCCACCAGAACATGCCCACTGGTCAAGGCTACAGCATTCCAGTCCAGGGTAGTGCTCGTCGCCACAAGATTCAGCGCTACCCCTCGGGCAAGGGAGGGAGGGCAGGAGAGCAGCATGCCGGTCGTAAGCATGAGGCCACATATCGTCGCGATCGAGGGGCGCGCCTTGCCCGTCTCTGCAACTGTTCTTGAGGGGGGGATCATGGGAAAACTCCGGGTTGGCCATGGGCGGGAGGCAACGGGTCACCGCAGGAACGTGCGACAGCCCGCATTGTCTCCTGCCCACCCTCCCAAGCCCCGTCGGGTGATCGTCATCGGGAGGGATGGTATGGAGGAGGAAGTTGAGAAAAGGTTTCGGCAGACCCTATGGGATGAAGGTTGCGCTGTGTTCCCCGCAAGGGAGCGGGTTCCTTCGCAGCGCAGGGTTCATGGATTGCCTGTGCGTCCGGGCAATGCGGGGATGGGGAGAAGGGGGCGGGCATCCGTTTTTTTCCATCAGGGAATGAGCCAGAAATGTGACGTCATGACCGAATGATGCAAGAAGGCACATAAAGAACCCTTAGGGGCAGATATGATACTTCCATGCCGCCTTCGCCCGGCCCCGCCATGGGGGCTGCCCGCGCGAGAGGGGGTCAACGCCATGGCAGCCTGATCCCTATGGCATCTCCGCGCGAGGAACGATATCAGGATATCCTGCGCAACGGAGTGCCCCATGAACTGCGACGGCAAGCGCGTTCTCATGATCGAGGATGATCTTTCCCTTCTCTCCCATGCAATCGGAGCCATGGAGGAATGGGGGATGGACGTGACGATGGCGAGTGACGGCGCGACAGGGCAGATCCTTGCTCTCGACGCTGGATGGGATTGCATTGTCCTCGATCGTCGCCTCCCGATGACGGATGGACTGTCCATTCTCAAATCCATGCGTGTCGCAGGGCTCGAGACCCCGGTTCTTTTCCTGACCACGATGGACGGCATACGCGACCGTGTGGAGGGATTGCGGAGCGGTGCCGATGATTATCTGGTCAAACCCTTCGCGCTGCCGGAGCTCCGGGCGCGGATCGAGACGCTTATGCGCCGCGCGGATCAGCCTGCCAACCGTACCCGTCTGGTCTTTGGGGATCTGGAGCTCGATCTCGTAAGGCGGGAGGTGTTTCGTCGTGGCGTGAAGCTCTATATCCAGTCTCAGGAGCTGGCTTTGCTTGAATATTTCATGCGGCATCCACTTACTGTCCTCTCGCGCACAATGCTGCTTCAGAACGTCTGGGGGATGGATTTTCCGGTGCACACAAATCTCGTGGAAACCCATATCAGCCGCTTGCGCGAGCGGCTGGGGCGCGACGCCGCGCCAGTTCTGCATACCGTGAAAGGCCAGGGCTACGTGTTGCGTCACGATGGGTGACGTGCCGGGCCAGGATCGGCAAGGACAGGCCCTGCCGGTTCTCAGGAGTACGTCTTTCAGGATCATTGCGTCGTTTGCGGTCTGTCTCGTCGTCTGCGGTATGGCAGGGGTGGTCTGGTCCGGAACGAGGGGCATAAACCAGCTCGACGGACAGATGCGCCTGACCGTCATGAATGAATGCAATGAGGCGCTGAGCAATGCCGGTCAGCACGATGTGGCGCATCTCGCGCCGGTCATGCGCGATTTTGTCCGAAGCGAGCCCGGCTTCTACTATCTCCTTCAGGATCGGCCGCAGAATGTCGTGGTCGGCAACATGTTTCATCTGCGTCCGGTGGCAGGATGGCGGATGCTCTCATGGACGCATCGTACCAGGCCGCCCGAGCGGCGCCCGGTACTCGGCTTCGGTACGGTCCTGGATGATGGTGGTTATCTCTTCGTCGGCATGGAGGGCGCGCCGCTCCAGACGCTCAGACGAGGCTTCTTCATTACGCTCGTCTGGTGCATGGCGGGTTTCCTGCTGATCGGTGTGACGGGCGGCTATGGCATGAGCCGCATGCTGCTTCGCAGGATCGAGGTTATCAGTCGGACCGCGCGCGAAATCATGGAGGGCGATCTGTCGCGGCGCCTGCCCCTGACCGAAATGGATGACGAGTTCAATCACCTGTCGGCGAGTCTGAACGCCATGCTCGACCGAAACGAGGCGCTTCTGGCGCGGGTGCGTCAGGTTACGGATGATATCGCCCATGACATGCGGCGCCCACTTGCCGATCTCGGTCGTCATCTCGATAAGGCCGGACGCTCGATCACCGCGTCGGAAGGCGTGATCGCGCTGGATCTCGCGCGCGCAAGCCTGAATGAGGCTCTGGAGATCTTCGCGTCGCTGCTCAAGCTGGCCCAGCTCGAGGCCTATAAGGAAATCCCGGATTCCGGCCGGGTCGATATGACCGGAGTTCTCGAGACACTAGCGTCGCTCTACGGGCCTGTGATCGAGCAGCATGGCCAGTACTGGCACCAGGAACTGGCGGCGAAACCCTGCATGATCGAAGGCAGTCGCGTCCTCCTCACGCAGGCTTTGTCCAATCTGCTGGAAAATGCCACGCTGCACACGCCGCCGGGCAGCCATGTGAGACTCTCATCGCAACGGGGAGAGGCTGAAATGCTCATCCGCCTCGATGATACCGGCCCCGGCATCGCTACGGCCGATCAGGAGCGTGTTTTCGAGAAGATGGTGCGGCTCGATGCGAGCCGCCATGTGCCGGGCAACGGGATCGGACTCAGCCTGGTGCGCGCCATCATTACCCTCCATGGTGGCACCATCGCGCTGCATGACAACGCACCGGGGCTGGGTATCGAGATTTGCCTCCCTCTGGTTGTCACATCTTGAGCGTGAGCTGAAAGGTCACGGCGCGGCCCGCTGCGATGCGAGAGTAGTTGGTATAGACGCGGTCATAGTAGCGCTTGTTGGTCAGGTTCTGCAGATTGGCCTGCAAATCAAGCGTACGCGTGATCTGGTAATCCGCCACCATGTCGAGGCGGACATAGGCGGGCACCCAGGTCTGGTTATTCACATTGGTATAGCGCTTGCTCATATAGGTCAGGCCACCACCGGCCTTCAGGCGCGGCAGGATCTTGTAAGTGCTCCAGAGCGCAATGGAATTGCCCGGTGTGTAGGGGAAGCGCTTGCCCACATTGGCATGGGTCGGGCCGCCAAAGATGACCGTACTGTCCAGATACGTCCAGCCGCCGAACATCTCCCATTTCGGCGTGATGCTGCCTGCAACGTTGATCTCTGCGCCACGAACGCGCTGCGTCCCGGCGTCAATCTGGTTGCCATAGCCATCCGACACCTGGGCATTGGTCATCTTGCCGTCGAAGAGCGACCCTGTGATCGAGAAACGTCCGTTGAACAGATCGGCCTTGGCACCGACCTCGATATTCTTGCCGTTCTGAGGGGCAAGCTTGTTATTGGCGGTCGAGAGCGCGATCTGGCCATCCGCTCCGGCATCGACGCCGACGGGGTTGGAGGCAGTGGCGTAGGAGAAATACAGGCTGACGGGCTTGATGGGCTTGTAGACCGCCCCGGCCTGATAGTTGATGAAGCTCTGGTTATTGCTCAGCCCGACATTGCCCTGAACGGCAGAGGTCATGAAGCGGTCGAAGCGCACACCACCATTGATCAGAAGGTGGTCGCGCAGCATGCTCATCGTATCGAAGGCATAGGCCGAGCCGGTAGTGACATTGGTGTTCAGCGGGGCGATGCCCGGCTCGCCCAGCGTGTACGAGCCGAGCCAGGGATTATGGGCGCTCCAGCTGCCGAGATTCGTGGCCGAGATACAGTTATAGGCGATGGTGCAGGGGCCACCATTACGCAGATTATGACCGCCTGAATCGACAACATAATATTCGTTGCGTGTCAGGCGCTCGCGCGAGAGCTCGATGCTGGTATTGATGGCGTGGTGGATCGGCCCTGTGTCGAATGTCCCGGAGACCATGGCCTGTTCCTGGAAATTATCCGTATGGAACTTGCCGGATTTGGCTTCGAGCAGGATGGTCTGGTTGTTGACGGCCGTGCTCTGCCATTGCGGATTGGTGGCGATATAATCGTATTGCGTGCTGGTCCATTGGAGCGTGTTCCTGAACATGAAGTCCTTGAACAGGTCGCGTTCCAGAATGATCTGGCCGAGATCGGTTGTACTGCGCTCGAAATCGCGATCTTCCAGCCCAAGCACGGTGCTGCGGGGAATTTTCAGGGGCTCGTGGGTGATCTTGCTATAGGGTGCGGAATAATCCGGCATGTCGAAAGAATAAAGATGGTAATAGCCAAGGGTCAGGCGCGTCTTCGTGCCGAGGCCGAAAGCGAGTGAGGGGGAAACACCCCATTTATGGCCGCCAATCGGCGCACGACCCGCCGTGTCGCCATCGGCCCCCATCGCGTTGAGGCGAAATGCGGTTGTACGTCCGATCTGACGATTGATATCGAGCGTACCGCGCTTGTAGGCGGCAGTACCAAAGCCGATCTGGCCGGAGGTCAGATTGCCAAGCTGGGCTTTCTTGCTGGTGATGTTGATCTGCCCGCCCAGACCGCCGCGTCCGCCATAAACGGAGCCCGGTCCCTTGAGCACCTCCATTTCCTCGACGTCGAAGACTTCACGCTGGCTCACGCCGCTATCACGCAGCCCGTCGATGAACATGTTGCTGTAGGAGCCAAAGCCGCGAATGACCGGGTAATTGCCGCCCGGAATGGCATAGGCATCACCGCCGCGGAAGCTGACCCCGGGCACGGTGCGCATGGCGTCCTCGAACGAAGTCGCATTGACCAGTTTCATCTGCTCTTTCGTCACGACCGAGACAGAACGCGGCGTATCGAGCAGTGAGGCGGTGAATTTGCGATTAGGGGAGATCCCGGTCAGCAGGGGGTGTGTCTTGCCGATGACGGTCAGATCCTCGCGCCCCACGCCCTTTTTCTGCGAGGCATAATTCGCGGGGTGCGCCTCCGGCGGGGGCGTGGTGCCGACAGCGCTCGATGCCGTATCGCTTTCCCGGGTAAGCGCGTGGTGGACGTTGTCGTGCCCGGTTCTGCCTTGTTCCGGGCCTTTGTGGTGCGTGAGCCTCTGATGCGAGGTCGCGCGCTTCGTGGGGTGCCCGGTAATCGGCTCGCTGGCCTGTGTCGCGACTGCGGCGAATGAGGGAGAGGACAATCCTGTGCTCATGAGCGCCAGAGCAGCAAGTGTTGCGGATCGTCGGATAAAGGACGGAGCGAGAAAATTCATGACATCCTGCGAATATGATAATGCGTCGCAGTTGCTATGTGTCTTTCTGTTTCCAGGCAACGGAATTTGCGCGGGATTGGGAAAGCTTAATGAAACCAGAATTCCCAGCGTTCCCGATCCTCACGCCGGGGCAGATGATGCCAATCCTGGCCCGTCACGTTTGGCCCTGAGGCTATGGTTCAAGGAAGGAAGCTCGTGCCCAATCGGGATACGCGCTACCCGGCGTAAGCCGTGGTGCACGTTCCTGAATAGAGCTTTCGTATCGGGGCAGGGCGATCATCATCCTATCGGGAAGATCGCCTAATCCCGCGATGTGCTTTGACCGCTCGGCGCTTGTCATCTTGTCGCCCGGTGTTCAATCCGTGGACTTCGCCTTGCCTGACAGATGCGCACAGGAAGAGGCTCTCTCCTTGCGGCCAGCGGTCCAGAGGAGGGCGGAATCGAACAGGCACAATCCCTGCGGCGAAACCATGGTGAAGGTGGCATTATCGAGAAACATCATGACGCGCCGCGCGGGCGCCAGACTCTCGTAATCCATGGTCGCGCCTTTCTCATAGCCGAAGATCGCGACCTTTTCGGGTTGACCGTAAACCGTTGCGATGATTGTGGCTCCCAGCCCCGGCTTGCCCCAGCTCATGGGGCTTTGCTTGGTATAGGCATTCACCAGGCCGGCAGGCAGGCCGCCGCTCATCGGATGAGGGGCATTCACGAGCCAGAGATAGCGCTCCTTTTCTGTCTCGCCAAAATCGACGTCATGGCGCTTTCCTGTCATGGCAAGATCGTCGAGACTGTCATTCTCCCAGGTCAGGAGCGGCTTTGTGGTCTCGCGCCAGGCAGGGCTGACATTCTTGCCCGAGACGGTCGAGGAGAGAACGACCATATCCTCTGCGACTGCTTCTGGTCGGGTTTCTTCGGAAAGCGGATGCACCGTGAAGCCAAGCGAGGTGATATGGGCCATGGCGGCATCGTCCACCGTGCGATTGGGGCCGTCTGTCTTGCACAGATAGGCAATGCGGATGGGCTCAGCCTCGGCCCCGGTGATGAAGGCACAGGGGAGCAAGGGCAGGAGTGAGAGCGCGAGACGCCGAAGAGAAAAACGAAACATCAGAATTCCACCATGGTACGCAGCGAGAAGCGACGCGCGTCGCCCATCGAGACGAAGTAGCTGTTCACGGCCGAGGGATAATAGGTAAGGTTCGACAGGTTCTTGATATTGAACTGGACGTTGACCTTGTGTCGCGCGATGACCCGGTCATAGGTCGCAAACAGGTCGCCTGTCGTATAGGCAGGCAGGAAAAAGCTGTTCGCTGAGTCGCCGGCGCGCTGGCCGACATAATGGGCGTCACCGCCCAAACGCAGCCTGTCCTCACCGCAAACCGGACCGAGATCGTAAGCCAGTCCGAGCGAAGCCGTGTGACGCGCCGCGTTCCAGAGTTGCTTGCCTGCGTAGAGCGGGTCTTTGGTCGTGGCGCCGTCCATATAGGCGTAGCTTCCGATCATGCTCAGGCGCTTTGTCACCTGACCCGCCAGATCGAGCTCTATACCGCGTGACCGTGCTGCCCCTGCCGTGCGGTAATCGGTCAGGTTGGTGGTGGTGTTATATTGCGAGACCAGCACATTGCGCTTGTGTATGTCGTAAAAAGCCAGCGTGCCCGTGACGCGGTTGCGCAGGGCCATTTTCACGCCGAACTCATAGGAACGCCCTTTTTCAGGCTGGAATCCTGAAGTGAGAACCAGCCCGCTCGAGAGAGGGGCAATGGTCGAGGCGGGTCTGAGGGATTGAGTGTAGCTGCCATAGAGCGACCATGAGGGCGCCAGACGGTAGACGAGTCCCGCCTGAGGCAGAAAGGCCCCGTCGCCGATATCCGTATTGGCCTTGAATGGGCGTCCACGCCCGGCAATCTGCCGGTAGCTCAGGTAGCGCACACCACCCACGACAACCCATCGCTCGCCCAGCTTGAACGTGTCGCGCAGAAAGCCTGAATAATCATGCAGATTGTCGGTCTGGTCACTGTCGCTGGCCGATATCGTGCTGGACGGGTTCTCGAGCCCATAGACCGGGTGCAGGTAGCTGAAGGTGTATTTGCTCGACTGGCGCAGCAGATCGCGACGGTAGATCAGGCGGTATTCGCCATCCATACCGATCTGGAGCGTCTGTTTGAACCGGCCAATCGTAATGGGGCCATCCAGATAGGCGGTTCCATAAGTATCAGAACTATAGGCGCCATGGGTGGCATCATTGCTGCGGCTGAGTGTGCCCTTTGCGACATTGACGCCTGTCACACGCAGCTGATTGGCGTCGTAGATTTCCTGATTATAGCTGAAATTGACATGGGCCGACCAACCGGCCCCGAAGCGATGATCGAGCGAAATCTGACCCAGATGACTCTGTCCGGTCATGCGGTTGAAATTTTCATCCAGACGACGTGTGGCTGGAATGTCGAGCGGCTTGTTGGTGCGTGGATCGAGTGCGGTGCCGCGGTCAAACGGATAGAGATAATCGCGGAACTCGTACCAGGCCGTGACCTGCGTCTTGCGTCCCAGCCATGCCAGGGAGGGAGCAATAAGTGTTTCCTGATGCATGCCGAAATTGCGCCAGTAATCCTCGGCAATCCGATCGAGCACCAAGCGATAGGCTAGTTTGCCATTTCCGATTGGGCCAGTGGAGTCGAGCATGCCTTCGAATCCGTCCTTGCCTCTCCCGTAGGTCGAGCCCATCAGCGAGGCGACGGTTTTGGCTTCGAGACGGGGTTTCTTGCTGACGATATTGATGACGCCGCCAGGGTCCATGATGCCGTAAAGCAATGAGGAAGGACCCTTGAGCACTTCCACACTGTTTGCAGCAGCGTTGAAACCGCGACCTTGGACAAGCGGCATGCCGTTATGCATGATCGACCCGTCGCGATTGCCGCCGAAGCCACGCTTCATGATCGTGTCCTGCGTGCCGGCCAGAGTGTTGCCTTGGGTAATGCCACTGACATTGATCAGTGCATCGTCAAGGTTACGCGGCTCCTGATCGCGGATGACCTGGGGAGAGACAATGTTGACCACCTGCGGAATGTTCAGCACCGACGTTGTGGTGCGCAGGGTGGAGGCATCGGGGGTAGGCTGATACCGTGTATGCGTAATCTCTGGCGGCGGGGTGGCGCGCCCTGTGACCGTGATCAGCTCATCCGTTTTCTGAGATGTCAGAGCTTTCTGCGCTTTTGCTTGCCGGGTGGAGGTCTGATTAGGTGTTTGCATGCTGAGGGAAGAGTTCGGCGCTTCGCTGAGTGAGGCGGCTCGGACCGTCACAGGGAAAACACCCAGGCAGAGCAGGGGAAAGCAGTACTTTTTCATGACACTCCAGAGAAGGTGGCGGGCGTGGCTTGGCGCCCGGAGGGCGAAGAGAAGCACCCTCGTTTGTCTCGTATGGAGCGGGACTACATGCAAATGATTCGCATAAACATGATTATTGCCCGAGATTGGGAAAGTTTAAGGCAGCGTTACATTGCCTCCCGTAACGTCGTACCGGCGGGATCAATTCGCGCGCGACGTGGTCGCTGAGCAGGGGCGTATCTGCCGCTCGATGGGATAGTGGTGCGAACTATGGGACTCGAACCTCAATACTCTGGGTCGCCTGCATCACTATTTCCAACGATTTCAGGTTTCTTACTGTCTACGCGCTTCTTCCTGTGACTTTCTTTTCTTGTTCTTGGACAAATAATCCGGGAAGGCAAGAGCTGATTCCTAAGGTGCTTGTGGCTTGTGATTTGCTCGTCATGATCGGATGAGGTGCTGTTAGAGTTCGACATGTGGTGGCGGGTAGAGTGCTCGATACCCACGCCCTCTATCGATCACGATACGTATGTTTTATGATCGGTAAGCGATCCGGATTTCGATCACGCGCTGAATCCGGCAGCTTCAGGACTATGGACGTGTTTCCAGCCCGATAACGCGCTTTTGGACGAGGCTGAGAAGTGGCTTTTAGAAGGCTCAGGCATCGTCGTTGGGTCTATTTAACATCTAGATAACAACGCCGGTCAGCTGCTTGTCATGCAATCACCATCTCAGGAAACGGCCCAGTTTATCGATTACTATAACAGAACGGCGCCGGGTAGGGCAGACCCTTTACCTGCGATAGACCAAGTAGGGATGGCTAATCTCTGGTTCGAAAATATTCAAGCTCTCGAGGGTGGGAATGGTCGCCTCGGGCAGGTTCTTGCTGAAAAAGCACTGGCGCAAAGCCGCGAAACCTCGATAGGGACGGGGCTACCCGCAACCATAGATACTCATAAGAAAGTGTATCAATATGAGCTGCACCGGGCGAGTACATCCGGTAATATAGAGATAGATTGCATGGTTCGCGAGCATAGCTGTTGAAGCGCAATCTAGGACGAGTTCCGCCATCGGTTTCGTTGTCGAAAAGGTGCACCTGCTGGATGATTTGAGAGAACAGTGCAATCCTCACCAAGAGAAGGCCGTGCTTCGGATGCTGGCAGACGTGAATAACGCTTTCCAAGGTGGTTTGAGTACCCAAAACTATCTCGCAATCATAGAAGCAGCCTTCGCCACAGCTACGCGTGATCTGGCGGGACCGGTCGCGCTTGGTGCATTCCCCAGAACCGAGAAGAACCCCCTATGCCCGTTACTCCTTGAAGTTTGATCGCGATATTAAAACGAGCTGCTTGGGCTCGATCGGCGGGGCTGACGAACTGTCTTCGATTGGGGGTATTCTTGTTTATATTCGTTTCGGGCGTATTTAGTGCATAGCAGATTGTGGCAAAAGGTTAGATGCTTTGCGCTGGTGAGATCCGTTGTTGCTATCGCCTTAATGGTCAGTATGCGTCTAGTTAGCTGAACTCTGGGCTGAGAAAATTTTTCTCCGCTGGGAGAGGAAGATTCTCGATAATCGATACAGATCTCTCAAGCTCAAACGCGTTAGGGGCAGGACTCATTACGGCGTCCAATAGATGACTGTTGCGGCGAGGCAGAGTGCCGCGAAGAAGGTGTGGGCGCAGCGGTCGTAGCGCGTGGCAATGCGGCGCCAGTCCTTGAGGCAGCCGAACGTGTTCTCGACCTCGTGCCGCCGGCGATATCGGGACTTGTCGTGCGGGATCGGCACTTTCCGGCTCTGCGTGGACGGGATGCATGGCTCGATGCCTCGTTCGGTCAGATTGCGCCGGGAGCGATTGCTGTCGTAACCGCGATCGCCGACCAGGTGGCGAGCGGAGGGCAAGCGTGGCAGCAGCAGGGCTGAGCCCTTGTGGTCACTCATCTGACCTTCGGTGAGCAGCATCGCCACTGGACGGCCATGCCCGTCGCAGACGGCATGCAGTTTCGAGTTCAGGCCGCCTCTTGTGCGTCCGATCCGACGCGCAGCACCCCCTTTTTGAGCAGGCCTGCGGCAGTGCGATGCGCCTTCAGATGTGTGCTGTCGATCATCAACTCCTCCGGGACGCCAACATTATCCGTCAGGGAGGAAAAGATCCGGGTAAATACGCCAAGACGGCTCCAACGGATGAAGCGATTATACAGCGTCTTATGCGGACCGTAGCCCGACGGCGCGTCCTTCCATTGCGCGCCATGCCGGATCACGCAGACGACGCCGCTCAGCACGCGGCGATCATCTACGCGTTTCAGACCGCGCATTTTCGGGAGATATGGCCCTAACGTGTGCATCTTACTCACAGGCAGCGTCGGCGAATCAGACATCGGGTTTCTCTTCCGATGACCGTCGAATTACATAATCTCAGTCTCGGAATGGGTCATGAGCCTAGCTAATCCCGTTGCCAACGCATCTTCCGGCTCTTCCAAAGCAGCACCTGTCATATGCTTTGGCTTTTCGAGATGGCCGGTCAGCTTGCATTTCATGATCTCTGCCTGTGTGTCATGAGACGGTTATACTGGCGATATCCAAGATCGCCGCGAGCAGTGTCAGAATTGATCTGGCCTTGTGCACATGGAGTACTCGTCATGCGAGGGTCTCGTCTTGGCGGCATCTTCCCGTTCGATTGGCATGGGCGGGGAACGCGGCTCGGGTAATTTGGTGCCCAGGCTCAGATGCAAGAAGACGGTCTCCACCCGACTAAGCCATATCGCAACCAGTTACTATAAAAATGTTATGTCTCCAATAAGATCCCTGAGTATCGCTGCAATAAAATCGCGGCCTGTTTTTTTTATCGGCGAGGGCCAAGCTCGATTATCTAAGGCTGGGCAGCTGAACGGTATAAAGGAGAGATACGCGCGTTTCGATACGCAGTATTCTCCCTTAGCAAGCGCTTCCAAATCAGCGAGGGGGTCATCCTCAGGCTCCGTAATAGGGCATAAAAAAGATGGCATCGTAAAAATAACGTTATTTGCAATATAAAAATATCGTTATAGGAAGATTGCCGAAAAACCTGATGGCAATCATAAAAATGAATAACACCGAACAGGAATGGCAATCGATGCTGCAGAACGAAGATCGTGGGAATGCCATCGAATACAATGATATGCTCACGCGGTCGGATTTTTCAGTCCAGCAAAGGGAGATGTATTTATATAATAAACTAAATGACAGAGCAAATTTCTGCATTTCTGGCACCGTAACTATATTTAATATACCTCAAATAAATAAATTAATAGAATGTATAAACGGGATCATAAGAAACAGGTATTTCGTAGAAAAAATTTTCGTAAATAAGAAACCCTCTGAGGAAGAATATGGCGATATATTTATCGTCCATAGTGTTCCGTTATCCGACCCTGAGATCGAGGATATACTGGCTGCAGAAGACATTACTTCATTCAATGCAGAAGATAGCTTTCTATGTAAAATTATATTGTGCTTAACGAAAAATAACGGATTAGTTTTATATCAAAAATACCATCATATAATTGCTGACGGCATCACGATCTCTATCGTAGTCCGTGAAATTACTAACGCGTATAACGCGATGGTGGGCGGAGGTTCGTGCGGCTTCGCTATCGACGGTTCCGCCGAATGCGATTACGGGGACGAGAAGAGCCAGCTTTTCTGGAGAGATTACACAGCGAATCTTTCTGATACGCGTCTTCTTGAGCGGGTCCAAAGTGTCTCGGGAAACGATGGGCACCGAATTATTCCCAGCGAACCGGTGCGTCGTCAGCTTTTTGAGATGATACGCGAGAACAAGCTTACCTTCGCGACCTGCTCGATAGCATTCCTGATTATATATATGCACCTGGTGAGCAGAGCGAGCAGTGTAACTATAGGTCTACCAGTCGGTGGCAGGACAAAGAACAATCGCAATGCTATAGGGTTCTTCAGTAATATAATACCCATCACAATTTTTGTATCAGAGCTAGATTCTTTTAATTCCATCATAAACAAAGTGCGGAAAGAACTGAGGCGCGTTCACCTTCATTCGAGGTACAGGGGCGAGCATATACTTCGTTCTTTAGGTGGAAACGCAAAGTCCTTTGGGCCAACTGCAACTTGTATCGATATGAACGTCGATCTTACCTATGGGCCTGGGCGAGGTATATATAACAGCCGCCTCTCAGGTCCGAAGGCGGATCATGATTTTACTTTCTACCGGATAAACGGCGGGGCGGCGCACGATTTTGCAATCATCTATGCCCCACCGAGCGGCTCTGATCAGCAGCTTGATGGGCGGACGCTGGAAAGAAGTTTGCAAGCGTTGCTCATGAAGCTCGTTCTGAAGCCGGATGCGCTGGTAGGGGGGCTGGATATCCTGCTGCCCGAGGAGAGGGAGAAGGTTCTTGTTTCGTGGAACGACACAGCGATGTCGTATCCTGACACGCTGTGCCTGCATGATCTGATCGAGCAGCAGGTGGCGATGACACCGGATGCACCGGCGGTGAGCTTTGAGGGGCATACGCTCAGCTATGCGGAGCTCAATGTCCGGGCCAATCGTCTGGCGCATCATCTGATCGCGCTGGGTATCGGGCCTGACATGCCGGTTGCGGTCTGTCTGGACCGCTCGCCCGAGATGATGATTGCGCTTCTTGCGATCCTCAAGGCGGGCGGGGCCTATCTGCCGCTTGATCCGTCCTATGCCTCGGGCCGCCTGCAGCGTGTTCTTGACGATGCGCGCCCGGCGGTCCTGCTGCACGATGCCTCGGGACTTGCCGCACTGGGGGGCTGGGCAGCA
>NZ_PNQZ01000026.1 GCF_003994335.1 Asaia sp. W19
ATGATTGCGCTTCTTGCGATCCTCAAGGCGGGCGGGGCCTATCTGCCGCTTGATCCGTCCTATGCCTCGGGCCGCCTGCAGCGTGTTCTTGACGATGCGCGCCCGGCGGTCCTGCTGCACGATGCCTCGGGACTTGCCGCACTGGGGGACTGGGCAGCACACGATACCATCCTGTGCAATGTCTGCGCGCCCGTCACACCCTGGCAGGCCCGGGAGGCAGGCAATCCTGATCGCCACCGTCTGGGACTGACCAGCCGCAACCTCGCCTATATCATCTACACCTCCGGCTCCACAGGGCAGCCAAAGGGGGTTGCGGTCGAGCATGTCAACGCCGTGGCTTTGCACGTTGCGCAAAAGCGTGATTTCGCCGCCACCTGCCGTAGCCGTGTCCTGCAGTTCTCGTCATGCAGTTTCGATGCCAGCATATTCGAAATCGTTATGGCGCTCACCGCAGGTGCAGAACTTTGTCTCATTACCCAGGAGCAGCGACAAAGCGTCGAAACACTTTGGCAGTTCATGGATGCGCGCCGCATTACACATGCGGTACTCCCACAGGCTCTGTTCAGAGAGCGCCTTGACCTCGAGCCACTTTCTGCGCTTTCGCATCTTGTCTTCGGAGGCGAAGCTCTGGATCCGGATGTGGTCCGTTATTGTGCCTCGTTAGTGTCAGCGAAGATCATAAACGCTTATGGGCCGACCGAGGCCAGCGTCTATGCATCTTGCTGGGAGTGTCCGCGTGACATAACGGGTTTGCATTCTGTGCCGATCGGTCGTCCGATTGCGAATACGCAGCTCTATATTCTCGATCCTGCGGGCCATCCCGTGCCGCCCGGTGTATCGGGAGAGCTGCATATCGGCGGCCATGGTGTGGCGCGTGGCTATCTCAACCAGCCCGAACTGACGGCAGAGCGCTTCATCGCCGATCCCTTCTGCGCGGATGGTCGTGGCAGGCTCTATCGCACAGGCGATCTGGCCTGTTACCAGCCTGACGGGACCATTCTCTTCCTTGGGCGTATCGATCACCAGATCAAGATCCGCGGCTTTCGTGTGGAGCCGGGCGAGATCGAGACAAGGCTGCAGGAACAGCCCGGCCTGCGTGCGGCGGCGGTCATTCTGCGCGAGGACAGGAAGGACGATCCGCGTCTGGTTGCCTATGTGGTGCCGGAGCCGGGGCATGTTCCCGACAGCGCTGCGCTGCGCAATACGCTGGCGCATGACCTGCCCGACTACATGGTGCCCAGCGCCATTGTCGCGCTCGAGGCCCTGCCGCTGACGACGAATGGCAAGCTCGACAGAAAGGCCTTGCCGGTTCCGGACTGTACGGCCGTGCAGATCGGACGCGCGCCCCGCACGCCGCGTGAGGCCGTGCTGTGTTCGCTGTTTGCCGAGCTTCTCGATCGCGAGAGCGTGGATATCGATACGAGCTTCTTCGATCTCGGCGGTCACTCCCTGCTGGCGACGCGCCTCATCAGCCGGATCCGCACTATTTTCTCCGTCAGCCTGCCCATACGCATCATCTTCGAGGCCCCCACCGTCTGCGCACTCGCTACCGCCATGGAGGGCGATCAGGAGCTGTCACGGCTGCCTCTGACCGTGCAGA
>NZ_PNQZ01000027.1 GCF_003994335.1 Asaia sp. W19
GGCGTCTGTGGAGCAGCATCGAACCATCGTTCGTTGGTCAATGGCCGCGCCATCAGGCCGGCTCTGGTGAGGGCGGGCATAGACCGCCGCGTGTCTGGCGTCAGTGAAGTTTCAATGACAGAAGACACAGGCGATGACACGCGCATCHCCCGGAGCACGCATTCGGGAGCACGCATTCGAGAGAACGCCCCCTGCATTCGAGAGGCTGCTAGACGTAACGCTTGGTCACTCAGGCGTAGTTCGGCTGGCATCGATCCAGGGCCTGCACGGCCACCTCGCCGAATTCGAGGTCACTCAAATTGATCGAGGCATGGAAAACCTTGCCGAAATTCTCATTGGTCCCCCAGGCGGAATGATGCGCACCGCTTCCACGGGAAGAACGCATTTCGACTTGATCCCCCTGATCTTCAGGCCAGCCTACAAAAATCAGTGCTGATTTCGACATGGCAGTCAGAATGTCCTTGAAGCCGAATTCCTGCTGGATACGCAACCAGAACTCACGAGACTTCTGGTTTGACTCGTCCTTTGCTGGGCGAGAGAGGTCACTCGGGATCGGCGTAGGCAAATGCGCTCCGAAATCCTCGCTGCTATACAGCGCCTTCTTGAGATTGGCGCCGATCCATTCTGTTGTAGCCTGTTTGCGAGGGATGAACGTCGACCAGCCAGAGCGATGGGGAGAAATAACTTCCTCCCCATCGCTCTGTGCAGATCACGGCCACATACTTCCTGGTGCGGATGAGCTGAGCACGCCGGGTAGGAATCTGCCAAGAGGGAATGACGGTGCTCATGCGCTATCTGCACTCCTTAAAAGGCTGACGTCAGTCGTGGGAAGGGGCGCGCTTGATCACTCAGGCGTAATTCGGCTGGCAACGATCCAGAGCCTGCACCGCAACCTCGCCGAATTCGAGATCGCTCAAATTGATCGAGGCGTGAAAGACCTTGCCGAAATTTTCATTGGTGGCCCAGGCGGAAAAACAACCGCCGCGACCGCGCGTTGCGAGGATCCGCACCTGATCTCCCTGATTTTCGGGCCAATCGATATAGATGCCAGCTGATTTGGACATGGTCGTCAGGTTATCCTTGAAGCCGAATTCCTGCTGGATACGCAACCAGAACTCACGAGATTTAGCGTTTGATTCTGGCTTCATCGTGTCAAAGGGTTCGTCCGGAATAGGTCGAGGCAAGTGAGTCCCGAAATCTTCGCTGCTATACAGCGCCTTCTTGAGATTGGCGCCGATCCATTCTGTTGTAGCCTGTTTGCGAGGGATGAACGTCGACCAGCCAGAGCGGGAGAAATAACTTCCTCCCCATCGCTCTGTGCAGATCACGGCCACATATTTTCTGGTGCGGATGACCTCAGCTCGACGGGTGGGGATCTGCCAGGAAGGAATGACGGTGCTCATGCGCTATCTGCACTCCTTAAAAGGCTGACGTCAGTCGTGGGAAGGGGGGCGCCTAATCACTCAGGCGTAATTCGGCTGACAGCGATCCAGAGCCTGCACCGCAACCTCGCCGAATTCGAGGTCACTCAAATTGATCGAGGCATGGAAAACCTTGCCGAAATTCTCATTGGTCCCCCAGGCGGAATGATGCGCACCGCTTCCACGGGAAGAACGCATTTCGACTTGATCCCCCTGATCTTCAGGCCAGCCTACAAAAATCAGTGCTGATTTCGACATGGCA
Source organism: Asaia sp. W19 (assembly GCF_003994335.1). Classification (GTDB taxonomy): domain Bacteria; phylum Pseudomonadota; class Alphaproteobacteria; order Acetobacterales; family Acetobacteraceae; genus Asaia. Next base: position 1,684 of record NZ_PNQZ01000027.1, read on the forward strand.
GTCAGAATGTCCTTGAAGCCGAACTCCTGCTGGATACGTAACCAGAATTCATTAGATCTGGCACCCGATTCTGGCTTCATGGAGTCAAAAGGCTCGTCTGGAAGCGGTCGGGGCAAATGCGCCCCGAAATCCTCGCTGCTATATAGCGCCTTTTTGAGGTTTTCCCCGATCCATTCCGTCGTAACCTGTTTGCGGGGAATGAAGGTGGACCAGCCAGAGCGGGAGAAGTGATTTCCTCCCCAGCGTTCCATGCAGATCACGGCCACATACTTCCTGGTGCGGATGAGCTGAGCACCCCGGGTCGGCACCTGCCAGGAACGAATGACGGTGCTCATGCGCTATCTGCACTCCTTAAAAGGCT
>NZ_PNQZ01000028.1 GCF_003994335.1 Asaia sp. W19
CCCGCGCGGATGTTGTTGACACCGTCCGAACCGATGATGGTGTCGTCCCCATCGCCGGTTGCGATCGTCCAGTCGCCCTTCTGCCCCTGGGCGTTGAACAGGTTATTCCCCATCGTCGAGACGAACTTGCCGTCATAGCTGCCAGCGTAGAAGCTGACCCCCGCCGTATTGCCAGCGAGAATGGACAGGCTGCTGCCCGTCATGCCTGCGCCATTGACCGTAACCGGGGAGGAGAGCGGCGGGACAGGCGTGTCCTGAGCCGCACCGTCGACTGCGCCGCCCTGGGCGCCAATCACGAGATTCGTGTAGTTGCCGCTCAGCGCAAAAGCGCCCCCAGTGGTGATGACACCCTGGACAAGCGAATTCGTGCCCGTGGGCTCGTTATTCCCGCCTGCAACAAGATCAACCGAAGAGAGGTCACCGGTCGCGACTGCACCCAGGATCTGCTGTGCATAACTCGAGGCAAGAGTCTGCATCCGGGCACCTTCAACGGTGACCTGCACAGTCATGCCAGACGTACCAACTATCGTTACGATCGCCATGCGACCAGCTCCTTGCATTGACGGTTAATAACGAACAAGCGTTATTTTGTGCCTATGATGCGGAGCCTTTTGGTGTTTGTAATATACCGTTTCTAACTTTCTCCATACGAGGTCGGTATGGATCTTCGCCGCCTGCGTATGTTTATGGCTGTGGCAGAGCAAGGCAGTATAACGGATGCCGCCAAATATCTACACATGGAACAACCACCACTGAGTAGACAAATATCGTCAATAGAAGAGGAGCTTGGAGTAAAACTTTTCACAAGATCGAGGAGAGGAACAGAACTAACAGAAATTGGCGGACTATTTCTTCAGAAGGTCATCCCTCTCGTCCGTGAGCGGGACAACCTATTTAACTATATTAAAACCCTGAAGAGATCACACGAAGGAGTTATAAAGATCGGCTTTGTCGCCGGGGTTCTTGCTGTTGGGGCGATCGTGTCTGGCATAAAGCGAATCAAGGAGATGAAATCTGATATACGCTTCGAGCTAATATGTGGGACGTCTGAGGAACTGACGGAGAGGCTTATAGGTCACGATCTCGATATAGTCCTGCTGTGGGGGCCCATATCGAACAAAGGTCTCGTTTCATACGATATATATGAGGAGGACATGCTTGCTGTTATCCATCTTCCAAAACCACATCAGAGCCTGCCTGCCGATATTTATAAAAATCTATACACAAGCGATTTGATTATATTTCCAAGGGAATTTAGCGGTGGGCTATATGACTCAATAATCGAGCACACTGTATCCGCGGGAACAAGTCCCGTCATTCGACCTATAGCACCGGATGTCACATGCATCCCTCCATTAGTCGCTGCAGGACTGGGTAATGCAATCGTGCCCCTGTCGGTGACTAAGACATATAGTGGGGATATTTGCTACGTACCCGTACCCGAGAGGCTACGCTGTCAAATTGTCGCTGCCGCGCGAAAGGAAGTCCCGTCTCAGATTGTCGCTCTGTTCGTCACTGTCCTCAGGAGATGACCATCCCGCGATTTTCGGGCAAAAAACAGTGCTCGCTTCTGGAAGGTTATGCCTAGAGTGTTTTCCTCTCTTTCTGGCTCATACTCTGCGGCGGTGAAGAAATTGGCGCATTTATCGGTCGTGACCTGATCGATAAGGCTTCCGACCTTGTTCCCAAGCCCCTTGCGGGTGCGTTCGGCGGCGCGGCGGCGATGGGCCTTGAGCCTGGAGAAGGCCATCTCAATCGGATTGAAGTCTGGGCTGTAAGACGGCAGGAACCGCAGGCTGGCACCGGCCGCCTCGGTCACCGCCCGCACGCCCGGTCCTTTATGCAAGCCGAGCTCGTCCATTACGACGGCATCGCCGGGGCGCAGATCGGGCTGGCTTGTCGAATCACTCCTGCCGTCGTGTCAGGATGTCCGGGCGATCCTGCTCTCCTGCATGAGCGGACTTTTTTCCATGCGACCAGGTGGCGGGCGAAGAAGCGCCACAGCGCGCCGGTCGCGAAATGGTGGCCGTCATCGGCCAGGCGGGCACGGATATCAGCGAGGGTCAAGTCGTCCTGCGCCGCAATCATCGCATGGATCCGCCCGGCATGCGCCTCGATCCGATAGGACAGACAATCTCCGCCACGCGCCCTGGCCGCAGAACTGCCGGTCGCAGCAGCCAAAGCGCACCAGCAAACGGCGCTCGCCGGATTAACCCGCTGCGCGGCTCATGGCCACTGCCGTGCGCACTCGTAGCGCTGAGATACTTCCTCCATCAGCAGACTACGCCTGCTCTCCTTGACGCCGCCGCTTGACGTATCGCAATCATCCAAGCGATCCGGTCCACGCTTGCTCCACGCGAGGTTACACCCTATCCGGGTGGAAGAAGAGCGGGATGCACCGCGCATTCGCGTGTCAAATGGCGTGTGAGATCCTCCAGAACCACACTCTTCAGCCGAGGCAGAACCAGATAGAGCGGCACTTCGAACCTGTTCCCGGGGTCGAGTTCCACAAGTCTGCCCGCCGCCAGATGCGGGGCGGCAAGCGTCGTTGGTTGCAGCCCCCACCCCAGACCACTGAGCGTGAAATCCAGAACGCCCCGGCTGGAGGGGACGTAATGGGTGAGCGGCGAGAGATGCGTGCGCTTTGCCCGATCAAGCCATTGCCTCTGCAGACTGTCCTGCGCATTCAGGCAGATGCACGGCGCTGTATCGATCGCCTCGTCTGTCATCCCCTCAGGAAAATAACGCGCCACGAAATCCGGTCTGGCACATGCCGCATAATGCATGGCGCCGAGATAAAGGGTTCTGCACCCGGGGAGCAGATCGCTGCAGGTCGTGACGGCCGCCATGACGTCGCCCGTACGCAGCAGATCGGCTGTCTGGGCCACATCCTCGACAATCAGCGTGATGCAGATCTCTGCCCTTTCTGCATAGCCTGTAAGAATATCGGGCAGCCAGGTCGCGAGGCTGTCGATATTGACTGCCAACCGCAGGGTCGTTCTCTCGCCACTCTGAAAGAGAGCCGCACCCGTCTGCTTGCCGATCTCGGCTTCGAGGAGTTTTACCTTGTCGACATGGGCACAGAGTACCTGGCCCAGATCCGTGGCCCTGCACGGAGACCCGCGCACGATAACCAGCGCACCGAGACGTTCTTCAAAACTGCGCACACGCTGGGAAACCGCAGAGGCCGTGATCCGCAGGGCACGGGCTGCGCCCTCAAAGGAACCCTCACGGATAACTGCCACGACTGCACTGAGTGCCGCATAATCAAGCATGGGCGTAAGTTATGCTTAGGACCCCTAAGAAAGACAAGCTTTTCTCAAGGGAAAGTAACGCCTAGTTTCCGCGCAGATCGCAGACCACACAGACTTAATGATACTGCAATCTCAAGGGAATCAATGATCTAACTCTGTATATATCAAAATATTACATCTCATATATCGGGATAATACATCGTTACTACACAATAATGTTAGATCAAGACCGCTCGTCGAAAAATCATGTTTGGGTAGGAATCATGTCAAACATTCAGAAGTGGACAGTGCCGGGATATTCCTGCACGCTTTTCGGCAATCGAAGCCCAATCACCTCGCTAGGTGAGGTCACGGTTTACATCGACTTCGATAGAAAGCAGTTTCAGGTGAACCTGTCAGATGGCCGCACGATAGGTGGACCTTTCAAAACTTTTCTCAGTGGTACCGTCTATCAAACCAAGGGAATGTTTGGTTTCTACATCGGCACGAGCTTCTACCTCTTTGGCGAGAATGCCTCTTTTGCGGACGGTTATCTGGCTTATCCTGCCAGTGGAACTGCCGATATGGTATGGGTCTCCACCGCAACCGCGCAGAGCGGACCACTTCTCAGAAGCTCCTCCGACAATTTCTACTCTTACCCCTCGCCTACGGGTGAGCCCGTAGCCGCCATATGCTATCTGGCGGGCACGCTTATTCTGACCCCTCAGGGCGAACGGATCATCGAAACCCTGGAGCCGGGGGACGAGGTTATCGTGAGACGCAAGGGTATCGATTGTGCCGAAACGATCCGTTGGGTCGGGTCGGCACGACAAGTCGTTGACAAGCGGGAACGGCACGACGAGCGCGCCGGATATCCAGTGTGTCTGCGCACCAATGCGCTCGGCAAGGGCATGCCGCATCAGGATCTGTACGTTACGGCCGAGCATTGCCTTTTTCTCGAAGGCTGTTTCGTGCCCGCACGTATGCTGATCAATGATGACACGATCGCCTACGACAGATCACGCCATTCATTCACCTATTTCCATATCGAACTCGAAACGCACGGAATCATCCTCGCCAATGGTGTGGAGAGTGAAACCTATCTGGACACGGGCAACCGGCTGCTTTTCGCGCAGAGCGCGATAGAGGGCCCCACCCTCCTGCACCTGCCGCAAAGGCGTTCCTGGGAAAAAGATGCCTGCGCACCGCTCAATGTCGCGCCTGAATTCGTGCGTGGCCTATGGGAAAAATTTGCGTCTGTCTCTGCAGCGGAATTTGCGCGGCGTCACCCCATCAGCGTCGATCCCGCGCTTCATCTGATGCGTGACGATGGCACGGTTCTCACCCCATACCGGCATGATGGCCAGACCTATCTTTTCCGCCTGGATGCGCAACCCCGCATCTATCACCTCTGCTCACGCAGCGTGCGTCCCTGCGAGGAAACCGGACCCTTTCTCGATGATCGCCGGGAATTCGGCGTTCTCGTGTCAGCCCTTATGCTCTGGACCAGCACAGGAATGACGCCGCTCTCCGTCGAACACTGTGCTGCTACGCAACCCGGCTGGCATCGCGCATGCGATGCCACAGGGGCCTGGACCACGGGTGACGCCATGCTTGTTCTGGATGACGACGCGTTCGACGGCCTGAGCCAGGTCATTCTGTCGGTCAGACTGGCGGGGACCAGACTCTATCCGGTCCCTCTCGAAGAAATGCCGCATTTACCAGCCACAGCGTCCGGCACGATATGACCGTCAGACACAACCGCCYCTTCCCYCCGGGGGATGAAACGGGGATTTGTCGGG
>NZ_PNQZ01000003.1 GCF_003994335.1 Asaia sp. W19
GAGTGCGATCGGGGCCGTGGCGATCAAGGTCGAAAGGCTTGGCGATCTCAGGGGTTGGGCGAAATGGGCGCTCGTCGTAACGGGCATCGCGTTCGGTTACGCGAGCGCTCATTTCGCGGGGTGGGTGCAATGACCGGCATCGACATCGCACTCGCGCTAATCTCGCGCGACGACTTCGAAGGGCTGAGCCTCAAGCCCTATCTCTGCCCGGCCAATTACTGGACCATTGGCTACGGCAATCGCTACCTCGCTGACGGCACGCCTGTCACGGCGACGACGAAGCCGATCACCCAGGCGCAAGCCCTCGACTTGCTGCGGAACACGGTCATGACCCTGCAAGCGAAGCTGCGCTCGTTCGTGACCGTCCCGCTGACGGATTACCAGGAGGGCGCCCTGCTCTCATGGCAGTTCAATGTCGGCACCAACGCGGCCAAAGGATCGACCCTCGTGCGCCGCCTGAACCAGCGCCTCTACAACTCTGCCGCACAGCAATTCCTCGTCTGGGACAAGGCCACGGTGAACGGACAGCTTGTCGTCCTGCCGGGGCTGCAGCGCCGCCGCAAGATCGAAAGCGGCGTGTTCCTCGGGCGCGGTATCCCCACAACCGGAGCATCCGCATGAACTTCGACTGGCAGACGATCTTTCAGACCGTCCTTCCCTTCCTGCCCGCCTCTCTTGCCGGCGACGCGACGACGATCCTCACCTTCGTCGTGGCCCTGGCCGCCGTGATCGCCCGCTACTGGCCGCGCCCGGCTGACGGGTCGAAGTGGCTTGCCCTTTACCTGCTCGTGAACACCGTCGCGATGAACGGCAAGCACGCCACCAACGCCGACGACGCCAAGCCCTGACTGACGACACCGGCAATCGGGCCGGGATCAGTCCTCATCATCCAGAAGGAAAAGACCATGACCACCAGCGCGAACACGCTCGTCACCAAGCTCATCAAGCTTATCACCGATGCGGCTGGCAGTTCCGTCAGCACCGCCACTACGGCCAAGCTGACGGCAGCCGCCGCCATCATTGGCGAGGTCGGTGATCTGATCATCCCGTCGCTCGAGAACTCCAACAAGGATCTATCGGCCATTCTCGATGCGATCAGCGCGATCGAGGACGATGCCGACAAGCTCGACACCGATATCAAGACGCTCGTTGCCGCCTTCAAGGGCACGAGCAGCGCGGCGGCACAGACCGCGTGACGGCTGACCTCATTGCCGGGGCCGTGGCGTTCATCGTCGCGGCTCTCGGCGCCCTGATCTGGTACGCCAACCGGGCGGGGAAGAATGCGGCGTCTGTCAGCACGTCCGAGGCGGCGAAGACCTCTGCCGATGCGACGACGCTCAAGGCCCAATCCATGGCCCAGGCTCAGGCCGACAAGCCAGCAACGGAAGATGCCGTGTTGCAGCGGCTCGGGGACGGCACTGCATGAGGTGGCTTGCTCTCGGGGCCCTGCTCGGGCTCTCCGCCTGCTCGTCGGTGCAGTACGTGCCCTGCCCGACCCTTGTGAGCTACAGCAAGGCCGATCAGGTAGCGCTTGCCGCTGAGATCAAGGCGAGCCCGAAGCCGGAAACGGTGCGCTGGATTGGGGATTATATCGGGCTGCGGGATCAGGTGCGGGCATGTCAGAAGTGACAGCATAAAAAAAGGGGCCTCGGAAGGCCCCTTTGTCGACAAGTCTGCTTGGAATCGCTTTTCTGCCCGCCACCGAAGTGGACTTGAGGAGCGCTGACCTAGTTTCCCAGATAGCCTCGAACAGCACTAATCTATGCACTAAGTTTTATGGGGTCAAGGTTTGTAATCCCAAGGAAATGCAAACGCAGCGTTTTATCTTTTCCATATCCTCTTTAGGCAGCCTTATTTTGACATATTTCCGGCGAGACGTCGCCGCATCCTTGCCGTCATAAGGCAAAGAAAGGCGATCATAAGAAACGGTGTTTATCATGTCAGCTTTCGCCCACTTGATCAGGCTTGAAAACGGATCCGGAGGCGGTTTCTCAAACGTCACTTTGCACTGATAAGCAACTGACTGCCGTGGCGGCGTGGTGCTAAAAGGTGCGACTGCGACTAGGCGATCTCGATACGGAAGCCTGTTATGTAATACGACAACCAGCCGACGCTTTTGCATCTCACCTATCGCTAGGTCGCCATTATCTACCCATTCTGGATAGTCGCAGAGAAGTACATCCCCGACCTGGGGCGGATATTGAAGAGACATACCTCCTCATATTACCATTCGAACACGAAACAAACTATTTTTCTCACACAAGCAAAGGGCGGCCCGAAAGCCGCCCCTGCCCATCACCACCACGATGAGATATTGGGCGTCGCGCCCGCTGGATGCTCTGGGAAGCGTCCAGTTGCTGAGCCAGTTTTACCCTCCCAGCGCGAGGTCGCAGAATCGCACAAACCCGCAGGTAAGTACAAGCGCCATTCATCGAATGTAATCAGAAATTTTTTGGCTTCCTCGCTTGGGTTCGAACCAAGATTGGCGGAATCAAAATCCACTGTCCTACCGATTAGACGACGAGGAACCAGTGCTGCGGGTGGTGCGATCGAATCACCGTGCAGAAACCCTGATAGGGAGTCCTTCCCCTTGATCCCGCAGCATTGCCGATAACAGCCAAGATGACGGCCCCGACGTAAGATGACGCGCCGTATCGACCAGCGAAGAATCGCACGATCTGGCGGGTCAGTACAAGGGCTTTAAGAGGGAAAGCGCGTGGCTGTGTTCGGCTGAACACCAGCACCACTGCGCTGAAATGACCTAAGTCATTGAATCGGCTGGTCGGAGTGAGAGGATTCGAACCTCCGGCCCCTGCGTCCCGAACACAGTGCTCTACCAGGCTGAGCTACACTCCGAACCGATGGATGGGGCTATACTGCCTGAAGCGCCCCTCCGCAAGGGGGTGCCCCCTCAAAGTCGATGAGTTTGCGCTTTTTCCTCGCGCTTTTTCTCTCGACCGAGCACCGCCAACGCCTCGGACACGCTCTCCACCACCTCATAAAGCCCGCGCGCCGAAGGATCGGCCAGTCCCTGCTCGATCGCCGCTTCCAGAGCAGCCACGATATGCACGGCCCAATTGGCGATATTCACGATCACGATGGGTTTATCGTGCAGGGAGAGCTGACGCCAGGTCATGATCTCCATGAGCTCATCGAAAGTACCCAGCCCGCCCGGCAAGACCAGAAAGGCGTCGGCCTTCGCAAACATCAGGCGCTTACGCTCATGCATCGACTCTGTGACAATCAGATCCGTCACCTTGTCGTTCATGACCTCGCGATCATGCAGAAAAGTCGGGATGATACCGGTCACGTTTCCACCCGCCCTGAGTGCGGCGTCAGCGACCACGCCCATGAGCCCTACTGCACCACCGCCATAAACCAGATGGATATTTCTCTCGGCCAGCCCGGCCCCCATCTCGCGAGCGGCCTCACCAAAGGCGGGCACAGAGCCGTGGCGCGAACCGCAGAACACGGCGGCGGCAGCGATCGTCATGTCGATTACTTCCTTTTGAACCATATTGGGCCAGTCAGGGGAGTGGCCACTTCTTCGCTTGGGATGTCAGGCTCTAGCCGCGCGTTGCAACCTCAGAACCTGCACGATCCCCAGGAATGTAACGCAAGCCGTGAAGATGAACAGAGCCTCATATCCTGCCGAATGAATGACAAGGCCCAGAAGCGGTCCCGAAATCCCGATGGCGAGATCCAGAAAGACCGAGAACGCACCAAGCGCTGCGCCGCGGTTCTGCGCTCCCGCGCGATCCACCGCCAGCACCCCCAGAGCAGGAAAAACAAGGGAGAATCCGGCACCCGTGACTGCAGCACCCAGAGTTGCGGCCTCGGCAGAAGGCATGAAGGCCAGGATCAGCAGGCCAAGCGTTTCGACCCCAAGAGAGATCAGCGCGACATTCGTGCCGCCAATGCGCCCGATCTGACGCGCAAATACGAAACGCACGATCACGAACACCATCCCGAAAACGGCCAAAGCCTGCGCGGCGTCAGGCCAGTGCTCCGCCGCGAAATAGAGGGCAAGGCAGGACGAGATAGCACCGAAGCCGACCGAGCCCGCAGCCAAAGCGCAGCCATGCGGCAGGACGAGCCTGAACACCTTGGAGAAAGGCATGGCAGGCGCATCGTGCTTGATGGGGGCAACGGCTGGGTAGGCACGGGCCAGCGCCGTGCCAATCGCTGGCAGGATAGTAGAGACAACACCCAGCGTCACGAGCCCGCCCCAGCCGCCGCCGAGATGGGAGAGCTGCTCGCCGATCGTGGCGCCCAGGGCAATACCGCCATAAGAGGTGATGCCATTCCAGGAAATGACCTGCGCCGTATTTGCAGCGCCTACCCGTCGGATATTCCAGACGATAGCAGCGGTCGAGGCCCAACTTTCAGCCCAACCCAGGGCCAGACGGCTGACAAAGAGACAGAGCAAGGACAACGGGATAAGGCGTGCGCTCAAGCCAGATGCCAGAAGCAGAACACCGGACCCGATTCCGAGAGCCAGGCCGAGAACTGCTACGGGCTTGGGTCCCTGGGTGTCGATACGCCGACCCGCTGAAGCACGCGAAGCGAATGTCGCGAAATACTGAAGGGAGACGGCAAACCCTGCGATCACCGTGTTGCACTGCAGGACGTCATGGACGAAAATCGGGATGACCGCCATGGGCAGACCGATGACGACATAGATGATCAGATTGAGGGAAACGACCGGCATGATGCGTCCGGTCGTGGAACGCAGTGCCCGAGCCTGCCCCGCTTCCATCACGATTTCCTTGAAACTTTATCCGTGGAATATGACTCAGCTTTGCCAGCCCCTGCGCGCCCTGTCACCTTGCGTGTTTGTAATCAAGCGCATTGGGCATGGTTTACCCCGCACCGAGGGCGCAGATCACGACCGAAACAAGAGCGCCGAGCCAAAGCGAAGAGGTCGAAAACACTGAGAGCATGACGGCTGTTCCTTTGGCCGGAGGGGGATGCCCTCACCCAACGTTCAGACCAGTGTTAAAGCTCCGTCAGGATTCACCAAAAAGTGTGAGCTGCGCCATTTTTTCGCCTTCATCCTCTGTAGCCAGGCTCGTCAGCGCCACACCCATGAGCCTGATCGGGCGCTCGAGCGGAAAAAAACCCTCGAGCAGGCTCATAGCCTGCGCACGGATCGCGTCCTCACTCTCGAACGGCGACGAATTGGAACGCGTGCGCGTGGTCATCTGGAAGTCAGCGTATTTCAGTTTGAGGACCAATGTCCGCCCCATCAGCCCATGGGCCTGGCATTGTACCCAGAGCTTGGCACATAGCTGGTCGAGAATGCACCGCGCAGGGTCTAAAGCGCTGACATCACTTTCGAAAGTGGTTTCCGTGCCGATGGATTTGCGGATCCGGTCCGCGACTACGGGTCGGTCATCGACACCGCGCGCAATCGAGGCATAGAACGCCGCTGCCTTGCCAAAATGACGCGAGAGAGTCTCGACAGGAATCTCGCGCAGATCGGCCCCTGTGAAGATGCCCAGCCTGTTCATCCGCGCCCGCGTGGCCGGTCCAATTCCGTGAAACTGTTCGACACGCAGGGAGGCCGCGAAATCAGGCCCGATGGCGGGAGTGATCACGAATTGCCCGTTAGGCTTACGATGGTCTGAGGCGAGCTTGGCGAGAAAGCGATTATAGGAAATACCGGCCGAAGCAGTCAGGCCGGTTTCCTGTGCGATGGCGGCCCGGATCTGGCGGGCGATATCCGTGGCTGAACCATGATCTTCATAACAATGGGTGACGTCGAGATAAGCTTCATCTAGGGAGAGCGGCTGTATCAGCGATGTGTATCGCGCAAAGATTTCGTGGATCTGGCGCGATACAGCACGGTAGACATCAAAGCGTGGCGGAACGAAGACAAGTTCAGGGCAGTGTCTCAGGGCCGTACGCGAGGGCATGGCGGAACGAACCCCGAAGCGACGCGCCTCATAACTCGCAGCGGCGACAACCCCACGCCCCTCACCACGACCGACCGCGACGGGACGCCCACGGAGATGCGGTGCGTCACGCTGCTCTACCGATGCGTAGAAAGCATCCATATCGATATGGATGATGCGACGCACAGTTCCTGTCTCGGCTGTCTCGACCATGGACCCTGTATGCCATTAGGGGCAGGAACAAAACAAGATCATCCAATACGCAACGGGGAGCGTTACGCTGTGGAATGCTCCCCTGGATGCTCAGGCGAGCACGTTCCAGAGCAGGCCCGGCACATAACGCGAAACCTCAGCCCGCACCGCTGGCGAAACAGAATAGAGGACCCGCAGAAATTCATCATTGCTGGGCGCGGCAGGCGCGTTGCGTATCCAGCCAATAACGTCGCTTGCGGTTGTTTCCAGGTCAGGCTTGAAAGGAAGAGGCGACGCGAATGTGCGCGGCGGGGCAACATCGATCGGTTCGAGGGTAAGTTGCTCCCATTCACCTGCCTGATGCCTGTTGGCCTCGGTTACGCCCTGTCCATCGTGCGGCGGAAGAAGGGCGAGATAGAGGTTCTGAACCGGGCTTAACAGCGCGACATGGTCTGTTCCTTGTGGGACGATCCGAAACGCGATCGTTTTCATCGCTCTCGGATCGAGCGGAAACTTGATGAACGTATCGACCTGACTGGGCACATAGAAAGTGATGAGATGTGGCGTCGCAGGATCAATACTCCCCACAACGGGTGCCAGACCCTCGCGCTGAGCATGAGCTTCCTCAGCGTGAACAACTTGGCCCGCACGCGGCGAATAATAGAAATATGTTCCGAAGAAGCTGCGCAACCGATAAACTACGGCGTGAATCTCGCCAGCATCTTCCTGCTTTTGCAACGTCTGACTTGAAAGTACCCCAGAAGCCAAAAATCCCGCACGGAGATGCTGGACGGCGCTCCGGACCATTTCCTCATAAATCGGCGCAATATATCGCTCGACGCGCGGCATCAATGCAAGCGGCTCATGGTCGACGACATCGTTGCGATTGAAATGATCCCAATACCCCGACGAGTCGGAGAGATCGACATTCAGCCGGCGTTTGATGCGCTGGATATAATGCTCCATGCTTCGGCAGATGTAGTGCATGACAAACGCGTGCGACCACTCGATTTCCTGAACCGAGTTGGCGCTCTCGACGTATTTTCCACTCGGTCGTACATAGCGCTCGACCGCGACGTCGAACCAGTGCGGCGTTCCATAATTCGGGCCCAACTTTTCCGGTCGCACGAAGCTCTTGACAAGAACATTATCACCGAGCTCTTCGGTAGAGTGCTGAGTGAAGACCTCGACAGTTGGCAATTTGGGTCTGACGACCCTGTTCGAGCTTCCATGGATGCGCCAGGAAAAGGCGATGGCGTCTGCATGTTTGAACCCACGCAGGAACTCTGGAAGACTATCGAAGTGTCGGCAATAGACATATTCATCGCCATCCAGGAAGCCAAGCCAGTCATATTTGCCCCGGCTCTCCTCCGCCGCCTCCATGAATGAATCACGCTGCCGCCAATAGAAGTCCGGCTGCGTCACCGGATCCGTTCGCTTGAGAGTGATATCATAGCACCGAGCTGCAGATTGCAGGATCTCCCATGTGCCATCGGAGGAATAATCCTCAAAGATAAAAAACTTCTTCACACCAAGCGCCGCATGCCAGGCAATCCAGCCCGCGATATCCGAGAATTCGTCCTTCACGAATAGCGCAAGGGCGACACTGGGAAGATTCTCGGCCATAAAGCAAACTCGCTCGTAAGAATGAAGATAGCGAGCTTATTGCACAATATGCGGTTCCGATCTACAGCGATGACGCTATTCGGATATTTCACACAACGGACTTATTATGAAACATCAATTCATTGCGTGACTATATTTTCTGTGTCGCAGTCAAGAACATAAATCCGGTCGCACTTGTTCCATGGCATCTACTGGCACACAACCCACCTGGGCAGGCTGGTTTCGTCTTGAGAAGAGGCATTATCGCTTTACCCCCCCTCGCCCGCGCAAAAAGCCATTTGCGCGATTACTTTTGGGGCAGGCCTTCGCGTACGAGCGCCTCGAGCAGATCGATAGCGCCATCACTGTCATTGAGGCACGGGATCAGTGTGAGCTCTTCTCCACCAGCCTCGATAAATTCCTCGCGGAGCTCATTACCGATCTCATCCAGTGTCTCGATGCAGTCACTGATGAAACCCGGCATGATCACTGCAATGCGGGTTATGCCCTGCGTAGGAAGAGCCGCCACATAGGGGGCGGTGTAAGGTTGTACCCATTCCATAGGGCCGAAGCGCGACTGATAGGTGATGGGCATCTGCTCTTCACTAAGGTCGAGCGCCTTGCGCAGGGCGCGCAGGGTGCGCTCACAATCCTCGGGGTAATAATCCCCCTTTTCGACGCAAAGCTTGGGCAGACCATGAAAAGATGCCACGAGCCTCTGAGGCTTGCGAGGCAGCGTCGCAAGATGATTACGCACAGATTTCTCAAGCGCGGCAATATAGAGTGGATGATCGGGGAAAGCTGGCAGAGTCTGCACGGCTGGTTGACGTCGCAACGTCATGAGCGTGCGAAAAAGCTGATCGTTCGCCGTTGCCGTCGTCGTGGCGCTGTATTGCGGATAGAGCGGCAGGAAGATCAGACGATCACAGCCCTGATCCATCAATTCCTCCACCGCCTCGGCAATGGAAGGCTTTCCGTAGCGCATACCCCACGTCACCGGAAGATCCGTGCCGAAACGCTCGGCAAGCTTCTCAGCCTGATTGCGCGTATAGACACGCAGAGGACTGGCATCTTCGGCGCGATCCCAGATCCGGGCATAGGCCTCGCCGCTCTTCGAAGGGCGCGTTGTCAGGATGACGCCTTGCAAGATCGGCTGCCAGATCGCCGGGGGCGCCTCGATGACGCGACGATCTGACAGGAATTCGCCCAGATAGCGGCGGACCGAAAAGTAATCCGTCCCGTCGGGCGTACCAAGATTGGCAATCAGGATGCCGGTCTTGCCACCGGCGGGTACCGGATTTGCGGGGAGCTTGTTATTGAACGCCATGTCTCTCGATCAGAACGGGGAAGAGGAGAGACTTAGAACCGTTCAGCGGGAGTTCGGTTTCCGTTTGACCCGTACCGGCACCATGCGAGGCGCGGGGGCAAGACGCAAAGCACCCAGAGCCAGAAGCGCCAAAAACCCGGCGGCAAGCGTGTCGATAACAGGCATTGTCATCTCCGTTCAGGCCCTTGCGAGAGAATCCCGCATCCACCCTTGAACAGAGTTTGGCACTGCTTGTTGCACACGCAATGCCAAACTTGCTTTGATGACAGAGATGTAATCTATCTGGATCTAATCAACCCTTCGACTTGATCAGATCGAGCGCAATCAGCGCCTCTGCGATCTGGACCGCGTTCAGTGCCGCCCCCTTGCGCAGATTGTCCGAGACGCACCATAGCGCGAGTCCGTTTTCGACCGTGTCATCGATACGCAGACGCGAAACATAGGTCGCATCCTCGCCCACGCATTCAATAGGGGTCACATAACCGCCATCGTCCCGTTCGTCTCGAAGGATCACGCCATCGGCCTCACGCAGGGCTTCACGGGCACGGGCCAGATCGACCGGCTCCTCGCATTCGATATTGATGGCTTCTGAATGGCCGATAAAAACCGGGACGCGCACGCAAGTCGCGGCAACCTTGATATCGGGGTCGAGAATCTTGCGTGTCTCGACCGCCATCTTCCACTCTTCCTTGGTGGAGCCATCCTGCATGAAGCTGTCGATATGCGGGATGACGTTGAAGGCAATCTGCTTGGTGAATTGGGCGATCGTCGGCGGGTCGCCCACAAAGCTGCCCTTGCACTGGGCGAACAGCTCATCCATGCCATCCTTGCCCGCGCCCGAAACTGCCTGATAGGTCGAGACCACGATACGCTTGATCGTGAACAGGTCATGCAGCGGCTTGAGTGCCACGACCATCTGAGCCGTCGAGCAATTCGGATTGGCGATGATGTTGCGCTTGATCTTCTTCAGCGCATTGGCATTCACCTCAGGCACCACCAGCGGCACATCCGGATCCATGCGGAAATGCGATGTATTATCGATCACGATGCACCCTGCAGCGGCCGCGCGCGGGGCGTGCACAGCCGATATAGAGGCACCGGGGGAGAAAAGGGCGATATCCCAGCCGGTAAAATCGAAGGTCTCGAGATTCTGGATTTTCAGGACCTTCTTGTCACCAAAGGACACGTCCTGCCCCGTCGAGCGGGCCGAGGCGAGCGCCGCCACCTCTGAAACAGGAAAATCTCTCTCGGCAAGAATGCGCAGGAGTTCACGACCAACTGCACCAGTCGCACCCACGACCGCAACGCGGTAACCCATTATCTCTTCACCCCAGTCAGACTCAGATTGTCATCGCGCGAAGGAGAGGCGCTTGAACAGCGCCGAGAGGCGATGACGGCGCAGTTCATAGCGCGCCTTGTTATTCGTGGCCATGTAATTCAGCTGTATAGTATAACGCGGCCCGACATATTGACGGTGCCCGTGCCAGGTTTTCGGTCCGTTGGGGAAAATAAGCAGCGTGCCATGGGCGGGCTTCACCTCGACATCGTAATCCTCGATGTCATCAGGGCCATTCAGCAGGCGCAAACACCCCTCCTGAGCCGACCAGGCCGCGCTTTCCGGGTTGAGGTAAAGCAGGATCGTAACAAGCTTGGCCTCGGAGTCACGATGAATACGCCCGTCCTTCTCCCGGGTGCGCCCGCGCAAGGTGAGCATCGACGGCGCTTTCTCGACATCGAGGCCGAATTTCTCAGCCACGATTTTCTTCAGCTTCGGCCCCTGCAACTCCTTAGTCAGCGCCTTGACCGTTGGGTGCAGGCTCAGCCCCTCCGGCGGAAAGGACCCGCCCGAACGCATGGCCGGCATCAGATTGATAAGGGTCTGGAGGTCCTCTTCGCGCACGAAGTTCGGAACGACCACATGTCTGAACGGGGCCTCGCTGATCGGGGTCCGTTCAAGGGCTTCATATTGAAGAGCGATCTGTGACATGGAAGGCGAGCCTATTCCTGCTCACCCAAGCGCACAAGATGCTTATCAGCCCTTCATGCGGTGATGGGGGTGACGCACAGCGCTGTTGCGCACAAACTGGGTGTATCCCGCGCCAATGCGGTCCGTGTCGCTGAAGCACGTGCGCAGGGAAACTGGCTTGCCCGTGTTGTCGCCTGCAGCCGGGGCAGCATCTGTTGCGGTACCTGGCTCGTACGCCGTGCGCACCAGATGAGGTGCCGTTGAGCACCGCAGCGGCGCGCGGTTATCAAAATCCAGATGGCGCCCCTGCTGTTCGACCGGACGCTCGGGCGTCGCGTGGGCGCAGGGCATGACCTGGACCAGTAGCGAAATCGTGACCACCGCGAGTGCGGGCATGCAACGCATGACAGACCCCTCCAAACTGCAATGTCGGAACGCCCCATATTAGGTTAGACCACGGAGCGCTCTGGTGCGGAGTCTATAGACGGGATCGCGGAATGAAAGTTTCGACTCTTTCTCGCCCCGTCTTCAGAACGTGCGATTGTGAACTGAAATCGTTCGGAAAAGTTTTATGCTTGTTGCTGATCGGCAAGAGTTTCATGGTTGTTGCCGCCATGAGAGTGCCATTTTAAGTCGATATCCAAATCCGGACGAGACAGCCGGGGAGGGCTGCAAGCATGGGTGAGATCGGTTCGTTACCAACAGCGTTGAACGGGGCCAATACCGTCTATCTGGCTGATTTACATGCCAAATGGGCCGCAGATCCCCGCAGCGTGGACCCCTCCTTCGCCGATCTGTTCAAGGCGCTCGACGCTGAACAGGCTGCGGCCCTTTGCGGCGCAGACCGGGCGGCCTGGGGCGAGCAGGCCTCGCTCCTCGAGGCACGCGGAAAGAGCGCCCCTGCCTCACGGCCCGGAACCGAGTTCTCCGCCACCGATCTGCTTTCGAGCGTGGATGACAGCGTTCGCGCCATTCAGCTCGTTCGCGCCTATCGTGTGCGCGGTCATCTGGAGTCACGGCTCGACCCGCTGGGTCTGCAGGTTCCCAAATCCTATACCGAACTCGACCCCGCCACTTATGGCTTCGGCCCCCAGGACCGCGACCGCCCAATCTATCTCGGCCAGATGGTCAGTTCGCTCCTGCCGGAACGCGCGAGCGCCACGATCAATGAACTCCTCGCGGCCCTGCGCCGGACCTATTGCGGGCCGATTGGTGTGGAATACATGCACATCCAGGACGCCGCCCAGCGCCTGTGGCTGCAGCATCGCCTGGAGGGCGATGACTGGCGTCACATGTTCTCCGCCGCCGAAAAGAAGACCATTCTGAACCAGCTCACCGAGGCTGAAGGGTTCGAGAGCTTCTGCCAGAAGCGCTTTACCGGAACCAAGCGCTTCGGTCTTGAAGGCAGCGAAGTCACCATCCCTGCCCTGCACGCCATCATCGAACAATCGGTTCAACATGGCACGCGCAGCGTCTCGGTCGGCATGGCCCATCGCGGCCGTCTGAACGTGATGGCGAATGTGGTACAAAAGCCTTTCGCCGCTATCTTCTCAGAATTCGCTGGTGCCTCGTTCAAGCCGACCGATGTGCAGGGTTCGGGCGACGTGAAGTACCATCTGGGGACCGCCGCCACGCTGCATGTCTCCAATGAGAAGGTGCGCGTCACCCTTCTGCCCAACCCGTCTCATCTCGAGGCCGTCGATCCGGTCGTGGTAGGGCGTGTGCGCGCCATTCAGGACTCCGAGGGCTGCGTCGGGCTGGAAAACCGCTACCGCCATCTCGGCCTGTTGATTCATGGCGATGCCGCCTTTGCAGGACAGGGCATCGTCTACGAAACCATGGCGATGTCGCAGTTGATCGGCTACCGCACTGGCGGGACCATCCATGTGGTCACCAACAACCAGATCGGTTTCACCACGATCTCGGCCCATGCGCATTCTGGCTTTTACTGCACCGATATCGCCAAGGCGGTCCATGCGCCGATCCTGCATGTGAATGGTGACGAGCCCGAAGCCGCCGCCTATTGTGCGCGGCTTGCGGCCGATTATCGTCGCGAATTCGCGGCTGATGTGGTGATCGATCTCGTCTGCTATCGACGCCATGGCCATAACGAGGCCGACGAACCTGCTTTCACTCAGCCCACCATGTACAAGGCCATCGCCGCGCGTCCGACAACGCGTGCGCTCTATGCCAAAAAGCTGGCCCGCGAAAAGATCATCGATGCCGAGACGGCCGATGACCAGTTCCAGTACTTCCAGGACCATCTCCAGGAACAGTTCGAAGCTGCGAAATCCTACGAGCCGAGCCGCGAAGACTGGCTCGAATGCAATCAGGATCCGTCGCGCCTGTCCGATGAGCCCCTGCGTGAGCAGCCCGTCACCGGGATCAGCATCTCCGGCTTGCAGCGCGTTGGCGCCGCCCTGACGCGCATCCCCGAGGACTTCGCGATGCATCCCCGCCTGCGTCGTGTGATTCAGGCACGCGGTCAGGCGATCGATACCGGCAGCGGCATCGACTGGGCGCTGGGCGAAGCGCTGGCTTTTGGTTCCTTGCTGCTGCAGCATCACCCCGTGCGCTTGTCGGGTGAAGATTGCCAGCGCGGCACGTTCAGCCAGCGCCATGCTGTGCTCGTCGATCAGCTCAACCAGAGCGACTATGTTCCGCTGAACAATATCGCCGATGGTCAGGCCAAGATCGAAGTCTATAATTCTCTGCTCTCCGAGTTCGGTGTTCTCGGCTTCGAATATGGCTACACCCTTGCGGCGCCGAACGCGCTCGTTCTGTGGGAAGCCCAGTTCGGCGATTTCGCGAATGGTGCTCAGGTCATCATCGATCAGTTCATCGCATCCGGCGAAACCAAATGGCTACGCACCTCCGGTCTCGTGATGCTCCTGCCCCATGGGTACGAGGGTCAAGGCCCCGAGCATTCCTCCGCGCGCCTGGAACGCTACCTTCAGCTTTGCGCCGAAAATAACCTGCGTGTGTGCAACATCACCACGCCGGCCAATTATTTCCACGCCTTGCGTCGTCAGATCGCGCGTGAATGCCGCAAACCCCTGATCATCATGACGCCGAAATCCCTCCTGCGTCACAAGGAGGCGGTCTCCGAGCTGGCTGATTTCGGGCCGGAAACGCGCTTTCGCACCGTTCTGCCTGAAACCGACGCCTTGCTGCCGGATCAGGACATCACCCGCGTGGTTCTCTGCTCTGGCAAGGTCTATTACGATCTGCGCGCTGCGCGTCGTGACTCCAATCGTCAGGATGTCGCAATCATTCGCCTTGAGCAGCTCTATCCCTTCCCGCGCGACGTGCTGTCACAGCAGCTTGCCCGCTATCCGAATGCGCAGATCGTGTGGTGTCAGGAAGAGTCGCAGAATGGCGGCGCCTGGACGTTTGTCGATAGACGCATCGAGAACTCGGCGGAGCGCGTCAGTCACGCCCATCCCCGTCCGATTTTCGTCGGGCGCAAGGCTTCTGCGTCCCCCGCAACGGGTCTGGCCAGCGAGCACCTCGCCGAACAGGCAGCCCTCGTTCAGGACGCTCTGGGCTGATTTCAAACGGGTGGAGCATCCAGCAGGCTCCACCCCCACCAACATACCGCCCCTTTTTTACAACCAGTTCGGAAGAGCCGGATGGAAGGGACGTGCCCTTTTCCAAAAAAGCGGCGTGGCGCCCCACAGGAGCGTCGCATAACGCGATCCCTCCTCGTGATACTGTGGAGAATGATTGCGCGGACTTGTGCCCTTTGTCTGAAGCGAAGCCTTAGAGGGGCTCTCCGCGCCCCCAAGTCGAAAGCGCAGAAACACACTGTTTGGTTGGCCATAAAAAGGGCAACGGCTGCCGCCCCCTGCCCCTGGTCAGGTCTCACCTGAATCATGCCTGCAAGTAACTGCCAATCATAACCTGGCAAGTCGACCGCCAAGGGTCGGCTCAGTCGATAGGAGCCCCCTGATCAAAGCCCACTACGCGTCCATCGCGCCAATTCGATCCTTCCAGGTTACCCTAAGATTGCGGCTGTAATGCGATCTCGTGGTGCCCCATCAGGTCTTTGTTGTAATCGCTGGCGAAGACTATACGCTCCTAGAGCAAGGTAACGGATCAGATCGGTTCGTGAAGATAACCTCGGTACTTGTCCAGGATCCCGCTCGGAGGATTAAGCAGGAACCTGCAAAACCGGAAGCTCTTCGCTCGAACGGAAATGATCAGTGTGATATGGCTCAACATATGGCCCGGCACTGATTATTTCGATCGCGAGAATTGCGACACCGCTTGCGTCATACGGCTGGAGGGAAAGCTGTGCGTTCCCAGAGGTCCAACGCCGGTCCTCAGCGTCGACAGCGCACCAGCCCATCAAGGTGTCATCCGACAAATGCGCCGTAATCTCAGATTTGGAACTTCTATCATATATTGTCACATCACCGACCAGCACGCCGAGTTTGCGGCGATCATCGACAAACGGGCCGACAACGTCGCAAGGTCGACTGGCATTAGAAACAATACGAACATTTTCGACACGTGGCGGAATTCTGAATATCGCTCGGGATCCGACCATGCGGGCAGGACGTATGACCTCGCCGCCATCCGTTTCAAGGCGCAAATCTGCATCCTGATTCAGGGTAAGTAATGGCGCCTGAGGCGCGAACCCAACGCTCTTCGCACGAGCGAGTATCGATCGATATATTGGCTCAACGAACTCCCTTGCAACACAGAGGGGCGCTGCGGCCTCATCCCAGTTCACTACTTGCGGTGCGCGAGCCGGAACAACTCTGCCGACACGACGAAACACGGCGTGATTACCTGTATTAAGGAAGGATTCAGAAAGCACATCATTGGCTATGAGCACAGAGTGCTTTTCGGTTTCGATATGATAGACCGGGAAGCGATGGAACGACCGATCGTAAAAAATCGATCGGCCATTGACGAGCATACGAGCCGGAATGAACGCCCTGTCAAGAAGCACACAATGTTCCGCCGTTACGAGTAGGTCCTCAGAGGGAGAGCCAATATCGAACGCGTCTTTCCGAATGCGTATTGGAGCCCCCGACTCATCGTCAACCACCTTGGGAAGGACAGTGACAGTCCGCGAGCCTACCCATACAACACGCATGGCTGCTTGTTCACCTGTAGTGACATTATGCACCAAAACACTGTCACCTGACTCAATTGTCTCGACCGCAACCTCGCCATCGGGTGTTCGAATCATCGTGCCTGCCAAATAGCACGGCGTATCGCCACTATATGTGATAACACCCAAAATGGAGTCAGAAAAAGTACCTCCGTAATTTTTTCCAACGTCATAAGTATACTTTATGAATGCGGTAGATAAAGTTAGTATACCAGACGACCTGTCATAGTATAGATCTCCCGTTACACCTGTATATAACTGATCACCAGCACTGAAACCACGAATTTTCCCGGAGAACATACCTGCGGTATTGAAAGAAGAAATATCTAGCCTGTTGTCTCCGCCGCTAAAGTTGAAAGTTTGCCCCGAAGCCGCAGTATTCGCAGCGCTCAGAGCCAGGCTCGAGCCATCAGAAAGGTTGAAACTCCCCACGCCGGTGACGTCTCCATCCCCAATACGCAAACTCGTAGCTGTCAGGTTAACGACTCCGTTATTCGCCAGTCCCTTACCGTCAATGACAACAGTAGCACCAAAATCAGATCCGGAAGCAAAGCTGAGAGTGCCACTATTATAGACGCCCTTATTCCCGCCATGCAGATAGACCGTAGACGCGACAGGATAGTTCAGACTGAGTACACCGCGATTGATGATTCCACCCTGAAAGTTGAAATTGATTGTGGCGCCGGTAGTACCATCAGAGTCGTCGATCGTGAATTTTCCCGTGTTATTGAGTATGGCGTTACCTCCTGCGCCCCAATTCGAAGTCATACCTGTACCACTGGTGTCCACGATTTTTATTGTGCCCGCGTTCGATAAGCTGTGCACATATGGCGCACTGATGGTCGATGCCCCGGCCGCCTCTAGATCGATCGTACTACCTGAGTCATTTGTAATGACTCCGTATTGGAGATAGATACTCGCGCCTCCGGTCGCATTTGTCTGATCAAATACTAGATTTCCATTTGTTTGCTGTAATATACTCAGAAAATTCGTTCCGGCATTGAATATGTTTCCTGGGCCGGGATTCTGAGAGCGAAAAGAGATCGTTCCGCTATTGGCAAGGTCACCGTACAAATTGACAGTGGAGGAGCCACCGACGGGCTCGAACAATAATTGCCCTGAGGTGGTCACGCGTAAAGTCGCATTGTTTCCATTATTAAACATGTTATAGCTATCGCCATACGTCTCTGTATCTGAGACTATACCGCCATTAGTATACTTGTTGGCCAAAGCACTCATCCTTCATTCATGATTGCGAATAAGAGAAGCAAATAACTCGTGCGCCCGCACACATATCTGTATTCGTCACAGCGCCACAGAAAGACCATTTAAAGATTTATGTCTTATTTTTACTTTTCACAGATACCCAAACATAAGCATAAGTACTTAAGATATAGATCTCTTCATTATTTTTTACTTGTGCGTTTGATGTGATACTAATTCATCGTCTCTCGAGAGGGAGCCCGCTCGTCGAGCATCGCCAGGGCGGACATCAGGGAGGTTGCCAGCACTTTCGCTGCATCCCGCGTAAGGCGTAGATGCACCGTCGCAGATATTGCGATCCCCTCGCCAACAGGCCGCTCAGCTGCCAGAGTGGTCGTAACGACATCACCGATCGTGCCGTACACAGGGACCTTGTCCGCGAATATCATTGGCGCGTTATCAATATTTGTCATTGAGGTTCGTTTAGTATCTTTATTGCGGTTTATCTTGGTCATATTGTTCATTTTAACCTTTTCCGATCATTGTATACTGCGAACACACTTGGGGTTTCGGGGCCCTTCGACGATCAGCTGATCACGATGTTCGAGGCCTTCAGATCGGTCACGCCGAGGAAGGTAACCTTCATGTTGTTGTCGAGCTGCAGCGTGGTGTTGCCGCCAGTGACCGTTGCCGTTGCCAGCAGATCCTGGATGGCCTTGTCGGCATCCGCCGGGCGGTAGTTATACATGAAGAACATGTTGCCAGCCGCGCTGCCGAAATCGGTGATGGTGATGTCACCACCATTATGCCCGGCGAGCACACCGAAGGTGTTGGCTGCGCCGCTGCCACCGGTGACGGTGGCGAAGCTGTCGCCATTCGAATCTGCGAACTGCGTGCCGAACACGAAATGATCGGAGCCCGAGGTGCCGATGATGGTGTTGTTTCCAGCACCCGTCCAGGCTTCGAGTGTTCCTTTGGAGGAGGAAGCATCGATATACTGGTCGCCGGTCGTCTTGGGCTGATTGGCCGTGAAGAGCGCACGGCCTGCCGTGTCGACGGTGACATTGAGGTCATTCGCGCCCCAGATCGTGCCTGAGCCGGCATTGATCGAGGTGTTGCCTGTGCCCGAGATGAAGGACAGCGCGCCAGAGACGCTGATCGACTGGTTCACGCCATGATAGACGGAAAGGTCGCCTGCGGCAGAGATGGTGTCGCCCACCGTGCCGACGATGGTGCCCGTGCTTCCCGTGAAGTTCACGGTTGATCCGGTACCGCCGAAGATCGTGCTGTTGACGCCAACCGAGATCTGGCTGCCGGTCAGCGCTGCATCGACGATGAGCGAGTTCGACTGCAGGTTGACGATGGAGTTGCCGCCCAGGATCGTGACTGTATCCGAGGAATTCTCCACGCCATCGATGGTATCCTTGCCCTCGGAAGCGACGAAGTTCGCACCGGCTCCGAGCTGGAT
>NZ_PNQZ01000029.1 GCF_003994335.1 Asaia sp. W19
CTCAAGATGCGGAAAAGTCGGTCGCCGCCAGGTCCCCTGATCCACCCCACAAAACACCCCACCACCCTCGCGGGGTGGAGCAGCCCGGTAGCTCGTCAGGCTCATAACCTGAAGGCCGCAGGTTCAAATCCTGCCCCCGCAACCAAATCCCCACACATACACAGACTGCCGCAATCAGCGCATCAACACGCTCGCCCAGCACATAGAACGTGCACAGCGGCGAATAAACACGCCCTGTAGTGGGCGAGTTGGGGAATATCCTTCCAAATACATCCCCACCCCTGCCTGGATCAGGGCTAAGACACGGCAAAAAAAGAGAAACACGTCAGGAGTGCGCCGCTCAGGCACGGAACCGCCACAGGCTCGACATTCTGTAGCAAGCGCTCACGGCACTCGCGCAATGTTGGTACAGTTTCATACAGGTCGCCAGAGCAGAAAAGCCTGCGTCATTGACAATGAAGGGCAGCAGAGGGGCCAAAACTGAAGCGCCCATATATCCCTATCCTGTTGCTAATGATGGGAGAGGGAAGGTTTATCATCAGGATGATCCGCCCCTCCTAGATACACTTCAAGATAGCCGCAAACTGCTGCACAGAAGAAGCGATCTCAAAGCGTGGCTCAATCGGTAATGTATCGTTGCGCTATCCGCCCCCATGCACAGAGAGAGCCGTCCGACATGCTTCACGATGTCTCGCACAGTGGTGGGACCCAAGTCCGCGCAGGCGATCCGAGCGCGATGAATGCGCTTCGCATGTAGATTACTCGAAGAAAACGGTTTGCTCGCGCAGTGCCTGACAATCCTCCACGCCCATCAGGCACATATCTGTATGGATCTCGCGCTGGAGCAGAGTAATGGCGTGTTTGAGGGCCTGTTCGCCTCCCAAGGCCGCAGCGTAGAGAAAGGGACGGCCTATCAATACGCTGTCGGCCCCCATGGCGAGGCCTTTGATGACGTCGGTACCGCGCCTGAAGCCGCTATCGACGAGCAGTGTCATATCGCCACAAACTTCCCGTATGCGGGAGAGCGTTTCGACCGGCGACACCGCGCAATCGAGCTGTCTGCCGCCATGGTTGGAAGCCACGATTCCATCGGCCCCCATCTCGCGCGCCAGTCGCGCGTCTTCTGGTGATAGGATGCCTTTGATGATGAAGGCCCCTTTCCAGCGACGCCTAATCATCTCAGCGTGTTTCCAGCTGAAATGCGGGTAACCGGTTACGGCATTGATCTCGCGCGAGAAAATAGAGGGACGCGCAACCGGGTCGATATTGCTGATACGGGGCAGACCGCGTTGTCTGAACGTCCTCCACCCTGTGCGGTAGAGCCAGGAGGGATGGCGTACCATGTCTAAAGCGAGGCGGGCAGTTGGACGAAACGGCATGGTATAGCCATTTCGCCGGTTGTTTTCCCGGTTGGAGCCAACGGCAACGTCAGCCGTCAGGAAGTAGGCCGAGAAGCCAGCATCGGAGACGCGTGCAACCATCCGTTCGATGTTGCTTTCATCAGGCTTCTGGTAACCCGCAAACCAGCATCCAGGATAGGCCCGCCCGATCTCTTCGATGGGTGTGATTGCGTTTGCACTGAGGATGTACGGGATACGAGCGGATCTGGCAGCGCGTGCCATCGCATTATCGGCGTCATGACCCACAATGGCGGACGCACCCATAGGCGCGATCATGAACGGACTGGCGAAACTCTGACCAAATAGTGTGACCTGCTGCGAGCAGGCAGAAACGTCGCGCAGCACACGCGGAACCATACGCAGTCGGTCAAGTGCACGCAGATTATGCTGGATCGTGGTGCCGTCATCGGCGCCGCCCTGAACATAGCCGAAGATCGCTTTGGGAAGATGACGGCGCGCAAGGCTCTCGAAATCATTGAGGTTAAGGATCGCATTGTCGAGCGAACGAAGCAGTTTCAGCATGGTGTCGATACTCGTGCAGCTATGGCGGCCCGTTCAGGCGCGTTTTTCTTGGGGGGATCGAGGGGGAGTGGCTCAATCGGCCCCACGATGAAGAGGTATGAAACGGCGCCGAGCAGGCCAAATCCCCCGGTTGCGCAGAGCGGGATGAGAAATGATCCATGCGTCAGGCTCACCATCAGTCCGGTAAAGCTCGCAATCACGATCCCGGCGATATTCGCGGCACTGTTCTGAAGGCCGCCCAGAGTAGCCACGAGGTCGGGGCTTGGCGCGATATCGGCTGGAAGAGACCAGATATTGGCCCCAGTGAAGGCAATACCGCCGAAGGAAACCGACAAAAAGGTGATGCACAACCAGGTCTGGGTGACGAAGGCAGTCAGAGCGATGACAGAGGAAAGTACGAGCCCACCCACGAGGCAGGTCTTGCGTGCCGCTGTGAGGCTCCATCCGTTGTGATGGAGCCGATCAGAGGTCCAACCGCCCAGCCAGGCTGCCGGAATGGCGACAACGCCCGGGATCATCCCGATGAGCCCCAGATCCTTGAGCGAAAACCCGTGCGCGCTTACGAGATAGCTCGGAAACCAGGTGGCAAAAAAATAGAAGACGAAATTGGCGCAGAAGAAGCCAAGCATCATGCCCCACACCGTTCGGTGCCTGAGCATCAGCCGCCACGCTCCCGGGGCAGCACGTACGGGAGTGGGCTGGGCTGCTCTCAGCGTTGCCAGCTCTCCAGCGGGAAGTCGGGGATGTCTGTCCGGGTCATGATAAAGCGCAAACCAGAAGACGACCCAGACCAGCCCGAGGCATCCCGCTGCGACAAAGGCAAGGCGCCAGCCGAGAAGAGCAATCAGCAGGGCAACCAGCGGCATCGATACCGCAGAGCCCGCCCGTGACCCGCTGTCAAAGATCCCGGCAGCGAGGCCTCTCTCGCTTTTGGGGAACCAGAGCGAGGCGACCTTGGCATTCGAAGGATAGCTGCCCGATTCACCTATACCCAGAGCAAGGCGCAGACCGAGAATACTCAGCGGCCCGCGGACCAGAGCGGTCAGGGCGGTACAGACCGACCACCATATCACGGCAAGCGCATAAGCTGCGCGGACCCCGACGCGATCCACCACCATACCGAATGGCAGCTGCATGAAGGCATAAGTCCAGAAGAAACCACCGAGGATGATGCCAAGGAGGGCCGGATCGATGTGTAATTCGCGCGCCATGAACGGGGCTGCAATGGCGATCGTTGCCCGATCGATGTAGTTGATGGTGGTCGCAGCGAAACAGAGGATGATCATCAGCCAACGCAGACGGGGCATGATCTCTCTCCTGCACCAGAGAGGAAGGATGGCGAGAGGGCTGTCCTTTGCAAGGTCCGCATATCGGGACCTTGCAGAGAGAACGCCGCGTTATCTCGGCAGAATGCGACGCAGATAAGCGCGGTTGGTCGCGCTTACGCTCAGACCGTCACCGCCATAATGCTCGACCAGGAAGGCACTTTTGAACCCGTGGGCGAGTGCCATTTTAATGGCCGCCCGATAGCTGATCACGCCGAATTCGAGTGGGGCAGGGGCCGTGACCACCATGCCTGTGGTGGCATCTTCAGTGCGATAGTAATTCTTCACGTGCCAATAGCGCGCAAACGGCGCCACCTTCTGCATCATCGACGCCCAATGCTCGACCGGGCGATGCAGCCGGACAAGGTTACCCAGATCTGCGTTGATCCCTACGCTGGCGTGGTCGACATCCTGCACGAAGCGCACGGCACTCTCTGCCGTGCCCAGATAGGTATCTTCATACATCTCGAGCGAGAGCCCGACCCCGACCTCCTGCGCATGACGTGCCAGTTCGCGAATGCGGGCGACCGCAAGGTTCCAGGTCGTCGTGTCATCCGGGTTGACCGTCCCCTGTGCTGTCCAGAACCACAAGGCGGCTTTTTGCGCGGGGGTCAGGGGATAGAAAAGACCAAAGGAGACCTCCTTGATCCCGAGCTTCGCGGCGGTATCGATCACGCGATGACTATAGGCGAGATTTTCATCCGCCTGTTCCGGATCTATGATGGAGCGCCGCGCAGTCGAGAGCCCTGGCATTGTGAGACCGGCCTCCTTCACGAGCGACGCGAAAAGGGCCAGTCGCTCTGCGGGGAGATCAGCGAGCCTGATCCAGGAATCCGTGGGGTCGATCTCGGTAAAGCCCGCATCAGTGACTTCAGCCAGTGTAGCGGCCCATTCTTCGGGTGTCTGATCCTGAACGCTCGAGCCGTCCGGCAGGATATTCGCATACTGGATCATGGCTGCGGCAATGGGCCAGTTGGTGCGGTTGAAAGGGGAAGACATGGTTATCTCCTTTGGCTGGATAGAGAGGAAAAGGTCTCAATGGGCCGGACGGTGTGTCTGGTGGTTGGTCCGCGGCAGGAAGGCGGCGATGACCAAACCGATCAGCCCGGAGAGGGCGACGGCGTAGAGACCGGCAACAGGCGTTTCCCAGAGATGGGAGGCAAAGCTGCGGATATTGGGCGCAGCAAACCCGCCCAGATTGCCGAGAGCGTTGATAAGTGCGATCGCCCCCGCAGCCTGCACTCCGGTGAAATGGGCGAGAGGGAAATTCCAGAAAACGGCCTGGACCGTGACGACTCCGGCTGCGGCAATGCACAAACCGATCACGGCAACCACGCCTGATTCGGCTCCGGATATGCATAGCCCGATCGCGGCTGCGGCCAGACAGACCAGAAGACCGAGGCGCGGCGCATCATGCTTCTGGACGAGGCGCGTGATGACGAAAGTGGAGAGAATGGCGAAAGCCCAGGGAATGCCACTGACCAGACCGACGCGGAACCCGATCTTTTCATGAAGGATCAGCGATACCTGTTCGGGCAGGTAGAATACCACCCCGTAGCTTGCGACCTGCATGACCATGTAGAGCGCAAGGAACTGGAGCAGTTTGCTTGAATGCAGCAGGGCGCCGAGTTGTACGCCGTGGCCATGCGCTCCCTCTTTTTCGGCGGCCTCTTTTTGCAGGATACCTGAGAGGGTCGTTTTCTCAGCATTGCTCAGCCAGGCCACGTCCTGAGGCTTGTCGGGGAGGACGAAATAGGTTGCGATCCCCATGGCAACGGCCAGTCCGCCTTCAAGCAGGAACATCCATTGCCAGCCGGCAAGGCCCAGTATTCCATCGAGCCCGAACAATGCCCCCGATAGCGGATTGCCGAAGGTCATGGCGAGGGGATAGCCGAAATAGAACACGCCCAGCACCCGGGTGCGCTCCCGCTCGGGAAACCAGAATGTCAGATAAAGCATGATCCCGGGGAAGAACCCCGCTTCGGCAATGCCGAGCATCATGCGCAGGATGATGAACGACAGGTTACCCTGCGTGAACATCATGGCCGCGGATACGAGGCCCCAGGTGACCATGATACGGGCCATCCATCGCCGGGCACCCACGCGATACAGGATGAGATTGCTGGGGATCTCGAACAGGGCATAGCCGACGAAGAACACGCCAGCGCCGAATGCGAACATGGCGTCCGAAACGCCGACATCGGTATGAAGCGCCTGTTTGGCCGAGCCTATATTCGAACGATCCAGGAATGCGACGATATACATCAGGATCAGGAAAGGCAGGAGCTTGGCGAAGGCCTTGCCCGTCGCCCCTCTGCGCAGGGTTTCCTGATCCGCAATGCGAGCTGAGAGGGAAGAGGGAGAAAGAGCGGCAAGCGGTGGCATTGCGTCCGGAATCTCGGGCACCGCTTTGTTCTGTATCGTCTCTGAAGTCATGATGCTCGGCTCCTCATGCGCGCCCCTTCGACAAATGACTCGGGCGCGGATGTGGTCAGGCGGTCAGGGGAAGAAGGTGCTCAGGCAATGCGGCCGCCGAGCTCATCTTCAATATGTGCCTGGATGATCGCGTCGAAGCTCTGCTCCGTCGTGAACCCGAGAGACAGGGCGCGTTGCGGATCGAAGCCGCGCGCCCAGCCAGCGACGATACGCGCAACAGCTTCGTCAGGGGCATGCCGGATAAGGGCGACTGCCTTTTCACCTGCGACACGGCGCAGTGCCGCGATCTGCTCGCCCACTGTGACTGACAAGGCAGGCATGGAGAGGTTGGGTCGCTCACCCAGGAGAGATAGATCGAGCGTTGCTGCATGCCGCAGGAACTGGACCGCCGAGCGCGGACTCGTCATCCAGTGACGCGTTGTTTCTGGTACCGGTAGCAGGGCTTCCTGCCCGACCAGCGGCTCGCGGATGATGCCCGAGAAGAAGCCCGAAGCGGCGCGGTTCGGCTTGCCAGGACGAACACAGATGGTGGGAAAACGCAGCCCGATCGCGTCAAAAATGCCGCGACGCCGATAATCGGCCAGCAAGAGCTCGCATATGGCTTTCTGGGTACCATAGCTGGTCTGGGGAGTGAGGATGTAATCATCGGGGATCACGTCGGGAAAGTCGCCACCGAACACCGCATTGGATGAGGCGAAGACAACACGCGGCTTCCATCCCTCGCGTGTGCCAATCTGACGAATGGTCTCGAACAGGGTTCGTGTGCCATCGAGATTGACCGCATAGCCTTTGTCGAAATCGGCTTCCGCTTCGCCCGAGACGATTGCCGCGAGATGGTAGATGATATCGGGGCGACCACTCAAAAGCCTTTCGGCAGCGCCAGATTGCGTCAGGTCGCAGGTCATTGTCTCACACGCGCCACTAAAACCGTTTGGTGCGGCAGGCGCGACTACATCGGCCAAGGTAAGGCGCGTTGTGGCCTCCGTACCCTCGAGAGGCCTGCTTGTAAGACTTTCGATGAATTTACGGCCGATCATGCCGGCTGCGCCAATGACGAGGATATGCATCGCACTCACCTTTTTTCTCGGGTTTCCGAGCTTCAGATGAACGAAAGCTATCCGAAAGTTAATGATGCGCTAGACGCAAGATTGAACTGCCCGATCAGGAATGCTGATCGCGGCCTCTCTGAGTGCCGTAAATACGAGATCGGCGGCGGGGGTGAGTGGGCGTTCTGGAATGCTGATCAGGGAATAGGCCCCAAGGAAGTCCGGCATGGGAACAGAGAGTCGACGGATCATCCCCGCGCGCTCGTAATGTCGGCTCACACTGCACGGAATGACCGCGAGCATGCTCGAATGAAGCAGCAGATCGATCGTTGCAAACATCGAGGATGCCTCGATGGGGTGGACCGGCAGAGGAAGCAAGGCGGTGGTGAAAGCAGCCTCGATCGCCCGACGCATGGGGCTGGGCGCTGTCTGCAAGATCCAGCGTTCGCCAGCGACATCCTTCAGGCTCAACCCTCCCGGATCATTGATCGGGTTAAGACAGCTGGTAACGACGCAAAGTGGCTCGCTGGCAAGGTCGAGACAGGTCAGCCTTGTAGGCCCATGGAGGCCAAGAGGGCGCCCGATCACAAAATCGAGCCTGCCTGATTCCATGCCCAGAAGAAGCGCGTCGCTGGTATCGATGGTGAGGGACAGGCTGATCCCCGGCTGGGTCCGGGAAATTTCTGCGAAGACCGGTGACACCAGATCGGGCAGGGCTGCGACAATGGAGCCGACGCGCACCGTGCCATATGTCCCCTCCTGCATCGCGTTCATATCAAGTTGCAGGCGGTCTATATCGTTGAGCATGAGCCGCGCATGACGGGCGGCAAGCACCCCGCTGGGTGTCGGGAACACGCCCTGAGAGGATCGCTCGAATAATCGGGTGTTGAGGGCGTGCTCGACCTCCTGCAGCAATTTCGATACCGAAGGTTGTGAGAGATTCATGCGCTCCGCGGCGCGATGAAGGTTGTTGGTAGCCTCGAGTTCGAGGATGAGACGCAAATGGCGCAGCTTGAGCCGATTGATAAGGGAGTGTCCGCTCATGGGGCTGAGCCCCCGTCGAAACGCCCGGCTTCTCCTTTGTGCGTGATGTCACGCAGGAGGGACAGGATGGTTGTCGCGGCAGGGGTTGAGGGGCGGTCCTTCGACACCAGCATCCCCCAGGGCGCGACATCGAAGGAGAAATCCAGTGGCAGAAGCGCGATCTGGCCGACATCGCGCTGAAGTTCGGCGGCGGGCGCCGAAAGCAGGGTGAGGGCGTCGGTCCGGGTGATATAGGCCAGGGTCATCATCCAGGAATCCGAAGAGACGATCCGTGTGGGCAGCGTCAGATCCCGATCGAGGAAAAGCTCTTCGAGGCGTTGTCGTGATCGGCTCCCCTTTCGCTGCAGGATCCAGGGATAATCGGCAAGGGCTGGCAGCGGGATCGGCCCTGTATCCTGCAGGGGATGGTCAGGACGCGCCGCCACAACAAGATGTTCCGTGGCGATTTCCTCATAATGGACCGGATAGGGCGAGGGGATGACAGGACGTCGCCCCAGCATGATATCGATCTGGCCGTCCACCAGCATCTGGAACAATGCGTCGCTCGGGCCACTGCGGATTTCGAGTTCGATCTCGGGATAGGTTTCCTGGGCAATGCGCAGCATGTCGACAAGCGAACGGATGACAGGGCCGTCAATCGCTCCGATCGAGACATGGCCTATGCGCCCATCAACGAGTGCGTTGAGCTCGACACGCGTGCGTTCCAGCTCTTCAAGCATGGTCACAGCGTGTCGTGTCAGAACCTCACCGGCAAAGGTGGGGATCATGCGTCGCCCTTCGAGCCGGAAGAGGCGGATCTTCATCAACTCCTCGAGATCGCCAATCAGCTTGGAGGCAGCAGGCTGCGCCATGCCGAGACTTTCTGCGGCAGCCTGCAGGGTCGGATGGCGTGAAAATGCCGAGAGAAGCTGCAGGTGACGCAGCTTCAGTCTGGAGGCGATGAACCAGAACGGGCCGAGATGCGGATGGGACATGGGCGATTTCATAGTCAAATGGTTATCTATTGAGTGGATACGACTATTGGACGCGCCTCTTTTCGGGTGAGTATTTCTTTCGTCCGTTACATCGCTGGAACACTCCGTTTTCAGCGTCCATCAAAATCATCGTGAAGGTTGGGCGACATGTCGGTTCAGATTATCAGAAGTGCAGCGGTCATCGGCGCGGGGTATATGGGCGGCGGTATTGCCCAGAGCCTTGCAGCTTCAGGCATGAAAGTCACGCTCGCCGATGTCTCGCCGGAGGCAACGCAGCGCTCGCTCGAGCGGCTCCTGGGCGAAGCGCGCGATTTCGAGGCGCAGGGGCTTCTGACGCCTGGAAGCTATGATCGGATCATGACCAATCTGCGTTCCGCCCCGTCCATCGAGGAGGCGGTGCGTGATGTCGACTTCATCGAGGAAGCGGTGTTCGAACGTGAGGATGTCAAGAAGGAGGTACTCGGGCGGATCAGCGCGGCGGCCCGTCCCGATGCGATCATCGGGACCAATACCTCGACCATTCCTGTCCATGTGCTCGCCCCCTTCGTGACGGGGCAGGAGCGCTTCCTGACTGTGCATTTCAGTAACCCGGCGCCGTTTATCCCGGGTGTCGAGCTGGTGTCGGGCACCGAAACGACCAAGGCCGTGGTCGAGACCGTGAAGGAAATGCTGGGCCGCGTGAACCGCCAGTCTGCCGAGGTCGCTGATCGGCCGACCTTCGTGCTGAACCGGCTGCAATATGTCCTGTTCAAGGAAGCGAATACGATCGTCGAGGAGGGGATCGCGACGCCTGAAGATGTCGATACGATCGTTCGGTCGACTTTCGGTTTCCGCCTGCCATTTTTCGGCCCCTTTGCCATCGCCGATATGGCGGGGCTGGACGTTTACGTGAATGGGTTCGTGACGGCCGAGAATGCGTTCGGGCCGCGTCTGTCCTGCCCCGATACGGTGAGGCGTCTCGTGGCCGAGGGCAAGCATGGCGTGAAGAATGGCGCGGGCTATTACGGGCAGTATTCAAAGGAGGAGGCCGAGGCGCTCGTGGCATATCGCAACAAGGCCTACGCGAAGATGGCGGAAGTCCTGCGCGAACTCGGCCCTTCTCCGCTTGAAGCCAAGAAGAATGCTAAGAGCAGGGGATAAGCGTTGAAGGCGGGGCCGGGTCAATCCCGGCTGCCGCTGCCAATCACGCATGCCGCCTCCATATGTGATCTCTGGCGAAGGCCAGCCTAAGTAGAGAGGAGACGGCTGAATGTGTTGGTGGGCACCGATGATATGGAGCAAAAGCGAGGAGTGCCACGGTTTCGCCGAGACGAAGTAATATGCGTCAAGTTGCTGGGGCATCCATGCAGGAAATCATGGCGTATCATGAAATTTCTTCGTGAGTATAGACGAATGAGTGTGATGATTTAGCAATGATGTCCCATATACTGGGCGTTAACGAAAATTCCCGACAAGTCCTTTCTTCCGAAATCTTGATGTTTACAGGCGAGATGATAATGATTTAAATGGAATGGCATTCACGTTTGTGGAACAGGACTGATAGATTATGTCTGGGCGGACGTCGTTGACTGGATTGCTGTGCTGACCGTCTCCAAGACAAGACGACACATGCTCCGGGAGCATGTTCATGAGGCCCATGAACGGCTCGATTTTTTGATCGGCCCTTTGGCGACCGCGCACGACTATGAGCGTTACCTGCGCGGCACAGCCGCTTTTCGGCTGGCCGCGGAATCCGCGTTCGAGAATGTTGCGTATCCCGGCTGGCTGCGGGGATGGCGTCCGGTCCGTACGGGGGATGCGCTCAAGAAGGATCTTTCCACCCTGCGTCTGGCTCTTCCCATTGTGCCTGTCATCACCCCGCCCTCGGGTGACTCAGCTCTGCTCGGTATGCTGTATACCCTTGAGGGCTCCGCCCTCGGGGCACGGATCATCGCGCGTCGAGCCGCTGCGATAGGATATACAGAGGCTCATGGGGCGAGCCATCTGGCGCACCAGACGGCCGCTCCTGCAAATTGGAAGGTGTTCCTTGAGAGGCTCGAGGACGCCCCCGTATTCGATCTCGACGAAGCGGGTTCTGCTGCTTCCATGCTGTTCCGGCATGCCTATGATGCTGTAACGCTGGTCGATCGAGCAGAGGATGTTCTCCATGGCTGAATTTGGTCAGGTCGATCTGACAAGCTGCGATCGCGAGCCGATCCATATCCCCGGGAGCATTCAGCCCCACGGATGCCTTGTCACCTGCACGATCAGCGATTTTGTGGTTCTGCGACATTCTGCAAATGCGGCAGAGATGCTCGGTCACGAGGCATTGGGGATCGGTAGCGATCTTGTGGCCCTTTTCGGGTCCGAAGTCATTCATGACATTCGTAATGGTCTGACGCTGAGCGTCACCCAGCGTCGGCCTGTTTTTCTGCTCAGCCAGGAACTCGCGCCGGATGCCCGCTTCGACATGGCCGTCCATGTCGTGAATGGCGAGGTGGTGCTCGAATGCGAACCCGCTGCCGCGACTCATCGGGCAACGAAATTTCTGACCCAGCTTCATGGCATGATGGATCGCGTCCGCAAGACGACGGATATCACGCGGCTTTTCGACGTAGTGACCATGCTGATGCGTGGACTGCTCGAATATGACCGGGTGATGGTCTATCGCTTTGCCGATGACTGGTCGGGGAAAGTCGTCTCGGAGGCCCGGGCGCTTTCGCTCGAGAGTTTTCTGGGTCAGCATTTTCCGAGTGCGGATATTCCTGCTCAGGCACGCGAGTTGTATCGGCGTTCACCCATACGCATGATCGGCGATGTGAAATACACGCCGGTGCCGATCATCGAGGGGGAGGGGCTTGCCCCTCTCGACATGTCGCTGGGTCAATTGCGCAGCGTGTCGCCCATCCATTGCGAGTATCTGACGAATATGGGGGTGGGTGCCTCGATGTCGATCTCGATCGTGATCGATGGTGCACTCTGGGGCATGATTGCCTGCCACCATTACTCTCCGCGCGTCCTCCCCATCGCGGAGCGCGCGGTGGTGCAGATGTTTTCGGAGTTTTTCGCGCTTCAGATCATCGTCATCCTCAAGACGACGCGTCTTCAGGTTGCCGAGCGTACCCATGGGCTGATCGAGAGCGTGCTGCGCAATGCCGCCTCGGTTTCGGACATGCCCGCCTATCTGCGCGGGCAGATCAGCCGTCTCGCTCCTTTGATCCAGTCTGACGGAATAGCGATCTGGATCGATAATGAATGGACGGGCCATGGCATCTCGGCACCCAAGGAGGTGCAGAGCGAATTCGTCGAGCTGGCACGCAGGAAGGCCGGAACCCAGATCTGGCAATCTGACCATCTGGTAAAGGACCATCCCTGGATTGCGGCGCACACGGCCCATGTGGCCGGGGTACTGATCATCCCTATCTCACCGCAGCCGGAAAACTACGTCTTCCTTTTCCGCCGCGAGATCGTCCAGACGATCAACTGGGGTGGTGATCCGCAAAAGACATATGAGCACGGGCCGCATGGTCCGCGTCTGACGCCCCGTCAGAGCTTCGCGATCTGGAAAGAGCAGGTGCATGAGCGCTGCCTTCCCTGGTCAAGCTTCGATATCGAGGCAGCCGGCCAGCTGCGTTCGGCGTTGATCGAGGTGATGGGCGTCTATCATCAGCAGCAGCTCTCAGAGCGCGCCGATGCCGATCTGCGACAACGCATGCTCAATGAAGAGCTCAATCACCGGGTGAAGAATATTCTCGCGGTGGTGCAATCCCTCATCGGTCGCCCCGTGGCCAAGGACCGCACGATAGAGGAATATGTCGAGGTTCTGCGCGGGCGCATCAAGGCGTTGGCCAGTGCCCATGATCAGGTAGCCCGGACCGATGGCGG
>NZ_PNQZ01000030.1 GCF_003994335.1 Asaia sp. W19
AAAAAAAGAATAAATCAGTCAGCACTCTCATCATCAGAACCACTGGTTCAGACAACACCAAAGCGCCGCCAACATATCCCTTCCATTCCTATTCAATTTTCAAAGAACCCTGCCTAAACTACTGATCTTACTCAGTCTTTCAGGCAGCCACCCCAGCGTCGTCCGCTGCGGTGAACGGGCTTTTAGACCCCACACACACCACCGTCAACACCATTCTTCAAAAAAATGACATAACCCTTCGAAAAAACGTGCAGGGCCGGAAAAGAAAAGGGAGGCTGACGCCCCCCTTTCCTGAAAAAAAGCTCTATTCCGATACCCGGATCGACTCACAATCGATCTCTCCCGAAGTCTCGATCTGCTCATATTCGCGGAACCACGCCACGAAACGTTTGACCCCCTCTTCCAGACTGATCACGGGGCGCCAGCCGGTCAGAAGAGTCATCTTTTCATGCGATGACCAGGTAGCCTCGACATCCGAAAGTGGGCGACGACGCGTCGTGATGACGGCTTTGATGCCCAGTTCCTGTTCCAGGAGCGCTACCAGATGGCTCACCGCCGTGGGAGCATCACTTCCAAGGTTGAGAACACGAGAGACACCCTCCTCGGGTTCATTCATGAGGGCGGCGAGGACGCCAGATACGATATCATCAATATAAGTGAAGTCGCGCGCGAGCCCCTCGCCTTCATAAAGCGTCAGCGCTTTGCCCTCTGTGATCGCCTTGGCAAATTTGTAGTAGGCCATATCGGGACGACCCCAGGGGCCATAAGCTGTGAAGAAACGCAGTCCGGTCTGACGCAGACCGTATAGATGGGCATAGGCGTGAGCCGTCAGTTCACCAGCACGTTTAGTCACAGCGTAGAAAGAACCCGGTCGATCAACCGCATCGCTTTCACGAAAAGGCATCGTCTCATTCAGCCCATAAACCGAGGATGATGAGGCATAAACGATATGACGCAGGGCCGGGAGTTGACGTGCTGCTTCCAGAAGCACGACGTGGCCCATCATATTGGCCGTAACATAGGCACCGGGATCAGCCAGTGAGTAACGAACCCCTGCCTGCGCTGCCAGATGAACGATATGGCTGATGTCAGGATGTTCGCCCAAGATTGCCTCGACGTCCTCGCGACGGCTCAGATCACCCTGGCGAAAGGTAAAATCCGGCTTCGAGGCGAGTTGAGCGAGGCGATCCTGCTTGAGCCGGACACTGTAATACGCGTTGAGCGAGTCGAAGCCGACCACCTGATGGCCCTGGCTCAAAAGCTGTTCGGCGACGTGATAGCCGACAAAGCCAGCTGCACCGGTCAGGAAAATCTTCATGACGCTCAGTGCGCCGTGACCAGCGCTTTGGACGTCACCAGATCACCTACCACAATACCGGCTTTTTCCATTGCGCCCGCCGCTGTCTCCAGAACGGCTACCGATTCACCTTGCCCGGTCAGGCGACGTTCACTGAATGGCACGGCCCGCTCCGCAATTGCCTGGATACGGCCGTCAGCGCCGATGAAAACGATATCGAGCGAGACAGGTGTGTCATGCATCCACATCGCGGCAGCCTCGGGCGGGTTGAACAGGAAAAGCATACCCGTCCCGTCCGGCACACTCGTACGTGCCATCTCACCGGCTTCTTTCTCTTTTTGCGTGCGGGCAATCTCAACCGTGAAATCATGCTTATTGCCCTGACGATCAGTAATCGACAGGGACGCTTTCTCGAGCGCTGCCCGCGCAGCAACCGGCCGGGTTTCAGCCGCAGAAATCGGGAAAGCAGGCATGCCGATACCGAGGCTCGCCAGAAGCAGACTGCTTCGCAAAATCGTGTTCATGTCTGCACTCCCGCGTGTCAGGTGAGAAAAGGGTTATTGTGTCTTTCTTCGCCGATCATCGTCGGCAGTCCGTGCCCTGGCAGAACGATGAAATCATCGGGCAGAGAGAGCAAGCTGCGTCTGATCCCGGCGATCAGGGCCTCATGGTCGCCATAAGCGAAATCGGAGCGGCCAACAACGCCACGAAACAGTGTATCGCCCACAATGGCGAGTTTGTCTTCGCGACTTATAAAGACGACATGGCCCGGCGTATGTCCCGGGCAATGCGCAACTTCCAGGGTCAGCCCCGGCAGCGCGATGGTCTCTCCATCTTCCACAAACCGATCGGGATGCGCGTCCTGCAGATCGTAAAGTCCAAAGGCTTGCGCCTGCTCGACGATGGAACGCAGCAGAAAATCATCCCGCTTGTCGGGGCCGATCAGTGCCACCGGAGTGGTCTGACGTCTGACAAGACTTTCACGAAGCGCGTCGGCACCCCCAGCATGATCGAAATGCCCGTGCGTCAGCAGAATGGCGTCGACTGTGAGTCCCTCGAGCACCTGCAGGAGTTCGGGAACATCACCGCCCGGATCGAACACCACAGCGTGTCCGGTCTCCTGATTCTCGAAAACCGTACAATTCTGGCGCAGGGGGGTCACCTTGATAGTGCGGGCTCGCAATCCGGCTACTCCTTGGCTCGGGTCATGCTGCCATTCCTGGCAGTCCGGTTTCAGGGCGCGATACCGCGCCGAGGCTGCATATTCAAGCAATCATGCAGATGCGCAGGATTGACCCTAAGGTCGCCCCGGATCAGAGTTCCGCCCATCCGAAGCAGGGAAGCCTGCGCGGAACCGTCAGGTTTTCAGGAGACGATCATGAGCCGCATTATCCGCACCGAACCCAATCCCGTCATGTCCAAAGCCGTCGAGTATCACGGCTTCATCTTTACCCAGGGTGTGGTTGCCCGCAATCTCGATGCCGATTTCGATGCTCAGACAGCCGATGTGCTGGAACAGCTCGACATTCTCCTTGAGCAGCATGGCACGGATAATACCCGTATCCTGCAGGCTCAGATCTGGCTGAAGGAGATCAGTGACCGTGATGCATTGAACAAGCAATGGACGGCCTGGCTGCCCAAGGAGTCCGCACCGGCCCGCGCTTGCGTTCAGGCAGTTCTGGCCGATCCGCGTATGCTGGTGGAGATCATGCTGATCACAACAAAGTAAGGCCTCTTGACCTTTCCCTGGGGCGACACAAATTTTTCTCGGGGAAAGTTCATAAATTCGCCATGACTCCGCCTTACATGGGTTGCCAATTCGAGGTGAACTTAGTTACCTAGATGCAACACACAAATGGGCGGATACGGAATCAATGAACGTGAGACAGAAAAGTTGCCTCAGACTTCTCCGCAGGCCGATTTTTTCGTCTCTGACTGTTCTGTCAGTCCTAGTTGGGTCCGCGGTTCTGCCTTCAAAGGCTGAAGCCCGCCAGAAGAATTCTCACAAGCCTGCCATGCACAACGTGCATGCCGCCCATCATGGTGCTTCCCGCCACGGCGTCAGCATTCATCAGACCCGCTTCACACCGCGCCGCCATCGTTCCGGCGGGCATGTGATCCAGTGTGTTGCCTATGCCAAAACCGCCTCTGATGTCGTGCTGAGCGGCAACGCCCGAGACTGGTGGGAGAATTCCCGCGGAGTCTACGCGCGCGGTTCGGCTCCCGAGCCGGGCTCGGTTCTGAACTTTCGTGCCATCCGACGCATGCCCTACGGCCACGTGGCCGTGGTTCGCGCGGTCGAAGACAATCGGACGATCGTGATCGACCAGTCTCATTGGGCGCAGAACGGCATTGCGAAGAACGTACGCGTCATTGACGTGTCCCCCAATAATGACTGGTCTGCCGTTCGCGTTGCGCTGAACAGCAAGACCGAAACCTATGGCAGCATCTACCCCACTTATGGGTTCATCTATGGCCGTCCCGATGACGGTGTGATGATGGCCAATAATACGCCGGCCCCAGCACATCGTTCCACACGGTCGCGTTCTGTTGAAACAGCAAGCTTTGATGCCCTTCAGCATCCGATGAACTCGACCGAAGTGGCCGAGGCCCCGGAAGACGCTTTCGGGCTGGAAGGTCCCAGCCGTAACCTGCGCTAATCGTCAGCGCGGCTTATCGCCACCAAGGCGGCCCGGAAACGGGTCGCCTTTTTTTGTTGCCCTCATGACCGCCGTTGCTGAAGACAGAGCTGCGTATTTGTCAGGGGCGGACGGCGCGATGATACGGATGGCCCGCGCTTATGGCGCGCGCGCGGTAGATCTGTTCGGCCAGGAGTAGTCTGACGATCATATGCGGCCAGGTCATGCGGCCGAAGGACAGACGCGAATTGGCCCGATCAATCACGCTGGCTTCCAGCCCCTCAGCACCGCCAATGACAAAGCTCACTTGCTTGCCTGTCGCGAGCCAGGATTCGAGCATGGTGGAAAATTGTTGTGAATCGGGTGACGCCCCGCCCTCGTCAAGGGCGACAACAATGCCTCCCTCCGGGCAGGCTGCCAGAATGGCGGCAGCATCCTTGCGACGGATCTCCAGCGCGCTCCCGCGCGATTCAGCGATCTCGATCAGATCGATTTTCGGGCGGGTGCGTTCGACGTAGCGGTCGAACAGCTCCCGCTCCGGCCCTCTCTTCAGGCGACCGACAGCAACGATACGGATCATGCGGGATCAGAGATCCGTCGTATCCGCTTCGTCGGCTGCGCTGTCATCCAGATCCTTGCCCCACATGCGCTCGAGCGCGTAAAGCGCGCGGCTTTCCGGCTTGAACAGGTGCACAACGATATCGCCGGTGTCGAGCAGCACCCAATCCGTGCCATTCGCGCCTTCGATGGTGATACGCTTGATGCCGATCTCGTTCAGCTTGTCTTCGATATGCGATGCCATGGCTGCAATCTGACGATCGGCTATACCGGTAGCGACGACCATATGATCGGCAAAGCTCGCACGGCCGCGCAGATCGAGGGTCACGATATCCTCGGCCTTGTCCTCGTCGAGACTTGTCGTGATGACGACCAGCGCCTTTTCGACCAGCTCGCGCTCTGCGCCCTCGCGCGGAGCGGTACGCGCCTTGCGCGGCCCGGCGGCGGCAGCCTTCTTGCGCGGTGTTCCAGCAGTTTTCAGGGTTGCGGTAGCCTCGCCCGTGGCGAGTTTGGTCTTGGTCTCACCAGCGGACGCGCGGCTGCGACGGGCTGGGGTGGTCGTCTCGTCGGACGGTTTTCTGGCGATGGCTCGACACTCCGGTCATGGCATTAGAGAGAGCGCGGCGGGATAGTTTCCAGAATCCCTCAACGCTGTCGCTGATATACCGTTTTGCGGCGCCGGAAGAAAAGCCCAGACACCACCTTTCGAACGCGAGAGAATCGGCCCCTGCCTTGCGGGCACCCGCAAATGACTCAGTGCATGGGTCGCCTTGCCCGAGAGCGCGGTACGGTTACTGCCTGGTCGCGGGACCACCGCCATCGGCACATGCAGTGCCAGTTCATGCCAGCGGCGCCAGCGTGTCAGCGTTGCCAGGCTATCTGCTCCCATCAGCCAGACGAACCGCGCATTGGGGAATCGCAACCTGAGCAGGGCAATGGTCTCGACCGTATAGCGCTTGTTCAGACGCGCCTCGATATCGGTCGCGATGATACGGCGTCCATCCGCCAGAGCCCGCGCCGAATCGAGCCTGTTCTCAAACGGTGCCATACCGATTCGTGGCTTGAGAGGATTACCGGGAGAGACCATGAGCCAGACCTGGTCGAGTCGCAGGTGGGTCAGGGCATAGCGGGCAAGCTGGAGATGGCCTGCATGAGCAGGGTTGAAAGATCCACCCAGCAAACCGACCGAAATCGCACGCCCATCCCCGTATTTCGGAATTTGGGGCACGTCAGGGGCGTGTCTGTCCGGTGCCCCGCACCTCGTAACGGAAAGTCGTCAGCTGCTCCAATCCTACCGGACCCCGCGCGTGGATCTTTCCGGTTGCAATGCCGATCTCGGCCCCAAAACCGAATTCGCCCCCGTCACAGAACTGCGTCGAGGCATTCCACATCACCACTGCGCTATCGGTCCCGTTCAGGAAACGCTCGGCGATAGCTGCGTTTTCCGTGATGATCGCCTCGGTATGACCGCTCCCATAGCGTGCGATATGCGCGAGCGCCGCATCCACATCCTCGACCACGGCTACGGAAAGACGGGCATCGAGCCATTCCGTCGCAAAATCATCGGAGGTCGCGGGCTCGAGATCATGCACGATACGACGCGCTGTCTCATCGCCCAAAATCGCACATCCGAGTGCATGAAGGTCCTGTACCAGAACCGGCAGCAACGATTCGGCGATCGCGTCATCGATCAGCAACGTCTCCGTTGCCCCGCAAATTCCGGTGCGGCGCATCTTGGCATTGGCCAGGATTTCACGCGCCATGCCGATATCGGCATCACGGTGGATATAGGTGTGACACAACCCATCCGCATGGGCGAGCACGGGCACGCGTGCTTCGCGCTGCACGCGCTCCACCAGGGATTTGCCGCCGCGCGGGATGATCATGTCGATCTCTCCTGCCGCGCCCAGCATCGAGGCCACATGGACACGATCGGAATCGGGCACGATCTGCACGCAATCGCGGGGCAGCCCGGCCTGCTCCAGACCCTGCTGGATACAGGACTGAATGCACCGCGCCGAATTGAGGCTCTCGGAGCCCCCACGCAAGATCACAGCGTTACCCGATTTGACGCATAGTCCCGCAGCATCGGCCCCGACATTGGGCCGGCTCTCGTAAATCATGCCAATCACCCCCAGGGGGGTGGCGACGCGGCGGATGTTCAACCCGTTGGGGCGGGTCCATTCGGACAACACTCGCCCCACAGGGTCAGGCAGCAAAGCGATGGATTCGAGACCCTTGGCCATGGCTTCGATGCGTGCGGGGGTGAGTGTCAACCGATCGATGAAAGCGGCGCTCGCCTTGGAAGACGCCACATCGCGTGCGTTGGCCACAAGAATATCGGCGGCATGATCCCGCAGCGCAGCGGCTGCTGCGCGCAGGGCTTCGTTCCTCTGGCTGTCCGGAGCAATAGCAAGAATGCGTGCCGCCGCGCGCGCTGGTCCGGTCAGGGCCTTGAAATCGGACGGGCTCGTTGCGGCTTCCATCATGCATTCTCCTGTCTGCGATGCATTTTCTGTACCTTTCGGGACCAGACCTGCGAAAGGACGATCAGCTATGTATCACTCCTGCACAGCTTGAAAAGATCGCCCGATAGCCAGGCTGGCTGCGACATTGCGCGCACAGCGCTGCAGAGCGGGCTCGGCTTCGTTGAATGCCTCCTCCAGTGAACAAGGGCGATCGAGGCTGCTGAACAATGCCCCGAACCCGGTTTCGTACAAGGCTTCGTGGCCCTGACCCAACGTACCGGCTATGGCAACGACCGGCTTGCCCGACGCGCGGGCGAGGCTGGCGACGGCCTGAGGTGCCTTGCCCTGCGCCGTCTGGCCATCCAGCCTGCCCTCTCCCGTGATGACCAG
Source organism: Asaia sp. W19 (assembly GCF_003994335.1). GTDB lineage: Bacteria > Pseudomonadota > Alphaproteobacteria > Acetobacterales > Acetobacteraceae > Asaia. The sequence continues at coordinate 7,353 of NZ_PNQZ01000030.1, forward strand.
ATCCATGGCAGGCATCATTTTTTCGAGGCCGAGGAGCCGCGCAATCGCCTCAGCTCCCGGCACAAGTTGCGCACCACAAAGCCCCACGAGCCCGAGCCCTGCCCCACCGGCCGCACCGATACCAGGCAAAACGGACAGATCACGCCCACAATGGACCTCGATCAGACTCGCCAGACGGGCGAGCGCGGCATTGAGTATGGGGATCATGGGCGGCGTTGCCCCTTTCTGGGGGCCGAACACATTGGCCGCACCTGTTTCCCCCAGAAGGGGAGCCGTTACATCGCACAGGATTTCAATCGTGCACTCTGTCAGCCTAGGGTCGAGTCCTTCCTTGTGGAGCGAGAACACCGCGCCCAATGGACCACCGCCCTGCGCAATTTCGCGGCCCTGCAGATCGCGCAGCGAGACACCGAGAGCCTGAAGCAGGCCAGCCCCCCCGTCGCAGGTCGCGCTTCCCCCCAGCGCGAGCACCAGATGACGACAACCCAGATCGAGCGCGGCGCGCATGATCTCGCCCACACCCTGTGTCGTCGTAAAAAGCGGGGTGCGTGATTCGGGAGGAACCTGTGCAAGGCCAGCCGCCTCGGCCAGCTCGATCAACGCTGTGCGCCCCTGATCGAGCACGGCAAATTTCGCCGCTACCGGCAGGCCCAGCGGGCCGCATACCATCCGTGTTTCGAGATGACCGCCTAGAACCCGCGCCATGAGAGAGGCCGTGCCTTCTCCCCCATCCGCCATGGGATAGCCGTGATAGCGCGCCTTAGGGAAGATTGACGAAAACCCGGTGATAATCGCCTGAACGACAGCCTCGGCTGTCAGGCTTTCCTTGAACGAGTCACAGGCAACGAGAATATCCATGGGCGCCTCGGGTATAGCGCCCCTATCTTCCACACGCCGCGCCGATCGGGTCAAGTCCCGGTGCGCGGCTGGGCAGATCGCTCAGACGTTGAAGCGAAACAGTAAGACATCGCCATCCTGCACCACATATTCCTTGCCCTCGATACGCAGCTTGCCCGCTTCCTTGGCGCCCGATTCACCGCCACAGCTAATATAGTCGTCATAGGCCACGGTTTCGCAGGCAATGAAGCCTCGTTCGAAGTCATTGTGAATGACGGCCGCAGCCTGCGGGGCTTTTGTGCCCTTGGTGATGGTCCAAGCGCGAGTCTCTTTGGGGCCAACCGTGAAATAGGTGCTGAGACCCAGCAGGCCATAACCAGCAGCAATCACACGATCCAGGCCGGAATTGCTCAGCCCCAGCCCCTCGAGGAACTCGGCGCGCTCTTCCTGCGGCAGCTGGCTGACTTCCGCTTCGATGGCGGCAGAGACCACAACCATGGCAGCCCCCTCGGCCTCGGCGCGCTTGCGCACGGCTTCGGAATGGCTATTGCCGGTGGCGGCTGAGCCTTCCTCGACATTGCAGACATAGAGCACCGGCTTGGTGGTCATGAGTTGCAGGCGGCGCGCGGTTTCTTCCTCGCCTTTCGGCACAGCGGTGCGGGCAGACTTGCCCTCACGCAGGGCCGCGATGATGGGGTCCATGATGGCGAGCTGCTGCTGCGCTTCACGGTCATTGCCCCGGGCGCGCTTCTGCAGCGAGACCTGACGCTTTTCGAGCGAATCCAGATCGGCCAGCATCAGTTCGGTCTCGATGATCTCGGCATCGCGCACCGGGTCCACACCGCCCTCGACATGGGTGATGTCGTCATCCTCGAAGCAGCGCAGCACATGGATGATGGCATCGACTTCGCGAATATTGGCGAGAAACTGGTTACCCAGCCCTTCGCCACGAGAAGCGCCGCGCACGAGACCGGCAATATCGACGAATTCGAGGCTGGTCGGCAGGATCTTCTGCGACTTGCCGATACGCGCGAGGTTGTCGAGACGCGCGTCGGGCACGGCCACGCGCCCCACATTGGGTTCGATCGTGCAGAAGGGATAGTTCGCCGCCTGGGCTGCTGCCGTTTCCGTCAGCGCGTTGAACAGGGTGGATTTGCCCACATTGGGGAGCCCCACGATGCCACAATTGAAGCCCATCAGCGTTTCTCCCCGCACAGCATGGCGATTTTTGTCATTGTCGCTTCCGGTTCCCCCTTGGCCAGCAGGGGCGACGCCGCAGCCACGGCATCGAGAAGCGTTTCAAGTTCTGTCTGTTCGGCCTTGGCGAAATCGCCCAGCACATGACCCGTCACACGGTCCTTGTGGCCAGGGTGGCCGATACCGAGGCGCACGCGCTGGTAGCTCTGGTCCCCCAGCATCCTGTCCATCGAGCGAAGACCATTATGCCCCGCTGCGCCGCCGCCCCGTTTGACGCGCACCTTGCAGAAGGCAAGATCGAGCTCGTCATGAAACGCCGTGATGTCAGAGACCGGAATCTTGAAGAACCGTACAGCCTGCTGCACGCTTTCGCCGGACAGATTCATATAGGTCATGGGCTTGAGCAGAAGAACCTTTTGTCCCTCGATGCTCCCCTCGGCCGTCTCTCCCTTGAAGCGTGCACGCCAGGGAGAAAACCGGTAGTATTCGGCAATACGCTCGACAGCCATGAAGCCAATGTTATGGCGCTGCCTGCGCATGCCGGGCTCGGGGTTACCGAGCCCGGTCCAGAGTAGCATTGCGGCCACCCTGAGCGGTCTTACTTCTTCTTCGCAGGAGCAGCGGCTTCAGCAGCAGCCTTCGCAGCGGCTTCAGCTTCCATCTCGGCATCGACCGTCGGCGGCGCGATGGTGGCGATAACGAAGTTCGGCAGCTGCAGAACCGGCGTCACGTTCTCGGTGCCGGTCAGATCGTCCCAACGCACGTTGTCGTGGATGTCGAGCGCGCTCAGATCAACCGTGAAGCTCGCCGGGATGTTGTCCACATCGGCCATGACGTCCACCGTGTGGCGAACCAGGTTCAGCACGCCACCGCGCTTGATGCCAGGAGCCTTGTCTTCGCCGGTCACGTGAATGGCGACGGTCACATGAACCTTCTCGCCAGCCGCCAGACGCTGGAAATCGACATGGATCGGCGCATCGGTCACGGGGTGCAGCTGTACTTCACGCAGCAGGGCGCGCACGGTGCCACCTTCGAGCGGCAGTTCATACAGGCGCGAGCGCCAGCCGCCACGAACCATTTCCTTGTGAATGATGCGCGGATCGATCTGGATCAGCGAGGGCTCCTGCTTGCCACCATACACAACACCCGGCACCAGACCGGCACGTCTCGTTGCGCGCGCTGCCCCCTTACCAGCCTTCGCGCGCGTAGAGACTTCGAGGGACGTCATATTTGTCACGGTATTCTCCCAAATTCATTGCACTCATGGCCTCCAGGGGTGCCTGAGTGAAGGCGCGCCTTAGCGGAAATGAGGATGCAAAGCAATGATCTTCGGGAGTCGGCGGGCGATTTGCCCGCATGTTGCCTGGAGACAGGGGTGCTTCTCAGGGCTCTGCCCTGAAACCCGCAAAGGAGCGCAGCCCCTTTGATCCCGATTGAAAAAAGCGGGGGTGAAAGGGACTTGTCCCTTCCGGGGTACGGAGCAGCGCCTCGCTTCCCGTACTGGTTGCGCTGCCTCAGGCCTCCGCTCTGAAACCCATGAAGGAGCACAGCCCCTAAGATCCCGATTCAGAAAAGCCGGGATGAAAGGGGCTTGTCCCTTTCCGGGGCGCGGGGCAGCGCCCCGCTTCCCTTATTCGTAAGCGGTCAGCACCCAGCCATTTTCCGTCGGATCGCAATAAAGCGGCACAGCGTTGGCGAGGCGGACATTGATCGGCAGGCTCATGGCGGCGCGCAAGGCGCGGAACAGCGCGCCATGAGCGACGATCATGGGGATACCGTCCTGCTCGAGCGCGCGGTTAACGGCACTGGCAGCACGGGTTTTCAGGCCTTCGAAGGTTTCGCAGCCCTCGGGGGTGAATTCGCCGGCGATCCAGGGGTCGTACCAGTCGCCCATGGGCTCGCCTTCCATCACGCCGAAACACACTTCCTCGAGGTCGCGATCGGTGCTGAGCGGAAGGGTGACGCCACTCGCACTAACGATAGCTTGCTGAGCAGCGAGTGCCGTGTCGTGTGCGCGTGTCAGGGGCGATGCGACGATACGCGCAATTGGTGCTGCGCCATCGCGCCAGTGGCGCGAGAGGGAGGCACCAGCCTTGACGGCCTGTTCGCGCCCGGTGGCATTCAGGGGAATGTCCGTCCGGCCCTGAGAAAGATTCTGGGCGTTCCAGTCGGTCTGACCGTGGCGCAGGTACCAGAAGGGGCGACGAAGCAGCATGAATACCGATCCTTAATCGAAAAGCGAGGAAACAGAGCTTTCATCTGCCACAGCACTCATGGCGCGCGCCAGAAGATTGGCGGTGCTGATCTGCCGGATATTGGGCGAGCTTTCCATGGCCTCGGTGGCGGGGATGCTATCGGTCAAGGTCAGCATCTTGATGGGTGAGGCTGTAATGCGCTCGACCGCCTGCCCGGTAAGGACACCATGAGTCACATAGGCTTCAACCCCGGCGGCACCGTGATTCATCAGGGCTTGGGCGGCGTTGCACAGGGAGCCGCCGCTATCGACGATATCATCCACCAGGATACAGTAACGGCCGCTCACATCGCCGATCACGTTCATGACCTCCGACACGCCGGCGCGCTCGCGGCGCTTGTCGATGATGGCGAGATCGGTGGTCAGTCGCTGCGCCAGCTGGCGTGCGCGCACCACGCCACCCACGTCAGGGGAGACAATCATCAGGTCTTCATTCGGATGTCGGGCATTGATGTCGCGCTTGAAGAGCGGCGCAGCATAAAGGTTATCGACCGGGATATCGAAAAAGCCCTGAATCTGCATGGCGTGCAGATCCATGGTCAGGATGCGGTTGGCACCGGCTTCAACCAGGAGATTGGCGACCAGCTTGGCGCTGATGGGCGTACGCGGACCCGATTTACGGTCCTGCCTTGCATAGCCGAAATAGGGCATCACTGCGGTGACGCGACGGGCTGACCCGCGACGCAGGGCGTCGAGCATGATCAGCAATTCCATCAGATTGTCATTGGTGGGCGAGCAGGTGCTCTGGATCACGAACACGTCTTCGCCGCGCACGTTTTCCTGAATCTCCACGAAGACTTCAGCATCGGCAAAACGCCGCACGGACACCTTGCACAGGGGGAGGCGCAATTCCTGAGCAACGGCACGCGCCAGAGGCAGGTTACTGTTACAGGCGACGATCTTCATCGGGAAACGACTCCGGTCCGGGGCGGCAGCAAACGCGGCCTTCTAACAATGCTGCGCCACGCTGTCATTAACTCATGGGGATCGGGGATCGTCGATAGAGCGTTTTTTACAGGCCTAGTGCGCGCCTCTACCCATGTGCTGGGTATCAGCTTTCGAAATGCGATCTGAAGTCTTCGTAGCCGCTGAACACATGAACACCGCTTTCCCTGCAACCGGGCCACACTTGTTCGACATCTTCCAGACAGGCTTCTGAAAGAACGTAGAGCATTGGAAGATCTTCACCACAGCTTGGATCAATCAAAGAAAGTCGGTGAATTTCGATGAGGTGCCACAATGCGCGGATCGTGCCTTCGCGGCCGAGAGGCCGGTCCCAGTCGAGACTGTCGACCTGCCCGTTTTTGACGGTAAAACGAAACGTGTCGGTAGACGATCCGAAATTGGTGCACCCGTCAGGAGAAGTACAAGGTATCTGCTCGCCCGTCCCGATACCGCCATACCCGTCCCCCCCCGTCTACACTCCATTCCTTGAAGAAAGGACCGCCAATCGCCTTGAGTGCGGAGCGAATATCAGCGGGCGGGAAACTCCCCGTACCATTTTCGGCTTTGGGGTCGACCTTCTGCAGGAGAATAGATCTACTCATGATCGAGCCTCCCCCCAAAAAAAACCCCCGCCCCTGATACCGGGGTGAGGGGGTTCCAGCTGTGTCAGTCAGTACCATATTTCACCGAACGCGGCCCATAAAGCAGACCATCGGGCGGCCCGACCTTCAGAAGACGGTTGGCTGCTGTGCCGGCTTCGACAAAACTCTCATCCGTCAGGCTATCAACAACCTGATTGATAGCCGCATTAACGAGCACACCGATCAGACCACCAGCTCCGGAATTCTGATTCTTCTCAGCGCTCGAAGCCGTTCCGGTTCCAGTCCAGAGCACTGAGCCGGTCTTCAGATCTACGAGCTTCGCACTGGCTGTCACGACGGTATTGCTGTTGATCACGTGATAGACCGAGCCGTAATCGGTGATGGTGGTGTACAGCACGGCATCGGCGCCATAAATCGTACGCAGCTTTTCAGCAGGGACCTGAATGATTTCATCAGGAACACTCAATCCGTTCTGTCGGAATGTCTCGGTCTCGAGCGTTACGGGAATGACGTAATAACCGCCCTCGGCCAGCGGCAGTGACATCTGCGACAGCAGACCATTGGTAGCCTTGATATCGGGCGTATGATTGACCGGCGGCAAAACGAGAATGGTACGCGGCTTCGCAGCCTTGAAAGCGGTGTAATCGGGAGCTTTGACCTGTGAGGCACAGGCTGTAACGGCAAAGCAGAGCGCCAGCGCGGCAAAACGACCCATCAAAGAAAAAGTCTTCATGACGACACCTTCGTATTTTGAGGCGCACTGACATTCTGAGTCTGGGGCGAATTGGAAGACGAGCCTGGGGCCTGACCGAGATTCTTCAGCAGGAAGTCCATATAGGTGGTGGCTTCAGGAAAAAGCGTCTTTTCCTGAGTGAATTCCTGCTGCGCCAGATCGGTCTTGCCCTCTGCGGCATAAAGCAGGCCGAGATGGGCATGAAAGCCGGGCGGAACCGAGAGCCCCTTGGCGCGCGCCTTCTCCATGTCTTTTTCCATGACGGTAATTTGGGCCAGCGGATCGGTCTTGCCCTGAAGGTAGAGATATTGCTGAGCCTGAAAATTCTGCCAGCTATAGAGCGGCGGCGTTGACTGCCCGGAGCAGGCAGCCAGAACTCCTGGCAGCGCTATGCCTGCCAGAATTCTTGCGTAACGAGACATGGTTTGGAAATCCATTTATTGGTTTTGTAAGTGGGATCGAAGTCACAGAGAGTCAGTGAATCTGACCCGAATCGACCTCCTGTGCGAAATGATTCACCGCGTCCTGAATGGCCAGGTCGAGCACCTTGCCATTGAGCGTCGAGTCATAGCTCGCTGTACTGCCGAACCCGATCACCTCGCGATCGGAGAGGCTGTATTCGGCCGAACCCTCGCTCGTCGCAACAATCTGCGACGTCAGGGGATTGACGATCTGAAGGCTCACCTTGGCATAGGCAATCTGGCTATGGCCGCGCCCCGCAATGCCAAAAAGCTGCATATCCCCGACTTCCTTGCGACCGAAAGCAGTCACATCCCCAGTCACCAGATACTGCGCGCCCTGAATGGATTGACCCTGCTTGAGAAATCCAGCCTCCTGTTTCCCCTCGGCCAGATTATCGCGATCCATCACTGAAAACCGGCCTGATTGCTGCAGGCGCGTCAGCAAGATGGTTCGTGCCTGGTTACCCAGACGATCGATCCCATCCGAGAAGATACCGTTCATGTAATTAGAACGATTGGCAAATTTTCCTGCGGCAATCGGGACGCGCGGCCCATTATAAGCTGTCTGCGCAACCTGAACCGGCGGCACGGGCAGAGTACGGGAAGACTCGGTGGCGCAGGCACTCAGTAACAGAGTGGATGCGAGAATACCGTGTAGTGCAAAAATGATGCGCATCAGCCCTAGCCCTCATATCGTTATTGAAAGGTCAATAATCGAACATTCGGCACAGTTCTTCCCATAATCGACATGATCATGAAATAGTGAAATGGCCGATATAAGCGTCTGGTCTGAAAAGAAGTCTCCCTGAACTCTCAGTGAACAGATCATGACGGCTCCGTTATGCATCGGGGACCCTGAAGCCACGATGATTTGTATTGTCTCCACTATGTGACAGGCGCTGAATGTGTTGTCTCCATGAAGCAATCTGGCCCCCGATGACATGTCGACCCATTCTGAAAAGTCCTGTGGCGACGTCATCGGGCGGTCGCTCGTCATACCGGCAAAACCGAGCTCGACCGTTCATGAGAGTGCAATCCTGCGCCACAACTCGCTCTATACGATGGCAGGGATCCTGATCGCCCCGTCCACCTATTGCGCCGGAGAGACTATCGCGGGTGCCTTCAATTTCCACGTTTTCGCCCCCAGTATTATCGCGCTGGAGTCACCTGCGCGGGAGATCCCGGAATTCCCCGAGGGCGCGCGCTGCTTCTGGCTCGGCTATTTCCACGACCACTTCGGTCATTTCCTGACGAGTACGCTGCAGCGCCTCTGGCGATTGCGCCATCATCGGCATAGACCGGACTGGTATATCGCGCCCAATTACAGGCCAATGGACGACGAAAACAGCTTCATCAACGTCTTTCTCGACAATATGGGCATTGACCGAACGCGCATCATTGCGCCGCCAGAAAACACGCTCCTTCATCAGGTCGAGATCCCCGAGCCCGCCTTTGTCGAAAACGCCCATTGTCATGCGCTCTGGGCGCCATTCATGCGTGATCTCGGACGCCGCATTCTGGGAAGAAGCCGTCTTCCCCCCAAAGGGAACCCTGTCTTTCTCTCCCGGAGCCACGCAGGCGCGACGACACGGCGCTATGAAGGCGACGATATCCTGTGCGCACTCCTCTCTCCCATTGGAGTCGAGATCTGCCAGCCGGAGACATTATCGGTCAAAGATCAGCTCGCCTTGTGGGAGAGCCACACCGTCTTCATCGGGTTTTCAGGGTCAGCGTTCATGAATGCCGCCTTTTTCGAAAACAAGACGGTCATCATACTGAACCACGACACCTACATCTTTGGTACACAGCGGATGATCGACGCCGTGTGCCACCATCATGCCCTTTATCTCGATGTCTCCGCCTTTCTGCGCGCCGATGATGTCGAGCCAAACCACTACCGCATCACCGATCCAGCTGGGCTGGCACATCACGTCGTCATGGCGTGGCGGCGCGAAGCGCAGGCTTGTCGACCCGATGTCCAGGGCATTTGCGCGCTTCCGACGCTCCCAGATCAGCGTCGCCCCATCGCAACATCCGGTCTGGCTTGACCAGAAGCCCCGCTCTGCCTGACAGATTGACATATCGGGGTGATGACAAATCAGCGTGCCCCTCCATCGGAAAGGAACAACGCCATGAACGCAACCGAACGCGGCATAAGAGAGCAGT
>NZ_PNQZ01000031.1 GCF_003994335.1 Asaia sp. W19
AGTTCGCCACGATAGTTGAAGGTCAGGCTGGGCGTGATCTTGTAACCTGCAAAGGTGACCACGCTCCAGGTCTCCGCGTGGAGACCGTTGTCATGCAGGAAATTGAACTCACCCGTCAGGCTCAGCTTGTCTGTCGGGGTGTAATAGGCGGCGATATCGTTCCAGAAGCGCTGCGCCGTGTTGGCGATCGGCCCCAGTGCGCCCACGCCGTTTTCCGGGCCGACGCGTGACAATTCGACGATGTTCAGCTTGCCGTCTGCGAGGCCGTTCACGTTGAAGCCGAAATATCCGGCTGCGGCATTGTTGTTGTCATTACCGCCGAAGGTGGTCTGGTTGCCGGTATCGATGCCGAAGTTGAAATCGAACATCTTGGTGATGTGCCAGTGGAACATGGCGCCAAGATGCTCGAAGGGTACGGAATACTGGGAGGTATAGGCCAGGGTGTAGAAGGGACGCGCCGTCGGGTCGAGAACCTCGACGCCCATGGGGGCCTGCAGGATGCCGGCCTGCATGTCGATCCCGCCAGGGGTCAGAAGCGGCGCATGGACATCCACATGGGCCTGCGCCGGGATCAGCTGGTAGCGATCGCCGATAGCCCGGTTGGACACGCCAAGCAGGTGATAATAGCGCGCATCGGAGCCATAGAGCCCCTGAATGGTAAAGCCGACCTGATAGGTGGATTTGGTCGGATCGATCGGCTTGGTCAGTGTCAGGCTGAGCTGGTTGAGCTGGGCCTGGTTGGCGTGATCCCCAAGGAAGTTGCCGAAATTGATGCCGTTATCGGGACGCGCAGGATTGGCGGTGATGCCCCCCTCGATCAGCCCGGTCAGGACGATATCCTTCAGCCACGGGCTTTCTGCCGATTTGAAGACAGCAATCTGGGCATGGGCAGTCTCCTGCATGGCAGTCGTTGCCAGAAGCGTGAGCGCTCCGGCCGCCATAGCCCGTGTTGAGTGATTTTTGAGATAGCGCAGCAAGATAAAGGCTCCCATCGATGAACGAGACGAGTTTTGCCTCTCCGGCGCATAGGGATGATATTGAGCGCACATACCCGCTTTTATAGGAGAGTTATAGGGATCGGCTTGTCCAACGCGGCTCTTCTGAAGAGCTCTCTGGGTCGCCTTCGGAGCTTTGCCATGGCGCCAAGAGCAGTCACTGGCGTTACTTTGAAGGCCCCAGCTGCGCGAATCAGGCTATCTGCGCCGAAGCGCTATGGTGGCCTTTATCCGGACAACGGATGGATTAGCTGCTGGAGATGCAGACCCTCAGGATATCTTAATAAATGGAGCCTATCTCGCGGCACACCGCACAGATTCAAGCTTACGGTTGAGATAGAGAGAATTCAGGTTACTTGAATTGACGCACCAACGGGATGAGGAGGATACTGCACGATGTGACCGAAAGGAGCATACGTACGTCCAGATCCCACATGGCGGCAGGGCAGATCGGTGATTACCTCGGTGCCGCTGCCCTTCTGGACAGTCTCACATCAGCCGGACGCGTGCTGTCAGACCAGGGCTGCTAGTACGCTGACTGGCTCAAAGGTGCCCTAGAGGAGAAAGGGAGAAGACCCCGCATCTTGAGACGGGAATCCCGCATACAAGCGGGGAAATGGAACTGGCGGAAACACAAGAGACACAACCGCATCGGGATCATATTTGAGTAGCTCAAGGACTTAAAGCATGTCTGAACACGCTTTTCCAGATACTTCACCGTCTAGTTCTGCTTCATCGCCCTCGCCGAAACCGTCATGTTCCGGTTATGATTTCTGTGCTTAGGCGCGTTGCCCCTCGACTTTTGGTTGCCCACCCGCGAATAATAATGATACGTTCCGTTACCGCAATGATGCGGTGAGGAGTCTTAGTCATGCAGAAAATGTTGACCGCTACTCTAGCTCTTAGCGCTATGATCGCCGCGCCCCATGCTTACTCGACCGCTCTGGCCTCGAGAGTCCCGCACACATCAGCCGACATTCGTCTCTTTTCTCCCCAAAAGACGCATGAATGGTGTCGCGGGATCGATCCCACAGATCCGGGGAAATGGGTCTGGGTCCATGGCAACTGTCCCTAGGAGCCAGTTCCTTTAGTCGAGTAAGCACTTTTCTCCGCGTGGGAACGGCGGCCTCGCCAACGAAGGTCGCAAACTATGGACATCGATGCGGCGCTCGCATTAACGCACGAGCGCCGCTAGTACCAGCACCTATCACAAGTGAACTGTGCGTTACGGGTTTTATGGGATGCGGGACCTGGCGCGTGTGTGTCGGGAGTAATTTGTGTGGTCGTACGTTCGGCCAACCATCGTAATCAGGCCTTGGGAATGGGCGTCATTGTCACTATTGCGGCGTCTCTCGACTTATCGGTATAGGACACCTTTTTGTCTTGATTGTAAGTCACGATAGGGTCCTTCACATTGTATTTTCCAGTCACATCACTGGTCCGTCCAGAACCTATTGTCTCTACCCCGATATAAACACTATTCAGATACCAATTTGACATATCTTGCAGCTCTGCGGCGTACTCCGGGCGCTTCGCAACAAGTGCCCCTATCACGGACATGAGACCTTGGTTTATATTGATCTCAGTATGGTACATCACGCCATCGTTCTGCTTAAGCAAAGGATTGATATAAGCAGCTTGCGAGCCTGAGATATTGAATATCGATCCTGAAAACCCAGGCTGCAAACTGCTGTAAGAACCGGGCCTTCCTGTATAGTCAATGGATTCAAATTGCAAAAAGATACCAAAATTTAGATTGTCGCTATGGTAGTTTATAGTGAAATTCACACCCGCTTGGTAAGCTCCGCTATAGCCTTGGTAATCGCTTATGCCTTGATCCAAAGAGGCTGTGATCTGATGATCGAAAGAGTATCGATGATCCACCGAGCCTAATGTGGCCAATTGGACGTCGAGGAGATTTCCTCCCTGTGCTGCCATTTGATAAACGTAATGTCCATCCTTCGGATCGCGAAAGACGTTATACTCCGTCTTCCCGGCACTCGACGTCGCCGATCCCTGCGTCCAGTGACCTACAGAATTGCCGAAGTTTTTATCCCAGACCTGGGATGATGTCCCTGCGGCAGGGTCTAGCGCTGATTGACCTTTCCATTGGATTACACCCCAATCAGGGGAAGTATCGCCATTGAGAGAAGAGGGGTAGCCGTTGTATTGGACCTGACCATTTATAACGCCTTGGGTGTTTATCGCGAGATTAGGACCGTAAAGGCTCGGATCGGAAAATATGCTTCGCCGGATGAACGCCTCGATATCATCAAGACTTTTCCCATCTACAAGCTGTGCCTTATAAGCAGACAGCTCCTCGGAGGTGAACGAACGACTGAGAGCAGAATGAGCTAAATCATCAAGTGCAGCAGCACCTTCATTGTTTGCTATCGTGGCGCGCATCTCAGCATAGGTCGTGTTTGTGGTGAGGCCAGCTTTCCACGAGTTGATCTGACCGTCATTCGCAGTGACATTGCCGACATCTCGGTAAAGGGCCCGTATGGTTCGTCCTACATCATCGCTGTACGCCTCATTCGAGCGATAATCCTGCAAGGACCAACCATTACCTATCATCGTCGCCGCATATTGCCGGTCTGCGTCGCTCGGTGGCCGACCATGAACGCCGGAGTAAGTGCTGTCATACTCGCCATGCTCGGCAGACCACTGGGCAAGTGACTGACGCACCTGCAGCACTGTGGTTTGCCCCCGATTTATACTGTCCAGCTGTGCCTGGACCCAGGCATCGTCCGACGTCTGATACGGACGTCCCTGCGTCGCAACAATAATTTCTTTCAGCTGATCAACTGCTGCCGAAGACCCGCCGACAGACCTTAGGAGACTATTAGGTCGACTGTCTGTAACAATCGTCATGTTGTTTTGAGTTTGCGGCGCGACTCTAAGAGCCGTCTCTTCGCTGAGAAATCGCATCCTCGGCTGACTAATCGCCGTGTCCGAGGGAAAGGATGCAACGCTGTTCTGGCCCGAGGGTAGAACCGCCGAGACGGCGGTGCCAGGTGCCACGTCGAAAGTGTTTCCTCGAGTTACGTTCCCGAATTCGCTGCTATCTTCAGTCAGCTTGGCAGTCCCCCAAAGCTGCCCCGCCGCTAACTGCGAGGATGCGTTGGCGGACTGAATGATGTCGAGCTGATCGCCGATACTTCTTGATACCACACCAGGAACCGAAAGCGCATTCGAAAAAGGTCCGGTTCCGACCGTCAAGAGAGCCGTATCTACTATAGCGCCCGACATGCCGACCGTACTTGACGGATTATCGGGCTGAGTGAGCTGGAGGTCTAGCTTGTAGGGGCCGGGAGAGAGGAGCAAGAGCGCGTCGGACATGAGAAGCCGTATTATTTCGTTGCGTTATGTTACTAAAAACAGGAAAAATACGCGGATTCAACAATATAATTCTATCAAAATATGTCTATTATCTATTATATACAAATATAGATATGAAATTCATCATGGTGTTGTGGTATTGTGCGGACTCTATAACATATACTTGGTATTTACCGCGTTCAGCAAAGCGCGTTCTAGGGTCAGTAATCTCGATGGAACATCTCATCTTCTATATGAGATGGTCCGTCGAGTGTGCCATTACCGCCGTGACGCTAAATCTCTTAAAGTCACGAAAAGCTCGATAGAATTCGTTGATGCTCTAAGGCGAACGCTATCCGGGTGATCCTGCAATGCTCGATAGATTGCTTACAGCCCCTCTTAGCCCTCGCTCGATCCAGAATGCGAAGACACCTCTACGCTTTGCCACGCTGTCGAATAGTTCGACGCCTAGTGCTCGGGCGTACACGGGCCTCGATGCGGTCACAGATTGGGAGCGCGTCGACTGCCCGGCGCTCGTCCGAGCGAGCGCATCCATCTCCACCCCGGTTATCTTCGCATTCACGCGCCTTGTCTTGCTTCTGTAGTAGAGCAAGATCGACATACAGATGCCGAATGTCACGTCTTCTTCGGAAGCGGGGGTCAGGTCCGTCATGGATGAGAACAGAGATCGAACGTGAGTGGGAGTCAATCAAAACCGCCCCAAAAGCAAAGGGAGACCCCAAAGCCGACCGCCTATCACCACCACGATGATTGCTGCGTACCGGGCTCGATACCGGCTGTCGCTGACGGGCGCTCACGCGCCGATAGGGCCTTTCCTCCGATTAACCGTCTGAAGCGCTTGCTCTTGGCTGGTGAGGCGCATGATCTCGCTCAGGAAGAGCCCTCTCCCGCGTATCCATGCACGCCGCCGCAGTCCGCGCAGAATCGCACGATATGGCGGGGCAGTACCAGGGGAAAACGACTCGCGAGAAGTGGCACGGATCTGGCACAGCTTGACACGGTATGCCTCGGTCCGAAACGTATCGTTATGAACCGAAACGGACCAAGAGCCGGAGTGGTCGACCTTCAAAAACAGATATTTTCTGCGGGGAGGATGGTGGGTGCGACAGGGATTGAACCTGTGACCCCTGCCGTGTGAAGGCAGTGCTCTACCGCTGAGCTACGCACCCATCCTGCGGTGCCGCGTCTCTACCAAAGGGCGAGAAACGCGGCAAGATGGAAAACGAAATTTTCTGCTCAGAATCCGAACATGTGGTCGAGCGAGAAGCCGCCCACCTTGTTTCTCTGGCCATGATAGCCGAACAAACGACAGCTCATGTCCCGAATCAGAACATAACCCCCAATGCCCGCCTCAGCCAGTTTCTCGGCGCCAAAGATCTCATGGGGCCAGACCATGTAAGAGCCCGAAGGATTGATGCTTATCCGTCGCCGCTCCAGCTCTACCCCGGAATTGGAATAGAGATGCAGGATCGTCTCTGACGGGGCCGTACCCTCCACGGAAGCCGGGTGGATCAGGCAGGAGAAGCTTTCATGCCCTTCCTGGCCGAGCTTCAGGAACAGACGTGTGGTGAGTCCCGGAGGCGGACCAGAGTAGGATTGAGGCTCGGAGCGCCAGGTCATGAGTGTATTGAAAATATGCCCGCCGAAACTGGTTTCCGCAGCGTGGCCATTCTCGCGGTTCTCGTAGCGCATCATGGCGTGGAGCCAGCCATCACCCTCCCCGCCATCGCGGAAATCATAGACGAGATCGGCGTGCCCCGCCTGATCCGTCAACTCGTGCAGCGCGATGGCCGTCTCATGATTACGCGGCAGATTACCCAGAAACTTTTGGGTCAGAAGTGTTCCTGCCTCATCGAAGATATCAAGCCGCAGAGGCAGGCTCGTGATTTTTTCCGACATCGGATTGGGCTGCACCACGCTCGTGAAAAGCGCTGGGTCAAGAATGGGGAACGGCAGCACAAAACCGCGCCCCATGGAATCTGGAAGATTTCGGAGCGAGGGTTCCGGGCTCAGATCGCGACGCTCGACATTGAGATGGGCAATACGAGTGAGTGGGCCCTGAGTGATCTCGTAGCGTGGACGCACGATATGATTGCCTGAGCGTAGTTCGAGCTGTGCTGGCCAGACCACATTCTTGACCAGCGCACCGACATCGAGCGCATAGGTGGCGAACGGTCCTACCTCAACCGGTACGGCGAAAGCCTGTTCCTCCCCCATCTGGTTGAGCGTGATGGCTCCAGCGGGAATTGGTGCAGCGTGGCTATTCTGAATCCACAGTATGAGCTTCTCATCCGGGCGCGGCGCTGGCAGCGTGGCAAAACGGGGTGACGGCCAGGCATTGGCATCATGCGTGACCGAAAGGCTCGCTTCACCATACTTTCCGTAGGTATCAAGCGCGTATTTGACGACGTCATGCCCCCGGGCGCCAAGGACATGGACGAAAAGCTGTCCGCAGAACTCCGGCAGATCGAAACGGGCCCGGATCTCCGCGCTATCCACGACGATACCCGCCGGGCCATTCGGCACTTCATGCTCCCACTCGGCGAGAATGGCGCCCTGCGCGTCATAGAGGCGCAACCAGTAGCGAACATCGGTAGCATCGTAATTGCACCAGTAATTGGCGGTGACGAGCCGCGTGCTGAACCGCTCATCGTCACGAAAGAAAGCAAAGTTCGTCGCGAAATTGAGCTTGTCGAGATAATGGCGCGGATTGCTCAGCATCATGTCGGGCAATCTGGCCGGTTCGAGCGAAAAGATCTGCTGGTCAGAATGCGTGACGCGGGCGAGGCGCGACAGCATCTTCTCGTGTTCGAATGACAAAGCGAGCACGGATCTGGCCGGGCTTTTGTCCAGATCTGTCAGGGCGAGGCGGACACCGCCAAACCCGTCATCCTGCCCGACCTTTTCGCTATCATGCGTATAGACGCCAGCGGTGGGTTTAAAGCCGGGATAAAGGGCGACCAGCGTATGAAGGGTATTGCCGGGATCATACACGGCAAAAGCGCCCTCTGCTGTCAGTATCGTTTCCAGCCTCTCCAGAGCCTCACTCGCCAGCGGGTGGGCAAAAGCCTTGTAGAGGATGTTTCCGCCGCCCTGAGCGTCGAAAGTGATGATATCGAGCATGGTCGTCCTGTACCCGTTTCTTCGTTGCGGCGCCTGCTCTCAAGTCAAACAGCGAAACGCCGACTTACCTCTTCTGCCCCTCTGTCGGTATCGTCAAGCGGCGTTACTGCCCAGGGTGCCCATTCGCCCCGAAACGGCCGTACCCGTCCAGCCTCCGCAAGAGTCTGCACAAAATCCGCTATCCGTCGCGAGCGCCCCGGCAAGCCGATGACCAGCACCGGTGCCTCGGTCGCAGCGGCCTCGGAGATCATCGACACACTATCTGTGGTCACGGCGATCACGTCAGCGCAGGCCAGAAGGCCGTGATAGGGGTTCTCTCCCTGTCCATCCCAGATCCATGCCGGATGAGCGGCGAGTTTCTCGCGCAGCAGAGCCAGAGCCTCAGGGTCGGTGCGTCGGGAGGGCGTCAATGCAATCGACACAGGGGACGTACGCATGATCTGAATCAGATCACCGGCCAACGCCTCAGCTTGCGCCTTGCCAAAGGAGTAGCGGCCATTGGCACCCCCAATCAGTACCGAGAGCAGCGCCCTGTCCGGACTGCGCAGCCGCGCCTGCCAGGCTGCCCGCGCGCCGTCGAGCTTCTGTCGGGTGACCCCGTGAAGTGCGGTACGGATCGAAAGAATATTACGCCCGGCGATGCGATCATGAACATTGGCGATGATCAGGTCGAAATGGCGCGCCGCCATGCGCGGGTTCTGGATCTGCACAAGGGGAAGGCCGCTGCGCTTTCTCACAGCGGCGGCCACTGCCCCCCCGGTACCTCCTACGCTGACCAGAAGTCTCGTATCCGTAGGCAGCTCTATGGGCAGGGTGGCGCGCAACGGGCTGGGACAGAAACGCGTGGGGAGGCGCTTCCAGACCCCTTGCATCTGCACCGGGTGGAAATGCCAGCTCATCCCCACGCGCTCGACCAGACCACTCGCCTGGGCACGCATTCCCGCAAAATCTTCAGCTATGATTGCAACACTCATAACTGAACAATTCCTTCAACGGCGGAACTTTGGCAAGAAGCACCCATGACCGATGTCCCTTCGCCCGAAACCCCTCCCTTCGATCCGCTCATCACTGCCGGCCTCAAGCAGATTGGCATCGAGAAGCCGAACGATGTTCAGAACCGTGTCTGGCCCGAATTGCTGGCCGGGCGCGACGTCCTGCTCATTGCCCAAACAGGCTCGGGCAAGACAGCGGCCTATGCCGCGCCCATTTTCGACCATCTCCTGAGGGAGGGTCAGGAGCGCCAGCCCGCAGCGCCCCGTGTTCTGGTGCTGGCCCCGACACGCGAGCTCGTCACCCAGATCGCAGGCGTCTGCCGCCAGATCGGACGTCGCCTCCCCTTCCGGACGAGACTGCTCTGCGGCGGCCTGCCGAAAGACGCGCAGGTGGAGGCATTGGCCGAGGGGGTGGATATTGCGGTTGCGACGCCAGGACGCCTTATAGATCTACTGATGAGCGGCGCATGCCGCCTTGATGCCACCACCCTTCTGATAGTGGATGAAGTCGATCAGATGCTCGATGAGGATTTCCTCATCGCTATGGACGAGATCATCCCGCATCTTCCAGCAAGACGTCAGGCCATGCTGTGCTCGGCAACCCTGCCTGCACAGGGGCGCGCTCTGGCAAACAAACTGCTCTACAAGCCCGTGACACTCGAATTTGCGGGGCAGACGGTCACGCCGCGTCGCATCAAGCAGCGCGCCATGTTCGTCGAAGCCGAGGAGAAGCTCGCGACCCTGACACGCCTGTGCAGTGAGACCGAGGGGCGTCAGATCGTGTTTCTGCGCACCAGGGCCTCAGTCGATCAGACCGGCAAGCATCTCCGCAAGGCTGGGCTTTCAGTAGCCGTATTGCATGGCGACCTAGCGCAGACGGCGCGTCAGAAAGCAGTCGAGGCGCTGCGCAGCGGGCAAGCCCGTATTTTGCTGACCACAGACGTTGCGGCGCGCGGCCTTGATATCGACGACGTCGCTCTGGTCGTAAATTATGACTTGCCCGAAAAGGCCGAGACTTATGTGCATCGGATCGGCCGCACGGCGCGCGCGGGCAAGCGCGGCGCGGCGCTCGCCTTCTGCACGCGCGATGATCGTCTGCTGCTGCGCGCCATCGAGAAAGAGATCGGCTACCGCATAAGCATCGTTTCCTGACTCACGCGGCCTTGAGGTTTCTCCCATGCGGGGTCTAAACTCCCTGTCATGACCCCGCCCAAGGCCCGTCCCATGGATACCGTTGCGATTCTGGAAAAGCTCGTCTCATTCGATACGACGAGCCGCAACGCGACGGCGCCGATCATCGAATGGATCGAATCCTGGCTGGACGCCCATGCGGTGCCCCACACACGAAGCCATGGACCAGAAGACGGAAAGTGGAATCTCCATGCGATTCTCGGCCCGGTCGGGCGCGGTGGTCTGGCTCTCTCGGGGCATGTCGATTGCGTGCCGGTGGATGGACAGGACTGGAGCCGAGATCCCTTCACGCTGAGCGAGCAGGACGGCAAACTTTTCGCGCGCGGCTCAGCGGACATGAAGGGCTTTGTCGCGGCGATGCTTGCGGCAGTACCCACCCTGTCAGCCCTGCCCCTGGTCAAGCCGGTGCATCTTTTCTTCACCTTCGATGAGGAAATCACCTGCAACGGGGCGCGCCATCTGATCGAGGATGTATCGGCGCGTGATCTGATGCCGGATCTCTGCATCGTGGGCGAACCTACGCTCCTCTCACCGATCATCGCTCATAAAGGGCGCTTCACTATCCGCATCGATGTACGCGGGCGCCCTGCGCATTCCTCACAGCCTGCTCTGGGAGCCAATGCCCTGCATGCAATGGGCCGGGCGATTGCCGAAATTGCAGAAATGGCGGAAGGGTTCGAGCGCGACGGCCCTCATGTGGCGGGCTTTGAGCCCAGCCACACCACCATGCAAGTTGGCTTGGCCAAAGGAGGCAGCATACTCAATATCGTCCCGGAGCACGCCACTTTCGAGGTGGAGTGGCGTGCCGTGCCCGGGGATGATAACGAAGCGATCCTGGCGCGTCTGCGGCACCGTCTTTCCCCCATCGACGCCGCTCTGCGCGCGTTGAGCCCGGAATGCGGGATTGATTACACGCCTCTGGTCGATCTGCCACCGCTGGATCTTGCTCCGGACGCACCGCTCGTTTCGCTGATGCAGCAGATTACCGGGCGCAATTCTGCCGGATATGTGTCCTATGGGACCGAGGCCGGGATCTATCAGCAGGCAGGACTGCCCACCATCGTCTGCGGTCCCGGTGATATTGCCCAGGCCCACAAACCCGATGAGTGGATCGCCCGCGATCAGCTCGATCGCTGCGATGCCATGATCGAACGCCTGGTCCGCCGCGTTTGCGCGGCGTCATGAGTTGCGGCGCCTCCCCGCGCGACCATCATCCCGTGCGCCGCAGGCGTCAGCGGCTCCTGCCCAATCTGACCCTTCCGCGCCGCCTCCCTGATTTCCCTGTACTCATCACACCGCCAGATCTGACTGAGTGGCGGACGGGCAATAATGGTATTCCCGGCGTGATCGAGCGCGATAGCGGACGGGCGGGGCCTGAAATCACGGTCGTCTCACTCATTCATGGCAATGAATTTGCCGGAGCAGCAGCCGCCGATGCGCTGCTACGCGAGGACATACGCCCGTTATGCGGCGTCTTGCGTGTCGTCTTTGCCAATATGGATGCGTTTGACCGATTCACCCCTCAAAATCCTACAGCCTCACGTTTCATCGCGGAGGATCTGAACCGGGTCTGGTCCCACGACCGCCTCTCTCACGCGCCCGGCTCGGTCGAGATGGAGCGCGCCATCGAATTGCTGCCAATCATAGAACGCAGCGATCTGCTGCTTGACTTGCATTCCATGCTCTGGGAGTCAGCGCCTCTCTTCATTTCCCCCCAGACCGCCCGTTCAGTCACGCTGGCAGGACTCCTCTCCTCTCAATCCGACACACCGTTCCTGACTCTCACGGATCTGGGCCATGTCGGTGGCGCCCGGCTGATCGAGCACAACCGCTTCGTGACCCAGACGGGCGGCGCGCGCAGCGTGTTGCTCGAAGCCGGGCAGCATTGGCGCGCGGAGACGGTCGAGATCAGCAAACGCGTCATTCGTCACTTCGTCGATAATGCCGGGTTCCTCCATTTCGGCGCGAAAGACACGGAGAATGCCGCCGCCGCGCATCAGGCCATGGTGACGGATAATGTCGTGGCGCGCAGTGCCAGCTTTGCCTTCACCGAAGCTTTTCAGGGCGGAAGCGTGATCGAGAAGGCAGGCACACTCATCGCGACAGATGGCGACGACGAGATCTGCACACCCTATGATCACTGCGTCCTGATCATGCCCAATCTATGCGTCAGACGCGGACAGCTTGCCGTAAGGCTCGCCAGACTCATCTGAGCGATTGGGTTCCAGCGACACACCCATCGACCAAAACATATCACCCTGGGGTTCTCCCTACGGGAGGGAGAACCCGGCCCCGCCCGACTGAAGAGAGGCAAAGGCTGGAGGTCAAACCTGCGGAACATTGCCCGCAGGGAGGCGGTCAGGCCCCGGGGTAAGCGACGTCATAGATCGGGAAGCGGCAGCACAGCGCCTTCACTTCGTCATGGACGCGCTGTTCGACCGCATCCTGCTCCGACGTGCCATAGGCGCTGAGCACTTCATCGATCATGCGGGCAATGACACGGAATTCCTCCACCCCGAAACCGCGCGATGTGGCGGCCGGGCTGCCCAGACGGATGCCGGACGTCACGAAAGGCTTCTCCGGATCAAAGGGGATGGCGTTCTTGTTGGCTGTGATGCCGGCCCGTTCCAGGGCGGCTTCGGCGATCTTCCCCGTCACCTTTTTCGGACGCAGATCAACCAGTACCAGATGGCAATCGGTTCCCCCGGTGACGATGTCGAAACCACGGGCGACGAGCTCCTCAGCCAGAACGCGGGCATTCTCCGCGACAGCACCCTGATAGGCCTTGAACTTCTCGCCCTGGGCTTCGCCAAAGGCGACAGCCTTGCCCGCGATGACGTGCATCAGCGGACCGCCCTGCAGACCGGGAAACACGGCGGAGTTCACCTTCTTGGCGATTTCGGCATCATTGGTCAGAACGATACCACCGCGCGGCCCGCGCAGGGTCTTGTGCGTGGTGCTGGTCACGATATGGGCGTGTGGGACTGGGCTCGGGAAGAGACCGGCTGCGACCAAGCCTGCGAAATGCGCCATGTCAACCATGAGGTAAGCGCCAACCTCATCGGCGATGCGACGGAAGCGTGCGAAATCGATATGGCGCGGGTAGGCAGAACCACCGGCGACGATGATGGTCGGCTTGTGCTCGCGCGCGAGACGCTCCATTTCCTCGTAGTCGAGCGTCCCATCCTCAGCGCGCACACCATATTGCACGGCGTTAAACCACTTGCCCGAGTAATTCGGCGCAGCGCCATGGGTCAGGTGGCCACCGGCAGCAAGGCTCATGCCCAGCACGGTATCCCCCGGCTTGCCGAGGGCCATGAAGGCGGCCTGATTGGCATTTGCACCGGAATGGGGTTGCACATTGGCGAATTCGACACCGAACAGCGCCTTGATGCGCTCGATGGCCAGATTCTCGACGCGGTCCACATCCACACAGCCGCCGTAATAGCGCTTGCCGGGAAGGCCTTCGGCATATTTGTTGGTCAGAACCGAGCCTTGGGCCTCGAGCACGGCAAAGGACGTGATGTTTTCGGACGCGATCAGCTCGATCCCATCCTGCTGGCGCACGAGTTCGGCGTTCAGAATGGCGGCCACCTCAGGGTCGGCTTCATTGAGGCCGCGGTGAAAGAAGTCGTGCTGGGCGGACATGTTCTCGCGAGGGCTCATTCTTTTCTCTCCCAGAGGGGGCGCACAGACGCACAAAATGGCGTATCACGAACGGCAATATCCCAGATTTCCCCCCGCCGCCAACCCGTTTAGCGCGGACGAGACGTTTTAGAGGAAGACTGAATGGCCCAGCCCCTCGCTGCCCTTTGGCGGCGTAAACCGATCGATGTTGCCCCTGACGAACATGCTGAACACGGGCTTCATCGTGTCATCGGGCCGTTTTCCCTGATCGCTCTCGGGGTCGGAACAACCGTGGGCGCGGGACTTTTCTCGCTGACGGGTATCGCGGCAGCCCATAATGCAGGACCTGCCGTCATTCTCGCGTTCGTCGTAGCGGCCATCGCCTGCGGCTTTGCGGCATTCTGCTATGCCGAACTGGCCAGCATGATCCCGACAGCCGGTTCGGCCTATTCCTATGCCTACGCAACACTTGGTGAACTGGTCGCCTGGATCATCGGCTGGGATCTTGTGCTCGAATATACCGTGGGTGCTGCGGCGGTAGCCTCGAGCTGGTCGAGTTATCTGGCGTCCATACTGGGCCAATGGAACCTCCACCCCGATCCGCGCTGGATGGCCTCGCCGATGACCATGGTCACCCTGCCCGATGGCAGCTCGGCCCATGGATGGATCAATCTTCCCGCCATGGCGGCGCTGGTAGTCATCGTGCTTTTGCTGCTGCGCGGTATTACGGAATCGACGCGTATCAATGCGGTGGTGGTCGTGCTCAAGCTCGCAGTGGTTGGCGCGTTCATCGTCTTCTGCACACCCTATATCCAGAGCGCCCATTACACGCCGTTCATCCCGCCCAATACCGGCGAGTTCGGACATTTCGGCGTCTCCGGCATCATGCGCGCAGCAGGCATGATCTTTTTCGCCTATCTCGGCTTCGACATCATCG
The DNA here is from genome assembly GCF_003994335.1 of Asaia sp. W19. Taxonomy (GTDB): domain Bacteria; phylum Pseudomonadota; class Alphaproteobacteria; order Acetobacterales; family Acetobacteraceae; genus Asaia. The sequence goes on from NZ_PNQZ01000031.1 coordinate 14,208, forward strand.
CCACGACGGCGCAGGAAGCCCGCAATCCGGGTCGCACAATGCCGGTGGGCATTCTGGGCAGTCTCGCCATCTGCACGATCATCTACATCGCCTTCGCTCTGGTTCTGACCGGCGTGGTCGATTATCGCCAGATGGAAAATGACGGCAGTCCGGTCGCGACCGCCATTGACGTAACCCATCTCTTCTGGCTTCAGGGCGCGCTGAAATTCAGCATCCTGTTCGGCTATATTTCCGTACTGATGGGGCTTCTCATGGGACAGGTGCGCGTATTCTACGCCATGTCCCATGATGGGCTTCTTCCCGCCATTTTTGGCAGACTCAGCCCGCGTACCCGTGCGCCTGCTGTCTCTCACCTCATCTTCCTGGTGGTGACATGTCTGCTTGCGGGGCTCGTTCCGATTTCCGTGCTCGGCAACATGACGTCAATCGGAACGCTCCTTGCCTTCGTACTGGTCTGTGTGGGCGTGCTCATCCTGCGTGTGCGCGAACCGGAGCGGCCGCGCATCTTCAAGGCGCCAGGCGGGCTGTTGATGCCGATCTGTGGAATCCTGAGCTGCGCAGCCGTCATGCTGTCCCTTGACGGACTGACCTGGCTGCGGCTGGTTCTCTGGCTGGGCGCGGGGCTGTTCGTCTACGCCGCCTATGGGATCAAGAAGAGCAAACTCACCTCGAAGGAGATGTGATGATGATCACCGGGGCTTTCCCAACCACGAGGCCGCGTCGCAACCGTTTTGACGGCTTCACGCGTCGCCTGGTGGCCGAGACCACGCTGACCACCGACAACCTGATCTGGCCAATCTTCGTCTGTGACGGCCAGAACCAGCGCAGTGAGGTGGCTTCCATGCCCGGCGTCGCGCGCGTCAGCGTCGATCTGCTCGAGGCGCATCTGAGCGAAGCTGTCGGATTGGGCATTCCCGCGATTGCCCTCTTCCCGATCACCCCCGCCGATATCCGCGATGCCACGGGTCGCGAGGCCACAAATCCAGACAATCTGATGTGTCGGGCGGCACGGGAGATCAAACGTCTCTTCCCCGACCTTGGTCTGGTGGGAGACGTAGCCCTCGACCCCTACACCGATCACGGCCATGACGGCCTCATCGAGAATGGGTACGTGGTGAATGACGCGTCGGTAGAAATACTGGCGTTGCAGGCGCAAAATCAGGCCGCGGCCGGGATCGACATCATAGCCCCGTCAGACATGATGGACGGACGTATCGGAGCGATCCGTACGGCGCTGGACAAGGCTGGCCATGAACATGTGCGCATCATGTCCTACGCGGCAAAATATGCCTCTGCTTTTTATGGGCCGTTCAGGGATGCGCTCGGCTCCGGAGGGCTCCTGAAAGGCGACAAGAAGACCTATCAGATGGACCCGGCCAATAGCGACGAAGCCCTGCGTGAGGTTGCGCAGGACCTGCAGGAAGGCGCTGACATGGTGATGGTCAAGCCGGGGATGCCCTATCTCGATATCATCAGGCGCGTCCGTGACAATTTCGCGGTGCCGACATTCGCTTACCAGGTATCAGGCGAATACGCGATGATGATGGCGGCCATCCAGAATGGCTGGCTCGACCGCGACCGTGCCATTCTCGAGAGCCTGCTGGCCTTCCGACGGGCCGGATGCAACGGGATCCTCACCTATTTCGCTGTGGAAGCCGCACGGCTTTTGAACTCAAAGCTGTGACGTCTACCCGCCATATGCGCGGAAGTGCCGCTCATATGGCGGGTAAGGAAGCGGAAAGTCATGCCTGTGCGCTCATCGCGCAGCATGGCTTCAGCATTATGGCCAGGCGCTGCCGGACGCCCCTTGGGGAGATCGACGTGGTGGCCGCCTCTCCCACCACGCTGATCTTTGTCGAGGTCAAGCAACGCAGATCCCTTACGGAAGCTGCTTTCGCACTGGCTGCTGCGCAACAGCGTCGGGTTCTCCAGGCTGCTGATTACCTGATCCAGACCCGACCTGAATGGCACAGAGAGGCTGTGCGGATCGATCTGATCATGCGTGACGAGTGGGGAAAACTGGAATGGCGCGAAGACATCCTGCGCGCGTTCTGAGGAAAGCTGGGAACGCACCATTCGCCCGGAAACGCAATCGTGGGGCATGGTATCGTCCCTGCTATGACCGGACGGCTAGGTTCATCGGCTCAGGCCACAGACAATGGGGCCACTCACCGGGCGTTTTCGACGCATTGATCGTTGCAGAGCGGGGGAAGAGTCTTCGGTCGTGACTGGGTAGGAACGTCACGAGATGTCCGCTCACTCTGATATCGGCACCTTCTACCCCGCTAGGCCCCGCTCTCTGGGGGCGACGCCTCACATCAGCTTCAAAGCACGCGTGCGCGACTTGAATGGGTATGGAGACGTCAGGCGCTGCGGGAGGCGCCTCTAACCGTCATATCAGGGAGAGAAAGATCAGCCGTGGCGGCGGGCGTGATGACCCTTGGCGCTCGCCGGAGCCTTGGCATGATAGACGACCGTGTGAACCAGGGCACTGCGCGACTGACCGACGCTGCGATGAGAGGCGACCTGATGAACGGTTGCACCATGATGAGAATGGGAAACGGCGGGGCGGTGATAAACCGGGGTGGCGGTCAGGGCATCGAGCGTCAGCTTCGAAGCTTCCCAGTCGGTGATCTCTCTTGCGCTGGCACCGTGCGAAGCAAAGGCGGCTCCTGCGGCGATGACTGAAGTGGCAAGCTTGAGAACCGAAAGACGCCGCATTTTTACTTCCCTTTGAATGACCTGGGGACAGGTTATGCGGGAGAAATAAGGAGCAACAAGGGGCGTTTGGAGATAATTTTCACTCCACCGGAGCGCGTTGCAATTCTGCCACAGTTTGGGTCAAAACCATGGCAGAACGCAGAATTTATGGCCTAATCAAGGCAAGATCACGCCACCTTCTTGGCGATGTTCTTCTCTTCGAAAAGAGACTCCAGTTCGCCGCTCTGGAACATGTCCGTCACGATGTCACAGCCACCGATGAACTCGCCCTTGACATAGAGTTGGGGAACCGTCGGCCACTGCGAGAAATCCTTGATGCCCTGACGCATTTCGGCGCTGGCCAGAACATTGGCAGTCTCAAAATCCACGCCCATATGGCCGAGGATCTGCACAACACGTGCCGAGAATCCGCATTGCGGGAACAGCTTGTCACCCTTCATGAAAAGCATGACGGGGTTGGAATCGATCAGCTGCTGGATATGCTGGAAAACGGCTTCAGCCATGGGGTCTCTCCTGTGCGCAAAACGCGCTGGGTCTATCGTCTCGAGATTATAGACCCAACCGGTCTCTATTGTCAGGGGGTTAATATTCGGGCGTAATCAGCGCCTCAGGGTGTCTGAGTCTTCAGGGCCAGCGCATGCAGCTCCGTGCCCATACGCCCGCCAAAGGCGTCATAAACCAGCTTGTGCTGGCGCACTCGTGGCAGCCCCGCAAAAGCGGAGCTGGTCACGGTGGCAGCATAATGATCCCCGTCCCCGGCGAGATCGTGGATCTCGATCCTGGCGTCAGGCAGGGCAGCCTTGATCGTACGCTCGATTTCCTCGGCACTCATTGGCATGGGTCAGCGCTCCATCAGCTTGGGGAAGAACTCGGCATTGACCTTGCGCATACGCTCGGCCGAGAGCGACATACCATCGGTCAGAACCAGAGCATCACCCCCTGTACGACCCAGATGGCGCACAGGAACATGGGCCTTCTCCGCTGCATCGATCAGGGCCGCAGCGTGCTTGGTGGCGATCACGTAACAGGCCTGATCCTCACCGAAATAGAAGGCGTGCAGGCTCGTGCCATAATGCGGCTTGTCAAGATGGCACCCAACGCCACTGGCCATGACCATCTCGGCGACTGCGACCAGCAAACCCCCATCGGCGATGTCGTGACACGCCTCGACGCGCCCTTCCCCGATCATCTTGCGCACGAAGTCGCCGTTACGGCGCTCGGCGTGAAGATCGATGACCGGCGGGGCGCCATCCTCGCGGTGGCAGATCTCGCGCAACCAGAGCGACTGACCGAGCTCGCCGCGGATTTCACCGATCAGCACAAGCTCGCAGTGCTCGGGCATGCCAAGACCGATGGCCTTGCTCACATCGTCGATCACACCGATCGCGCCAATGGCGGGGGTCGGCAGGATCGGCTGCGACAGACCGCTCGGATGGCTCGTCTGGTTGTAGAGCGAGACATTGCCGCTCACGACCGGGAAGTCGAGCGCACGGCAGGCTTCGCCCATGCCCTTGATGGCATCGGCAAACTGACCCATGATTTCTGGCTTCTCGGGATTGCCGAAATTCAGGTTATCCGTCACGGCCAGAGGTAGGGCGCCTGTTGCTGTGATATTGCGCCATGCTTCCGCGACCGCCTGCGCGCCACCTGCATGAGGATCGGCCTGACAATAGCGCGGGGTACAATCCGTGGTCATGGCAAGACCGCGCTTCGTGCCCTCAACGCGCACGATGGCGGCGTCAGCTGCGCCAGGACGGCGTGCGGTCTGGCCGCCCACACCGCTGTCGTACTGGTTCCAGACCCAGGCGCGCGAGGCGAGATCCGGGCAGGCCAGCAGGGTCAGCAGGGCATGTTCGACACCCGCGGGATCGGCCACCGTACCCAGACGACCCGGCTTTTCTGCATGGGTCATCGGGCGGTGATAGAGAGGAGCCTCGTCAGCGAGCGGCGCCAGCGGGATATCGGCTTCCGTCTTGCCGAGATGCTTGACCGTGATATGCGCCGTGTCGGTCAACACGCCCACGATCGCGAAATCGAGGTCCCACTTCTCGAAAATGGCACGGGCCACGTCGGTGCGTTCGGGCTTGAGCACCATGAGCATACGCTCCTGACTCTCGGACAGCATCATCTCATAGGCCGTCATGCCGGTTTCGCGCTGCGGCACCTTGTCCAGGTCGAGCTCGATACCCACCCCGCCCTTGCCTGCCATTTCTACGGCAGAGGACGTCAGACCAGCCGCTCCCATGTCCTGGATGGCCACAATCGCGTCGGTCGCCATCAGTTCGAGGCATGCCTCGATCAGCAGCTTTTCGGTGAACGGGTCGCCCACCTGCACCGTCGGGCGCTTCGAGGCCGCATGTTCATCGAATTCCGCAGACGACATGGTGGCACCATGGATGCCGTCACGCCCGGTCTTGGAGCCGACATAGACCACCGGATTGCCGATCCCGGCAGCGGCCGAGAGGAAAATGCGATCCTGACGGGCGATACCCACCGTCATGGCGTTGACGAGCGGGTTCCCGTTATAGGCGGGATGGAAGTTGATCTCACCACCGACCGTGGGCACGCCCACGCAGTTGCCATAGCCCCCGATCCCGCGCACGACGCCATCGATCACACGCTGCGTCACCGGAAGAGACGGGTCGCCGAAGCGCAGCGCGTTCAGATTGGCGACGGGGCGCGCACCCATGGTGAAGACATCGCGAAGGATGCCCCCCACACCTGTCGCCGCACCCTGATAGGGCTCGATGAAGGACGGATGATTATGGCTTTCCATCTTGAAGACGGCGGCGAGCCCGTCGCCGATATCGACCACACCGGCATTTTCGCCCGGTCCATGGATCACCCAGGGAGCCGTTGTCGGCAGGGTCTTGAGATGCACGCGTGAGGATTTATACGAGCAATGCTCGGACCACATGACCGAGAAGATGCCGAGTTCTGTCAGGCTCGGCACGCGGCCCATGATGTCCAGAACCTTCTGGTATTCCTCAGCGGAGAGACCGAAGCGGGCGGCGAGTTCAGCGTTGACGATCATGCTCATGCGACGAGACTCTTCACCAGACCCGAGAACAGCGGCACGCCTTCTGTCGCGCCAAGATCGGGATCGACCAGGTTTTCAGGATGGGGCATCAGACCGCAGACGCGCTTATTGGCGCTCAGGATGCCTGCGATCGAGCGCTGGCTGCCATTGGGGTTGCTCACGCGATTGGCGGCATCAAGCGTGCCTTGGGCACAGACATAGCGGAAGGCCACGCGGTCCTCGCCTTCGAGGCGGTCGAGTTCGACTTCGGAAGCCGTATAGTTGCCATCGCCATGAGCGAGAGGCGCACGGAACACATCGCCCTTCGCCCAGTCGCGCGTGAAGGCCGTGTCCTGCGTCTCGACACGCAGGAACCCGTCCTGCGAGAGAAAGCGCATCCCGGCGTTGCGCAACAGCGCACCGGGGAGGAGCTGCGCCTCGGTCAGGATCTGGAACCCGTTGCACACGCCCAGCACATATCCGCCCCTTTCGGCGAAGGCACGAACCTCGCGCAGGATGGGCGAGTGCGCGCCCATGGCGCCCGAACGCAGATAATCGCCGAAGCTGAAGCCACCCGGCAGGACGATCAGATCCAGGTCAGGCAGGCTGGTGTCACGATGCCAGAGCATGGTGGGCGCCTTGCCGCTCACGAGGCGAAGCGCCTGCTCCATGTCGCGCTCACGGTTCGTGCCGGGGAAAACGACGATACCGGCCTTCATGGCTTTCCTCCCTGGCCCGAACACGGATAGGCCTCGTGCAGCGCAGCAAACACGGATTTGCCAACCGGATATTTCAGCACATCCTGATGGCTCTTCAGCCAGGACAGGGCCTTGCCACGCATGGCGTCGGTCGTTTCCGCATCCGGCACACAGAAACCGACAACAGTCGCGCTATCGCCAGCGCTTTTAGCGTTAAGGGCAGACAGCGCTCCTGAATCAGCCATGCCGGCGATATAGGCATCGCACACAGCCTTGCCCTGCGGCTTGGAACAGATGGCGCCGAAGCGACCCGCCTGCATGGAAGAAAGGCGATGCTCATCGGCCTGAGCCGTACCGGCCAGACCGCCTGCGGGCAGCGCAAGAGCGACCACCGCCAGAAGAGCCAGCTTGCGGGTCATCCAACGACCTCTACGGCAAAATCCTCGATCACGAGATTGGCGAGCAATTCGCGCGCCATGGCCTCACCCTGGGCGAGAGCCTTTTCGCGGTCATCAGTCGCGATCTCGAGCTCCATGGTCTTGCCCACGCGCACTTCACCGACATTGGCAAAGCCCAGCACCTCGAGGGCATGACCGATAGCCTTGCCCTGGGGATCGAGCACGCCTTCCTTCAGCATGACATTGACGCGAATTTTCATTGCATGACCTCCGGTCCTTTGAGATCGCCATTGCCTGCCTCAGGCAGAATTCCAAGGCGACGAGCGACTTCCTGATACGCTTCCTCGACACGCCCCATATCCCGGCGGAAACGATCCTTGTCGAGCTTCTCGCTCGTCTTGGTGTCCCACAGGCGGCAATTATCGGGAGAGATTTCATCGGCGAGAACGATACGCATCTCGTCATTTTCCCACAGGCGACCGAATTCCAGCTTGAAATCAACCAGCTGGATGCCGATCCCCTGGAACATACCGGTGAGAAAATCATTGGTGCGCAAAGCGTAGGCATTGATCTCATCGAGATCCTGGGCATTGGCCCAGCCGAATGCCGTGACATGCTCTTCCGACACCATGGGGTCGTTCAGCGCATCGTTCTTGTAGTAGTATTCGAGAATGGAGCGGGGCAGACGCGTCCCTTCCGCAAGGCCGAGACGCTTGGCGATCGAGCCCGCAGCGACATTGCGGACCACCACCTCGAGAGGGATGATCTCGACTTCGCGGATCAGCTGCTCACGCATGTTGAGGCGGCGGACGAAATGTGTCGGAATGCCGATTTCATGCAGGCGGAGCATCAAATGCTCGCTGATACGATTGTTCAGCACGCCCTTGCCGGTGATGATGCCCTTCTTCACGCCGTTCCCGGCGGAGGCGTCATCCTTGAAATACTGCACGAGTGTACCGGGCTCGGGCCCCTCGAACAGGATCTTGGCTTTTCCTTCATAGAGCTGACGACGGCGTGCCATGACGATCTTTCAAAAACGGTGAACGGCGTTGTCCCGCATATAGCAGCGGAGCAACGCCGTTCATACCCATGATCGTCCCTGTCGTTACGACAGGGCGTGGCGCCCGCGCTTACTCGGCAGCAGCAGCCTTCTCATGCGCGACCGGAGCAAAGGTACCATTGCGCAGTGAGGCTTCGAGCTCCTCAAGCGAACGACCGCGCGTTTCGGGCACATAGCGCAGCACAAAGAAGAAGGAGACAGCGTTCACAGCGGCAAATAGCCAGAACGTGCCGCCTGCACCAAGCGCCTTCACCATGCTGAGCGTGGTGAGCGAGATGATCAGATCAGCACCCCAATGGCTGGCAGCGACAAGGCTCATGCCCGTGCCGCGGCAGGAAAGCGGGAACACTTCTGCACCTACGAGCCATATGGCCACCGAAAGACTGCCCACGTTGAACACAACATAGCCGACAACGGCGGCAGCGGTCACGAATGCGCCCCAGCCATGCGTCTGACCGGTAAAGAACATGAAGCCGAGCAGGATGAGCGAGACCACCGCGCCCGGGATCAGGCGCAGCATCAGCGTACGACGCCCCCAAGCATCGACAGCCCAGCCGCCGAAAGCCACCGTACCCACCATCGAAACGCCTACCGCAACCGAGGTCAGTAGCGCGGAAGACTGGCCGAATCCGGCATCCGCGAAGATGGTCGGGGCGTAATACATCACGGCATTGATGCCCGTGAGCTGGCAGAGAAGGGCGATGCCAACCGCAGCAATCGTCGCTGGACGGACCCAGGGCTTGAACACCTCGGAGAACGGTGCCTTCTCGTCATGCTGGTCCTGGATTTCCTGCAACTCGCGATCGGCTTCGGCATCTGTACGGCGTACGCTGCGCAGAACCTGACGCGCACGTTCGAATTCGCCCTGCATGGCCAGCCAACGCGGGCTGTTGGGCAGGAACAACATGCCGACAAACAGGATAACGGCCGGGATCACGCCCAGACCGAACATCAGACGCCAGGAGTAATCCTGCAGCACATAGCCTGTGATGAACGAGATCAGCTGGCCGAAAGCGATGGCAAACTGAAATGCCACCACGAGCGAGCCGCGACGCTCCGGAGGGGCGATCTCGGCGATATAGATCGGCACGATCTGAGACGACGCGCCGATGGCGAGGCCGAGGATCAGACGGGCAAAGGTCAGGACGGCCACCGAATGCGCGAATGTCACGATCACGGTACCGATCAGGAACAAGGTCGCAGCGGCAATAATGGTGCGGCGGCGCCCCAGACGATCGGAAAGCGGCGCGGCGCTGATGCACCCGATCAGGGCGCCGAGAATCACGGCAGAGGTCACCACCTCGGCGCTCTCCGTTGTCAGCTGGAACTGGGGGGTCAGCTGGAGAAGCGCCGCCGAGATGATGCCGGTGTCATAACCGAAAAGAAGACCACCGGTCGCCGCGATCACGGCGATAAAATTGGTGAGTGCCTGCCCTCGCGGGCGCGTTGTGGAAGCCATTGGTGAGCTTTCGTCCTGATCCAGGTGAACGTGCTTGAGATTACAAACACGTTACTTCCACACTATGCCCCCACAAGGTCAACACACAATGTGGGAAGTTAACCAAAAATCTTGTCATAAATGCGGTCTACCGCAACAAGATGTCGTGTGCTGTCCATCGCCTCATCCAGCACCTTGGCATCCACACGCCCCGCTACCTCCGGGTCCTGCTCCAGATTCTCCCGGAAGCTACGGCCATCCGGCTCGCCCAGCTTGGTCCAGGTCTCCATCGCATTGCGCTGGACGATACGATAGGCGTCCTCGCGCGAAATGCCTGAACGCGCCAGAGCCAGGAGAACCTCGCCGGAATGGACCACGCCACCCAGCGATTCGAGATTGGCCATCATGCGCTCCGGATAGACAACGAGCTTGTCCATCATCCCGGCCAGACGCATCAGGGCAAAATCGAGCCCCACCGTCGCATCGGGCCCGATATTGCGCTCAACGGAGGAGTGGCTGATATCGCGCTCATGCCACAACGCAACGTTTTCGAGTGCCGGGACGACATGCGAACGCACCAGACGCGCCAGACCTGTCAGATTCTCGGAGAGCACCGGGTTGCGCTTGTGCGGCATGGCCGAGCTGCCCTTCTGGCCCGGATGGAAGAATTCCTCTGCCTCGCGCACTTCCGAACGCTGCAGATGACGCACTTCAACAGCCAGACGCTCGATACCGCTGGCGATCACACCCAGCGCACAGAAGAATGCGGCATGCCGGTCACGGGGGATGACCTGGGTAGAGACGTCTTCGGCAGCCAGACCCAGGCGCGCAGCGACGAATTCCTCAACGCGCGGATCGATATGAGCATAGGTGCCGACCGCGCCTGAAATCGCACAGATCGCGATTTCCTTACGGGCCACGAGAAGACGCTCGCGGTTGCGCGCGAACTCGGCATAGTGCCCGGCAATCTTGAGACCGAAGCTCGTGGGCTCGGCATGGATGGCATGCGAGCGTCCGATCGTGACCGTATTCTTATGCGCGAAAGCCTGCTTCTTCAATGCCGCCAGAACCGCGTCAATGTCTTCCAGCAGGAGGTCCGTCGCCTGCACGAGCTGCACTGAAAAACATGTGTCGAGCACGTCTGACGACGTCATGCCGAGATGCACGAAGCGGCTCTCGGGGCCGATCTTCTCGGCCAGCCAGGTGAGGAACGCGATCACATCGTGACGGGTTACGGATTCAATCTCGTCAATACGCGCGACATCTGCATCGGAGAACGCGGCCATCGCGGCATCGCCACGCTCGCGAATGACCGCGGCGGCTTCTTTCGGCATGTCGCCCAGCTCGGCCATTGCCTCACAGGCCAAGGCCTCGATCTCGAACCAGATGCGATAGCGATTGGTGGGAGACCAGATGGCGGTCATTTCGGGGCGGCTGTAGCGAGGCACCATGGCTTGGCTCCTGGAATGTCTGGGACGCGGATTGCGCCCTCTTACCGCAACTCGGCGCCCGCGAACACCATCCTTGTCATCCCACTCAATTGCGCGGCGGGAGCGCTTTCTCTAGGCTTTCGTGTATCTGTCGTATTGGAGGATGATGTGGCGCCTGATCTTACCTGGCATGCCCTGATCGCGCTCGCCCAGGTTGTCATGATCGATATCACCCTTGCCGGGGACAACGCGGTGGTCATCGGCATGGTCGTACGCGGCCTGCCCGCAACCCAGAGGCGAAAGGCGATTATCGTCGGGGTGGCGAGTGCCGCGCTCATGCGCATCGTTCTGGCGCTCGTGGCGTCACAGCTTCTCGCGGTGATCGGGCTGACGCTTGCAGGCGGAGTACTGCTGCTCTGGGTGTGCTGGAAGATGTATCAGGAGATGCGTCACCCGGAAGAGGTGGAAGGCAGCACCCAAAACGGCACGCTGGGCCAGGCAATCTTCCGGATCATCCTCGCGGATCTGTCCATGAGCCTCGATAATGTCCTCGCCGTTGCGGGGGCGTCACTCGGGCATCCTTACGTGCTTGTGACTGGTCTCGCCTTTTCGGTCGTGCTCATGGGGGTTGCCGCCACTCTGGTGGCCCGATTGCTCGAGCGCTATCGCTGGATCGCGTGGTTGGGTCTTGCGATCGTCGCCTTCGTGGCATGCGAGCTGATCTATAAGGGGAGTATCGAGGTGGTCCATCATGTTGCGGGTTAAGTCTCTTCTCCTCGCTGGCACCTTTCTTCTTCTCGGCGGATGCTCTTCCCACGCGCAGGAACCAGAAGCCACCGCGCCCTCAAGCGAGACGTTGGGCACTGCCGATACTCCGCAGGACGCTCTGACCCCGGCAGTCCCGACACGCTTCGACAACGTCGCGAGCAGGCTCGATATGTGGCTGGCTCTTGTGGAGGCGAGCACGCCCCCTTCGGCACGCGCCTATGCCGATTTTCTCGATATCACTCCCGCCTGGCCCGAGCGGGGTACGATGGTGGCCCGCTACCAGGCAGCCCTTGCCACACGCGCCAGTGACGCCGAGCTGCCTAAGCTTTGCCCCCGTGAGCCACTCACAAACGTCCAGGCCTTCATCCGCTGTGCCTCCCTTCTTCCGGACGCAGCCAGTCAGGCAAGGCGCATCTGGCGCAATGGTGCCGACAGGGAAACGGATTCGAGCCTGATCCTTGCCGAATACAGCGCGGCCCTCACCCCGGACGATCACTGGGCGCGCTTCCAGCGTCAGCTTCGTACGCGGCAATTCTCGGCCGCTACTCGTCAGGTGCCCCTGCTCGCTCCCCAGAAGCAGGCGCTGGCGAGCGCACTGATCGCTCTCGCCTCGAACGCTGCTGATGCAGAGGTGCAGTTCGTCTCGCTGCCCCCCTCTCTTCAATCCGACCCACAGGTCCTTCTGGCGCGCCTTCGGCAGATGCGCCGCGCCGGCGATCTTGCCGGTGCCTATGCCCTCTGGCAGTCAACGGGTTTCGCCGCCCAGAAAGCCGCACCTTCCGCCGACTGGACGACCGAACGCCTTGGGCTCGCCCGAGCGTTTCTGATGCAGGGCAACGTCCCCCAGGCGCGCAGTCTTGCAGATGATGCGACCCTTGCCCCCCCGATCACGGCCAGTCTTGAAGCACGCTTCCTGCGCGGCTGGATCGACCTGCGCTTTCTCAAAAACCCGTCCCAGGCGCGCGAGGCCTTTACCCCCCTGTCGAGACAGACGAGCCTGATCACGAAAAGCCGGGGTTATTACTGGCTCGGGCGCGCCTATGCCGCCGAGGGAGATACGGCGCAGGCAGGCAGCGCGTACCGTCAGGCTGCGGCGATGCCAACAACCTATTACGGTCAGCTCGCACTGGCCGCCATGGCGGGCCGTGATGATACGCTATTGCCGGGAGGCGGCGATGTTCCGGGTCTGGCTCAGGCGCTCAACAACATACCGGCCCTCGCTTCAGGCCCTGTATCCCGTGCCGATCTGGTTGAAGCGGCGCGCCTCCTGCACAATCGCGGTGATGACGACCATGCGCGCGAGTTCCTGATGCTCGGTTACAGCCAGGTTCAGGATGCCGCAGGTCAGGCGGCTCTCGCGCGGTTTGCCCTTTCTATCGACTCATATGAGCCTGCAGTTTTCGCGGCCCGCCGCACCGGGCGTCTTGGTTCGGCGCTTTATCCTGAGGGCTGGCCGGTTCTCGATGCCGCACAGGCAGAAGGCGACGCCCTGCCCCGTGGTCTGGCTCTGGGTGTGGCGCGCCAGGAGAGCAGTTTCGACGCGCATGTGGTCAGCCCGGCGAAGGCAATCGGCCTGATGCAGTTGCAAACGGGAACCGCCAGAGACGTCGCGCGGCGCGGCGGCCTGGCCGGGCTGGATACCAGCGCCAGCGGTCTGCGTGACCCGGCGACGAACCTCACCCTGGGACGCACCTATTTGGCGCAGCTTCTGGCACGCTTTGGCAATGTCGTGCCACTCGTCCTTTCTGCCTATAATGCGGGGCCCCATCGCACCGATCAATGGCTGGCCAGCCTGCCCTTGCCCCAGCCTCTGACGCAGGACGGTCTGATCGACTGGATCGAGAGCCTGCCCTATGAGGAAACGCGCTCCTATATCCAGCGCGTCGAGGAGAACATGGCTCTCTACCGCGTATTGGAGACTGGTGCCCATGGCTGACAATGCGCCGAATGCCGCCGCTCTGACCGACAAGGCCGTCGAGGTTCTTGCGCTGCTGCGTCGCCGGGGGGAAAAACTTGTGACCGCCGAGAGCTGCACGGGCGGACTGATTGCCGCCACGCTCACCGCGCTTGCGGGATCGTCGGATGTGATCGAGGGGGGGCTGGTTACCTACTCCAACGCCATGAAGATTGCGGCGCTGGGTGTCTCGGTGTCGACGCTCGAGCGTCATGGTGCCGTGAGCGAGGCCACCGCGACCGAAATGGCCATGGGCGCGCTGGGCTGCGCCGAGGATGCCAATGTCTCGGTGGCCGTGACTGGTATCGCCGGACCTTCCGGTGGGACGGCTGACAAACCGGTTGGGACCGTCTGTCTGTGCCTGATGCGAGGTATCAGCAATCCCGTGCTCGAAACCGCCCATTTTCCGGGAGACCGGGATGCCGTGCGACGGGCAACAGTCGCACGTATCTTCGACCTGATCCTCACAAAGCTCTGATACAGAGCCCCGGAAGCATCCCATCAGGTCGGGTGCCCAAGCGCGCACCAAATGGGGGTGGGAAGCGCGACGGCGACCGTTTCGCGGCCTCCTTCTGAGGGAAACCGCAAAACGCTCGGGCAAGTCTCAGTTATCGATGTGCTGGACCACCTCAAAGCCTTCGAATACCGGCGGCCCGAGCGTCAGGGGCTTGTTGCCGCCCGCACCGGCATGGGCTTTACGGAACTGCTCTGACTGGGTCCAGTCCTTGAACGCGTCCTGGGATTTCCAGATCGTGTGCGAGGACCACAGGATATGGTCATCCTTTACCGGGCCACGCAGCAACGAGAAAGAGACGAAGCCGGGTACGGTTGTCAGCAGCACCTCGCGATCGAGCCAGCGCTGGCGGAATGCCTCTTCGCTCTCGGGGAGGACCTGAAACCTGTTCATTGCGATATACATCGACGATACCTTCATTTCTTCATGACAAACCGGGCAGAACGAGATCATGCGGCAGAAGAAAAGGCCGCCCCGTCTCGCCATGGCGCCCCAGAACGACATCGGTCAGGCCGAATATGTCCCGAAGCATGGTCGAGGTGATGACCCTGTCCGCAGGGCCGTCCGCATAGAGCCGCCCCTTGTCGATCACCACAACCCGATCGGCAAAGGCGGCTGCCCAGTTCAGGTCATGCAGGATGGCAAGACATGCCCCCGACCCCCATGATCCGCCCTTGCCCGTATGCGCCCGCGCAAGGGACAGAACCTGTCCCTGGCGGGCGATATCCTGTGCCGAAACCGGTTCGTCCAGCAACAGGTATCCCTTGTCTCCATGCCAGCGCAGCTGGACGAACACGCGTGCCAGATGCGCGCGCTGCCGCTCGCCGCCGGACAGGCTCGTAATATCACGCCCGGCAAGGTGCATGAGACCCACCTCGGCAAGCGTCGAGTCAATCAGCGCGCTCAGCCGGGCGCGTTCTGACGCGCTTCCACGAGCGGCCACACCGAAACCCGCCAGTTCGGCAACAGAAAAACGGGCTTCCATCCCCTGGTCCTGCGTCAGCATGGCACGGTATCTCGCAAGTTCTGCCGGGGTGAATGCCTGCAAGGGACGGCCATCGAGGCTCACCTCACCGATACAGGGTGTGAGCAACCCGGCGGCCACACGCATGAGTGTCGTCTTGCCCGCACCATTCGGACCGATCACGGCGACCATCTCTCCCGGAGAAAGCGAGAGGGAAAAATCGTCCAGCAACAGACGGCCCTGACGCATGACCGTGACATTGATCAGTTCGAGGCTCACGCAGGAATCTCCTGATCCCTCAGCCGGAGAAGCAGCCAGATGAAGACCGGAGCGCCAAGTCCGGCGGTGATGATCCCGACAGGCACCTCTGCGGGGGATGCGATCACACGCGCCAACGTATCGGACAACACCAGCAGGATCGCGCCCAGCAAGGCGCTGCCCGGGATGAGAAAACGGTGATCCGGGCCGCACACAAGACGGACGAGATGCGGCACGATGACGCCGACAAAGCCGATTACCCCTGAAAACGACACTGCCGGCCCAACCGCCATCATCACGGCAAAAAGGCTCAGATACTTCACGGCCCTCACCCGACATCCCATCAGCATGGCGTTTTCCTCGCCAGCCAGAAGCAGGTTGAGTGGCCGAGTAAGCGCCATCAGCAGGAGCAGCGCCAAGAGGATGAGGGGCGCCAGAATATCGATCTCCGGCCAGCGCGCGCCCGATAGACCTCCCATGGACCAGAAGGTCAGGTCACGCAGGGCGGTGTCATTGGCGCGATAAAGCAGAATGCCGGTTGCGGCGGAGGCCAGGGCCCCAAGCGCCACGCCCGCAAGTACGAGCCTGTTGGTCGATATCCCGCCCTGCCTCGTGGACATCGCCTGCAAGACGAGCGTCAGGGCGCAGGCACCGAGCATCCCGCCTGCGGGGATTCCCCAGCGCGCGATGATGCCCGCGCCGAACCAGATTGGTCCCTGAACGATCATCAGTGTGGTACCCAAGGCTGCCCCGGATGACACACCGATCAGCCCCGGATCCGCCAGAGGGTTGCGGAACAGGCCCTGCATCACAGCCCCTGCGGCACCGAGCCCTGCTCCGACGAGCAGAGCCAGAACCACACGGGGCAGACGGATGTCCATGATGATCATACGCGCCATCTGGGGGTCGCTCGCTCGGATAGGCGCGAACCCGAAACCGGTCGCTCCCGAGGCGAGAGCGAGCAGAACACTGGCCGCAAGACCAAGCCCCAGCAGGACGAGAGCCGGAAGCGCCGGAAGGCGGCGTATCGTCATGCAGGCTTCATATGTCCGTTGATCTGCTGCGCAAGTTCCAGCGCGGCCTCAGCCGTGCGCGGGCCGAAACCAAGAAGCTTTTCACCTTCCATGTCGATAACCGCCCTGTTCCTGCCGGCCGGGGTCGCCAGAACGGCAGGATCTTCCAGCAACGCATCGCGCATGGCCTGTCCGCCCTGGCTCATCATCAGGATCATGTCGGGCTGAAGCGTGATCAATGCCTCACGCTCGAGTGCCTTGTAACCCTGCATGGCGCTTCCGGCATTCGTGCCCCCTGCAAGCGTGATGATGGCATCGGCCGCCGTTCCGGTGCCCGCAGCCATGGGGCGGCCATTGACCACACGCATCACAAACAGAACACGCGGTTGCTGCGGATGCAGTTCTTTCCAAGCCTTGAGCGTCCGTAGCTGATTATCGAAGCGCACCACCATCGAGGCGCCTTGCTCCCCCGCGCCAATGATACTCGACAAGGTCAGGATACGCTTGCGTACCCCGTCGAGTGAGGGTGTTGCGTCGATCATGACCGTGGGGATCGACGCGTTCATGATCTGGTCGATCGCAGCAGGCGGTCCAGAGTCATTCATGGCCAGAACCAGATCAGGCCTGAGCGACAGGATCCCATCAGCGGAGAGCTGACGCATATAGCCGATTGATTTCTTCTCCCTCAGGGCGGCGACCGGGTAGGTAGAGGTGATATCGACGCCTACCACGCGCCCTGAGGCCCCAAGCGCATAAAGCGTTTCGGTAATCGTCCCCCCAATCGAGACGATGCGGTCCATCGTGCCCAGAGTGACCCGGCGGCCACGGCAATCCTCGATCGTGAGCGGCCGTTTTTCGCCTGCCCGCGCACCACGCGCTGCTGCGCCCGATACGCCGGTGGCGAAGGCCGTCAAGCCGAACTGGCGTCGGCTGAACAATCTGATGCTCATGAACCCTGACCCTTCTCTTAACCGATCGAGGAGAAGCTGTTGCGTCATTCCCTCACCCGATGCGGCGGAGCTTTAGAGGAAGTTTTTCTCTCTTGCAAGTGCGAGTCATTCTCAATAACCCATCGTCACATCCGTTAACGATTCGCAGGGCCGAAACGATGATCACAAAACGCCGGGCACTTTTCCTGTCCTCCGCTCTTGTCCTGACAGCCCTCCCCGTCAAACAGGCTTCTGCTCAATCCGCCATGCCCCCATCGGCGGGAAACGCCGCCGCCCGCGCGCCCGGAACCGGCCCGCATGAAAAAACGGTCGTTGCGAGAGCCTCCGCAACATCCCCAGCCGAGCCGATCCAAATGGCGAAGCTCGACACCGCGTCGCGTGCAGCGCCTCCTCCGGGCCGAACAGTCGGGGGCACCCAAAAGGAAGCTGTCGCGGCCAGCGCCGCGCAGAACGGGGACGCCATCGCTCTGCCAAGTGTCCGCGTGCACGGCGTTAACGAGACCACGGTGCCACAGGCGAGCGCGACCCTGACGCGCGAGGACATGCTTCGCGTCAATCCGACCGAGCCCTACATGATCCTGACCGGTTTGCCGGGGGTGTATTTCCAGAATGACGGGTCGCCGGCACTGGCCATATCGATACGCGGCATGCAGGATTTCGGCCGTGTGAATGTCATGGTGGATGGGGCGCGCCAGAACTTCCAGACCAGTAATCATGGCGCCAATGGCAGCGTCTTCGTCGACCCTGCCCTCCTCGCCGGGCTCGATGTCGCCCGTGGCACAGTCTCGACTGCCGATGGCGCGGGAGCCATTGCGGGCGTGGTCAATATGCACACGCTCGGCGTGGATGACCTGGTCGCGTCAGGCAAGCGTTATGGCGTGATGGCCCGCGCTCTGGGTGGATCGAATAATTACGATGGCTCGGGTGTGGTCGGTGCCGGGGTGCGGGTGCGACCGTGGTTCGGCATCGCCGCCGCTTTCAGCATGCGCAGTTCGGGCGATTACGAAGACGGCGCTGGCACGCGGGTTCCCAACAGCTACCAGCGTCTGCAGTCGGGCCTGTTCAAGATCGATATCAAACCCGGCATCGATCAGAGCCTGACGCTGGGTACCGTGATCTATCATAACCAGTTCGGTCAGGGGACCGAGGGGATCGCGACGGCGAATAGTATCCAGAACAATCAGGGCAATATCGAGTATCGGTTCACGCCTCAGGATAACAAGCTCGTCTCCCTCCACGTGAAGGGCTATGTGGTGTCGACCGGACTGGAAAACGCCACCCCCGCCTATCGTGCGCTCACAATGGCTGCCGCGAACATGACCCGGTACGATCTCACCACCTTGGGGTTCGAGGCTGACAACACCTCGCAATTCCCTCTCGGACCCGTACTGGCCTCACTCAATTATGGCGGGGAGTACTATCATGACTCGGTCAAGACCAAGGACCAAACCGGCTATGATGGCGCAACGCCATCAGGCGGACGCGAAGTGGGCAGTGCATTTACACAGCTCGCCCTGAACTGGAAAATTATCCAGCTCACCGGCGCGCTGCGTTACGACGCCTATCATCTTTCCGGCGGCGGCGTGAACCAGGCCTCCGGGTTTACCTCGATTCCGGCGGGCGCTTTTCATACCAGCACCAGTTCGGACGCGGTGAACCCGAAGGTCACGCTCGCAGTCACGCCAGTGCATGGGTTGCAGCTTTATGGCAGCTACGGGCTCGGCTTTCGACCGCCCTCGACAACTGAGACGCTCATGGCCAGTTCGCATCCTGGTCTTGGCTTCCTGAAATTCATTCCGAACCCTAATCTGGCACCCGAGCAAACCTATGGGTGGGAGGCCGGCGCAAAGCTGCATTACCGCGACGTGCTTGCTGAAGGTGACAAAGTCGAATTCGATGGCGACTATTTCGATACACGGATCAAGAACTATATTGCCCAGACACGCGTGATCGGCCGTCCCGCCCCAGGCTCCTATATTCCGGTCTATGGGTATTTCTACCAGAATATGGCGGGCAATACCTACACTCACGGGTTTGAGGGGCAGGCGAAATACGACAACCGCTTCGTCTTCGCCACCCTGTCCTACACGAACACCACCACCAAATTGCCTCGCCCCGACTACACCGGATTTGGCGCGATCCTGACCACGCCGCCGCGCTCGGTACTGGCTGGAACGGTGGGGCTGCACCTGTTCGATAGCAAGCTTTCCGTGGGCGCGCGTATCCGTGCAGCCACGCAGACGCTCGGCCAACCCAAGAGCGGCACGCCGGGCTTCCCGAAACAGGGCGGCTATGTCGTCTTCGACATGTTCGGCTCCTATCAGATCACCAAGCAGATCCAGATGTTCGTCAATGCCGATAACGTTACCAACCGTCGCTATTACACGAGCCAGATCTCCTCAATCCCCAACCAGGGGCTGACCGTGATGGGAGGGCTGAATTTTGCCCTGTCACGTTAAGGCGTGCCTTGCCCGTCCACTCTTGTTCGAGGGACGGTAATCGGGCAATGGCGCGGCAACCAACAAGGAGCCGCGCCATGAACGCCGCCACGAACGCCCCGGGCCAGACGGATACGACAACCGCGCTCGAACTGCGTCTGGGCCAAAGGATTCGACGTCATCTGGACGGTTTCTCAGGACTTTTCATCCTTTTCGTTCTCAAGCAGGGTTGGGCTTGTCTCTTCGGCGGCCTGATGCTGGGGGCCATTCTCATCAGCCACGCGCTCTGGTCGCCGGGCTGGCCGCTCCATCGCTATGACGCGCTGTTCCTCTTCGCGCTGCTGACCCAGGCCGTGTTCCTCGCCTGCAAACTGGAGACGCGCCAGGAGGCGCTGATCATTCTTCTGTTTCATCTCACCGGGACAGCCATGGAGTGGTTCAAGGTCCATGCGGGGTCATGGTCCTATCCCGAGCCCGGTTTCTTCAAGATCCTGCATGTGCCGCTTTTCTCCGGCTTCATGTACGCCTCGGTCGGCAGCTATATTGCCCGTGTGATCCGGCTATTTGACATGAGGTTCCTCGCCTATCCGCGTTCCGGCTTTTCTCTTGCTCTGGCCCTGGCGATCTATCTCAACTTCTTCACCCATCATTTCATCCCGGATCTGCGTTGGCTTCTGGTGCTCGCCACCATCGGAATCTATTGGCGTTGCACGATCCTTTATCGCGTGTTCGATACGCAATGGCGCATGAGGCTTCCCCTCGCGGCGTTTCTCTCGAGCATCGCGCTCTGGATCGCGGAGAATATCGGCACTTTTACCGGCACATGGCTCTACGCTCACCGGCAATTCACCTGGGTCGTCCATCCGCAGAAGCTCGTGTCGTGGTATCTCCTGCTCTATGTCGCGTTTATCACGGTCACGCTTCTTTTGAGGCCGGATCGTGAGGTTCCTTCCCTGACGCGAAGCCCAGCCTCTCGATGATTCTTCCATGGGGGCACGAGATGCGCCGGAGGCCGACGGTCCTGCTCACACTGATCATCATTGCCGCTGGCATTGCTTGCCGCCTCGCCCCGCTTGACCTCGACCCTGCCCTACGGAAATGGGGCGGATCGATCCTTTGGGGATCGTTGTTCTGGTGCGTCGCTGCACTCACCCTGCCCGGCCGCCAGCGCCCCGCCCTGTTCGCGCTCGCCTGTCTCGGCGCCTTCGGCAGTGAAGGGCTGAAACTGGTCCATATCGAACCGCTCGACGCGCTCCGGTCTGTTTCTGCGGGACGCTTCTTGTTGGGGCAGCATTTTTCATGGAGCAATATGGGCGCCTATCTGCTGGGCATGGCGCTCGTCACTCCCCTGCGGGTTTGCCCAAATCCGGGGTCCGGTTCGGGTAGCGCCCCGATAAAAGAACGAGCAAACGTTATCAAGTCAGAATAATGACAGATCCATGACTGTTTTGTTTCCGATCTGATTTAATAAAACCATAATACTGTGTCACGCAGTGTCACGATATCTACGGGCCGCAACTCGACCTCAGGACGAAACGGCTCTTTTTCATGAAACTCAGACTCAGTCTTGTTCTATCGGCAAGCCTCCCTGCCCTGATCATTGCCGCGCAGTCTGTGGCGCATGCGCAAACCGTGACGAATACAGCAAACTCGGCAAGCGTGCCGGTCAACAAGAAGCAGCCGGGCAAGAAACGGAACGCTGAAGCTCCGTCTCGGAAGGCAAGCGTGGAGGCCAAAAGCTCCGAAACCGTGATCGTTCTCGGCGCCGGACAGGCTCGTGAAACCCAGACCATTTCGCGCACGGCGATACAGGAATACACACCCGGGACGAGCCCCTTCAAGGCCTTGTCCAAGCTGCCGGGAGTGATGTTCACCTCATCCGATCCGCTTGGCTCCTATGAATGGTCGCAGCAGATCATCATTCGTGGTTTCGACCAGAGCCGCCTGGGCTTCACCTTCGACGGCGTGCCGCTCGGCAACCTGGCGTATGGCAATGACAATGGTCTCTCGATCGGCCGTGCGCTTCAGACAGAAAATAACGGTCCTGCCACGCTGACACAGGGCGCGGGAGCGGTCGGCGTTGCAGCCTCCAACGATCTTGGCGGCGCGCTGCAATTCAGTTCGATCGATCCCTCCGAAAAGTTTGGTGCCGATGTCAGCGGAACCATCGGCTCCGCCTCGACCTGGCGCACATTCGCCCGCATCAACAGCGGCGTGCTGAAGGGGGGCGGCAAATTCTATGTGTCCTATGATCATCAGGACGCCAATAAGTGGAAGGGCGATGGCGTGCAGCGTCAGGACCAGGCCAACGCCAAGTACGTCCAGCCTCTGGGTGACAACCTGAAGCTCACGGTCTTCGGCGACTGGTCCAAGCGCGCCGAAAACGACTATCAGGATCTGTCGCTCTCCCAGATCAAGACCTATGGCTATAATCTGGACAACATCACCGGCAACTACGCGCTCGCCAAGCAGATCGCCTATGCCTATCAGAACGGCACGGCTTTCCCTAAAGGCATCGAAAACCAGGATACCGTCTATTATAATGCAGGCGGCCTTCGTGAGGATGCGCTGGGCTATGGCAAGCTGGATTTCAAGATCAATAACCGTCTGACCGGCTATGTCACGGGCTATGGCCACACCAATAGTGGCGAAGGCGTATGGGTCACGCCCTATAGCGCGACACCGGCGCAACTCGGCGGCTCACCGCTTTCCACCCGTACGACCGAATATGACATCCACCGTGCCGGGTTCATCGGAAGCCTGACCTACAAGATTGCCAATCACAGCATCGAAGGCGGCTTCTGGTTCGAAAACAACAACTTCAATCAGGCGCGTCGCTTCTATCCTCTCGCGCTCGATGGGTCACCCTCCTCGATCCACTGGTACAAGAACAATGCCTTTGCCACGCAGTGGCAGAGCGCTTTCAACACAAAGACCTATCAGGTCCACCTGGGCGACACCTGGAAGATCACGCCGAAACTCAAGGTCAATTACGGCTTCAAGTCCCTGATCGTCGACAACACGGCGCGTGCCATGAACGGCAATTATCTGGGAATGCCGGTGGCTACGGCCTATCCCTCCGGTACGCTGAATGCCTCCAATGGCTTCCTGCCGCAGATCGGGGCGAATTACCGCTTCAACCGTAACCATGAGATCTTCGTCGATTACAGCCGCAATATGGCGGCTTTTGACAGCGCGCAAACCTCAGGCCCGTTCTCGACCACGGTAGCTGGCTTCCAGGCACTGCAGGGCAAGCTGAAGCCCGAAATGTCGAACACCGAGGAACTTGGCTACCGCTATCATACCAAAACCTTCCAGGCGACAGTGACCGGTTACTACGTCGAGTTCGAAAACCGATTGCTCTCGGTCACCCAGGGTGTGGGCATTCAGGGCAATGCCTCGGTACTCTCCAATGTGGGTGGCGTGATCTCACGCGGTATCGACACCGCCGTGAACTGGCAGTTCGCGCCGAACTGGTCGATCTTCGCCTCCTACGCCTTCAATAACTCCTTCTACCAGGACAACGTGATGGCGGATAGCAAGGTCTCCGCAGCGATCAAGGGCAAGAATGTCGTGGGCATGCCGCGTAACCTGGCCAATGTGCAGCTTGGCTATGATGACGGGCAAATCTGGGGCAACGTGCTCATGCAAATTCAGGATCGGCGCTATTACACCTATACGAATGACGCCTACGTTCCCGCCAATGACGTCTTCAACCTGAACCTCGGCTATCGCTTCAAGAGCCATAATTTCTGGCTGCGTGGGCTCGACACTCAGATCAACGTCTCCAATCTGTTCAACAAGCGCTACGTGGCCACTGTGGGCAGCAACGGGTTCATAAACTCTGATCCGTCCGGCACCTTCCAGACGCTCCAGGCCGCTGCGCCGCGTATGGTCTTCTTCACCATCCGCAAGCATTTCAACTGAGAACCGGAAGCCCCAGCATGAAACCCGGCCGTCGGCAATTTCTCTCCCTTGGTGCTGCCGCTTTGGCCGGAACCGCCCTGCCCGATAATCTGCGCAAGGCCCTTGCCATCCCCGCCCATCGCGAAACGGGAACGATACAGGACGTCAAGCATGTGGTGATCCTGATGCAGGAAAACCGTAGCTTCGACCATTATTTCGGGTCCCTGCGCGGGGTACGCGGCTTCGGCGACCCACGGGCCGAGACCCAGGCTGATGGCAGTTCGGTCTTCGCGCAGAAAGATGCCAAAGGCCGGGCTGTCTGGCCCTTCCTGTTCGACACGATCCATACCTCGGCCGCCTGCCTGAAAAGCCTCGATCACAGCTGGAAAGGCACGCAGGCCGCCTGGAATGAGTGGGAGGGGTGGGTTCCGCATAAAACCCCTATGACCATGGGGTATTTCACGCGGCGGGAGATCCCCTATTACTATGCGCTTGCTGACGCCTTCACCATCTGTGACGCCTATCACGCCTCCATCTTCGGGCCGACCAATCCGAACCGCCTCTATTTCTTCACCGGCACCAATGGCCTCTCCGTAGGGGCAGACGGGAAGCAGGCGGTCGAGAATGTGGATGACGGCAACTGGTCTGCCGACATGGCGCATGACAACCCGCATTTCACGCCCTTCGACTGGACGACCTATCCGGAACGCCTCCAGGAAGCCGGTGTCAGCTGGAAGTTTTATCAGGAATACGACAATTTCGGCGATAACCCTCTCGCTTCATTCAGGCAGTTCCGCAACCTCGACCCGAAAGACTGGCGCTACCGCAATGCCCGCGCCATCGTCCCCGGATCGACGAAGGAGAATATGCACGAACTCGAGGGCCGCTATCTGCTGGACGCATTCGAGAAGGATATCGCCCAAGGCACTCTGCCGCAGGTTTCCTGGATCGTCCCCCCTGCTGCGCTGTCAGAGCATCCGGAAGCACCACCGGGATTCGGCGAGCATCTGATTTCCAAACTGATCGATATCTTCGTTCGCCACCCGGATACCTGGTCAAAAACCGTCTTCATCCTCAATTACGACGAGAATGACGGGTTTTTCGATCATGTACCGCCGCCAGTCCCGGCGCTCGATGGTGCGTCGGAGAGCGCTGGAAGCGTCTCCACAAGGGGAGAGAGTTTCCACGGTGAACCGGTTGGGCTGGGACCACGCGTTCCCGCGCTGATCATTTCGCCCTGGACCAAAGGAGGCTGGGTCAACTCGCAGGTTTTCGACCATACCTCTGTGATCCAGTTTCTCGAGAAACGCTTTGGTATCCCCTGCCCTACCATCACCCCCTGGCGCCGCGCTGTTTGTGGCGATCTGACCTCTGTCTTCGATTTCAGCAAACCAGACCCCGTCTGGTCAGCCGATTTGCCGAACACGGATACGTATCTGCTCCAGACGCGTCTCTCCTGTGCCCACCCGCCGCCCCTTGTGCCTGAGAATGGTAGCCTGCCCGATCAGGAGGCCGGACAGAGGCCGACCCGCGCCTTGCCTTATCGCCTCGCGCTTGCCACGCGGGCCGATGCGCCTACAGCGCTCGCTTTCTCGAACTCAGGAGATCAGGGCGCGGTGTTCCGTATCCGTCAGAAGGGACATGCTTCGCAGCATCTGACGGTAGCCGCCCAATCGACCAGGGTATGTACCTGCGCGCTGGACGCCCCTGTCGAGATCTATGGGCCGAATGGCTTTTATCGGCTCCATCATCCGAGAAGCGGACTTGGTGTGAGTCACAGGGAAGAGAATGATCGGATGACACTCACCATCGAGATCGGTCACCCGCCATGCCACGACGTCCTGCTGATTGATCATTATTCCGGTCAAACCATCAAGCGCGCACTCACGCCACAAACCCGTTTAACGAAGGAGATAATGCTCGCCAGCAGTGATCGCTGGTATCACATCGAGCTTCGCGCGCCGGACGGAACCACGCTGCTCGCTCTGGCCGGCCATAGCGAGAATGGAACGCCCAGCCTGTCTGACCCGCATTTCGCCCGAAGAGCCAATGGCCCCGCCTAACCTTCGATCGACGCAATCAAACGCCTCTCAACATTGACGCACTCCCACCGCGCTGTGCCCGCCATGCCTCACTCTCGAGCCGAAACATCTGGTTCTTATACCATTTCGTTGACACCCCATTCAGCCCCGCTAGGGTCCGCCTTGATGGTTCCCGGGCGACCGGGATGAAAAGGGAACATGGTCTGACGCCATGGCTGCCCCCGCAACTGTAGGTGACGAGTGCGATCATGCGGGCCCATAGGCCCAGCCACTGGGTCTCTATCCCCGGGAAGGCCAGTGACCGCATGAGGACGCACGAGCCAGGAGACCTGCCATCACGCATGGTCACGGACGAGATCCGACGGGCGGGGTGTCCCGAAGGTGGCGCGTTATGGCGCGCCCATCGTAGTGACGTGAATATGGGATAGAACGCAGCTCATGCGCTCCTCACGCGCCCTCCTTCTGACAGGATTGTCCTTGTCGACCATCGCCCTGCCTGCCCTGTCCAGGGCTACCTCGGCCCAAACTGTCGCGACGCAAACTGGCGCGACTCAAGCTTCCCAGGCCCGGACTGCTCCGGCTCGTGCTCCCCTGGGGCTGAAGGGCATGGAGCAAACCCGCCCCGAGCGGACTCGCTTGGGCCAGACTGACCCGGATCAGACTGGCCCTGATAAGACTGGCCCTGATAAGACTGGCCCAGATCAAACTAGCCCGGATCAGACAAGCTCGGATGAATATATAACCGCCAAGGGCCAGAGTACGGGGCTCAAGGCACGGCCCGCCATCGGCGGGCGGCTTGGCCTCAGCCTGCAGCATAATCCGGCCTCGATTTCTGTGATCGAGCGCAAGACCATTCTCCAGCGGGGCTATACCCATGCCGAAGAGGCTGCCGACTCAGCGCCCGGCGTGACCTCCGGCGGATCACCCGGCAGCCCGGCACAATTGATGATGCGCGGTTTTACCGGCAACCAGATTCTCATTCTGAAGGACGGTGTCTATTTTGGCCCGACCACCATGGTGAACCGCCCCCTCAATGCCTTCAATCTGGAGGCAGTCGAGGTGCTCAAGGGGCCTTCCTCCGTTCTCTACGGTCAGGGTGCCGTGGGAGGGACCGTGGATATGCGCACCCGCACCCCCGACCTGGAACGCATGCACGCCGACGCGCTCGTCTCCTATGGCAGCTTCAACAGCTGGAACGCGGGTTTCGGCGGTTCCGTGCCGCTTTCACGCAGCCTTGCCATCAGGAGCGACTTCAGCCGCACCTCATCAGATGGCTATGTCAAAGGAGCCAGTCCTCACAGCAATGACTGGACGACTACAGTGCTCTGGCATCCGTCACCGTCTTTCGCCGCGCGCCTGGGCATGGACTATCTGACTGACGAACTCTCCACCTATTACGGTGCCCCGCTCGTACCAGGCTCGGCTGTCGCTGATGCCACGGGAGGCTTGCTGCATTCGTCTAAGGGACTTGTCGTGAGCAGGGCATCGCTCTGGCGCAATTACAATGTTTCCAATCCGCAGGCCAGCTCTGTCAATGCGACCCCGACCCTGCATCTCGATTGGGTCCTGAGCCCGCACATCACCCTGCATGACAAGGCCTATTTCCTCTACGCCAAGCGCCGCTGGAACAACGCTGAGACTTACAGTTATATCGGCAGCACGGGCGCCGTGGACGCGAGCGGCGCATCGATCGTCCCCGGAAGCATCGGTCGCGACCGCTTTTACGTTTATCAGAACCAGCATCAGCTCGGTGACAGCATCGATGCACGGGTCGACCACCACCTGTTCGGGCTCCGCAATCGGTTCGTGATCGGGGGTGATGCCTACTACCTGCGCTTCATTCGCAACCGTGGTTTTCCTGATGCAGATTATGCCGATAGCGTCTCGCTGGTGAACCCCCAAGGGGGCTCGGTCGGTCCCTTCGCCGGGGAGTACCCCTATCGCAAATCGCCTACCACCATGATTGATGCCGGGCTGTTCCTGGAGGATACGCTTTCGGTGACGGAAAAGCTGCGTCTGGTAGGCGGGTTCCGCTATGACTGGCTGTCACTCGACAGGCAAAACTACAACCAGAACGGCCAGCTCAACGCTGCGACCAGCTTCAAGGGCCATTACAACCCGGCCAACTTCCGTATCGGCCCGGTCTATGATCTTCTTCCAGATCTCAGCCTCTACGGTGTGTACACGACCGCCGAAGACCCTCCGGGGTCCAACCTGTTTCTCGCCAATCGAGGTCAGTTCTCACGCCTTTCGCGTTCCCGACAGGGCGAGATCGGCCTGAAGGCGCGAGCCTTTTCAGGGCATCTGGTCACGACACTCGCGCTCTTCGACATCAGGCGGACCCGCGTCCTGGTACAGACCGGACAGGACAGCGTCTCCACCGCTGGTAGCCAGAAGTCGCGCGGGATGGAAGCTCAGACTGATTGGCGCATTGCCAGACATTGGAGCCTCTCCGGCAATGTCGCCTATACGGACTCCCATTACGGCACGTTCTTCCCGGATGCGACGACCGACGCCTCGGGCAACCAGGTGCCGAATGTGCCCAAGGTTACCGCCAATCTCTGGGGAATCTGGAGCTCGGCGCTCAATCTGCCAGTCGATCTGGGCGCCGGTATGCGGTACGTCTCAGCCCGCAAGGGGGACTATGCCAACACCCTCGCGCTCAAAGATTACGCCCTGGTGAATGTCTTCGCGGCCTGGCATATCCGCAAAGGCTTCACGCTCTATGGCCGCATTGACAACGTCGGCAACAAGCATTTCGTGCAGTGGGCGGATACGAGCTACCCATCAGAGGTGCTTATCGGTGCCCCGAGGTCTTTCTCGCTCAGCCTGCAGGCAAGCCTCTGACTCCATCTTCACGCGCCATCATTTCGAAAGGGAGCGCCCTGGCACATCGCTCCCTCTCGATGGGCAAGTGGCGCTGGACTTTCTCCCCGTTACCCCAATCAGTCCAGAATATCAGGAGAGAGTCTGGCCCTCGCCTCCAATTGAGGGGCGTCACGCATCGCAAAGAGCGCCCGTATCCGCGCGACACGTCTCGTCGTGCGCGGATGGGTCGACGAGATCTCCAGCACGAACCCTGCGACACTAGGCACTGCATATTCCTGCGCCGCGAAAGCCTCGACGTTCATCGAAGCGTTGAGACGCTTCACGCCGCAGGCCAGCATCTGAAGCGCACCAAGCGCGTGACGCGCATCGGGCAGGACGGATGCGCCCACCGCATCGCAGCTATGTTCGCGCGCGCGCGAATAGGCGCGATAGAGAAACGGAACCATGTAGGCGGGCAAGCGCAGAGAGTGCTTGAAACCACTCAGATGACCCAAAACATGATGAGCGACTTCATGCGCCATGATGAAACGGATCTGTTCGTCCTCCTCAGCCTCGACGATTGCAGAGGTCAGGAAAACATAGCGGCCGCGCAGTAACCGGATCGCGAAGGCATTCATGATGCCACCGGAATTATAGATGAACGCTGTGGGTGTCTCATCCAGGCCCAGCTTCTGGCTCACCTCGACGAACATGGAATGGAGGTGCGGGAATTGTTTCTCGGACAGGAGCACCATGTGCCCCATGGCGTACGCGCGATACAGCGCGGCAAAAATGACGAGGGCCAGCATGAAGGACACGGCATACACCGCGAACACCACGAATTCTGCGGCGGCACGCGGATCGGTGATCGAGGCCGCGACTGCGATGATCCCCAGGAGGAGCCAGAGGATCAGCCCTGTTCCGGTCAGGAGCCCGCCATAGAGACGTTCATTGGGATGACGATATTTCTGCAGGACCGGTGGCATTGCTTGACCTTTTTATTATTGCGCGAAGGTGGATCTGAGAAGTTTCACCAGACAGCTTGGGTACAAGACAATGCCTGCACACGAAAGCCATGTAATGATGCCCACCAACGTCCATCATGACACGCCACGCGTCCACGCGGTATGGCGTTGGATTTCCCTCGCACGCAAATTCACGCTATCTTTTCATCAAAGATTGAAAGGGCATGTATGAGCGATCTAACCGCGCTTCTCGCCGATGCGGGTCTGTTTGTCTGCGTTCCATGGATTCTATGGCGTGTGATGGGGCGCGTGGTACCGATTGCTGTCATCCCGATCCTGATCGGAATCCTCGCTGCCGTCTGGCATCTTCCGCTCAAATCGATAGGTGTCCCCTCGTTCTACGGCGATACGATCGGGTGGATCGCAGTACTCGTCCTGGCGTTCACGGCCGGCATGGAAATGTGGCAGCATCCGGAAGGTGAAGCTGCGGAAAATGCCCTGCCCAAGCCTCCGGTCACCCGTCTTCTCGGGGGCGCAGCCACCGCACTTGGCGGGCCGTTTCTGGTCGGTACGATCCTCGTTTACATGTTCTTTCTGCCACTGCCGGGCTGGCATGCACCCGCGGTTACACCGCTCATCGCCGCAGCCTCGATCGGGCTTTGTATTGCCGTCAGTGCTCTGCCCGTTCTGATCGGGATCGTGCGCGAACTCCCTGCGCGCGACAAACCGCTGGGGCAGCTTGCGCTCAAGCTTGCGGTGATTGACGACGCCACGCTCTGGATCGGGCTCGCCCTGCTGCAATTTGCTGCGGAGCGTCAGACGGCCATGCATAGCTGGGGGCTACGCGAGTGTTTGGCGCTCCTACTGCTTGTCGCTCTCGGCTTAGGTGGCTCGCTTGCCTCGCGTTTTATCCGCAATCCTCCCAAACTGGTGATTTGGGCCGTGGTACCGCTCTATCTCAGTCTCGGCTCCTGGGCGAGCATGACCCTGGGGCTTCATGAACTGATCGGCGCCTATTTTGCCGGTGCCTTCATGCCGCCTTCTTGGGTCAAACGCCTTCCCTTCGAGACCGTCTCGACATTCTGCCTCATCTGGCTTGCGCCGCTGTTTTTCGGACATAGTGGGCTGCGTATCGACGGTGATGCCCTGACCTGGCCCTCGGTTCTGGCCTCACTCTCCCTCGTCGTGATCTCGATCGTGGCCAAAATCGGTTCGATATATCTCTTCCCCCCGTCGAAGGATCTATCGCGACGCCAGACGCTCAGCCTTGGTGCCCTGTTGCAATGCAAGGGGCTGATGGAGATTGTCGCCGCAACGATCCTGCATGAGCAGGGGATGCTGTCTGAGTTTGCCTTCGCCTCCCTGATGGTGCTGGCGGTGATCTCGACCATTCTGACGGGACCATTGTTCCATCTGTTCAAACCGCGCCCGTCCCCGCCTGTCTGACCCTTGTGATCCCCCCGCCTGAAGCCTGAGCCCTGTCGGGGGGGGCTTCGGGCGTCAACGCCGGAAATACTTGTCCACATAACGCTGGATCTCGGCCCGCATGAACCGGCCTGACTCGTCGGCGCGCTCTTCCCAACCAAAAACGCAGGCGGTCACGATCCCGTCGAAACCTGTCTCTGCGAGGGTCGAGAAGAAGACGTCCCAGTCGATCTCGCCCTGATGCAGATCCATGTGCTGATGGACTGTCACCCTGGCACCCGGCGGATTGACGATATAGCGCAGGCCCGAAGATGCCTTGTGATCATAGGTATCAGCAATATGCACGTGGCGGATCATGGGTCCTGCTTCGCGGATCATCGCTCGCATATCATCCCCGAAATAGAAGGTATGCGGCGCGCAGTAGAGGAAGCGGACGTGATCCGACCCGATTGTCTTGAGCATGTCGAGCGCCGGAGTGAGTGTCTCGCACCAGTCCTCCGGATGGGGCTCCATGTTGAGCATGATCCCCTCGCGCTCGAACACGGGAACAAGCTCCTCCATCGAGCGCCACCAGGCAGCTTCACTATGCTCGTGGGAGTGCATCCCCCCACAACAATTGACGCGATGCCCGCGATCGGGTGATGGCCCGCGACCAAACTCGGAATTCATGGTGTCGCAACCCATCTCGGCGCAAATCCTGATCGCCTCGATCCAGTAGCGTACGGCCGCCTGTCGCTCATCCTCATGCGGACTCGCCCACCGATACATGGGCAGAACGGAAGCAAGCCTGACCCCATGATCCTTCAGAGACTTCTTGAACGAGGCGATCCGCTCTTCATGCGCCCGGGGCCGGACCCACCAGGGAAGGAAATCTTCCCTGGGAGAGAGTTCGATATGGTCAAATCCGAGCTCGGCGGTCTTCCTGCACAGGGCGTCCAGGCTGAGATGGCGATGCATATAGGGATCTAGAGCGATCTTCACGGCAGTATCCTCGTCTTCGGGGTAAGTCAGGATCTCGAAGAGATCCTGAGCGTCGTCCCTGCTGAGAGAATGGCCGATTTGCCGCGCGTGCGAGCCGATTATCTTGATCGAATCCCATCATCCCCAGCGCGCACGAAGCAAGGCGTCACTGTTCAGCCAGAGACGCGAGGGGCCGCACATAAATACCCGCGCGCCCATAGGCATAGAGCCGCGTCCGGTCAGCAACGAACATGGCGTCCCTAAGAGTTCTCGGCAGGATGAGCCGGCGCCAGGTTTTGCCCCCATCCACGCTGTAATCCAGGCGATCCGCCTCCGTGAAGACCTTGTCGGCCTGTTCCCTTCCCTTCCTTAGGAGCATGACCTGATCCTCAGGGAGGACTTCCCTGATGCTCCCCGATTCTGCGATATAACCTCTGAACGCTGATCCGTCAGGCGCAGCAAACCACCCCCGTAAAAAGAGTTTGTCACCCAGAATCTTCACATCGAGTTGGTCAACTGGACGCGACGGAAACTGACCGAGCAATCTTGGCGGTTGGTTCATGCCTTGAGCGTAGAGAAGAGGCATAGCCGTGCCGTTGGCGACCATGTACAGGGCCTCGTCATTGCGCGTTACCCCGTCAAGCCAGATGACCAGGCCGCCAGGAGAGGGGGTCGGTTGCAGATGCACACTGACCGTTGGATCGCCTGGGTTCGCGGGTTTCAGCAGGGCGACGGCCTGGCGTGCCCCGCTTTCGGTCTTGCGTGTTACGGCCGTGATTGCCGAGGCACCGCGTCCAAGAAAGAACTGACAGGCGATATCGCCGCGAGCGCAGATTGAGATCAGCGGCGGGTGGATCCACCCGCCGTCACGTCCGCCCCGGTATATGATTGGTGAGAAATCGAGAACCGCCCCTCCGTCTGGGGGAGTATTCACACGGAAGGCAGGCAGACCGTCGGGATTATCCAGCGAGCTCATCGATTTGCCGGGAAGACGCAGGTCAGCTCTGCATCGATATACACCAACCCGCTCCGGGCGGCATGAAGACAATCCGACCTCAGCTTCCCCTTCCGTTGAGCTTGCCAGACGATAGCCGATATAGATTCTGCGATCATGAGTGCCTATCTGCAGAAACTGCGCGCTTCCGCGGTCTGCGAGACTGCGGGGCTCGGCCTCCCCAAGGAACTGCCAGGCAGTGTCCGAGAGCGCTCCACCGGGGCTTACAAGGAAAAGTAGGGCGATGAAAATCAGGCTGAGGACGTCCAGAAGCTGCCCGGCCTGCGCCCAGGACCGATTGAGACACGGATCGAGCACTGGCGCCCGCTGCGAAGGGGAGACCAGACAGCGCGTATCCGCCCTGCGCAGTCGGGCACGCGCATAGCGGCCGATCAGAAATGGGATCAGCAAAAGCGGAAGAACACGCACGCAGAGCGATGTCGTGATTAGATACTGTCGAACAAGGGCCTGCGACATTCCGGCTATGTCGAGAACGGCCTTCAGGCTCTGATGCGCAGCCATGACGAAAAGGTCCGCCGACCCTAACGCCGCACTTCCGAGCGTGAACAGGAACGCCCAGACAAACACCAGTGCCAGGACCGATGCGCAGAGATAGCCCCAAAACCCGATACCGGCCTCAAAAGCCGTGTAGCTTGGAAAGAGGAGAGTCGTGAGGGCAAATTTGGTACGCGACCAAAACCGCACAAAAAACCGGGGAGAGTCGCTCGTGTCGCTCCCGGCCGATTTTCTGAGCGGAAAAAGGGCCATCAGGTGATAGGAAAGCGGCAACACGGCGTGCCAGTCCGACCGGGAGATCGTCGCATCCCGGCTCGAGAGTTCAGACCGCTTGCCTGCAATGCTTAGCCAGTCCGACCAGATCAGGGATTGCTTGACCGAAATCCGTGCGGCCAAGCTCGGCGTATCGTGCCCGCAATACCCCGCTAGGACGCCTACAATCCATAGGATGGCTTCGAAACTCTTGGATCCCGGCGACATCTCCGCAGGCGGCGGCAAGATCGATAACAGGCCTTTCAGAAGCCGCATCGACGATTCCCGTTGGTCATCGATCCCACTTTCCGCGAGGCGCGCCAGAACCGGTTCCCACTCCGAACGGTTCCACCGGGTAGGCTTCCGATTCAGAGTGACCCCCAGAAAGTAATCCAGCGTGTTCTCTAGGGTCGCGACGTGGCTCCCTGCCTTCGCTATGGTGCCAGAGTACCGGGGGGGTAAGCGTGCAGGTGGGGGGCGTGATGGCTCGGGTCTCTCATCCGGGAGAGAAGCATTTGCCCTGTCGATCTCGTCCTGCGCCCCGTCGCTGCGCTCTTCTGCCTCCTTCTCCTGATCGTCAGCGCCCGACGGAGGCGGCTCAGCGTCGTCATTTCCGGAGTAAGGGTGTTGTCCGCAAAACGGCGGGGGAAAGAGGTTGTCGATCGGTCGTGCATCGGTCGACCCTGCTGACGCATCCGGTTGAGTCTCATCACGAGGGGGCACATCAGCAGGATCGAGCCCTGTGGCCGGACCAGAGTCCGCGTCGTGCTTCTCGGGCAAAGATGAGGCAGGCCTGTCAGGAGGTGGCTGCGTGGCCTCATCCTCGGGCGCGATCAGGTTGGCGAGATCAAGCGCCATTCTTCTCGCTTCGACCAGGGCGCTGAAGGCCTGCAAATCATCTTCAGGTCGTGTCCGGCGGAGACATTGGGCGTAAGCCCGGTTGATCGTACGCTTGTCGTTCGTGGGGTTCAGACCGAGGATGGTCCAGGCTTGGGCGGGAGTCATTGTTCGGAAATCCAGCTTCAGAACCTGAGATTTTTCTCGAAATCATCCAGCCACGCCGAAAAACTCTCGCGCAGGCCAGTGAGATCTTTAACCGACAGGGTCTTCAGTCTCGCATGGAACATCGATAACTGTTCGAGAACCTGGTCGCGTTGCCACCCTACGCATTCCGCGAAGAGTCGTTCGGCACGGGCGATCAATGCGCGATTGACCGCCTGATCACGCGGCGCAAGCTTGAGTTCCTGTAACGACGCGAAGCGGCTTTCCACTTCCTCCTCAGACAGGCCACTCTGACCAGTGAAGATCTCTCGCGCGGTCTCGCCGCTTCTTGTAACGAGAATTTCGACCTCGAGAGCGCCGCTGACGTCATAGGTGAAGCGCGTCTCGATATTGTCGAACGTCGTGCTCCCGGGTGGTAGCGTGATCTGGAGGGTCCCAAGCTCGACATTCATGTCCGGTCGAATGTTTTCGCCCTGTAGAACCCTGAAGAGCAGGGCTTTCTGCCCGTCAACGACCGGATGATAATAGCTCTTATGGGAAACGGGGATGATTGTATTACGCTCGATGATCACGCTCATGATCATTTCACCTGACGTGCCGTCGAGACAGGCAACACCGAGGCTGAACGGACAGACATCGGTCATCATCACGTCTTCCAGCGCGGCGTCGCGCTGAGCCAGGCCGACCTGAACTGCCGCCCCTAACCCGATCAGATGATCGGGGCGGCCATGGGCAAGCGGGAAGCGATGGAAGAGACGCGTTACGAGCCCAAGTACCAAGGGCATACGCGAGGCCCCCCCGACCAGAACGATCTCGTCAATTTCCGCAGCTGAAATGGACGCGTCATTGATCACGCGGGTAATCGGTGCCCGCAACCGCGCGATGAGCCCCGCAGCGGCCTCCTCAAATCGCTCACGCGTAAGCGACCATTCGACTGGGCCGCTCTCTAGGGCGACCTTACTGGTGGCGCAGTCGCTATTCGTCAGGCCCTGCTTGATCGCCTCGGCCGAGCTCAACATCTGCGCATAGTCGTACGGAGAAAGGCGACTTGCCTCGACCTTCTGATCGGCGAGAAAAAGCGATGCGATCAGGTCGCGGAAATCGTTCCCCCCTAAGGAAGAGTCACCTGACGACGCCCGTATCTCCATGACGCCTTCAAACTTGTTGAGAAGCGAGACGTCGAACGTCCCTCCCCCCAGATCAAGAACGAGAAAATGTCCCTCTCGGCGGCTCTCGAGGCCATAGGCCAGGGCAGCCGCTGTCGGCTCATTGACCAGGCGCAATGCCTCCAGCCCTGCCAAGCGCGCCGCCGCGAGAGTCGCACGTCTCTGCGGCTCCGCGAAATACGCAGGAACGGAGATGATCGCCTGCCCTACTGGCACCCCGAGCAGCGCCTCGGCATCCTGCTTCAGGCTCTTGAGGACAAGTGCCGAGAGTTCCTCTGGACGAAACTCCCGCTTGGCGATCGTGACCGTCGTGTTTGTGCCCATCAACCGTTTGAACCCAGCAGTGCTACGGTCAGGATGGGTAATGAGACGGTCGATTGCCGGCTTGCCAATCAGTATCGTGCCGTCTTCTGCAATGCTGACTGCGGAGGGCGTCAGGGTGTCGCCTAAAGCGTTCGGTATCAGCTTGGGTATGCCATCCTCGAGATAGGCAGCGACCGAGTTGCTGGTCCCCAGATCAATTCCAATACACGTCACGTCGGCACTTCTTCTCGGTCCTCGTCTGTCGCATGAGCGCGACACGTCTTTGACCGAAGATGCTACGAGCGATGTATCAAGAAAAGAGGATGAGAATTGACTATTTCTCGATCACGCGAGGCCCGGCGTTGGTAATAAGACGGTCACGGCGTTGTGGAAAACCGCTCCATGCGCGTCGATAGGGTGATCTGGACAGCGAAACACGCCAAAGAGCAGGACGATCCGCCGCGGGGACTTATCCCCTGCTCTTAGGCCACTATCATGCATGCTTCTACGTGACGGATCTAGGAAGTGAAATTCTGCGCCGCCTTTCGCGGGTGGGTCGGAGCTCGGGTGAGTCACGCCGCCATTGAAATTTCATTCTGGCGGAACCGTCATGGAAAGGCGTACTCGTGCCTAGGATCCGCGCGGGATGAGCAGAGAGTAAAGGCTCTCCCCCAATGGTCCATGATGATGGGACCGAGGAGGCGTAATTGGCGAGCAGCGTAGGCGCTAGAAATGTTCTCCTCAACAGTCAGTCACGGTCTCTGCTTTCGTAATGGGCACCACACGAGCGCGAACATACCCTATGTCACAAAGCCTAATGCGTCTCGACGACGCATCAGATTCTGCAACGGTGATATGTGCGGTGGCCAGGACCTCTAATCCTGTCAAGAGAACTCCAAGTCGACACCGGAGGATGCGTCCTCGGTTCCGGAAGGAGAGAAGGACTTCAAAAATTCGTTCAAAGAACCGATCCTGCTATCGAGATCGAGACAGGTCTCATTAACCCCGGCAGTCATGAACATATTGTCTCCAGCAATTTCTTCGATCGATTTGATATTCCTATTAATCTCACCAATATTGGAAGCCTGCTGCTGGGTCGTGTCACGTATATCGCGGATGAGCTCGTCGACGCTTGTGACCTGTCGTACAATTCGTTCCAAACCATGCTCCACATTCTCGGCAAGACGCACCCCAATCGTCATTCTCTCTCGCGATTCAGCGACAAGCGTGGCAATTACCTGTGCGGCTTCGGCTGACCTGTGTGCCAGCGCTCTGATCTCATCAGCGACGACCCCGAAACCTTTACCTTCCTGACCGGCATGCGCGGCCTCGACCGCTGCATTGAATGACAATAGCCGTGTTTGAAGGCTGATATCCTCAATCAGACCGAGACTCTCGACCATATCACGGTAACGCGTTGCTATCTCCGTGATTGCCTTGACCGTCTCACCCACCACAATACGGAAGGCGGCGGCATTCTCGTTGACATCGGAAACAAGGTGCCGAGCAGCATCGACATTCTCTGCGGTCGCCTGAACGGCATCGTTCATTTCACGCATACTCGAAGCGGTCACAGTCAGATCCTCTGTCTGCCTGTGGGTGCGCCCCGAAAGCGCCAGACTTCCCTCCCTGATCGACGCCGAGACCTGATGGACTGTCTTCACGCTCGACGAAATGGTTGTGATCACTCTACGGAGGTCGTTTGCGGTCTGCTTGGAGTAACGCGCAGACTCTTCACTTTGCCGGCTTATCGCTCGGACGAGGGAGAGCGTTGACCCCACACCGAGGTAACGTCCTTCCCGAACGACGATAAAACCCTGATAGAGATCGTTTACATCGGCGTTTAACAAAAACTGCGTATAATCGCTTATTGCGACATCGTGCTCGACAATCTTTGGTTCGCTCTGCACGAGCAAGTCCACACGTCTTCGCGTGTATAGGGCGCGGCCAAATCGACCGGACATTACCCCGAAGAAGAACTGTCGATCAATAATCCCGAGCGGCCGCCCATCTTCAGCGACAATGGCGACCATCATCAAATCAGCCTGGCCAGTAAAAAGCGTATTGAGCGTCGCGCCGATGTCATTTGCTCTTAGAACGGGGACATCCTCCACAATATCCGACATATACAGCGCAGGGATTGCGCGCTCATGGACGCCGCGAGCAGAACTTGATGCGCCGTTCCGAGTATCGAGCATGGTTAACCCCACAATATATGACAAATATATGACAGACGATCTGCACGCGGACTTGAACAAATACCGCTCGCGATCAATCAATTACACGTCCGCCGAGTGATCTGTATCCCTTCACAACGCATTATTCGTTAAATCTTATTTTATCCCCTCACATAAAAAAACCCGGCAATCGCGTTGCATGCGATCACCGGGCCAGAAACTGCATGCAGCGGCGTGCAGATACAGGAATTATTTTTCCAGTTGGAACTGGGCAACCCGATCGCGCAGAACACTTGCAGCCTTATCAAGCGAAGAGATGGCGGCCGTATTCTCCTCTACCATCGCAGCATTTTGCTGTGTGGATCTCGTCATCTCGCCAACTGCAAGATTGATCTCCTGCATTGCTGAGAACTGCCCAGTCGAAGAGTGGGCAATCTCGGCAACGAGTTTGTCGATCTCGGCTACCTGATTGAGGATGACGCCCAATGCGCCTCCCGCCTCGCGCACGAGCCGGACACCATCGGAGACGAAATCGCTCGAGCTTGATACCATCTCTTTTACCCGACGCGCGCCTTCCGTGGAACGCTGCGCAAGGGTCCGCACCTCTGTTGCGACCACGGCGAATCCGCGCCCCGCGTCTCCTGCGCGCGCTGCCTCGATGCCCGCGTTCAGGGCAAGCAGATTGGTCTGGAAAGCAATTTCATCGATCAGCCCAATCACCTGACTAATCTGGGCGAAGCTGCTCTCGATCTGGCTCATGGCATTGACGGCATTATGGACCATCGAGCCCGACTTTTCGGCTCCTAGGCGGGTGTCATCCGTTACGGTTGCTGCCTTCTTGGCACTATCGGCGGCATCTTTAAGCATACTGACAACACGTTCGATGGCCGCCGACGACTGCTCAATGCTCGCCGCCTGCTGCTCCGTGCGGCGCGACATGTCGTTCGAGGCGACAGAAATTTCTCCGGTGCCGGAGCCGATCGCCATAACGCTCTGCTGGATAACCGAGAATGTCTGGTTGAGCCGCTCGAATGCATCGTTGAAATCGGTCTTCATCACCTGAAGGCGCTGCGGCAACGGCACGTCTATACGATAAACTAGATTGCCCTCGGCGGCAGCTGCCAAGCCGTTGCGTATGGCTTCGACCGCACGGGATTCTTCTTCCAATTCCTTGGCAACGCGCGCGGCATTCTCGGCCCGCTCTTTCGCCACGGCCTCTCGCTCGACCGCTTGCTCGGCAGCTTGAGCCTTGGCCTGCTGCAACCCGGCCTGGATCGTGCTGAGAGCCTTGGCCATGTCACCCACTTCGTCCCCTCGCTCGAGGCAGGGGATATTGTCGTCCAAACGCCCCTCAGCAATCCCAAGCATGCGATCACGGACCCTCAGGAGCGGCGCAACGATTGTTCTCTGGCTCATAAGGAGGGTTATGACGAGAATGATGATCTGAACAAGGACGAGACCGATGACACAATTGCGTACGGAAACACTCGTCTCCTGCGCGAGACGGTTCGAGGCGATCTCAACCTGAGTGATACGGCGGCCGGTAATGGCACCGATGTCGATTGCAAGATGAACACCATCCTGATCAGATGCCTGTGCGATCAGGCGCATCTTCGCCACATCCCCTTTGTTCAGTGCGGCAAGAAGACTGTTGAGTTGCTGTTCGAAGGTGCCGTAGCGTGACAAGAGCGGATCGAGCGTCGGGATAAGACGCGGATCGACTCGCACCGCTTCAGCGAAGATCTCTCGCGTCCCTTTCATGTCCTTCTGGAAGCGTGTGACGACATCACCGATGAAGGGGCTGCCAGCCTGGTCAATGAGCAAGTGAGAAGCATACAATAATGCGTTCAGCTTATCACTGATACGCGCAAGCATAATGGTGCCGCGGTCATCAGAATTAATGAAGGATCGATATCGCGAGCCAGATTGTAACTGGTTACTCACCAGAAACCCGGCACCGATGAACGTCACAAGCGTCAATGTTATTGCAACCAGCGCAATCTTGGTTTTGAAGAGAAGGACATTGAACATGGGGAGGTTGAGCCTTTTCTCAGCGTACCCCCCATTCGTCCTCCATAATTATTAAAAAATCGTCTCACCGATGAGCGATATTCCGCTATCGAAACACCGTCTCAACATCAGATCCTGGAAAACGCTTTTGCCGCCCTATAAGACGAGGAACAGCCCTGCTGTAAAATGGTATGAGCGCTTAGCCGGAGGTTATATCTTGCTTCTCAAAGTTGCTTGGTAAGCCCGGTCTCAGCGCCATCTTCAGAAAACCGAACAACGTTGCGCCCGAAAAAGAAAGCACGGCTGAAATCTCGCAGATGGCCGTTAGTTTTTCCAAGGATCCATTGAATTGATCGAAATCCGCGAGCCATTCTCCGATACCGGACAATATCGCCACGCATAATGTCTCTGCGATCCCCAAGCCTGCGCACAGGACCAATAATTTCGTTAGCATGCGATACTCTCAATCATCTATTTCTAGCGAGAGCTTCGATTCGTAGGGGCCAATCGTTAAAAGAACATAGCCACGCGCGTTGGAAAGCCTTGGTGGGATCCATACTTCTGTATCGATTCGGCAGAAATATCGCGGGGCTTTAAGCGAGAAGAACCCTTAAAAAAAAACTCGTGGGTCAGATATGGCGAGTGTGTCAGTTAGGCCAGCGTCGAGATGGAGCCTTGCCGGCTCCATTTTCCTAGCCTGGCTTTCGACATTGACGCGCCGGGGCATTTCACCGCGTCACCGCTTTCGATCTCGGTTTTCCGGACTATCCATTCAGAAAGCTGAGCTGTAGAGCATCGAGGTGACAGATCAGAATGGCAGCACACCGTTCATGATCTGCTGTCCCCAACGAGCGCTTTGTACAGTGGTCAACTGCCCACGACCGCCATAGGATATCCTCGCCTCCGCAATGCGGTCGTGGGTAACGATATTGTCCTCGGTGATGTCCTGGGGTCGCACAACCCCGCTGACCATCAGTTGACGCAACTCGCCATTGATACGTACTTCCTGCCTCGCAACGACAACAAAATTGCCGTTTGGCAGAACCTGCGTCACCGTCCCAGCGAGAGCGAGAGTGACCGTTTCGTTGCGGCGAATGACACCGGCCCCGGTATTCGCGCTTGCACTACTGGTATCGAGCGCGCTGCTGCTGGATAGTACCTTACCCTGTGCACCGAAAAAGCTCGGGATACCAAATGTTTGCGAACCGCTCCCGGCAACAGTCGTATTATCATTCAGAGCTGCATTGTCAGAAATATTGACATTGATCGTGATCAGGTCCCCTACCTGAGAGGCGCGCTGATCTTTAAAAAAAGCGCGACTGCCGGAACGCCACAAACTGCCCACTTCTGTCGGCGGGGGCTGAAGAGGCGGCATGGGCATGGTCACCGGACGATAATCCGGAGACTGGGTCGGATCCGAGGTGTGCGTCATTCTAGGCGGATGCCCCAATTCTGTCAGATCAGCCAACGACGTGCAGCCGCTCAGCAGAAGCAGAGCAATTAACGAGCCACCTGAGAGCACAAGTTTCATCGTATCGGGGCCTATTTATCGCCAATAATCTGTCAAGGCGCGGGATTGCGCAGGGACGCCGAAAGCCGACGCATCGTATTGGGGTCAGAAGGCACGGGATGGCTCGTCAATTCGACCTCAACGTTCGAACTATCCATGACCCGTCCGCTTACAATCATGCCGCTTGCCTCGTTAAGTGCCCGTACCTGCTGACGGGCTGCGGCATCTTCCAAAACCCGTCCCGCAATCGATAGCCTCAACCCTGGCGCGACATAGGATATCAGAACCGGGTCTCCCTTGTGCATAAGAACGGTCCGTTGGAGATCTTGAGCGATGACCGCGGCGCCAGCTACGACACCGCGGCTGACCGTCTGCCCCTCGGCTTCACTTTCATCGGTTACGGCACGAGACGGAATATGCCCGGCATAGGACTCGTCCATCCTGACATCAGCCGAGGTAATCACGCTTCCAGCTGGAAGGGAGTGAGTGAAGACCATCACGCGTTGAGTGGCATGTACAACGCCAGTCAGCATGAACGAGTCTGACGTCAAATCCCCTGAAGGATGCGCCCTATAGACAGTGGAAGAAAACCAGCCGCTTCGCTGATCCCACTTGACGTCAGAAAGCACGACCGGCTCGGCCTCGTCTGACGATACCATCATCGGATGGAAATCATGAAGTGCGATGGAAACAGGGCCTTCGCCGAGATCTGGCAAGTTTTTCCGTATCAACGCGATGAAATAGGCTTCATCCAGAATTCTGCCTGCGCGGGTAATGGTCATTGAGGCGGAAGATGATTGATCCTCCCAATCAACGCCGTACTGATCGGCCAAGGCAATCAATTGCTGACCTCCGACCTGAA
Organism: Asaia sp. W19; assembly: GCF_003994335.1. GTDB lineage: Bacteria > Pseudomonadota > Alphaproteobacteria > Acetobacterales > Acetobacteraceae > Asaia. The sequence goes on from NZ_PNQZ01000031.1 coordinate 56,729, forward strand.
TACTCGTTCCAGGAGCGGGACCCGGCCCGAGTACGCGATCCTGCCCCGGCTCTAGGCCGGAAAATATGTCGGAGAGGCGGACTGTGGATGCGGAAATCATTGACGAACTGCGCAGCGTCGCAGCATCGCCAGGCCCGGTTACGCAGACCAGCATCAGTCCCGCCATCAGAGCGATCGTGAGCCCCCGCATTTCCATGTCACCGCAGATTGGTCAGGGTTTGTAGCATCTCGTTCGAAGCGGTAATGACCTTACTATTCATTTCATAAGCGCGTTGCGCAGTGATCAAGGCAGTAATCTCGGTGACGACGTTGACCGAGGATTCTTCAACGAACCCCTGACGGACCGAGCCGTAGCCCTCGCTTTGCGGCGTGCTTAAATTGGCGGTCCCGGACGAGGTCGTCTCCGTGAAAAGGTTTTGACCCATCGCAGTCAGGCCATTTTCATTCTGGAACGTTGCAAGCTGTAATTGTCCGGCCACCTGCGCGGTCGTTTGACCCGATAATGTGTACTGCACCTGCCCTGACTGATCGATTGTGATGTTTTCGGCGTTATTCGGAACAGATATATTGGGAGAGAGCGGGTATCCGTCAGCCGTGACGATCGTGCCGTCTTCCGAAAGGGAAAATGTTCCGTCCCTAGTATAGGCATATTCACCCGATGGCAGCGTGACACGGAAATAGCCACGCCCCTCGATCGCAAGATCGAGCGAATTACCCGTTTGTTCCAGCGTGCCCTGCTCGTTGATACGATAGATACCTGCGGTTCTGACACCCAGACCCACCTGAGCCCCCGCAGGAACGAGGTCGCCCGTATCAGAGCTCATCGTACCGGCGCGACGCAGGTCTTGATAAATGAGATCCTGAAATTCCGCACGACGGCGCTTGTAACCAGTCGTCGTCATATTCGCGATATTGTTCGAAATTGTCTCCACGTTCGTCGTCTGGGCCTGCATGCCCGTATTCGCGATATCAAGCGATCTCATCATTTAAAGACAATCTCCCGCAGAGCAGTCTCGGCACCGCTCTCAGCATCACTATAATGTTTGTGCTCGCAGAGGGGCCGCTTTCCAGAGGACTACTCCGCGCTAATATCAGGCGAACGGTAAATTTTCAGGTAAGCAAAATTGATCCCTCGCCAACCGCAACGGCGGTCATCACGAGCTGGTTACAGCCTACAACGCTTTGTTGCACAATACGAGGGTCGAGGAATGAAACTTTCCAGAAAATCCGAAATCGGTCCCATCCGCGTCTTTTAGGACACGCCCGTACCGTCACCGAGCCTACTCTACGGAAGACCGCCCCTGCACGATCAAGCGTTCAAGATCTGCGGCGACGTTCAGAACAGGCTGCGTCCAATCGAGCGGATTAGTCTGCTGATAAATGCACACCGACTCATACCATGGCGAATCTTTCCTCCCGGAAAGCCACCGCCAACACTGATCGTACCGGGACAAAAGCCATGTGGGCTTACCAAGGCCCGCAGCAACATGGGCGGTAGAAGTGTCCACTGCGATCACCAGATCAAGAGTGCTGATGAGCGCGGCGGTATCGTCAAAACTCGCTATACGCGCCGTGTGATCAACGACGCGCATTCCCTCCGCTGGCGAAAGGGCCTGACCGGCACGCTCCCCTAATTGCAAGCTGTAAAATACGAGAGAACTGTGGTGCCGTGCCACCTCTCCCAATGGAGCCAACTGACCCAGATCCATTGAGCGTCGATGGTCCGCCAGAAAAGCGGCCTGAATTTCAGGGTGCGGAGCGCCTGCCCAGACCAGTCCGACGCGGAAAGCATCGCTCTTGGCGCCGTCCGTGTCTGCAGCGATCAAATCGCGCCACCACGAAATCTTGAGAGGGTCAGCAAACAGATATCTGCCCGCATCAGGAATTGCAGGTAGCGTGATCCCCAACGCGTGCGGGAGGCTCAATACGGGACATTCCAGATCGTACTCAGGAAGCGGATCGGCCTCCGAGGTCACGAGCACACCGGATAAGCTGCGTCTCAGGAGGGAGACGAGCTCTGGCCGCACCCGCAAAATGACCCGCCCAACGCGACGAGCTGCTATCGGCGCCAGTCGCGAGAACTGCAATACGTCCCCGAAACCTCCCTCCGTGAAGACGAGAAGGGTCTGATCCTGGGCTTCCTGGCCCGCCCAACGCGGCTTATCCGTTGGCTGACTGTTGGCACGTATAGCCGTCCAGCGATGCTCGTATTCCGCGAAACCCTCGAGATAGTCCCCGCTTTGAAGGAGGGACACCGCGCGGTTCGTCCGGCTGTAGACATTCTGACCATCGATCTGAACGGCAGCATCATGAAATCCTCGCGCCAGCGCGTGGTCCCCTCGATGATCCAGAGCGACACCCATATTACTCAGGGCGAGAGCGTGCGAAGGATCGAGCCTAAGCGCGTTGCGATAGCACGCTATCGCATTCTCGTATTGACTCAGATGCAGAAAACTATTGCCGATATTTGACCAGGCATCAGGCAAGTTTGGATCCAGCGTGACTGCACGCCCCAGCAATGCGAGGGCGTCGGTAAACCGATTTTGCAGATTGAGCAGTCCGCCGTAATTGCTCAGCGTGCGCGCATTATCGGGAGAGCTCTGAAGCCGCGCCTGATAGGCTGCCGCGGCCGCTTCGTAGCTGCCAGCAAGTTGGAGCGCCTCTGCGCTACCCTGCGGATGCGTCATCACAAATAATCCGCGAGCGTCATGCCCTTCATGTTGGAAATCAGGATGTATGAAGCATTCAGTGCTGTCTTGATATTCGCGGCATTAGTCGCGACCGTGGCCATGTCAGCATTCCGTGCGTCCCCCAGCTGCGTCTGTAGCATGGAGGACACCCCCGTCAGAAGGGTCGACTGCGCTGTAAGGCTGTTTTGCGTGGCGCCGACCGCCCCCTCCTGCTCCGTTAATTGGCTGATGGTCGTACCGAGGGACGCATAGAGTTGTTTTGCAAGATCCGAAAAGCCAGGTGTGTTGGACGACATTCCACTCATGGAGGAAACTGCCATCAAGTCGCGCATCAGATCCCTGATGGGGGAACCGGTGGAGTTGTCCGAGCTTGACGAAGTCGTTGAGGACTGCGTCGCCACGATGCCGAAACTCGTTGTCCCATTGGTTCCACTCATAATCGCCCGCTGATTGGACACTGCCTGCGAAGGCGATACGGAAAGGGACGCCGAGAATACCGTGAGCGCTTGGTCAGTAGACCCGGCAAGTGTGGTCGCCTGGGAGAAGACCGCACTGGCATTTGTCCCGTTGAGCGACTGGACGCTTGCGGCAATTTGTTCCGCCAAACTGCTGGATGAAAGCGTGCCACTCCCTTTGATAGGTGCCGTGTTGCTATCTGTCCCGGCAAACACGTAATTCGCACCGTCGCTGGTGTTGAGGACAGTTTTCAGACTCGCGAGCGCACTCGTCGCGGAGGAAGACGCTGCGGCAACCTGACTCGTCGTCGCGGTCCCTGAAATCCCGAGCAGATTGGTCGAAAGCGTCTGAGCAAGGGAAACGAGCTGATTCAGGCCCGTCGCAGTCACAGAGAGCGTGCTCTGCGCGTTTGTGATATTCGACTGCCAGGCTTCGACCTGGGTAACCTTGGGAGTAAGGCTAAGCACCGTCGATCGTGACGACCCGAGATCAGCATAAGTGGCCCCGGTGATTCCGGTGCTACTTTGCCACGTAGCCACCTCCTGCTGCGCGTTGAGATCCTTGACGCTCGCTTCGAGGATCAGGGAGAGAGCCGACCCTCCGAACTGGCCTATCGAACTGCTCATGAGAGTTCCCCGAAACGCTTACTGGATTGCGGACAAGAGTGCGTTGAACATGGTTTGGACGGTGGAAATTATCTTCGCATTGGCCGTGTAGGCATTCTGAAGAGCGACCGTCTTCGCCATCTCATCATTCACATTGACGCCGGAAACGTCAGCAACCTTGGTCTGCAGCAGGGTGACCACCGCGGTGCTCGAGGTGACGCCGGAACTCGCTGCCGCGATCGTTGCCCCCTGATTGGAAGTCAGGGCGGCAGAGAGGGCCAGAAGTCCCTGGTTACCGGTATAGCCGGTCGAGAGAGACCCGGCAGGACCAAGATTAGTAGATGGTGCTGCAAGCGTACCGTTCACGTCTGAGGGGTCTGAACCAAATCCTACTGTCAGCACGTTGCTGACAGTTGTGGTGACGCCAGTGCTTGTGGTCCCGTCACTGTTGGTCGTAGTCGTGAGCTGGGACGGATCGTTGCTGTAGACGCTGTTAACACTCAGCGAAGAGGACAGCCCGACAATCCCCTGCGGAACAGGCTTGGTCAGATCACTGCCTTGAAGTGAGCTGGAGGCACCCGCATCGGAACTCGTAACGAATAACGGGAGCCCTGCGCTGCTGAACCGGTTCATCACCGTGTATGAGAATGAGTCCAGCTGAGCCTGCATCTGAGGGTAGACAGTATCGCGCAAGGCAATATTGCCCCCGATACTACCCCCCGTGAGGCTGGACGTGATATCCTGACCGGAAAGCGTGATCCCCGGTATAGAGGAATTGCTGTTCTGAGCGCTGTAGTAAGAACTGCTCGAAAGGGTCGCGCTCGATGTCGAAAGCGGCCACGTAGAGCTGGGCAATGTCTGTGTCGCATCGTCTTGCCCAATCTGGTCCGGCCTTGTCGGCAATTGTGTGCCGTCCGCCGTACGCACGATCATATCGCCATTGGCCTTGGTCGAAAACGAGACGCTCAGTTCTGAGGACAGGTCTGACATCACGCCGAGACGTTGATTTTCGAGATCTGCCGTATTCTGACCCAGACTTTTGAACTTGATGATCTGTTGAGACAGCGCCCCGATCTGGGTGAGGCCAGAGTTGATCGAGGAAACGTCCGACACAACCCCATCTGCTGCCGCTTGACGCTGTGATGCATAGGTCGAAGCGAGGGTCTGAACCGTCGTTGTCAACGCTGATGCCTTATTGATGACAGCAGTCTGGGAGGCGCTCTGTGTCGGCGTCGAGGTCAACGAAATGAGCGCGCTCTGCAAATTTCCGAGCTGATCTGAAAGCGAAGACGTACTCCCTGAATCCGCCGATGTCGAGCCTTGTATGGATGAGACAGAGGCAAGCGAATTACTCATCACCGTGTAGGATGATGCCTGAGCATTCTGCTGGTAAAGTGACGCCTGCAAGGCCTGATTGATTGCGAGTTGCGTGTTGCCGATCCGCACCCCGGTTCCGAAGCCCGCAGCCACGGAGGAGAGTGTCGCGGCTGTTTCGCGCACATATCCAGTTGTGTTCGCATTCGCCACGTTATTGGCGGTCACTGCGTACTGTGCCTCAATGACACTGAGACTACCCGTAGCAATAGAGAGGGATGCCAGGAGGTTCATAGGAGTCCAGTCAGCAGAGGAAGGCGGAAATCATCCAGGATGGACCAGGATAAAAAGGCCTATCTTCACGGGGTTTGTAACTTATAACGCAGTTCGTAAGGACAAATGGTTTCAGAAAGGTTTCCAGACGATCTTCGAGCAGGGGGCGCCTCGCCATGTTATGGCCAGGCGCCTTATACAGGCCCTAAGCTGCGATGGCCGGCGCCTTACCAGGAACAGCCTCGCTGAGGGTGAACTCCGCCACAAGCCCCTTCAGGCGACCCGCTTCAACGCCGAGGCTATTTGCCGCCGCAGTTGCCTCCTCAACCATCGCCGCGTTTTGTTGAGTGACGCGATCAAGTTGTCCGACCGCCTGGTTCACCTGCCCGAGGCCCTCAGCCTGGTCCTCTGACCCGACAGCGATCTCTGAGAGAAGACCGTCAATTCCGGATATACGCTCGACAATCCCGCCCAAAGCGGAACCTGCATCGACAATGAGACCCGCGCCACGATCCACGTGGGCCGTGCTTTCGGAGATGAGGACACGTATCTCCTGAGAGGCCTTTGCGGATCGCTCGGCGAGCGCACGAACTTCGGTAGCCACGACGGAAAAACCTCGCCCGGCTTCACCCGCACGCGCCGCCTCGACCGCCGCATTCAGCGCCAGCAGATTGGTCTGAAATGCAATCTGCTCGATCATTCCTGTGATCTGCGATATCGACTTCGATGCCTCGCGCATTCGTTCCATCGCGACAACCGCATCATCGACGATTTTGCTCGCCGCCAAGGCCTCTCCCCTTGCCGATGATGCTGACGCAGCAGCAGCTTTGGCACTATCGGCCCCCTGCGACACGCGCGCTGTAATCTGGTTCAACGTAACCGCAGTGCGCTCGAGATTCCCTGCCTGGATTTCCGTTCTCTGTGCGAGATCATTTGATGCGACAACGATCTCATTCGCGCCGTTCGCAACGGTCCCCACCGAGGCAGCAACGCCCCCGAGAGTTATATCTAACTTGGCGATCGCCCTGTTGAAATCCTCCCGCAGCTTCTCGTATGTGGGATCGATCTCGCCATTGAGGCGAAAACTCAGGATATTATCCGCCAGACGCGCCAATCCCTTGCCGACATCGTCGATCGCCCGAACGCGTCCCGTGATGACGGCCGCAACCTTGACGACTTTGTAAACCTTACCGGACACATCTCTGACCGGATTGTAGCTTGCCTGAAGCAACACTTCAGATCCACTCTTCGAAATCCGGACACATTCCTGAGTGCAAAAAACGCCCTGGGCTAGCCCACGCCAAAATGAGGCGTAGTCAGCGCTTGCAGAGTAAGCGGCATCGACAAAAAGCCTGTGATGCCGCCCCATAATTTCATCGAGACGATACCCCATCGCTTCGCAAAAATTCTCATTTGCATTCAAAATAATGCCGTTGATATCAAATTCGATGAATGCCAGCGCACGGTCAAGCGCATTGAGCTTGGCTTTGGCATCCGCCCAGCCACCAGGCCACGACTTGAGCATCGATTCTTACTCCGGAGATAGGCTGTCAAAAATTGAGGGAGGGCTGGTCAATGCGGACCCTAAGCCACATAGGTGAAGATCAGTTTAATAGCGCCGACTTTGACGCGACTCCCAGATGAACCGGCCTTCTACCGGTCAACTCATATGTTCGTGCAAATGGTTAACGAAAGGTTTATTGTCCTCATTTGGCGCATTTCGGGGCCAGGACTCGGCAGATTTCCGCCTCTACCGCACTCGGTATGCGCCGTCGCCGGACATCGGGAAAAACATCGTAACAAAGCTTGCGTTTCCGTCAGCGCGTGCTACCCAATGTGCCGCTAGGCTTCATGTCGCTCGGAAAATGTTGCTGTCCGCGCTCTCAGCTCGGGCCGACTGCCGCCGATCCGCCTAAGGCGTTGTGCATTTTTATCTTGTCTCGTTCATTTAACATTTGGATGTTTCGTATTTAATGCCCATAGCGGCAGGCGAAGCAGCCCGCGGCACAAAGGTCGAGGACACCCAATGTCAGTATTCAATGCGCTCACGACGGCTGTCAGCGGCATAAACGCGCAGTCGACTGCCTTTACGAATTTGAGCAACAACATCGCAAACAGCCAGACTGTTGGATATAAGGCCGATACGACAGCGTTTCAGAATTTCGTCGCGGGTTCCTTGATAGGCAACACAGCTTCCGCAGACGTCTCGGATTCAGTTTCTGCAATCACCGTGCAGCACGTTGACGATCAGGGAACACCGACAAGCAGCAGCAACAGCCTTTCCTCGGCCATTTCTGGAAACGGACTATTCGTTGTCTCGAAAGCGACCGGAGCGAGCAGCACAAGCACGACGCAGTTTTCCAACCAAAGCTATTTCACCCGGAACGGCGAGTTTTCCCAAAATAACCAGGGCTATCTAGTTAATACGAGCGGCTACTATATGGACGGCTACATGGTCGATCCGTCTTCCGGCCAACTCGGAACGACTGTGACACAGATTAATGTCGGAAACGTGGCTTATCGTCCGCCCCAGACGAACACGCTCACCCTTACCGCAACGGTAGGGACGATGCCGGCAAACACGGCAAATTACACCGCCGCCGATGCGCAAACCTACACGACGGCTCCAGTGACAGTCTACGATGCGAACGCAACCCAGCATCACGTAGCGCTTACCTGGTCGCAAAGCACAACCAATCCCTTGGTCTGGACCGCGAGCGCGTACGACGCGGATGGCACCGGGGCAATCAATCAGGCGAACAACACCTATAACGTCACCTTTAACAGCAACGGCACGCTGGCAAGCGTGACTGATTCGACCGGGGCGGCCGTTGGATCAACGGCGAGCGGCGCTGCCGTTACCTTGCCGATCACGGCCTCCTACGGCACGAACTCCACCCAGACGATCAATCTCTCCCTCGGCACCATTGGCGGAACGAGTGGAACGATCATGGCGCAGTCTACAGGGACGGCCAGTAAGAGTGCAGTCTCGAGCCTGACGCTAGACAGCGCAAATGCAACGCTGACTGAAAATAGCGCGCAGATCGGAACCACGACCGGCTCAAATCAGAGCTACATGACATCGCCAATCGAGGTCTCTGGCACACCCGTCTCGCTACGCTGGTCACAGACATCCGCCTCCCCCCCGACATGGAGTGTCTCGGCGATAAACTCGTCAACTGGCGCCGCGCTGAGCGCTTCGAGTTCAATTACCTTCAATGCCAATGGGACAGCAAATTCGCCTCCGACCAGCCTCTCCGCGACAATTAACGGGCAGGCTTACACGGTCAATCTTCCAAACATGACCAACGCAGCTAGCCCGCTCCTCTCCACATCGAGTTCGCTCGGTCTGGATACAACGGCATTGACATCCGATAGCATCGGCACGGGCACCTATCAGGGTGTGCAGATACAGGGCGATGGTTCGGTCATGGCTCAGTTCAGCAACGGCGCGTCACAGCTCGTCGGAAAAATTGCTCTTGCCAACTTCGCCAATGTAAATGGTCTTAATGCGGTGGACGGGCAAGCCTATACGGCAACCTCCGCATCGGGCAATCCCGCCATCGGTACTGTGGGCGCCAACGGGACGGGGACGCTTTCCGTCGGCTATACGGAATCCTCAACGACAAATCTCACGAGTGATCTCTCTGCACTGATCGTGGCGCAGGAAGCTTATTCTGCAAACACTAAGGTCATCACCACTGCTGATACGCTGTTGCAAGCGACGATTGCCATGAAGCAGTAACCACGGGGCTTCGAAGCTTCGCTTATGGCCACGCCCGTGACACCGTAAGGTGTCACGTCGAGGCCGCGCTTTTAGCGTTATGCGGAGCTTCCCGCGTTACGTCATGCGTACTCTCGGAGTCGATACTTTTGTACGCGTGCGTGGCTCCCTTAATGTCACGCGCCTGCGCCCCTCGACCAAACTAACGCCCGAAGAAGGTGAGCAATAAACAAATGAGTGACTCCCGTGCGAACGATGATCTCGACATCAATATTGTTGGGGAGGATCGGCTCGGAAAGACGGCTCAACCAAAACGCAAACGTCTCATTCTCATCGTCTCTTCGTTGGTGTTGCTATTGACCATTGGGGGCGCGGGCTACTTTGCGATCCATAAGGGCTGGCTATTTTCTCACAAGGATTCGGCAGATCCTGCAGGTCAGGCTCCCACACAAACAACCATTCTGGCCGTGCCATCGATCATCTCAAGCCTCGATAACGGCGAAGGACGCCCCGTATACGTCAAGATGACGGCGCGAGTTGAGATTGCGGGCGTACAAAATGAGGCGTCCCTGCGCCGGTACATTCCGCAGATCCAGGATATTTTCCAGACGTATCTGCATGAGACACGCCCACAGGAAATAAGAGGCAATGGCGTATACAGGCTCCGTGAGACACTGCTGAGACGTCTGCGCATCGAGATCGCGCCTCTGAACATCACGAACTTCTACATCACCGAATTCCTCATCCAATAAGGCAAATTTGCATATCTACAGAGCCCCTATATCCAGGTAGAGTCGCGTCATGCCTCCCAGAGAAGATCATATACCGCCCGCCCCCGGCTCAGAGAGCGCTGCTTCTACAAGTGACTTCAGCAGCGACTATTTTAATGATGTCCCCAATGATTTTTCACCGGACGAGACATTAAGCGAAATGCTCGATCAGTCCGAGATCGATAACCTTCTTGGAGGCGCATTCAGCGACCTGCCCGAGCGCCACGAGAGTGGCATGGAGCGCGTCATCAGAGCCGGGTTTGTCGCCTATGAGCGCATGCCTATGCTCGAGATCGTTCTGGACCGGCTCGTGAGGCTCCTGACAACGGGCCTCAGAAACTTCACGAATGACAATGTCGAAATCACGATGGAGTATACGCGCTCCATGTGTTTTGGCGATTATGTTAACAGCGTACCCTCATCCTCGCTCTTCGCAGTGTTCAAAGCTGTGCAGTGGGAAAATTATGGCCTTATCGTCATAGACTCGGCACTGGCCTACTCTATCATCGATATCCTCATGGGGGGGCCGCGCGGCAAGGGACATTCGGGCACCGAGGGTCGGCCTCATACCGCGATAGAACGTACCCTCATAGAAAAACTCATGACGCTCACATTGAGAGAGTTGTCGATCGCATTCAGTCCGGTGTGTCAGGTTGATCTCGTATTCGAGCGGCTTGAAGTGAGTTCGCGGTTTGCGGCCATCGCTCGAGCCTCGAATGCGGTTGTCACATCTAAAATGCATATCGATATGGAAGACAGGACCGGCAATATGGACCTCGTCATTCCCTATGCGACCCTTGAACCCGTGCGCGACCTCCTCTCCCAGCAATTCATGGGAGAGCGGTTTGGGCGCGATTCAGTGTGGGAGAACCATCTGATCTCCGAGATCATGGAGACAGATGCCGAGATATTGGCCGTTCTGGAGGAACAGACCGTCCCTCTTTCCACATTGCTCAAGATGAAGCCAGGCACGCAGCTTGTCTTCCCTCACAAGGTGAAAAATACGCTGCCTGTCACTCTACAATGCAATCAGACAACTCTATTCGAGGGTCATCTTGGTCAGTCCTCAGGAAAGGCGGCCGTCAAGATTGACCACAGGCTTGTCCCGGAAGATAGTCCCCACATTCACAACCCAAGCGACGTACCTTCCGAACCGCGAGCGACGGTCTAATCCCCCGTGAGCGCTAAGGAAAATAAGAAAGTGATGGAGGCTTGAACGTCGATGCTCGCTCAGATCCAGGTGTTCATAGAAGCAGCTCTATCCGTCCTGCTCCTGCTGGGCATCGCCTATAACTTCCACATAAGCAAAACGCTCTCGGCTCTGAAGAGCGACAGAGCCAGCCTGATCAAACTTATCGAGAAGCTCGAAACCAGTATAAAGAACGCCCATGATGGCGTCGAAAAGCTGCGCGTGGCAGGTCAGGTCAGCGGCCGCCCCTTAAGCCGGACCATCGAGCAGGCTAAGATTGTGGGCGGTGAACTCGATACCCTCGTCGACAAAGCAGACTCGAAGGCCGAGCAACTGAGCGTGCTCACGAGACAGGCGGAGACAAGCGAGCAGGCGCTTGGAAAGCTCCTAGAAGACGCTTCCGATATCAAACTGGATATGCTTCGAAAGATCGAGACACCCATTCTGCACGATGACGATGATTCGGCCGATAGCGCCACAGAAACTCCTGAAGCCCAGGCGGAACAACCTCAAACGAGCGATACGCTTTCACGGGTTCCCCATCCTGCGGCCGCCATCTCCTCAAATCTGGACAAGCCGAAGCCCGTTCATCGAAGCGCACGACAGCGCCTGAGCAGTAAATTCCTGGGCGAATAACTCAGCGGGACGATATCACCAGGCGGCGCCACTAACATAACGGGGCTGCGTCGGGCCAGGATCCGCGAGATTAGACCAGGCACTCCAGTCCCAGCCTGACGTATCACGCCTATTCTCGGCGGCCATTTCCGCCACTGAGGGAACGTTTTTTATTGGCACATGCTGATTTTTTACGATAGGCGACGAGTTCAGCAAGTAGACGAATGCAACATCCGATCCCATGTATACGCAACCGCACCCAATCGGGTCTGCATATAGATAAACTAGCCCAGCCGGAGACGGACGATAAGTCATAACGCCTGGGGGCAGCGAATTCATCATCGCATAGCGAGCCGTCGTGTTGGCCGGATGAGCAACAAACCCTGCATCCGCTATGCGCTTGCCCATGGTGAGGTACGGCTTGGCTGGTGACTGACAGGACGTCAGTGTCATGAGCGCCGCGAAAGCGCCCCCACTCGACCTCGAGAGCAGCGAGCCAGCTCTGAACAGTGCCAACTTGCGACCCTGACTCCCCCTGGTCCCGTACGCCCTGATCGCGTCTTCCGATTGCGAAGCAGGGCGCGCCCCATCATTGCTAGGTGTCACTTTCCGATTCTCAAATATCGCTACGCAGGGTGAGCGCCTCACTTTGCGCCGTTCGAGCAGCATAGCGGCCGGATGCACTATAGGCTTGCTGCTCCTCGTCCACATGCGGCGCACAGATCAATTTCAGGAACTCGGTCTGCGCGGCAGAAACATGCTCGAGGAGAGCTTGATTCTCCGCAACACGCTGGATCAAATTACTCATCGTCGGTGCTAGAGCCGCCTTGTTTCCATTTTCTCGTTCGAAGCGAAGCAATGCCTCTTCCAGCAGATTGGAGAGCTTCATCTTGCGCTCTAGTAGAGCCTCAACCGCTTCCGGCTTACCGGCGCGTAGCTGAGCATTTTCCTCCTCAAGCAAGACCATAAAACGCGAAATAATCTTTTTGACCGCTATCGAACCGTCAGTTCCTGCGCCGTTCATGACCCCGATTGCTCCTGCATCGCTAGTATCTGTCTGTAGACACTCTCCGCGATACCCACACCGCCATTCTTCGCGATCTGCTTACCCATCTCCAGCACCTGCAACGAACGGAACTGCTTCTCGGCTGCCCCCCCACCGAACGCGTTATCGGACACGTCAGCGGTATCGAACATGGGTTGAAGCAACTCCCCCAGCGCGAGGCCCTCGAATGACTCCGCAGTTTCACGCGCCTTGTCGGCGCTTGCGCTACGGGCCTTCCTCTGTGCATCGTCAAGAGCGTCGTTCTGCGCGCCGGAAAGAGGGGAAACCGCTGGAAGCGTCATGCCTATCATCTTATCGTACCTCTAGATCGGCTTGTAGCGCCCCGTCGGCCTTGATCGCCTGCAGGATACTGATCATATCCCGTGGCCCCATACCAAGGGCATTCAAGCCCGCAACCAGACTGGCGAGAGTCGGGCCTTCGCGTAGTATCCCCAGCCGGTGGGAGCTGTCTGTGCTGGCGTCGATTTGTGTGCGCGGCACGATCGCCGTCGTTCCATTGGAAAAGGGCGCAGGCTGGGCAATGAGCGGAGTCTCTGTCACTTGGATCGTCAGGTTTCCCTGAGCGATGGCAACAGTGCTGATACGCACATTATCCCCCATGACGATTGTTCCGCTCGCTTCATCAACAATGACCTTCGCCATTGTGTCTGGTTCGATCATGAGGTCTCCGATCCTATAAAGCAGAGAAGGAGCGTCCCGTCCCGCCATATTCACGGAGATCGTCCGTGGGTCATCCATACGCGCCATACCCCGCCCCAGAGAACGATTGATCGCGGTGACGATCCTGTTTGCAGTCGTGAAGTTCGGATTGCGCAGGGAAAGATGGATCAGTCCGCCACTCCCGAGAACAACCGGAACCTCTCGCTCAACCACGGCCCCGTTGGCGATATGCCCTGTCGTCGGAATATTGCGCGTCGCGGAAGCTGCGGCACCCCCGACGGCGAAGGCGTTCGTAACGAGCGATCCTTGCGCAACGGCGTAGACCTCGCCGTCGGCCGCCTGGAGCGGCGTCACAAGCAGAGTGCCCCCTGCGAGGTCCCGGGCATCACCAACGGCAGAGACGGTCACGTCAATACGACCGCCCCCATGAGAAAACGGAGGGAGGGTCGCCGTGACCATCACAGCGGCAACATCGTGAGTTTGCAGCTGCACTTCGCGATCTCGGATATTCACCCCGAGCCTGTTCAGCATGCTTATGAGGGTCTCACGCGTGAAAATCGTGTTCGTCAATCGATCGCCGGTCCCGCGCAGACCGACAACGAGTCCGTACCCCACAAGCTGGTTATCGCGCACACCCTCATAATCGACGATGTCTTTCACCCGCACGGCCGTCGCATTCGCGACTGGCGCATAGAGCCCGACGCCAATCAATAAGCAGAACATGGGCCCGCAAACGAAGCGACCGATCGTGCCTCCACTATTCCGGAAGCGCATTACATGACCGCGCAGCCCAGCTCGAGTCCTCGCAAGAAACGTGGAACGGAATTTTGTGATCAAGCGGAATACCCTGCACCGTCGACTGCCATCGTTAACGAGGGCCTGTTTGCGGGAGCCTACGATAAGGAAGAGTCGCTTTCAACCACAACAAGGTTAATGCTTCGTATCGCAGGGACGTTTGAGATGCTGCCGCAACGCTGCGGAAAATTATGGTTGGCTCAGCCTGCGGTAATCCTGTAACGGAACGCAGGCATCTTTTGTCTGAATGGCCGCTCCGAGTGCGGTGAGTCCTCATCCCATGACCGGCTGCCAATAGGCGGCCTGCCCTCAATTTCGCTGGTAGGCGATCTGGAAGCATGACCGCAGAACAATCCTCCGGTTTAAAAAAAGGCAGTCTGCGCCTCGCTGCGCTGTGTATCGCTATTATTGCGCCTGCCGCACCGGGGCGTGCCCAAAGCTTCCAGGCGGAACAGTGCCGTATCGCATCGAATCAGGCAGAACGCTCGCTCCACATTCCTGATGGTTTCCTGTACGCGATCAGTCGGGTCGAGAGCGGAAAGACCGATGCGCAGGGACATCTCTCAGCATGGCCATGGACAATCATGGCAAACGGGGTTGGCCATTATTACGATAGCAAGCAAGAGGCCATCACAGCTGCTACGGAGTTCCGCAAGGAAGGTGTCCTGTCAATCGACGTCGGCTGTCTGCAAGTGAACCTGCAACAGCATCCCGATGCTTTCCCGACACTTGACCAGGCATTCGACCCTATGTCGAATGCCCTTTATGCGGGACGTTTCCTCACCCAGATGCACGACAAGATGGGCAGTTGGCCACGTGCCGCCGCGGCTTATCACTCACAGACCCCGGGGCTCGGAACTCCCTATCAGTGGAAAGTGCTCGAGACCTGGGCAATACCGGACGACGAGCAGGTTGCACCCGTAGCGAACCAAAAGCGTCCGCTCCGCGGCGCCCCAGTGGCCGTGCCGGAAAAAACACGCAGTCAATCACCGTACGGCGACGCTATCCTCGCAGATGCGGGCGAAGGGTCGCGCCCCGTGGTGAAAGCGTTCCACCCGTTCCAGGGATTTAGTCATTTTACGCAGCCCCCTCTCCACCGGTCCGGGATGAACGGGATGAAGGGACGCAGTCTTGCCTCGTACAGGAGCATGCCAACACAACTGGCACGCCCTACAGGGTGACCCGTCAGGCCGGGCGCATGTCGATCCATAGCCTCAAAGCTTTGGCAACCTCTTCGAGGACAGGCTGAAACGAACGCTGGTTTGAGCGAAAAACCCGCATCGTAGGGTACCAGGGGCTTCCCGTCCCTTCGTCCCCCCATCGCCAACACGCATCCCATCGGCTTATCAACCAGACCGGACATCCCAGTGCGCCCGCCAAATGGACCGGGGATGTGTCGACCGAAATGATCAGGTCGAGACCGCGCATGAGAGCTGCGGTATCGGCCAGATCGCGGACGTCGCCCATGGGATCGTAAATCATTTGGCCGGTCCAGGCCTTCAATTCCTCCCTTGGCGCTCCAAACTGAAGATTAACGAAAATGGCGTCCGCCGGCAAAATCGCGCCCGCCATGTCGTTAAATGAAATTGAACGACGCATGTCCGCGAGCGCGAATTCCGAACGATGGCGTCTTTCGCCTGCCCACACCAACCCGATACGCGGACGCCCGGAAGGCAGTAGCGCGCCCATTCTTTCGCGATCACTCGGGACCTCTGAGAGATAAGGCACCGCAGCGGGAATGTCATGTACGGTCCGCATGCCGGTTATGTAGGGAAGATCGGGGATCGGAGATACGTAGTCATAGGCGCCAGTCTCGCTGATCACGCCAGGCTCAAGCACCGTCATATCAGGGAAAGAATGTCGAAGTAGACGAATGAGGGGCTGTGGGACGGAGATATCAACTCGTGCGCCGCGCGCGGCAAGCGTGGAGGCATGGCGTATGAACTGAAGCGTGTCTCCAAGACCCTGCTCCTGGAAAAGAAGAATGCGCTTGCCCGCAACATCGACTTCCGGGCGTAGCCGCGGCATAGCACGCAGCCACTCCTGCTGCCTGCCGATCTGCAACTCCCGACCGAAATAGACCGGCCACCCCCGTTCGAACTGGCCCGCTTTTATCAGTGTACATGCGTAACCGAAAATTATGGCCTTGCGTCCGGACTCACGCCTCAAAGCCTTTTCATACCAAGGGAGCGCTTCAGTAGAGCGATTGAGCCGCTCAAGAGCACATCCAGCATTATTCAACAAAGAAGCGGTCTCGTCGCCATCCTTGAAAAGGCTTTTCAGGACCTCCAGAGCTTCCGCAGGATATCCCACTTCCAGCAGGGACATACTGATGAACTCGCCTATCTCCGCCTTGTGCTCAGGGTAGGTCGCCATCATACGCGCGAAACTCGCGCACCCTCCCCCCAAATCCCCACGTACAATCTGCAAATGAGCGAGAAATGCTTGCGCGGGAACCTTGTCAGGTTGCAGACGGATGACGTTGCGCAAGAGGATTTCTACAATATCGTACCGCGTCGTAAAGCGCAGGACGAGCGACGCGCCCGCCATGGAAAGCTGCCACTCCTGTTGATGAACAGCGATCGTCTCAAGGATAAGCTTAAGTCCCGCCATACCGTCGCCGGCGCCTAGCAACGCTTCACAGGTTTCAACGAATTTTTCAGGAGCAGGGGGCATGCCGGGGTTTTTCGACCACGCCTCCCCGGTCGACGGTGCATCATCCACCGCTCGCGGAACAAGGCTTTGCGGGTCATGTGTCATGCGATCACCGATCATGTTCGGACTATTGATTGGGCGGGTTCGCGATCAATGAACGCGTAACGCTTAATATCTTGCCTCATCCGCGCGAGTCGGGATACCTCTAGCCTCGAGATTCGGGCGCAAAGCGGAACAATTTGCGCCACATACCCCACAGAACGCTCCGTCTGGGTTTCCTGCATTCAAGAGCAGGCGCCATAACGACGAAGGCTAGGAAAGCGGACATCTTGGATAGCGCAAACGTTTCCCCGGTCTCCCCCCCCTCCCCCAACCGCCCCTACTCTGGCGGAAAAACAGCCGCACGCCTCCTTTCATCTCTCTCGGGTCAGGTTAACCGCGCTTCGCAATCAGTTCGCGACGGCAGTTACAAAACGTCCTGGCGCAGGGCTATTCCGGGCACCGATGTCGGTCTCGCCATCGGCGTGCTCCTGCTTCTTTCGATCCTGATCATCCCACTTCCAACCTTCATCCTCGATCTTGGCCTGTCGCTGTCGATCACCTCCAGCGTACTCGTTCTGATGGTCTCTCTGTTCCTCGAACGTCCGATCGAGTTCACCTCTTTTCCCACTCTGCTTCTGTTGACGACGCTGCTTAGGCTCTCTCTTGAAATCGCCACGACACGCCTGATTCTGAGCCATGGAAGTGAGGGGACTTACGCCGCGGGCCACGTCGTTGCGGCATTCGGTGGTTTCTTGATGGCGGGCGATGTCGTGATCGGCGGCATCGTGTTCAGTATCCTTCTCGTCGTGAATTTCATGGTGATCACGAAAGGGTCCGGGCGTATTGCCGAGGTGGCGGCGCGCTTCTTTCTGGACTCGATGCCGGGAAAGCAGATGGCCATCGACGCGGAGCTCTCGTCGGGTGCCATCAACGACAAGGTCGCGCGGCTGAAACGCAAGGAACTCGAGGATGAGAGTTCGTTCTACGGTGCCATGGATGGCGCCGCAAAATTCGTGCGAGGAGACGCGATTGCCGCGCTCATCATCACAGCCATCAACATCGTGGGGGGGCTCGCCATCGGCGTTCTCCGCTACGGCATGCCGATCGGTGATGCGGCGAGCACGTTCACCACACTCACGGTAGGTGATGGTCTCGTCTCACAAATCCCGGCCCTGCTCGTTTCAACGGCTTCTGGTATCGTCGTCACGAAAGGCGGCACCTCCGGCTCTGCGGACGTCACCCTTGTCCGTCAGCTCGGCGGAAATCCCAAGCCCATGGCCATGGCCGCGGTGCTGTCCGGCTGTTTCGCACTTATGCCCGGCCTGCCTGCATTTCCGTTTCTGACCATTGGCGCGCTCGCCGGAGCTGCCGCATGGTGGCGTTGGAAAGTCCCGGCGTCCGATGACGCGGAAGCTGAGGTGAGCGATACCGCCCCCGCTCCCTCCGCCACCCCTATTTCCGAAGTCCTCAAGTTGGACCTTCTGCGCCTGGAGCTTGGTTTCGGGCTTCTTCCCATGACCAACGGGGAAAACGCGCAGCTCACCGAGCAGATCAAGGCGCTGAGAAGAACCATCGCCTCCGAAATGGGATTCATCACACCGCCTATCCGGATACAGGACAATATCGTCCTCCCATCCGATCGCTACGTGATCAAGCTCAAGGAGATTACGATCGGCTCAGGAGAAGTGCGCCCCGGTCGTCTTATGGCGATGACGCCGTCGGGAGGCACGCCGGACCTTGAGGGCGAGAGAACGACCGAACCTGCTTTCGGTCTTCCGGCGGTGTGGATCGCTCCTGCGCTGAAGCCCAAAGCCATGGCTCTGAAATGTACCGTTGTCGATCCTGCGAGCGTGCTTGTTACGCATCTGAGCGAACTTGTGAGACAAAACCTGCCTGACCTGCTCACATACGTCGCCACGCAGAGCCTGTTGGATGAACTGCCCCGAGATCAGCAGAAGCTCGTGGGCGACCTGATCCCTTCTCAGGTAACCCTGAGTACGGTTCAACGGGTTTTGCAGTCCCTGCTGGCGGAGCGCGTCTCGATACGTGACCTGCCGACAATCCTAGAGAGCATCCAGGAAGGCAATGGCCTGGGTCTGCGCGGGATCCAGGCATTGACGGGCCACGTTCGTATCCGTCTTTCACGACAGATCTGCAGCGGATTGGAGGGTCCAGCGGGATATATTCCCATGATCACGCTTTCTCCCGAATGGGAGAATGATTTCGCCAACCATATCGCCGGACAGGGAGACGAACGGCGCCTGGCCATGCCGCCCTCGATGCTCAATCGCTTCGTGCTCAAGCTGCGCGATGCCTTCAATGCAGTGTCCACGAGCGGTGAAGTACCCGTCATCGTGGTCTCTTCTGCGGTCCGTGACCCCATGCGCTCCATCGTCGAGCGTGTCCGCCCGGCGGTGCCCGTATTATCGCAGGCCGAAATCTATCCTCGAGCGCGGATCAAGACGGTGGAAACAATCTCCTAGTTTCGCGTCCTTAAAATTTTCACAGCTGAAATCGAAGCGAAGAGGTGCCTAGTAGCGGGGAGGTTCCGGACTGACGACTGCTGCGCGTCCTGTCGACGAAATTGGCTGCCGATTAGCCGAAACGTTCCGTGCATCGCATTGTGCGCCGCATCACTTGATGATTGACAATAGCAACAAACAGTCCTCTCTTCGCTTTCCTCCAAAGTTCAGTCGGTACCGCGCGCGTCATGACGCATGGGAGACATAGAAAGAAAAAGCGAGGAGTCTCGACATGACCGGAACCCTTCTTACCGATTTCAATCGCAAGCAGGACTTCATCGGCATGAATGAGAGCGACGCCGCGGCGTTGCGCTCGATGGCCGAACTCATAAGGAACGAGCTTCCGACAGCACTCGATGGTCTTTATCGTAAAATTCGTGAAACGCCTCAGACACAGGGCTTTTTCGGCGACGACGCCCATATGGCGCGTGCAAAACAGGCACAACTTGATCACTGGCAGCGTATCGCCGGGGCCAGATTCGACGAAGATTATGTCGCGCACGTACAGAGGATAGGTGCGGCTCATGCCCGGATCGGTTTGAATCCAAGCCTTTATATTGGAGCCTATGGTCAGGTCCTCGTCCCCCTTATCCGCGCGGTCATCGAGGAAAGCGTCTCCAAAGGACTTACGAGCAGATTTTTTCCGTCAAACGCGAAGAAGGTTTCTGCGCGGATAGAGAGTCTCATCAAGGCTGTCTTGCTTGAGATCGATCTGACAATTTCGTCCTATATGGCGGGTGTCGATGAGGCCCGCGCGCGACTGCAGGAAGAGCAAGAACGACGCGCTCAGGAAGATCGCTCGACTGTCACAGCCCTCGGAGAGGCCTTGAGTGCCCTGGCCAACGGAGACCTCTCTCGCCGGATTGCCGATGGCGTCATACCGGATAGGCTCGATGCCCTCAGGCAGCACTTCAATAAGGCTGCCACAACGCTCGAGCAGACGATACGCGATATCAGTGCTGAGGCGGCCCATGTGGGGACCAATGCCAGCGAGATAGGTCATGGTGCCGACCAACTCTCCAGCCGCACCGAGCAACAGGCGGCCGCGGGTGAGGAAATGTCCGCCGCACTTGGGCAAATCGCTGAACGCGTCAAGCAGACCGCCATGGAGACGCGCAAAACCGAGCAAATGGTCATCGTCGCCCGGCGTGAGGCCGAGCATGCTCATGCCATCAAAAATGACACCATCGCAGCGATGACCGCCATCGAGACCTCGTCTCAGGAAATCGGCGGGATCATCACAATTATCAACGAGATCGCGTTCCAAACCAATCTACTCGCGCTGAATGCAAGCGTGGAGGCTGCCCGAGCAGGTGACGTTGGGCGTGGATTTGCCGTTGTCGCAAATGAGGTCCGCGCCCTCTCCCAGCGTTCGCGCGAAGCTGCTGAAGCAATTGGCAGGTTGATCGCGCAGTCGGCCGGCAATGTGCGGCTCGGCGTGACCAAAGTGCGGGAGGCCGGTCTCGCACTGCAAAAGGTAATGGAGCAAATCCGTGAAATAAGCAGCGCCGTCACAGTCATTGCCACCTCCGCCCAAGGCCAATCCCAGAGCCTGACCGAACTCGACGTCGCCATGAGTGGGCTAGAGGAGACAACCATGAAAAACGCCGCTGCGGCCGAGGAGAGCGCCGATGCGGTACGAAGCCTCATCGATACTGCGAGCTCGCTCAGCCAGCTCGTCAGACGTTTCGTCATCGCGGGGGAAATTGACGGCGCGGCCACGAGAAAAAATTCTCGCACACTACCCACCCTGGAATCGCCACCTGAGTGCGAAGGAAGGCGCAGGGACATTCTGGAAACCTCTTCGTAACCTTCTCGGGATAAACTTCGTCACGAACCGGGGAGTTGGAGAGACTGATATGGCCATAACCAACATATCGCCTGTCGCCAGCTATCTCTCCGCTCTGAAAGACGAAGATCTCGCGGCATCCAATTACGCGAAGAGCGATGTTGCGACAAAACAGGCCGTTGCTGCCTTCGAGAAGAAAGCGCCGGCGATCACCTCAGCAGATGCCCTTCTAAAGGACTACTCATCTCTCAAGGTTGTGCTCGGCGCCTTCGGCATGGGGAATTACGCCAATGCAACCGCACTGATCAAGGACCTCCTCACCCAGGATCCCAGCTCCAGCACGTCTCTGGCGCGCAAATCTCAGAACGCAACCTGGCTGGCCTTTGCCGATGCCTTCAAGGTGTGGGGTCAGAACAAGGGGAGCACGGCAGACACAACGTTTATTGCTGGTTCCGGCTCGACGGCGCTGAGCACGACCTATAAACCAACGACGACGCTCACTATGAGCGCCACCCTTCCCTCGGCAGCGTCAACCGGCCAGATCTATACGTCCCCCTCGGTCACCGCGTATGACGATCTCTCCGGAGCCCATCAGGTCGCGCTCAAATGGACACAGAGCAGCTCTGATCCATTAAGCTGGAATGTCTCCGCCTATGATGCGGATGGCAACGCCCTGGTCGCGAATAACGAATTCAATGTTGTTTTCAATAGCAACGGTACGCTCGCTTCAGCCAGCAACGTGTTCACGGGCGCTAGCATCGCCTCGGGAGCCTCTGGGCAAGCCGTATTGCTCCCCATTACTTTGAATGACGCAAATGGCAAGGGACAGGCCATCTCGATTTCCTTGGGATCGCTCGGGGGTGGGACGGGTGTGACGATGGCGGAAAACAGCTATCAAGCGACGAGTTCGAACCAGTCGGTCCTGCTTCAGAACGTAGACTCTTCCAGTACCTCCCTGACGATGCCCTCTGCAACGCTCGGCACTATCTCTGGAACTGACCAAACCTACGTCACCGCCCCGTTCGACCCAAACCAAGCCTCTGATGACGCGAATAACGTGACACTCGGTCGCACCTATCTATCGGTCAAATGGGCGCAGGACAGCAGTGATCCCGGAACATGGAATGCGTATGTTGTTGATCCCTACGGCTCGACAGTCAACAGCACCCTTGTCTCTGTCGGGTTTGACGCATCGGGAAATCTGCTCAAGGTGAACGGGCAGTATACGCATGATATCCCCTCGCTCAAAGCAACCGTAAATGGAGTGCAGTACAGTGTAGCGTTACAGCCCCCCAACCTTTCTCAAACCGCGCAGGCGCCTCAAACGGTCTTGACGAGTGACAGCACGATAGCAAGCACCGTCGATGGCGTATCGATCGACCAAATCATCTCGAATTATGAGAAGCAGCAATATGAGTCGAACGATGCGAATACGGATAACGGGGTAGGTAATGCCCTGTATTTCACGCGTAAAATGAGCAGTGTGACCTCGATCAATCAGCTTATGTCCGATACCAAGCTGTTGCAGGTCGTGGAGACTGTGTCCGGATATGATCCATCGACATTCGGCGCGCTCAGCTATAACCAACAATTGCGTATGCTCACCAAGAAGGTCGACTTCTCAAAGTTGAAGACGCCTGAGCAGATCCAAAAATATGCCGAACAATATCTGACACTTCTTCAGATCACCCCCCAACCCGTTGATAAGCCTGCAGACATGCTTGACTTGTTCGGTGGCGACAACTCCAAGTCCGGCATCTTGGCCCTTTTCGATGACAATGACAGCTCATCGTCCTCAAGCGTCTATTCCGGCCTGTTTTGAGCGCGCAGTCCGCCACATTTTCTGAAGCATGGCTCGGCTCCCTCGCTTCACGTCTTGAGACGATAAAACACGCTGTTGAGACACCCCTCGATGACGTCCCCGTTGCCACGCTGGAGGGTTCCGTCACTGCAGTGACCGGTCTTTCAGTATCTTTGTCCGGAATGACAGGATTCACTGGTGTTGGAGATCGGGTAACGCTTCTCGCCCTGGATGAAAGCAAAGTTGACGCCGAGATCGTTGGCTTTCGCAACAGCGAGGCCATCGCCATGCCGTTTGGGCCATTAGACGGGATCGGCGCCGGCTGTCGTGCTCTGTTCCCTTTACCTCCTTATGAAACGCGAAAGGGGCGTTCTGGGGCGTTCTTGACGGTCAGCGACGATCTCATAGGGCGCGTCATCGATCCGATGGGGAGACCAATTGACGGCAAGCAGCCGCTCTCCCCCAACGGAACGCCGTGCAATGTTCGCGCCAAGCCGCCTGAGGCGGCAATGCGCGCGCGCCTCGGGCCGCGTGTAAGTCTCGGCATTTCTGCGCTAGATTTGTTTGCCACATGCCGGGAAGGTCAGCGGCTAGGGCTTTTCGCAGGTTCAGGGGTTGGGAAATCAGCCCTGATGGGTATGCTCGCACGCAACAGCAACTGCGATGTTGCGGTGATCGCGCTCGTAGGTGAACGCGGGCGTGAGGTACGCGAGTTTCTCGAGGACGATCTTGGTTCAGCAGGATTGTCCAAAGCCGTCGTCGTTATCGCCACGTCCGACTCTCCTCCTCTCATGAGACGGGAGGCGGCTTACACGGCGACGACCATAGCCGAATATTTTCGCGACCAAGGCAAATCCGTTCTTATCCTCATGGATAGCGTCACGCGCTTTTGCCATGCTCTGCGTGAGATCGGCCTTTCCAGTGGCGAACCTCCAGCAACAAGAGGATATCCCCCGAGCGTTTTCGCGGAGCTGCCGAAGCTCCTTGAGCGGGCAGGACCGGGCCTCCCCGCGCCCAATCGAAAGACGGGACAGATCACGGCGATCTATTCAGTGTTGGTGGAAGGTGATGATCACAATGAGCCCGTTGCAGACGCCGTTCGTGGCATACTCGACGGCCATGTTGTTATGGACCGACGCATTGCGGAGGCGGGGCGTTACCCGGCAATAAATGTCCTCAAGTCCCTCTCGCGCACGGCATCGGGTTGCAATAACGCAGAGGAAATTGCCCTCACCCGCGAAGCGCGAGCGACATTGGCCGTATGGGACGACATTCAGGACATCGTGCAACTCGGCGCCTACCGCGAGGGGAGCGATGCCAAATCCGACCGCGCGATTCGGCTCGCTCCTGATATAGAGTCTCTTCTGCAGCAAGATCGCGCCGAGGTCAGAGCGCTTTCCGATAGCTTTCTTGCCCTCAAAAATCTCATAGCGGCCTATGGGGGCCCGCAATGACGCGGCGCCTGCGTGCGCTCGCATCCCTCGTCAAACTCAGGGAACGCGAGAAACAGGCGGCGAAGTCAGGTCTCATCGCGATGCGCAGGCTCGAAAGCGAAGCTACGGCAAGCGTGGCTTATGCCACCGAAACACTTGCTCTGGAGCGTCAGATAGCCTCTGAGGGCAACGCAACAATGGAGGACTTCAGGGCCTGGTTTCCGGCCGGGCTTGAAAGGCTCGCAACCGCAGAGGAGGCAGAACGCGCAGCAGTGGTGCAAACCGAGCGAGCCAAAAACGTTGCCTTGCGAGCGGCGCTCGAATGCAAGGCAACAGAGACGCTCTTCCGGCGTCGAGAAAAAGAGCGTAATGATTCTCACGTACGCCGTGAGCAGGCGGAGCTCGATGAGTTATCATTACGGGCCCGGCAGTTCCGCGGCTTACGTGTTTGACAAGATTGTTTTAACGCCCGGGGAAGCCGCGTTTTGTCACGCGCAATAACCTGTTCATTCCAGCCTGCTATGACAGCGGTGCATCCTTATTTTCAGTAGCGATCAGGAACGTTATGGAAGAGACACAGAACGCCAAGATATTCATCGCGACGCCCTGCTTCGGGGGGCTCGTTACGCAGGAATATATGGAGTCGATCATTGCTTGCACGAGTATCATTCGCATACCAATGACCCTGTCTTTGCTGGGTGATGATGCGATGGTTAGCCGCGCGCGCAACACGCTTGTCCATCAATTCTACACCCGTTCCGATGCGACGCATCTCCTCTTCGTTGACGCGGATATCGGGTTTCCAGCGGAAGCACCTGCACGACTGCTCGCAGCGGACAAGGACGTCATCGCGGGAATGTATCCGATCAAGGAGCGCTTCTGGGACAAGGGAACGCAGGAAAACCTCAATCGCGGCGAGAAGATGGAAACTGCGTCTTTGCGCTACGTGGGTGAAACAGATGCGATGCACGGGTCCTGGGAAAAAGGGCCGCTTTTCAGGACCCATTACGCTGGAACCGGCTTCATGATGATCAGCCGCAAGGCGATTGCCGCAATGATCAAACATCACCCGGAAACCGCCTATAAGCGCATCGACGCTGCTGGCTCCGGTGACGGCGCGATGTGTTACGCCTTATTCGACGGAAGCATCGACCAGGAAACAGGCACCTACCTGAGTGAAGATTTCACGTTCTGCAAGCGTTGGCGGGATTTGGGAGGTGAGGTCTGGCTGGATACTTCGATCGCCCTTAACCATGCTGGACGAGCGGGATTTGAGGGGACCCCTTCTTCGCGTCTTGGCATGTTGCATCTAAAGGGACGATAACGGGAACGCAGGGCGCTCATGGCCAAAAAGAACCGACCAACTGTCATCATCCGCAAATCCGCGGATGACGGCCATGAAGCCCATCACGGCGGCGCTTGGAAAATCGCTTACGCTGATTTCATGACTGCAATGATGGCGTTCTTTCTGGTCATGTGGCTGCTGAACGCGACGACCGACGAACAGCGTCGCGGGATTGCACAGTATTTTAACCCTCTAGCCGATGAGAAATCGGCAGTTCCGCCTGAGAAGATCGTTGACACCCCTCCCGCTCCCATGATGGGCGGCAGCAGCTTCGATCGCCTGGAAGATGATGCCAACATGGATACGGCGGGACCAGTGCCGGTCCCTTACGTAGGCCATGGTGCTTCGTCACCAATCGACGCGGTACCGGCAATCCGTCATCAGACGGAACACGAATCACTCCCAGTTCAGGCAGCAATTGTACCGATTGGCGGCCCAGAAAGCGGTTCACGTCAAGACAAGCCGGGACCAGTGGGCTCCGAGGCAGCGAAAGCCGAGCAGAAAAGCCTGGGCGAAATGACGGGCAAGTTGGAAAAAGCGCTGAGGGATGGCAGCGAAACAAGCGCCTATACCGACAATCTCTCGATATCCTATGGGAGAAAAGAGGTCAGGATCGAACTCCATGACACGCGGAATGTGCCCATGTTCGATCTTGGCGCCTCGAGCCCAAACAAGGCGGGCCGCGCGATGCTCACCGAGATAGCCAAATGGCTCGCCCCAATGCCAGAGCGTATCTCAATTGTCGGATACACTGATGGCGCCCCCTACAAAGGTAAGGTTTCGGGCGCGATGTCGAACTGGACACTCTCTGCATTGAGAGCCGACCAATCTCGTGAAATCCTAGTCAAGGCAGGGTATCCCGATACCCGGCTTCTCGACGTTTCAGGGGGAGCCGACCGTGAGCTTGCGGTACAGGCAACACCCTCTGCGGCTGCCAATCGTCGTGTTGTGATCATTATGCATCGCCTTCATCCAAATATGGACTCACCATCTCCCGAGCCCCCCAATAGTGGGGAGGCGCGTCAAAAAAACCTAGATAATCCCCCTAGCCCGAAATAAATTATCGATCGCCTACGGCGGCGCTCCTCGCAGAGACCACTATTTAAGCCCTATCTTTTTCGACCTACAGATTCCCAGATCAGACTCAGAATTGGAACTGCAAGATGCTTTTCATCGGGGGGCTCGTTTTTTCCCTGCTCTGCGTATTTGGCTCATTCGCAGCCTCCGGCGGCGTACTCGGCCCCCTTCTCGCATCCATGCCATTTGAGCTATTGACGATTCTTGGATCCGCGCTCGGCATATTTGTGATGTCGAATTCTCTCGGCGCTCTCAAGGAACTGCCGCATAATTTCAAGCTCGCCTTGAAAGGCCCGCAATACGACAAGGCCGCATATATTGGTCTCTTGGTTATCCTCTTCCGCCTGACCCGCCTCGCCCAGTCCAAAGGGCCTATGGCGCTTGAGGAGCACGTCGAAAATCCCGAGGAAAGTGGTATTTTCGCGCTTTCACCACAGGTGCGTGACGATGAGGAGACGCGGAATCTGATTTGCGATTATCTGCGTCTCGTCAGTCTCAACCTCGAAGACGCCTATCAGCTCGATGATGTGATGGCTCGCGAACTGCGCAAGAACCAGGAAGAGAAACTTCATATCTCGGAATGCCTTACCAGCATCGCCGACGCTCTCCCTGCACTCGGCATCGTCGCGGCGGTGCTGGGCGTGATCAAGACCATGGCCTCCATCAGCAAACCACCCGCGATCCTGGGTGAGATGATCTCCGGGGCGCTCGTTGGTACCTTCCTTGGAGTCCTTTTATCTTACGGTGTGGTTGCACCGCTTGCATCCAGGATCAAGGCCGTGATCGTGCAGGACAGCCGCTATCAGAACATCATCAAAACGGTGCTCGTCGCTCATCTCCAAGGGAATCCCCCTCAGGTCAGCGCCGAGATCGGACGTAAAGAGATCCCGCCGGAAGCAATGCCAAGCTTTTTCGAATTAGACACGGCGCTCTCAGAGTCTCAGGCCGTCGCCTCGTGATCCGCACGCAACACCGGCCTTCGGAGGCTCCCCAATGAAACTCAGAGAAAGCCATTCCCGCTCAGTCGGTAACGAACGCGCTTCGACAATGAGCTCCCTTGGCCTCGCGAGCCGCGTAACGTCGGGCGCCCAGGTGATCGCAGAACCAGGTAGCGACAAGCCCGCCTTCAGGAACGAGCTTTCCGCAGCGGCACATCAAAGACAAGCAACCTCGGAACACCCCAAGAGAATCCCTTCGGGTCGAAGCGATGTGACGAGTTCAGGTTTTTCCGACTCAAGCGCACGCCTCCCGATTTCATCGGGTGCCCAAATTGTCTCTTCACAGGCTATGACGAAGCCGCTTCATAGACCCATTCCGGCGGCGAATGCGGAAAGCACAGACGCCACGAGCTCTCAAGTCAAGGACGGATCGGGTTCTCCAGGCCTTCAGGGGGCTTATCTGATTCCGATGAATTTCGCCGTCCTGACCTCAAACGGCACGCCTGGTTCGACATCTTCAGAATTGGTAGCGAGCCCTGCTGACCAAGACAAACCGGGGATCGAAGGAAGCACGATAGTACCGGGCGCGGGCTCCACGGCGACCGCAACTATGAGTGGCTTTATCGCGCTTTCGAGCGCAGGGTCCGCCCTGGCACAGAAGAATTTGGACTCAAATCCCGACGACGGCAATTCCTTCGTATCGACGTCTACAGCAATCACCCCCCTCCCCGCCGGAGAGAAGTTGCCCTTCAATTCCGCCAGCGCGCTTTCACAGCCAGACACCGCGCCAAGGTCAATCCGCTCTGCCGCTTACACGACCGCATCATCAGCGCTTGCAGGCGGAGCCGGAGCCTATCTCATCGGGACCAATACGGGTCACGTTGAGATATCGAACAGATTGGCTTCGAGCGCGGTCCTTCCAAGCAGTCCGGGCGTAACGATCACCCGACTTGCCGCGAATATAACGAGCGGTGCCTCAGTCACTTCATCTATCGAAACTTTTGACGGCAGCAGGTCGCTTTCGACAACTCAGATCACCGATGAACAGTCATCCGCGCAGCCAGCTCAAGACCAAACTCACGAAGGGCTGGCAAACGCATCGCCCTCTGCCGCGCCGCTCCTGCAGATAACGAGCCCAACGCCTCGCTTTGATTCTCTCATCAAGGGTGTCCGTGAGCTGGATGATAGTCCGCAGGCGGGTGCAGGAGCATCGGGCGTCGCGTCCGGCCAGGAGATTGCTCAGAACGCAGATGCGACACAGAGCGGATCTACGACTGGCGGCGGCCTAGGTAGCGGCGCATCATCTGGAGACGGGGACGCATCATCCGACGAGCGCAACGAAATCGGTGGTTCACCTCAACCGTTGATGACGCAGCTTGCAAACTCGATTGGCAGTCTACACAGCGAGTTCGCATCGCTGCTCGCCGATCGACAGAGCGATCTGAGTGACCGAAGCCTATCCGATACAGTCAAGTCAGGGGGAAGAACTGATCCGTCTTTAGGAACCGATCAATCGTCTGGCCCTTCACAGGATATGACCGCTCTCTCTATGACGATACAGACAGCGGACTCGAGCCCGATCCATCTGAGCCTCGAGAGCGAGAATGGCCTAGCAACCCGTATCATCCTTCAAAGTGACGACGATGTCACAGCGCAGAACCTCAACAAAAATAGACACGATCTGGTCGCGGCATTGACCTCAGCCGGAATCGATACGAGCACGATCAAGATAGACATTGTGGCTCCCGGGTCTGCCGGCTCCAATACACAAACGCATGACCACCAGTCTCAGAGCGGCATGACCTCGTTCGCGCAAGGGCAAGGATTCGCGGGTGGAGGGCAGAATTCCAATCCTGGCTATAAACCGCAACTCAGCATCCCGGATGTCATGGACCGCGACGCAACAACCGAGACCTACGCGTCAACCCGAAACGACGGCCCTGCGATGGGCCGAGACGGCCGACTGAACATAACGGCGTAACGCCAATCGAGAACTCTACACTATTCTGGAAAGGGCAAACTACGTGGCAACCTCATCGATCAGCAATCAAACCGCACTTATCCAAGCGGCGGAG
The DNA here is from genome assembly GCF_003994335.1 of Asaia sp. W19. GTDB lineage: Bacteria > Pseudomonadota > Alphaproteobacteria > Acetobacterales > Acetobacteraceae > Asaia. Next base: position 86,563 of record NZ_PNQZ01000031.1, read on the forward strand.
GCCACTGCAAAAGCCTCTGCCAATGCGACGACGTCCGGCACATCCTCGAGTTCCAGCGCCGCGCTCGGCCTGTCGTCTTTGGCCAATAACTACACGACCTTCCTCACCCTTTTGACGACCCAGTTGCAGCATCAAGATCCCAGCAGTCCAATGAGTTCGGACTCCTTTACGTCTGAACTGGTACAGTTCGCAGGGGTGGAGCAGCAGGTTCAGACCAACACGAATCTCTCCTCTCTTATTTCACTTAATGAAAGTAGCCAGCTCAGCTCTGGCAGCCAATGGGTCGGTCAGACGGCAACAGCCAAAACTACGACCTTGCCTCTGCAAAGTGGCGCGGCATCTCTGAGCTTCACCGCCACGCAGGGCCAGAACGTCGCAATTGCTGTCAGTGATTCGAGCGGAAAGATCGTAAAAACCGAGACAGGAACGTCCGTCTCTGGCACCAATAACTGGACGTGGGACGGTACAGACAATTCCGGCAACAAGCTTGCCGACGGCGCATACAGCGTAGCAGTCAAGACCATCGATTCGACTGGGACCACGTCCGATTTGCCATTCACCATCAAGGGCATCGTCACAGGTGTCACGAAAGGCAGCTCTGACCTTGAGATCCAAATGGGCGCTGCGACCATTCCCCTCTCGAATATCACCAATTTCAGCGGAAAAACATCGACAACGGCCGCGGATGATACCAGCACCTCCAGCGCTGCGGAGAGCTGAGAAACGGCATAGGCATTCCGGTGTTTACCGGAATGCCTCAATGAAGCAGAGCGTTTACTTCAAGATGCAGCGATTTCCGACAATTCAGCCCCTGGCGCGTTCGGGCGGGAGTATCGCATTCAGCATGTGAATTCCCCCCATCACCGGCAGGCATGTCTCTTTGGATACCGATCGCACCTGCAAATCTTCCTTGGGCAAGGTCAGAGTGACGGGCATGAAAGCGGCCTCATTAAGTCGGTAGCCGATACCCCATTGCGTTGTGAATGGCTCGGCGATACCGAGTGCGCGGATCTTCTTCCTTATTTTGCAGATCATCACGTCAATGACCTTGCCGAAAGGCTCGTCCTCACCACTATAAAGACTGTCCAGGAGGACCTCTTTACTTAAGACTTGGTTCTTCCGCATCGCCAGAAGCGCGAGAAGATCATATTCTTTGCGCGTCAAAGGCACGACCGTATTATCGATATGGACCTCGCGTCTTTCAACGCCAACGGACAGCCGTCCAATCTGTAGCGTGGGGCTGTCATGCCCGCCAGCACGCCGCATGACAGCGCGAAGCCTGGCCAAAATGACCGTATGATCGGTATCCTCGCTCAGGCAATCATCGGCACCAGCGGAGAGTAATTCAACCTCCCCTTCTACCGATGTCATCTTGCGGAATACGACAACCGGGAGCGCAATTTTCCCTTTGCGCAATTGTCGGATCATGCGCGTGTCAGACGCTGCCTGCTGCAAAACAACGACGTCGAAATGCGATCGACGTAGAGTTTCCACAACCCCTGAGGAATCATTGACGATGATCGAGAGCGAACCCGCGATAGCAGCTTTTGCAAGCTCAACACTAGGTCGGCTGAAACCTGAGCTCTCAGCCACACATAATATGCGCATTTATTATCCACCAATAATTCACAAAAGTTCGCGTTGAGTTTTTTGCGACCAGAAATATGATCATGTATTTGTTGTTTACTGTCGGTAACGAAAATTAATTTTTCGCTAAGTTCTATTTACTTACAACACCCCGCATTTCGCCTCATCTTACAACGCAAAAACTGATGCGACCATCCGACAGTGACAAAACATGGCCGCTTTTTGCCGATTTTCTCGAGGTGTTGCAAACTGGCATCGACAATTCGTCAAGGATCGTTAACGATCATCCTTGACCTTGCGCATAAATAGGAAATATTTCGCAAAAAATATCTGCTCGACGAAAAAAAACGTGCTAATCCAACGTCTAGGAGCCACCGGACTGCCCTGCAAACGATTCAAAAGATTTTAACGTTAATGAAACATACTTGCTTCATAATGAGCCCACACGGTCAGACCGGGTCTCGATCGCTGTAAGAAAATCGCCGCTTTTCGCTGCGGAGCCAGATTTCAAAAAAGGTTTAACATGTCAGATATCGCAGCCGCCTCTTCGGTCTCAGCCGCTTTGCTAAAAGCGACAAGTTCTAACGCCCATGCTTCTTATGAGGTGAGCCGCCATGGCGGCCCGTCAGCCATGGCCCATCGAAATATCAGAAACGCTGCAGCAGAGACGACCCAAGCCGACAGTAACGGAACCAACGTTTCCGCCACGGGCAGTTCGACGTTCAGTCAGATCCTGAACTTGCTCGCCTGACCTGCAGTTGCTGCGGTCGGGGCGGAGCCTGTGAAACACATGTGTACGGACAGGCATATCGGAGAGGCAAAGGCTTGTTTTTTAGGTCAAGCTGGAAAGTGATTTATTCTCCCCTGAGTTTTGCCAGGTATTTTCCCTGGCTGCCCCCCGTAGCGCTTGTCTGCTTTTACGCAGCTACGTCTTCCAGCGACGCCCGCCCAACCCGTTCGGCAGCCCATCACAGGGAAGCCCGCGCGAATCCCGTTCCCGGGTCAACGCCCGCTGCAATTGCGCAGCCGGACGGTGGCACCAATCAGGTCTCTGGCAGCGATCTCGTGAACGGTTTGCCGTCGTCCTGGCGCGCCACTTTCTTGGACCCTCCCCCGCCTACCACCTCGGCGTCTAGCAGGAATACATCGCCTCATCCCTCGAGCGAATCTGCGCCGCATGGCGCGTCTGACGTGGGAGGTACCCGACCTGAGCCGACACTCTCAATGTCCGCGTCCTCACAGAGCCGGGTGCTGCTTCCGATCCCCGCCAAAGCCGGCATTGCTGCCTTCGAGAGCGGTGATCGGTTCATAATCCTCATTGATAACGCGATCCCGATGGATACCTCTGCGATACACGGAGACGGTATCTTCGCATCACTGAGCGTCAGTGTCTTGCCTGATGCGACCGTGATCCAGCTGCGCAAGGGTGACACCCGCCCTCTCTATCTTTCCCAGCAAAGCGACGGATGGGTTCTGGGCCTCCAACCGCCCGTCGATGCCGCACAACGAGACCGCCGGGCGTTGAATCCCATCTCGGTTCCGACCGGCATCCTTTATCCGATGCGCCGTAGCGGTCGCGTCCTTTCGATCGCCGACCCAAGCTCTGGCGGGCGGCTTTTAGTCGGCACATCTCTCCTGGACGATGGAGGAATCGCCTCGATGCGCCGCGCGCCCGGATATGATGTATGGCCCACGAGTGAGGGCGTCGTGGTCGCTTCGCGGGATGATGATGTCACCCTTCAAGCTGTCCCATCCGGCCTTCTTCTCAATCGAGATGGCCACCGTATGATAGATGACGGTCGGGCGGTATACGCGAACGATATCGATCTGAAGTGGCTGGCTCTTCAGGATTTGGCCGATACAGGGCTCCGCGAGAGACTTCACTCTTCCTTTCTAGCCGCCGCAGATTCTAGCCCGGCGGCACGCTTCAATAGTCGCGTGAAGGAGGCGCAAGCGGCCTTTAGTATGGGAGCGTTCAAAGAGACGCGTGGTATTCTAGCCGTCGCGCTTCGAGACGATCCGGAAGAAATTGGACGTCCTGAAATTCGATTCCTCTCCGCCGCCACAGCCTTGATGAACGATGATCTGGAAGAGGCATCGGCGCTCGATGGCCCTTGGCCAGAAAGCCAGCAACGCGCCGCGCAGCTCTGGCGCGCCCTCTATCTGGCGCGCACTGAGCAAAGTGACGCTTCTAGCCTGCATCGTCTCGCGCTCGATCTCGATAGATTGAGGAGTTATCCGCGGCACGTGCGCACGGTCCTTCTGCCGCGCGCCGCAGAGGCAATAGCGCGCGAGGCAAGTCCGAGTGATCTACCAAGTCTGAATACGTTGCCACAAGAGGCAGATTTTCAGTTCGCACGCGCGCTTGCGAATATACGGATCGGAAGAACCGATGCCGCGCGGCGAACGCTCGATCGTCTCAGGTCGGACCGTGACCCTGTTATCGCCGAAAAATCCGCCGAGCGACTGATCCTGCTTGATCGTACGCAAGGAAAGCTGACGCCTCATCAGGCAATCCACGCGCTTGACGCGCTTATTCTCGACGCCCGCCTTGCCGGACGTGAAGCACCAGTACGCCTCGCGCAGGCAGAAGCATTTTTGGAAGCGGGCGAATGGCAAAGCGCGGCCTTGATGATCGACCAAGGCGCACCGCCGGACGGTCCCTCGGCGTATTCAAAAAGGCGTAACGCGGATCTCATCGCAGCGCTGAAGGGCCTGGCAGAAACCGGCGCGCATGGACAGGACAATCAACAAGCCCTTCGCAATGCCGCGCTGATCAAATCCCATATCGCGCTGCTGCCAGCAGGCCCGGACTCGTCACTCCTGAAGGCTGCTTACGGCAAGCTTCTGCTCTCGCTGGGGCTTGCTGATGATGCGAGCCAAGCCCTGGAGACCGCGATCCCTGGTCTGACTGGCCCGGAGAATAAAGCAGAAGCGGGCCTCGCTCTTGCGCGAGCCTATCTTCAACTGAAAAATGCCGCCAAGGCCTCCGCTGCACTCGACGCCACCGATATGCCGTCGATTTCTCCCGAAATCAAAGCGCAGCGTGACGTAGCACGCGCTGAAATCGCGCTAGTGAACGGGGATAAAGCGCAAAGCTTGAGCATACTGAAGGCTGCGCAAAGCACCTCAGCGAAGCTGATGCGGGTCAGAATGCTCGAAAACCAAGCCGATTGGACCTCTGCGAGCCATGAGCTTCAGGCTATCGCGCAAACCGAGCTTCCCGCCGGGGGGACACTGTCGGATGTTCAGCAGGATCTAGCCCTAAGACTAGCTTCAGATGCGGCCCGCGCCGGGGACATCGCGACCCTCAAATGGCTGACGGACCGCGTTACCGCGCGTGAGATGACTGGCCCGAAGGCCAGGATATTCGCGTTATTGACTCAATCCGGTTCCCCTACGACGGAAGCACAGCGATGAGCATCGCTTTGGAACCAGAAGGGGATTTTTTTTGTTACGGACCGCAGTTGTGCTTCTCTCGCAGCCGATTTCATTCTACAGTTTCGGACATTCTGATAATGCCATTTGCCGTCATCACGGTTGCATAACGAAGGGCAGAATTTAATGCTCCAAGCACTATCAACGCCTTCGACTGGCGTGGACAAGGGAACAGATGTCCTCGACCTCGCCAAGCAGCGCATGCAGTGGTTGCAGTCGCGAGAGTCACTGATTGCGGGCAATATCGCCAACGCCAATACTCCAGGCTATGTAGCTCGCGATCTGCCAGATTTCAAAAGCGCACTTTCGCATCAGATGTCCGTGCCGTTATCCCGCACAGATTCAGCGCATTTGACCGGAGCGACGAGTCAATCAGGTACGGGCAAGACTGAGGGAAGCATGTCGATTGATGGCAACCGCGTCGATCTGGAAGGTGAGCTCGTGAAGATTGCTCAGACTGACGACCAACAGCGCATGGCGACGAATGCCTACAGCACCTATATGTCGATGTTTTCGCTTGCGCTTGGTTCATCCTGACCCCGGGTCCATGAGGTAAAAAATGAATTTCTCAGATACGATCGGAATTTCAGCGTCCGGGATGCAGGCGCAGGCAAAGCGACTGCAGGTTGCGGCCGAAAATCTGGCTAACTCTGAAACGACGGGCTCGACACCGGGTTCCGACCCATATCGTCGAAAAACCATCACATTCAAGGAAATCCTCAACCGCGATACGGGTGTGTCTTCTGTGTCGGTCAAAGAGATTGGTGAAGATCAGTCCTCTTTTGAGACACATTACGATCCGTCTCATCCCGCCGCAGATCGGAATGGGCTTGTGAAGCTTCCCAATGTCGATGCAATGACCGAAATCATGGATACGCATGAGGCGCAGCATTCTTATGAGGCTAACCTCAACGCGATGCAGGTGACACGCTCCATGCTCACGCGAACCATTAATTTGATGAAATAATGGCAGTCTTATTGGAAGTATTTTCCTTACACCTTCCCCCTACACTGCCTCAATCTCAAGGGAAGATCGTGCGTCATGGATAGTACCGCTTATATTGCTTTGTCGCGTATCGATGTCCTCAAGCGTGAGCTCGACGTCGCTGCGAATAACCTGGCCAACGAAAATACAGACGGCTTCAAGGGGTCGCGAGAGCTCTTTTCGCAGTACCTCGTGCATCAAAAGGGCTCTGGGCAAATTCCGGGTGATCGTGAGCAAGCCTATACAGAGGACAAGGCGACGTTTCGCGATTTTGTCCAGGGCCCGTTGAGAAGCACAGGTAATGCCACTGATGTCGCGATCAACGGAGAAGGCTATTTCTCGGTGCGTACGACACAGGGCGTAAGGCTCACGCGAAATGGGCAGTTCACTCGGCGCCTGGACGGCACAATCATCGACAGCGCGGGTAATCCGGTCCTCGATAATAACGGGCGCAATCTCGTGCTGCGACAGGAGAGCGGCGATTTCTCGATTGCAAAGGACGGGACCATTTCGACCGAGGATGGGCCTCTGGGGATGATCGGCATTGTAACTGTGAATAATCCTCAGACGCTTATCGCGGAGGGAAGCTACCTCCTCCGGCCGACCACCCCTACGCGTCAGCTTCCCAATCCTGAGCTGCATCAAGCAATGCTCGAGGGAAGCAATGTCAATGCCGTCGCCGAGACTACCCGCCTGGTTCAAATCCAGCGCGACTACGACCTTACTTTCCAGCTTATCCAGACCGAAACCACGCGTGGCATGAACGCCATCGACAAAATAGCCGCTGAACCAACGAGCTAAATCCGAACCGTGATGACAGGGTCTCTTTTGACTCCCGGTTCGACTGCAACAATTCACGACTTCCAGCAAGGACCGCGATGCGTCACCCCTTCTCAGTGCTTAGCGGTAGAGGCATCCGGTGCGTCTTTATGCTCGGCATGTCATGCCTCATGCTCTCTGCATGCGCCGTGGACGATGTCGCCCGCCACCTCACAGGGCGTGAGTGTAATGCCGGGTATATACAACAGGGCGAGGATTGGTGTGCGCCTGCGGAACGCCCCCCGGCGCCCCAACCATACTGCACACAGAGCTGGAACGGGGTGGATTGCTGGAGTAGACCCGACCTCATGCCCAATGTGGCTCGACAGGTTGCGCAGGGTCCCACGGGTCTTACCCAAGATCAGAACGCCAATCGCCTCAACCTGCCGCTCAAAGAGACGCCGCCGACAAATGCCTATATGCCCTGAACCGTCCATCATCCTTTCGGCTGACGCGTGCTTTTACCAACCGCCTGAATATTACGTTCGTCATTTAGAACCTTCGTCAACGCAATCGACTGCGGATAGAACTAGAAATTGAATAAAGAGCAATGGAGATTGACGGTGCCAGTTGTTGAAATAATCGACCGCGACTGACGACCATAATTGATGAAAAATCTTATCTCATCCCTGAAAGGCCTTGGGCGCAACCGCCTTATCGCGCTTGGCATGGCCGGAGCGCTCGTGCTTGGGCTCCTCGGCTATCTGATGATCGGTGGCTCCAGCCAGCCGAATGCCCTTGTTTACGGTAACCTGGACCTCAACGAAGCCGCCAGAATGGTTGAGGATCTCACCAAAGCGCATATTCCGAGCACAACCTCTCCGGATGGCACCAGTCTTTATGTCCCTTCGGATCAAGTCGCGAAGGCGCGCCTTCTTCTGGCCAAGGACGGCCTTCCGAATGGCGGGAGCGTCGGCTATGAGCTCTTCGATAAGAGCGCGACGCTGACAAGTACACAGTTCGAGCAGAACATCAACGAAACGCGTGCCCTTGAGGGCGAACTCGAGCGGTCGATCCGACTCCTGCAGGGCGTACGCAATGTGCGTGTCCATCTTGTACTTCCTCATCGCGACCTGTTTTCGGTACAGACTAATCCGTCTCAGGCAAGTGTCGTGATTGACATTGGGCGCGCGGGGCGCATCGCCCCTGACGGCATCCAAGCAATTCAGAACCTCGTTGCCGCAGCCGTTCCTGGCTTGAGACCGCAATCAATCTCGATTGTCGACACACGGGGAGACGTGCTGGCGAAGCCCGGTGAGCCTAATAGCGAAGATGGCCAGGAAAACGCGTTCGAGAAGTTCCGACATGCCGAGGAGACCCGGCTTTCCCAGTCAGTCGAGGACATGCTTGTCCCGACATTAGGAACCGCGCATGTGCGCGCTCGCGCGGCGGTGACCATCAATACGGATGAGGTCCATGAGACCGAAGAGAGCTTCGACCCCAATCAGCAGGTTTTGAGATCACAGCAGACGAGCTCGGACAAGAGCGTCAACACAGAGTCGAGTCCCAATACATCCGTTGCCAATAATCTTCCTAATGCGAACGCTGGGCAGTCCAACAAAAGCGGGTCCAGCGATACGCGAGACGAAGAGACGAACAACTACGAAATCGGCAAACGCGTGCGGGTCGTCAATCAGACCCATCCACGCGTTTCGCGTGTCAGCATGGCCGTCATGGTTGATGGTTCCTATGCTAAAGACAAGAGTGGCGCCGAGATATGGAAGCCACTCGATGCCGCACAAATCGAGCGAATCACAACCCTCGTCAAGACAGCCGTGGGATATGACAAAGCGCGCGGCGATCAGGTTGAAGTGGTCTCCATGCGCTTCATGCCAGACGGGGGTGTCGAGCCCCTCCCCAGTGCCCCAGGTTTCTTTTCTCGCGATCACCTGATCTATCTCGCCGAATGGGTCATACCGATCTTGCTCGCGCTCGGAGCCGGCTTCTTTGCCCTTAGGCCTCTGCTTCGACGTGGGAGTGGTAGCGGTGTTCTCCCTGCCCTCTCCAGGCCAGGGCCGACCCATCTTGAGGCACTCAACGGCGCTTCCAACGCTTTTCTGGATAACGACTCAGGCCATTCCGCGCTCGGACAAAACAATGGCAACAGCCTGGCGCTTCGCAACGACGCGGAGACTGTCTCGATCGATGGGATCGAGGGTAAGGCCCGTGCAGGAACCATTGCGAAAGTTGCTGATCGTATTGACCAGAATCCTGAGGGCAGCCTCGGGATCATCCGTAACTGGCTTGAATCGCCCGAGCCACGACAGGGAGCCCCTTCATGAGTGTCATGCCTCCCCCTGATACGGGATCACCCGCCCCTGCCGAACCAGAATTCATCCTGACGGGCAAGCAGAAGGCGGCGATCCTCTTCATGGCTATCGGTCGCGATAGAAGCGCTTCTCTTATGCAGTCCCTGCATGAGGACGAGATACGTGACATCTCGATAGCTATGGCAGGACTAGGCGTGGTCAGAGCCCCGATGGTCGAGATGGTGTGTAAGGAATTCATAGAGAATTTCGAGCTTGCCGATGGTCTGGTCGGAACCTTCGAGACGACCGAGGCCTTCCTGCGCCGTTCGCTCAGCCCTGATCAGGTCGAGAAGATCATGGATGAGATCCGTGGACCTGCCGGGCGCAATATGTGGGACAAGTTGGCCAACGTACAGGAGTCAATCCTCGCTAATTATCTGCGAAGCGAATACCCTCAAACTGCGGCGGTCATTGTGAGCCGCTTGCAGCCGGCCCATGCGGCGCGTGTTCTCGCCCTCTTACCTGAGGATTATGCGACAGACGTCATGATGCGCATCCTGCACATGGAAACGGTGCAACGCGAAGTGATCGAGAGCGTCGAGGCAACATTGCGGTCAGAATTCATTTCTTCCCTCGGCAGGTCCTCCAAGCGTGACAGCTACGAGCTTCTGGCTGAAGTCTTCAATAATTTTGACAGGAAGACCGAGACACGTCTCACAGAGCTCATGGATCAGCAGAGTCATGAGGATATGGAGAAGGTCAAAGCGCTCATGTTCACGTTCGAGGATATATCCCGCCTCTCGCAGGAATCGCTCATGCGGGTTGTCAACGAGATGGATCGCGATCGCCTACCTGTTGCCTTGAAAGGCGCAACGGATAGCGAGCGCAAGCTGTTTCTCCAGTGTATGTCGAAACGGGCTGGTAATATACTGCTTGAAGAAATCGCCTCCCTTGGCCCTGTGCGCGTGAAGGAAGTTGAGGCAGCACAGGCGGAAATTGTCATGACGATAAAAAATCTGGTCAATGCGGGAGAAATCGATATCAGCGATAGCTCTGGCACTGACGAATTTATTTCCTGATGTCTGAATTTGTACCCTTCTCCCTGAAGTCATGTAGCGAGCCTACGCCAAGGGCAGTCAGCGCTCTGCAGGCGCCCCTCGCTCGTCATCTTGTCGACTTCAATGCGAAGCCGCCTCCCCCTGCGCCCATTCACACCCCCACCAACGATGAGCTGGATATCCCAGCCACACAAACGAGTCCGCTGGTCTCCCTTCCTCGAGATGAGATCGAGGCGCTGACTCAGGCTGCCTTCGAAGCTGGACGCAGTGAAGGCGCGACTGCAGCACGGCTTGCAGCCGAAGCTTCTTTTTCCTCAGCCTTGACTGAAATGGCACTTGACGAAGAAAACGAGCGCGCACGAAACGCCCTCCTCGCGGAACGCGCAGGAGAGCTCTTCGCGCAGACCGTGATCGACGTAGTCGGCGCCCTGACGCGGCTTCCTCCCGACGTGCTACGCGGTATGCATCGTGATCTGGTGCAGGATGCGATAGACCTGATTACGGGTTACGGATCCGAGGTCACAGTATCCTGCACAGCGTCTGACGAGGCCCTAATCAGAAGCGCCCTCGCCTATCCCGACAAAATTAGCTTCACGCCTTGTGCTGTTCCTGAAGAGTCACGTATCAGAATCAGCACTGAAACAAACATGGTCGTTCTCGATCCGGACGAATGGCGCAGAAGAGCTGTGGAGAAGGTTTTAGCCTCCGTAACTTCTCTCTCACGTCCAGACACAAAAACACGCAAGATGGCAGACGGACTGTAAATCATGAGCGCAGAAAACGGAATGATCGGACTAGAGGACTTCACTTCGGAATCCTTCGACACTCCAGAAACGGCGTCTGACGCGCCAGTCTCTGGTGTATCACCGTCCCCCCACACCGATGCGGTTTATGACATTCCGGTCAAGATCACAGCGGTGATCGGCACAGCCACTATGCCCGTAAGCCAGCTACTAAGGCTGGGTCGCGGTGCCGTGGTCGAGTTGAACAAGAAGCTCGGTGAAGCCGTCGATATCTACGCCAATAACCGCCTAATCGCTCGAGGCGAGCTCGTGGTCGTTGACGACAACAATATCGGCGTGACAATGACCGAGATTCTGTCTTCGACGAATTCCGCTCAAAAATGAGAATCCTGTTTGCGCATCTCGCTAGCAAACTATGGGGCCGGCCGCTCCCATGACACCATATTCATGGCTCGGTTACGGCGCTTCGTTTGCGCTGGTGATCTCGCTCATCTTTCTGATGCGGATCGTTGTTAAATATCTGGAGCCCAGGGTGAGCCGCGGGAGATCAACGAAGAGCCTGCACGTTACCGACACCCTTGCCCTCGATCCGAAGCGGCGCCTGACGATCTTTTCCTGCTCGGAGCGACGTGGGCTTATCTTGACAGGTCCTAACAGTGATCTCTTCATCGGCTGGCTCGACGAAGAGGCTCGCGTAGTGACCCCGCCCGCTGCGAGCATGAATGAGGCCCTGTATCCCGAGTCCTCCCCATCCGCCGAGTTGAACCAATGATCCATCCCTTCGGCGGAATGCTCCTGACCTCCGGTGCCAGCGCAATTGATCACGGCACGGTATATGCCGTACCTTCGCGCGCGCGTAAGTGGCATTCCTTCCGGCTACCCTTTTTCATCCTGACAGTGCTCGTACTCTGTACGCCCGTCATAGCTTATGGTCAGTCCCTCTCTCTCGACCTCGGCGGTACCGGGGGGACACCGGGCACGACTAGTCGCCTGATCCAGCTCACTGCGCTCATTACCCTACTTTCTCTGGCTCCCAGTCTACTGGTGATGGTGACGGCCTTCACACGTATCGTCATTGTTTTGTCACTCCTGCGGGGCGCGATTGGAGCGCAAGGCACACCTCCCAATACAGTTATCATCGGGCTCTCGCTTTTCCTGACCTTTTTCGTCATGCAGCCGACGTTCGAGCAATCCTGGAATCAGGGAATTGCGCCTATGATTAGCGGCAGCCTCTCCGAAATTGACGGCCTCAAAGCGGCAGCCGAACCGTTCAGGGGGTTTATGGTCGCACATGCCCGACCGACCGATCTCGCGACTTTCTATCATCTCGCGAATTTGTCCCCTGTCGCTCATGTGGCAGAAACCCCCTGGCGCGTCTTGATGCCTGCCTTCATGATCGGCGAATTGAGTCGCGGTTTTGAGATGGGCTTCCTGCTCTATCTGCCCTTCCTGATCATCGACATCGTCACCTCCAGCGTATTGATGAGTCTGGGTATGATGATGCTCCCACCGGCGACAATTTCCCTGCCGTTCAAACTTATTTTCTTTGTCATGATCGATGGCTGGCAGATGGTTGCAGGCGGGCTCGTGCGCAGTTTCGGCTCATAGAGCCGGCAAGCGTGTTGAGAGCGCCTAGAAACAAGCATCGAGGCTGAGTTGCGCTCGCGCATTACTTTGGTGGCAAGGAAGAGAATCCTTCCGGTTCGCGCAAAACTGCCACCATCAGGACGTGACTTGTCGTCAAGCCCCCGAAGCGCATGCAAACGTACCATGGGCGTGCGGTCAGTATATCTGGCTCGCGTTCTGGCCGGGTAGATCACTCAGCCCACAATATTGCCCGCATTGTGCGCGTCGCCTGTTACCCTTTTGCCAAACCGCACAAAAATACCACCCGCGGTGCGATATAACGTATCCGGAACATATTGACGTCACAGACGCCTCGTGATTGATTAACCTGAATCTAACGATGCGAGGCACCTGCCCTTTCGCAGACATGGCTCGCATCGGCGCCAAACCGCGCTCTCTGAGAACCGAACGACCAAACGCTGCCCTTCAGGGGCAGCTGTTACGCCTCCTATGAGCCACGTGCCGTCACATATGGAAAGCAGTCATCGTGCGCAAAAAATCGTTTCACCATCCTGTAGTCAACTTGGCCACCAAGATCTTGGTCGCTTGCGGCCTCTGCTTCATCATCATCCAGGTCGTCGCAGTATCGATTTCAGGGTTCATGATGAAGAAGGAAGTAGAGAAAAGGGTATATTCGCAGGCCATTCAGAAAAGCCAAATACTCGGCCAAAAAATTGCCCGCTCCATAGCTGAACAAAGCGTCGTAATGCGCAGCATTCAGAGCACCATTGAAAGTGGCCACAAGACCGGGATATTGACCAAACAGTTCATCGTCGATCTCCTCCTCGAGGATATGCAGCGTTTTCCCGCAATATTTGGCATGGACTTCAAGGAGGTTCCACGCGGATTTGACGGCACACAGATCCCGGGCGGCCCGGGGACCAATCCTGAGGGAATATTTTTCCCGTATGTCGTGCGCGATGACCGGGGTAGCATCGTGATACGTACGCCCTCCGCTCATTACAGCGACTTTTATAAAACGATCATCAGTACGGGAAAGCCGGACGGCCTCGAGCCCTATATCGACCACGATACCGGCGTCCCGATGGTCTCCCCCACATTTCCAATCACCTTTGACGGAAGACGCATTGCGGTTGTGGGTGCCGATATTCCCCTGGGCTGGCTCGTTCCGATGCTTCAAGACGTCCAGATTGCGCCGGGCACCAAGATCTCCCTCCTCTCCAGCCAAGGCTACTGGGTCGTGAGCCCGACGCCTGCGCTGCTTATGCAGCATTTCCGGGATGACTCAGCGCGGTCGTTCGGCAAAGCCTTTACCTCCCACCGTATTACGGTCATCCCGGGCTTCAACGGAGGCAGCGCGGACCGAATTCTCGTCCCGCTCAAGGTCGATGGCTTCGACACCTATTGGACACTCGTCGTCGACCTTCCTGCCGAGGCGATTGCAGCTCCGGTGCGGAACACGATCTTCTGGCTCGTCATCCCCGGGATTGTTCTAATCGCCGTTTCACTCCTGCTCATGTGGGTCATCTTCCACAAACTATTGAGCAAGCCTCTGACCGGTCTGATTGCCTCGGTCTCCGCTCTGGAGGAGGGGAAATATCAGAACCACGTTTTCGGTACGAGGCGCCAGGATGAGATCGGCGCTATCGCAAGGGGCCTGGACGCCTTTCGAGCTTCCCTTCTCAAGGCGCAGGAAGCCGATATCCTTATCGCGCAAGAGCGACGCCTTAATGAGCAATCGCAGCAAAGCCGCCATGAGCAGGACGAGCGCAGGCTCGAGGACATTAGAAAGGTTATCGAACAGATTGGGGGGGCTCTGGCTGCACTATCGAGCGGCGATCTCGCCTCAGAGCTGAGCCAGCCTCTACCCGAGGAGTTCGAGGTCCTGCGTGCCGATTTCAATCGGTCGATAAGTGAACTCGCCGAGACCATCAAGGGCATATCAGAGGCGGCCCAGACCATTCGTGCCGGAAGCGACGTGGTCCATGGCGGCGCCGAAAATCTGGCGCAGCGTACTGAGCAACAAGCCGCCGCACTCGAGCAGACAACTGCAGCAATTAGTCAGATCGCGCGCAGCGCGTCTCATTCGGAAGAACTCATCACGAGTGCGCAAACGATCGGCGTCGACGCGTGCAAATCTGCAGAGGCGTCCTCCGATATTATGCGTCGTACCCGTGACGCCATGCAACGGATCGAAACCAGCTCTGCTCAAATCGTGGACATCGTATCGATCATCGAGAACATCGCCTTCCAGACCAATGTCCTCGCCCTCAATGCAAGCATCGAGGCCGCGCGCGCCGGTGATGCCGGACGCGGATTTGCCGTCGTTGCCGAGGAAGTCAGGACTCTGGCGCAACGATGCGCAGAAGCGGCTAAAAATGTGAGCGAACTCGTGGGAAAGACAACCGACGAGATCCGCTCCGGTGCCGAATGTGTCCATGAAACTGAGCGCGCGCTTGCTACGATCACCGCTCTTGTCACCACCATGGGGGAAAAGCTGACCACGATCGTTCGCAACGCGCGTGAACAAGCGGTTAGCCTCAAAGAAGTCGATTCGGCACTCGGCGTGATGGATCAAACCACGCAGCAAAATGCGGGGATCGCGGATGACGCTCGTACCGCCTCCCGGAGTCTGTCCCAGGAAACTCATTCGATGCTGCACCTGATTTTGCGTTTTTCACTTCCTATGAGGAGCCGCGCCGTTCTCTAGAGCGCGGCGGCTCTCGCGCCGAATTTCCCGTTCGGGCGGCGACGAGGCCAAGCGGTCGCTTGGTCTCGGACCGTCTATCCAACGGGCTGCTCCAGCACGGGTGCCGAGAGATATCTGGCGGCCATAACGCGCCCGGCGACCTCTCCCGAGGTTTCAACGCCGAGATGTGCATACGTCCTGCAGACATGACGCTTGTTATCTCTCTCACGGAAGAACCGCCATTGCGCGAAAACAGCAGAGGGTACTCTGGAAAAGTTTCAACTTCTCTCTCTCCCCGGCAGAGCGCTTAACTTGTTTTTAATGGCTTCGTGTGAGCGTCTAGCTTCTTGACGCAATGCAATCGAAGGCGCTCGAAATTCGACGAAACTGTCAGATAAAGCCGAAATGACTTCGAATCATCGGCCGTATTATTATATTGTTTACTTATTCCCGAGAAGTAGGAAGATATGAAGACCTGGCTTTATCGAGAAGCATCATTCCGATCCAAGATTGGCGCGGTCATGCTATCTTTCGAATTCCTTCTCATCGCGACAGCACTCGCTGAGAGTATCGCGTTCTTCGATGGGGGATTAACCCGCCTATCTTTCTCAATATCGCTTGCGCTGACAGCCGCTACATGCCTTGCAGTGCTGGCAGGGTGGCAAACCCTCAATTCGGCGATTGCCACACCTGTCGAAGCAGTCCGTGCCTTCGGAGAAGCACTACTTCGCGACGAGACACGCGCACGCACGCGCTTCTCCGAAAACAGGGACGATAGCGGTTCGCTCGTGGATATCCTCGATCGACTGCACGCCAAATTTCGTAGTCAAGCGGATCTCTCCAGCAAAAAAAATCATCTGGATGGCGAGATCGAGCAACTCAAATCAGCGGCAATTCAAAAGCAGAATGCCGTCGACACTGCGACTTCCTCACTCACCGCTGCTCTGAAGACTGTAGCGTCTGGCGATCTTGAGCATCGCATATCGCAAGATGCCGCTCCCGGAGAATTCGCCCCGGTTCGCGAGGCTTTCAACGAAGCCTGCCAACACTGGAAGCACGTCCTGCAGACGATGGCGAAAAGCTCCGAGTTCATCACGACTGGAGCAGCGGAGATATCCACAGCTTCGGATGACCTCGCCAGAAGGACCGAACGTCAGGCCGAGAACCTTGGCCAGGCGGCAGCCTCGGTCCGGACAATCAGCACTGGTATCAAGATGACTGCCGATGTTTGCTCTGAGTCCAGCCTCGAAACGAAAAAGACGCTCGAAAAGGTCAAGCTGGCGACTGAGATCATGGCGGACGCTAATATCGCAATGGATGGTATCCAGAAATCCTCTGCGGCGATCAGCGAGATCATCTCGGTGATCGACGGCATCACTTTTCAGACCAATGTGCTCGCCCTGAATGCCGGTGTTGAGGCTGCCCGGGCAGGAGACGCGGGCCGCGGCTTCGCCGTTGTCGCGCAGGAAGTGCGTTCCCTCGCCGAAAAATCTGCAAAATCCGCCAATGAGATCAAGCGCCTCATCTCAGTTTCGGCAGAGCAGGTCGACCGGGGTGTGACGCTCGTGCAACGCACAAGCGAGTATCTGGGTGATTTTTCAGAAAGCGTCTCAAACATCGCTCAACGTATCGACGAATTGACGACGACAACGCGTGATCAGGCGACGCGTCTTGCCGAGGTGACGACCTCGATCAACGAGATGGATCAAGTTACACAGCAAAATGCCGCGATGGTTGAGGAAGCAACTGCAGCGAGCCACAGCTTGACGGCAGAGACACGCACGCTCTCCCAGACCCTCGGGCGTTTTCATGTCGGACTTGCTTCGCCTCCGCAAGCCCTCGCCCCGAGAGCCCCTACTCCAAAACCGCCAGTGTCGAAACCGGCCGTCGTCACCGTGCCCTCTCCGCCCCCCACCACAGCGAAGCGGCCTATCGCGGTTGCCTCATCTTCCCCCCCCAAACCTCCAATCAAGACCCCTCCCAAGCCTGCGCTGCAGGTCACCTCTTCTGATCAGGGTTGGGAGGATTTCTGATGCCAGATTCACGCGCGGCTTCTCAAACAGGGCATACGCCGCTCACGCTTCCTGCCCGCCTCGACACCAAGGCGGCGAGCGCGCTGCGCGATGAGCTCAGCATCGATAGCGGAGCGGTTCTTGACGGGTCGGATGTGACCTATCTCGGAGGGCTCTGTCTTCAGGTTCTTCTGGCCAGCAAGCGAACGATTATCAACCCTTCTGAAAAATTGGTCGAAGCCTTGTCACTCTTCGGCGTGTCCTCCCTCCTGCAGGAAACTGCGTCAATCCCCAGCGAGACCTCATCATGACAGAAACGAAGACTGTGCGCGTTCTAACAATCGACGACTCGCGAACAATGCAGAGTATGCTGCGCACAGCCCTGGAAGGCGCCGGATACGACGTGATCCAGGGGAATGATGGGGTAGAGGGGATTAGTGTTCTCGAGGCGGCTATCCCTGCTCCTAATGTCATCATTACAGACATAAACATGCCCCGTATGGACGGTTTCGGTGTCATCGAGACTGTACGCAAGATGGAGCCTTTCCGCCATTTACCGGTCATCGTCCTGACGACCGAGAGCGACCAGGAAAAGAAAGCCCGTGCGCGTGCTGCTGGAGCGACGGGATGGATTATCAAGCCCTTCAATTCCGAGAGTCTGGTCTCAGCCATACGTCGCGTCACAGAATAACAAAGCAGGGTCAGCATGAGCTCAGACATGGATGAAATCCTGGAAATCTTCTTCCAGGAATGCGACGAACAGCTGCAGGAGCTGGAATCCGGGCTGTCTGCGCTTGATGCGGACCGTGCAGAGGACGACACGGTCAACGCGGTGTTTCGGGCGGTGCATTCCATCAAGGGGGGGGCGGCTTCGTTCGGGCTTCAGAACCTGGTTCGCTTTGCTCATGTCTTCGAAAATTCGCTCGACGGCGTCCGGTCGGCGCGGATCGAGCCGACGCGTGATGTCATTGCCGTCTTTCTCAAAAGTATGGATGTTCTGAGCGACCTTGTGGTCGAAGCCCGCGGCGGAACCACAGTTGACCCATCGCGTGTCGATGAGAGCGTCGCCGAGTTACAGGGGGTGATTGCCTCTGATCCTCGGGGCTCCGACACGCATTCCGAGGCCGATGACAACGCGATCGATTCAGGCTTTTGTCCTGTCCCGATGGAATTTGAGCCCGTCGCGTTCGATTTTGGCGATGAGCTGGGGATGGATAGTTCAGCGGTGGATTCCTCCGCCCGATGGCATGTGTCCTTTCATCCCCATGATGAGATGTATGGTTGCGGGGACGACGCCAGGAACATTCTGCTCGCCCTCACGAATCTTGCGAAAGAAAAAGGCGAAGCGGCGTCAATTTTCTGTAATTCCGAGGCTCTGCCGAGCCTAGAGACCATGGATGTCGAAAAGTCCTATCTTCGTTGGGATATCCTGCTTCCGCTCGCCGTCGATGAGGGGACGATCCGCGACGCGTTCGACTGGGTGATCGATAGCTGCACGTTTGCGATACAACGTGATGACGCCTCACTTATCCCAGGAGAGGACTTACCCGAATTTGCAGAATCGCTCGAGAGCGTCAGTGAAAGTTCGGGCACATCTTCAGAGAGCCACCCTCCCGAAGAACTTGCAATCGTCCCGGTTACGCGTCCTAGCGTTGGTACCGGCGCTCAGCTAAGGGCCATCGACTCAAGGCCACCTGCCGAAAAGATACTCGAAGCGATCGCATCCGCGACCCAGACACTTAAAGAGGACGAGCCTCAGGCTGCAACCGCACGCAAGACCGAGTCAGCCTCGATCCGCGTTGATCTTTCCCGTGTGGACGACCTGATGGATCTTGTCGGTGAGCTGGTTATCGCGCAGGCGGCGGTTCAGTCTCTTTGTCAGAAAAGCGGTGTTTCGGGGCATCACGAACTCATTCAGAGCATTGAGGGCATGCAAACCCTCACCCGTGACATACAGGACGCGGTCATGTCGGTGCGCGCTCAGCCCGTGAGAAGCGTCTTCCAGCGCATGCAACGGGTCGTACGTGAAGCAAGCGCGATGACGCAGAAGGCGGTGAATCTCGTACTTGAGGGTGAGGATACTGAAGTTGACAGAACCCTTATCGAGAAACTTGCAGCTCCCCTCACCCATATGCTGCGTAACGCGGTCGATCACGGCATAGAGAAACGTGAGGACCGTATCGCCTCTGGCAAGTCTGCGGAGGGCCATATTACGCTCTCCGCCGAACACCGGTCTGGGCGTATTCTGATCACGATCAGAGATGACGGCGCAGGCGTCAATCAGCAGCGTGTATTCGAGACGGCGGTGAAGCGAGGCATCATCCCGCCAGATGCCACACTGAGCGAAGACGAAATCAACAATCTCATCTTCACTCCGGGCTTCTCTACCGCATCGGAGGTCTCCGATCTTTCCGGGCGCGGTGTCGGAATGGATGTCGTCAAGCAGGCGATCATGAGCCTCGGCGGCCGCGTTGTTATCAGCAGCGTGTCGGGCAGAGGGACAACATTCAGCCTGAGCCTGCCGCTGACCCTGGCGATTCTTGACGGGATGCTGATCAACGCAGCCGATACGACGATGGTGATCCCGATTTCGGCAGTATCGGAAGCAATCATCGTGAGCGAAGGCGATATCTATGCCCTGCCTGACGGCACGAATATCATTTCCAAGCGCGGGGAGTGTATTCCCCTCCTGCCGCTAGCCGCAACACTCGGCCTCGCAGCGCCTCGCAAGCAAGGAACACTTGAGGGCGCTGTGGTGCTTGTCGTTGAGAATGAGTCCGGTAGTCGAGCTGCGCTCATCGTTGATGAAATCTGCGGACAGACGCAGGTCGTCATTAAAAGTATGGAAAAGAATTACCGGCACATATTTGGGGTCTCGGCAGCCACGATCCTCGGAGATGGAAGCGTTGCTCTCATTCTGGACGTCTCCGCGTTGATAGCAGCGGCGCTCAGCCAAACGGAAAACAAATCAATGCTCGGTCTTTCCGAGCTCGTAGCCTAGGCCATCAAGAAATGCTCAGTATCAATCAGGAATCTCCGATGACCGACCAGCTGGCAACAATCGACGGGCAAAACGTTGCATCCATCAAGATGATCGTCTTTGCGGTCGGCGCGCAGGAATACTGCATACCGATACTTAGTGTCCGTGAAATCAGAGGCTTCGAAAAGACTACGACGCTTCCTTTCGCCCCCGCTTACGTGTGCGGCGCGATCAATCTGCGCGGGATTATTCTGACTGTCATCGATTTGGCCGCCTATCTGAACATCGCACCGGAACTCGAAAACGCTCGACGTGTGGTGGTCATCGTCGAATCCCGGGGTGGGGTTGTCTATGGCCTCCTCGTCGACAGGGTGATCGACCTCGCCGATATCAAGTCGACCGACATCCAGCCGACGTCTGACGAGGGAGGATGCCTTCATGGTCTTGTGCTCGTCGATAACAGGATGATCGGCATCCTGAAGCTGGACACGGTCGTGAAGCAACTCGTTGGCGAATCTCCGAAAGAATGACGACACCGATCACCCTCTCCGCTCCGGAATACACTGATGCTGATTTCCGGCGTCTTCAGGCGATCGCGCAAGAACAGGCAGGTATCTGCCTCCCTGATACAAAAAAGGCGCTCGTCTATGCGCGTGTTTCACGGCGCGTCCGAGAACTGCAGATGGCGAGCTTCAGTGACTATCTCGCCTTTACAACCAGTCCTTCGGGCACAGTCGAGATGGAGAAACTCATTTGTTCCATTACGACGAACGTGACAGGGTTCTTCAGGGAAAGAAATCATTTCGATCATCTGCGTACTGAGGTTATGCCGTCGTTGATCCCAGTGCTTCGCCAGGGAAAAAAGACGCGCATATGGTCAGCAGCGTGCTCTACTGGACAAGAGCCCTGGAGTATCGCCATGACGGTGGAGGGCAGCTTCCCGGAAATCGGGAACTACGATTTTCGTATCCTCGCCACAGATATCAATAGCGAGGTTGTAGCGCGGGCGGCCGGTGGCATTTACGGGCGAGACGAATTGGAGGGAATTCCCGAGCGGGAGCGCGGACTCTATCTGGAGGACGATGGCGCTGGGTCACTGAGCTTCAGCGCTTCTCTACGTAAGTTACCAAGTTTCAAGGTGCTCAACCTGAATGCTCCCTGGCCGTTTCGGGGCAGTTTTTCCGTCATCTTCTGCCGAAACGTCGTCATCTATTTCGATGACGAAACTCGGGAAGCATTATGGGCGCGTTTGTCCGAACGCCTCGAGCCGGGTGGCTTCCTGTATGTTGGTCACTCCGAACGCGTGGCAAACGCCACGCAATGCGGCCTGGTGAATATTGCACCGACCATTTACAGAAAGGAGGGCTGAGCATGATCCCCCCGGTGAAGGTCCTCGTAGTCGATGATTCGCGTACAGCGCGTGCGATGATCCGTCACGCTTTCCAAGGTCATCCTGACCTCGTGATTACAGGCGAGGCTTCGAACCCCCTCGAGGCCAAGGACATGATCATCAAGGAACAGCCCGACGTCATCACGCTCGATATCGAAATGCCCAACATCAATGGGCTCCAGTTTCTGGACAAAATCATGCGGCTGCGACCGATCCCGGTCGTCATGGTCTCGAGCCTGACCGAGCGAAACGCCGAACTGGCGCTCACCGCGCTCCAGATGGGTGCATTCGACTGTTTTCCGAAAGCCATGTCATCTGCACCGGGTGTGAACGCCTATTCCGGCCTTCCAGGAATTGTCCGCCAGGCAGCGAAGTCCAAGCCTGAAACGCGTGTCAAAGAGCTCTCGGCGGTAAGGATGACGCCTGAGCCTAGAGGCTGGGCGCAGGAATTCTCGGTCATTGCAATCGGCTCCTCGACAGGAGGTGTAGAGGCGCTGGAAGAGGTTCTAAGCGGCTTCCCCGCCTCTAGTCCTCCCATCGTCATATGTCAGCACATGCCAGCGTTTTTTACAGCGAGCTTTGCAACTCGCCTTGATAAAAAAATCGGGGGACTAACCATTCGCGAGGCGCAAGATCGCGAGACCCTCGGGCCTGGCGATGTTAGAATAGCGCCAGGGGGGACGCGTCATATGACAGTGGCTACAAAGGATCGCGCGGTGACGACAAGGCTGCATTCGGGGCCCCCGGTCAGCGGCCACGTGCCTTCAGTCGATGTGCTTTTTGACTCGGTTGCGGAACAGGTTGGCAAAGCGGCGCTTGGAATCATCCTGACCGGTATGGGGCAGGATGGTGCCGAGGGGTTGCTCTCCATGCGCCGCGCAGGCGCCTGGACCATTGCGCAAGACAAAGCCACTTCGGTGGTATACGGGATGCCTCGTGTCGCGGCTGAAATTGGGGGTGCCGCGCAGATCGTACCGCTCGGCCAAATCAGTCATGCTGCGATGACCGCACGAATACGATGATTTCTCCTTCAAATACACCTCCAAGTCATCAAGCCGCATCACGTTATTTCCCTCCGCGCGAAGCTCTAAGGACCTGATATGCCCGCTGCCTCTCAAATTAGAGCTCTGATCGTCGATGATCAGGCCTCCATACGCCAGGTTCTCGCTAATAATCTGGCGCAACTTGGTTTCACACAGGTGGCCCAACGTAAGGACGGCAAGGAAGCTCTGGAGTATCTGGGCCAGAACCCTACACATCTCGTGATATCTGATTTCAACATGCCAGTCATGGATGGTTTGGCTCTGCTCCGCGCAGTGCGCGAAAATCCAAAAACCCAAAAGACCGCCTTCGTGATCTTAACGAGCGAAGCCAGCCGAGACCTTGTGCAGGAAGCGATCAAGGCTGGCGTCAATAATTTTCTTGCAAAACCCTACACCGTCGCGAAACTTCGCGAAGTACTGGAGAAGGTCTTCGGGCCTATTACCTGATGCAGCAACCGATGCAGGCTCAAACCGTCATTCAGGGTGAGGTCGTCATCTCCAGCGGGAGCGATACCCTGCTCACGACCCTGCTCGGGTCGTGCATCTCCGTCTGCATGTACGATCCAATCGCCCGGATAGGAGGCATGAATCACTTCCTCCTGCCGACGGGAGAAGGATGCGACAACAACACCGCGCTCCGCTTCGGCGTCAACGCGATGGAAAAGCTCATAAATGGCATTCTCACTTCTGGTGGGAAACGTGACCGGCTTTTGTGCAAAGCTTTCGGCGGAGCAGCGATCGTGCCCTCACTCGGGAAGATTGGTCATGAGAACGCGGTTTTTGTCATCGGCTATCTGGCCGACGAACGTATATCCTGCATAGCACAGAGCCTCGGTGGCACTCAGGCCAGACGTATACGCTTTTGGCCAGCGACCGGAAAGGCACAGCAAAACCTCGTCGAAGATGGCCGCGCTATTAGCGTGGAAGAACAAGCATATAACAAAAAAGAGGCCGCCTACGAGAAGAAGTGGAAGATGAGCGAAGTTGCACATGTCGAACTCTTCTAGCTCGGTTGCGCCCATGCTCATCATTTACCCGCTATCCGGCGTCGCCTCTTTGCACCTGGAAGCCGCCCCTTACGGATTGCTTCCTCCCCCACGTCACTTGGGAATCATGTAATCGATGAACACCGAGCCCCGCGAAGTCATTTCCAATATCGTTGCGCAGCTTGTTATCACACATGGTGATCTCCTAAGCGTGCAGGCGGCGATCGAGAGGTCTGCTCTGAATACGAGTTTTCACGAAAGTGAGATCAGGAATCTGCAGAAGCTCGACCATGCGACACAATTTGTGGATGCAATTACGATCATTCTGCGCAACTTCATGGACACGGCCTGTCATAATGGCGACAGGCCAGTCAGCCTGGATTCGCTCCTCCAAAATGTGCAGCTTGGCAGTGTGCGCGGCCTTTTCACCGGCAAGACGAGCGAGCCGCCCTCTTCTGTCGGCGAGGTGGATTTTTTCTAAGCGAAGAGACCCAGGAGGGTGGGGCAGAGAAGGATACGGTCCCTCAACCCGCCACACCCGTCAGGCCATCAAGGACATCCTGCGCAATATCGATCAGAGGATTCAGCGTCAGACGGTCATCGAGGATTGCCTGGATGCCGTATCTCTGCGCTTTATCGGCGAGATCGATGATCAAGGCCCGCTCCTCGTCGGGCGTTAACCCGCTATCTATGATGTTCGCTTTCATTATGAGGGACCAGAGTTTCTGATGGCGATCCAGAGCCTTCATACGCATTGATGCGTCTTGTTCGGCCCTGCTCAACTCATCAATCATCATGGTGAAGCAAGCGATCTCCGCCTCTCTGCCCGTCATGCTTGTATCTGCAACGGCTTTGTAGGCGCGCAACCCAGGGTGCATTTCGAACCTATCCCAACATGTCTATGATATCAAAGACGATCGCACAGCTGATAACGGGCACGATAACCTGCAACGCGCACATACCGCCATCAGACAATATCGCACGTCGGGGCATCGTAACGCTCGAATTGACAGCGGTAGCAAGGTCTACTCTTTCGCACTTGGACTACGGTCTGCGGGAACGTTTGGTAGCCATGAAAGAACCCCTGCACTCGGTGCATGACCGAGCATACTGTCGGGCGTCGTACGATTGGGACGGAAGCTCCGCACTCCGGCCAGATATTGCGATACTGTATTAACTCGCTCCGGAAACATGTAGCCCATGATGGCTGAAATTTTCCTCGGATTCATGCTGTTTGCAATCGACACCAAGACATGGATATCCATGATATTGAAGACGGCAGCAGCCTCCCGTGGAGGCATTTCTTCATAAATTTTTACCAGTCGTGACGTCTCCGCCACCATCAGTTCCTTATGCTGCGCCTGTTTCTCCGCAAGCTCTGCCATCGAATTATCGATTGCACGCATCCTGTCCTCAAGAGCGATACGCGCGGAGTCCAAAACGTGCTTCTGTTCTTCCAGCCTGTGTTGCTCGTCTTCGATCGAACCCTGACGCGAGAGCAATCGCTTTACCAGCTCCGCCTGGGCTTGCTCTTTGGTCGGTCCTGTCGTTTCGCCGATACTGCCCGGTACGCAAGGCGTTGCGACACACGACGAGGCAGGAGCGTCGTTATTGAGAAAAGCTGCATCTACCGGCACCATATCATCTCCAGGGGCTGGCCCTTGGCTCACGACTGGGATTGCCTGCCAACCATCTTTGCGCCCCACGTTTGCCGCGGCTTCGAGAGTATTCTCTCGAGCCCTGGTTGATCCCGTGGGCACCTTGCTGGGCGCCATCCCCGGGTCCGAATTTTCAGGTTGAACTGGCCGCTCATCCTGCCCCATGCGACTGGCAAGCGCATGCACATTCATTGCGAGCGCAAGGGTCATGAACACAGTCGAAATATGGAGCAAACGTCCCAAAGGCAGTCTTGGCATCGCCATGTAACCCAAATATAAGTAAGTTATTAAGTCTCTGAGCTTGAAAGAACCATTAATGTATTCGAGTTAATATATACTTAGCGATGACATATATTAGCCGTCCGTTACAATGCCCGCAGAACGTCGACATATCCATGACACCACGATCACGTGATAGTTACGGCAACGTGATTTGGCAAGCAGTTTCTGAGCGCTCCCATCTGGGGCTGCGCAACATGGGGAAACTCGCCTGAGCATCAGACCGCTTTTTTTCCGCCACGGTTTCACGTCACGCGAATTCTGGTAATCTTCTCTTATCCATTCGGGTTTTTATGGTGGTTGCGTGGCCCGATATCTGGGCGAGCACCAGGAGAAACTCGATGAGCCTTTCAATCAACACCAATGCCTCGGCGATGGTCGCCGTTCAGACCCTGAACGCTACCCAGACCGCTCTGAGCAATGCAGAAAACACCATCTCGACCGGCCTGAAGGTGTCGAGCGCTGCAGATAACGCGGCAGCTTACGGCATCGCGCAGCAGATGCAGGGCAACGTCTCCGGCCAGTCCGCCGTGAATGACGGCCTTTCCTTTGCCGCTCAGACCGTTAGCTCGACGAGCACAGCCGTCAACCAGATCATCAGCGTGCTCAACAGCGTGCAGAACGCCGTCACCACCCTTGGCAACAACCAGGGCAGCCCGGCCGCTCTCGATCAGATCGGCACGCAGATCACCGGCCTGCTTCAGCAGATCGACACCATCGCGCGTAACGCCACGTTCAACGGCGTCAACCTGATCTCGGGCAGCACCAGCGATGGCCTGGGCATTACATCCAACAATCTGAGCTACATCACCGGTCTGCAGGGTGACCAGACCACCATCACGGGCTTCAACGCAGCAATCGCTTCTTACATGGGCGGCT
>NZ_PNQZ01000032.1 GCF_003994335.1 Asaia sp. W19
CCCCCCAACCCCCCCCCCAATAYCGAGCCCGACTGAAGTCGATTTCGACTTCATGTTGCTTTCGCTATGGGKCGTATCCCAGCCCGCCTGCAGCGTGATGTCCTTGCTGGCAGCAAGAACCACATCCTTGCCAGACAGGCTCGACGCCGTCGCACTCAAAGAGCCGTTCTGCGCATCCGCTGCGTTATCGCCACGCGCCACGACAGAAAGCGTATTGCCGGCGTTGAGCGTCGTGCCCACAGCCTGGGTCTGCGTCTGGGTGCTCGACTGATGCAGCGACGACGAGCCAATGGATTGGCGTACGCCCACAATATTGCCCGCAACTGCATCGCCCCCTTTTATGATCGAGGTGGCAATAATGGCTGCGCCCTGCATCGCATTCAGCGCAGCAAGCGTCCCGCTGCCGCTACCTGACGTCTGGCTTGCAGCAAGCCCCGTATTGACCACCTGCCCGACAATGGATGTTGGAGACAATCCGATTCTGGCGCCGATGGATTTCTCCTTATGCGCCGTGCTCTGTGTCTGGCTGTTCTCCTTGGCCAGCAACGAGACGGACGACCCCGAGAGCGTGAGATCGTTCGCAGCCGACAGGGCTGAACCATCCATCGTAAGTGCCTTGCCCGCATTGAGCGCCACACTGCCGCCCAGCGAGGCCAGAACCGATGGGGTCCAGACCGTGCTCGATGACGATGATCTGTCGTCGCGCATGCCATAGCCCAGCGTCCCCTGCGCGCCCTGGCTGCTCAGCGAGATCCCCGCCACGTGATGCGACGCACTCGCTTCGCTCTGCGTCTTCGTGGCCTCCAGCGTCAGAGTGCCGCCTGCGGAGAGCGTGACATCGCCCTGCGCGCCGATCAGACCCTTGAGGCTCATATCCCCGCCCGACAGACCCGTCAGCGTGCCGCCAGATGTCACGTTCGAGCCGCGCTCGAACGACAGGCTCCCCGTGTCGGTAAAGCGGCTATGCGTCAGGAAGCCCGACTTGCTACCGGAAATGTCATGGCTCGTGCTGTCGGTGACAGACCCCAGATCGAGCGATTTCGCCGCAGACAGCACCATATTGCCCGTGCTGTCGATCGTCGCTCCCGCCGATTTCAGATCGCCCCCAAGGGCCGCCAGAACCGCATTCCCGCCCGCACTGATCGAACTCGTGTAATTCTGCATCTGGCTGAACGCGCTGCTGACATTGGCGCCCTTCACCGCCGTGGCCTGACGCACCGTCGCGGCCCCAAGCGTCAGGCTGTTGCCCGCGAGCATCGACAGATCACCACCCGAACTCAGGCGACCGCCATTGAAGGTAATGTCATTACTGGCCGAGAGGGACGCCGCACCGCTCGCCGTGATCGTGCCGACCGAGCCAAGCTGGCCCTGATTGCCGCCATTGACCAGATAATCATTCAGCGTCGCGCTGTTGATGATCGACCCGTTCTGCGCCACCAGGCTGACCGAGCCACCTGCCAGCGTGCCCGTATTGGTGATGTCGCCATTGCGCGCCAGAATGCTCAGGCTGTTGCTGCCCGAAATCGTC
>NZ_PNQZ01000033.1 GCF_003994335.1 Asaia sp. W19
TCCGGCTGATGAGGCGCGTCGCCAGCAGGGAGTGACCGCCGAGATCGAAGAAGCTCGTATCGATATCCACGCTCTCGCGATCGAGAAGCTCGGCAAACAGCGAACACAGCACGGCCTCACGCGGCGTGCGGGGCGCGCGTCCGATCTGCACGGCCGTACAGTCCGGAACCGGCAAGGCCTTTCTGTCGAGCTTGCCATTCGTCGTCAGCGGCAGGGCCTCGAGCGCGACAATGGCGCTGGGCACCATGTAGTCGGGCAGGTCATGCGCCAGCGTATTGCGCAGCGCAGCGCTGTCGGGAACATGCCCCGGCTCCGGCACCACATAGGCAACCAGACGCGGATCGTCCTTCCTGTCCTCGCGCAGAATGACCGCCGCCGCACGCAGGCCGGGCTGTTCCTGCAGCCTTGTCTCGATCTCGCCCGGCTCCACACGAAAGCCGCGGATCTTGATCTGGTGATCGATACGCCCAAGGAAGAGAATGGTCCCGTCAGGCTGGTAACAGGCCAGATCGCCTGTGCGATAGAGCCTGCCACGACCATCCGCGCAGAAGGGATCGGCGATGAAGCGCTCTGCCGTCAGTTCGGGCTGGTTGAGATAGCCACGCGCCACACCATGGCCGCCGATATGCAGCTCTCCCGATACGCCGGGCGGCACGGGATGGCCCGCAGGATCGAGAATATAGAGCTGCGTATTCGCAATCGGACGACCGATCGGCACAGAATGCAGACCCGTTATGTCACGCGGACACTCCCAGTGCGTGACATCGATAGCCGCCTCTGTCGGACCGTAGAGATTGCTCACATGAGCCCAGGGAAACAGTCTGCGACATTGCTGCAGCGTGACGACAGAGAGCGCCTCACCGCTGCAGATAATGCGCTTGAGCGACACACATTCCTCAGGTCTGCTTTCATCGAGGAACAGATCGAGCATGGAAGGCACGAAATGGAGCGTTGTAATGCGCTCTTGCGCAATGACCTCGGAAAGATAGGCGGCATCCTTGTGGCCACCGGGCCGCGCCAGAACGAGACGGGCACCTGCCAGGAGAGGCCAGAAAAACTCCCAGACCGACACGTCAAAGCCGAAGGAAGTCTTTTGCAGGACCACATCGCCGGCATCCAGCCTGTAGGCATGCTGCATCCAGACCAGACGATTGACGATGCCCCTATGCTCATTGCCAACCCCCTTTGGCTGCCCTGTGGAGCCGGAGGTGTAGATGATATAGGCGAGGTTGCGGCTGGTCAGTCCCAGACGGTGGCGATCAGGATTGCCTGCCTCCCGGGCCTGCCAGGGTGTGACGGGCGCGCAGACATTGCACAAGATGGTATCGTGTGCTGCCCAGTCCCCCAGTGCGGCAAGTCCCGAGGCATCGTGCAGCAGGACCGCCGGGCGCGCATCGTCAAGAACACGCTGCAGGCGGCCCGAGGCATAGGACGGATCAAGCGGCAGATAGGCCCCGCCCGCCTTGAGGATCGCAAGAAGCGCAATCATCATCTCGGGCGAGCGGTCCAGACAGACCGCAACCGGCAT
>NZ_PNQZ01000034.1 GCF_003994335.1 Asaia sp. W19
AAGGGCATCACGATCCCCCCCCCCCCCCCCCGCATATCTCCTCCCGATTGACGGGCGCGTAATCGGATCATCGTTATCCGGGGGAGAGGGAGCTCAGGAACACGTTAATCTCAATCAATGACGCGGTATGCAGGAAGCGCTTTTTCACTTTGGAGGGATGGCAAGAGAGATCAGCAATGATTTGTCATGATGTCTTGATGTCAGATTTAACGGTGTTTTTTCCCGCTGAATGATGCTCTGCTCACGAAACCGGCATAAAATGACGACTCTCAGGGTCCAAAAAACCTGTCGGTTTTCTTAAAAGACGGTCATCCGTCCACAGGGAGCTTGAGCCAGACATTGTCCTCTTCCGTCCTGCGCCTCTTTTCCGTCTGTTTTGCCGTGCCTTGTCTGGTCTCTGGCGCCTATGCCCAGGAGACGACATCCGTAGCGTCCTCCGGAGCGACGCCTGATGGCGCGCCAGCGCCCGCCGGGCTGGGAGCGATCAATGCAGGCCAGCAGCCCTCTGCCCTGACCCAGACGTCGTTATCCGAGCTTCACAAGGATACGACGGTTGCGCCCTTGCCGAAGCCCGAGGCAATTTTCGTCAATCCCTTGGGCGTCAATGCCTGGCTGCGTGAACGCGGCATCGCCATCCTGCTCGACAACACGAATGAAATGTCAGGCATGCTCAATGCCCCGACGAAAGGCCTTGGACTGCGTCAGGGCGCGAGTAATGCTGGCCAGTACTCGATGGAGAACGACATCGACTGGGAGCGTCTGGCAGGCTGGACCGGGTTCTCGACCCATGACGTGATCGTCGGGCGTTACGGTATCCCCGCCAGTCGCATGTTCGGTGACAACCTCAACCCCAGCCAGGAAATCTATGGCGGTGGCGGTAACGTGGTGGTCCATCTGGTTTATGCCTATGGCGAGGAAACACTGTTCAACGATCGTTTCGATGTGGCGGCCGGACGCATGTCCTTCCTCTCGGATTTCTCGGCCAATCCGCTCTATTGTAACTTCATGAACAACGCGTTCTGCGGCAATCCCAAGGCATCGAGCGACAATACCGCCCATGCCTCCTATCCCGATGCCAACTGGGCAGCACGGTTCCGCCTGAGACCGACCGATAACACGATCTTCCAGTTCGGTGTCTACTTCACCCAGACACAGGCCATTTACGGCAATGCCCAGATGCGCACCGGCTTCAAGTTCAACGGCGCCACGATCGATGGTGAGGCCATGCCGGTCGAATTCATCTGGGAGCCGCGTTTTGGCCACGACCATTCCCTGCCGGGCCATTACAAGGCGGGCTTCGCCTACGATACGGCGGACCACAAGGACAATTATTACGACGGCAATGGCAATCCCTTTGCCCTGAGCGGGCTCAAGCCACGCAATGTACACGGCGCCTGGGCGGCCTGGGGGCTGGTCGACCAGATGGTGTATCATCATCCGGGCCAGGCGCCCGATGCCGGTGTGACCCTGATCGGGGCCGCCTATTTCAACAAGGCCCAGACCTCCACCCGCGCGGACCAGCTTTCACTTGGTGTGCTTGATCGCGGCTTCTGGAAATCGCGCCCGCTCGATGCAATCGGCGTCAATTTTTCCTGGACCCATGTTTCCGACGATCTGACGCGCTCGCAGCGTCTCTATGCAGCGCAGGGTCTGCCCTTGCCCAACGGGTCGCTCTTCCCGCAGACCAGCGCCTATGTGGTTGAAGCGACCTATCAGATTCATGTGCTGCGCGGGGTCACCTTCGCGCCCGATTTCCAGTATTATTTCAATCCTGGTGGACAAAAGCAGCTTCGGGATCAGGCGATGCTGGGCTTCAAGAGCCATATAGAAATCTTCTGAAAAATTGCCGGGCGAAACCCGGCACCGCTTTCGATTGTTGCATGTGCCCTCACAGGTTGCAGCGCTGCACGATCGAAAGAGACATTCATGACTCATGAATTGCCCGCCCTCGCCAGAGAGCTTTCCCCGCAAGGGCCCCTCGATGGGTTCTGGCCCATCGAGGATTATGCCGCTCTTGGTGACGGGCGCTGCGTCGCCTTGCTGGCGCCCGATGGCAGCGTGGACTGGCTCTGCGTTCCCAATATCGACTCCCCGCCCATGTTCGACCGGTTGCTGCATCGCCCCGGCGGTTTCTTTCAGATCCGACCTGTGGGCGCCTTCAAGGCCACCCGCCGGTACCGTGAAGACAGCAACGTGCTGGAAACCCTGATCGAAACCGAGACCGGTACGGCCCGTCTCACGGAATCACTGAACAGCACCTTTGCCGGACGTCTGCCCTGGACCGAATTTGCACGCCGTATCGAGGGAATCTCGGGCCGGATGACGTTCATCGTGCGCTTTCGCCTCGGCACGCGCTGCGGCACAGTGGCTCCCTGGATCCAGTCCACCCAGAATGGCAATATCTTCCACGTGGGCTCCGTGCTGGCGCATATGGTTCATACGCCCAACATGCGTATCCTGCGCGAGGAGGACGAGGCGATCGAAGCCGAGATCGTCGTGGGGGAGAAAACCCATGCCCTCGTGGCGCTCGTCGCCACCGAAAACGAGCCACTGGCCGTGCCCTCCGTGGAGGAGATCGACGGACGTATCGAGACCAGCGATGCCGCGTGGCGCAGCTGGGCACATTCCTTGCATTACGAGGGCCCGTATCGGGAGCAGGTTCGGCGTAGCGCTCTGGCGCTCAAGCTGCTGCTTTACTCATCGAGCGGCGCCATCGCCGCAGCGGCCACGACCTCGCTGCCCGAGCGACTGCGCGACGGAAAGAACTGGGATTATCGCTATGCCTGGATACGCGACGCCGCCTATGTGGCCAACGCGTTCCTCCGGCTGGGTGCCGTGGCCGAAGTGAAGGCCGCGCTGGCCTGGCTTGTGCATCATCTGGGCGAGGAAGGTCCTCTTGTGATGTATGGACTTTCAGGCCAGAAGGTCGAGGACGAGATCATCTACGACGAGGTCGAGGGGTATCGCGGGATCAAGCCCGTGCTCAGCGGCAACCGCGCCTCCGGGCAGCACCAGCACGGTATCTACGGCGATATATTCGAGACGGCTGCGCTCTTTGTCTCGCGTGGCAATCTGCTGGACCAGAAGACCGCACAGCTTCTGGCGGATCTGGCCGATCGCTGCGCCGATCACTGGCGTCAGAAAGATGCCGGTATATGGGAACTGACCGAAGACCAGCATTACACCATGTCCAAGATCAGTTGCTGGCAGGCGCTGGATCGCGCCTGCCAGATGGCCGAGCGCGGGCATCTGTCCAAGGACCGCGCCCCGCGCTGGGCGCGCGAACGCGACCGTATTCTGGACTGGATCGACAGTGAGTGCTGGTGCGAGAAGCGCAAGGCCTATCTCTTCTATCCAGGGTCTGAGGGGCTCGATGCCTCGATTGCTCTGGCCGTGCCTTTCGGGCTCGATCGCAAGGAGCGCATGCTATCCACGCTCAGGGCCATACGCGAGGAGCTGGGCCATGGTCCGTTCCTGTTCCGCTACACCGGGATGAGGGAAGAAGAGGGGGCCTTTCTCGCCTGTTCCTGCTGGATGGTCGAGGCACTCTCCCTGCTGGGCGAACAGGATGAGGCCGAGAAGCTTTACGCCGCTTTTCTGGAACGCCTCCCCCGTAATACCGGTGTGATTGCCGAGATGATCAACCCCGAGACAGGCATGTATCTGGGGAATACGCCGCAAGGTCTGAGCCATCTGGGCGTGATTCATGCGGCTTGCGCATTGGCGGGCAACAAGATGAAGGCGTTCGATCTGTCCTGAAAACCGGCCGGGCGGCACCCCGCCCGGCGGCTATAACGTGGAGGCCTCTTGTCTGGGGCATCGACGTCATGCGGGGCCCCTCGAACCGCGGGGCCATGAGGGAGCCGAATGACCCAAAGGAGTATGGGAATCGACCCACGGACGCCTCGGTCGAGAAGGGGGCGTCCGGGAAGAACCATCCTTCGAGCGATCGGCTGTCGCGGCTGCGATCCTTCTTTCTGGGCAGACGTGCCTAAGCTTTGCCAGGATAAAACGATTCCTGCCCGGACAGGCGTTGCGGGGCCTCAGTCCAGCCCTGCCATGTGCCACGCCTCACGTGCCAGTGTCAGCGCACGCAGCCGTGCCTCGGGCGCATAGATCGGCGCGCTGATCATCAATTCGTCAGGAGCATGGCGCGCGGCAAAGGCTGCCATGCCCTCCGCGACCTGTTCTCTGGTTCCGATCAGGCTCGTCGCCTGCACCGTGTCCAGCTGCTGGCTGATCTCGCGGGACCAGGGAAGGTCCTCGGGCAGAATGGGGGGCAGCACGCGACCGGGACGGCCCTGGCGGAGGGCTGCGACGAAAAGACGACGGGAGGTTGCCAGATAATCGGCCTCCTCAGTCGTATCGGCAGCGATCACGTTCATGGCCAGCATGACATGAGGCGCTGCGAGATGGGCCGATGGCCGGAAACTTGTACGATAGAGATCGATCGCCTGTTCCATCATCTGCGGCGCGAAATGCGATGCGAAGGCAAAGGGAAGACCGAGAGCCGCAGCGAGCTGGGCAGAGAACAACGACGAACCGAGCAGCCAGACGGGAATGTCGGCCCCGGCACCCGGCGTGGCCACAACCCCGTTCGGGGCGCCGTAAGGCGTGAAGTAGGCCATGAGCTCCTGCACGTCATCGGGGAAACGCTCTGCATGATCGCCGTGACGCCGAAGCGCGCGCATTGTGCGCTGGTCCGAGCCGGGGGCGCGGCCCAGGCCCAGATCGATACGACCGGGGAAGAGGGCTTCGAGCGTGCCGAACTGCTCGGCAATGACGAGCGGGGCATGGTTGGGCAACATGATGCCCCCGGCGCCGATACGCATGCGCTGGGTGGCAGCGGCCAGATGACCGATAACCACGCTTGTCGCGGCGGAGGCGATGCCCGGCATGGCGTGATGCTCGGCCACCCAGTAGCGATGATAGCCGAGCGCTTCGGCATGGAGCGCCTGATCGCGCGACTCCAGCAGGGCTTCCCTGACGGTGCCATCGTCACGGATGAAGGAGAGATCGAGGACGGAGAGCGGTATCATCCTCCCGATATGGGGAGGGGTAGCTCGTCGTCAAAGAGGTCTGGTCTGAAGCCCCTCCGGGCCTGCTTCTGCAAGGGGCCAGACGACCAGCGGAAGGCGCATTCCTCTTTCCTCTGCGCGCTATGCCTCATGATGGCAGTCTGGGCGAGGCCGGTACGGGGCGGGATCAGGCTTGAGGGGGTGGCTTGGGGGGCTCATCCCCGCGAGCCTCATCATTCCTGGGCGTGGTCTGTGATGTGCGCTCAGCCTCCTCCTCTTCCACCAGCGTTTCGATGGCGGGGCTCGCGCTGCTGCGCGTGTAGATGGGGGTTGGGGCCGCGCTATGGGCGGCTTCCATGAAGCGATCGGCCAGAGCGCCATAAAGCGCCTGCTTGCAGATCATGCGCGATACACCGAAGGCGAGGAAGGAGGTGGCCATGAGCGCCAGGGTGACCTGCTGGTTGTCGCACATCTCCATGACGATGACGGTGGCGGTCAGAGGGGCCTGTACCACTGCCGAGAAATAGGCGACCGTTCCTAGAAGCACCACGGCACCGGCTGTCGTATGAGGGAGATATTGCTCGATCCAGCCCCCGATCCCCGCACCGACGGAAAGGGAGGGTGCGAAAAGCCCGCCAGGAATGCCGGAGCAATAGGACACGACGGTGGCGATGAACTTCAGTACGAAGAACGAGGCCGGGTAGTGCTCGGACCCGTCGATGATGGCGCGCGCCTGGGTGTAACCCGTACCATAGGTCGCGCCATGCGACACAATCCCGAGCCCTGCCAGAACCAGACCGCACAGGGCGGCGAAGGCAACGGGCCGCGCCTTGATGAGCGCGCCGAGCCGTCCCGGTATGCCCTTGGAAAAGCGGATCAGCAGGGCCGAGAAGGTGCCGCCTGCGACACCGCCAACAATGCCGCAGGTAAGGACGGCAATCCAGGCCGTCCCGATGGGCACATCCACATCGGTATGACCGAAATAGGAGTAATTTCCCACGAGTGCGATGGCCGTGACACCCGAGAGCACGACGCCGGTCAGCATCGTGCCCGAGGTCTTCTGCTCGAAGGAATGCGATAACTCCTCGATGGCGAACACGATCCCTGCAAGAGGTGTGTTGAATGCGGCCGAGACCCCCGCGGCACCACCAGCCAGAATGGCCCCACGTCGCGCAGCCACGCTGGATGTCCCCAGAAGGCGCGAGAAGCCATGCATGATGGCTGCCCCTACCTGCACGGTTGGTCCTTCGCGGCCGATTGAGGCGCCGACCAGCAGTCCGAAACAGGTGAGGATGATCTTGGCAAAGGCAATACGCAGCGACAGCACGCGATTGACGATCAAGAAATTCTCGATGTGCAGGGTGGCAATTGTCTGCGGAATGCCGCTTCCCTGAGCCCCGGCGAAGAACCGGCGTGTGAGCCAGGTGGAGAGTGCCAGACCGGCGGGAACAACCACCAGCATTACGTAGGGGTCCCAATGGAGCAGGCGTCCGCGCGCGCGCGCGGCCCAGTCTGCCGTCCCGGCAAAGGCCACGGCTACCACGCCTACAAGAACGGCACCCAGCCAATAGGTCAGGGTGCGCCGCCATTGCGAGGTGGTTCGGCGGGCGGAACGGCGAAGATGCTGGATCCGGTTCTTCTGACGCAATGCGGTGCTGGGGCGCATGAAGTCTCGCCTGTCTGGTGATCGGGAGGCACCGACCGATGGGGGATGCTCCTGCCAGCACACCGGGCAACTGGTCAAGAAACGACTGATCAGGAAACTCTTTTCCGAAGAGAACGTAACGGGCGTGACCCTGTCGGGTTCACCCGCCCCGGCTCAGGCCAGAACCGGTATCCCGGTCTGTTTTGCTTTTTCCTCGGGCTCTACGTGAATATGGATGATGGCGCGGCCGATATGGCGGCGCAGCGCATGTTCCACGCGATCGCAGATATCATGCGAGGCCGACACGCTCATGGCACCCGGAACGACCAGATGGAATTCGATGAAGCTGACACTGCCCGCTGTGCGCACCCGGATATCATGCGCCTCGATCGCGCCTTCCGCATGTTCGGAAATCACGGCACGGATCATCTGTAACGTGTCGGAATCGGGGGCCTCGTCCATGAGGCCGGCGATGGAATGCTTCATCATGTCAAAGCCGACGCGCAGCACGTTGAGCGCCACGAGCCCGGAGAGAATGGCATCGAGGCGCGCATAGCCGGTCAGCGGAATGAAGGCGATCCCGACAACCAGAACGACCGTGGTCCAGACGTCGGAGATCACATGCCGCCCGTTGGCGGTCAGCGCAGGGGAGCGGCGCAATGTACCCTGACGCACCAGGATCAGGCCCCAGACCAGATTGACCACCCCGCCCAGCGCGTTGAACGCGATGCCGCGCCACGGGGCGATCTCGATATTGGGAGCGAGCCAGCTCTTCCACGCCACCCAGGCGATACCGATTGCCGTCAGGACCACGAGCACAGCCTCGGTCACGGCAGAGAGATACTCGGCCTTGTCATGGCCATAGGTGTGATTGTCATCGGCGGGGCGTTGCGCGACTTTCAGCGCCCAGAGCGCACCGATGGCAGCGGCGACATTGATGATCGTCTCGAGCGCGTCAGAAAGCAGCGCGGCGCTGCCGCTCACGCGCCAGGCAATATATTTGAGACTGAGCGCAACAAGGCTGACCGCCAGAGACATCCAGCCGAAGGCCGTTTTTTCCGGCTGTTTCAGCATGACGCGCCGGTTCCGCAGGAAACGGCCCCGCCGGGCGCACCGCAGGGGAAAGCCACACCAGGCGCCTCGATCTGGAAGGTGGCATGACCGATCCTGAAGCGCTTCGACAGCATGCTTCCCGCTGCACGCAGAAGCGCGTCATGGGCGGAGAGCGGCGCTTCGCTGACCAGATGCACGGTCAGGGCGGTTTCAGTTGTGCTCAGGGACCAGACATGCAGATGATGAAGATCCTCGACCCCGTCTAGGCCGCGCAAGGCGGCCGATACCTCCTCGAGGCTGATCTGCTCCGGGACGCCATCGAGTGCCATATCAAGCGATGCCCGCAACAGCGACCAGGTGCCGAAAATGATCGTCAAGCAGACGATCAGACTGACGATGGGGTCGAGAATGGTCCATCCGGTCATCATGATGATGAAGCCCGTCACGACAACGGCCAGAGACATCAGCGCATCAGCGGCCATATGCAGGAAGGCACCACGCAGATTGAGGTCATCCTTTCCGCCGCGCATGAAGAGGAGCGCCGTCCCCCCATTCACCAGAATGCCGCCTGCGGCCACAAGCATGACCACGCGCCCGGCCACCTCGCCGGGATTGGCCAGGCGCGTCACGGCCTCCCAGATGATCCCGCCCGTGACGAGCAGGAGTAGAACGGCATTGCCCAGAGCGGAGAGAATGGTCGACCGTTTGAGGCCATAAGTGAAGCGTGCGGAGGGCGCGCGTCGCGCAAGGCTGTGCGCGAGCCATGCGGCGCCCAGACCGAGCACATCGGAAAGATTATGTCCGGCATCCGAGAGCAGTGACAGGGAGTGCGCCAGAATGCCCCAGACGGTCTCAGCGACGATATAGGCGATATTCAGCCCCATGCCGATGAGAAAGGCCGATCCATAACTTGCCGGAGCATGAACGTGATGATGGCCCGGGCCATGGTGATGGCCATGCGCGCCATGATCATGGCCGTGATGGTCATGGTCATGGTCATGGTCATGGTCTTCGCCCCCTTGCGCATGATCGCCGGACTCGGCGTGGTCATGGGCCGTATGGGCATGGGCGTGATCACGGCAGGCATGCGTTTCACCCGTGCGGGCGTGATCATGGGGGCCGTGATCCCTGTTGGGATCATGGGCGCATGGGTTTTCGGCCATGGGGGCGCCTTCGGTGAGTCGTCGTCAGACCGTTCCTATACGGCATCGGGCGCTTGAAAGCCAAGGTTCGGCGGCATGGGGCTCTGCGGCGCCTGTCGTAGTCTAGCATGTAGTAGTTAAGGTGCTGGAACCGCTCAATATATACAAAAAGTCACAATATATCAAACTATGCTTATGGTTTGAGGATATTAAACAGTCATTAATATAGATTGATTGATAACGAAATGATTATTCATGAACACATGCTCTCTAATCTTGCGGGAAAGGGTTTGTCATGAAAATCGTCAATTTCGTTATTGAATTATCAGTCCGGCTGGGTTGGTATGCGGAGCGCCACCGAGGGTGCGCAAATGTTGACGATATTGTAACAGCTGGATGACCTGGGGATTTTTTCCCTTCCGGCTGCCGCTTGCTTTCTGGTTGGTTCTGACATGTCCGGGTGTTTGTCGATTACTGCTCATGACTTCCGCTTTGCGGCAGGAGTGTACGCGTCTCCTCGACTGATGCGGCGTGTCGTTCCGGCAGTTCAGGCATGAGCCCCACTGAGCCGCGGCATTCAGGGGGGAATGCAGGAACGGATCTCGCACTCCCGGAGAGGGGGGATCGGAATCTTCGTCGCCGCAATGACAAGAACAAGGACTTCATGATGCGATCAGCGCGCTTTTCCCTTACTGGCATGATGCTGACCGCCATGCTTTGCGGGTCTTCCGCGCTGGCTTCAGAGCCACTTCCCTATGCGCCCATGAACCCCGCCCGCATGTCGGAGGTTATTCGCACGCTGGCCTCCGAT
Source organism: Asaia sp. W19 (assembly GCF_003994335.1). Classification (GTDB taxonomy): domain Bacteria; phylum Pseudomonadota; class Alphaproteobacteria; order Acetobacterales; family Acetobacteraceae; genus Asaia. Next base: position 9,670 of record NZ_PNQZ01000034.1, read on the forward strand.
CCCTTCGAGGGGCGGGCGCCCGGGACGATCGGGGCAATCAAGACGGTGAACTACCTCGTTGCCCAGTTGCAGGCGATCGGGCTGGAACCTGCTGGCGAGAATGGCGGCTGGACCCAGGAAGTGCCGATGATCCATACCAAGATCGCGCCGGACTCCATTGCCCAGTTCCGTATTGGATCGGATCGATCCATCGATTTCCATCAGGCCAGCGAAATCTATCTGACCACGAGTGTGCCCTCCTCCCGGATCGAGATCACCGAGGCCCCCCTCGTCTTTGTCGGTTACGGCGTGAATGCCCCCGGCCGCGACTGGGACGATTTCAAGGATGTGGATCTGAAGGGCAAGATTGCTGTCATCCTGATCAATGATCCGGATTTCAGGGCGAAGCCGGGTGAGCCCGTGGCGGAGCGTTTCGGCGGGCGCGGCATGACCTATTTCGGGCGCTGGACCTACAAGTATGAGGAAGCGGCTCGACGCGGTGCCGTGGGCGCGCTGATCATCCATGATACGGAGGCCGCGTCTTATCCCTGGAGCACCGTGATCGCGCCAGGTGGAGAGACTTTCGATCTTGATCGCAAGAATGCCGACCAGACGCTTGTTCTCAAGGGCTGGGTCGAGGGCAGGGCGGCCCATGACCTGTTTGCCCGTGCGGGGCTGGATCTCGACAAGCTGAGCGAACAGGCGCGGCGTCCCGATTTCAGGCCGGTCATTCTCCCCAGGACGACGCTGACAACGCGGCTTGAGGTCGAGACGCAGCATATGCAGAGCCGCAATGTTCTGGCCAAGCTGCCCGGCACGACCCACCCGGAAGAGACGATCATTTATGGCGCGCACTGGGATGCGTTCGGCAAGAGCAAGGGACCGCATGGCGATATGATGATCCGCCACGGGGCGATCGATGACGCCTCAGGGGTTGCGGCGGTGCTCGAAATTGCGCGTGCCTTCAAATCCGGACCGGCCCCGGAGCGTACCATCCTCTTTGCTGCCTGGACGGCGGAGGAGCGCGGTCTGCTCGGCTCCACCTGGTATGCCGAGCACCCGCTCGTCTCTCTGCCCAAGACCGTCGCCAATTTCACCATCGATGTGCTGCAGATGGCTGGCATGTCGCACAATGCCTTTCTGGTGGGCGCAGGGCAGGACAGTCTGCAGGATGATTTCGTCACGATTGCAAAATCGCAGGGACGTGTGACCCAGCCGGAGGCCCTGCCCGAGCGAGGCGCCTTCTATCGCGCGGATCATCTGCCTTTTGCGCGGGCGGGCGTGCCGGTTCTGCCGATAATGGATCTGGCGGGTTATCCCGACCTCGTGAAGGGCGGCGTGCCCGCCGGGCGCAAATGGCTTGAGGGCTATATGGTCTGTTACCACCAGCCATGCGATTCCTGGAGCGCGAGCTGGGATCTGCGTGGTGCGGCCGAGGACGCGGCTGCACTCTATGAAGTTGGACGCAGCCTCGCTTTTTCGCGCATGTGGCCCGTGTGGAAGCAGGGCTCGGAATTCAAGGCGGTTCGCGATCGTACCGAGGCCGAGCGCCCGGCTCTGTAAGGATTGGGGGACTGCCGGGCGCGTCCCGGCCCCCTGTCCGCTCGCGCGCACGCTGCTATTCTTCTTGACAAGCAACCCCTGGGCATGACTTCCAGCCGGGATGATCCGGCTTACCGAACTCAGGCTTCCGCTCGACCACGATGACACGGCACTGCGCGCCGCCATCGTCACGCGTCTTGGCATCGACGATTCCGCCTTGCACGACTTCACCATTGCCCGTCGCGGCTATGATGCGCGAAAGCGCGGGCGCATCGTGCTGGTTTACAGCGTCGATTGCGTGGTTGACGACGAAGCTTCTCTGCTCGCCCGTCACGAAAACACACCCTCCATCATGCCCAGCCCTGACACGCAGTATGTGTTGCCCACGGCAAGCCCGGGGGCGTTACGACCGGTTGTGATCGGTGCCGGGCCTTGCGGGGTCATGGCAGCGTTGATCCTGGCGCAGGCAGGGCTGCGCCCCATCGTGATCGAGCGCGGAAAGATCGTGCGTGAGCGCACCATCGATACCTTTGCCCTGTGGCGTCGGTCCGAGTTGACGCCCGAGAGCAATGTCCAGTTCGGCGAGGGCGGGGCCGGGACGTTTTCTGACGGCAAGCTGTATAGCGGCGTAAGCGACCCACGCCACCTTGGCCGCAAGGTGATGGAGGAATTCGTCAAGGCCGGGGCGCCTGAAGAGATCCTTTATGTCTCAAAGCCTCATATCGGCACGTTCCGCCTTGTTTCCATGGTCGAACATATCCGTGCCGAGATCGAGGCGCTGGGCGGGGAGTATCGTTTCGGTGTGCGGGTAGATGGGCTGGTAACCGAAGGAAACCCCCGGAGACTCACGGGTCTGGTGCTCTCTGACGGTACGACGCTCGAAGCTGACCGCGCTATTCTGGCGGTGGGGCATAGCGCGCGCGATACTTTCGAGATGTTGCGCCAAGCGGGCGTACCGATGCAGGCCAAGCCCTTCTCGATCGGTGTGCGGATCGAGCATCCGCAATCGCTGATCGATTGCGCGCGATTTGGCGATCAGGGAGGGCATCCGCTTCTGGGCGCCGCTGACTACAAGCTGGTACATCATGCCAGTAATGGTCGTGCCGTCTACTCCTTCTGCATGTGCCCCGGAGGGACCGTTGTGGCGGCGACTTCGGAGCCCAACCAGGTGGTGACCAATGGCATGAGCCAGTACTCGCGTGCCGAGCGCAACGCGAATGCTGGGATCGTGGTCGATGTGTCGCCGGAGCGCGACTACCCCGATGGTGTTCTGGCAGGCGTTGCCTTCCAGCGTCACTGGGAGCGGGCAGCCTTCGTCGCCGGAGGCGGTGACTACAAGGCGCCTGCGCAGCGTGTGGAAGATTTCCTAGCCGGTCGACCGTCCACCACGCTGGGCGACGTCGTGCCCTCCTACAAGCCGGGTGTTACCCCTACCGATCTGTCTCTCTGTCTGCCGGATTTTGCCGTGCAGGCCATTCGTGAGGCGCTGCCAGCTTTCGAGCGCAAGCTCAAGGGTTTCTCGATGGGCGACGCCGTGCTGACCGGCGTCGAAACGCGAACCTCATCCCCCATCCGTCTGCCCCGTACCGCCGAGGGACAGAGCCCCGGATTGATCGGACTTTTCCCTGCCGGTGAGGGTGCGGGGTATGCGGGCGGTATTCTTTCGGCCGGGATCGACGGGATCAGAGCGGCGGAATGGGTCATAGGGGCGCATGATACGCGCCAATCAATCGGCTGATCCACGGGGTGCCTTGATGAGTGCCGCGTAATTTCTCAGCAAAAAATCTTTCCGGGACCGTTATTATTTGATGAGCGCTCATAAAAGTTTCGTAAAATCCGGATAATATCCTCATAAAACCGTCAACGACTGGCGCCGTTGCAGGCTTGTTCCTCTCTCGTGGAGACAAGCATCATGACGCTCATCGATCCCCGCTCGCGCTATCCGCGCCCGCCCTTCGACATTCAGCCGCAGGAATTTCCCGGCGTTTCCGCCAAGATGAAGCCCCAGCCCGATTATGGCGACGAAAGCTACCGTGGTAGCGCGCGGCTCAAGGGGCTTGTTGCCCTGATCACAGGCGGTGATTCCGGCATCGGCCGCGCCGTTGCTGTGGCGTTCGCCAAGGAGGGGGCCGATATCGCGCTCTCTTATCTCGAGGCCGAGCAGACCGATGCACAGGATATCGCGGCCTCGGTCGAGAAGGCCGGCGCGCGCTGTCTGCTTCTGCCGGGCGATATTCGCGAAAAACCTGTGTGCGAGAAGCTGGTTAGTGAGACGGTCGAGGCGTTTGGCGGGCTGGATATCCTGGTCAATAACGCAGCCTTCCAGAATCCGCGGGAGAACTTCCTCGAAATCGAGGACGAGGAATGGCGTCGTCACTTCGATACCAATGTCCACGCCATGTTCTACCTGACCAAGGCCGCATTGCCGCATCTCAAGCCGGGCGCATCGATCATCAATACGTCGTCGGTCAATACGCGTACGCCAATGCCCATTCTTATTCCCTATTCCATGACCAAGGCTGCCATCGCCAATTTCACGGTCGGGCTCGCCGGGAGTCTCGTGGAAAAGGGCATAAGGGTGAATGCAGTGCTTCCAGGCCCGATCTGGACCCCGTTCATCGCAACCGGCATGCCACCCGAGCAGCACAAGGATTTTGGATCTCAGGCGCCGATGGGCCGTCCGGGTCAGCCCGCCGAACTGGCTGGCGCCTATGTCTACCTGGCTGATCCAAATAACAGCTACACAACAGGTGCGCTCCTCCCTGTGCATGGCGGCATGCCGCAGCTTTAGCCCTGCGGATCTCTCAAGTCCGAAACATGCCCGATGCGTAATGAGGCGTATCGGGTATTTTTTTTGGGAGCGTGATGGCATGTCGTCTGTTCACGGAATGGGACAGGCGAGATAGAAAACTCGACGCGGCCCCGCATCGTTGCGTTGACCTAACGTTAAACGCGATATCGCCCGGCCCAGCCGTTTTTGACATAATTCCTCATTATATAACGTTTGTCGTTTCGGAACCATGTTGGTAAGTCATGCTCAAGAAAGCGAGAGGATGACGTCAAAGGTCAGGGAGAGCGTATCCCCGGTCGTTGTGTCTCCTTTCGCCACGAATTCTGCGCTTTGGAAGTATTCGCGATTATTATTGAATAAATCGTCGCGATCTCACGCCCTGCCGTCGCGGTTATGGCGTCAATGCGCATTCAGAGCATCGAAGGATTCTGAGAATGGCGACAAAAATTACCGGTACGTGGTCTGCCGTTCTCAATGACCGTGGCGTGACTGTCTATCAAAGTGGCGGTGTGACCTATGATGGACCCGTGCAGCTCACAGGCGCAGCGACGCTTTATGTGACGAGTGGCGCCGTGGCGTCAGGCGTCACGAATTCCGGCAATATTCCCAACGTTGTCGTGTCATCCGGCGGCACTCTGCTCAGCTCAACCATCGTGAATGGCTATGTCTCTGCCTTGCAGGGCGCCACGACCAGCAGCAACATGTTCAGCTCCGACCCGGTCTATTTCTTTAGCGGGGCCTCGTCGATCGGGGATAGTTTCTACGCGGGTCCCGGTTATGGTGCCGATACAGCCTATTTCAGTGCCGGATCCGTGGTGAGCAACGCCGTTACGCTATCCGGTGGCCCAATGGTTTTCAATTCGGGTGCGACCGTCAATGGCGTTACCGTCTCCACAGGTGGCGTTGTGACGTTCAGCGCGGGCTCGGTGGTGTCCAATCTGTCGATTCAGCCTGGCGGTTCGGCATTTATCAGCACTGTCATGGGCACGCCCCACACCACGCCACCGATCATGCCCTCCAGCAACGTCACCACTGTGACAGGTACCTGGTCCGCAGTCATGAGTGGCGGCAAGACGGTCTATGTGAGCGGGACAGGGGCGAAGCTTGAAGCACCGCTGCGCCTGAATGGCGGGACACTTTACATCATGAGCGGTGCCGTCGTGTCCGGTCTGCTTGCCTCGGGTGGCTATCCGACGATCTCGGTCTATAACGGGGGAACGCTGCTCAATTCCCAAGTGCATAATGGCTATGTCACGATCGCCAGCGGCGGTGTCACCAGCGGCAATCTGATGAACTCGAACCCGATGACCTATTCTTCCGGCGCGAGTTCGGTCAACGACATCTTTCTCAATAGCGGTTATGGCGCCGACACGGTCACGGCGCTTAACGGTGCAACGCTGATCAATCCCCAGATATCGGAAGGCGCTCCCGTAGTGGTCAGCAGCGGGGCGACCATCATCAACCCGGCTGTAACTTCGGGGGGGCAGCTATCGATCTATGGTGGCACTGCCACGACCTGCTTCCTTTCCGGAGCCCGTATCGAAACACCCCAGGGACCGGTAGCCGTCGAGACTCTCACTGCCGGGCAGCAGATCATCGTCTATCGCGACGAATATCCCTGCATCGAGACGATTATGCGTGTCAGCAAAGGACAGGCTACCGTCGAGAATGTGCGTGAAGACGATCTTGCCGGTTATCCGGTCCGGATCTGTGCGCATAGTCTTGGACGTGATCTTCCCGATAGCGATCTGCTCGTTACGGCTGAACATTGCCTCTACTTCGCCGGCGGCTTCATCCCGGCCCGTATGCTCGTCAACGGGGAATCCATCCGTTACGAACGCGCGCTGCGGCAGTATGACTACTACCATGTCGAACTCGCGACCCATGGCATTATCCGCGCGAACAAGGTGCTGACTGAAAGCTACCTCGACACGGTCTCAAGGCTTGGGGAGGGTCAGAATGGAGAAGCCCCGTCTTATCGGCGCTGGACAACCCATGGCGCTGCGCCCCTGCGGACTGATCGTGACTTCGTCGAGCCGATCTATGATGAGATTCTGGCGCGCTGTGGTTCCGAGGCACGCGAGGATTCACGGGTCGAACACGAACACGATCTGCATCTGCTGACCGATGAAGGGCTGCGTATCGATCTGAAGCGCCGGGCGGGAAACCATTTCCTGTTCACGCTGCCGCCGGGCATCGCGCGTGTACGGCTGGTGTCACGCAGCGCACGACCATGCGATACATATGGGTCCTTTGTGGATGATCGTCGCAGGCTGGGCGTTCTGGTCGGTGAGGTCACACTTTATCGCTCGGACGCAGCTCATGCGATACGCAGCCATCTCGACGGCGCGGACCTGCCGGGCTGGGACGAGGGACCGGAGCAGGGATGCCGCTGGACCTCGGGCTACGCGACCCTTCCAATCGACCATGCTGATGAATGCGCGGCCGCGATGCTGTCGATCCACGTCCTCGCCGGCGGGCCTTATCGTGAATCCCCCCGGCGCGGCGGGGGGATTCACCCCATCATGTGACGCTGGTTCGTCAGCACCCAGAGCGTACCGCCCACCATCAGCACGACGATCAGCAGCGAGAACAGGATAAGCTGCAGATCGTCGCGATGGGAGCGCGACAGGTCGATATGCAGGAAAAACCGGAAATGCACGATGACCTGCACGAGGCCTGCGACAGCGATGACCCAAATCAGGGCACCGGGGGAGAACAACCCCAGCATGACCCCGGCGAACGGAATAGCGGAAAGCAGGATGGCGGATGCGAGTCCGATAATATAGCCGTGCAACTCCTGCCGACGTTCCGCAGCATGATCATCGTTCATGACAGAACTCCCAGCAGATAGACGATCGAAAAAATTCCGATCCAGACGATATCCAGGAAATGCCAGAACAGGGCGAGGCGCATGAAGCGCGTCTGCACCAACGGGTCGAGGCCGAACTTCGCGACCTGGGCGAACATGATCACCATCCAGATACAGCCGCTCGTCACATGCAACCCATGGGTCCCAATCAGCGCCCAGCTTGCCGAGAGCCAGCCCGACCGCGAGGGCACACCGCCTTTTGACGCCATGGTGAAGAAGTCGTGCAGCTCGAGCGACAGGAAGGCCAGGCCGAGCATCAGGGTGACGCCAAACCAGAACAGCGTCTTTGCGGTTGATCGGTCATAGCGCATCGCAAGTGTTGCAAGGCCGCATGTGAAGCTGCTGAGCAGCAGCGCTACAGTCTCCCAGGCTGCCGAACCGAGATCGAAGAGCTCGTGCGGACCCGGCCCCCCTGCGAGGGAATGGCCCATCGTTGCGTAGGTGGCGAACAGCATCGAGAAAATGATGAGGTCGCTCATGAGAAAGACCCAGAAGCCGAAAAGTGCCTCCTCGGCCTCGGAGCGCGCAGCTTCCTTGCGGGATTCAGGTGCCGCATTGCTCATGCGGATACCGATATGGCTCGGACCCTTGCCGTGTACTGCCTGCGCCATCACACGGGCTCCCTGACCAGACCGCGATTGGTGGTAGTGAACATCGCGTCATTGGCGATGGCTGGACTCTCACGCAATGTCAGCAGCCAGCGTTCCTCTGTCTTACGGATCTCGGCGGCGGGGATGATCCGGAACGTATCGCGGTTGAAGCTGCGGGTAATGATCGCCCCGAAAAACACCCCTGCGCCCAGCAGCACAGCCCACCAGACATGCCATGTCAGGGCAAAGCCGAAGACCCCGCTTGCCACACAGCATACAAAGCCAACCGGTGTGTTCGAGGGGAGTTCGATATCGTAATAATGCTCCGGTGCACGCCAGGCCGTGTGCTGCTTCTTGGCCTGATGGAACGCATCGACACTGTCGATCTGTGGAATAAGCGCGAAATTATACTCCGGGGGAGGGGCGGCAATCGACCATTCCAGAGTACGCCCGTTCCATGGATCGCCCGCCGGTACGGCAAGGCTTTGGCGGTCACGTATGCTGGTCCAGAGCTGGATCACCATACTGGCCAGTGCACAAAGCACGAGCAGCGCGCCGAAGAGGGCGACCCAGAGATAAGGCCGATAGACGGCCTCGAAAAATTCCTGGCTACGACGGGGCATCCCCAGCGCCCCAACGATATAGAGCGGCATGAACGCCAGGATGAAGCCTCCAACCCAGCAGCCGAAGATGATCCGTCCCCAGCCCTCGTGCAGGCGGAAACCGAAGGCCTTGGGAAACCAGTAATGATAGGCGCTCAGCATCCCGAAAAGCAGACCGGGGATCAGCATGTTGTGAAAATGGGCCACGAGAAAGAGCGTGTTGTGCACCTGATAATCGAAACCCGGATTGGCCAGCATGACGCCCGTGGCGCCACCGACGACGAACAGCACCATGAAGGCGCAGGCATAGAGCATGGGCACGCTGATGCGGATGCGCCCGCGCACCATGGTCAGAAGCCAGTCATAGACTTTCACACCGGTCGGAATGGCGATGAGCATGGTGGCGATGCCGAAGATCGCGTTGACATTCCCGTCCTGCCCCATGGTGAAGAAATGATGCAGCCATACCGTGAAGGACAGCACGGCGATGGAGATCGTGGCCCAGACCAGTGAAGTGTAGCCATAGAGCCGCTTGTTCGAGAACGTGGCAATGGTTTCCGAATAGACGCCAAAGGCGGGCAGGATCAGGATGTAGACTTCCGGATGACCGAACAGCCAGAACATGTTGATGTAATTCATCATGTTCCCACCCAGTTCATTGGTGAAGAAATGCATCCCCAGATAGCGGTCCATCGCCAGCATGAGCGTGGCGACCGTCAGCGGCGGCATGGCAAAAATCATCAGGATGGAAATACACAGAGCCGTCCATGCAAAAAGCGGCATGCGGAACAGGGTCATGCCCGGCGCGCGCTTCTTGTAGATGGTGACGGCAAAATTGATGCCCGTCATGGTGTTGCCGATCGAACTCAGTGTCAGAGCCCAGATCCAGTAATCAACTCCGACACCGGGGCTGAAAGAGAGCTCGGTATAGGGGGGATACCCAGTCCAGCCACCGGTCGAGAACTTGCCAATGCACAGTGAGATCATCATCAGCACCGCGCCCGCACTGGTCAGGCCGAGGCTGATGGAATTCATGGCCGGAAAGGAGACGTCTCGCGCGCCGATCTGCAGCGGCATGGCGAAATTGTAGATGCCGATCAGGAACGGCATGGCCATGAAGAAGATCATGATCGTGCCATGCGTTGTGAAAAGCTGCGCGAAATGCTCGGGCGGTATGAAACCGGGGTTGTTATAGGCGACGGCCTGTTGCGAGCGCATGACGGCTGCCTCGACCACAGCGCGCGCCAGCATCACGAATGACACCACCACATACATGATGCCGATGCGTTTATGGTCGACACTGGTCAGCCAGTCGGTCCAGAGCGATCTCCATCCCTTGATCCAGGTCACGAAGACCAGCACGGCCAGAGCGCCGAGCACCACCACCGAGGCGGCTCCCGTGGCGATGGCGCTGTAGAAGGGCAGGGCGTCATAGCCAAGATTGCCGAACAGAAAATGGCGCAAATGCTGATCTCCGGTCATGGAAGCGCTGCGTGGGCAGCGCGAGGGTCAGGCTCGATCAGCCAGGAGTATGGGGGACGGAAGTGATGGGTTCCGAGGTGACGGTCATGGAGGGATCGTACCGACTGACGATGTCATGGAAGAAGTGAACCGGCACTTCCGAAAAGCTCGGCGTGGCTGCACGCGGGTCATGCATCAATGTCTGCGCGGATTGGCGCCCGTTTTCCTGACGTCTCAGGAGAGCATAGGTGGCGGAATCCAGATGCAGGGCGCTGGCACGCGCCTGGGACAGCCACTGCTCGAAATGATCAGGAGCCACCACATCGACGGCGAATTTCTGGTCCTGAAATCCCATCCCGTTAAACTGGGTGTTTTCGCCCAGATATCGCCCGGGGCGATCTGCCAGCAGATGCAATCGCGTGACCATTCCTGCCATGGCGTAGATCTGGCTGCCGAGCGAAGGAATGAGAAAGGACTGCATGGTCGCGTCAGAGGTCAGGCGAAACACGACCTCGCGTCCCTGAGGTAGCACCAGATGATCCAGACTCGCCACATGGGCGTCAGGATAGATGAACAGCCATTTCCAGTTGAGGGCGACCACATCGATGGTCATGGCCGGCTCGTCGTGAATGGCGCGGTCGGGGCTGTAGCGACGTTCCGGCCCCCAGACCAGCAGGGAGAAGGCGATGACCACGATGGCCGGGAAGCCCCAGACCAGAAACTCGAGGGGGAGTGCGAAATCCCAGTCCGGACGAAAGGTGGCCTTGCTGTTACTGGCACGATAATGCCAGAGGCAGAAAGGTACACCGATCAGTACAGGCAGGATGACCAGAGTGAGCCCCCCCACCAGCAGTCCGAACCAGTAACGTTGCAAGGCGGCAATGGGACCGGCCGGGTCGAGGAAGGAGATATGGTCAGTCTGGCACCCGGCGAGCAGGCACAAAGGTACAGCCATGGTCAGGGTCAGGCGAAGGGCGTGGAGGCCCTGACGCAGGGCCGACGTGGTCTGTATCGGTCTCGGCACGTGCTCTGGGTTCCATCGCAAGGGTTCGCCCAGAGTAACTCGCGATCGTGATCAGCGTTTCCCCGTTCCCATCTTAAAATGTCTTTTCATGTCAGCACCCATGAACGCGGAAGGCGCGCCTGTCCTGACGCAGGACTGATTTGCAGAGGGGGATTTCGGGGCTAAGATGGCGCTGAGGCAACCCGGACCGGACTCCCGCGTCTGAACTCCAAGCCTGGTCGAACAAGAAGGAGGCGAAGGTCATGTTCCCACGTTCTTTTGCGGCTTTTGCCGCTTCAGTCCCGCTCTGCCTTCTTGCGGTTTCCGCCTATGCGGTACCGGGTGCCACAACGCCCATCACGCCTCAGGCCTCCGCGCCTGCCAGCAATGCGACCCCGGCCGAGGATTCGGCCATCAACTTCACGTTGCAGGAAGTGGGTGGTGGGCTCGGTTATGAGTGGGGAAAAGGCACGCTGCATCATAATGGCAAGGATTACGCGTTCGAGATCGGGGGCGGTGGTATTGCCTCCATCGGCTATATCGCGGTCAAGGGCACGGGCACGGTCAAGGATCTCACCCGTCTCGATCAATTCGATGGCACTTACTGGACAGTGAAGGCCGATGCGGCGATTGGCTCTGGCGTAGGGGCCGCAGTACTGGAGAACCAGTACGGTGTGAAGCTTGACCTCAGGATGTCGATCAAGGGCGCTCATGTCGGTGCCTCGGTCATGCGGTTGCGTTTTCGTCTGCTGCCGGACAAGACCGAGAAGCTCGCTGCGCAGTAGGCTTCCCCAGGCAGAGATTTGAACGCATTCACTGACAAGCAAGGGTGACCCGGAATGGAAATGACCGGCTGGCGCGTCACGGGCGCGGCGCTGAGCTTCATCATCCAGCTGATCTTCATTGGCCGTGCACTCATGAGGCCGCATCGGCAGCCAGCCTCGCGTGTCGCATGGGTCGCGATCATCGCGGCCCTGCCTGTGCTCGGAACGCTCGCCTATCTCATGCTTGGTGAAACCAATATGGGATCGCGCCTCGTCAGCCGGATAACCGAGGCCCGCAAGACCTTGCGCGTGCCCGGTAAAGCCGATGAAGCCCTGATCGACGCGGAGGAGAAATACCGCCTTCCACCTCGTCTCGCACCGCTTTTCCGGGTGGGCCAGTCCGCCAGCGGTTATCCGCCGGAAGGGGGTAACAAGGCCAGTCTTCTGCCTGACTCGAATGCTGCGATTGCCTCAATGGTGAGGGATATCGACGCCGCCCGGGACCACGTGCATATCTGCTTCTATATCTGGCTCACCGATCATAACGGGATGCAGATCGTCGAAGCCGTGTGCCGCGCGGCTTCCCGCGGTGTCCGGTGCCGGATCATGGCCGATGATCTCGGCTCGCGTCATCTCATCCATCATGAAGCATGGAAGAAAATGGAGCGCGCTGGTGCTCATGTGGTGCGTGCCATGCCGCTCGGTAACATCGTCACCTGGCCACTGCATGGGCGCATGGATATGCGCAATCATCGCAAGATCGTGGTGATCGATAATCGTCTGACCTATTGCGGCAGCCAGAACTGCGCCGACCCCGAATTCCGCCCCAAGGCGCGTTTTGCGCCATGGGTGGACCTGATGACCCGTTTCGAAGGGCCCGTCGTGCTGCAGAACCAGCATCTCTTCGCGACGGACTGGATGGCGCACACGGATGAGGATCTGGGACCGCTCCTTGCCTCTGCCACCCTGGTAGAGGGGGAAGGCTTCGTAGCCCAGGTAATCGGCACCAGTGCCGCACTGCGCTATGCCGCCATGCCCGAGGTGTTCGTTTCGCTCATGAATGCGGCCTCACGTGAGCTCACGATCACCACCCCCTATTACGTCCCCGATGAGCCCATCCAGGCGGCGCTCTGTGCTTCAGCGCGCAGAGGGGTCAAGGTGACGCTGACCGTGCCTACCCGCAATGATTCCTGGATCGTGGCAGGTGCCAGCCGAAGCTATTATGCCGAGCTTCTTGAAGCAGGTGTGCGCATTTTCGAATATCCGCTCGGACTTCTGCATACCAAGGCGCTGACACTGGATGGCGGGATGGGTATGATCGGCTCGGCCAATCTCGACCGACGCAGCTTCGACCTGAATTTCGAGAACAATATCCTCTTTGCCGACAAAGACTTCACGGCTCAGATCCATGCGCGCCAGGAAAGCTATCTGCGTGATGCCGTGGAGATTACGCTCGACGATGTCCGTGCCTGGCCATGGTATCGCCGTCTGTGGAACAACACGCTGGCGATGATCGGCCCCGTTCTGTGAACGAGGCTCTAAGTCTGGGGAGTGTCCTGCGCCAGTATCGCAGTAAGGCGCGCTGTCCATGCTTCGTGGCGCGGCAGCGCATACGCGCCTGACTGCGCGATTTCACGCACCGACAGGCTGTTGACCAGCCATGCTCCCCGGGATGCGCACAGAGCATCCGGGGTGATGCTCTTCTCGACGCATTGGCCGGTTGCGAGCAGGGCCGCGCGTGCGATCCCTGCCAGCGCCCCATCCTCAAGCGGCGGTGTGACCAGATGGGAGCCGTCCAGAATAACAAGGCTGGCTGCGCTGGATTCAGCAATATGCTGCCCGTCACCCGAGAGAAGCAGCGCATCATCAAACCCCGCCTCACTGGCCTCGAGACGGGCAAGGATCTGAGGCAGGTAGTTCAGATGCTTGATGCGGCTCAGGGGCGAGGCTCCGTCCCGACGCCAGGGGCTGATCTGTACGCGGCAGGGCAGTAATGCGACGGCGGGAAGGGCCTGTGTGATCAGAAGCGTCGGGGTTGGGGTGGCTGGGGGGAGCACTCCGCGCGGCCCTGCGCCACGGGTCAGGGTCAGGCGTAACGAACCTTCTGCAGCACCATTGGCGGCAACCAGTTGGTCCAGCGCCGCCTGCAGCATCGCGAGATCGGGCAAAGGCAGACGCAGCAGTGCCGCCCCGGCGGTCAACCGGGCCAGATGCGCTTGCAGACGCAGGATTTTTCCTGCGCTGAGACGCATGGTTTCGAAGAGGCCATCACCCAGCAGTAGCCCTCGGTCCTGTGGATCGATGCGCGCTTCGGAAACAGCTTCGAGCCCCTGATTGTGCCAGAGAAATTTCATGAGCCGAACAGCGCCAGCAAGGCTGCGGCTTTGAGGCGCAGTTCTTCATATTCGCGCTCCGGATCGGAGAGCGTGGTGATGCCGCACCCAACGCCGAGACTTATTTCTTGCGCGGACATCAGCAGACTGCGGATGATCACGCTGCTGTCGAGCGCGCCATCCGCGCCGATGCGAAACAGCGTTCCGCAATAGGCCCCGCGCGCGGAGCGCTCGATCTGGTCGATCACCTTGAGTGCCTGATGTTTGGGAGCGCCCGTCACTGAGCCCGACGGGAGCGTGGCGCGCAACAGATCGAGCGCGGTTCTGCCTTGCTCGATTTGTCCCTGCACCGAAGACACCAGATGATGCACATGGGCAAAGCGCTCGACGGCGCAGAGCACGGGCACCTGAACCGAGCCGATCTGTGCCACACGCCCGATATCATTGCGCATCAGGTCGGTGATCATCAGGTTTTCGGCATATTCCTTCTCATCACACGCGAGAGAGGCGGCAATGATCGCGTCTTCCTCAGGACTGGCACCGAGCGGGGCGGTGCCCTTGATCGGGCGCGTCTCGATCGCGCCCGAGGGTGCCATGCTCAGGAACCGCTCGACCGACGCGCTGAGCAGTGCAAAGTCGGGCAGGCTGAAGAGCGCGCCGAAAGGCGCAGGGGACGTGCGACGCAGGGTGCGATACAGCCCCGCTGCCGTGAGCCCTTCGGGCCGCTGTGCGCGGAATTGCGTGGTCAGATTGGCCTGGAACATTTCCCCCTGGTCGATCCGCGCGATCATCTCTTTGACGGCGCTGCTGTATGCCGCATGGTCGAGATCGGGCGTGAAGTCGAGCCGGGGCGTGGGGGCGAGGGGAGCGGAGCAGCATGGCAGGGCGACCGGCATGGGGGCATCGCAGGCACTGCTCCAGTACAGGCGCTTTTCCTGTCGATCGAACACGAAGGCGCCTGCATAATGCGCCGCATGGAGGGAGGGGAGCACAGGCGTATGACGCGACACGATGCCTTCGATTGCAAGCCCGGCCTCGTAGCTGGCAAGCCCGATCACCCCTCCTGAAAACGGGAGAGAGCATGGGGCTACGGGTTTCGGAATGAGGGCTTCGAGTTGCGCCCAATTACCGGGCGTGTCGAGGGTCAGGGTCGCTTCGGGTGCGCAGCAGAAGAACGACCAGCGCGTGCGTTCGCCGATGGGGCCACCGCTATCGAGCAGCACCGACCACGGCATGTCGCCATATCGGGCCACGAAGGCATCGGGCGAGCGCCAATCCAGCGCCTGAACGATCATCGGGCGCCGCCAGACGCGCAAGCCCCGACAGGAACAAGAGCTGGAAGGAGGGAGGAACGCCGCATCCTCCGGCCTTAGCGCGCGCCTTGCCGGGCGTCCAGTCAATCAGGCGGCGAGACGCTTCTCAGGTATTTTTCGGGTCGATGGTCTTGAACCCGTAGGTGACGTAATCCGGAATGACCCGGCCTTTTTCCACGCGCACCGTCAGATAGCCTTCGGGTGTGCCAAGACGTGTGCCATGCCACCAGTTACCTGATACGGCGCCCCCGGTGATGTAGGGCACGCCATGCCATGTGACGGTCTCCAGCACGTGGGTATGGCCCTGAAACACCCCGATCACGTTGTAATGGTCGAAGAGATCCAGAACCTGCCAGGCATTCCTGACGCGCATGCCCTGATGGGCAGGGGGCTTGCCCGGCGGCGGAGCGTAATCCTCCACGGCGGTGACGAGCGGAATATGGGTCGACACAATCACGGGTGTCCCTGTGGGTATGGCCGCCAGATCGCGGCTGAGCCAGGCAATCTGGGCCGGGTCGATATAGCCCTCATAGGACCGGTCAGATGTGATGCCGATGGAATCCAGCACCACGAAATGCACTCCCTTATGGTCGAAGGCGTAATAGGGGTCACCTCAGAAAACGGAAAAAATCGTACGCTAAGACCCAGAGAGCGGACGTAGCGGTCGGAATTTCCCCACGCCTACTTTGGAGCTACTGCGCCAGAGGTAATCGCCGGTCAGGTTGATATGCTCCCAACCCAGCGGCGACAGGTACTGCAACAGCCCTTCATCGACACCATGGCCGTGGCCGCGCAAAGCATTCGCGGCGCGCTCCAGGTAGACCGTGTTCCACAGCACGATGGCCGCCGTCACCAGGTTGAGGCCACTGGCCCGGTAGCGCTGCTGCTCGAAACTGCGGTCGCGGATTTCGCCCAGCCGGTTGAAGAACACCGCCCTGGCCAGCGCATTGCGGGCTTCGCCCTTGTTCAATCCGGCATGCACACGACGGCGTAGTTCCACGCTTTGCAGCCAGTCCAAGATGAACAGCGTGCGCTCGATGCGCCCCAGCTCGCGCAGCGCAACGGCCAGGGCGTTCTGGCGCGGGTAGCTGCCGAGCTTGCGCAACATCAGCGAGGCCGTCACCGTGCCCTGTTTGATCGAGGTAGCCAGGCGCAGGATTTCATCCCAATGGGCACGAATAGCCTTGATGTTCAACTTGTCGCTGCTAATCGTCGGTCTGAGTGCGTCGTAACTGGCTTCACCCTTAGGGATGAACAGCTTGGTGTCGCCCAGGGCGCGGATGCGCGGCGCGAAGCGGAAGCCCAGCAGATGCATGAGGGCAAAGACATGATCGGTGAAGCCCGCCGTGTCGGTGTAGTGCTCCTCGATGCGCAGGTCGGACTCGTGGTACAGCAGGCCGTCGAGCACGTAGGTCGAGTCGCGCACGCCGACGTTCACGACCTTGGTGTGGAACGGCGCGTACTGGTCGGAGATGTGCGTGTAAAACGTCCGCCCTGGGCTGCTGCCATATTTCGGGTTGATGTGCCCGGTGCTCTCGGCCTTGCTGCCGGTGCGGAAGTTCTGGCCGTCCGACGATGACGTGGTGCCGTCACCCCAATGCTCGGCGAAGGGATGCCGGAACTGCGCGTTCACCAATTCGGCCAGCGCCGTCGAATAGGTTTCATCGCGGGTATGCCAGGCTTGTAGCCAGGCGAGCTTGGCATACGTTGTGCCGGGACAGGACTCGGCCATCTTGGTCAGGCCGAGATTGATCGCGTCGGCCAGTATGGTGGTCAGCAGCAGGTTCTTGTCCTTGGCCAGGTCGCCCGATTTCAGGTGCGTAAAGTGGCGGGTGAAGCCCGTCCATTCATCCACTTCCATAAGCAGTTCGGTGATCTTGATGTGCGGCAGGATCATCGCGGTCTGGTCGATCAGCGCCTGCGCGGTGTCAGGCACCGCCGCATCCAGAGGCGTGATCTTCAGGCCAGACTCGGTGATGATGGCGTCCGGCAGGTCGTTGGCCGCCGCCATGCGGTTGACGGTCGCAAGCTGTGTTTCTAGCAGCGTCAGCCGGTCATGCAGGTACTGGTCGCAGTTGGTGACCACAGCCAGCGGCAGTTCGCTGGCCAGCTTGAGGCTGGCGAATTTCACAGGCGGTACCAGGTAGTCCTCGAAATCCTTGAACTGGCGTGAGCCTTGCACCCAGATGTCGCCGGAGCGCAGCGCGTTCTTCAGTTCCGACAGTGCGCACAACTCGTAGTAGCGCCGGTCGATGCCGGCATCGGTCATCACCAGCTTCTGCCAGCGCGGCTTGATGAAGTCGGTCGGCGCATCGGCAGGCACCTTGCGTGCGTTGTCGCTGTTCATGCCGCGCAGCACCTCGATGGCGTCCAGCACATCCTTGGCAGCGGGCGCAGCCCGCAGCTTGAGCACGGCGAGGAATTCCGGCGCGTACCGGCGTAACGTGGCGTAGCTCTCGCCGATGCGGTGCAGGAAATCGAAGTCCTCGGGCTGCGCGAGCTTCTGCGCTTCGGTGACATTTTCGGCGAAAGCATCCCAGGATAGTACGCCCTCGATGGCGGCGAACGGATCGCGGCCCGCTTGCTTGGCCTCGATCAGCGCCTGGCCGATGCGCCCGAACAGCCGCACCTTGGCGTTGATCGCCTTGCCGGATGCCTGAAACTGCTGCTGATGCTTGTTCTTGGCGGCGTTGAACAGCTTGCCCAGGATGCGGTCGTGCAAGTCGATGATTTCGTCGGTGACCGTGGCCATGCCCTCGATGGCGAGCGCGACCAGGGTGGCGTAGCGCCGCTGCGCCTCGAACTTGGCCAGGTCGGCGGGTGTCATCTGGCCACCCTCGCGGGCGATCTTGAGCAGGCGATTCTGGTGCACCGACCGCTCGACGCCGGAAGGCAGGTCGAGCGCCTGCCATGCCTTGAGGCGTTCGATGTGTTCGAGCATGTGCCGCGAATTGGGCTTGACGGGTGACTGGCGCAGCCAGGCCAGCCAGGTCGTTTTGCCGTTGTCCCGGCGTTTGAGCAGATCGTCAAGGCGGCGACGATGCGCGTCCGATAGCGGTTCGGACAAGGTTTCGTAGATTTGCCGGTTGGCGCGGGTGATCGCCTCGGCACAGACGCGCTCGACAACATCCAGCGTCGGCAAGATGACGTGTCGGTGCCGCAGGTCGTCGAGAACACTGTTGGCCAGCATGATGCCCTTGTCGGTTTGCAAGGCCAACTCGGTCGCGGCATGGACAGCCTGCCGATAGTGCGCCAGGCCGAACGGCTCCATGCCCAAATATGCACGCAGCTCAAGCAGATGCTCGCGCCGGGTTTCTTCCCTCTCTGCATACTGTGGCCAGCACGATGGATCGATGCGCAGTTGCCGTCCGATCCATTGCAGCAGGGGCATCGGCACCGCAGCGTCGGGCAGCAGGCCCTGACCGGGAAAGCGCAATAAGCATAATTGCACCGCGACACCCAGGCGGTTGGCGTCACCGCGCCGCTGGCGGATTAGTGACAGGTCGGGTTCGCTGAACGTGTAGAGCCGGATGAGTTCGTCTTGGGTATCGGGCAACGCCAAGAGACTGTCGCGCTCTGCGGCGGAGAGGATTGAACGGCGGGGCATGCAGTCTCCTTCTTCTCAAAAACGTAGGTTTGCGACAATCCCGCTCAACCCTCTGGCGCGGTACAGCAAATCAATGCGTTGCGATTCTCGAAAACAGTTCTTGAAACTTTATTCTTGAATTCTTATCATATCAACGCGTTTCGAGAAATAGTGATGTAGCCAACCGCTGCCCCAAGTGGCTTTGACGTGTTTACGAAAGGAGAAAGACTCATGGGTATTTTTGACAGACTTTTCGGTGGCCACCACGGTGGCGGTTACAGCGGTGGTGGGCATCACGGTGGTGGGCATCACGGTGGTGGCGGTGGGTACGGAAGCGGCGGGCCGCCAGCGGGCGGGTGGGGTAATGGCGGCCTTGCTTGCCCCAACTGCAAGGCATCTAACGCGCCAGGCGCTCGCTTCTGCCAGCAGTGCGGGACTTCGTTGGTTCCTTCGGCTTGCGCGCAATGCGGAACCACACTGCAACCGGGTACGAAGTTTTGCGCTCAGTGCGGCAAGGCAGCGGTCTGACCGTGCCATGCTCGTCGGCTATGCGCGCGTCTCGACGCAGGATCAGAACCTGGAGCTACAGCGAGAGGCCTTGACCCAGGCCGGGTGCCAAAAGCTCTTTGAGGACAAATTAAGCGGCACGAGAGCCGAGCGCCCCGGCTTGGCCAAGGCGCTTGAAATGCTACGCAAGGGAGACACGCTGGTCGTCTGGAAGCTGGATCGCCTGGGCCGTAGCGTCAAGCAATTGGTCGATCTGGTCAGCGAGTTGCACAAGCAGAGCATCCAGTTCAAGAGTCTCACCGACGCCATCGACACCGGCACGCCGTCGGGACGGTTCTTCTTTCACGTCATGGCCAGCCTCGCCGAAATGGAGCGCGAGCTGACGGTGGAGCGGACCCGTGCAGGATTGGCGGTCGCCCGGCTGTCAGGCCGCAAGGGAGGACGCAAACCGAAGATGACCAAAAGCAAGATTGAATCGGCCAAGAAACTGCTCGCCAGCGGGATCGCTCCCAAGGACGTGGCCAAGAACCTCGGGGTCTCAATCCCGACGTTGTATCGCTGGGTGCCGGCTTCCGGTCACGCTGAACAAAAATGAACTCAGAAGAAGGACGAAGATGAGCACCAATCACTCCCATGCCCTACCCAGCGAGCGCAATGAAAAATCGCTCTGGATCGCCCTGGCGCTGACCGGAAGCTTCCTGCTGGCCGAAGTCGCCGCAGGCATTGTTTTCAACAGCCTGGCCCTGCTCTCAGATGCGGCGCACATGTTCACGGATGCAGCGGCGCTGGCCATCGCCTTGGCGGCTGTACGGGTGGCGAGACGGCCAGCCGATGCCAAGCGCACCTATGGCTACTACCGCTTCGAAATCCTTGCGGCCGCATTCAACGCCCTGTTGCTCTTCGGCGTCGCTGGCTACATCCTGTATGAGGGCTGGCAGCGTTTGCGCGAGCCAGCGCAGGTTCAGTCCAGCGGGATGCTGGTGGTAGCAGTGCTGGGTCTGATCGTCAACCTCATCAGCATGCGTATGCTTCAGGGCGGCAAGGACAAGAGCCTCAACGTCAAAGGCGCTTATCTGGAGGTCTGGAGCGACATGCTTGGCTCCATCGGCGTGATCGGAGCTGCGCTGGTCATCCGATTCACCGGCTGGGTGTGGGTAGATGCGGTCGTCGCCGTGGCAATTGGGCTTTGGGTGCTGCCACGAACTTGGCTGCTACTCAAGGAAAGCCTGAATGTCTTGCTGGAGGGAGTCCCAGACGGCATTGACATGGGAGCCTTGATGGCATCTGTTCAGGCCGTGCCAGGCGTGACAGGGCTGCATGACTTGCACGTATGGGCGCTCACGAGCGGCAAGGTCAGCATGACCGCTCATATCGTGTATGCGCCGGAAATAGGGCCCGACGAGTTGCTCAAAACCCTCAAGTTGTTGCTGGCTGACCGATTCAGCATCTTCCATACGACGCTGCAACTGGAGATTGTTGCCTGTGAGCACAGCGTCGATGGGTGCAACTTCGTGGATCATCGCCACAAAGAACCGAGTTCTCAACCAGACCAAGCCGCAGCCCGGCAGGCGTGACTAATGGGACTCCTACTACCCGGCTAGCCAAACCGGTCTTAGCGTACGATTTTTTCCGTTTTCTGAGACGACCCCTAATAGGGTGCGCCGAAATTATCGATGTAATACTTCTTCCCATAGAGCGGGTCGGTGGGTTCGATGCCGCTCTTGGTATACACGCCCATGATGTCGTGATTGCCCATGGTATTATACACTTGATGGCCCAGCGTATCGGCTGTCTGCTTGTACAGGTCCATCAGGCTGAGTGCGCGTGATTTCGGAACGCCCAGTGCATCGAAAATATGATCGCCCCCCTGGAGGGTGAAATCGACATTGGCTGTGCGGGCCTGGCGAAAGCACGCCATGCAGCCTTTGGCAGCGTCAAGTTCCGGCTGGATATGGGTATCGGTCAGAAAGATGAAGCTGAAATCCTCATGCGGCAGAAGAGCCGGGCGCTGTGGTACCAGCGCGAGCGCCCGGTCAGACAGCCCGAGTGTTCCGGCGGCCAAACCGGTGAGCGCAGCCGAGCGGAGAAAACGGCGTCTGGGGAGCAGCATCGAAACATCCTTCCTTGGTCAATGGCCGCGCCATCAGACCGTCTCTGGTGAAGGCAGGCATAGACCGCCGCGTGTCTGGCGTCAGTGAAGTTTCAATGACAGAAGACACAGGCGATGACACGCGCATCACCCGGAGCACGCATTCGGGAGCACGCATTCGAGAGAACGCCCCCTGCATTCGAGAGGCTGCTAGACGTAACGCTTGGTCACTCAGGCGTAGTTCGGCTGGCATCGATCCAGGGCCTGCACGGCCACCTCGCCGAATTCGAGGTCACTCAAATTGATCGAGGCATGGAAAACCTTGCCGAAATTCTCATTGGTCCCCCAGGCGGAATGATGCGCACCGCTTCCACGGGAAGAACGCATTTCGACTTGATCCCCCTGATCTTCAGGCCAGCCTACAAAAATCAGTGCTGATTTCGACATGGCAGTCAGAATGTCCTTGAAGCCGAATTCCTGCTGGATACGCAACCAGAACTCACGAGACTTCTGGTTTGACTCGTCCTTTGCTGGGCGAGAGAGGTCACTCGGGATCGGCGTAGGCAAATGCGCTCCGAAATCCTCGCTGCTATACAGCGCCTTCTTGAGATTGGCGCCGATCCATTCTGTTGTAGCCTGTTTGCGAGGGATGAACGTCGACCAGCCAGAGCGATGGGGAGAAATAACTTCCTCCCCATCGCTCTGTGCAGATCACGGCCACATACTTCCTGGTGCGGATGAGCTGAGCACGCCGGGTAGGAATCTGCCAAGAGGGAATGACGGTGCTC
>NZ_PNQZ01000035.1 GCF_003994335.1 Asaia sp. W19
TAGAGCGTCTTGTGTGGACCGTATTCCCGCGGCGCATCACGCCAGCGCAGACCATTGCGGTTCACAAAAATGATCCCGCTCAGCACACGGCGGTCATCAACGCGAGGTTTGCCATGGCTCTTGGGAAAGAATGGCCGCAGACGCTCCATTTGTTCGTCCGTCAGCCAAAACAGATCGCTCATCTTCAGTCTCCTCAAGGAGCCTGAATCAAGATTCCCTGCAAAAATCAATGGGTCCTGAGCCTAGGTTACGTTGACAAAAGGCCTATCGGTTTGGGGCAAGACCTGTTCCAATTCCTGCCTGTAGGTTACGGGCAGCAGGAGCAGGGATGGACGTCCTTCGTGAGCACCTCCGCTCAATGACCCGGATGCAGTTAATTCGCATGCTTGTCGCTTCCCGGCCTGACCTCACCGCTTACCGCGACCTTGAGGCCGTTTATTGGATAAGCCTCAAATCCCTCGCACGTCGCTATCTCGAGTTAAATGACGAGATTGGCGAGCTGGACCTGATAATCAAGGCGATCGTCGAGGAGCTGGCGCCGGACCTAGTTACGCGCAATTCCATTGGTCACAACGGAGCGGCCCAGCTCCTCCTGACGGCTGGCGACAATCCCGAACGGCTGAAATCCGAAGCAAGCTTCGCGGCCCTTTGCGGTGTCACTCCTGTACCCGCCTCATCGGGAAAAACGATCCGCCATCGTCTGAACCGAGGTGGTGACCGGGCAGCCAACAGCGCCTTGCATCTCATCGCCATCGGCCGCCTGCGAACTGACGAAAAGACACGTGCTTATGTCGCCAGGCGTATCGCGGAAGGTCAATCCAAACTCGAGGTCATCCGCATCATGAAACGCTATATTGCCCGCGAGGTCGATGGCGTCATTATACGCCGCTATCGCGAGGTCAATGCATCACGTTTCGCCGCTTGACATACAGAAGGGCGTCCAGGGCTCACAATTCACGACGCCCCGTTTTACCGGGCTCCTGGAAGAGAGTCCGATCCGCATCGGCATGGACGGGCGTGGGCGCTGGCTGGACAACGTGTTCATCGAGCGTCTGTGGCGGTCGCTGAAATACGAATGCGTCTACCTGCACGCGTTCGAGACGGGCTCAGAGCTGAGGGCCGGGCTTGGCAGATGGATCGCCCATTATAACGAAAGGCGTCCGCATACGGCACTGACTAGACGCACGCCCGATGAGGCGTATCATGACGCGCCGACGCCCTCTGGTCCGGGGTTAACCCCGGACCTAATGGCCAACAGCAACGCCGTAAAACGGGCGGCATAACAACAACCGGATATAGCTTAGCAGGCCCGTAAAACTATCCGAACGGAGGGGACCACCTCTGTGGACGACATATGGCATCTTGAAGTTAAAATATCCGCCGCCGCCCGTCTCCACAACCGCCATAATCAGGCGAACTTCATAAAGTGTGGTTCTAGAACTTCTTTTTGAGATTGATCAGAGAGAAGTTCGGCATCGCGGTCGAGATACGGGCCGCACGCAAGAACTTCCAAAGCGAGGATCGCCTTTTCTGCGGGAGATTCTCTCCTCAAAGGCAGCCGGGCGGTACCCATCGTCCAGCGCTTATGTTCATCTCCGTCATCATACCATCCTAAGAGAGGCTCTCCTACCAAGTGGCAAATAATTTCCGAAACATTCAGGGAATCAAATAGCGTTATTTTGCCAATCAGTACGCCAAGCCGCCGGCGATCATCAATATATGGCCCCACAACGTCACATGGACGCGACACACGTGAATGAATTAATAGCTCATTTACGCCTTGAGGAACTGAAAAAATTACTTGATTTCCACGAATCCTACTAGGCAGGATCATCTGGCCAGTATCAGTTTCTAAGCATAACTCCGGATCGTCAGAAAGGGAGCATGGCGCCATTTCAGGCTCAATGCCTAACACTCCAGCTCGCTTAGCTAGCGCTGAATAAATAGGCTCTATCGCCGCTCTATCAGTAACCAGTGGCGCAGCTCCATCAGAGGTCCAGTCGAACGGTCTTAATGGCATGACTGTACCGCCGTCATGCGCCATAAACCCTCCCCTGTTGCCCGTATCCAGATAACTCTCGGTTTGCAGGTCATTAGCCCATATGATGGAATGTCCGTGCGTCTCGATATGGTAAAATTCGTAATCCCCCACCCGTTTATCGTAATAGATAGTTGCATCATTTACCAACATACGCGCTGGCACGAAAATATTCCTTATGAAAATACAATGCTCCCCCGTAATATGGAGATCTTTCGAAGGAACCCCTTCGGAAAACGCATTCTGACGGACACATATCGGCCAGCCTGCTTCGTCATCTGGACGTGTCGGGATTACCGATACGAACCCTTTTCCTATCCACGTAATAACGCGAATTTCTTCTTTCTGCGCTTCAGCATTCCAAACGCAAATTTCATCGCCATTCCGCAAAGTCTCAATCAATCTTGCCCCCTCAGGGGTGCGTATCTCACTTCCCGCAAGGAAACAGACTATCGCCAAATTTTGAATAGTCGCACCGTTCGCAAGAGTGTCAATTTTGCTTCTTCCGTCGGCTGGGAAGGCAAAAGGATTTCCAACGAATAATAGTCGATACACCGTCGTAGGACCGCTCGCGGATTTTGACGCAACCTCAATCGTGGTCAAATTGTTCACTACGTCATATTTTGATGTGACAACAGTAAGTGCCGTGCTTTGACCAATAATCTCATATCGAAGCACCGGCCGGTATGCTCCGTCTAAGACGTTGAAGAAAAAAGTATAAACCAAATCTTTAGAAAGAGACGGCGCAGGCACATACAACCGCAAGGATCCCCCTTGATTACTTACATCAATACGCGTAAATACGTCACCGGATGCCGTGCTGGGAGTGGGCTTAACATCGAGCCCATCCATGTTTTTTAGAGAATACAAGCCGCCGGCTTGATTCCATGTATAAAGAGCCATTTATATTCCCCGAAACAAACGCGAGCCTGTGTCAAGATCTATGAAAATAAATTAGTATTATATAAATAATTCGTATTTATGCAGCAACGAAGAATTATTATTTATATATAAAACTAGTCAATCATAAAAATGATACAGAACTCGATGATCCTATTGATATCTTCGCCACCGTTATTCGTACGTCAGCAGATCCCTCTGAGGATGCATATAAATACGTTCGTATTTTTTTTCAACAAGATTTTTGTTTTGAGCCCAACCTCGGAGTGCTTTTCGAACTGGAGATGATGTGACGGTGATGTCACGTTAACTGGAATGAGTTAGCTGAAGTTGGAGGAAGAGGTAATCAGACGCCTAGGCTCAGGACCCATTGATTTTTGCAGGGAATCTTGATTCAGGCTCCTTGAGGAGACTGAAGATGAGCGATCTGTTTTGGCTGACGGACGAACAAATGGAGCGTCTGCGGCCATTCTTTCCCAAGAGCCATGGCAAACCTCGCGTTGATGACCGCCGTGTGCTGAGCGGGATCAT
Organism: Asaia sp. W19; assembly: GCF_003994335.1. Taxonomy (GTDB): domain Bacteria; phylum Pseudomonadota; class Alphaproteobacteria; order Acetobacterales; family Acetobacteraceae; genus Asaia. The sequence continues at coordinate 3,470 of NZ_PNQZ01000035.1, forward strand.
TTTTGTGAACCGCAATGGTCTGCGCTGGCGTGATGCGCCGCGGGAATACGGTCC
>NZ_PNQZ01000036.1 GCF_003994335.1 Asaia sp. W19
TTGAGGAGACTACGGCTGGCGGCGCGAAGCTCTGCCGCCAGATCGGGCAGCTGCGGCCCCTCCGGATAAAACCGCCTGCGCATTTCGGTCACGCGGGCGAGCGCATTTGACGGGTCATCCACGAGGCTGACTTCGTGCAGATCCACCGCCTTGATGTGGCGGCGCGGTCCGCCCGGCTCGGTGCCCTGGGCTGCCCCGTTCTTGCGCACGGAAAAGCCGATGGAGAGGCCGCCGAGCGCGCCGTCCTTGACCAGACCGTAAAGCCTGCGCCCGTAATCGGTATCCATGCCAGACAGACGCCCGCGCAGATGCAGGCCGTGCGCGTCTTCGCTGGCATCCTCCCACACGCCCACGGGCAGGCCGTCACCGCCGAAAAACCCGTGCATGACGTGCATGGGGATGCCGCGGCCTTGCGCCTTGCGCTCGGCCAGCGTCTCGGCAAAGGCACCGGGCAGGACGATATCGCCATGCGCGTCCTGATGGCCGAACACGCTGCCATAGCCCTCGAAGCTGCCCTCTTTCGCGTCGGGCGCAAACTTCCACTCGAAAGCAGCGGCCAGATATTCACTCATTGTCATCTCCCGTGATGCCGGATCTGCCGGGCGTTGGATTCCTGGCGGGCGGGTCTTGCGCTC
>NZ_PNQZ01000037.1 GCF_003994335.1 Asaia sp. W19
GGATACAGTCACGATCCTGGGCGGCAACTCCATCGTCAACCTGCAGTCGAACTCGCTCATCGTCGATGCAGCGCTGACCGGCAGCCAGATCTCGGTTGGCGTCAACAGCACGATCTTCGGCGGTACCGGATCAACCGTGAACTTCACGGGAAGCACGGGCACCATCGTCGGCACGGTGGGCGACACCATCTCTGCCGCAGGCGACCTTTCCGTCTATCATGGCGTGAACCAGTCGATCAGCGTCTCTGGCGCGCTGTCCTTCATCTCGGGCACAGGCAACACCTCGATCAATGCCGGCTCGGGCACGATCTGGGGCGCGAATGACCTCAACGCCACCGTCGACACGGCAGGCCGTGCGCTCTTCACGGCCAATCAGCCCAAGACGACCGGCGACCAGTATATCGATGCTTCCTCCTCCAAGGGAACACTCGAAGCCTGGACGGGTGCTGGCAACAACACCATCATCGGCACCTCGGGCTCCGATCATTTCGTGTTCGGCACGCAATTCGCAGATTCGAATGGCGACAGCTTCGCCACCGTCACCGGTGGCAGCGGCGCAGCCAACACCTTCGGTGTGCTCGCCGGGCATAATGGTGGTGACATCACCATCACCGATTTCGGCAGCGCGGCTGGCAACATGTTCTTCATGTATAACTACCGCCCGGCGGATGCCGACAAGGCCATCCAGGATCTGCTGGCAACGGCAACGGTCACTGGCGGCAACACCACGCTGCAGCTCGACAACAACATGAAGGTTACCTTCCTCGGCGTGACCGATCTGAAGGCCTCGAACATCGTGATCAGCTGATCATCAACAAACCATCAGTTACTTGCGTCTCTCTGCGAGGGCCCGGCTCACAGACCGGGCCTTCGTTTTTGTAACGGAAAAATCTGGACTGTAGCGCGCAAAGGCTGCTTCCAGCCAGTTTTGTCCTCATCACCCAGTGAGTGACTCGTGTCCGATCTATCCGACAGACAGACCCCCTCTGCCTTTGACATCCCCCCCAACAAGAAACCTTGTTGGCCTCAGCCTGTCTGGCGACCAATCACGCAAGGCGGAGCTCCGCCTGACGAACCATCGAGCCGCTACGCTGGATTCGGGCCCTGATCTTCGGTCGTCTGCCGCGCGGCATCCCTATTTGTGAAGCCTGGAAGCAGCGCCTCCCTTCTCCAAGCACCGAAGGAGTTTCCGAGGCGATGGAATGGGGCGAGGCTTCCGAAAATTGAGGAACTGGTCGCATGGCGATCGTAACAATATATGGTGCCTCAGGCATGACTGTTCAGGTCACCGTTCAGGGGGCCCGGATGCAGACTCTTGCCTCGAGTTATGCAGAACAGATCAAATATGCGCTCTATGACGGCCGTTGCACCCTTCTCGACCTCGTCGTAGGCGAAAATAACGAACCCATGGACCAGGACTTGCTCGTCCAAGGCGCAATCACGACGGGAGGCGCCTTTGCACTGAGCGGCAACTACACGAATCTCGTGGTCGGGGCGCAAGCTGAGCAAGATGGCGGTAAGGGGCCGTTCGTAAAGCCGTTGGTCATTGTCCCGCCGCTCTCCTCCCCGGTTACGGTCAATGGCGCAGGCATGACGGGCAGCAGCCTGTCCATTCTCGCTGGCAATACGGCGGGTGTCAGCTTCTACGCTGGCAGCTATGACGGCAAGTTCGTCTCGACGATGGGTAATAACCTGTTCAACGCCCAGGGTCAGAAGGGCGACTGGACGATCGCAACCGGCGATGGTGACGACACCATCATCGGTTCGGACGGTGTCAACAACATCCGCGCGGGCGATGGCAGCAACCTGATCCAGCTCGGAGCCGGTGCGAACTTCGTCGCTTCCGAGGGCAAGGATACCATCGATGGCGTGGAGAATTCCTCGGATACAGTCACGATCCTGGGCGGCAACTCCATCGTCAACCTGCAGTCGAACTCGCTCATCGTCGATGCAGCGCTGACCGGCAGCCAGATCTCGGTTGGCGTCAACAGCACGATCTTCGGCGGTACCGGATCAACCGTGA
>NZ_PNQZ01000004.1 GCF_003994335.1 Asaia sp. W19
GCAGGCGCTTGCCCATCAGCAGGATCTCGCAGCCCAGAGCGCCAAGACATACTCGGCGGCCGAAGCCTCTATGGTCCAGGTACGCCAGCAGGTCGAGGAAGCCGCCCGACGGATGGGGCAGGAACACGCCACGGCCGCCCAGCTGGCCGAGGCCGAAGCCCGTCAACAGGCAATCCTGACAGGCCAGTTCAATCAGTCTGTAGCGGCGATCAACGAGCGCAGCCAGGCCGAGCAGGATCTGCTTGCGGGCTATGACGCGTCCAAGGGCTCACTCGCGCAGTATCAGCAGGCCATGCAGGCCGCCGAGAAAGTGCGCGCGACCTCGACCGGAGGCACGGCCGAGCAGGCGCGCCAATTGGAGATCATGACCAACAGCATGAAGGCCGCCACGGCCTCGCAGGTCGATATGGCCAATGCGGGCAAGCTTTACAGCCAGTCGCTGGATCTGGAGGTGATCAAGGCCCAGACGGCGGCGATCGGCCAGAACAGCGATGCCGTCTCGGTCCAGATTGCCGTCATGAAAGAGCGCAACCGCATTCTGGAAGCGGGCGGCGACGTCACCTCGAAAACGAACCAGGCCTATCTCGACAATGTGGCGGCGATCCAGACCGCGACCAATGCCTATCAGCATCAGAAATCGGCGCTCGACGAGCTGACGGGAAGCATGGAGGGTATTTTCGGCACCATGACGAACAGCGTGACGCAGGCTTTCGTGCAGGGCGGCAAGGGCGCGGTGAGCTTCGGCTCGATCCTGTCCGGCCTGCAGACGCAGGTGGTGGGGCTGGTGGGCAAGCTCGGCCTGATGAACCCGGCCATGAATGTCCTGGATGGTGGAAGCCGCAACACGTTCTCGAGCCTCTCCGATGCCCTGGCGTCGGGCGGGTCGGTGGGGGGCGGTGCGGGCAAGGCGGGCAGCGTGTCCATTCCCGGCGCTGGCACCGCCGCAAGCAGCGTCGCCAGTTCGAGCAGCTGGCTTTCCAGCGCGCTCGGAACGAAACTCTTCGGCACGGCGACTGTGGGCAATATGCTCGGCGGGATCGGTGGCGGCATGGGCCTCGGCTCGGCGCTCGGCAGTATCGGTGGGGGCACCTATGGTCTGCTCGGCTCGGGCGCCGGGGCGGCGCTCGGCGCCGGTCTAGGCTCGATCATCCCTGGCATCGGCACGCTTCTCGGCGGTCTGATCGGTGGCGGGGCCGGTGGTCTTCTGGGCGGGCTCTTCGGGCACAAAAAGAACCCCTACACCATCGATCAGGTTCTGCTCGAGGGCGATCAGTTCAGCATCGGCAAGACCTGGAACCAGAAGCAGACCGACACCATCACCGCCCAGCTCAAAGCCGATATCGCGAGCCTGAATACGATGATGAGCAGCATGGGGCTCAAGGCCGGGAATGCCTATCTCGGCACGGTGCGCGACGATCCGAATAACAAAGACCCGGATCAGCGTTCGGTGAGCCTCAAGGATCTGCTGGGTGGCGTGCAGCTGCGCAGCGACGACAATGCGACATTCAGCCAGGCACTTGCCCAGGGAATGCCCGCCAGTTTCGACAGCGTGGCCGCGTTCCAGACGGCCGTGACGCAGCTCAAGGGAATGGCCGATACGGTGGATGCGCTGGGCGTTGCCGTCTCGAAATTCAACAGCGACGGCACGGTGACCGTGTCGGGCTTTACCGAGGCCACGGGGGATCTGCGCACCGCGCTCGATACCATGCTCAACGGCAAGACGGTGTCGACCAGCGATCTGCAATCCCAGGTGGCCACCATTACCGAATTCGTCAGCAACACCATGCCCAATTTGATGAAAGCGACGGTCGACGGACAGCAAAGCTGGATCGAGCAGATGGAGGCGCTCAAAAAGACCTATGCAGACGCGGCAAGTCAGGCCGGTTCCTACGGGCTCGACGGCAACGCGCTTAACGACAAGTTCAGCGCGCTCTATCGGGAAGGGTACGAGCAGAACATGCGCAGCCTGAGCGAGAGCGGGCAATCGGTGAAAGCCCGGCTTCTGGCAGCCCAGGGCGATCAGCAGGGCGCCGATCTGCTCGATTTCGATCTCTCGGCGTCCCAGCAAAAGCGTCAGCTCGCCGAAAGCTGGAAGGGCTTTCTCGGCGAGGCCTATACGGGGAACCAGACCTATCTCGACCAGGCGACCGCGCTCGAAAAGACCCTCGCGGCCGAGCGTCTCGCCATCCAGAAAAGCTACGCCGACAAGGCCGCCGCCGCTGCCAAGGCAGAGGCCGACGCCAAGACGCAGGCGATCGAGGCCATGCGCCAGGAACATCTGCGCGCGGCGGACGAAGCACGGCAGCAGCGCGACCAGGTAGCCAACACGGTGGCGTCGGTCATCGGCAATCTGGTCGATTTTGCCAACGGTCTCAATCTGTCGAGCTCCTCGCCTCTTTCGGCCGAGGCGCAATACCGGGCGGCCAATGACAATTTCCGATCGGTTGCGAGCAAGGCCCAGCAAGGCGATTACGAGGCGGTGCAATCCCTGCGCAGCACGGCAGAGGCGT
>NZ_PNQZ01000038.1 GCF_003994335.1 Asaia sp. W19
ATGACAACGGTCTCCACGCGGCCCCCCGGAGCGTGGTCCCCTTTGCAGGTTACAAGATCACGCMCAGCCTGACCTTCAACTATCGTGGCGAACTCTATCGCGACAGCACGGGTCTGTTCGTCGTGAGCTTCCTGAACAACCAGGCCTATATGAACGCCTTCAAGGGCGGCTATGCGCCTGCCGAATCCGCTCCGGCCACGACCTATGGTGCGCTTACCCTCGGCGTGACCTACAAGCCCGACCTCGGTCATGGCGTACGCGTGTTCGCGCTCCGTCCCGAGATCCGCTTCGACCGCTCGCTCAATGGCACCATCCCCTTCAATGATGGACGCAACAGCGGCGTCTTCACCTTCGGTGGCGATGCCATGATCGGCTTCTGAGTTACCCTTGCTCTGCCCGAAAGGCCTGTCGTACGTTTGCACTTCGATTTTATCGGCTTTGTCGGGGTCGCTGGGGGGCGTCGATCATCTTTTACAGGCTCGCACCTGATCCCGCAGCCCGATATAATCCCCAAGCCAGCGCACCGTTTCCGGTTTCGGGCTCGCCTTAATCTCAGCAGCAAGCGCTGCCTGATCGGCCTTGCTGTAGGTCACAAGGGTAGGGCAGGGCACGTACTGCACCGACGAGCAGGCGGAGAGCCCGAGCAGGGCCCAGAGAGGGATCCACCTCATGCAGTGCCGTCCCCCCGAGCCGCTGCAACACGGCATCTTCCGTTGCTGGCTTGTCGGCCTGAGCCTGGGCCATGGATTGGGCCTTGAGCGTCGTCGCATCGGCAGAGGTCTTCGCCGCCTCGGACGTGCTGACAAACGCCGCATTCTTCCCCGCCCGGTTGGCGTACCAGATCAGGGCGCCGAGTGCCGCAACGATGAACGCCACGGCCCCGGCAATGAGGTCAGCCGTCACGCCGGCTGCGCGACAGTGCTGCTCGTGCCCTTGAACGCGGCAACGAGCGTCTTGATATCGGTGTGGAGCTTGTCGGCATCGTCCTCGATCGCGTTGATCGCATCGAGAATGGCCGACAGATCCTTGTTGGAGTTCTCGAGCGACGGGATGATCAGATCGCCAACCTCGCCGATGATGGCGGCTGCCGCCGTCAGCTTGGCCGTGGTGGCGGTGCTGACAGAACTGCCATCCGCCTCGGTGATCAGCTTGACGAACTTGGTGACGAGCGTGTTCGCGCTAATGGTCATGGTCTTTTCCTTCTGGATGATGAGGACTGATCCCGGCCCGATTGCCGGTGTCGTCTGTCAGGGCTTGGCGTCGTCTGCGTTGGTGGCGTGCTTGCCGTTCATCGCGACGGTGTTCACGAGCAGGTAAAGTGGAAGCCATTTCGAGCCGTCCGCCGGTCGGGCCCAGAAACGGGCGATTACGGCGGCCAGGGCCACGACAAAGGTGAGGATCGTCGTCGCATCACCGGCGAGAGAGGCAGGCAGGAAGGGGAGGACGGTCTCGAAGATCGTCTGCCAGTCGAAGTTCATGCGGATACTCCGGTTGTGGGGATACCGCGCCCGAGGAACACGCCGCTTTCGATCTTGCGGCGGCGCTGAAGCCCCGGCAGACTGACGAGCTGTCCGTTCACCGTGGCCTTGTCCCAGACGAGGAATTGCTGTGCGGCCGAGCTATAGAGGTGCTGATTCAGGCGGCGCACGAGGGTCGAGCCCTTGGCCGCGTTGGTGCCGACATTGAACTGCCAGGAGAGCAGGGCGCCCTCCTGATAATCCGTCAGCGGGACGGTCACGAACGCGCGCAGCTTCGCTTGCAGGGTCATGACCGTGTTCCGCAGAAGGTCGAGGGCCTGCCCCTGGGCGATTGTCTTCGTCGTCGCCGTGACAGGCGTGCCGTCACCGAGGAAGCGATTGCCGTAGCCAATGGTCCAGTAATTGGCCGGGCAGAGATAGGGCTTGAGGCTCAGCCCTTCGAAGTCGTCGCGCGATATCAGCGCGAGTGCGATGTCGATGCCGGTCATGGATGCGCCATGGGGATATGAGTGAGAACTGTGGCAACGGCCGCAGATGTGGCCGTCACAATTGCCCAGCCGACCCAGGCCTTGATGCTGCCCTGCCTGGTGACCTGAGCGAGGATCTTGTCGAGCTTGGCATTCGAGGCTGTCTGAGCCACCCGGAGGGAATGCACGTCGAGCACAATCTCCTCGAGTTCGGCCTTGACCTCGGAAAACGCGTCGCGCGTGATGAAATCTCCTGGGGGGCTCATGTCGCCTCCAATAAAAAAAAGCCGCCCGGTGAAGGGCGGCTGAGGATTTGAGAAAATGGGCAGCTAATGTGATATCGCTGCGCCGGAAACGCCGGTCCATGCGGTGCCATTGTAGAGCACGTTGACGCCTTTGGCGCCGCTGCCGATGTAGCAGTCAGAGCAGTAATGCTCAGTGCCTGCTGGCGGCGATGACGGCAGGCTTGCAAAGGTCGTCGGTATCATTCGGATGCCGCCACCACCGCCAACCGCAGTGTTGATAACCAAATCCCCAAAGGAATTGGTTGAAAAATATGCCCCCGTGCGCCCTCCGCTGAAAAGCAGAACGCTGCCGCCTCCGGTAAGAACAATATCCCCTCGTGAAATGGTAATCTGCTGGGTGTTAAGGGCACCGGATAAAGATCCTCCTGCCAAGGGAAGATACGTGGAACTAGCCTGAGATTGCGTAAGATAGGTGGAGGTAGCCTGGGCTTGCGTAAGGTAGGTAGAGAGCGCAGAGTTGAGGGCAGCGCCAGTGACGTAGCCGCCAAGAGTGCCATCCAGCATACTGGGCGTGATATAATCCGACTTGATCCCGGCTATGGCCGAAGCGTTCGCCTGTTCTGCGCCTTTGGCCCGGTTGGCCTCGCCTTGGACCGCGCTGGCCACTGCAGACGGCGTTGCATACCGTGCATCGGATCGCGTCGTGGTCAGGTAGGCCGAAAGGCTTGACGTCAGATCGGATTGGGTGACGCTATCGGATACGAGCGACGCTATGGTGCTCGCATTCGCCTGTTCTGCTTCTTTAGCGCGCGAGGTTTCCGTCTGAACGGCCGCGTCAACATAGGTCGTGGCTGCATAGGTCGCCGCTGCCGCCTCAGAAGTCAGATATGAGGTGAGAGCGCCTGCCAGTTGGGACTGCGTTACTGCGCCAGCAATTCCGGCCTGCATCGTCGCGAAGGTGACGACACCCGATCCGTCTGCGTTGCGCGCCGTCCCAAGCGGCGTATCCAGTGACAGGCCATTGGGAGGCACGAATTGCGACTTTGTGCTCTGAGCCCAGGCCAGAGAGGGAAGGAGGGCCAATAGCGCGAGAAAGCGTCTCATGATTCCAGCTCTTTGTATGAGGGGATGTTTGCATTGTTCCACCAGCCGCCCGTTGCGGGGGTTGAGGTCGGCAGGGTGGCCAGCCAGGCGGTCATTGTGGCGTCGTAAACCGCGCTGATATCAACGCCGGGCGCAGGGGGTGTTGAGGCGGCAATCAGGGCCGGCACGGCCTAGGCTCAGGACTCATTACGGCGTCCAGTAGATGACCGTTGCGGCGGGGCAGATTGCCGAGAAAAAGGTGTGGGCGCAGCGGTCGTAGCGCGTGGCGATGCGGCGCCAGTCCTTGAGGTAGCCAAACATGTTCTCGACCTCGTGCCGCCGGCGATATCGGGACTTGTCGTGCGGGATCGGCACTTTCAGGGTCTTCGTGGACGGGATGCATGGCTCGATGCCTCGTTCTGTCAGATTGCGCCGGAAGTGATTGCTGTCGTAACCGCGATCGCCGACCAGGTGGCGGGTGGAGGGCAAGCGTGGCAGCAGCAGGGCTGCGCCCTTGTGGTCACTCCATCTCACCTTCGGTGAGTAGCATCGCCACTGGACGGCCATGCCCGTCGCAGACGGCATGCAGTTTCGAGTTCAAGCCGCCTCTTGTGCGTCCGATCCGACGCGCAGCACCCCTTTTTGAGCAGGCTAGCGGCAGTGCGATGCGCCTTCAGATGGGTGCTGTCGATCATCAACTCCTGCGGGACGCCAGCATTACCCGTCACGGCGGAAAAGATCCGGGGAAATACGCCAAGACGGCTCCAACGGATGAAGCGATTATACAGCGTCTTATGCGGACCGTAGCCCGACGGCGCGTCCTTCCATTGCACGCCATGCCGGATCACGCAGACGATGCCGCTCAGCATGCGGCGGTCATCTACGCGTTTCAGACCGCGCATTCTCTGGAAATATCTTCCTAACGCGCGCATCTTACTCACAGGCAGCATCGGCAGATCAGACATTGGGTTCCTCTTCCGATCACCGTCGAATTACATCATCTCAGTCTCGTTAAGGGTCTTGAGGCGAGGCCTGCCACGAGCAATTTGACACGATTGAACGTGCCTTCAAGTTCCGTGGCTGCGACGTTGACGTCCGGTGCCTTTGCCACAAGAGCCTACAAGGCTTAAGAGAAGTTGTCGGTCATGCCGATCGCGACGCCGATGCGATAGACGTCAGCCATATGCTATACTCCTGGCATGCGCCCACTTCGTGACGAAACAGACGACGAATTTGATGAAGGGGGGACACCCATGTGGCTTCAGATGCAGGCCGATTTGGTCGCTGAGATGCCGCAGTTTAGAACACAGCAACCCCAAACGGCCTCGGCGCGCAAACCTACCGGCCAGCTGCGGCATGTTGTGACCACCGCGCCCAAACAAGCAACGCATGGGCGCAGAATTGCGCCGCACGAGGTTTCGTAAGCGGTGGTCCTGCTGATCGTGTTAGGACCGGTAGTAGTTTATTTTATGATCGTGCTCGCATTGATCGCATACTGTATGCTTTATGACGCGATCATCGCTTGACTAGGATTTTAAGCGAGGGCAGGGCTGTCCGTACTTCTCTCAACTAATCCTTCGCCACTGAAAAGCCTATATGGATAGTATAGCCGTGCTCGACTGCAGGCTGTCCATTTTTCGAGGCGGGATGGTAGCGCTGTTCGCGCATGTAGTCTAAAAAAGCCTGTGCAAACAGAGGATGCGTAGCAAATGTAATGACACAATTGTGTGCACGACCATCAGTATAAATATCACATACTGCTGAGACGCTACCTTGTATATTTTTTTCCAATAGGGGGCTGGGGTATATGGGACCATGCTGGAAGGGTCTCTCAGGTCGAGCACGCTGTAGGCCATTACTGGCGCACCCCGAGAGCATTAAAATGAATGCCCCGAATATTTACTTCCGCATCTCTCAAACTCCTCCGAAAGAGGTAATCTTATTATTGGGGGCGGCTACTTGAACTCTTCGCAATATTCAAGATCTTCCTCTTGGCAGAAGCGTGAATTATGCAAACCTGCACCCTTCGAATGCTAGGTGCAGGCATCAGGTCACGCGAAGGTGGGGTGGTTCACCTCCGCCAGTTAATCATACAAACGATAACTCACGCGCAAAATGTGACCATGTTCGACTACGGGATGACCATTCTGCACGGCAGGCTGGTAACGCGCCTTACCAACGAATTTCAATGCGGCTGCATCGAAGTGGTGATTCGTAGACGATATGATCCGGCAGTGTAGAGGCCGCCCATTGGTGTCGATGTCACAGGCCAATGTGACGTCGCCGGTCTCGTTTTTTTTGAGTAGATCTTCCGGGTAGTAAGCCAAAAGGGGCTTTTTAGGCGCGCTCGAGCAGGCGGTGAAGCAAAGAGATAGCACGATGGTTAATATTTTTCGCACATTTTCATCCTTTGAGTGTCGGCCAGATTGCACCTGTACTTTATCTAGAACATCTCGTCTGTCATATCTATCAGAAACACTTCAAAATTTAGTGGCCAACATCCTCATAGTGCACGGGCTTGACGGCAGCTAAATAGCTCTAGCCTGACCTGCCCGCACCGGAATGAGTGCCTTTCGCCCCAGTAGCGCCGCCCCTTTATGAACAGCCACCGAGGCGACTACAAACCCACGGCAGCACGTCGCGAACGCCTCCATCTCGATTTCCTGTGGCCGTGCAGTCGGCTTCAACGCCCGTGTCTTAGGGTCGATGTCGCGTTCTGGCCAGAGTAGCCGCAGCCGTCCGCCGCAGTTCTGGACCCGATAAACTTGCTCCGCGCCGCCAGCAGAGACGACATAGAGCCCTTTCTCTAGAAAGCCCGACACGTCTTGCCAGATCACATAGTCACCCCGGCGCAGTGTCGGGAATAGCCCCATGTGATCGATTCGTTTAACGCGATTATTCTAGCCCGCCGCGCCCGCCAGTGTCAGCGCGCTCATGACGCTGCCTCCTTCGGGCGGGAGAAAGGGAGCAGATCCTTCACGATCCGGTTGGACCATTTCAGGGTAGCTGGTGATCCCTTGCCGCTCATGCTCGTCGTGTCGAACATGCGCCCAAATGGTGCGCCCTTTTCCGTCGCCTGATAATCCGAGCCCGATGACGATGCCTGGACCTTGACCTGATAGCCCTCAGCGATGAGCAGCTTGTTCTCTGCTACGGCACAGAGGTGGCCCCGGTTTTCGGGCAGGGGGTTAAGCTATAGACCGGCCTGAGACAGGACGGGTTTATGGGTAAGGTTACGCGGAAACGGTATTCGGGTGAGTTCAAGTCTCGGGTTGCGCTGGAGACAATTCGGGGCGAGTAGACGCAGGCAGAACTGGTGTCGACGCACGGCGTGCATCAGACGATGATCGTCCAATGGAAGCGCCAGGCGCTTGAGGGCATGTCGGCGACGTTTTCCGGCAAGCTGGCACCTGACGCGACAATCAGCCCGGCCGACATGGAGAAACTTCACGCGAAGATCGGGCAGCTCCTGGTGGAACCGGATTTTTCACGGGATGCCTCTGTGTGGTTGGGCGTGGTCAGAAGCGGCAAATGATTGACCTGAAGCGGCCCCGGCTATCTGTGGTGCGGCAATGCGCGTTGCTGCAGCTCAACCGGTCGGGCGTTTACTACCGGCCCGTGCCTGAGAGTGAGACCAGCCTGGCTTTGATGCGACTGATCGACGTGCAGTTTCTGGAGACGCCCTATTATGGGTCGCGGCAGATGACGCGGCATCTTCGCCTGCTTGGTAAGGTTCTGTCGTGGCGCCTGTCGAACACGATGGACGCCGGGTTCTGCATCGGGGCGCTGCAGGAGGCCCCGATCCGCTATGGCGCTCCGGATATCTGCAACACGGAGCAGGGCTCGCAATTTACGACGCCCCGGTTCACGGAAGTGCTGGCGAAACGCCAGATCCGCATCAGCATGGACGGGCGCGGAGGTTGGCTGGACAACGTGTTCATCGAGCGCCTGTGGCGGTCGCTCAAATACGAACGCATCTACCTGCACGCGTTTGAGACCGGTTCGGAACTGCGGATCGGGCTTGCGGGATCGATCGCCAGTTACAATGGTAAGCGTCCGCATCCGGCATTGGCTGGACGCACGCCCGCTGAAGCGTATCATGACATGCCGACGCCAATGGGTCCGGAGTTAGCCCCGGACCCATTGGCCAACAGTAACGCCGTCAAACGGGCGGCATAACAACAACCGGCTGTAGCTTATCAGGCACTAAAAACTGTCCGAACGAACTGGTCCACCTCTAAGGCATGCCCGTCGCAGACGGCATGCAGTTTCGAGTTAAGGCCCCTTTTGTGCGTCCGATCCGACGCGCAGCACCCCCTTTTGAGCAGGCTCGCGGCAGTGCGATGCGCCTTCAGATGTGTGCTGTCGATCATCAACTCCTCCGGGACGCCAGCATTACCCGTCAGGGCGGAGAAGATCCGGGCAAGTACGACAAGACGGCTCCAACGGATGAAGTGATCATACAGCGTCTCATGCGGACCGTAGCCCGACGGCGCGTCCTTCCATTGCACGCCATGCCGGATCACGTGGACGATGCCGCTCAGCACGCGGTGATCATTTACGCGTTTCAGACCGCGTATTTTCGGTAAATATGACCCTAACCCGCGCATCTTGCTCACAGGCAGCATCGGCAGATCAGACATCGGGATCCCCTTCCGATGACCGTCGAATGACATCATCTCAGTCTCGTAAAGGGTCTTGAGCCGAGGCCATGGACGAACCGATTTTCTGGCAAGCTGCTGGTCTTCGGGCACCATTCACGGGATCTCGATATGTGAGGGACGGGGTCTTTCGGAGCAGCGCCGAGCGCTTTCCGGGTGATGTGATCGACTCAACGGAGCACGGTTCCTCGGAAGGGGGGGGGCGATTTCGGTGCCAATGTCTCCGGCGGCGACATCCGAAGTTCAGGTTCGGGATTATACCACGGTTGTCGTTGAGGCCCCGTGAGGTCGGGAACTCGGGCGGGGAATTGTATGGAATCAGCGCACCTCAATTACCCGGTCGAACTCATCGGATGTTCAGACGATTTTCGAGGTTCCGAGCAGCATCTCCCCCAATAAACGAAGATGATTTACCCACGTATCTCCAGGACGGGACTAAGCTTTCTCCAGTATTCGATCATGGTCCACCGGGGGAGCGCCCGGAAGTGGCGCTTAAGGAAAGATGCGGGGTGCTACAGGTGACGTCGCTAATGCGTGGGCGGTGGGATGGTCTTGGCAATACACAGCGCCGAACCGGGTCGAGGCTAGAGCCCAACCGAGCCGTCAGACAATGATGGCATAATGCCATACATTGTCTTTGATTTCAAGCCACCATTGTTCTGGAAAGCGTTCGCAGCTACGGGAAGTCCCCAGAGATTTCCCTCAGAAAAACGTGGTCCGGTTTCCATCGGCGAGACCGAAACATGAGTTTCGCCTTGATTGGACTGAAGGGAAGCACGAATCAGGACGTCTGTTTCTCCGGCTCCTTCAGAGAGCTCAGGGAAATGAACATCTTTGCCCCAGAGTGACGGAAGGATCATCGCGCGGCGCGAGAGCTTGATACGGGCGCTTAGGACATTCCCGACCGGAGACCAGAAATGCTCGTGCCGCGGGCTGATGCGCATGCTCTCGAGGGCGTAGCGGCCCGCATTTCTACTCTCTTCCTGTGGGAAGACGTGAGCTCAGGTACAGCTTTGACCAGCCGCCTCACCGAGCAAGCCACGGATTGCTCCAGCATGGAAGCCTGGGTCAAGGAAATCCAACCCGGAGAGCGCGCTATCTCGAGCAGAGGTCACGACATAGGGACCAGCGGAGAGGATTTGAAGGCTCAGCAGGCTATGACCCTGTTCCGGCCCTTCCGTCTTCGCCAATCTTACCAGTGCGCGGCCCATTGTCCAACGGGAGGTCGCATTTCGGTCGAGCTCACGCCATCCGGTTAGTTCCGCCTCACGCAGATGATTGTTCAGCTCCAGAGTGCCCTGACTGGCAAAGATATGCATCTGCCCGATCAGCACACCCAGTTGGCGGCGATCATCAACGAAGGGACCAATCGTCTCGTTGGGTCTCGATACTCGGGAGTGTATCCAAAGCTCGGAAACGCAAGACGGGATCATGAATGTCACCCACCCATTGGCGCTGCGCATGGGCCGTATGGTTTGCCCCTTATCGGTATGCAGCATCAGATCGGGGTCGGAGGTGAGGTTCGGCAGTGGAGGAGAGCATGTCGGCATGAGCTCCCGAGCGCGTTGCAGCAGCTTCCGGTAGAGCGGTTCCACAAAATCCCGTTCCGTCACAAGAGCCGCAGCGCTGTCAAGCTGCCAGTTTCTCTCCTGCGGGGCGCATTTTTCGTGCGAGGCGCCCATTCTGAACAGATAGCGATTGCCCGTATCCAGATAGCTCTCTGCTCTCAGATCATTTGCCCAGAGGATCGAATGCTCTTCCGTTTCGATATGGTAGTAGCTGTAAGGCCCGATATCCTCTTCATAGCGTATCGTCAGCCCGTTCACGAGCATGCGGACAGGCACAAAGGCGCTGTCGAGGTAGACGCAATGTTCACTCGTGACCAGCAGATCCCGCGATGGGACGTCTGGTGAAACGGCATCTTTGAGGATACGCACGGGATGCTGACTGGTGTCGTCGGGCCGTCCCGAACGTGGGACTGCGAAGCCGCGGCCAATCCAGGTTACGGGTCGCAGAACCTCTTTCTCCTTGCGCGCGTCCCATACAGCAATCAGATCGCCGATCGCGAGGTTTTCGACCACACGGTCACCATTTGCCGTGCGGATGAGCGTGCCCGGCAAATAGCACACAAGCCCTGCAAGCGACCACGAACTCCCGACCGGCACTGTATGGGATGCGATCCTGCCGGTCGTCAGATTGAACGGATTGCCAGGGATCTCATAGATGAAAGAGCCGGCATTGGTGATTCCGGTAGCGATCGTGATCGTCGTTTTGTTGAGCGCGGCGATGTAGACATAGGTAACTACCTTTTCGCGTGCGCTCTGGTTCGTAAAAGCGAAGGAAATTGGCGCACCTGTTGGAACCGTGAAGCGGAATCTGTAGCTGTTCCCGGCATAGGCATAGGTCGGCATAGTGGTGACAATCCGCACGCCACGAGTGCCCGTCGTGACGTCATAGATGTGGGAGGTACCGCTCGCACCGACGGGTGCCGTTCCCGTATTTATATTCAGGGTATCGCCATTAACATTGTAATAACGAGTATTGCCGTTCCAGTTGGCCATTTGCCCCACCCTGTTCCAGTTCAACCATCAAAACCGCACCCGAAACTGATCCGAGTAGCCCGAAACGCGGGCGTCATGAGCGAAATCCCGACGAGTGGTGAGAGTATGGCGTGAACTTGATGTATCTGCCATCGATCGGAGGATTCATCGAGCCATATATCGTCAACTACTCCGTAATTCGTCGGTAATCTTCCCAACTTGTGAGTCTGCGTTCGGTGTGGGTCAATAAGACCTGAAAATGATTCATTCAAGTACTTTGTTTCACAGGTGCGTGATTCAAATAAAACTATACCGTCTCAAAGTGTTATTTGTACTGTTGAGTTTGCTTAAAGAGAACATATAACATATCCGAACGTTATACCGGATCGCGTACCGATGCAGTCCTAGATCAGGATCGGAGAAAACGCATGGTGATGTTTTCTTTTTGAAAATATTTTCTCGTCGGTCGTTCCGCCAGTTCCTGACTGACGGTTCGGATTCGGTCAGGAAATGCCGGGAGGCCGTTGTATACCAGGGCTCTAGTTACAGATTCCTGCGGTATCTCGAGAAAGGCACAATCTCATGAGCGCTGCGGGGCGCACTTCCGCCGTACCGCGACCTGCTACGACTATACTTGGAGGGAGGATCAGCTTCTCGTGGGGCCGATGCAATGATGCCCCGCGGAATGATCCGACGAGAGGAGATGCACGGGCCTCTCTTGGTGCGTCCTGCTCGAAAACGCTTCGTCCGAAGACCCCCCAGTGCGATGGAGAAGAACGCCAGGGCGCATTCTTCTGTATCGACTGTCGAGCGCCGGGGCGGAGGGAGCTACCCCGTCATCGCGACATGTGATGACGGGGCGCTGACCGATTTAGAGCCTGCCCATCAGAATCAGAACCACAAGGATGAGCACGATGAGCCCAACGCCGCCGCCGGCTCCGTATCCGGTCCAGGCCGTGCCGTACCATCCGCCATATCCGCCAAATGTGCCGAGCAGCAGAAGCACGATGATCAGGATTATAATGAGGTTCATTTCCAGGATCTCCCAGTCGGCAAAACAGGTTTTCTGCCGTTCTGCATTCACGTTCCAAAAGGCGCATGGTTCGGGGCTAGGCAATAAATCCCGATATATGGGTTCTGTTGCGCTCTTTTTATCACAGTCCCTGATTCGGCGAGGACCGCCCGACTATGCCAGAGCAGGCAACCAAGATAGCGAGCCGGGGCAGGGCAGTGCACCCGTCGAGCATCGGGGGTTAAACATGCTTCGAGGCAGGCCATGCGCGGGCATAGCATTCGGGAATCTCTCGTAATGCCAGCTTTCTCCCTGGAGCCTCAGGTCGGTCGCGCCAGCAGGCACCGCCGATTTGACCACGCAATACCGGGGGAGGCGTGAGGCCCTGGCTTGGAAGATTACGCGGGCAACGGGTCCAGACCGCTCTCGGCTGCGGGGTCGGACAAGGGAGGTCGTGAGTCGAAGGGTAGATCGCTGGCCGTCACAGCAAGCATCGCCAGAGCCATCTCGCGTTCGCCCATGATCACATGATCGGCGCCCAACTCCTTGAGATGCTCGACTGCGCTGTCGAAATGGGCGCGAGCGATGATCATCAGATCCGGATTGATCGCTTTGGCCTGCGCGATGATCTGTCCCGCCTCGAAAGGTTCCGGGATCGCCACCATCAAAAGGCGCGCTTTTCCAAGATGCATCGCCTTGATCGTACGCGCTTCGGCAGCATTGCTCAGCATCAATTCGATCCGCTCCCTGCTGGCGAAGGGGTCAGCCATCTTGCCGGTCTCAACGACCAGGACAGACCATCCTTCTCCCAGTAAGCCATCGACCACCAATCGACCGACGCGCCCACATCCCACAACCACGGCATGATTCTCCAGCGTTGTAGGCTGGGGGGGAGGGAGCAGAATGCCCGCCTCGTCGGGGACCGGGCTTTCGGGCGCGGCGCTGTGTCGCGTGATCCATGCCTCGATACGTTGTGTCGCCATGAGGATGAATGGATTGATGAGGATCGACAGGATAGATGCGCCCAGGATCAGATCCTGTGCTCGGCCATCCAGAACCTTCATCTTCATGCCGAGTGCGGCGAGGATGAAGGAGAATTCACCGATCTGCGCCAGGCCGCTCGCGATGAACAATGTCGTGTTCCAGGGCTGGCGCAACAGACGCAGTATCGCAATCACCGCAAGCGGTGTCCCCACCAGGATCACGAGAAACGTCAGAAGGAGGGGTAAGGGCTGATGAACCAGCACAAGGGGGTTGAACAGCATCCCGACAGAGATGAAGAACAGCACCGCAAAAGCGTCGCGGAGCGGCAGTGTTTCCGCCGCAGCGCGATGACTGAGTTCTGACTCGCTCAGAACCATGCCGGCCACGAAGGCTCCAAGCGCGAATGACACGTCGAACCATTCTGTCGCAATGAAGGCAACGCCCAGTGCCAGCGCGAGGAGCGCCAGCCGGAACAATTCACGCGACCCGGTATGAGCGACGTAATGCAGGATGGCGGGGATGACCCGGCGGCCCACGACCAGCATGAGCGCCATGAAGGCGGCCACTTTGCCAAGCGTCAAGGCGATGGTTACGGCCAGACCTGCGAGGCTGATTGTCTGATGAGATCCCTGCTGCATCATGGGAGAGAACACAGGCAGAAGGACGAGCGCGAGCACCGTCACCAGATCCTGAATGATCAACCATCCAACCGAAAGGCGCCCGCGCTCTGTCTCGATCAGCCGCTGCTCCTGAAGCGTCCTGAGCAGAACCACGGTGCTGGCAACGCTCAATGCGATGCCGAATATGATGCAGGCCCCCATGTTCATCCCGAGGACCCAGGCCACAGAGGCACCAATCATGACCGAAGCCGCTACTTGAAGCAGTGCGCCCGGAACCGCGATGGCGCGCACCGAGATCAGATCCTTGAGTGAGAAATGGAGCCCTACGCCAAACATGAGCAGGATGATGCCGATTTCCGACAGTTCGGCAGCCAGAGGCTGATCGGCCACGAACCCCGGGGTGAACGGACCGACAGCGATGCCCGCCAGCAGATACCCAACCAGCGGTGATATCCTGACTCGCTGGGCTATCGTGCCCAGTATGAACGCTAATCCAAGCCCGATAACGAGTATACCGATCAGGGGCGCGTCATGGGTCATGGCAGATCAGGATCCTGCAACATCAAACAATCAAGGGGTCAGTGTAGGAACATCTGCGATCAAGAATGGTTTTGCAATGTCATGAGCAGGAAAACCTGGTGGGCAAGACAGCTTCATAATATTTCAAGAGATTGCGCGTTCAACGGGACATGAATGCGATTACTCCAAAGAGGCAGTCGAATTGACCAGGTTTCCTGACCCGACAGGGTCACGATCTTTCCGCGCGGGTATCAACCCAGGCCGTGTGATGATGCGAGAAACGGAGGTGACGACGATCATCCGCTTGTTAATCACGGTCGCTCCCGACATGGAAGGCGTGATTCGGATCCCCGGAGGATATTGCTGCGACGTGGCGACAGCATTGAAGCCATATCACGCGCGCTCAGGGGGGAAGGGCTTCAGGAAAGTTTTTGCATGCGGCGAGCCGCGCGCTCATGCTCACCCAGAACACGGTCGAGATCGGACTGACAGGGCTGTCCTTCAGATACCAGGATGCGGCCGGCAACAATAGTGTACCATGCCGTGGCTGGCGCGCAGCGCAGAAGCGCCTCTACCGGGTCACTCAGGGCGCCAGCCCGGGAAAGCGGCGGAAGCTGCCAGATCACGAGATCTGCACAGGCGCCGATGCGCAGATGGCCGATTTCGTCTTCCCAGCCCAGGCACGCGGCCCCGCCCCGCGTGGCCATATCGAGGGCATCGCGCGCCGTCATGCTGTGGGGGCCATTCTGGAATCGTCCAAGCAGAAGTGCCATGCGGGCTTCGAGCCAAAGCGAAGCGTGATCGGTCGAGGCCGACCCATCGCAACCCAGACCCACTTTCATGCCCCGCCGCCGCAGGTCGAGGGCGTTTGCAGCACCGCCTCCAATCATCATATTGGAACAGGGGCATTGCGCAGCGCACACACCCTTGCGCGCGAGACGATCGATTTCATCACCCGAGGGGTAGATGTAGTGGGCAACCCAGGAACGAGCGCTGGCCCAGCCGGAACGTTCGAAATACTCCGTCGGGGTGCAGCCATAGACCTCCTTGCAATACACATCCTCATCGGGGTCTTCCGCCAGATGGGTGTGAAGACGCACCTCATGGCGTTCAGCCATGAGGGCGCTTTCCTTCATGATGGTCTCTGACACGCTGAAAAGGGAGCAGGGTGCCAGGGCTACACGCGTCAGCGCACCGGGCGATGGGTCGTGATAGAGGCTGATCAGACGCTCGCTGTCCTCCAGAATGACGTCCTCACTCTGAACGACGCTGTCAGGGGGCAAGCCGCCATCCTTGACCGAGCGGGTCATTGACCCGCGTGTGGCGAGGAAGCGGAAGCCGATATCGCGTGCAGCCCTGATCTGCGCATCGATCAGCCTTGCGCGGGGGTGGACATAATGATGATCCATCGAGGTTGTGCAGCCACCGAGGAGCAATTCTGTCATTGCCACGTAAGAGGACAGATAGACCGCGTCCTCATCAAGGGTCGCCCAGAGCGGATAGAGGCCTTTCAGGCACTCGAACAATGTTCCATTGACTACAGGAGCATAGGAACGGGTCAGATTCTGGTACATATGGTGATGACTATTCACCATACCGGGTGTGACCAGGCGCCCCTCGGCGGAGAGGATGCGGTCGGCCTCAGGTGGCGCTAAGTTCATCGGTCCGTAGGCCTTGACGCGGCCATGTTCCAGATGGATCCAGCCATCGGAGATTTCCAAACCCCGATCCAGATAGAGCGCGGCGTTGGTGACAAGCAGGGAAGACGACATTTCCAGCCCCTTTCAGGAGACAAACGGATGATCCGCCAGAGCCCTGTTCCGGGCTCGCGGAAGCCCGGATCGTCATCTTCCAGTCAAGAACGGGCGTTGAAGAGGCGCCTCAGGCTTTCTCGAGCCAGAAACTGCGCTGAAGTTCGGCAGCTTCCTCTTCCAGCAAAGGGCCGATAACAAGTGTTTCTGTCTGTCCCGCCTCGAATACCGCACGGCAGGGTAGATCAAGGGTCGGATTTTCGGGGTGGGCCCCGGTCATGGCCTTCAGATGCGCCTCTGACTGACCGTATACGACGCGGCCTATGCCAGCCCAGTAGATAGCGCCGGCGCACATGGCACAGGGCTCGGCAGAACTATAGAGCGTGAAACCGCGCAACCGCGCCGTGCCGAAAGTCTTGCTGGCGCGCGTAGCGAGCAGCCGTTCCGCATGGGCCGTCATGTCGTGGCCCTCACTGCTGTAGCCGTTTCCCTGGGTCATCACGATCTGACCTGATTCGTCCACCAGAATGGCCCCGAAGGGATGATCGCCCGCGAGACGCGACTGATCCGCCACCTCGAAAGCCTGACGCAGGAGGGCAAGGTCGTTGGGGCTAGGGCTCATGTGACCGCTTCCTGAACAGGAGAAGAGAGAGGAATTCCTGCAGCGCCAAAGGTAACTCCCTGCACCTTGAGCCAGCGCCTGTACGCGACCGATGACCGGTCAGCGAGTGTCGGGATTTCGCTCGAGGCATCCAGTGGCATGGGAACAGGGCGCTGGTTTTCGAGGATGACCCGGTCCTGCAGAAAAATCATCTGCTGAAACTCGACAAGTGCGTCGAACTCGGACCCCTCATCGAGTAGAAACATGACCGGATGCGCGCGGCATGTTCCAGGTGTCATGGGCTGGACGAAAAGCGCGATGACGTCCTTCCGCTGCGGGTGATTGGGGCTGGTCTTGTACAGCAATGTCGAGAAGGGCGCGGCGATACGGTAAATATAGTCGGTCATCAAACCGTCTGACGCGGCGAGCGCGGCTTGAGGCTGGAAAAAGCGACACTCGGTCGCCCAGATCTCTCGTCCTTCCTCGCGCGTCTCGACGGCGTAGCGTTCAACTTCGGTACGGGGCTCCGCGCCGAGTATGCCAGTATGGACAAACGGGAAATGGGCCATGTCGAGGAAGTTCTCGACCACGCGCAGTCCAGAGGCGTGAACCATGATCGAGCCACAACAAACGAGGCGTCTGTCAGGTTCCTCAGCCTCGGGAAGCGGCGGGAAGGGGGCAATATCTGTCTTGTTTTCCGACAGATTTGTCCAGACATATCCGTGCCGGATGCAAACCGGGAGAGGGCCATCATCGGAAAAAACCTCGGCCTCACCCCGGGCATTCAAGCGATAACGGATCGGCGCATTCAGCAGGAGGGTATCGGTAAATTCCCTGCCCAGTTCATCGATCATGCCAAGGGGATACCAGTGACGTGATGATACCGGATCGGGACTCTTCCAGCCGCTGATCGTCACGTTGTCAGACCTGGTCGTTCACGGGGTTGGACTCCTTCGAGGCGTTCCGATTTTCATTGCGCTTGCAGTCACATTAATAGGCTTCGTCCACTTGTCAAAAAAATTATTACTGTCAGGATCGTTCCCATTGAAACAATCTTGCGTGGAGACAGGATGACCATTACGACCGCGCTTCAACTCTTCGGTCGTTTCGACATCGCGGTGTTTTGCCAGTTTGCGGAAGACCGAGCTCATCTGCTCAACATCGAGATGACGCTCCAACGCTTGCTCCCGAACGAGATCGTTCTCGTCCTGCGTGGCGCTCGGGCGCTTGTCGGCATGTTCGTCATGGCATGCGTCATTGGTCCCGCCGCCTGTGTCGTGACCCAATGGGAAGAGAGCCATCATCCATGATCCCAGTCGCGCTCTCAACCGATATTGCTCCGGGTGACATTGCGCCCATGCGTTTGAATGGTCAGGAACTGGTACTCTGGCGCGGTCCCGATGGCGTAGTTCACGGATGGGAGGATCGGTGTCCGCATCGCGGCGTCAGACTCAGCCTTGGTTTCATTCGCGATGGGCGTCTGGCCTGTGCCTATCATGGTTGGCAGTTCGACGGTGCCGGGCAGTGCCGCGCCATACCGGCACATCCCGCCCTCAATCCGCCCTCTACGATCAGGACGCGGAGTTTCAAGATTGTCGAACAGGCGGGCCTGGTCTGGTTCGGCGATGACGCGCGTGAGGCGCGCGCCCTGTTGACGCCAGCCGAGGGGGTATGGCACCCGGTCCGCAGCCTTGCGATACGGGCGCCGCTGCAGGAAATGCGCACTGCCCTCGCATTCGGAGAGGAGCATTGGCGCGTGGCGGGCGACCGCCTTATTGCGATGCATGGCCCGGACGAGAGTGTCACCATGGTCCACCTGGCTGTAAGAGACCCTGGGTCGCGCCTTGCAGCCTATGACTGGCTGCAGGATCTGCGCGATACAGTGGAAGAAACACGATGCTGATCCTGCATGGCTGGATGATGGATGAGCGCAGCTACGCCGTGCGTCTCGCAGCGGCTCTGATGCATATTCCTCTCGAGATCATCACAGACAGGCGCGCCGAAATCTATGGTCCCACGCTCAATGACGAAGAAGGCTATTCGAACGTGGGTCTTTACGACGTTCTGCTTTGCCTCGCCCGTCAGTCGGGTAGCTGGTGGAGCTGGCCAGAGGGAGAGGATCTGACCTGTCTCAAATGGGCGCTCGAGGGGCTGGAGGTTTTTTCCGCGGCCCGGCGCCGGGCCTTGATAGCCACCATGCCTGGAAACGCCGAAACCGAGGAGGTAACGCTTGTCCTCCGCGGCCTGGAAGATCGTCTGAGCCGTGCGCGGCTGGCGGGAAATTCCTGGTTATGTGGTGAGCGCATCGGATTTGCGGATATCGTGGCGTTTCCGATCGCCGGGCTTGCCCGCGACCTCGGTGTGTCGATGGATTTCTATCCGGCGATAAGGCGCTTCGTCCGAATGATTCGTGAGTTACCTGAATTCGTCGTCATGCCTGGGATTGCCGCATGTCATTGATCAAGCCGGGGCTGCTGACCCGTCGCACCCTGCTCAGTGCCGCATCCTGTGCGGCGCTCCCCCTTTCCGCCCGCGCGGCAACGCGCTTCGCACCGATAGCGGAAGAGGATCTGCTCGTGGCTTTTGGCCATACCAGTCCGATCAATGATGGTGGCTGGACGCAAATGCATGACAAGGCGATCCGCGCGCTCAAGCAGCATTTCCCGAAAATGCGCTCTCTCTATGTGGAAAGCATTCCCTATTCAGCCGATGCCACACGCCTGTTCCGACAGTTTGTCGCCGAGGGCGCCCAAATGGTCATCTCGACGTCGAATTATGGCGACTTCATAAAGGATGTGGCTGATCAGGCCCCTGATGTCGGGTTCATGGAATGCGACGGCAATTCTGTGACAGGCAATCTTGGCTGGTACTATATCACCCATTGGTATGCGAGCTACGTGATCGGCATCGCAGCGGCCCGGCTGAGCCAAAACGGAAAGCTGGGCTATGTCGCCTCTTTCCCAACGCCCTCGGTCATAGCCAGCGCCAATGCAACCTTGCTGGGCGCGCGGTCGGTGAATCCCCAGGCGACGATGCGGGTGATCTCCATCAATTCCTGGTTCGATCCGCAGGCAGCGGCTGCGGCGGGCGCCGCGCTTGTCGATAGCGGCTGCGATTTTCTGTGCGGGATCATGGACGATCCCGGTTATCTGCGTGTGGCGGTCGAGCGGCATGTCTGGGCCGCCATGTGGAATACAGACATGCGGCAGTTTGGGCCCGAGGCGTATGTCAGTTCGGTCGTGCTCGATTTTGTCGATTATTACCGTGACATCATCACGGCGCGTCTGGCGGGGCGATGGCGCCCGGAGGGAAAATTCCTGACTCTCGGACACGGTGTAGATCGCGACCGTTGGGGCGCGCGCGTGCCGCTCGCCGTCCAGCGCGAGGCCGATGCCGCACGTGATCGCATGCTCGCCGGTTGGTCGCCCTTCACAGGGCCGATCAGGGATTCCAGTGGCAAATTGCGTGTGGCTGCTGGCCAGACGATGACCGATATGGAGATTTTCCATTGGAACTGGCAGGTCGAGGGAGTGTCGGGTCTTGTCTGAAGCCGTTCCACCCTTTGGCGCCGATCACATGCCGGAAACGCGTCCGGCAAATCTCCCGGCAGGCACGCCGCCTCTTCTTTCGCTCTCCGGGGTGGCCAAGTATTTCCCCGGCGTGATTGCGAACAAGGACGTCTCGATCGATTTTTACGCCGGGGAAATTCACGCATTGCTCGGTGAGAACGGTGCGGGCAAATCGACCCTGATGAATATTGTCACCGGCCTCTATCAGGCCGATGAAGGCGAATTGATCCTTGATGGTTATGGCGTTCGGTTCGACAGTCCCGAGGCGGCTATCGCGTCCGGGATCGGCATGGTGCATCAGCATTTCAAGCTCGTCCCGCGCTTCACAGTGGCTGAAAATCTCGCGCTCGGCTGGAGCGAAACAGGACGGTGGCTAAGCAGCAAGGAAATCATTCGGCGCGCGGAGGCCGAAGCTTCCCGGTTCGGCCTTGAGATAAAGGCCGATACTCCGATAGACAGTCTCACCTCGGGTGAGCAGCAGCGTGTCGAGATCTTGCGCGTGCTGTCACGTGGCGCGCGAATGCTCATTCTCGATGAGCCAACCGCCGTTCTTAGCCCGCTCGAGGTCGGGGAACTCTATGCCGCGTTGCGCCGCTTCCGTGATGGCGGTGGCGCGGTCATTCTGATCAGTCACAAGCTCGACGAGATCATGGCGCTGGCCGATTGCGTGACGGTTCTTCGTCATGGGCGTGTGGCCGGCACGCACAGAATTGCCCATACGACACCGGCCACATTGGTAACCGAAATGATTGGTCGCCCGGTCGAGCAGAAAACCACCTATCCCCGTGCTACTCCTCGCTGCTCGCAGGAAACTGTGATTGCGTTGCAGGATGTCTGCTGCCGCGATTCCTCAGGGCGTGTGCGGCTGCAGCCGCTTTCACTCGACATTCGCGCAGGCGAGATCCTGGGCGTCGCGGGGGTCACCGGAAACGGACAGGCAGAGCTTGCCGATCTGCTTACCGGGCTGAGCGTGCCACAGGAGGGGCAGGTCCATGTTGCCGGGCGCGTCATGCGCGCCGCCGGACCGGGCGCTTTCCGGGAGGCCGGTATAGGCTATGTGCCTGAAGACCGCCTGCACAAGGCCCTCGCTCCCGCTCTGGGGGTAACCGAGAACGCGGTGATGCGCGTTTTTCGCGCGAACCCCGTGGGCGGGCGGCTCGCCTATCATGCCGCCGAGGCGCTGCGCTTCACGCGTTCCCTGCTCAGCCAGGCTGAGGTCACGCTCGCTGATCCCGCAGCGCCCATAAGGGGGCTGTCGGGGGGGAACCAGCAAAGGGTAGTCCTTGCACGCGAGCGCATGATCAGCCATCGCGCGCTGATTGCGAGTTACCCTAGCCGCGGTCTGGATATCGGGGCGATTGCCACAATGCGTGAGACACTCGCCGAAATCCGGGACGAGGGCAGGGCGGTCGTTCTCATTTCCGAAGACCTCGACGAGATCCTCGCGCTCAGTGATCGCATCGCCATTCTCTGTGGCGGGAGGCTGATGACGGTGATCGAAAACGGGGCGCTCGACCGCGCTCAGATCGGCGCATTGATGAGCGGAAGAGATAAGGGAGAGCCGTCATGAGTCGCCGTATCCGCCTGGCGGTCGTTCCGGCCCGGCGTATCCTGATCGGCCGGTGTGTGGCGCTGAGTTGCGTGTTTCTCGTGCTTGGGGTCGTTCTGGCCATGCTTGGCCTCAACCTGGCAATGGTCACCAGGCTCGTTCTCACCTCGACTTTTGGCACGGTCTTCGGTCTCGAAAATCTGGCTCTGTATATGACGCCGCTTCTCATGACGGGGGCCGCCGTCTGGCTGGCCCTGCGCGCGGGGCTCTGGAATATCGGCGCAGAGGGGCAATTCCTTGCCGGGGCGACGGCTGCGGCGTCGATCGGCTTGTTCGTCCCGCTCCCGTCCTCACTCAGCCTGCCCCTGGCCGCGATCGCCGCTTTGCTGGCCGGGGCAGCATGGAGCGCGGTTCCCGCCGCCGGGCGCGCCTGGCTGGGGGTGAGCGAGATCATCACGACGTTGCTGCTGAACTTCATCGCTTCCTTTCTCGTCTATTATCTCGTGACCGGCCCCTGGGTTGATCAGGTGACGGGCGCGCAAGTTTCAAGCGAGCGCATGAAAACAGCGATCCCGTCGCTGTATAGTGTCGTTCACTGGGGTGGCCCCTTCGCACTGGCCGTGGTGACGGCGCTGGGGCTGGGCCTCAAGCGCAGCCGGTTCGGATATGAGCTGACCCTGTGTGGCTCCAACCCCGAAGCGGCGCATTATGCCGGTGTTACCGTTGCACCGCGCCTGTTCCTCGCACTCGTGTTTTCTGGGGCTCTCGCTGGGCTTGGCGGCATGATGGAGGTCATGGGTACGGTCCATCGCCTGCAGGGCGGTCTTGCCCATGGCTATGGTTACCTTGGCATCGTTGTCGCGCTGCTTGCGCGTCATTCTGCGCTTGCGTTGATCCCTGCCGCTTTTCTGATGGCCGTGATTCTCAACACAGGTATTGTGCTGCAAACGCTCCAGGTGAGTGCGTCCTCGGTCCTGGCGATTACCGGGCTCCTCGTATTCGCTATCGCTGTGAGCGATGAATTGGCAGCGTACGTGAAGCTGGAGATGCAGAAATGACCCTCTGGATCTCTCTGGTTCTTCATGCCCTTGCCTATGGCAGCATCCTGGCCCTTGCTGCGCAAGGCGAGGTCGTGGCCGAGCGTGCCGGTGTCATCAATCTCGGTGTTGAGGGGCTCATGGCGCTTGGCGCCGTCATGGCTGTATTGACCGCAGACGCAACATCCTCGCCATGGCTGGGCTGCCTCGCCGCCCTTGCCATTGGCGGCGGCGGTGCGGCCGTTCTCGGACTTGCCACGGTCAATGGCGCCGCCAATCAGACACTGTGCGGTGTTGCCCTGACCTTTCTGGGTTTGGGATTGAGCGCCGTTTTTGGCCATTCGGTCGCCGGGCTTCCCGTCGCTGCAGTCTTCGCCTCATGGCCCATACCCGGTCTGTCGCGCCTCCCCCTGATCGGGGCCCTCTTCGATCAGAGTCCGTTTGTCTATCTTGCCTTCGTCATCCTGCCGATCTTGGGTCATATCCTGCTGTTCCGGACACGCATGGGGCTGAGCCTGCGCGCCGTGGGAGAGAACCCGGCAGCAGCGGATGCGGTAGGTATTCCGGTCAGACGCTTCCGCCTCTGGGCGGTTGTGGCTGGAGGGGCGCTGGCCGGACTGGCGGGGGCAGATATGACGCTTTCGGTCATGCCCGTCTGGTCAGAGGGAATGATCGCAGGGCGGGGGTGGATTGCGGTGGCGCTTGTAATCTTTTGCGGTTACCGGCCGATCCTCGCTGCGGCGTCCTCCCTGCTGTTTGGCCTCGTCATGTCGCTCAGCTTCTTCGGCCAGGCCGAGGGATGGCCCGTGCCCCCTGCTATCCTCAACATGACACCCTATCTCGGCACAATTGTTTTCATGATCGTCCCAGCGCTCCTGCTCCCAGGTCTTCGCCGTTTCATGGCCGCTCCCGCTGCGCTCGGGACGCCGTATTTTCGCGAAGAGCGTTAGGCCGCACTCAAGGCAGCGCCCAACCTGTCCGCATCGCGCAGGGCATTTCACGGGAGATGGGCAAATGCTGCTGATGACCTGAGGTATCCGAACAGAATGACGCAATAATGTGGCCTGCGATGTGATTGCCGCTTTCTGACGAAGTGTGGTGCGCGCTGAACTCTCTGTGAGACAAGGCCTCTGGCGCTTACCTCCCGCAAACAAAAGTCATAGAAAAGCTGTGATTAATCACAAGGAGTGTGATCATGGAGATGAAGTTCACGGCGTCGGATATCGATTTCGACTTCAAGCTGCAGGGCAAGATTGCCCTTGTTACCGGGGGTGCCTCCGGGATCGGTGCGGCCATTGCCGCGGCTTTTGTCAGCAAGGGCGCACAGGTCGCTGTTGTCGATGTCAATCAGGACAATGCAGCGGCCAAGGCCGAGGCCCTTGGCGCGGCGGCGCGTCCTTTCTCATGTGACGTGTCGAACCCTGATTCCGTACGCAAGATGGTTTCCGATGTGGTCGCCAGCTTCGGGCGCATCGATATCCTCGTCAATTGCGCTGGGGTCGTCTTT
This sequence comes from Asaia sp. W19, assembly GCF_003994335.1. Classification (GTDB taxonomy): domain Bacteria; phylum Pseudomonadota; class Alphaproteobacteria; order Acetobacterales; family Acetobacteraceae; genus Asaia. The sequence goes on from NZ_PNQZ01000038.1 coordinate 23,624, forward strand.
CTTGCGCCAGCCGAGACATTACCGCTCGACTACTGGGACAAGACGATCGCCATTAATCTCAAGGGGAGCTTTCTGGTGACGCAGGCTGTTGGTCAGGAGATGATCAAGGCAGGCAAGGGGGGACGTATCATCAATTTGGCCTCGCAGGCGGGAACGGTCGCCATTGAGGAACATGTCGCTTATTGTGCTTCGAAGTTCGGCGTGATCGGCATGTCCAAGACATTCGCAGCCGAATGGGGTAAATACGGTATCACCGTCAACACGCTTTCCCCTACGGTCGTTCTCACCGAGCTTGGCAAGAAGGCCTGGGCAGGCGAAAAGGGCGAGGCCGCGATCCGACGCATCCCAACTGGCCGTTTCGCGATTCCCGAAGAGATCGCCGCTGCTGCACTCTTCCTCGCCTCGTCCGGGGCGGCGATGATCAATGGTGCGGATCTGCTGATCGATGGTGGCTACACCATACTCTGAAGACAGAGGGTTTCACGAGCCACGCTATCCTCAATGACAGCGTGGCTCCACTTTGCGCAGTGTATTCTAACGCCCAATCCCAGCAAACTCGGCCTTTCAGCCAATGCCGAGTGCCAAAGCGGTCTGGGTTGAGATCAGGCGCCTCAGTGCGACGAGGCTCGTTCCCCCCCGTGGGTGGACGCGGTTTGTAAGTATCAGCACGTAGCTTTCCGTATCTGGAGACACCCAGAGCGAGGGGCCAGTGAAGCCGGTATGACCAAATGAGTTCTTCGGAAACCGCTCGCCGCGCAATGTAGAATAATGCGTGTCTATATCCCACCCAAGCCCGCGCAATTCACGCTGACGCGCGGGTTGTGCGGGGCGCGTCATGGCGAGCACCGTTTCCTGAGTGAGGGGGAACGAACTGTCTCTTCCCGAACGCCGGTCGAGCAGGGCTGTGATATAGCGTACAAGATCTTCCGCGCAGGAAAAGAGCCCGGCATGGCCGGCAACGCCGTTCATGCGGCGCGCCGTGGGATCGTGAACGACCCCGCGCAGCATGACGCCAGTCTCGTCATACTGCGTCGGGGCAATCGACGGACGCCTGTCGAGCTGAGGGTGAAAGCCGCTTTTTGACATGGATAGAGGGTTGAGGATCAGCGCGCGCGCATAGATGTCTAGGCTCTCCCCCGTGAGTTTCTCCACGATAAAACCGAGCATTAGATAGTTGATGTCACTGTAAATGAATCTTGTGCTGGGTTCGGCGGCGAGTGGCGAGGCACAGGCGCGGGCAAACGCCTCTGCGCGACCGGACCAGTTCTGATCAAGCGGCAGATCGGGCGGCAAACCGGAGTAGTGCGTAAGCAGCAGGCCGATCGTGATATCTCCCTTCTGGTTGGCGGCGAAATCGGGAAATATCGTTGCGATTTTCGTCTCGAGGGAGATCTCGCCGGTTTCGATGAGGCGCATGACGCACGGTGCTGTTATCAACGGCTTAGTCAGCGATGCCATATCGAATACTGTATCCAGGGTCATCGCCTCGCGATGCGGCTCAAGCGCGCGCCAGCCAGCGACACGGCGATGGACGACCCGATTTCGATCGCCGATGATCAGAACGAAACCTGGAAGCGTGCCCCTGCTGACAGCCTGATCGAGCGTGTGATCGATCTCGCCGAATTGGGGCTCAGCGCACCCTGGGGGGCAAATACCGATTCCACCCAGGCCGATGACAATCTGCCTTCTTGTGATCATGCGATGCCATTCCTGCCCTGCGGTCTGAGACCAGAAGATCGGGTTTCAGACCGCAGAGCAAGGTTATTGCCAGCTCCCGCCATGACTTCCGGCACGGTTCGATGTGGCAGCGAAACCACATTCGGTCATACTTTGTCAGGAAGTAGTCATTCAACGACAAGGTGTCCTCTTCAAAAGACGTTTGATTTCAACGGATTGGCTGATGTGTCATCAAACTGTCATACGGGAGTCATCAAAGCTTCGCAGGAAGCGGCGCAGAGCAGTGGGTAAGGGAGGCTCACACCCACCGCAGCATCGGAAGATGATACTGACATGACCTCTCTCCCCCGTGCCTGTCGCTTGTTGCTGGCATCGGTGTCGTTGGCCTCACTGGCCGTCGCGACCCCGGTGCGTGCCGCAAGTCTCGATCAGATGAGTCTGATGGAGCAGCAGATCAAGGCCATGCAGTCGCAGCTCGCAGAGATGAAGCGCGAGCACCAGCGCGAAATGAAGCGCATCCATGACCAGCTGGCGCAGCAGCGTCAGGCAGAAGAGAATGACCCTTATGGCGCGCGTAACGGCTATCGCGGCGCGCCAGCCCACGGCTCCGGTGCCATGTCCCCGGGCGCAGGCTTCGCTACCGCTTCGGCTCCCGGGCCGAATAGCAATGTCCTGCTTCCCCCTGTCAATGCGGCTACCCCTTATGGCCAGCTGACCGGTACCCCAACCGGCCGCGTGACCGATCTCTACGGGCCGCTTCATCGCGGTCAGATCCAGATTGGGGGCATTCGCATCACGCTGGGCGGCTATGTCGAGGCCGCGACCATGTTCAGGTCACGCAACAACGTGTCGGATATCTCTTCCAACTTCGGCTCGATCCCGTTTGCGAACAGCCCGAACTACCATATCAACGAATTCCATGAATCGGCACGTCAGAGCCGTCTGGCAGCACTCGTCGAAGGCGATATCACCAAGGCCCTGCGCGCTCAGGCGTATATCGAGACCGATTTTCAGGGCTCGGGGTCGTCCTCAAACTCGCGCCAGTCAAACTCCTACGTTCTGCGTGAGCGCGTATTTTACGGACAGTTGATCGACGATGTGGACGATCTGACCCTGCTCGGCGGTCAGAACTGGTCGCTTCTCACCATGTTTAACCATGGCATGCGGGCTCGTGACGAGCAGGTGCCATTGTCAATCGACGCCCAGTATATTCCTGGGTTCAACTGGACGCGTAACACCCAGATCCGCCTCGTGAAGGGCTTCGATCACAGCCGCTATAATGTCGGTATCTCGGTCGAGAACCCGCAGCAGGTCATCGCGGTCGGTTCAGGCGGCCAGTATCTGCCTGCCGGCGCAACGTCGGGCACGTATCAGAATGCTGGTGTCAACGTGAACAACCCGTCCACGAATTACTCGACGGATGTGGCTCCCGATGTCATTGGCAAGCTCGCAGCTGATCCGGGCTGGGGCCATTACGAACTCACCGGTCTGCTGCGCTTTGCCCATAGCCGCGTCTCCTATACCGGAACCGGACAGAGCAGCACCAAGCTGGCTGGCGGTGGCGGCGGTGGACTGATCCTGCCGGTCGAAAAGTCTCACAAGGTGTTCTTCCAGGCTTCCGGGTTGATCGGGACCGGCATTGGTCGTTATGGCACGTCCAATATTCCCGACGTGACCATCGATTCCAAGGGCCAGGTCAAGCCGATGCCTGCGGCGAATGTACTGGTCGGTCTTTACGGCAATGCCACCAAGGCGCTCCAGCTCTATGCCTATGGCGGTATGGAAATGCTGCGTTCGCGCTCCTATTTCAATGTAGGCGGCAAGCATTACGGCTACGGCAATCCGCTCTACAACGTCGGTGGCTGCGATATCGAAGGGGCGGCGTCCAGCGCCTGCCAGACCAGCATCAATCGCGTCGTGCAGGGTACAGCCGGGTTCTGGTGGACCTATCTGCATGGTGATTACGGCACGCTGCGGGTCGGCGCGCAGTATTCCTACACCTATGTCACCTCCTTCAGCGGGGTGGGCGGCACGCCACACACCAACGACAACATGGTGTTCCTGTCGCTGCGTTACCTGCCTTTCCAATAAGGGCAGAGCGAAACGGCCTCCCCGTCGGGAGAGGCCGGTCATCGAGATCAGGAAGCCGCCAGAGCATCACGCTCTGGCGGTTTTCTGCATTCAGAAGTCGGCGTTAACACGGCCGAAGTAATATCCGCCTGTCATCGGCACCTGTGCAGAGGCCGAATCATAAACATTCACGCCATTCGATGCGAGATAAGCGGGCACCTTGCGAGGACGCAGGTTGAAGATGTTGTTGGCGCCCACTGCTACATGCCAGTGATCGTTGAAACGATAACCGAGTTCAAGATCGGTCAGCCAGCGCGGCGTGTTCTTGAACTGTGCGAAGCAGGTATTCGATCCACGCAACGCGCCGCCGGTCAGCGGGCAGATGGCACTTGCCGGGGTCCAGTCCTGATAGGTGAGCATGCCCACGGTCTCACCGTAACGGGTCTGACGCAAATTCACGTCCCAATGGCCGATTGTGTAATAGGCATTGAGCACGATCTTGCTGCGTGGAGATTCCGTGGTGAGATAGGAAATCGTCTGCGCATTGAGCAGCGGACGCCCCGCAGCAGAGAGCCCGTTATGGGTCAATGTGGTTCGGTTGAGGTTGAGCGCCATGGAGAGCACAACCGATCCGTAGCGCTGCAATCTCAGGCGATAATCCGCCTTGATGTCCAGCCCCTGGGTGCGTGTACTCGCTCCGTTCGAGAAGAAATACGCCGAGAATCCGGTCGGATTGCTGAGCGTCGCCCCACCTGGAAGCGTGTACCCCATCTGCTCAATGGCCGTGATGGCCTGAGCGCCCACCACAGAACCACCTTGCACGATGCGATCTCTCAGATTGATCTGATAGACATCAGCCTCGACATGAAAATTCTTGACTGGCTCCAACACGATGCCGCCGCTGGCATTGGTGGAACGCTCCGGCTTGAGCGCACTGGCGCCAAGCGTACGCGCAGCTTCGGAGGCCACTGGCAACAGGCCTGAAGCTGAGGTCGGGCCAACACTGAGGGCGCTGTAATGCTGCTCGGCCAGTGTTGGCGCGCGGAAACCATTGCTGATTGTGGCACGCACGGCAATGCGCTTTGTAAAGTCGTAACGCGCCGAGATCTTGCCGTTCTCGGTATTTCCGGAAGCCGTGTAGTGCTCGAAACGCCCCGCCAGATCGATATCGAGCTTGGGAAGCGGATGGAAATCGTCGTCGATATAGGCCGCCCAGATATTGCGGCTCCAGCTCCCGGCATTCTGTGGCGCGGCACCCGCATAGCCCTGTGTCCCGCCCGCCTCATAGGAGGGAGGTTCACCGGCGACGATATCGTACATTTCGAGGCGATGCTGACCGCCAAAGGCGAGCGTCATTGGCACGGCATCTGCGATGCGGAACCCGCGGCGTATGTCGAGATTGTTGGTCCACATCGCGTTGCGATAGGTCTCAGCGCGTGCGCTGGTGGGGGAATATCCGCAACCCTGCGACGAGTAGTATGGCAGGGCCCGATTGGTGGTCTGGCAGGAGCGACCGAGCATACCCGTATTGGCGGTGTTGATCGTGTTGATGTCGTCCTCATCCGCACCGTATTCGGTGCTCACATCCCAGTCGAAACCAAAGAGATGGCTCCCCTTGAACCCGAGATTGGCCTGATAGTCGTTCTCCTCGATGGCTTCGATCGGCGAAAAACCGGTCGGATAGAGGGTGGGCGCAATCGTGGGGATGCGATAATTCTGGATCGCCTCGGCATGACGATGGGCATAGGTGATGAGCCCATAGAAATCGACGGTGCTGCTCACCTTCTTGCCGAAATCGATACCCAGATTCTCACGCGTTTCCTCAGGCGTACTCATGATCTTGTTCGAGTTGTAGGGAACTTTGATCGCGCCGGGGAGAATTCCGTAATACCCGACCGTATTTGCACCCGGCGGGGCATAGGGCAGCAGGCGATGGTCCTGTGTGTCCAGAAAGAAGTGGTCGGTGTGATAAACCTGCCCGCTCAGATGGAGATACCCATCACGCCCAAGCTTCATGCCGCCATCGGCGTTGAGCTGATAATTCCAGCCCGTGCCTGAATAGGCATTCGCGCCGGTCTGGGCGGTCATATGAAGTCCGTGATCCTGCTTCTTGGTGATGATATTCACCACGCCCGCAATGGCATCCGACCCGTATTGCGCGGCGGCACCGTCCTGCAGCACCTCTATATGGTCGATGGCATTGGCTGGGATCATGTTCAGGTCGACCGGTGTAGAGCCGAACTGCGGTCCCGGGTTCTGTACGACGTTGCCGGTCACATGGCGTCTCTTGCCATCCACCAGCACCAGCACGTCGTTCGGGTTGAGACCGCGCATGCGGATCGAGCCGGTGAGTGCTGCCGTATCGCTGCCTCTTGTCTGGATATTGATGGCAGGATTGACGCGCGTGATTGCGTCGGTGAGGTTGAGCTGACCCGAACGCGCGAGTTCTGCGCCGCTGATGACCGTGATCGGGCTGGTGCTGTCGCGTGCCTTCCGATTGACTGCGTGGGTGCCCGTCACGATCACGGACTCGTCGCCTGATATCGCTCTCTGCCGTACCGACCGTCTTAGGGTTTGTTCCTGGCTTGCTCCTTGCACAGGTTTGCCTGCCGTTTTGCCAGGGGTCCTGCGTGCATGCGTTTCTTTGGAACCTGCTGCCTGGGCGTCTTGGAGCAGGGCCATGGCAGTTATCACGGTGAGTGAGGCCGTAAGAAGGGAGGCGCGTCGTCTCATCTAGGGCCTTTCTGATGTATATCGGAACGTTCCTATATCGGAACGATCTGCAAGAGGTTATGTCGCGTAGCTGGCCTGGAACGCGACGTCAGGAATGCGCGCAAGGGAGCAGCCGGGCTGGGACCGGCGCTCCATTGCGACATGGAAACGATAAATGCGATTTTAAGGAAACAGAAGCCCTGAATCGTCTGCGCAACATTCTGTCATAAATGAGACCATTTCAGGTCAGAATCCTGCTGAAAGCGAGACGACACCTGCGAAGCCGCCTCCAACGAAATAGGTCGGTGCCCGTCCCGCGATCGTCGTGCCATATATGCCCCGCGTCGGGTTCCGATTGAGCCCCACGCCATTGACCCCTGACAGATATCCTGATCGCCCGAGATTGATCAGGTTGAGCTGAAGTTGCGGCGTTTTGAGGCGCTGACTGCTCTGCAGCCGGTAGCCCAGCGAGAGATTTGCGGTCGCGAAACCGGGGATCTTCTCGTCGTTCATGAAGGTCGAATAGGTCGGCCCGACATAACGTCCATTGAACAGCCCGAAGAATGCGCCATCATCATAGGAAAGACCGAGGCCGCCCGAAAATTCCGGCGTACGGACCGGTCTTTTGCCGGCTGTCGGCAGGTAATCGCTTCCAGAGCGGATATTATTGTCGATGGTCGCGTGAATGTACTGCCCCGAAAGGTAAGGGCTGAAGCAATGCCATGGCTTCAAACCAAGCTCGAACTGAGCGCCGCGCGCTGTCTGGCCACCGCCATTGATCGACTCTGTTGTCATCACGCCATTCAGAGGCGTGGTGGTGGTTACCTGGCGATTGGTGAAGTTGTAGTTGAAGAAAGCGAGCGACAGGTTGACGAGGCCGGTATGGCGATAGCCGATCTCCTCGCCAATGGAATATTCCGGTCTCGTATCAGATGAAGCGCTGCGTGTCTGGAGACCGCTCGTCAGGCTGAAGCGATCCTGGTAGCTCGAAATGCCTGACGGAGCCCTGAAGCCGGTTGTGCCATTCAGATAGATCTGGTCATGGGGCGATAGACGGAAGGCGGCCGAGACCTGGGGCAGGGGCGAGACATAGCTTGCCCCGTTGCGGTAGCGCGCGCCTGGTAGGAGATTGGTGACCGAGCGAGACACCATCACAACGCGCAGACCGGCCGTGATTGTGAGGCGATCATGCAGAAAGTGGGCGCGATCAGTGAGCGAGAGCGCGTTGATCTGCTGAACGAGCCGAGCGTCATAGGATGAGAGCGGCGCGCCACTGGCTGTGAGGATCGGATAATCCCCCCATTGATTGGATACGCCTCCCTGCGCGTTGGGCAGAACATAGCGCGAGAGGCTAGAGAAATCGTAATAGGAGTACCAATAGCCCAATGAGAGACGGTTACGACCCGTCTCATAATGCAGGGCGCCGTTCAGTCCCGGATGAGATTGGCGATAGGCATCTGTCGCAACCGAAACAAAACTGGTGCCTAGAGTGGCTGGAACCTGCAAGGCCCCTGCAGGGCTATTGCCATTATAGCTCCCCAGGCGGCTGAGCGTGGTGCCGTAGCTGTCATACCCCCAGACATAGATAAAATAGGGCGTCAGATCGAGCCGAAGCTGCCGCGAGAGATACAGGGAAAGTGGCGCCGCGAGAAAGCTCTGGGCACGGGCATTCTCCTGATATCTGTAATAGTTCGGATCACCGGGAACATAACCGGATGTGTAGTTGAAGTCGGTGCCATATTGCTTCCATTGCGCCATGGTCGGTGGGCGCAGGTAGGTGCCGCGCTCCCGATTAAACGAGAAGATCAGATCGGCGGTGCTGTTTTTGCCCCATTCCTTGCTCAGACGCATATCCGTGTGGAACCTTCGCATCGGCCCTGCGCCACGCCACGGATCCGCCCCACGATAGGAAAACGACGCAAAGCCCTTGGGGCCGTTCTGGCCGATCCGTCCTGTATCGAGCCTTACGAACTCACGGTTCAGATTATACGATCCCCAGGAGCCGCCAATGAACCCGCCACGCTCCTCCGATGGTTTGCGCATACGCATCGAGAGCGTCCCTCCCACGGCGTTATAAAGGGGGGCAGCGGTCGAGGTGCCTCCCTGAGCCAAGGTAACGGAAGTGATGTTTTCGCTATCCACCGTCTGGGAGGCGTAGGGCACGAGAAACAGGGGCGGCGCCGCAGGCACGTTCTCGAAGAGATAGCCAATTTCGGTCTGATCCAGTCCGCGAACGGATAATCCCTGCTGCTCGTCATTCGTGCCCAGTGGATCATTGCCGGAATAGACCACGCCCGGAAGGCTTGCGATCATGGCCAGAGGGGACAGAGTGGGCGATTGCCTGGCAATGAAATCTCGCGTGAGACCACTCTGGGCCCGCGGCGCAGTCTGGTTGGGCATCAGACCGCCGCCCGGTGTCGTACCGCTGGAACCGTCTGGATTGGCGCGCTTGTGGCGCACAACCACGATCTCATGCCGGGAGGGTTTGAGCGGTCGTGTGCGCGGTGTCTCCGGGCGGGACTCTCCGGATGGTTCAACGGTATCGGCGTCGGCCCGGTCGGGGAATGTAGTCAAGGCGCAGATCAGCGGAGACAAAAGAAAGAGGGTGATGCGTGTCATGGCTCGGGTCCGGCGCGGCTTTGTGTCCCGCTCGGCATAGGGAGTCTGTCATTCTGTGTAAAATGATACATTATAACAAAAAATGGCTGACTCGAATGTTGCCCCGCCGCAGGCGCGAGGCTGGCTGTCAGCGCACGAAGGGTACTACCGCACGAGGGATACTCTGGCGCTCCTCTGGTTTCGCAGCGTCTGAAGCGGAGGCTGTCGAAGAGGGCGCGGGCGTGAGACACTATTTGCGCGCCCTAGACCGCCGTACGCGAGAGAGGGAGGGTAATGAGGCGGTAATTCAGTCCAGCTCGCGATGCATTGATAATCAGAACAGACGTTGTGGATCCAAGAGAGCGTTAACATCTCTATATTGACCTGTCCTGCGTGCAGTAAAGTCAGGACGGTATAGTCGTCTACTCACTCGTCTACTCACTCGTGTAATCGTTCGATATTCTTGGAATGATAAAACTATAGGGGACAAGAAAACACAATTCCGTATGTTGGCAATTATTAACCTAGGATGTCAAAAAATTGCTGCTATGGAATGCGAACGATTCTCACTCCTAACGAGTTTGGTTCCATGACAAGCACTCTTCGACCAAGGCGGCGTAAGACCGCCCGAAAGTTCAGGGCCCGTGCCCTCCTCATAGGCCTCGGCATGGGGGGGCTCGCGCTTCCGTTCGAGGCGGGCGCCGTACCGCCACCCGTCAATCTGGGCAATGCAGCGGGAGCGAGCGACGATGCCTCATCAGGTGTTTTCGGCTTTTTGTCCAATTGGCGCCGTACCTCCAATCTTCTGGGAAACATGTGGGGGCTCAGGCCGGAACTCGGCAAATACGGCGCGGTGCTGGCCATTCAGGAAACGTCCGAGGTTTTCGGCAATCCGACCGGGGGGAGCCATCGCGGGGCAGGGTATAATGGACTGACCGTGGCCGTGCTGCAGGTCGATACCCAGCGCGCCATGGGCTGGTATGGCGGTACTTTCAATGTCAGCATGGAGCAGATACACGGCCGCGCCTTCAGTGCCGATAACCTCATGGCGCTACAGACCGTGAGCGGGATCGAGGCCGATCGCGCGACGCGCCTCTGGGAGCTCTGGTTCGATCAGAAATTCCTCGATCAGCAGAAGCTCGATATCAAGATCGGCCAGCAGAGCCTTGATCAGGAATACATGATCAGCTCGAACGCGCTTGTATTTGCGAACACCATGTTTGGCTGGCCCATGCTTCCATCGGCGGATCTTCCAGGTGGTGGTCCGGCCTATCCGCTTTCGGCGCTGGGCGTCCGGGGAAAGTACTGGCTGGCTACGCCCCTCTATCTTCTTGGCGGTGTCTATAGCGGCAGCCCCACCCGGCATCGCGATGGGGACCCGCAAATGACCAACCCCTCCGGCACGAGCTTCCCGCTCAATCGGGGGGTGCTCGCCATTGCGGAGCTGCAATATGTCTATCCGGCGCTCGGGGCGATGGTTTCCCCTGACGAGGTCCAACCGCTTTCGCATGTCTACCGTATCGGTGGATGGTATGATTCCGAGCCTTTCGCTGATCAGTTCTGGGACAATACCGGCATTCCCCTTGCTTCACCCAACAGCAACGGCACCGCACTGACTCACAGAGGGGCGTTCAGCTTTTATGCCGTGATGGATCAGATGATCTGGCGCAGCCATACTGATCCCAATCGGACAATCAGTATCTTCGGGCGCGCCATGGGGGCACCGCAATCCGATCGCGTGCCCATCGACTTCTCGCTCAATTTCGGCCTGACGTTCAACGATCCACTTCCGTACCGCACTGATGACACTTTCGGTATCGGTATGGGCTACACCCATGTCAGCGGCGCCCTGGCAAATTATGACCGCGCTGTGCGTCGCTATTCGGGCGCATATTCGCCCGCGCAGGGCGGTGAGACCTATGTCGAGGTCACGTATCAGTACCAGTTCACGGGCTGGATGCAGTGGCAGCCCGACTTCCAATACATTTTCAACCCGGGGGGCGGCATTCCCAACCCGTCTCACCCTGACCGGCGCCTGCGTGACGAACTCGTCTTCGGGTTCCGTACTAATATTGCGCTGTGAGAAGAACCATGTCCTCCAAATTCCGCAATGCTGCCCTGGCCGCATGCTCCCTCGTCGCGTTCTCTCTGCCCGCCCATGCCCAGAACAAGGGCTTTCTGGAGACGTTGCATCGCCATACAACCCTGGCCTCGACCAGCCCAGGCAATGGAGATCTCAATCCCTATGCCGTGGTGGTGGTCCCGCAGGACATGGGTGTGCTGAAAAAGGACGAGGTTCTCGTCACGAATTTCAACAACATCAGTAACCTGCAGGGTACGGGCACGACGATTGTTGCCTACTCACCTGTCACGGGCAATGCGCGGCTCTTCGCCAACCTGCCAAGTAATCTGGCTGCCTGTCCCGGCGGGGTAGGGCTGACCACGGCCCTCGCCATCCTGAAATCGGGATGGATCATCGTCGGAAGTGCACCCAGCAAGGATGGCACGACCACGACCAAGGGCGATGGCTGCCTGATCGTGCTCGATGCGAATGGCAAATACACGACCACATGGAAAGGTCCTCTGATCAATGCACCCTGGGGGGACATCGCGAGCGTCGATAAGGGAAACAAGGCAACCCTGTTCATTTCCATGACCGGGTTCGATCTTCCTGGACCGAATGTTGTGGACCCGCAGACGCATTACCCGCCCATCCTGCACAAAGCGACCGTATTGCGCCTCGAACTCAGCATTCCCGATGGCGGTCCGCCGCAGCTCGAGAGTCAGACCGTGATCGCGAGCGGCTTCTCCGCCCGAGCGGATCGAGACAACTTCCTGTTCGGCCCGACCGGCCTCGCGCTTGACGATGACGGCACACTCTATGTCACCGACGGCTACGACAATGAGGTGACCGCGATCGATGACGCTCTTACGCGCACGGATCCGGTGACTCGAAAGGATGATGCCGTAGGACGGATCATTACCAAGGGGGGGCTGTTGAACTGGCCTCTCGCCATGATCTGGGTGCCGGGGCACCATCTTCTCGTCGCCAATGGCCGCAACGGTCAGGTGGTCGAGATCGATCCTGCTACCAAGAAGCAGATCTACGCGCAGTGGGTCGACGCGGATCAGGCGCAGCAGCCGCCGGGAAATGGCGACCTCTTTGGTCTGGCGATGACGCCGGACGGCAAGAGTTTCTATTACGTCGAAGACGACATGAACACGTTGAATGTGAGCCAGCCATGACACATTCCAATTCCGGACTTCGCCTTGGCAGGCGGGGATTCCTCGCGACCACCGCTGCAGCTGGTGGGGTGGCGGCGAGCGCCGATCAGGGCTTTGCTATGGAGAGCCCGCCGCTTCATCAGCCCGGGATCATCACGCCGCAACAGCCCTGCGCCTATTTCATCACGTTCGATCTCGCGACGACAAAGCGCGACGAGGTCGTCGCACTGCTGCGGCGCTGGACAGAGGCCGCAGACGCGCTGATGGCCGGCGTTTCGGTCAATGGTCTCGTGGATTCTGGCGAGATAGACGGGTTGAAGGGTCGTGATCTCACGATCACCATCGGGTTTGGCCCCGGCCTTTTCCAGAAAGATGGCAAGGATCGCTACGGTCTCAATGCTCATCGACCGGGGGCGTTGGCCGATCTGCCGCGCTTTACGGGCGATCAGCTCGTTCCCGCTCGTACGGGGGGTGATCTCTGCATCCAGTGCTGCGCCAATGATCCACAAACCACGCTTCATGCTTCACGCGAGCTGACGCGGCTCGCCTATGGTGTGGCCGATCCGCGCTGGGCACAGGCGGGTTTTCTGCCGAGTTTCGGAAAGGGCAAGACGCCACGCAACCTGATGGGGTTCAAGGATGGCACCATCAACCCCGATAGCCAGAACCCTCAATCTGCCGGTCGCTATATCTGGGCGGCGGATACGGACCTGCCCTGGATGCAGGGTGGAAGCTATCTCGTTTCGCGCATCATCCGGATCGCCCTTGAGCACTGGGACAGAACCCCGGTCAGTTTTCAGGAAGAGACGATGGGGCGTGAAAAACAGAGCGGTGCACCGATTGGTGGGCACGATGAGTTCGAGCCGTTGACCCTTGCCCAGAAGGATCATGACGGTAATCCTGTCACGGCACAGAACTCCCACGCCAGACTGGCTGCACCCGAGGAGAACGGGGGCGCCCAGATCCTCAGACGGGCCTATTCCTATGATAACGGCCTGAGCTTCACGGCCGAGCGTTGGCCGCCATGGCGCCAGGGCATGGAGATGGATGCGGGGTTGCTTTTCATGAGCTGGCAGCAGGACCCCAGGACGGGGTTCACGCGCATCTTCGAGCGCATGTCGAAATTCGACATGATGAACCAGTATACCACCCATATCGGCGGGGGCTTATTTGCCTGCCCCGGTCGCAGGAAAGGCGGCTACATCGGTCAGGCGCTTTTCGAGGCTTGAGGCCACGAGTTGGGGGACGGGTGCACTCTGATCCAGCTCCGTCAGGCTGAAAAGGCTCTCGCCCTGTAATTCCAGAGTAATGAAGTCCGTTTTTATTATTCTGGACGCCTGGGACCCAGGGTTGTAACCCCTATCGGGCAGGTGCAGGGCATAAAGGGAGCGGGTCCATTCAGGCGTCGAGGCATCATCGGGATGGAAGAGGGGCGAGATGGCCCATCTTGCGTCTTGCTGTGGCCTGTCTTGTTCTCGTTGCTTTCGCGCTCTCTCTGACACTTCAGACTCTCGCCGCGCCTGAGGAGACGCCCCGGGCTGAGATCGAGCGTCTGATTGGTGTGGACATCGCTCCCGCGATGAGTATGCCGGACTGCGAAAGCATGCCCGACATGGTCATGCCTGGCAAAACGGGCGGGGCGCAAAAGGGTCATCATCATGATGCCGCCTGCGCCCTCTGTCCTTTGCTCCAATTGGGCCTCTTCATCCTCGGCAGTTCTGTGTTTCTGGCTTTCGCCACAAGCGTCACGCTCGAGCGCCGATTCAGGCTGCCGCTCTCCAGGGCTCCGCCTCATCTCAGATGGTGTCTGCCCCCCTCCCACGCGCCACCGCTGCCCTGAACCTGATTTGACGCTTCCGTGCGGCGTCGTGACCTACCTTGGGTTGGTCGCAGGCGCACACGGATCACGCTTACGATCCAGTTCGGGAATTGACCCATGATCCTGCCTCTGTCCGGCAGAGCCAGAACGCGCGCGCTGCGCGTGCTCGGTTGCACCTCCGTTATCGCTTTGCTCTGCGCCTTCGACGTTCATGCTGAGAGTCTTTCGAAAAGCCCTTCGGCCCCCGATGATAACAAGCCTGTGGAATATCTCCAGGTCCAGGGCATAAGGCGCACCGCCATCCATTCGGCCGATACGGCCACACTTCTCAAGGGATCGCTCGGTTACAGCCTCTATTCAGCTGGCGGCGTCTCTGCGCTACCCGTACTCAACGGGATGGCGGATGACCGTGTGGCGACGATCGTTGATGGTATGCGCATCGCATCGGCCTGCCCCAATCACATGAATCCCGCCATGTCCTATATCGACCCGGATAGCGTGGCCTCGGCGGAGGCGATTGCAGGCGTGACCCCAGTCAGTATCGGTGGAGACAGCACGGGGGGAACAGTCAAAATCGAGCGTCGCGACCCGCTCTTCGCTCAATCGGGCAAGGTCCTGATCACAGGACATGTGCGCGGCGATTACCGCAGCAATGGCGGCGGGTCGGGCGCCTCGGGCACCGTGACGGTCGCCAATGACACACTCAGCCTGCGCTATACCGGCTCGTACAGCCATGCCAGCAATTACCATACGGGTGGTGATGGGCGTCAGGTGCGCTCCACGAGCTATCTCTCGTTCAATCACGCTGTAACGGCCGGACTGAAGAAGGACAATCACCTTGTGGCACTGACCTTTGGTCAGCAGGACATCCCGTATGAGGGTTTTCCGAATCAGTATATGGACATGACCAATAACCGATCCACCTTTGTCAACGGCAAGTACCGGGGCGAATTCGCGTGGGCGACTCTCGACATCCGGGGCTTCTGGCAGCGCGTGGATCACGTCATGAACATGATGAATGACAAGGGCGGCCATAGCGCGACCACCGGGATGCCTATGAACACGGATGCCCGGACCGCCGGCTATGCAATTGATCTAACTATCCCGTTATCCACACAGCATTCCGTCAAGATCGGGAGCGGCTACGACCATAACGGGCTCAATGACTGGTGGCCTCCTTTGGTCGGAAGCATGATGATGGGCCCCAACACGTTCCACAACATCAATAACGGGCATCGGGACAGACTGGGTCACTACATTGAGTGGAACGCACAATGGACGAGCCGCTTCTCCACGCAGCTTGGCCTGCGCAATGATCTCATCATGATGAACACCGGCAAGGTCGCACCGTACTCCTGGACAGGCATGATGCAGATGGCCGATATCATGGCGGCGAAACGATTCAACGCCGCATCACGCGGGCGCACAGACACGAATTTCGATGTCACCGCGACCGGGCGCTATCATGCTCTGGACAGCCTCATGATCGAGGGAGGCTACGCGCGCAAGACACGCTCGCCCAATCTCTACGAACGTTATGCATGGGGCATGGGCACCATGGCCACGCGGATGATCGGCTGGTTTGGCGATGGCAATGGCTATGTCGGAAATCTTGATCTGAGGCCCGAAATTGCTAACACGGCGAGTGTGACGATCACATGGCATGATCCTAAAGGGGAGGGGTGGCGAATCCGTCTGCAGCCCTTCTACACTTACACGGAGGGTTACATAAACGTCATCCCACTTGCCCGATTCAGCAATGGCCTCTCCAAACTGCAATTCGTCAATCACAATGCCCAGAGCTATGGAATCAACGCCAATGCGCAGGCGCGCCTGTGGAACAGCGATCGTTTCGGCCAGGGTAAGATCGTGAGCACGTTCAGCTGGGTGCGCGGCCAGGACATGGAGACGCATACGGGGCTTTATCATCAGATGCCCACCAACGGTACGATAGGCCTGCGCGAGACCTGGCAGAACTGGGCCGGGAGGGTCGATGTCACGTTGGTGAAACGCAAATCCTCGGTGGACTGGATACGCAACGAGCCCCGTACACCCGGCTACGCGCTTCTTGGACTGGGTGGGAGCTATCGCTGGCGTAAATACACCCTGGATGCGAGCATCGAGAACGTACTGAACCAGAAATACTACCTTCCCCTCGGCGGACTATCCCTCGGTGACTATCGCCAGACCAATATCCTCGCCCCCCTTGCAGGGCTGGGACGTTCTTTCAATCTGAGCCTGACCGCCGTGTTCTGATCCTGCCTCTCCAGGAGGACACGCTTCCTCCGGTCCCGGGGCCGGAGGAGGGTGGAACAGGACCGAGCCACCAGCCCGGGTCTCCGCCAGCGCGTTTGTCTTGGCGTGGAGGCCTCGATGGGCTACGCCCCGCCCATGCTCGATATCAAAATGTCCGGCGAAACTGTCGCCCCAGCCAAAATCAGCGAAGAGACAAATTCCGTGTCGGACCGTCGTCCTCCGGACAAAGTAACGCCCATGCCGGTCCATGCAATGCTGATACTGGCCATGGCGGCCTTCGTGACACTTCTGACCGAAATCATGCCAGCGGGACTGCTCTCATCCATCTCCGCGGGCCTCGGCGTGTCGCAGGCGGTGGGGGGGCAGTTCATCACGGCCTTTGCTTTCGGTGCGCTCGCAGCCGCGCTGCCTTCGGCTGCCTTTTCTCACCGCATGGGTCGCAAAAAGCTTCTGCTCTTCGGGCTCGTCGGCTTCACGCTGGTCAATGCCGCCAACGCGCTTGTCAGTGATTTTACCCTGTCACTTGTGATCCGCTTCCTCGCCGGTTGTTTCGGCGGTCTGGTATGGGCCATGTTTGCGGGCTACGCCACCCGCCTGGCCCCACCCGCACAGCGCGGACGTGCGATTGCCCTCGCGGGCTCGGGCGTAACACTGGCCATGGTTCTCGGGGCGCCGCTCAGCGCCTTTCTGGGTCAGGCCATAGGCTGGCGCGGGGCATTTGGGGCACTCGCAGCACTAAGCGCTGTCCTGACAGTCTGGGCGGTCATCATCCTTCCCGATGCACCGGGAACCGCGCAGGAAGAGCGTTTTGCCATCCTCCCCACGCTCAGGCTTCCGGGAGTTGCGGCCAATCTTGCGCTGATCTTCAGCTTCGTCGCAGCGCATAGCCTGCTTTACGTGTATGTCGAGCCGCTGCTGGGACCCTCCGGTCTTTCACATCGCGTCGATGCCTTGCTGCTGTTATTCGGAGCAGGTTCTGTTGTGGGGCTGTTCGTCACGGGTATTCTGATTGATCATCACCTGTCGCGCCTGACATCGCTGAGCATTGCGCTGTTCGCGATAGCCGCGATGTTGCTGGCTCTGGGTCTTGCTCACATCTCCCTGGTGTTGCCCGCCATAATCTGCTGGGGTTTGACGACCGGCGGCTTCGCCGCTCTCACCCAGAGTGCGATGGCACAGGTGAGCGGGCGGCTCATCGATGTCGCACAGGCCATGGCGACCACAGCCTGGAATCTCGCCGTCTCAACTGGGGGATTGCTCGGCGGCGCGCTTCTGACACACGTCTCGATCGGGAGCTTGCCGTGGATGGCGCTGTTGCTGCTTCTGCTCGGTCTGGCCGCCTTCGTCAGGGGGCTTCGCCCCCTGATCAGATAGCGCGCGTTCCGCTACCCTGCCGGAGCGGAGAGCACGCCGCTTCCGCCCGGGGAAACACCGTCCGGGCTTTACAAGCGCCCGAACTCAGGAGTGCTTTCTGTGGGTAAGTTGCCAATGCAGGCGTTTGCGTTGAATGGCTCTGACGCTCAGAGTCACGGCGCTAACCAGAATGATCGTGATTCCCAGACTGATCGCCAGCGATTCAAGGTCTGTCATGGCGTAGTGCTGGTGTAATGGACCCCACCATCTCATTGTGCGATCTCCCCTTCCTGTCGGTGTCGCCGGAGCCCGCTTCATCTGGCTCTTCAGGGCCCTTGATGTGCGGGTGGTCCAAGCGACACGAGGAAAATGCGCCCGTACGAAACGAATTTCAATATTTGAATTAATCCATCATTATCACGGTATCGATACTTTGATCTAGATCAATATTCAGCCTTTCGGCGCTATTTCAAGTAACGCAAGCGTGGTTGTTTTTGAACAGGAAATGTGACGCTGTGAGGGTGGAATGCGACGGTCGTGTCTCGCCGTGAAGGGAACGATTGGACGTGTGGGCGCGTCGTGCGGACTGCGACAGGCCGTGCAGCAAAGCCCGCAGGAACGCTGGGGTGCTCGCGCCTATGACACGCTTCCATGTATCGACCAAGCGCCGTGGGCCATAGACGCCGATCAAAGCGAGACGCCAAGGATGGGCCATGCAAGGAAGCCTGCCGGGGGGGGGGGGAGACGTGCGGGCGGAACCCATAGGCATGCTCAGTCTCGAGTCATCGAAGACCGACGCGTCGGGGCGTCAGTTCATTGGTGCGGGGCTTCCGGCGATCCTCTCCAAGTCATGCGAGCGCGCGCCGGATATGCTGTGCTCGTCAGTGGGCGGAAAAATCAAAAGGGGAGGCGCTGTTGCGCACTCCCCTTGAACCCTTTGGCAGTGAGCCAGAGCTTCCAGTCGCGATCAGTTCTTGGTCCAGCCGCTCAGAACAGCGTCCTTGACCGATTGCGGCAGAGGTACGTAGTCCAGCTTGACAGCGTCCGGGTTGCCGTTCTTCAGCGCGTAGCTGAAGAAATCCTTCACCGCCTTGCCCTGGGCTGCATCCTTCGGATCGGTAGGCACCAGGACGAAGGTGGCGCTCATGATCGGCCATGCATTGGCACCGGCGATGTCGAGCAGATCGACTGCAAAGCGATCCGCATGTGCCCAGTCGGCATGGGAGGCGGAAGCTGCAAACGAGGCGGCGTCCGGTTTGATGAATGCACCATCATGGTCACGCAGCTGAGCCATGTTCAGGTGATTGCGGCTGGCATAGGCATATTCGACATAGCCGATACCGCCCTCTGATTCCTTTACTCCCGCTGCCACACCGTCATTGCCACGCGCGCCTGCACCACCAGCCCAGGCGATGGAGGTGCCCGCGCCAAATTTCTGCTTCCAGCCAGCCGAGACCTTCGAGAGGTACGAGGTGAAGACAAAGCTGGTGCCCGAGGCGTCGGCGCGATGGATCGGCGCGACATCTGAGTCAGGCAGCTTTAGGCCGGGGTTCAGCGCCGCGATGCGCGGGTCATTCCACGCTGAAATCGTGCCGTCATACAGACCCGCGATGGTCGGGCCATCGAGCTTCAACATGCCGGGGGCAATTCCAGGCACGTTCACGATCACCACGATACCGCCCATGACCGTGGGAAACTGGTAGAGCTTGTTGCTCTCCAGCTTGGCGGCTTCCATCGGCTTGTCGGAGGCGCCGAAATCGACCGTGCGGGCGATCGCCTGGTTCTGGCCTGCGCCCGAACCGACGCTTTGATAGTTGATGGACGTGCCGATGGCCTTTTGTGCAGTCTCGCCCCAGGCGCCATAGATCGGCGCAGCGAAGCTCGACCCGGCACCGGTGATGGTCGCGGCATGAGAAACACCGCAGGTCAGGGCCAGGGAGAGAGAAAGGGCACCGAAAATTCGGGTAAGACGCATTGTTTGACCTCTATAGATCGAGATGACGGCTCGTTCTATCGGCGCCAGCAATAGGAAGATACAAATATAAGATGATAGTTTTATGAAACGACGTCGGCGCCCAGCAGCGGAAAACAGTCTGGCAGTCGACGGACAGTGTCTTCCTGGGAAACAGTGTCATTGAAGGAACAAGCTGCCTAGGGTCCGACTGCACGCTCGTTCCAAACGCAAAACGCCCCTCCGGAGAGGGGCGTCCTCGCAATGAAGGAACTCCCTGGAGAGGGGTGGCCCGTCAGAAGCTCACGCCGGTTTCCAGGTCGATCAGCAGCGCATTCTTGTAACGGTTGGTCCCACCAGGGTGCCAAATATATTGCAGACCAGGGCGGATGGTGAGCCATGGGGCAGGGCGCCAACCGTAGTTGATTTCACCTGAATGCTCTCCGCTCGGCTTGAGCAGTCCGGTATCCTGGGTCTGCACGGCCTGGAGGGCCCCCACATAGGCGCCGAGCTTCGGATTGACGAAGTTGAACTTGCCGCCGATGCTGATCGTGTCGTTCGGGCGGTTCCAGAAAGTCCCCTTGCGCACCACGCCCCAGGTGATGAAGTACGGCGCGATCGCGGTACGCGGGTCACCCCAGGTGAAGGACATGAACGCCACCGTAGAACGCGTCGGGTCGCTTTTGTCGCGCTGCAGCATCTGGTCGGCCATGAACCATCCGCCGTAACGCCCGCGCACCTTGTCGATAGGCAGATTGCCAAGCACGCTGGTCGGAAGCTCGAACCCGGCGAGCTGTGCATAGACGTTCTTGACCTCGGACGTATCCCAGTAGCCGCCGATCTTCACATTGGTCGGCAGGCGGCCCTTGCTGTCAGTGCCGCCGAAGTGCCAGCCCAGCTGGAAGGGCAGATAGGCCCCGGTCGAGCCGTGCAGCCACATCTTCCAGGCATATCCCGTGTTCGAAATGGTAGGGTCGACGTTATAGATACCGGCCGAGACCAGCATGCGTTCGTCTCCGAACGGGAAGAGCTTCAGGAAAGCTCCTGGATGCGCCGTCGGATAGTATCCGTAGCCCGAGTTACTCGCTAGCGCCTGGGGCATACCGCAGATCGCGTTTGATTCGAACTGGCAGTAGAGATTCATGCCCCAATGCATGGTCGACTGGCCGAAATCGTTTTCGGTATTGATCCAGCCGATTTCGGTATCGGCGTAGCGGTTCCACTGCATCTCCCATGAGAGGCGGGTGAAACGGATCGTTTCGCCAGACCCGAAGATTTCCTGTGGGCTGTTCAACGCCGGAAGCTGCTGGCCAATACCCAGACCTGCACGCTCGGTCAGAAGCACATGGAACATGCCGTAATTATAGCCGGTCAGCTGGGCAAAATTGACGTCGGCACCAATCGCTACTTCATGCGCATAGCGCACGGTTTGCGCGCGTCCGCCTGTCGGGTTGCCCGCACTATCCTGAAGGTAATGTCCCTGCGGCGTGATACCCATGTTCTGCAGGCGTGTGCGCAGGCCGCCCCAGTCTCCGGTCATGGTGGGTTGCTTCAGCCAGTCGGAAAAGCTTGCCGGAAACAGGGCTTCATCACCAGGCACCGGGACGACGGGATGGCGCACCGTGCCGAGCGAGGGCTGGGTACGATCATAGGGGCTGCCATAGAGATTGGGGGGATTATCCGCGCCCTTGCCCGCGTGGTTCTGCGTAGCCGTCTCCTTCAGCATCGGGTCGAGCGTGGCCGCTGTCTGATCGCTCGGGCTGGCCTTCTGGCTCTGGCTTTGTGCGGTAGCCTGCGAGACGAAGAAGCAGCTCCCCAGAATGGTGCCAGCGGCCCAAAGGGATAAGAGCGTCCCGGTCTTTGATACAGGCATGATCGCACGAACTTTTCGCTGTGACAGGAGGCGGCTTTCACAGCCGCAGGCACTCCCTATCAATATTTCATATCATGACAAGCATCTTGACGCGTTCGCACCAAAACTCACGATATGGGTTTCGCGAGTGTTGTTTTGCCGCCACAGATCATGAGTCGCACAGCGACGTTAAAGAAAGATCAAAAGATCAGCGCTACCGAAGGGAATGTTGCAGGGGCGCCGGACCCGGGGGGGACTCTTCGCTCCTGCAACACTGAAGTGCCTTGATCGGGTTCGACTCACTTCGCCGTATCCGATGCTGCCGTGGCTAGAACCAGCTTCTGATCCCGAAGGTCAGCCTTGCCCTCCCGGCGGCCTCATCATGCTGCTGCGCGAAACGTCGCGCCTGGTAGAAATAACCATCATAGGTCAGGGCAACATATGGAGCGAATTTGCGCCAGATCTCATAGCGCAGCCTGAGCCCGGTATCGATATCGGAGAGGCCGGCACCGTTCCCACGGGCTTCATCGGATTTGGAGTAAAGGTTCAGCTCGATCTGAGGCTGAAGGATGAGCCTGTTGGTGATGGGGATGTCGTAGGAGCCCTCGAACCTGCCTGCGAAGCGTCCTTGATCACTAACATACCCTGTTGCCTGAACCTCGAACTGGTAAAGGGCCAGACCCTGAATTCCGAAGGCGCCCCAACTTCGTGTCGGGCCACTATCGAGATCGATCCGGACACCCCCCTGGATGTCGAAATACGTCGAGACGGAGCGGCTGTAGAGCAACTCCTGATCGCCGTCATCCATCCGCCCCTCGGTCACTGTCCCTTCGGAGCGCAGCCAAAGGCGGTTGTAGTCGCCTCCCATCCAGGCTTCGCCGTCCCAGCGAAAACTGGAATCCGCCCCTGCCAGGCGCCCTTCGAACTGGTTGAGCAGACCATGGACCCATATGCCCTGATCCATGACGGGCATGACCCCATCGATATAGCTCGGCATGCTGGCGGGCGTTGTAGTCGTTCCCGATGCGGGTGCGGCGTCAGCCGAAACGGCCACCGTCGTGGTCACGGCCAAGGAGAGTGTCGCAGCCGCAGCGAGCGAGGGAGTTACTCTCATGACACCACCACGGTGCGGAACATGCCTAGATGCATATGGTAGATCAGATGGCAGTGCAGCGCCCACATGCCGGGCGTATCGGCAGTGACCAGATAACTCAGGGTCGATCCGGGCTGGGATATGATCGTGTGCTTGTTGGGACGGTGCGCTCCGTGCCCGTTTTCAAGCTCACTCCAGAACCCGTGCAGATGGATGGGATGTTCCATCATGGTATCGTTGATGAGCGTGATCCTGACGCGCTCGTTGAGTCGCAGCATGATCGGGGGGGCTTCGGAGAATTTTTTCGCGTCGAAACCCCAGATATAGCGCTGCATGTTTCCTGTCAGATGCAGCACGATCTCACGGCTGGGCGGTCTCGGGTCCGGTGCCGGGTGCAACGCGCGCAGCATGGCATAGCTCAGAACACGCCGTCCGTTATCTTCCAGTCCGTCCCCCGGCTCGTTCAGGCGGTCGACGGGATGCATCGCCACGTTCTGGTTCTCGACATTGCGCGGTGGAGAACCGGGATCGTCCCTGACGATCGCTTCCTGAGGGGCAGGGCTGGTTCCGGAGCTTGACGGCGCCCGCTCGGACTGGTCCATGCCGCTCATGCCGCTCATGCCGCTCATGCCGCTCATGCCGCTCATGCCGCTCATGCCGCTCATGCCGCTCATGCCGCTCATGCCGCTCATGCCGCTCATGCCGCTCATGCCGCTCATGCCGCTCATGCCGCTCATGCCGCTCAAACCCGACTTTTCCGGCGCCATTCGCCCCATGCCCATATCCACCATGGTTCTGACGGGCCGAGGGTCCATCGGGGGGATTGGCCCCGTCATGCCTTCGCGCGGTGCCAGCGTACCGCGAGCATAGCCGGTGCGGTCTTCGGATTGCACGAAGATGGTCCAGGCGCGTGCGTCATGGGGCTCTACGATCACGTCATAGGTTTCGGCGGGGCCGATGCGGAACTCCTCGATTTCGACCGGCTCAACGTCCTGCCCATCCGCCGCGACGACAGAAAAATTGAGTCCCGGAATGCGGAAGTCGAACAGGGTCATGGCCGAGGCATTGATGACCCGGAGGCGGATACGCTCGCCGGGTGTAAAAAGACCCGTCCAGTTGGCATCCGGTGCCTGACCATTGATGAGATAGGAGTAGATCACGCCGCTGACATCCGAGATATCCGTGGCGGACATGCGCATGCGTGACCACATGAGGCGGTTGGTTATGGCCTCGTTCAGCCCCTGCTTGCGCGCGTCATGGAAGAGCGACACCAGCGTGCGCTGGCGGAAGTTATAATAATCATCCTGTTGTTTCAGATTACTCACGATGTCATGGGGGGCGACATCACTCCAGTCCGAAAGTACCATCACATAGTCTCGGTCGGCGCGCCTCGGGTCCGGAGTGGTGGGATCGATCACGAGAGCACCGAAAAGCCCCTGTGCTTCCTGCATTCCTGAGTGGCTGTGATACCAATAGGTACCTGCCTGGCGCAAAGGGAAGCGATAGGTAAATGTGGAGCGTGCGGGGATTCCAGCAAAGCTGATACCGGGCACGCCATCCATCGCAGCAGGCAGGCGTATACCATGCCAGTGGATCGAGGTCGGCTCATCGAGATGATTGACCACCTCGATTTCCATGTCGTCACCTTCGCGCCAACGCAGCGTGGGGGCAGGGGCACTGCCATTGACCGTGAAGGCCCGGCCGGTGCGATTGCCGATGGTCCACATGCGTGTGTCGATGTCGAGGCGCGGACGCGATGTTGCGACGCGGGGGATGGCGGCCGGATCTGGGCGTGGCACGACATCGGCTCGAGCAGAGAGAACGGGCGAGGCGCCCAACCCTGCGAGACCGCTGACGAAAATACGACGCGACAGGCCTGCCCCATGGCGGGAAAGCATTGTCATGAATTTTGTCCTGAACATCACGTGCAATAGGAGCCCGCGCGTCGCAGCCATGCAGGCCATGAGCGGGGCAACGTATCAGAGGTTCAGAAACGCCTTGGGCGGACGCAGATCAGGGGGGGAGAGTTGTCCGGAAAGGAATGCCGTACGTGGCAGGGCATAAGCTGCCCCCACAGCAGCGGTACTTCTGCCATGGCGAATTTCCTGAGGCAGGGTCAGGACCGACAGGCAGCCGGGAGAGGGCAGGCAGGAGCCGCAGTCGTGACCATGCGCCTGCTTGTGCGCAGGCATCGCCGGATGGTCGATGCAGCCCTGATGGGATGCTTCAACAGACAATGTCATGCCGCACCCATCATGGGCGTGCGGCAGGGCATTCGCCGTCGCAGGGAGCAACCCACGCAAAGCGATCATGCATGTCACGACCGTGACGATCAGGAGGGAGCGGCGATGCCGGGGCATGGTTCCTCGACCAGGGGAGAATAGCCATACTCTATGCAAGGCTGCGAGTTGATTGCAACCCGTATGATGCCTACCTAGTTGACCATCGGTACCGATGAGGAGAACCACGATGAGCACAACGATGCAGTTCAAGGTAGACGGAATGTCCTGTGGGGGCTGCTCGAGCCGTCTTGAAAAATCCCTGAGCACGATCCCCGGTGTCACTGCGGTCAAGGCAAGCCACGAGACCGGTGACGTTACCGTATCGACGGGCGATACGTCCCTTCCGCGCGCGGCCGTCGAGACCGTGATCGGGGAAACCGGCTTCGACGTGGTACGCCGCTAGGCGCGATGAGCCAAACCGCAGCCAGCACTCAGAACCGGGCGGCGGCGACGGCAATCCGCATTCCGGATCAGGACCTGACCCAAGCCAGGATGCGCCTGTCCTCCCCCGAGGGTACACAAAGGAAAAGCCGGACCGATGTCTGTTTCTACCCTCGATCTTGAAATCACTGGCATGAGTTGCGCCGCTTGCGCGGCGCGGCTGGAGAAGCAGTTCAACCGGCAGGCGGGCGTCACGGCCAGTGTCAATTTCGCTTCCTCTCGCGCCGTGGTCACGCGGGGAGAGGGGGCCCCGGACTTCCCAACCCTGGAAAATCTGGTTGAAAAGACGGGGTTTGGCATCGCCCGGTCCGAGATCGTTCTGGCAATTTCGGGTATGACTTGCGCCGCCTGCTCTGCCCGGCTCGAGAAGCTGCTCAATCGACTTCCTGGGGTGAGTGCCACAGTCAACCTGGCAAGTGAACGGGCGCATATCCGATATGTGGATGGGCTGATCGATGAGCAGGGTCTCATCGCAGCGGTAGCCAGAGCTGGGTTCGGAGCAAGCGCCCCCCAGCAGGGACGCGTTGGCGCGCAAGACGACGCGAGCCACAGGGTTTATATCGATCTCGTCCTGACCGCTCTGCTCTGCCTGCCCTTTATCGTGGAGATGATCGGCATGGCGTTTGGTTTCCACCATGTCGTACCGCTCTGGATGCAGGCGCTTTGTGCGACGGTTGTGCAATTCTACTCGGCGCGCGTTTTCTATCGAAGCGCATGGCATGCCCTGCGCACGGGGGGCGCCAATATGAATGTGCTGGTCTGCCTCGGGACCAGCATAGCTTACGGGTTCAGCCTTGCTGTGACGCTGTTCGGGCTCGACCTGCCAGTCTATTTCGAGGCTAGTGCCTTCGTCATTCTTCTTGTCTCATTGGGGCGGTTGATGGAGGAAAGGGCGCGTCATCGTGCTGCGTCCGGTCTGGAAGCCCTTCTCAACCTCAAACCGGAAATCGCTAACCGGATCGAGGGCGAATCAGTCGTCTCCCGCCCAGTATCGGCCCTGCGCATCGATGACCTGTTCCTGGTACGTCCCGGCGATGCGATCCCGGTTGACGGTGTGGTGGAGGAGGGCGAGAGCGAGATCAACGAGTCTATGCTCACGGGCGAGGCAAGCCCTGTCCTGCGCAAGGCGGGTGACAGGATTTTCGCAGGAACATTGAACACGACGGGAGCGCTGCGCGCGCGCGCCGTTTCCCTTGGGAGCGATACGGCGCTCGCACGCATCGTGGCCCTTGTTTCGCGCGCCCAGGGCTCCAAAGCCCCGATACAACGTCTGGCCGATCAGGTTTCGGCCATTTTCGTGCCTTGCATAGTCCTGATTGCAGTTGCAACATTTCTGATCGGCTGGGCCATCAAAGGCGATGCGAGCTGGGCTCTGGTATCGGCCATATCGGTCCTGGTCATTGCCTGCCCGTGCTCTCTTGGCCTTGCGACCCCGACAGCGCTAATGGTGGGTACCGGCAAAGCGGCCTCTGCCGGTATTCTCTTTCGCAATGCCGAGGCACTCGAACGACTGCACCGCCTTACTGCCCTTGCACTCGACAAGACGGGCACGATCACGCTGGGCCAACCTCGTGTCGTGAGTGTCACGCCTCATGCAGAGCTTGATCGGCGTGCCTTGCTGGCGCTGGCTGCAAGTCTGGAAATGAATTCCGAGCATCCTCTGGCCAAGGCGATTGTGGGCAAGGCCCACGAAGAAGAGGTCTCGCTCGAGGCGCAATTCGAGGGCTTTCGCGCCTTGCCCGGCAAAGGGATCGAGGCGCGATCCGGTGATCTCCTCTACAGGCTTGGAACGCGCGACTACCTCACAGAAAATGGCATAGCATGCGCGCCGCTTAGCGATGCAGAAGAGGGGGCGACAGAGATCTGGGTTGCCCGGCAGGGGCAGTGTCTCGGTATCATCACGCTGGCAGATGCCTTACGTCCTGAAGCTCCCGCAGTGGTGCGAACGCTCGAGGCACTTGGTATCAGCACGACCATGCTCACGGGTGATACTGCGCAAAGCGCGGCTCCCGTCGCCCGGCATGCCGGAATTACGAGGGTTCAGGCGGCTTTACGGCCCGAAGGAAAGGTGGCGGCCATCGA
This sequence comes from Asaia sp. W19, assembly GCF_003994335.1. Lineage (GTDB taxonomy): Bacteria > Pseudomonadota > Alphaproteobacteria > Acetobacterales > Acetobacteraceae > Asaia. The sequence goes on from NZ_PNQZ01000038.1 coordinate 51,035, forward strand.
GGCATTGCGTGGATCGGGATTCGTTGTGGGAATGGCGGGGGATGGGGTCAATGATGCCCCGGCGCCTGCCGCAGCCGATATCAGGATTGCCATCGGCCCAGGTTCCGCCCCGGCCTTGGAAACGGCTGGTCTCGTTCTTATGAGTTCGGATTTGGGGGCCATTCTGGAGGCTCTGTCTCCCTCAAAAGCCCACGTCTCCAAGATCCCCCAGAACC
>NZ_PNQZ01000039.1 GCF_003994335.1 Asaia sp. W19
CTTGGGGCGTTGCTCGCCATTCTGCCCCGCGCCGATGATCCGGCGCTGGTCTATGCCCTGCTCGCCTGGCTGACGGGCGGGGCGCAGATCGTGGGGGCAGTGTGCAATTACCGCCCGCTGCGCAGGGCCGCCGCCATTGCGGCCTTTACGGCCTGGGCGTTTATCGCCTGCGGGCTGATCGCCCCGGCTGCCTTGGTGCCCGCGATCGCGGCCTATGGCGCGCTTGCGCTGCTCAATGTGCGGGCAGCGCTGGGGAGAATGGGCAATGCCTGAGAACCTTACCCCGCAGCCCTGGTGGGTCGCGGTGATCGGCGGACTGCTTTTCACCATCCGCTGGCTGATAGGCTTCGGGGCATCGAGCGCAAAGGCCACCATCGCGTCGCAGCAGGAGGAGATCGACCGGCTGAATGCCCGCGTGGATAATCTAGAGGCAAGGGAGAAGGTCAATCTCGAGCTGATCGAGGAATTGCGAGAGCAGAATGGATTGCTGCGAGAGGCCCTTCGTCGAGCCGATTCGGTGGCGGCCCGATAGGCCGAAATGGGGGACAGCGGAATGTCAGCTCACATTTGGACCTATCTCGCAAAGAATATGCATATTACTGATTTAAGTTAGCAAGCAATGTTTACTTATATTTTTTTGTCATAATAATCTTGGATATCACAAACTTCTACTCCTTTGAGATTGAAAATTCAGTAACGGCCCGCATAAGTATATTTTTGAGCTCTTGCAAATTATCAGCCCTCGCATCAGAATTTATAACGTAATCGCCAAACCTATCAGATCCAGACCGAGGAAATGTAACCTTATCATGATCAGAATCAACACGTAGAGAACATACGATTCTTCTAGATTTCACTATAATATCAGTCGGCAATTCTTCTTTTGACAAGATAAATTTTAGTCCTTCCGATGTTTCATTTGAAACAATATCACTGATAGAAGCATTTTGGTATTTTTCATTGAATTTATCTATGTCAATCATTGTTATGGTCAGATTTTCAATGTAAAAATTAAATTTATCCAAAATAATATTTCCAGTTTCGGTTCTTAAAATAACCGGGTAAGAATCAATAGATGAAAAAACATTATTTATTTCGGTTATTGCTTTATAATACCAATGGAATCTTTTCTTCATCTCAGCGAATGTCATAAAGCCACTGCATGCTTTCCTTTTCATTTTAACATATTCCAAAAACGCAGAGTCGCTAAATTCACCACTATCAGTGATTTTATTGATCTTGGTTTCGTCCATTTTTTATCTCCATAAGTTTTCGCACGCGTAAAAACCTCTGATAGCATGTTACACCAAAAGCCGTCTTGAACGTAACTCTAGGTCCGCAACGAAGGCGGGAGCGGTCGGTCGTTACGCTTCCTGTTCTTCCTCACTCAGTAGCACCACCCCTACACAACCCTCTGATCACCAGCATAATGGCCGCACGTTCGCAGGATGATCCAGCAGGCGATAGTCCACCATCGAGAGCCAACGTGGCGAGGCCGTGAACAGCGGCCCAGCAGGCGAGTGTCGCGGCCTCCAGGTTATCGGGTGCGACCTGCTGGACCCGTCGGACCATAACGCCATATGCATTGTCTTCGACAGGTGGGGGCCCGCCATCATGTCCGGCGAACATCAGGCGGAAAAGCTGAGGCTGTTTCCGGGCGAAAGCGACATAGGCCTCGCCCTGTGCGAGCAGGGCCTTTTGGGCATCCGGCTGTTGATCTGCGGCCAGCAATACTACGCGAAGCGTCTCGAAGCCATGCAGGGCTACAGCGGCCAGAAGAGCCTCCTTGTCTCGAAAATGTCGGTAGGGCGCCATAGCTGACACGCCAGCTTCGCGAGCTACGGCGCGCAGCCCCACTGCCTCTCCTCGCTCGAGAGACGCCAAAGCTGCGGCGACAAGGCGTGTCCGCAGATCGCTGGAAACGGAATCATTCATGTTTACAATGTATACCAAACTCAATACGCTTACATTGTAAACGCCATGGAGCTGCATCATGCAAGCCGCAATCAACCGCCAATCCGTTGACCTTTCTGCGTATCCCGATCTCGTGATGATCATGCTCGGTTTTCGGATGCGAGGCTGGCGCAGCCTGCTTGCGATGCGACGGATCGGGCAGGGATTGGCGCAAATTGCTCGTGATCGCCCAGATGGTCTGCTCGCTGACGAGGGCCTGAGGTTCAGTTTGACGCATATCGGCTTTCGTCAATACTGGCGCGATATGGACGCGCTCGAGCGTTTTACGCGCAGCGAACCGCATGCCGACTGGTGGCGCCGTATACGAGAGATGACGGCGGGGGCGGGGTTTTGGCATGAAACCTATCACGCCCGTG
>NZ_PNQZ01000040.1 GCF_003994335.1 Asaia sp. W19
TGCGACGGTTGTGCAATTCTACTCGGCGCGCGTTTTCTATCGAAGCGCATGGCATGCCCTGCGCACGGGGGGCGCCAATATGAATGTGCTGGTCTGCCTCGGGACCAGCATAGCTTACGGGTTCAGCCTTGCTGTGACGCTGTTCGGGCTCGACCTGCCAGTCTATTTCGAGGCTAGTGCCTTCGTCATTCTTCTTGTCTCATTGGGGCGGTTGATGGAGGAAAGGGCGCGTCATCGTGCTGCGTCCGGTCTGGAAGCCCTTCTCAACCTCAAACCGGAAATCGCTAACCGGATCGAGGGCGAATCAGTCGTCTCCCGCCCAGTATCGGCCCTGCGCATCGATGACCTGTTCCTGGTACGTCCCGGCGATGCGATCCCGGTTGACGGTGTGGTGGAGGAGGGCGAGAGCGAGATCAACGAGTCTATGCTCACGGGCGAGGCAAGCCCTGTCCTGCGCAAGGCGGGTGACAGGATTTTCGCAGGAACATTGAACACGACGGGAGCGCTGCGCGCGCGCGCCGTTTCCCTTGGGAGCGATACGGCGCTCGCACGCATCGTGGCCCTTGTTTCGCGCGCCCAGGGCTCCAAAGCCCCGATACAACGTCTGGCCGATCAGGTTTCGGCCATTTTCGTGCCTTGCATAGTCCTGATTGCAGTTGCAACATTTCTGATCGGCTGGGCCATCAAAGGCGATGCGAGCTGGGCTCTGGTATCGGCCATATCGGTCCTGGTCATTGCCTGCCCGTGCTCTCTTGGCCTTGCGACCCCGACAGCGCTAATGGTGGGTACCGGCAAAGCGGCCTCTGCCGGTATTCTCTTTCGCAATGCCGAGGCACTCGAACGACTGCACCGCCTTACTGCCCTTGCACTCGACAAGACGGGCACGATCACGCTGGGCCAACCTCGTGTCGTGAGTGTCACGCCTCATGCAGAGCTTGATCGGCGTGCCTTGCTGGCGCTGGCTGCAAGTCTGGAAATGAATTCCGAGCATCCTCTGGCCAAGGCGATTGTGGGCAAGGCCCACGAAGAAGAGGTCTCGCTCGAGGCGCAATTCGAGGGCTTTCGCGCCTTGCCCGGCAAAGGGATCGAGGCGCGATCCGGTGATCTCCTCTACAGGCTTGGAACGCGCGACTACCTCACAGAAAATGGCATAGCATGCGCGCCGCTTAGCGATGCAGAAGAGGGGGCGACAGAGATCTGGGTTGCCCGGCAGGGGCAGTGTCTCGGTATCATCACGCTGGCAGATGCCTTACGTCCTGAAGCTCCCGCAGTGGTGCGAACGCTCGAGGCACTTGGTATCAGCACGACCATGCTCACGGGTGATACTGCGCAAAGCGCGGCTCCCGTCGCCCGGCATGCCGGAATTACGAGGGTTCAGGCGGCTTTACGGCCCGAAGGAAAGGTGGCGGCCATCGAGGCATTGCGTGGATCGGGATTCGTTGTGGGAATGGCGGGTGATGGGATCAATGATGCCCCGGCGCTTGCCGCAGCCGATATCAGTATCGCCATCGGCTCAGGTTCCGCCGCGGCATTGGAAACGGCTGATCTCGTCCTTATGAGTTCGGATTTGCGGGCCATTCTGGACGCTCTGTCTCTCTCAAAAGCCACTGTCTCAAAGATCCGCCAGAACCTCGTCTTTGCCTTCGGATATAATCTGGCGGCGATACCGCTTGCCTCCTGCGGTCTGCTAAACCCTGCTCTGGCCGGTGGCGCCATGGCGCTCAGCTCTGTCTCTGTCGTGTCGAACTCCCTTCTGCTCAACCGATGGCGCTCCGAGCGCGCGATCGGTTAGACCCAGCAGGAAACGCAACTGGATAAGGCCTGCCTCCTTCTGCGGGCTCTTACCCGGAGAGGATGTTGGATCTCCTTACAAATATGCGTTTGTGACGAGCTTTAGGGCGGGACTTTCGGCCAGATCCTCATATCCGCCCGTAAGCCGTGCTTCGAGCGCGTAACCGCCAGCGCCGGTCATCAGCAAGATCGCCCTCCTTCTGGCGGGTGAACTGTCAAACACGCGGTCGCGCAGTCAGCGTGACAGATCAGATATCTGAAAAGCCATGCAAGTGTACGATAATTCTGTTTATCGGCTTGCGTGGGAATGAAAATTCTTAGGGCGGAACGGGCTTGTCGCACGGCGTTGTTAATGAATGTTGCAGAACAACAACATATTACCCAGAATGTGACTCGATCCAACCAAACTGTAATCGAACCTGCTTGCGTGTGAAGTCGCGTTTCTGCAACGAGACAGTATCGTAACAGTCCATTCCTCTCTCACACGGGCGATCCATTTCATGAAGTGCCACTCGATCCTCGCAAGGATTCTCGGTGCAACCGTGCTCACCTCCTCGTGGTACGGCGTACCAGCCGCCATGGCGGCAACCCAGGCGCACAAGCACAGCAATCATCGCACAGCGGCGTCCAAGGCTGCCCCGGTGCGTAGTCAGGTCGTCACCAGCGATGGCAGCCGGGCTGCCATTCCGACAGCCGCTCCCGCTGCCAAGCCTGCGGCGCGCGCACGTGTTCTGACCAGCGGCGTGAGCGAGGGAGGAAGCGAGAGCATCGTCGTCACGGGGTCGATGCTGCGCAGCTCGAACAACCAGAACGCGAACCCGGTCCAGATCGTCACGGCCAAGCAGATCCAGCAGACCGCCGCAACCACGCTGGGCGATTACCTGCAGCGTCTGCCGTCCATCGGCAACTCGGGCGCTTCCAATAGCCAGACCAATGGCTTCGGCGGCGTTTCCTGCACGGATATTCGCAATCTCAGCTCGAAGCGCGTCCTTGTCCTGATCGATGGCAAGCGCGTGGCGCAGGACCCTGGCGCCGCCTGCGTCGATCTGAACACGATCCCCATCGAGCAGATTGCGAGCGTCGAAATCCTCAAGGACGGTGGCTCCGAGCTTTACGGTGCCGATGCTGTCTCCGGTGTGGTCAACATCAAGCTGCGTCATGACCTGACCACGGGGGGCATGACCATCCGTGGCGGTATCACTGATCAGGGTGACTCTCGCACGGGTCTGATCTCTGGCTTCAAGGGCTGGAATTTCGACCATGACAAGGGCAACATCACCCTGGCCGGGCAGTACCTGACACAGGGCCCCGTGATGCAGCGTGACCGCGACTGGTCGCGTCTGGTTCAGGCCTCAAACGACCCCGGCGTGCCGCCCATCTACGGCTCAGGCTATACCGCGAATACGCGCGTCCTCAGCGGTCCGGGCGCCGGACTGATCTCGAATGGCGATGGCAGCACGTTCTCGCGCTATACGGCAGCAAATCGCTATAATTACGGCAATAACCAGAGCCTCACGAATTACGTGCAGAACTCCGTGCTGTCCGGAGATGCCCATTACAAGTTCAATGAGCATTTCAACCTCTACGCCAATGTGCGCTACGCCCACAAGACGGCGGCAGCCTCGCTGGCACCCTCGCCGGTGGCCGGCTCGATCTACCCCTCGCAGCTCTCAAATCCTCTCACTTTGCCGGCTAATGCGCCTTACAATCCGTTCGGCGTCGATACTGTCGTCCAGAAGCGCTACACGGATCTTGGTGATCGGCGTCAGGAATACGCGACGGATAACCTGCAGATCACAGGCGGCATGAATGGGCTGATCACCCATAACTGGTATTATGACGCGTCGATGGGTTATGGCGTGAGCCAGGCACGCTACGATACCAACAATATGGGTAATTATCGCCATATCCTTCAGGAATATGGTATTCGCCAGCTCGACCCGACCGATGCGTCCAGCGCCGTCACCTATGACCCGACTGTCTGCCAGGCTGCTGCGGGATGCTCGTTGCAGAACCCGTTTGCGCCCATGTCGCAGCAGGGCGCTTCATACGCCAAGTTCAACCAGCACGATCATTCGCAATACATGATCCGTGACTTCAATCTGCGTGTGAACAACGACAAGGTTGTGCGCATGCCTTACGAGCATGGTGGTGATCTGGGTTTGGCCTTCGGCCTTGAGCATCGCAGCGAGCAGCTCAGCTATGCGCCCGATCCGCTTGCCGTGAATGGTGACACGACCGGCAACACCCAGTCCTATACGGGCGGCGGGTTCAATGCGACCGAGGTATATGGCGAGGCCAAGCTGCCGCTGCTGCGTGACGCTTTCCTGGCGAAGGACCTGACCGTCGATGCACAAGGTCGCTGGTCGCATTACAATACCTTCGGCAACACGCAGAACTGGAAAGTGGGCATCAACTGGGCGCCCATCCGCGACATTCGCTTCCGTGCGACGCTTGGTACATCCTATCGTCAGCCCAATGTGTATGAACTCTATCAGGGGCAGTCGCTTGGCTATGCCGCAGCGAATGATCCGTGCTCCGGCGCCAGCAATCCGACCGTCATTGCCAACTGCATGAAGCAGGGCATCAATCCTGCAACATTCGAAGTGGCCAATTCCGGTCAGGTTCCGGCCATCAGCGGCGGTAACGGCAATCTGCGTCCCGAAACGGGTCGCACCTATACGGTCGGTACGGTCATCACCCCGCGCTGGATTCCGAACCTTTCGGCATCTGTCGAGTACTGGCACTACACGATCAAGAACGCCATCAGCTCGGTTTCGGCGCAGTATGTGCTTGACTCTTGCTATACGGGTTCAGCGCCGCAATACTGCTCGGACATCACACGCTCGTCGAACCAGCAGATCAACTATGTCAGCACGCTTTTTGACAATCTTGGCGGGCTAAAGACATCGGGCATCGATTTCGATCTGGATTATCGTATCCGCATCAATCGCGAGAACTCGATCACGCTGAGCAACAACCTGCAGCAGATTGTTTCCTATCTGCAGCAGAACGAGCCGGGCGGAAGCTGGTACAACTATGCTGGTCGCCTGTTCTTCCAGGGCTCTTCGTCAGTCGGTATGCCTAATGGTATTCCCCGCGTGTCGAATTATACCACCGCGACGTGGCAGCATAATGCCTTCGCCTTCACCTATATGCTGCACTATACGGGCGGTATGGTGTGGAACGACATGTCGGAGGATCTGACGCGCCAGACGGCAGGACAATGGCGCACGCCGGGCATCTTCACCCACGATGTGACGGTCAACTATCGCTGGAACAAGTGGAACCTAGAGGCTGGTGTTAACAACATTCTCGACAAGAAGCCGCCCTTCGTCTTTGACACCGCCACCAACACGGCAAACGCCATTTATACGAGTGCCATTATCGGTCGCTACGTATTCATGCAGGTCAACCGGTCGTTCTGATCACGCCTGATCCGGCCTGTTTTAGAGAGCCGCCTCCCTTACGGGGGGCGGCTCTTCTGCTTTAATGCGTGATTAATTTCAGGGCGACTGTTCCACCGGCATCCGTGAAACGCAGCGCGCACTCCTCGAAGCTTGGAGGGCCGTAGCTCAGCTTGGGATCGCGTGAGAAGCCAATTGGCTCCTTGGGGATTCCGATGAAGGTTCGATTGAGTTTCGCGTCGCCATTGCGGTCCTGGTAAGCCTGGATTGCGTAAGTGCCAGCAGGAACGTCGGAAAATACCACGGTGATCCGGGGAGTTGTTGAAGCGGTCTCAGCGTGGAAAGCGCAGCTGGGCTTGAGGAACTCGTCTTCCGTACACAGCGCCACCCGGATCGTGCCGGTGTTGTCCGGGATATTGCTGATCTCGGCAGAGACAGTAGCCGCATGTGCTGGAGCCAGCCATGCCGCTCCGAACAGCATAGTCGCTAGGGCACCGAGCCCGACAGAGTGGCGCCGCTGGCGCGCAAAATCAGGTATCATAGATACGACCTTTCCAGGAGACGGGGCGCCCGAGCAAATGGCGTAGACGAGCGTGAAACTGGATCCAGAGAAGCAGAAAGACGCCGATGGGGCTCAGGAGGGCGGTTCGCAAGCCCTGGTGGCAGCGCAGGGCAACAATCAGCCGAAATGCAAGGCTGGCCATGCGTGCCATCCAGACCAGGGCGGTACCGCGACACAGGAAGGGAAGGATATGAGCGCCAGCGAGCAGTACGGTCCAGATAGGGAGTGCCACCGGTCCCGCCATGCCCTCGACGGCGTTTTTCATCAGACCGGCATAGACTTCCGACCCGCTGCGATACATGCGGCACTGTGCAAGGTCGGTCGCATCGATGAGACGGGTGCGGTATCCGTGGCGTCTCAGATGGCGGGCAAGGGCAAGGCCGTCATGCAGGCGGCCCCTTATCGCTCCATGTCCCCCTGATTCACGATAGGCCTGCGCACGCACCATTACGAGCTGCCCGCAGGCAGCGGCGAGCCCCGCTGAGCGCCCGTTATCCAGAGCCAAAGGAAGATAACCAAAGAGAAGAACATTGATCAGTGGTAGAAGGAGCCACTCGAGCCAGGTGGCGGTGATCTGACGGGGGACGCCGCTGAGGAGGGCGGGGGCATTCGGACTGTCTCCCAGCGCGACCAGGCGATTCACGGCGTCGGTCGTCAGACGCACGTCGGCATCGATGAAGAGCAGCCAGGGTTGGGTTGCAGCGCGCGCAAGCTGCGCGCAGGCGTGATTCTTGCCACACCACCCTTCAAGAAGCTGTGTTCCGCGCAAGATCCGAATTCTGTTATCACCGAGACTGAGCGCGCGGTCTGCAGTGTCATCATCCGAGTTGTCGTCGAGAACAAGGATCTCTTTGACAAGTGTGCCATTGGCCAGGACGCTTTCGAGGGCTGGAATGATCTGGGTCGCTTCATTCCGCGCCGGTATAAGGACCGACACCCCATCCTGTGATTTGATGGCGGCGGCAGGTGCACGCGCCAACACCCTCAGATTGGTCAGGCACAACAGCAGGGGAAGGAAGGCCAATCCACAGAGGAGGTACTCGCGCTCCTTCTTTCGGCCCAGATCATCGTGCGACATGGCGCTTCTCGAACTTCCGTCCGCTCAAGCCAGCGGTGATGCGCTGCAGAAAGGCATAGACACCGCCCATTCCCTCCCGCCCGCCCAGGAAAGGCGTGAAGCTGGCGTGATCCTGGAGGCTTACCTTTTCAGCGAGGCGATCGCAGAGCTCCTCGAGCGCCGCCTCCAGCCGGGGGGTCATGGTCGCAGCGCGCTCCCCACTACAGGTCAAGGGCGAACCGAACATAACCGCGATGTCCGGTCGGCTTTCGGTACCGAAGCTGTAATCGAGGGCTAAGGGCACGATGGGCGTGCCGGGCATACGAGCCGCCAGATGGGCAAGGCCGGGGCGCAATTGAAGCGGCCGCATGCGGGCATCAGTGAACGCGCCTTGTGCGGTGATCCAGAAGACCCCCCCTAGGCGCAGAATATCCGATGCATCACGGAGAAAGCGCCGTATCGATGAGACAGAGTTCTGATCAAGGGAAAGAAACCCGGCTCGGCGGAGAAGCGGGTAACGGGCCAGAGCCTGAGCGTCGATAGGGCCGAATCCGGGTCGGTCAGCGAAAAATCGGTCCTGCAAGACGGCAAAGACCGCAGGGTCCCACCAGGAAGGGTGGTTGCTGTAAAGGATTATGCCTTGTCCCGGTTTGAGTGCGGGTGGTTCCCCGGCATAGCGCAAAGAGGCAAAATTCCGGGTGACACGTCGGCGCAGAGCCTTGGTGATCCAATGCGCCAGAAACGGTGATCTGCCGAAGGCGCGGGATAGATCAGAGGACATGGGCGGCAGTTGCAGCCTGAACCCTCGGGATGCCGTGAGCCGTGGCCGCCACCGCTGCACGGACATCCTGATCCAGACAATCACCCGCTATCCAGCCGGACATGAGCGCCATGGGCATGCCAGGACCCGGATGGGCACTGCCGCCCGCCATATACAGCCCCGCGAGATCACCCGAACGATTGGCGGGTTTGAAGCCTCCGGCAAGCTTACCGTGACTTGCTAGACCGTAGATCGCGCCAGCCTGAGGCGCGTACCGCGTATGGATGTCCAGCGGCGTGAGATGGTGCTCTGCGACAATACGGGATTCGATGTCGGGCATCTTCCCGGCGGTCTTCAGCTTGTTCAGTATCGTCTGACGGTAGCCGGGGAACATTTCAGCCCAGTTTTGTCCCGGTCGGATATAGGGTGTGTGGACGAGCACGTAGAGTGCCTCCCCACCCGCCGGAGCGGTCTCTGGCTCCGTGCGCGCGGGGGCGGCGAGGTAGCAGGTCGGGTCGGGTGCGGGACGCCCCTGATGATAGATGGCGTCAAATTCCTCCTCCGCATTGCGGGAAAAGACAAAGTTGTGGTGCGCGAGATGCTCATAGCCCCGATCAAGCCCGAGATAGAGCACGACGCCGGAGCAGGCGGGCTTGCGGGATTTCCATTGTCGGCGAAATCTGCGGAAAGCGCGAGGCGCGACAGCGCGATCAATCAGTTCGCGCATGGTCCGCACGCTATCCATATTGGACACAATGGCCGAGGCCTCAAGGGTTTCGCCCGAGGCCAACTGCACACCATGGACCGATTTGGCGTCATGCAGGATGCGCGTGACCCGCGCGCCCGTGCGGAATACGACCCCCTTCTCCTCCGCCAGCTTCCGTAACGCGACCGGCACAGCGCGTGTGCCCCCGATCGGGTACCAGATTCCTTCATCGACCTGCATATGGGCGATGCCGGTCAGAACCGCCGGGGCCTCGAGGGGGTTTGAACCGACATACTGCGTAAAATGGTCGAAAACCTGCACGGCCTGGGGATTGCGAATACGTTTGCGTATCTCCCTTCCCAAGGTGGAATGCATTCGCAAAGCCAGCACGTCACGCATGGTTTCGGGCGAGAGGGCCGCACCGATATCCAGCGTATCACGCAGACCGCCCACCGATTTCCAGAACACGAACCGGCGCGAAACCTCGTGCAGTTTCTCGCTCATGGCCATGAGGTCTTCATAGCCCCTACCGTCGCCAGGCGCGCGACGCTCCAGCTCGGCGGCCATGGTTGCCACGTCCTCAACGAGATCGAGCGCGCGACCGTCATCGAAAAAGCAGCGCCATTGTGGGTCCAGACGCCGCAAGTCGAGCCGATCTTCAAGTCTCGAGCCGCTTTCGCCCATGATCCGGCGCAGGACGGAGGGCAATGTCAGAATGGTCGGCCCCATATCGAAACGGAACCCCTCTTGAGCCCATTCCGCAGCCTTGCCGCCAGTCCATTCATTGGCTTCACACACGACCACGCGGTGGCCACGAGCACTGAGCGTGCAGGCTGCCGCAAGCCCACCCAGGCCCGCGCCGATAATGACAATCGGTGCGTTTTCATTCTTCGGTTTCATCGTTCTTGTCCCAGGATCGCCGGTCAGAGGCGTGAGCATTCAGGCATGAGCTGCAGTCCCGGCGTCGGAAGATCCGTAACGGGGGAAGGCGCGCGTGCGAGGTCCTTGATCATGAGATCAGCACTGATACGCGCGCCCTCGAAGATGACGGGCAGTCCGCTTCCGGGATGCGTTCCGCCGCCCGCGAGATACACGCCCTCGACATCCTCGAACCGGTTATGCGGGCGCCGATGCAGCATCTGCCCGAGCGAATGAGCGAGATTGAACACAGCGCCGCGATGAACGTCATGGTTTTCCTGCCAGTCATGCGGGGTGATGACTTTCTCGACCATGATACGGTCCTTGATCTCACCGAAGCCCGCATCACGCAGACGATTGAACACAATCTGCCGCGCCTGCTTCGTCGCCGCCTCATCCCAATCAAAGCCGCCCTCGCGCAGGTTCCCGACAGGCATGAGCACGTAAAGGGCGGTACACCCCTCCGGGGCCTGGCCGCTATCGGTCACGCACGCATTCTGCACGTAGAGAGAGGCGCGCTCCGAGAGTTGCTTGCCTTCCTCAATCTCAGCGAAATTGTTTTCGTAGTCGCTGGACAGGAAAATCGTGTGGTGGGCGTGCTCGGGCATCGTACCGCGCAGGCCGAGATACATCATGAAAGTCGAGCAGGAGTATTTTTTACTGGCGAGCGTCGCGTTGCTCCATTTCCGCCGTTTCTCGTTGGGAAGGAGCTTCTGGATGGTCCGTGCGAAGTCCCCATTGACCACCACCGCATCCACGGGGTGGCTGCCGCTCGCCGTTTCCACCGCTACAGCCCTACCGTCACGCGTCACGATCTCATCTACGCCAGCGCTGAGACGAATGGTAACCCCCATGGCGCGCGCAGCGGTGGCCATGGCCTCCATCACGGCCTCGGTTCCTCCAACAGGATGGAAGATACCGAATTCATGCTCCATGAAGCTCAGGATCGTGAAAAGGGAAGGGCAGCGATAAGGCGACATGCCCAGATACTTGCTCTGGAAAGAGAAGGCGAGGCGTGTTCTCGGGTCCTTGAAATAGCGGGAAAGGTCTTTGTCGATCGAGGAGAGAGGAGAGAGAACCGGCAAGGCGCGCATCATGTCCGGGCGCAACAGGTCGCGCCATGAATTGAACGGGCGTTGCAACGGGGCAATGAAGCGTTCGAACTTTCCTTTGTTGTGTTGCAGGAACCGTCGAACATGCCGCGCGTCATCGGGAGAGATCTTCGCGATCTCCGCTTCCAGCTGGGCTGGGACCGTAGTCAGGGAAAGTGACGGACCGCCCTCAAAAACCAGATCGTAGAGGTGATCGAGGCGTTTGAGCTGTACCATCTTGTCCAGATCAAACCCGCAACGTGTGAAGATCTGACGAATAATCTCAGGATACAGGAAAAAGGTTGGGCCTGTGTCGAACCTGAACCCGTCCATCTCGATGCAGGAAGATCGCCCTCCGATGCGGTTGCCTTTCTCGTAGACCGTGACATGCGCGCCGGCATGGGCGAGAAGCATCGCAGAAGCCAGCCCGCCCGGACCTGCGCCTACCACGGCGATCTGCTTCGAAGCGAGAGTAGGGTCGGTGAGCAGAGACGCCGTACCGGATAGAGGAGCCATTTGGCATTGATCCTTGCGACGCACAGACGGCCCGGAATATTGGCCTGAGGTTGAGGCAACCGGACGCTCGATCGTTTCCAAATCATTCCGACATCAGAATATTGATGGGACGATCACGTATCCTGTTTCCTGCCGTTAACGGACCGTGATCCATCTGGTTTCACGTTAACGCGAGTTAAAACGCGCATGGAGAACACGGATGCGCGCTGTAAGATGGAGCGCGTTCCACCGCCGAGTGGAAACGGATACAGGGCGGGTCATGGCAAGCAGACCCTCTCGCCCGCGGGTTACACCATGTCCGCTGCATTTGCTGCCACCAAAGCTCAATCGTGGATCGGCGCTCGGCACGATCAGGTCATTGACTGTGATGGTGCCAGCCCCGATCTGCCGAGCAAACCGCCAGGCGTCTCGGTGACTGCCGAATATGCTGGCACCGAGCACATGGCGCGCCCCCCGCTCGAGGGTGAGCGCCTCGGCCATGTCCCGCACGGTGATGAGTGCCAACCAAGGGGCGAAGACGTCCTGATCGGCCAGGGACGCCTGCTCCGATGTCAGGGACAGGATCGTAGCCCCTCCTTCATGCAAGACTGGCACGCCCATCTCCAGCGCGCGACCAACCAGCGCGTCGAGTGCCCCGCTCGACGAGGAGCGGATCGGTGCCGTGTCAAGCAAGTGGCGCAGCAGGGCTAACAATACCGGTTTATGGGTCGCGTCGATAAAGACGCGCCTGGGAGCAATGCAGGTGGCCCCCTGTTTGAGCGTGAGACCGAAATGCAATGCCCGCGCGACCAGCGCCAGATCGGCGCATGGCAGGACAAAAACCGGATCGGCACCGGAAAGCTCCATGATCGTTGGCGTGGCTGTCTCTGCCGCAGCGCGCGCGACTTCGCGACCGGTGGCTTCTGAACCGGTAAGGATAATCAGATCATAGCCCGCTGCACTGGCGGATGGGCCGTCCTCTTCGGGGATGAGTTTGAGCACGCCATGAGGAAGCCCGGCCTCCTCGAGGAGGAGCACAAATCGTGCCAGGAGCGCCGTGCGCCCGGGAGCGGGCTTCAATGCCACCGCATTACCCGCAGCCAAAGCCTGAACCACCTGGATGCCAGGGAGCATCAGGGGGTAATTACCCGGAGCGATAATCAGAACGGCGCCCAGGGGACGCCGCCTGACGCGCGTGTCCAGACCGCTCAGCCAGAACGGCCTGCCGAAGGGAGAAAGGCTTCTTTCCTTGAGCAGCCCCACTGCCTCTCTCTCGAGAAAACGGATGGCTGCGATGAGAGGGAGGATCTCCGCCGTCATCACATCCGCCGGGGCATGATCGGGGATGAGGCGGAGCAGTTCGGGAATGACTTTCCAGAGGTGCCGACGAAATCTACGAAGAACCTTGAGGCGCGCTTTTATGGGTACTGCGCCCCATGGCTTCTGACGCCGTTGCAGGGCCTCTCGCAGCGCGAGAGCCGACGCGTTCGTTTCGCGCAATTGTGCGGCAAGGGCGAGTGCTTCGGGCGCAGAGAGCGGCGTGTAAGGCATTGTCCATCCTTGAAAGGCAAGGGCGAAACCCGGGGCAATAGTTTCGGTTCCATGGAGATCGACCAGACGAGGACTTTTCTGCATCCAGAGATGTGATGCCAATCACGGCAATGTAACCCGATGAGTATAGAATAATGAAAATATCATGATGTATGGTCCGCGCAGAAACGACTTGAGATTCTGCGTGCGTCTACCAAAGGAAGATTGCCCACATGCTAGGAGTGTACTGACAATGCTTCCGTTATATGCCCGTCAAATTTCGTCGACTACCACGTCTGGGTGTGGAAGATGCTGAACAAGACCAGAAGGGCAATCCTGGCGATTGATGAAGGGACATCCGGAACGCGTTCGGCTCTCGTTGGAGCAGATGGGCTTGTGACAGCGTTATTCTACGAGCCGCTTTCCGTCGAAACCCCCTCCCACGGCATTGTCGAGCAGGACGCAAATCTCGTCCTGCGCAAGACCCTGGCCGTTTGTCACCGGACAATCGCCGAGGCACAGGAGAACGGGATCGAGATCATCAGTCTTGCTCTTGCGAACCAACGGGCCACCGGGGTGCTTTGGAGTACCAGGACTGGTGAGGCGCTCGTTCCCTCTCTCGTTTGGCAGGATACGCGCTATGCCGAGCGTCTGGCGACGCTCGAGCATCTCTGGGACCGGGAGCTTTTCGAGACCGTGGGGCGTCCGGTAGCCGGCTATGCCCTCTATTACTGGGCGGCGCAGCATATACGCGAGACCCCTGCCGTGATCGAGGCGTATCGGGAGGGTAGCCTGGCTTTCGGAACCGTTGACTCATGGCTGCTCTGGCATCTCTCGGAAGAGAGAATTCTGGCAACCACCGCCACGAATGCAGCCGCAGGGGGTGCGTTCGACTTGCGGCGGAACAGCTATTTCATGAAATGGATCGTCGCTCAGGGATTCCCCCCGGAACTTCTTCCACGCGTCATGCAGGAGAGCGACGATTTCGGTCATACGAGCGCAAGGACGCTTGGGATACGCGTGCCTATCAAGGCGTGCTGCGGAGATCAGCATGGTGGAATGATCGGGCTGGGGTGTCTCGATGCCGGACAAGCCATGTGCCTTCACGGCACGGGGTCATTTGTCGATCTCGTGACAGGGGAGCGTTTGCCGGAAAACACGGGGCGCCATGAGAGCACATTCAGCCTCATCGCCTGGCGTCAGCGCCATCGCTCGACCTATGCCGTTGAGACCTTTGCGGCCACGACGGGCTCTGCCCTGAGCTGGAGTTGCGAGCAGATGGGCTGGTTCCGCAACGCACGTGAGGTGGGAGATCTGGCCTCGACAATCGAGGACTCGCAGGGGCTCCTCTTCATGCCCTCGCTGACCGGCATCAGGGTGCCACAACCCTGTACGGAAGCCAGAGGGAGTGTTTCCGGGCTGTCCATGGCCCATGACCGACGCCACATGGCTCGAGCAATTCTGGAGGGTATCGCGCATGAGGCGGTCTCCTGCGCCGATGCAAGCGCCTCGGTAGCGGAGGTGCCCGTTCGTGAACTGATTGTCGGAGGAGGACTGTCAAGCTGCGCGCCCTTACTGCAGCTTCAGGCAGATCTGGGCGGCATTCCGGTACGTCACCGCCCGAGCTCGGCGCGTGCGACATTGCGCGGCGCGGCGTTTCTCGCGGGGAGCGACGGTACTCTCTGGGGCAGTCTCGGCGAGGCGCGTGATACCTTGCCCGAAGGCAAGTTGTATCTGCCCAAGCTGAGCGCGGATGCACGAATGCAAAAGCGCGCCCATTGGCACGCTGTTGCTGCGGCAGAAACTGAGCGTGTCGCTTCGGGCTATTACCGGGCTGCACGGGGGTGATGGCCTCGTGAGCGATGCGGCGTATCATCTGCGAGTACAGGGCGCGCTTACTGGCTGAAGTGCCTTCCAAGCCTTTGTCCGCAAACAGGCGCTCTGCTGCACCAGATACAGACCTCCACGCCTCGAGATTACTCGGGGATAACAACGTTTCAGCTCAAGATACGCGTCTGAGCCCCCTCTGCCTTCGGTGGCATTGTGAGCCCCACACTATATCGTCTTTGTCACGTGAAGGGGCGCTAGGCCATGGAGGGCGCATTTCTGCACCCGGTGTTGGCGTGCCTAACTGATTTTCTATACCGGATGCGATGCATGGAGGCGCGGCGTTTGGTAGAGCGCAATGCTCAGTAGCGGTAGGTCGCTGGTGAGGTGATCCACGCCCGCCGTGGAGGCGGCCCCAGCACATGCATCAGAGGCCAGGCTGCTTCCTCCTCAAGAAGGGCTCCGCCACGCTATCTCTCGGCGCGGCTCCGGAAAGGCCCCACTATTCTTTATAAAAACGCCGGATTCATGTCGCACGACCGTTGAGAGTGGCGCCCCCGTGATCAGGTCATCGGGGGCGCCGTCTCGTTACATCGCAGCTTCAAAAACGCCAATGACCTGGGCGAGGGTCGCCTTGCGAGGGTTGGTCAGCATGCAGGCATCCTTCTGCGCATTTTCCGCCATGAGTTTGTGGTCCTCTGCCTTGACCCCGAGCTGCGTCAGCCCTGCAGGAATGCCGACCGAGCGCGCCATGAGGACGATGGCATCGATCGCGGCTTCTGCTGCCTCGTCGCGGCTCATGAGCTCTGTGGGCACCCCAAGCAGTCGCGCGACGCGGGCGTAGCGGTCCGCCGCTGCGATCAGATTGAACCGGCAGACATGGGGCAAAAGTACGGCATTACACACACCATGGGGGAGGTTATAGAACCCGCCGAGTTGATGCGCCATGGCATGCACATAGCCGAGCGAGGCGTTATTGAACGCCATGCCAGCGAGATACTGCGCGTAGCACATGGCAACACGTGCCTCCATGTTCTCCCCATGTCCGACAGCCTTGGGGAGAAACTCAGCGATAAGGGTGATCGCCTTCTCGGCGCAAGCGTCCGTGATGGGGGTTGCAGCCGTCGAGACATAGGCTTCTATCGCGTGGGTGAGGGCATCCATTCCGGTCGCCGCCGTGAGGGCCGGAGGCATGGCAACCATGAGGCTCGGATCATCAATGGCGATGAGCGGGGTGCAGCGCCAGTCTACGATCGCCATTTTGACATGGGTTTTCGAGTTGGTGATGATACAGAACCGGGTCATTTCGGACGCGGTTCCTGCTGTCGTATTGATTGCGATCAACGGTGTCATAGGAACCCGGGATTTGTCGACACCTTCGTAATCCCGGATATTGCCCCCACCGGCCGTGACGAGACCGATACCTTTGGCACAATCATGGGCTGAACCACCACCGAGCGAGACGATAAAGTCGCAGCCGTTATCCTGATAGATCTTGACCTCGTCATGGACATTCACGTCCGTAGGGTTCGGTTCGGCCCCATCGAAGATTACCGTCTGAAGTCCATCTTCCAGCAGATAGCCGGAAATGATGTCCGCCACCCCCATTTTCTTCAGCCCGGCATCCGTGACGATGAGGGCTTTTCTGGCCCCAAGCGCCTTCGCGCGATCGCCAGCCTGCCGGGCGCAGCCAGGCCCGATGAGGGTGACGCAGGGTATGAAAAAGCTGTCGGTATGATCAGCGAGAGCCGTGTGTGCCATGATGTCGTTTCTTCCCAATGGAGCAGCAGGTTTCCCGTCCTAAAGCCGACAGGACGGCACCGACGAGTATGCAGCATAAACGTGGGAAAAGTGGAAAGGACAGAATCTCGAATGATCAATAAAACTCGATCGGAAGGTCAATCTGTATTTGTCACAGATCAAATATAATTCTCAATATGAATGAAAAAACAGACAACGCAGGTATTGTTTATTCTTTGGCCTGGCCCGACCGTGCTGAAGGCCAGACCATCGTGACCGCGTTCTCGGAGAGCGGCGCAGGGTGAAAACGCACGAGATGCCAAGCCCACCTGAGGCGGCTTTGGATATTCAACCGGTGGCTCCGGCGCCCTATGCTTCTTGTCGCACCGGGGCGGGAGTCAGGAGGGGACTGCCGACGTATTTCGGGTCGCTTCTCCCCGCGTCTTCAAATCAGGCACACCGAGGGCGGCGAAGAGGGAGATGTTCCGGTGCCCAATGAGGCCCGGCGGGGCTCGTGGCTAGGCATCCCGGGCCGCTCTTGCCCTGAGGTCTGACCCCACTGGAGCTTTGCTTGCTTGCTCGAATACGCCCGTGAGCAGTCCAGGGCCGTGGTGTAGCTCGGCTCAATCCGAGGACTGTTGACGGCCCAAGGAGTGACCGGGGGGGGCGCAAAGGGTCAGCAAATCCGGCTTGTGCGGCCAGGAACTCGTCATAGATGCGCGTTAGGGCCGAGCTGTCCCGGCAGGGCTAAACCATGGGATACCGGGCTGCTGTTTTCATAGGCCTCGCCAAATGGCTTGAGACTCGTGTCCGTATTCGGATCATGACCCTCACTGTCGCCGGTCGAGATATCGATAGTCCCAACGTAAGGAAGCATCAGATGTGCAGAAGGGTCGCGCTCGGGCGCAGTCCTCTCCGAAGGGAGGGGCGCCGGCGTCCAGCCAGACCGCCCATGGACGTCGATCGTCTCAGTTGGCACGTAGCTGTATGGCGAAGAGGCCGTTGATCCGGACGCGGGCTTGATCTGTGCCGTGCGTGGGGCGGCGAACGCCCCAGGCAGCGCGTTGGGTAGTATGAGAATCAGGCTGAAGCAAATGCCTGCATGACATGCCAAGACGTTATGCCCCTTCATGATACTCATATGCGCTGCGAGGCTCCCTCATTGTTTAGGCGCTGATGATCCAACGATGCGATAGCGGATAGCAAAAGGAAGAGTAAACGCTCTGGCGGAGCTGGGGCCGTAAACACCGGCAGGGAGGCGAGAGAGCAGCAGTCAAGGGCGACCGGAGGAAGCTCGTGCCTCCTCTCATGTCTTTCTGTGAGAATCCAGGCAGGAAAGCTTTTCGAAGCGTCCCCTGCCTATTCTGATCAAAGTGCGGTGAGCAGGGCCCGAGTCAGCTCAGCCGTGCCTGTTTCGCCCCCTAGGTCACGGGTGCGTACGCCATCCACGCGGATCACACGGTCGATCGCATTATCCACACGTGTTGACAGATCCTGACGTCCAACATGGGCCAGCATCATGCTCGCGGCCATCAGCATGGCCAGCGGGTTGGCAACCCCCTTGCCTGCGATATCCGGAGCCGAGCCATGCACGGCTTCGAAAATCGCGGCATCGGGACCGATATTGGCACCGGGGGCCATGCCGAGCCCACCGACAAGTCCGGCCGTGAGATCGGACAGGATGTCGCCGAACAGGTTGGTGGTGACGATCACATCATACTGCCAGGGATCGGTCACGAGCTGCATGGCGCAGGCATCGACAATGCGCTCGTCACAGGCAACGCGACCTTCGTATTCCTTCGCGACTTTGCGTCCTTCCTCAAGGAAGATGCCACTGAAGATCTTCAGGATGTTGGCCTTGTGAACCAGCGTGACCTTTTTGCGGCCATTGGCAACGGCGTACTCAAAGGCAAAGCGCACGATACGTGCGCATTCGCTGCGCGAGTTGAACCCGGCACCATAGGCCAGGCCCTTCGGATCATCGCCGACGGGCAGGTAATGCTCCATCGCGGCATACAGGCCCTCGATGTTCTCGCGCACCACCACCAGATCGACCTTGTCGAAGCGGCCACCCGGCACCACGGTGCGCGTGGGGCGCAGATTGGCATAGAGACCGAATTCCTGGCGCATCGTTACATTGACGGATTTGAACCCTGCACCCACGGGTGTGGTGAGCGGGCCCTTGAGGGCCAGGCCGGTCTTGCGAATGCTGTCGAGTGTGGGCTGCGGGAGGGGCGCCCCGAATTTCTCGATCGCGCCCAAGCCGCCCGACTGGTGGTCCCATGCGAAGGGCGCACCGACTTTAGCCAGAATCTCGACAACCGATGCCGTGATCTCGGGGCCGATACCGTCGCCTTCGATAAGGGTCGCGGGGATCATGTGATCAGCCATTGGTCATTCCTTTGTCAGTTCGTGAACGGGTGTCAGTGCGCAATCGGGGCACAGGCTTGTGCAAGCCAGCTCCGGTCCTTGTCGTCCAGAAGCGGCCCGATGCGCGTGAACGTATCCTGATGATAGGCATTGAGCCAGCGCAGCTCGTCGGGTTCCAGTAACGATGCCATGATCAGCGTGCGGTCGAATGGCGCGTAGCCGAGGACCTCGAACTCCAGAAACGGCGTGCGTGATTCAATGGTGGCCGGTTTGACCAAAAGCAGGTTTTCCAGCCTGATCCCATAGGCCCCGGGCAGGTAGTACCCGGGCTCGTCCGACAGGATCATTCCTGCCTCGAGTGCGATGGGCCGCGCGACGGAACTGATGTTCTGCGGTCCCTCATGCACCGACAGATAGCTGCCAATGCCATGACCCGTGCCATGGTCGTAATCGAGCCCGGCCTGCCACAGGGCGTAGCGCGCCAGGGAGTCGAGACGATGACCGGTCGTCCCTTCAGGGAAACGCGCCCTTGCAAGCGCTATATTGCCCTTGAGAACACGCGTAAACGCCTCGCAGAGTTCGTCAGGCGGTGCGTCCGGTCCGTTCCAGAGGGTGCGGGTGACGTCGGTCGTCCCGGCGTCATATTGCCCACCACTATCGATCAGATAGACCTGATTGGGCTCGAGGACGCGATCAGCGTCGGGCAGGGCACGATAATGGGGAAGGGCGGCGTTGGGCCCGACAGCGGAGATCGCCGGGAAGCTCTCGCCATGATAACCGGGCGCCGCCCCGCGATATCCGTCGAGGATCTCGGCGAGCTCGGTCTCGCGCAGCCCCGTGCCATTTTCGGACACAAAACGCAGGAACCGGCAAAGAGACGCTGAGTCGGTCAGATGGACCTTGCGCGCGCCCTCCTGCTCGACGGGGTTCTTGCAGGCGCGGGGCAGGGCGCAGAGATCGCCCCCCCGTACGAGCGTTGCGCCCGCATCGGAAAGTCTCTGGATGAACCAGAGCCCTGTTTGGGCCGGGTCGAAACGCACTACCTGTCCGGAAAGGGCAGCCAGACGATCCGGCAATTCATGGGGCGGAAGGACCGAGACGTTGCGAAACGAAATGGCCGCGTCAGGGCTGACCCGCGTGATGTCAATGAAGACTTCCAGCGAGGCATCATGATGCAGGATGCCGAAAGCCAGAATGACCGGTGTGTGCGGGACATCGTCGCCGCGGATATTGAGCAGCCAGGCCAGAGAAGTCGGATCGCAGACGAGCATCGCCTCCTGACCTGCCTTGCGCAGGGCGCCGCCTATCTTGCGTCGCTTCGACAGACTGCCTTCGCCACTGAAGGCCTCGTCCTGGTAGCGCATCTCCGTCTCGGGTGGCGCGGGCTGGTCGACCCAGACAGCATCGATCGGATTGTGCTCGAGGGGTACAAACTCATAGGCCGTTGAGGTCAAGGCGTTGAGCTGCGCTTCACCGACGAGTCTGGGGTCGTAGCCGATCCTCAGACCCTGTGCATTTTCCGTCAGCCAGGTTGCGGGAGGCTCCTTGATGAGGTGCAGCAGGGACCATTGCGCGGAATCGACCTGATCGCGCAGCTGGCTGGTATAGCGGCCATCTGAGAACACGGCGGCCTTGTCACGAAGCAGGATCGCCATGCCTGCGCTGCCGGTAAAACCGGTAAGCCAGGCCAGGCGCTCGGCATATGGGGCAACATATTCGCCCAGAAACTCGTCACCACGCGGCAGGAGGAACCCATCCACTTGGCTGGAATCAAGCTCCTGTCGCACAAGGGCCTGACGTTTGGCGAGGGGGATGATGCTCATCGCTTGATCTTTCTCAGTGCGTCCCGCTTGTCACGGGGTGTCGAAAAGCCGGTACATGAAGATGAGGTCGAGCCAGCGTCCGAATTTCCGGCCCATCTGTGGCAGAGGCGTGCTTTCGCCAAAACCCGCCGCCCGGTGCAGGGCAATGGAGGCAGCGTTACTGGCCGTGATGGCTCCGACCAGGACATGCATCCCTGCCTTCTCGGCATGGGAGACCATCGCATCGAGCAGGAGCCTCCCAATGCCGCGACGCTGGGCATCGGGTGAGACGTAGATCGAATGCTCAACGGTTTTCGCATAGCCCTCATAGGCACGGAAAGGACCGTAAGAGGCAAAGCCGAGGACGGTCTCACCATCGACCGCAACAGTCACCGGAAATCCGGCAGCCCGACGTTCGCTCATCCATTGGCGACGCTCATCCAGCGTCCTCGGTGAGGTCGCCCAGATGGCCTCAGAGGTCGCAATCGCCTCATTGGTGATCCGCAGGATGGCAGGCAGATCGGCCTCGGTGGCGGCACGCAGCTCAATCACGGCGGCGCAAGACGAGCGTGGACCACTCGCCCTCATAATACTGCTTTTCGAGCACAAGGCCCTGCCGCCTGTGAGCGGCCATGACCATGCGTGCCTGTGTCGTGAGCAATCCGGCCAGAATGACCGTGCCACCGGGCGCCAGATGGGTGCCCAGCGATTTCGCCATCTTGCAGAGCGGGCGTGCCAGGATATTGGCAAAGACAAGGTCATAGGGCGCCTTCGCACGCACCTCGGGTGTCAGCCAGCCATTGCCAAGGCGGGCATCGATCAGTGGGCCGATCCCATTGAGCCTTGCATTGCTCGCGGCGACCCGAACCGACCAGGGCTCGATATCCACAGCCAGAATAGGCTTGTGAAAGAGCATGGCGGCCGCCATGGCCAGGATCCCGGAACCACACCCCATATCGAGAATACGCGCAGGCTTGCGCCACGCCATGTCTTCGAGCGCGCGAAGGCAGCCTCGTGTGGAACCATGCTCTCCCGACCCGAAGGCGATCCCGGCATCGAGCGTGATCGTCAGGCGATCGCGCTTGTGGCTGGGGGCAAGATGCGTGCCACGAATGGCAAAGCGACGCCCCACATCCTGCTGGGGAAAGGCCTCGTAGGTTCGAGCCAGCCAGCCTTCGGCTTCCGTACGCTCGCGAATGAGCTCGGCATCGACGCCTGTCATCAGGCGGGCAAGGGTCAGGGCGCGGGCGAGTTCGTCCTCGGCGTGACCGACATCCTTGACGCCTTCAACGCGCCAGATGTTCTGATCCTCATTGGCCTCGAAAATGCCGACAGTCGTACAGACGGTCAGGAAGGCCTGCTCGAAAAGCGGCACCGCCTCATCCGCAACGGTGACGGAAATGGTTTCGAGCGCCGAGGCATGTCGTCTGGATGCACTCACGAGACCTGTTCCACAAAATGCGCCATGATGCGTTTTTCGCCTGCTTTTTCAAAGTTGATGTGCAGCCTGTCGGATTCGACGGCCAGCACGGTGCCATAGCCGAATTTCTGATGAAAAACGCGGGTTCCCGGACCAATTCCGTGTGAGGCATCGGGCAGAACATCGGTGACACGCGGCGTTGGTCGCGTATAGCCTCCCGAATAGCCGGGGCGAGGTCCCGCCATGCTGCCAGCGCGCGTGCTCGAAACGGGGCCGGTGGCGAAGAGTGAGGCATTCTGCGCGGCGAGCTGCCGACGTTCCTGCATCGCCTGGCCGCTATGCTCCACGGTTTCGGCAGGGATTTCATCAATGAAGCGGCTGGGCATGGAGTCCTGCCAGTTCGCATAGATGCGACGGCGCGCCGCATGAAGAATCACAGCGCGTTTGCGCGCGCGGGTAATACCGACATAGGCAAGGCGGCGCTCTTCCTCGAGGCTTTTGAGCCCCCCCTCATCGAGGCTGCGCTGCGAAGGGAAGACGCCCTCCTCCCAGCCGGGCAGGAACACCGTATCGAATTCCAGGCCTTTGGCACCATGAAGGGTCATGAGGCTGACCGTGTCGGCGCTGGCCTGATCCTCGGATTCTGTCACCAGAGCGACGTGCTCCAGAAAGCCTTCGAGCGTGCCGAAATCGCCAATGGCGCGAAGCAGTTCCTTGATATTGTCCAGGCGTCCCGGCGCCTCGGGCGTCTTGTCGTCACGCCACATCTGCAGATAGCCGCTTTCTTCGAGCAATTGCTCGGTCGCGACCACATGACCTTCGCTTTCGCGCGTCGTACGCGCTCGCTCGAAAGCCTCCATCAATCCGGCCAGAGCCTCGCGGCCCTTGCCTTTGACCTGTCCCGTTTCCAGCGCGTGGGACACGCCAGCGCTCAAAGGCGCGTTGATGAGGCGCGCCTCATGATGCAGTTTCTGCAGCCCGGCCGCCCCGACGCCGCGTTTGGGCACATTGATGATCCGCTCGAAAGCGAGGTCGTCTGCGGGCTGCGCCAGAACCCGCATATAGGCCATGGCATCCCGTATCTCGGCGCGTTCGTAAAAGCGCAATCCACCGACCACGCGATAGGGCAGGCCGAGCGTCAGGAAACGTTCTTCAAACGGGCGGGTCTGAAACCCGGCGCGCATCAGGATCGCAATCTGGGACAAGGGGTGACCGTCGCTGCGCAGTCTTTCGATTGCCCCTGCGGTCAGTCGGGCCTCCTCGTCTGAATCCCAGACACTGATGATCTGGACTTTCTCACCCTGGGCATCGTCACGACCCGGACGCAATGTCTTGCCCAGCCGGCCGGAATTATGAGCGATCAGCCCTGAAGCTGCAGCGAGGATCTGAGCTGTCGAACGGTAATTACGCTCCAGTCGCACGACCTTTGCACCCGGGAAGTCCTTCTCGAAGCGCAGGATGTTCTCGATCTCGGCGCCGCGCCAGGAATAGATCGACTGGTCGTCATCACCCACGCAGGCGATATTCGACGGGCCATGATCGCGCTTGGCGAGAAGGCGGAGCCAGAGATACTGGATGGTGTTCGTGTCCTGATACTCATCGACCAGGATATAGCGAAAGAGCCGGTGATACTGGGCCAGTACGTCGGGCTGGGTCCGGAGGATCTCGAGCGTGTGCAGCATCAGATCACCAAAGTCACAGGCATTCACGGCCTTGAGCCGGTCCTGATAGGCGGCATACAGCTTGCGCGCCTGACCACCGGCGAAATCCGTGTCCTCGGCTGCCGTCACCTGCTCCGGGGTAAGGCCTCTGTCCTTCCAGCGCTGGAAAATGCCGAGCAGGGCCTGAGGGGGCCAGCGCTTGGTGTCAAGGCGATAGGGCTCCATGATCTGCCGTGTCAGCCTGATCTGGTCATCGGTATCGAGAATGGTGAATCCCGTGGTCAACCCCACATACTCAGCGTGACGACGCAGCATGCGCGCGCACAAAGCATGGAAGGTGCCGAGCCAAAGTCCTTCTGCCGTCTCACCAAGCAGGGCACCCACACGCTCGCGCATCTCACGCGCCGCCTTGTTGGTAAAGGTCACGGCCAGGATCTGATAGGGCCGGGCGCGCCCTTCAAGCAGGATATGAGCAAAGCGTGTGGTCAGCACACGGGTCTTGCCCGTGCCGGCGCCGGCCAGGATCAGAAGCGGCCCTTCAGTGGTCTCGATGGCTTCACGCTGCTCCGGGTTCAGCCGGTCGAGATACTCGGGGGAGGAGGGTGAGATCAGGGATTGCGTCACCAGCCCGATATAGAATGTAATGGCCTCATGGCCAAACCCTCATTTCCAACCGATGGAAAGAACCTGCTGCGCGGGACCGGGCCGCAGGGGCACCGGATGCGTATGCGCCATCGCGTGCTGAGTAACGGGGCAGAAGCATTGGCCGATTATGAGGTGCTGGAGATGCTGCTTTATTACAGCATCCCCAGACGGGATACGAAACCTCTGGCCAAGGCGCTGCTGCACCGGTTTGGCTCGCTTGCAGCGGTGTTTGGAGCGCCCGGGCCAGAATTACGGGCCGTTGGCATAAGCGAACAGGCGATGCTTTTGCTGAAATTTCCACCCGTAGTGGCGGAGCGTCTGGCGCTTGCTGAGGAACGGCTGCGCCCGATACTCGGCAGCTGGGACCAGCTCTGTTCCTATCTATCAGCAGCGATGACCAGTGCCGTGCCGGAGCAGTTTCGTCTGCTCTACCTCGACAACCGCAACCGGCTTCTGGCTGACGAGCCGGTTGATGATTTCACGACAACTGCACCGATCTTCAGGCGGGCCCTCGCCTTACAGGCCGTAGCCCTGATTGGCATCCAGAAAACCCTGTCGAGCTTCAACGCTGCGACCTCTCCGCTGAGGTTGTTTGCACGCCGTCTGGACGGGGAGACAGCCGCGCTTTCGATGAGGCTGCACGACGTTGTTGTCGTCAGCGAGCGCCGCACACCGCTCAGCCTCAAACAGAAGGGCCTGTTTTGAAGCGAGGCGTGCGACAGGGCGTGGCGCGTCAGTGTCGTGCGAGCGCCGCAAACTGACTGATGATCGCCTCGCCCAAGTCCCCAGGACCCGGTACCAGTATGTCCGCCCCTGCTTCAGTCAGTTCCTTTTCTCCGCCATAGCCCCAGAGCACGCCGATGCCTCTCAGACGATTGGCATGTGCTCCAGAGATGTCGAACCGCCGATCGCCGATCATTAGGGTACGATGCGCCTGCAGCCGCTCTTGCGTAATGATCCGCGCCACCATTTCCGGCTTTTCACCGCCACTGTCGTCATCCGCCGCACCATGGATACGATCAAAGCAAGAGACGAGCCCGTGAGTTGCCAGGATCTCGCGTGCGAGGCTCGCAGGCTTGGACGTGGCCGTGAAAAGGCGGATGGGAGATCGAGCCAGCGTTTTGAGCAGCTCTGCCATATGCGGAAACACGGGCGTCTGGAAACGGCCGGTTTCGTCATAGAAACGACGATAGAGAGAGACGGCAAGGGTCACGCGGTCATCGCCATAGGCGCCGATGACCTCAGCCATCAACTCGGCCAGAGGCGGGCCCACCACCCATGTCAGGTCGATCGAGACATCCGGCGCGTGTCCAAGAGCAGCGATGACCTGGTGCAAGGTCGAGATGATCCCGATACGGGAGTCGATAATCGTGCCATCGAGGTCAAATAAAATGGCATGATCACTCGTATATGCGTCGAATTCTGACATAACTATCCCGGTATAAAGTGGCGGGGCGCCGTTGAAAGAAGTAAATGATATCTCAGGATCAGGTAAGCAGGATGTCGCCACCAGCGCGCGCGATTCCGATCCCGCCGCCCCGAACTGGGTCGAAATTCCCCCGCGCGCACTGATCGCAGGGCAGGGTCAGGTCCTCTCCGACGAGGTGCTGCTGCGCCTTTTTGCCGAATCGCTCGGTGTGATCGGTGAGGAGGCGCAGATTCTTGTGGACGCGTTTCTGATCCGCTTCGGATCCCTTGCCGCCATCTTTGCCACCGAAGACCGGGCCCTGAATGGCATCCTGCATATCGGCCCGCAGATACGCGTCGCCATACGTCTGGTTCAGGAGGCCGCAATCCGGCTCAGCCGGGCCCGTATGGGCCGTGATGACATCTTTACCAATCGCAAGCTCATGGTCGATTACCTCGTCTCGCGGCTCGCGAGGGAGCCTGTCGAGCAGTTCCGCATTCTCTTTCTGGATGAGCGCAATCGGCTCCTGGCCGATGAGGCTCAAACACGCGGAACGGTCAATCACACACCCGTTTATCCGCGTGAGGTTGCACGCAGAGCGATGGAGCTCGGGGCCAGAAGCATCATACTCGTACATAATCATCCAAGCGGCGACCCGACTCCCTCGGAGGCCGATATCGCCATGACGCTGGATGCACAGCGCGCTGCAGCCCTTATAGAGGTACGGATTGCCGATCATTTCATTATCGGCAATGGCGCTTATGTGAGCTTTCGCGATCTACGGCTCCTGCGCGATCTCTAGAGCTGGTTTCAATGCCTGATCGAAGCGCGCGGCAATACCATAGGGGCCTGGCAGGGCACCAAGGGGGAAAAGCGCATTGACATGGCCCATTTTCCTGCCCGCTCGGGTTTCGTGCTTGCCGTAGAGATGTAGCGCCAGACCCGGCTGCGCCAGGACTGCGTCGCACAGCCCCACGCCCTCAAAACCGATAAGATTTTTCATGGCGGCATCGCTATGGCGGAAGGGATCGGGCAGCGGCAGCCCGGCAACTGCACGGATATGCATCTCGAACTGATCGATCAGACAGGCATCCATGGTCCAGTGACCTGAATTATGCGGTCGGGGGGCGATCTCGTTGACGAGCAAGGCGCCACGCGCAGACACGAACATCTCGACCCCCATTATCCCGACAAGGCCGATTGTGGTGGCGATATGGGCTGCCAGGCGCTGCGCTTCTTCCGCGAGGGCGACAGGGATACGGGCGGGGGCGAGGCTGTAATCCAGAATTCCGTCGCGATGCTGGTTTTCCGTCGTGCTGAAGCAGCGTATTTCTCCTGCCTCATTTCGCGCCACCATAACGCTGAGCTCGCGTTCGAAATCGACGAAACCCTCGGCGATCAGCGGATATGGCAGATGGGCGGCCAGGGCGTCGATGGCTTCCTGATCTGCAATACGGAACTGGCCCTTGCCGTCATACCCGAAACGTGTCGTCTTCAGGATGAAGGGAAATCCGAGGGATGCCACAGCCTCGGGCAGGGCATCGCGATCCGGCACGGATACCCAGTCTGCGACCGGGATGTCGTGATCACCCAGAAAGCTCTTTTCCAGAATACGATCTTGGCTGATAGCGAGAATGCTGCCCGCGGGATGCACTGGACAGAGAGAGGCAAGAAGGTCGAGCCCAGATGCCGAGATGTTCTCGAACTCGAAGGTGATGGCTGAAACGCTCTGAGCAAAGGCGCTAAGCACCGCTTCATCGTCATAGGCGCCGATCGTGACCCGATGAGCGGTATCCTGCGCCGGAGGATCTGGCTCGGCACTCAGAACATGCACATGATAGCCGAGCCGCGCCGCCGCCATGGCGGACATGCGCCCGAGCTGACCGCCGCCAATGATCCCGATAGTCGCCCCGGGGGCGAGGGTCGTCAGGCTCATGATTCCGGCGTGTCGGCTACCGAAGCCGTCTGCATGGCGCGCCATGTATCAAGCCGTGCCCGGATGCCCTCATCCTGAAGAGAGAGGATCGAGGCAGCGAGAAGGGCCGCATTGATCGCCCCTGCCTTGCCGATGGCCAGCGTTCCAACCGGTACGCCACCGGGCATCTGAACGATGGAAAGAAGGGAATCCATTCCCTTAAGCGCATGGGATTCCACAGGGACGCCCAGAACGGGCAATGTGGTCCAGGCTGAAACCATGCCTGGCAGGTGAGCCGCTCCCCCCGCGCCGGCGATGATCACCTGCACGCCACGCCCGCGGGCGGATCGCGCGTATTCGGTCAGACGATCGGGCGTGCGATGGGCCGAGACGATGCGCGTCTCGAAACTGATATCGAGCTCAGCAAGCTTCTCGGCTGCGAAACTCATGGTGCTCCAGTCCGACTGGCTTCCCATGATGATGCCGATACGCGGGGTCTGAGCCGCATCCGTCGTCTGACGGTAGAGATCGAGTTCTTCGCTCATTCAGGCAATATCATCCGGTATAAGGCGGTTCTCGATGAAGTTGATCTCGTCCTTGAGGAGGAGTTTCCGCTTCTTGAGACGCTGCAGCTGCAACTGATTGAGAGGGTGCTGCACCAGGCGGTCGATTACCGTGTCGAGATCGCGATGCTCGCTGCGGAGCTCATGCAGACGGCGGAGCATGACTTCATGGTCAACATCAACAAGCATCGGTTTCTTTCCGCTAGACTGTCAGGCTCTGACCCGTAAATCTTACAACAGGGTCGTCCGCCGGTGCCATCTCTTCTTAGTCCTGACCGTCGTCAAAGTCTGACATTTCCGCGACAACCGGCACCGTGTGGCCTTCACGGGCAAGACGCTCATTGGCGGCCTGCACGGCGGCGTTCAGGTCGGTCTGGCTGCAAAGCCCGAGAATGACGGGATCGCGGGGCTTGATGTTGGCGCTGTTCCAATGCTGGCGGTCGCGCACCTTGGCGATAGTGTCCTTGGTGGTACCCAGAAGCTTGATGATCTGCAGTTCCGAAAGCTGCGGAAACTGACGAAGCACGAAGGCAATCGCGTCGGGCCGGTCATTACGGCGTGCGATAGGCGTGTAGCGGGCGCCCTTGGCGCGGCGCGCTACCGGATTTGCCTTGGCCGAGAGCTTGAGACGCAGATCGGCATTGCCCTCGCAGCGCGTGATCTGTTCCTGCGTCAGCTGATTGTTCTTGACCGGATCGTAGCCATTGATGCCCGCAGCCACCTCACCATCGGCAATGGCCTGCACTTCAAGAGGATGCATGCCACAAAATTCGGCAATCTGCGTGAAGGTGAGGGCGGTTTTGTCGATCAGCCATACGGCGGTGGCTTTCGGCATAAGCGGCAAGGTCATCTCGGTCTATCCTGCGTGAGGAGCAAGGCTCCAGCAGGCACCGATTCAAATGTCCTGCTCCGGAAGGTCCGGAGCCATCTGCGCGGCACCTGCTGGATGCACTGCAAAGTTAGCGCTGGTATGGTCTGTCGAGTGCGGAGGGGTCAAGCCCCTCGATGACAAATCGCCTAAAAATATGAACCCCGGACCTGGCGGGGGCCAAGGCTCAGGACTTCATGCAGCATGGCTGACATTCACATGGTTCGCGGTGCTTGTTGCGGGGGCCGGACCCAATGAAATCGGGATACGCCGTGGCTTGAGGGCCTCGGGGGTGACCTGTCGCACTGTGATGGTCAGAAGTCCATTGATCAATTCAGCACCGGCAATCTCGATATGATCAGCCAGCGCGAACCGCCGTTCGAATGCTCTTGTGGCGATGCCACGATGGAGCAGCTCGCCGACGCGATCGTGACGCGGCACACTGCCTTTGATGATCAACTGGTTGTCGGCGAGGTAGATCTCGACATCATCGGGGCCAAACCCGGCCAGCGCCATGGTGACACGATAGACGTCATCCGAGGCTTTTTCGATATTGTAGGGGGGATAGCTCGCATGGGCGGGCGCGTTGGATACCGCATCATCGACGAGACGTGCCAGGCGATCAAAGCCGATGGCTGAGCGAAAAAGCGGAGCAAAATCGTATGACATGATGTGAACCTCCTTCAAGGCAGATCCATCAGCGCGCCTCCTCACGGGCCGGCGCGACTGCATGAGGGTAATGCGGCAACCCCTGTCGGGCATTGCCGCTCCCTGCATGTGGGATCGTTTCCGGGCAGGACAAGAGCCTGCCCGGGAAGGAGCACCAGGATTACTTTTTGGCGGCGCGTGCCCCGATTCCGGCGAAGCGCTTGTTGAACTTGGCAACCTGGCCCCCGGTGTCGAGCATGCGCTGGACGCCAGTCCAGGCGGGATGCGACTTCGGGTCGACGTCGAGACGCAGCGTGTCGCCAGCCTTGCCGTAGCAGGAGTTCGTCTTGAACTCGGTGCCATCGGTCATGATGATGGTGATTTCGTGATAATCGGGGTGAATGCCGGATTTCATGGGGGTGTCCTCGTTGAAATGCTCCGATGCCGACCGGAGCGGATGGCGGGGCTATAACGGAAAGAAACGGTGAGGGGAACGACAAAAACGCAGAAACTTTTGGCTACGCTGCGTTTTTTCTATCGATCCCTCCACCTTTAGCCCACATTCTGAGCCCGCCATGCGTGCCGCCTCCATCTTGTGTGGCCATGCGGCTCATTTCACATCTTCCACCTTTCAGGAGAAAGTCATCGATGTCCGATCTCAGATCAAAGCTGCACACACCGGGATGGGTCGCGGAATTTCAGAAATTCATCATGCGTGGCAACGTTATCGACATGGCGGTCGGTATCATCATCGGTGCAGCCTTCACCTCGATCGTGACGAGCCTTGTCAAGGATATCCTGACCCCCGGGATCGGGTTGCTGACCGGGGGGATCGACTTCTCCAATATCTTCGTCACCCTGAAAGGCCCGGTGCTGCCCACCCTTGCCGAGGCTCAGAAGGCTGGTGCCGTTACGATCAATATTGGCGTCTTTCTGAATGTAGTGATTCAGTTTCTGATCGTGGCTTTTGCCGTGTTCTGGCTCATCAAGCTTGTATCTCGTTTCCAGCGCAAGCAAGAGGCTGCCCCTGCCGCTCCCCCGGCCCCTACAAAGAGCGAGGTCCTGCTGAGCGAAATTCGCGACCTGATCGCCAAGGATGCGGGCTGAGCCGTTCCTCAACTGGGCGCGTCACCCTTGGCGCGCGCTTCTGTTCGGCGCATGATCCTTTCATGCGCCGCTTACTTGTCCCCATCACCATGACGGTCCTCCTCTCCCTCACGGCGTGTGCCGGGCAGGGAGGCGACCATCTGATGCAGAACCGCTCGCCGAGTGTTCTGCTGACGAGCTATGCCATTGCGAATGGCATGGCAGAACATGGTCTGATCACGAAGATCCTGCAGCATCAGGCCACGCGCGCGGATATCGCGAAACTGATTGCCATCGACCACAACACCTGGATTGCCATCAGGCAGGCAGCCTTCACGCCAACCGATGATAATTTCCGTGCTGCAGATGACGGAATTCTGCAGATCCTCAGCTACTCCACGCCTGTCTCGCAGCCTGCGCCGAAGGGCGATAGCAAGAGCGCGTCAATCCCCTGAACGCTCGTCGTGCTCTTCGGGTGTGACTGCCGTCTCACGCAGCATGCATGAAAAAGGCGCCCATGAGGCGCCTTTTTGCATTGAACCGGGGGATATGCCGGTAATCCTGTAATGCCCTTAGACCGGCCTGCTGCGACGCAGGCGTTTCTCTCCCATAAGCAGCAGGAGCGGCGCGGCGATGAAGATCGAGGAGGACGTTCCGACAACGATGCCGAAGAGCATGACTGTCGCAAAGCCGGAAAGACTGTGCCCGCCAAAGATTGCGAGGGGCAGTGCGGCAAGGAAGACCGTCATGGACGTGCCCAGTGTGCGATTCAGTGTTTCGTTGATCGAGAGATCCAGCAAATCGCGAAGCGGCATGGTGCGGTATTTGCGCAGATTTTCGCGCACACGGTCATAGACGACCACCTTGTCATTCGTGGAGTAGCCCAGGATGGTCAGAATTGCCGCCACCATCACGAGATCGAACTGGAACCGTGTGATGGCGAGAAACCCGACAGTCTTGGTCAGATCCAGCACGAGCGTGATCACGGCACTAACGGCAAATTCCCACTCAAATCGCACCCAGATATAGACCAGAATCATGGCCAGGCTGAGCCCGAGAGCGAGAAGACCGTTACGGAAGAGCTCACTCGATACAGATGCGCCTACGGCGTCCGCCCGCAGGACCTGCGTCCCGGCCTGAGCCTCAACCACAGCATGACGCACGGTATCGACCAGGCTCTGCGTCGCCGCTTCCTGATTGGGCCCGGCGGGCGGCGTATCAAGCTGGATCAGTACATCACGGTCACTGCCGAATTTCTGTAGTCCTGCGGCAGAGATCCCATGGGCGGCGAGGGCGTGACGCAGCTTGTCAAAATCGGCTGGACCCTGCGTCTGGGCTTCAACCACGATTCCGCCGCGGAAATCGAGGCCAAGCTTCAGCCCAGGAACGAAGAACAGCACCACAGAGAGCGCCGAGAGAATGGCCGAAGTCGCAAGGCCTGCGAAGCGGCCGCGCATGAACGGGATATGCTTGTCTTCACGGACGAAGCGGAAAAGGGGACGTGAGAGCATCGCTTCAGACCGGCAGTTCAGTGGGACGGGTGAGGGCGTACCAGCGCACCATGAGCAGGCGCGAGAGCAGCATGGTGGTAAAGAGCGTGGTGACGATACCGATCGTGATCGTCAGGGCGAAGCCTCGCACCGGACCTGTACCAAAAACGAACAGCATGACATGGGCCAGAAAGGCTGTGGCATTACTGTCAATAATGGTGGACGACGCACGCTCGAAGCCTGCTTGCATGGCTGCAAGAGCCGTCCGTCCGCGACCGACCTCCTCACGGATACGCTCGTTGATCAGGATATTCGCATCCACCGCCATGCCAAGCGTCAACAGCATGCCTGCCATGCCGGGCAAGGTCAGCGTCGCTTCGAATAATGACAGAATGGCGGTCATGAGCACGAGGTTCGCCAGGAGCGCAACATTTGCGTAGAGGCCAAAGCGCCCATAGAACAACGCCATGAACAGAATCACGAGCACGAACCCGATGCCAAGGCTGATTGCGCCGGCGCGGATCGAATCAGCGCCGAGAGAGGGCCCAATGGAACGCTGCTCGATAACGGCCAGCGGGGCGGGCAGGGCACCCGCACGCAGCATGAGCGCGAGATCGGTTGCTGCCTGAGCCGTGAACCGACCGGTGATCTGGCCACTCCCTTGGGTGATAGGCTCGTTGATGACCGGCGCCTCGATCACTTTATTGTCCAGTACGATCGCGAAGCGTCGCCCGACATTCTGCGTGGTTGTCTGGGCAAAGGCGCGGGCACCCGCCCGGTTGAATGAAAAGCTGACCGCCCACCCACCGTCTTTCTGGTCGATGGTCGTTCCTGCATTGGTGAGGGCTGCGCCATCTACCTCGACATGATCCATCACGGGAAGCAGGACGTTGTTATCGCTCATATCAGGCAGCATGGTTGCACCTGGCGGGGCCACGTTGCCGCCCGCACCATTGGCGAGCATCCGAAATGTCATCTTGGCAGTGGTACCGAGAAGCCGCTTGATGTGCTCCGGATCACTGATGCCCGGCAGTTCAACCACAATGCGGTCATCACCCTGACGTGTGATTTCCGGGTCAACTGCTCCCGTTCCGTCGATACGGCGGCGCACAATCTCGATCGACTGGCTGACGGCCTCGCGAGCACGTTGTTTGAGAGCGGCCTCGTTCAGAGTCAGGGTGATACGGCCCTGATCCAGGGCTGCCGCGATGTCGCCGCCGTTGCCTGTCAGGGCGGAGAGGGCGGTCAGGCTCGCCTGTGCCTCATTGGCGTCGCGCGGCAGAAAGCTCAGTACGCGCGCGCTGCCATCCTTGTGGAAATCGCGATAGCCGAGATTCTTTTCGATCAGGACCTGCTTGACCTGATCTTCGAGCCCCTGAAGGCGGTCATCGACCAGGCTCTGCTGGTCGAGTCGAAGAAGCAGATATGAGCCGCCGCGCAGATCCAGACCGAGATGGATCTGGTGCCATGGCAGCTTGGCCGCGGGCGCACGCATGAAATTGGGCAGGCAAAGCAGGAGACCGAGGACACAGACCCCGAGAACTCCCAGCATGGTGGGCCGACTATAGTACATCATCGAGCGGAGCGGCGTCCTTCTTGTAACGACCGGAGATCAAAAACTACCGCAGGGCGGTCAGGCAGCGGGAAGATGCCGGGTGGCGCAGCGCGTTGCAACCTCCCTTTGCGCCCTGCTACACCAAATTTCATGAATTCAGGCGTACAAAAGTCAGGAAAACACATGTTGAAGGTCGGGATTGTCGGGGCTGGGCATTTCGGCCGTTTTCATGCTCTCAAGGCGCGCGATTGTCCCCGGGAGCAGCTTGTCGCTTTGTATGACCCCGATCCTGCCCGCGCGAAAAACGTGGCCGAGGAGGCGGGATGTACGATGGCCATGAGCCTGGAGGGGCTGATAGATCAGGTGGACGCCGTGATCGTCGCAGCGCCTGCAGAGCATCATTTTCCGGTCGCCTCGGCCTGCCTCCGGGCTGGGCGTCATGTACTCGTCGAGAAACCGATTGCGGCAACCCTTGAGGAAGCGCAAGCGCTTGCCGAGCTCGCGCGCGAAAGCGGCTGCGTCCTGCAGGTCGGACATTTGCTGCGTTATTCCTCCGAGCACCGGGCAATCTCCGAACGTATCGGCAAGCCGCTTTATATCGAGGCGACGCGTATCGCGCCGTTCAAACCGCGCGGCACGGACGTGTCGGTCATTCTTGATCTGATGATCCATGATCTTGATCTGGTGCTTTCGCTCGTGGACTCACCGATTGAGTCGATCGATGCCGTTGGCGTCGCGGTTTCGAGCGAGCATGAAGACATCTCCAATGCGCGTGTGCGTTTCGCCAATGGGTGTGTGGCTGCTATCTCAGCCAGCCGTATCTCGCTCAAGACCGAGCGAAAGATGCGCGTATTTTCTGAAGAGGGCTATCTCTCCGCTGATTTCATGCAGCAGGAGCTCACGATGATCGGTCGCAAGCGGGGTTTGCCCCTGCCCGGAACGGGAGGATTCAGGCGCGAGGCGCTGCGCTGGAAGGATTGCGACTGCCTCGCTGCCGAGCACGATGCCTTCGCGTCCGCCTGTCTCGACGGCGCCCCCATTCTCGTTGATGCCGAGGCCGGGATCAGAGCGCTTGATGCGGCCATCAGGGTGAAGGCCAGTATGGATGAAACCCGGGCACGCATGGAATTATCCGGGCTCATCGGAAGCGCCTAACGTCGAGCGGGGCTTGGAGCTGAGCGCTCCAATCTCGCGTGATGTGAACCGATCAGCCCCCGCTTTCAAGTTCTTCTTTCTTCATTTCCAGTAACAGCCATTCTTCTTCAGCTGTCGTCAGAGCACTTTCAGCCTGGGTAAGGGCCTCGCTGGTCTTCGCAAATTTCTTTGCGTCTTTGCTGTACAGCGATGGGTCGGACAAGGTGTCGCGCAGCGAGATGATCAGTTTCTCCAGGCGATCGATCTCAGCGGGGAGTTTTTCGAGGGCAAGCTTGTCCTTATAGCTGAGCTTTTTGGTCGTTCTCTCTGATCTTGCAGTATTTTTCTGTTTATCCTCTATGGGCGCGGTGCCGCGCTCAGCGGGAGCCGCGCCTCCCGTCTGGGCAAGCATGTCGCTATAGCCACCGGCATATTCAATCCAGTGCCCGTCCCCCTGCGCCACGAGGACAGATGTCGCGACACGATCCAGAAAATCGCGATCATGGCTGACCAGAAGTACCGTGCCGGGGTAATCGTCCAGCATCTCCTGGAGCAAATCCAGCGTCTCGAGATCGAGATCATTGGTCGGTTCGTCGAGTACGAGCAGGTTGGACGGTTGGGCGAGGGCGCAGGCCAGAGCAAGCCTGCCGCGCTCACCGCCGGAGAGGACGCCCACGGGCGTACGAGCCTGTTCCGGGCGGAACAGGAAGTCTTTCATATAGCCGATGACATGCCGTTTCTCGGTTCCGACCTGCACCATATCGCCACTGCCGCCGGTCATGGTATCCGAGAGCG
The DNA here is from genome assembly GCF_003994335.1 of Asaia sp. W19. Classification (GTDB taxonomy): domain Bacteria; phylum Pseudomonadota; class Alphaproteobacteria; order Acetobacterales; family Acetobacteraceae; genus Asaia. The sequence goes on from NZ_PNQZ01000040.1 coordinate 35,245, forward strand.
TCTGGGCAGGGTCCAGGCTCGCCCGACGCTGGTCCAGCGTGACGAGGGACGTGGACGGACCGATCTGTACCCGCCCCTCATCAGGCGTATCTTCGCCAGTCAAAAGGCGGAGCAAGGTCGTCTTACCCATGCCATTTGCACCCACGATGCCGAGACGATCGCCCTTGAGCACGCGCAGATCGAGGTTTCGCACCACAACGCGCTCACCGAACCCCTTGGTGACACCTTCGGCAACGGTCGTCAGCTTGCCTGTGTTGTGCGCCTCTGAGACGGTCAGCTTTAAGGCGCCACGGAACTGGCTGGCAATATCCTTGCGGCGCGAGCGTAGCGCTGCAAGTTCGGCCACACGGCGCACGTTGCGTTTGCGCCGCGCCGTCACGCCGTATCGCATCCAGTCTTCCTCACGTGCGATCTCGCGGTCGAGTTTGTGCGCCGCAAGTTCCTCAAGAGCCAGGACTTCCTCACGCCAGTCCTCGAAGCGAGCAAAGCCCTGGTCGAGGCGTCGCGTGATTCCCTGCTCGAGCCAGACCACCGCGCGAGACAGTGTTTCCAGAAGCCGCCGATCATGGCTGATAACGATCATGGCCGACCGCATGGTCGCCAACTCCCGTTCCAGCCATGTGATGGTCGGGAGGTCGAGATGGTTCGTCGGTTCGTCCAGGAGAAGCAGATCAGGCCGTGCGGCGAGGGCACGTGCGAGCGCACAGCGCCTTGCTTCGCCCCCCGAGAGCGTCGCCGTGCTTTCCTCGCCCGTCAGACCAAGCTCAACTAGCATGCTGCGCGCAAGATAATCCTCATCCGGTTGAAGATCCTGGGCCACATAGTCATAGCTGGTGGGAAAGGCGGTGAGATCGGGTTCCTGCGGGAGGTAGACGATCCTGATTCCAGGCTGCACGAAGCACTGCCCTGAATCGGGTGTGATCTCACCAGCAGCGATGCGCAGAAGCGTGGACTTGCCCGAACCGTTGCGGCCTACCAGGCAAAGTTTCTCTCCAGGAGCGACGCCGATTTCGGCGCCATCCAGAAGGGGGCGTCCCCCGAGAGTGTAAACGATATCACGGAGATGGAGGATGGGTGCGGCCATGCGCCCTATGTGTCGCACAGACCCCGGGGATGCAAGTCAGATTGCCTTAAGTCCACCGGTGACGGCCTGATAGGTGGTGATAGCGAGGGTCGTCGGCTCGAATGGCTTGGTGATGATGAAGGAGGGCTCCTCCTGCTCGCCCGTAAGAAGGCGTTCAGGATAGGCAGTCACAAAGATCACCGGAGCCTGATGATCCTTCATGATACGCCCGACAGCATGCATTCCGTCACCACCGCCACCAAGATTGATATCGGCCAGGATCAGCCCGGGACGGGTCTCCTTCGCAATCCGCACGGCGTCGGCCTCGGTATAGGCGACACCCGCAATACGATGGCCGCATTGCTGCACGACATCCTGGATATCCATGGCAATGATCGGCTCGTCCTCGATGATGAGCACGCTTGTTTCTGCGACCGAGCGCAATCCGTCATTCGCCTGGGCGATGTCACCGAGGATTTCCGCTTCCGAGCGGTCTAGAATGAGGGCGACCGCGCTCAGCGGAACTTCCTCGAGAGAGGTCAGCAGCAGAACATAGCGCTGGGTCAGCGTAAGGGACGAGGGCGCGTGAAGAGCCTCGCTTTCCAGAGCAAAACATGTGATGATCGAGCGGTAGAGGCGGTATCTCACGCCAATATCGTGCCCACCCTGGCGGGTCATCATATCCTTGATGGCGAGGGCAACCAGTTGGTCGCCCTGTTTCTGATTGCCTTCGAGAGCCCTTGCAAATCGGCGAGCAAAGGGCAAGGCTAGCATCAGGTCTTGGCGCTCTGCATCGACCATTGATTAACGAAGCTCCGGGAATATGTGCGAACAAAACGCGTTCTGTTGCGTCAGAATGGCACTTTTTCAGATGGCAGCAAAGGGGAATGCAGTGGACCAGGATTGGGAGAAGAAACGCTGACCTCGGACGGGCGGGATATTCAGAGACAGAATGGGGCAGGGGGCGACCCTGTACGCAGGGGCATTGCGGCCCATCTTGGCGACCTGCGTGGTTTTGCCCGCTATCTCACGCGTGAGGCAGCCGCCGCTGACGACCTCGTCCAGGACACGGTATTGCGGGCGTTGGGCGCGCGCCATCAGTTTGAGGATGGGTCGAATATCAAGGCGTGGCTCTTCACAATCCTGCGCAACGTCTTTCTCGAGCAACGTCGTCGCAAGGCACGTGAAACCGAGATACTGTCCGAGATTTCACGGGATAGTGATGAGAGCGACGGCGCCAGTTCTGGCCTTCACGATCACGTGCTCGATCTGTCTGTCCTCTTATGGCGCCTACCCGAGCTCCTGCGCGAAGCCCTCATCCTCGTGGGTGCGCAGGAACTCAGTTACGAGGAGGCTGCTCAGATCTGCTCCTGTCCCGTCGGCACCATGAAGGCCCGCGTGTCTCGCGCCCGAGCGCAATTGGCCGAAATGACAGCCACTCCGGCAGGCCGTGAGCCTCCCGCTGCATCGGTCTGACAGACGACTTTTTTTAAAGTGCTGCAGATTAATTTCAGAAAATTGCGAGACCATGCAACCGATCCGAGTTGCCGTTCATTCCTCAATTGAAAAGCACCGAGCGAAGAGGATTTTCGCATGACTAGCTTCCATGACCAGGTTATCCAGATTCTCCCCAAGCTGCGCGTCCAGGCGCTCTCTCTGACCCGTAACCGGTCCGCTGCTGAAGATCTGGTGCAGGATGCTGTCTGCAATGCGCTTGCCGCTCAGGACAGCTTCATTCCCGGCACGAATTTCTCGGCATGGATGCACCGTATCCTGCGCAATCGCTTCATCTCGGACCTGCGCAAGCGTCGCGAGACTACGGATATCGAGGACGTGCCCGCCTCCTCCTTCGCGAGCAACGCGACGCACGAGGACAGTCTGGCACTGAAAGATCTCTCTCTCGCCCTGTCGCGTCTGCCCTCCGACCAGCGAGAAGCGCTCGTCATGGTCGTCGTTCAGGGCATGAGCTACGAGGCTCTCGCCGAGGCAACGGGCTGTGCAGTCGGAACTGCCAAGAGCCGCGTCTTCCGGGCGCGTCGCCAACTCGAAGCCTGGATGACGGGCGATCTTCCCGCGAACGACAAGCTGCGCATCAAGGTCGCTGCCCTGCGTTCCACGCTCGACGATCGTCGCCGCAAGGGTCTCAAGTCTGACGATCTTTTCACGTTTTGACCCAATCGCAGGCGCGCGACGAGTAACGAAAGGTGATTGTGCGACATCTTTGCACGATTTTTGGGGGAATGGCGATCCGTCATTCCCCCTCGTCACATTTGCACCTTTTCTTTTCTTCAAAATCAGATGATTAAATTTCGGTAGTGCAACTCGACCGTCAGCACTTAGTTAGAATGGCGTGAGTTGGTTTCTATCATTAAGGGGATGACATGACGGGGGGAAAGGACGGCGCGCCGGGTAAGTCCCGTCAGACGGATCAGTCTCCTGAAAGCGACAACCCCTTCGATATCTGGCTGAAGCGGGGCCTCCACCAGCTTTTCGATGATGTGGCGAATGAGCCCATTCCAGAAGAACTGTTGCGTCTGATCGAAGGAGACAGAGATGAGCGCTCCTCTTGACCTCGCTCCTATGAGCATCGCGTAGGGCAAGGGACGAACTCTCTTTGAAAAGTCCCTCGACGTCTTTCTGGCGATTTGCCCGTCTTCGACCACGCCTTTTCGACACGGTCGGCTCCCGCGTCATGGCGCTCATCGTTTGCACATCGCTCCCCCTTGCTTGCGTCGCTGGTGTGCTCGCTTGGCACACATACCTAGCGACGGCTGACAACAGCTATGATCGCACACGAAGCGACGCGCTCAGCGCGCGCCACGAAATCATCAATGACATTGACCGCACACGCAGCGCGCTCGAAACGCTAGCGGGTATTGGTCTGCACGAGGAGATCGCCCCCAGGGCTTTTCGCCTTGTGCAGTCAATCAGCCAGCAGCATTACTGTGCCTTGGTCCTTGTCGATCAATCCGGCCGTGTTGTATCGACCTATCAGGATCTTGGGACGGAAGTTCCGGGTTGCGACAATAATCGTCTGGTTCTCACGCCAGGTGAGATGATGGCTCTTCCCCTACATGGCGAGGGCTCGCAAGCCGAGATCATCTTCCACGGTGCGCGCCCGATCGTGAGAGCGATCGTCTCCCTTGAGTACGTCGATCGGAGTGGCGCGCTCGTATCGGGCAAACTCGTCGCACTCCGCCCGCTCGTGAATCAGCAGATACTCCGTAACGACCAATACGCCCGACCTGCGGCAGATCCGGAAAGCGGGAGCACCGATCTCTGGCTCTATAATCGAGATGTCCCTCCGACGCCGCTTACGCGTCGTGGGACCACTCCGATACCGTGGTCAGCTGACGCCCAAGCACGGCTGGATCGTGACCTGAAGACCCGGGTGATGACAGACCACTTCCGCCTCGGCATGACCTACTACACCCTCATACCAGGCTACGGTCCCGTCAATATTGTCGCAATATCCGCGCGAAGCATCGCGGAAAACCGTGCATTACAACTATTTCTGGCGCGGCTCACGCTGATCGTCCTTATCCTCGTGGTAGAGCTCCTTCTCGTCGCGCTCGCAGCGCAACGTTACCTTGTCGAGCCACTTGAGAAACTCGCCTTCAGTGTCGGCGATTGGCGCCGGAACGGAACCTTCCAGCCAGATTTGCCCAAATCTCTGCCTCTTGAGATAAGACAGATGGAGCGAGCGTTCAGCCGGGCGACACGCCGTCTGGATCGACATGAGGCGCGCCTGCAACGCGCCACCAAACAACAGGATCTCCTGATCCGAGAGATCCATCACCGGGTGAAGAACAATCTGCAGATTGTTGCTTCTCTTCTCAACCTGCAGGCGAACAGGATCAAGCTACCCGAGGCGCGCGAGGAATTTCATTTGGTGAGGGATCGCATCCGCTCGCTTGCAACCCTTCATCGCTACCTCTACCCGGAGGGTGGGCTCTCCGCTCTAGATATCAGCGCCTTCCTCGAGGAACTCGCCAGTCAGATCTTTACGGCAAATAATCGGCTGAACAAAGGCCGTGTTACCCTCCTCCTGGAAGTTGATCCCGTACCAATCACACCGGATCAGGCGGTACCGATTGCTCTCGTTGTCACCGAGGTTGTGACGAACGCGCTGCGTTACGCTTTCCCGGATCACCGAACCGGATCTGTAAAGGTGACGCTCAAGCGCGAAGGAGAGATGGCGGTGCTCACGATCAGAGATGACGGGATCGGCCTGTCATCCACTCGCGCGCAGGACGCTGCAAAGCGTGAGGGTATTGGACTACAGCTGGTTAAGGGCTTTGCACGCCAGCTCGGCGGAACGCTTGAGATCCGCGATGATGAGGGTACCGAGTACAGATTGAGCTTCGGTGTTCAGCTCATCAGGCGCCACCTCGCCTGAGGCTAGACCAACATGCGACTTTTGACTGGGCGCCAATGTAGCGCCTTGTCATGAGCAGGCCCGCTTATCGCCGCTCAGTCGTTGCTTGAGCCAACGACCGAACGATGGGTTGTTGATATTTGTTTCCAAATCGATACTGCTCAGCCCGATCGGCGTAGCCCTCCTGCCATGTGCACGGCATTTCCATGGTGCCTGCTTGCATAGTTCGGAATTCTTACGCCTCGGCCTTAATGATCGCCTGCGCGAATCGCGAGGTAACTGGACGCCTCATGATCATTCGCGAGGCTTTGCTGGCAAATGGGTAGCACTGTGACGATAGGCGTGCAGTTTTTAATGATTTTTACCTATTCTAGGGCAGAATGCCCCTCTCCGTCATTAACGTCCTTCATAACCTGTTGACGTAATCGTGATATTATTCAAAGGTCGAGGAATTAATTTGTAGCTTAAGTCTGCAGGTGGACGGAAGATCGTTAATGTTTCGTTTGAGAACGCGAAGGGGGTTCTGCAGCGGCTCAGCAGCCGCATCGATCGCCCTATCTGTAGGGAGCGGCCGAGCAGAGGAAAGGTCCGCTCAGACCGATAGCGACTGGGAGGTCTTCAAGGGCCGATATATCCGCCCTGACGGTCGTGTCATCGATACGGGTAATCAGGGTGTGTCCCATTCCGAGGGGCAGGGTTATGGCATGTTTTTCGCCTCGACCTTCAACGATCAGGCCGTCTTCGAGCAGATCTGGAGCTGGACACGGGATACGCTCCGGCATCGCGGCGACGCATTGAGCAGTTGGCGGTGGGTGCCGACGCAGCCTCACATTACTGACACGAACAACGCCTCCGACGGCGATCTGATGATTGCGTGGGCGCTGCGGCGGGGAGGTATTCTCTGGCAGCGTCCCGACTATATCGATGCGGCGCGGGCCATACTCGCTGACCTTGCGTCGCGTTGTGTGCGCAAGGTCGGCTCGCGCACTGTGTTCCTGCCCGCGATGAAGGGCTTTGATCGCTCCAAAATCACGATCATCAACCTTTCATATTACCTCATGCCGGCGCTGGGGCGGGCAGCATCGCTTGATCCGAATGGCCCATGGCGCGCGTTGATGGAAACCGGCACGCAGCTCATCCAGGCCAGCCGCTTCGGACTGTGGGGTTTGCCCCCTGACTGGCTGTCCATAGACAAGAAATCCGAGCGTATCGCACCCGCGCCCGGCTTTCCTGCGCGTTTCTCCTATGATGCCATTCGTATCCCTCTTTATCTAAAATGGTCGAAGCGCATGGTGCCCAGTCTGACACAATCGCTCCTCGCCGTCAGTCAGAACTGGTCAATGGCAGACCTGCCAGCCTGGGTCGATCTCAACACGGGCGAGCGTTCACCTTATGCCGCACCACCCGGTTTCCGCGCCGTTTACCAATTTGCCTTGCACGGCGCGGACGCACTCCCAATCCTTCCAAGTGTCAAAGATAGCGCCGATTATTATTCGTCTTCGCTCACGTTACTGGCGCGAATTGCTGCCATGGAGATGGTCTGATGCCCGATAACTTCAAGCTTCTAAACGAATCTTTCAACGAAGCAGGTTCCCCAGTGGAAGCTCATGGCGGTTTTCATGAATTCGACGCCTTATCGCGGATTGAAGGACAGTCACAGCCGCGGCCATCTGATACTGAAAATAGCCCGTCGTATGCGGAGCGGGAGGCCTCGAAGGTGCGGTTCGATGTGCCTGAGCCCCGTCCTCAAATGTCCCCAACGCAGGAGACCGATGGTCGTGCGTACGAGGTCGAGCCTCCCCCCAAGGCCGTCTTCGTCAAAAAGGCCATTCCATTGGGTGATTCTGCTTCCAGGGGAGTTGAGACAAGCTTCGTTTCAAATCCAGATCAACAGTGGAAGCACACGCCCCTCAAGCAATTGCTGTCTTCACTAAGAGCCTCACCGCAAAGCCGACACAGCACGCAGCGTCGCCTACATGGCGTATTTCGTCGCTAGAACATCGATTGCTTATCTTAACCCCTCTGAGACGATAGCAGCCCTGATGACACTTATATGCGTAGCCTCACCCAAGGGGGGTGTTGGAAAGACCATGGTAACCGCGCATCTCGCGGAGGAACTGCGCCGCGCCGGGATACCGCGGGTCGTAGCAGTCGATCTCGATCCGCAAAACGCGTTGCGTCTACACTTTGGTATCCCGATTTCACATCGCGCCGGCTTCGCACCTGAGATTGCAAGTCGCCGCCTCTGGCGAGATACGGCCGTGAGGGGGGTAAATGACGTCATCATATATCCCTTCGGTACGTTGTCTTTGGAACGCCAGATGGCTTTTGAGCGGGTGGTCGTGACAAACCCGGGCGTTCTCGCCAATGATCTTGTGTCCTTGGCACAGGCTCCGGACACAGTCGTTATCGTCGACACGGCGCCGGGCTATTCGGTGGCACTCTCCGCACTGATTGATCACGCGGATATGGTCGTCACCGTCATGACTGCAGAGGCGTCTTGCGTCTCGTTGATTGCAGAGATTCATTCGGGGAGCTGCTACGCACGTGAGGCCCAGACGAGCTTGCCTTTTCTGCATCAGGTGGTTGTCAATCGCTTCGATCCCATGAACCGTATCAGCGCGATGACGATGCCCCAGATTATCCGGCGTCTTGGCTCCATGCATCTCGGGACAATTTTCCGCGATGAGCATGTCGGGGAAGCCTTTGCCAGCCAAAAGCTGATTCATCACTACGCACCCTTTTCGCGCGCGGCTCTAGACCTTGAGGCGATCGGAGATCGTCTGCTCCAGACGGTTCGCAGGCTGCACTGAAACTTTGAGTGAGGAAGCTGGCATGAGCCGCGTCAGGCATGCAATTTCGATTGCAGAACACTGGATCGATAGCGCCCATGAATCGCGCCTGGATACGACAATCAAGTTTTCCATGATCGTTGTCGCGCTTCTGAGTACATTTGTCGCTGCATTTGTTCATCTGAACCTCGCAGGACAGACCATCGTCTGTTTATTCGGCATTCTCGTTTTCTTCGTCGTTAATCGTCGGCCTGGGCCACGCGCAACCCTCGTCCTCAAGGGGCTCTCGATCATCGTCTCGCTCCGCTATCTGAGCTGGCGCCTGACCGAAACCCTGAATTTCAGCACATGGACCCAATCGATACTGGGGACAACGCTCGTCGCCGCCGAGATCTACGCGTTTGTCATGCTTGTTCTCAGCTATTTCCAGTCGCTTCATCCGTTGGGACGCCGTGTCGCGCCGATGCCAGACGATATTGCTTCCTGGCCCAGCGTGGATATTTATATCCCGACCTATAATGAAGAACTGCGTATCGTTCGGCAGACTGTGCTCGCAGCAATGGGGATCGATTGGCCTGCCGATCGACTTCACGTTTATATTCTCGATGATGGGCATCGCGAAGAGTTCCAGGAGTTTGCCGAGGCTTGCGGTGCCGGCTACATCGCCCGGTCGGAACATAGTCACGCGAAAGCCGGCAACCTCAATCACGCGATGACGATCACCAAAGGCGAACTGATTGCAATCTTCGATTGCGATCACATTGCCAAGCGCAGTTTCCTGCAGGAGACGGTTGCGCCCTTCATGTCTGAAGAGAAGCTCGCGCTTTTGCAGACGCCCCATCACTTCTATTCAGCCGATCCGTTCCAGCGGAATTTTTCTCATGGCGCTATCGTTCCACCGGAAGGGAACCTGTTTTACGGTCTGATTCAGGACGGCAATGACTTCTGGAATGCGACCTTCTTCTGCGGTTCCTGCGCGGTGATCCGACGTTCGGCGCTGATGGAGATCGGCGGAGTTGCTGTTGAAACCGTCACCGAGGATATGCACACGGCGCTCAAATTGCAGCGTCTTGGCTGGTCTACCGCGTATATCGGCAAACCCATGGCCGCTGGACTGGCGACGGAACGCCTGATCCTGCATGTCGGCCAGCGTATGCGTTGGGCAAGGGGGATGCTACAGATTTTCCGTCTGGATAATCCGCTTTTCGGGCCAGGCCTGAACTTCGCACAACGCCTGTGCTATTTTGCTGCAATCGCCAGTTTCTTGTTCGCCATCCCGCGTCTGATCTTCCTCTCCGCGCCGATGGCCTACCTCCTTTTCAATCAAACGCTAATCGATGCCTCGCCTTTCGCCATTGCGATCTACGCAATACCGCATCTGATGCATAGCGTATTGACTTCGGCACGCACCAACAGGAACTGGCGTTATTCTCTATGGAGCGAGGTCTACGAGACGACACTCGCACCTTTTCTGGCTCGGGTTACCATCATGACCCTCCTTTTTCCACGTCGCGGCAAATTCAACGTGACAGAAAAGGGTGGTATTTTGGATCGTTCCTATTTGGACTGGAGCGCGATTTATCCGAATGTCTACATCGCAATCGCGCTGATACTGGGGTTGGTGTTCGGCCTTTACAGGCTTTTCTTCCAGCACAACGACTACATTGTCTCCAACGCGCTCATGATGAATGTCGTTTGGGTGTCGATAAGCATCACCATACTTCTTGCCGCCATCTCGATCGGACGGGAATCAATGCAGATTCGCAAGAGTCCCCGCGTCGAGATGGTCGTTCCGGTCATGGTGCGTGTCGAAGACGGTCGCCTCTTTCACTTCATGACCCAAAACATGTCTTACGGCGGCTGCCAGCTTCACGGTACCGCACCCGCCGAAGCTTTCGTGAAAGATTCTTCCGTTACCGTTATGATCCGGGATCATAATGATACTTACTGTCTTCCTGCGATCGTCGTTCGCGCCGCGCAATCCGGCGAACTGGCTCTGCGCTGGGCAGAAACTACCCTTTTGCAGGAGGCACAAATCGTGCGTGTCATATTCGGCCGTCTGGATTCATGGAGAAGCTGGGCAGATTACAAGCCGGACAGCCTGCCGCGCTCGATTGGTCTCATCCTTCGGAGTATCTTCGAACTCTTCAAGCCTGCAACATTTCGTAAGCAGAAGCCGAGTATCTCGCTCATGCCCCGTGTGACACCAGCCACGCCGCAGAAGACTGCCGTCATCGTCCGTCCCAATCCCGGAATGATTCGGAGTCTGGCGCTCGTTCTTGGGCTCGGTGCCATCATGCTCACCGGTAGCGCCTCCGCACAGGTAAATCCTGCGGATCTACCGTTACCCGGCCGTATGGTCTCGTCTGGAAATCAAATTTCCCCGGCCACGCAACCTTCTCCCCCCGCTGCAATGCCGGCAACGACTAGTCCCACGGTCGTGGGTAACAGTACTACGAACACGCCTCTAGCGACGCCTGGTATCTCCGCGTCCGTAACAGTTCCAGATCCGCGTCTGGCGCCGGTTCCGCCGGCTCTCGCTGCGCCTGGCTCTGCTATCCTGGACCAAGGACCGGCGCAAACAGGACCGGCATTATCCCGCGATGAACTCGAGAATGCGCGAACGACGTCCTGGAGCTTCAGCCAACTTGGCAGCGCCGATACCCTCCTAATGACGCCCTGGATTCCGATCCAGGGGCTGAATTTTGGGGTCTCCTCCTCCGAAGTCGTGACGAGCGCCACCCTCTCTCTCTTTGGTTCCCTATCTCCCGAAATGCTACCTGCGGGGAGCGGGGTCACTATTTTCCTCAATGACCAATATATCGGCGTGGTCCACCCTGATAAGAACAAGCCGCAATTCGGCCCGCTCAGCTTTCAGGTCAATCCACTTTATTTCAAAGAGCATAACGTCCTGACATTCCATTTCGCAGGGCAGTACACCTTGAGTTGCGGGGATCAGACCAGCCCTGTGCTATGGGCAAAGATCTTGGGCCAGTCGACTCTCTCTATCACCACCGCCCCGATGCCTCCCTCCCGAGACCTCGCTGCTTTGCCAGAGCCATTCTTCGACGAAGCAGTACTGACTCCGGCCCGTGTACCATTCGTCATCGCACGACAGAGCAATTCTCATACGCTCGAGGCCTCGGCCATTCTAGCATCGTGGTTCGGGTCCATGGCCCAGTACCGCGGCGTGAGCTTCCCCGTAATGTCTCAGATGCCACCCTCTGGGAATGCGGTTGTGATCGGCCCGGCATCGACCCTGGGTGAGTTTTTGAAAGGGCAGGCGTCTATCGATGGACCAACCGTCCTCGAGACAGTTAACGCGAATGATCCGTTTGGTGCCCTTCTGATCGTCACAGGGCGTACAGACAGCGAAGTTCTGGCCGCTGCACGCTCTATTGCATTTGGTAGCAAAGGCTTTCCCCACGCAGCCCGTATCCTTGCCCCTGAGGTGACCATTCAGCCGAGGCAGCCCTACGATGCTCCTGGTTTCGTGACGCGTTCACAGCCGGTGAGGGTAGGGGATCTCGTCGCCCTGTCGTCGCTGCAGGGCTATGGCTATGTGCCCGGAACGATATCAGTACCGTTCCGTACCTCGCCAGATATCTATACGTGGCGCGATCACCCTTTGAGCCTGCATTTCACGGTTCGCGGCCCCTTGGGAACGGAGATCGACCGCAGGCGCTCGCATGTAGATGTCAGTGTCAATGGCCTCTATCTCAAATCCGTCTCTCTCGCGCCGCCCTCGGATTTGCCCGACTGGATCAAGAGATTTTGGCCAGCAGCGTCGCGGGTGCAATCTGCAAGCGTCGCCATTCCTCCTTGGGCGATTTACGGTGCCAATACACTCGACTTCTACCTCGAGAGCCGTCCGGTAGGCCGACGCGATTGCAGTGGCATGACGCAGGATTTGCGCATGAGCATCGACCCGGATTCGACGATCGATCTGACCCGGGCCTATCACTATACCCAGCTTCCCAATCTGGCCTATTTTGCCAACTCAGGGTTTCCGTTCACGCGTATGGCCGATCTTTCCGATACGGCAGTCGTACTGCCCTCATCACATACTGAAGGGGTAGAGTCGGTTTATCTGGATTTGATGGGTATGATCGGCGCCTTCACGCAATATCCCGTCTCCGGTCTGACAGTTCTCCATTCGGACGCAGTCTCCGAAACCGAGACGCGCAACCTGATTGTCCTCGACACAGTCGCCTCTTCGCCTGCCATCGAGCGCTTCCTCCGCGGTACTCCCTACAGCCTTAACGGCACGACACTCAATTATAGCAGCTCGACTTTCCTCGAGCCGTTCCACGTCCTTTCGCGGAGCTTCAGTAGCCAGTCCACAGGTAAGACTCCGGACTTGCTGCGTGCGTTGAGCGCAACGACCTCGCTCGGTGATGGAGGTGTCCTCATCGAAAGACGCTCTCCCTTTTCCTCAAATGCGACTATGGTCCTCATGCTGAGCGAAAATCCACAGGGGTTGGAACGCCTGCTCCAGGCCGTACATGACACGAAGGTCCAGCCCATGATTCAGGGTGATCTGGCAATCGTCAACGGAAGCCACGTCCTGTCGACGAGAAATCTGCCGACCTACACAATTGGGTCCCTCCCATTTTGGTTCTGGCCCGACCTTTATCTCGGCAATCATCCGTTCCGCGTTATTATCCTCGCGATGTTTGGCATTGGGGTGGGCGTTCTGATCCTGTTCCGTATCCTTACATCCCATGCAAGACGCCGCCAGCAGGAACTCCGCCGTGACAAATAGGATCCTCGGGCTGCGCCGTGCGGCTCTCCCGGCGCTGATCTGCGTCAGCATTTCACGAGGGCAGGCTGCACCTCAGGACGCCGCACCCCCAGCGGCACAGGCAAGGTCGCAGTCACAGGACGAACGCATCGCCCAGTCTCTTGATCCCACACGGATTCTGCCGGTCGTGATGAAACGGGCCCATTACTGGTTCGATCACGGTCGTATGGACGATGCGCGTGTCGCCCTTGACCAAGCGGCGCAGCTTGCGCCCAATGATCCCGATGTGCTGGCGATGCAGGGTCAGATGCGCCTTCGCGAAGGCGACATCGCCTCAGCACACAAGATCCTCAAGCAGATACGCGATCAAAGCCATGATCCTGATGCCGGACGATCGCTGGACATGGATCTCCAAGCGCGTTCCGCGCCAAGCCCCGAGATTGAAACGGCGCGCTCACTCGCTCGCCGAGGGGCCACGGCGCAGGCCGCTGCCGCCTATCTGAGGGCTTTCCCCGATCGCCCTACATCGCTTTATGCCCTGGAGTATTACCGGACGCTCGCTGGCGTGCCAGACCAGCGAAGCAAGGCCCAGCAAGGCCTCGCGAAGCTGATCATGTCTGCGCCTGATAATATGGAATATCAGATCGCTTATGCTCAATCGCTCGTCTGGGATGAGAAAAATCGCGTCACCGGTATCCAGCGGCTCGAGGCCCTTTCCAAACTCCCCGGTCTAAACCCCGCACAGAAGCAGGAAATCGACACGACCGCGCGTCAGTCTGTCCTCTGGCTTCCTGCCAACACAAGCTCGGACGCGGTCATTACCTCCTATCTCAATGACCACCCTGGTGATCGCGACGTCCTCGCGCTCAAGGGACGTGAACTCGCAGGAACGCTTCATCCTAACGAACAACTGCGCCAGAAAGGGTGGGACGCGCTGCGTGCCAAGAACCCGTCTCAGGCGATCGGTTACTTCCGGCAGGCTCTGGCGCTCGCGCCGAATGATGCAGATACATTGGGCGGGCTCGGCGTGAGTTTGCTTCGTCAAAACAGAGACGGGGAAGCCCGCACCTATCTGGATCGTGCGATGGCGGCAGACCCGAGTTCCGCAGAGCGCTGGCGGGCAGCGGAGAGTGGCGCGGTACTCAATGATTCCTATGCGCGCGCGAATTATCTGTTCGGGCGGGGCCGTTATGCCGAGACGCTCGCGCTGATCAATCCCCTGATCGCCCAGTCGCCGCGCCAGTCCTGGCTGCAAGCCATGCGCGCGGATATTCTTGAGCGCACTGGCCGCAGGCCCGAGGCGATAGCCGTCTATCGCGCGTTGCTGCACAACGACCCGCGCAGCGTATCGGTCAGGGAGCGTCTCGTACGCGCGCTGATCAATGACCGGCAATTCGGAGAAGCACGTTCCCTGCTGGAAGAAAGCCCGGTATCGAACCCGCAATTGCAGGCCCTGTTATATGACGACGAGGCCGCGCAGGCAGCCACGCCGGCGGAGCGCCTGGCGATCCTGCACAAGGCTGATGAAAGCAACGCTTTGTCTCCCTGGTCGCGTTTGCACTATGCACAGGCCCTTCTTGGTGAGGATCGTCGGCGCGATGCCGAGCAGGTGATGGCCCCCTTGCTTGAGGCGGCTTCACCCTCAAACATGGAAGGATTGCAGGCCGCACTGTACTTCGCCGCACAAACGGGAGACGACCGAGCGGTGCAGAGGCTGCGCCCGCTTCTGCCTGACCGTGGCCTCACACCGGAGCTGCGTTCAGTACTGCGCGCCTCGACGTTCAGAGAAGATATCCGTAACGCGCCCACTGATCGTGACGCGGCCCGCTTCTACTTTGCGCATTTGCTCGATCAGGGCGATCCGGATGGCACGCTCGGTCAGCTTGCATCTCAAGCACTCTATGACCGGGGAGATCAGGCAGGTGCCTCCCAAATTCTGGATATTCAGATCGCTCGCGGCGCTGGTCGGCTGAGCGTTTCGCAGCGCCTCGCCTATGCGAGTGCCTTTCTGCATTTGCACGACCTGGAGCGGGCACGGCGTCTTGCCGCACAGCTCAGAGCGATGCCTCTCGGTACCGATGACCAGACCCGCCTTTCGCAAATCGACACGGGCCTCGCCGTCGCGACCTCAGACCGCCTGAATGAGAGCGGCAACCGCGCGCGCCTATGGGGCACTGGCCCCTGCTATCGATCGTGCCAACCCTCCCGTCGCAGCCAATCTCGCTTTGGCTCGGCTTTATAGCTCCGGCGGTCAATACGCTCAGGCCTATCAGATCAATCTGCGTGCTGTGCAGCATGATCCAGCCGATCTCGACGCGCGCCTGGCACTTGTCGAGACGACAATCGCCATGCATCGCTACGCCGAGGCCAGTGGCTATATCCAGCAGATGAATGCGATGGCGCCGACAGATCCGAGGAGTTGGTATGCAGCGGCGCAGCTAGATCGGGCGCGCGGCAATATTCGCGCTGCGGTGCGCGAATTGGCCCAGGCACGGTTGCTCCGCATCGAGCAAATCTCGCCCTCTGGACTCTCGGGCGCGCGACGGGTCAACCCGTTCGCTTCTGAGGATGTCACGCTCGTACGCAACGACTCTGATCCGCTCATCCGGCGCATGGATGGCGATCTCACACAGATCACGGACTCCCTTACCGCCTCGGTGAGTATCACCCCGGGGATCGACAGCCGATCGGGATCAGGTCTGAACGGGTTGAACAACGTTACTACGCAGGTTGCGGGTACGATACCTCTTGGTCATGGCCGTCTTACGCTTTCGGCGACCCCCACTTTCCTCTCAAGCCGATCCTACAACGGCAGTGACGTCAATGGACCCCTGCAGATTGGCATGAATCCGCTATCGAGCCAGCAGAACGGTCCGCTCGATCAGTCCTCTTCTTTCAATGCGACGGGTGTCGCGCTGGATGCGCAGTTCGGCTGGAACTGGCTGACCGCAGATGTTGGTTCCACGCCGCTTGGGTTTATCACGGCGACGGCCCAGGGTGGTTTGCGTGTCGCGCCGCAGATTGCGCGCAACACAACCCTTACCATAGGAGCAGAACGTCGCGCCGTTCAGGACAGTATTCTCTCCTACGCAGGGTTGCGTGACGCATCCGGAGCAACCTGGGGTGGGGTGACCCGCAATCGCGCTTACGCTCAACTCGCTTACGGAACCAGCAACGCGTCCTTCTACGTGCGTGGGGGTGGTTCGTACCTTGCAGGGAGAAACACGCGCAGCAACACGGGCTATGAAGCTGGGGCAGGGGGGCAGGCCAAGATCTGGGAATCAGGCACACAGAACCTCCATCTCGGCATGGATCTGACGTGGTTCGGATATGCGCGCAACGAGTACCAGTTTTCCTTCGGCAATGGCGGATATTTCTCGCCGCAGAACTTCCTCGCTTTCACCTTCCCGATCACCTATGCCGGATCCTACAAACAGATGGACTGGAATGTTCTGGGCCGCATAGGGTACCAGACCTATCACTCCAGTCGCTCCGAAACCTTTCCAAACAATCCGCAGGACCAGGCGCTTCTGGCCAGTATCGCACCGCTCTACGCCTATGAATCAGGTGAGTCGGCAAGTGGTCTGACTGGGGGCATCTACGGCAATATCGATTACCGCCTGACGCCCAATCTCAAGCTCAGCCTCAACGCAGATTATCAGAAGGCCGGACCCTGGAACGAAGTCCGTGCCTTTGTCGCAGCAAAATACAGCTTTCTGGGGACGAAATGATCGCGCCTGATTATTCTCTTTTCATTCATGCTCTCGCCGCCGAACTCGATCTGCAGGCTGGCCCGGAGGAGCGCGATGCGCTCTTGCACAGTGTTGGCCAGCGGATCGCGACCCGACTGCCGCTGCCAGAGTGCGAGACGGTCGAGGCCTTCGAGCTTGAGTGCAATGCGCTTCTGTCGATTGCCCGATGGGGCGTTGTGTCGCTACGACTGCAACGGGAAACGCGCGCCCTCTATATCGAGTTAACGGGCTTTCCGACCGTCGGGTCTTTGGGAAATCCGGCAGGCCAGTGGCTGAGCGCGTTCTATGGCGGGGTTCTCGAGGGGTGGCTGACGCAGCTCGATGAGCACGTCACCTTGCGTCTGGACCGCAGCGTATCCCGGGCGGACCAGATGGTTTTTCTCTTCGATCTTGGGAGCGAAGCGCCTCTGATGCGCTGAACTCTCCATCCTCTCCCCTTTGGCGAGCCACTAAGGGGAGAGAGCAACAAGCCGATGGGACCATGTCCCACTCTACAGTAAGGCGGTAACGTCCAGTGACGTCAGGCGGTGTGTCATTTTCCCGCTGCCATCGTTTGGAGGCTCTCAAGAAGGGAACGGCCTGTCGGGCACCAACCCAGACGTTTGCACGTCTTCTCGCTGGAAGCGATCATGTCTTTGGCAATGAACCCATAGAGCCATCCAAAATGATCCCGTGCCTCGCTCTCTGACAGCGAGACGACCGGGAGATCAAGTCTTTCCCCAATCGTTTCAGCGATTGAGCGCAGCGTTACGCCCTCTTCGGCCGTTGCGTGATAGCGTGCCCCCGCGGTTGGATTTTCCAGGGCGAGGCGGTAAAGACGCGCTGTATCGCCAAGAGCAGCCGCCGACCAACGATTGGTGCCTGAGCCAAGATAGGCCACGCGGCCTGTTCTGCGGGCCAGATCAACTAGGAATGTGACCAATCCTTGACGGTGCGTATCATGAATTTGAGACAGACGGACCAATGAAACGTTGATGCCATCTGCAACGAGGCCTGCCACCACACGCTCAGACACGGCTCGGGGGTTGGGATGATCCAGATTGGACACATCCTCATCTGCAAGCACCCCGGGTGTCTCCTCACCGAATAATGTGGTCGAGGTGACGACGAATGGGCGTTTGGTCCCGCGGAGCACCGATCCGATTGTCAGGATGGCACGGCTGTCCATCGTGCAGTTCTCGACATAGCGAGAGAAATCATGGTCGAAAGCGGTATGAATAACGCCGTCACAAGAATTGGCGCCCGCTCGAAGCGCGGCTGAATCATCGATCGTGCCACGATGAATTTCTGCACCTGCGGCAAGCAAGCGTTGAGCGCCGGGTTCAGAGCGGGTGAGGCCCAGAACCTGATGGCCCGCCGCGATCAATTCGGTAACAAGTCTGGTTCCAATGAAACCATTTGCACCGGTTAGAAAGACTCTCATTATCCATCTCCTGTGATCGTCTCCTCTGCTATCGCCTGACGCGCCTTCCTGTTATAGTAGTGATCGTATCATGGTATAGTGACTGATAGGCTCGCATGCCCGCTTCTCCATCCTTCGGTGCCTATCTCAGGGAAAAGCGGTCAAGGCTCGATCCGGTCGCTTTTGGTTTTCCCGCATCGCGCCGCCGTACCCCGGGTCTTCGCCGGGAAGAGGTCGCACAATGCGCCAATATCAGCGTGACTTGGTATACGTGGCTCGAGCAGGGGCGAGGAGGCGCACCCTCATCAGACGTCCTTGACCGTCTGACCAAGGGCATGAAGCTTACAGAACCAGAGCGGGAGCATCTCTACATGCTGGCGCTCGGCCGATTGCCTGAGATCCGATATCGGCAGGCTGACGCCATTACGCCTAGACTGCAGCGTGTTCTTGACGCGCTCACTTACAGCCCGGCAATCGTGAAGACGCCGCTTTGGGATGTTGTGGCGTGGAACAAGGCGGCCGCTGCGGTGCTGACCGACTACAGCACTTTACCGCCCGATCAACGCAATATACTCAAGATCGTGTTTGGAACGCCGCGAATTCGCGCGATGCAGACCGATTGGGATAATCTTGCGCGATCCGTGGTCGCAGCCTTCAGGGCAGATATCGTGCGCGCGGGCGCCTCTACCCTGGTCGATCAGCTGATCGACGAGTTGAGCGCCTGCAGCCCGGAGTTCAGTGCGCTATGGCAACAAAGCGATATCGAGAGTCATGCCGAGGGCACAAAGCGTCTGGTTCATCCGACAGCCGGCCTGATCGAATTGGAGTATTCCGGCTTCGCTGTTGAGGGACGCTCTGATCTGGGCCTGATCATCTACAGTCCGGCAACCCTGTCGGATCACGCGAGGGTAGCGGAACTCGTAGACCACTTCGGGCGCTGAACACGCCTACGATCGGTTTTGCTTTGTTTATCGAAGAAGCAAAGGGCGACCAGGCCGGCTGCTCCCTCCTCTCGTCTGTACGCCGCGGGAAACCGTATACCGGTTCATACAGGTGGCTTGGCGAGAGCTCTCAAGCCAGGACCGCTTTGCGGCGGAGTGAAGCCCTACCAACAATAAATGCCCCTAATGTCGATGCGGTAAATTTTTCACGCCCCTTCTTTGCTTATCGAATCGATAGATATACTTATAAACTTATTATTATATTTGTATATATTGACAAATACCGTGTTAACAAAGAGTTAAAGATACACGATTAGTCACTCACAAAGCCTCCAAAATCAGGACATAAATAAATATATCCTAAGTGACATATAAATACTACCTACAGTCGCGCAGTGCGACGTAAATACAAAACAAGATACCTATAACATAGTTTGACATAAATTAGTGGGTTATGACTATATAATTATTTATTACAACCATTTATATTCTATTGCATAATCATCTTATCTTACTTACAGAAATTTGTATTTCTAAAACATGGTTTGACATAAAAAAATACGTGCATTTTATGAGATAGTATTTCTACAAAACAAATCTCCCGAGTTATGAGATGTAAAATGACATCAAGTTCTGATTCTCGTTACGCAAATGTTTTCCTCAATGGCGAGACCTGGGTCGCAAGTAACGTCAACGGAAAGACGGTCTATATCAGCGGCTCTACTGTTGTTGATGGCCCGGTGGTGCTTGCCGCATCAACCACGCTGATCGTTCAGTCTGGCGCTGTCGTTTCCGGCTTGCTGGCAGCGGGAGCGGTTGGCTCTCCGACCATCAGCGTCATGAATGGCGGCCAGTTGATCGACTCAGTGGTCAATACGGGCACGGTCTCGGTTGCGGCTGGAGGGCTGACGGCCAATAATGACTTCAATGGCAATACGCTGACCTATGCCAGCGGTGCGAAGTCCGAGAATGACGTCTTCTATGCCACGACAGGCAAGAGTGGCACCGTGACCGTTCAGAACGGCGCTTCGGTTTCGGGAGCCCAGATCACCTCGAACATGACCTTGAGTGCCGCTGCCGGGGCCTCTCTCAGCCAGATCGTCGTGGGGTCGGGAGGGAGTGTGATTTCTGCCGGTGCGCCCGTATCGTCCAGCACGAGCAATGTGACCCTCAACCCTTCCGTGCAGAACCACAACACGATGAATACCGGCGGGTCGATCACGGGTGGGGACTGGATTGCGGTCAATATTGGCGGCACGACCTATTATCAAAGCGGCACTGCCAAGCTGACCGGGCCCGTGTTTCTGACCAATGCCACGCTGACCATCACGTCCGGCGCCGTGGTCGACGGCATGTTGCAGGCCCAGCTGGGAAACCCGACCATCACCATTCAGAGTGGCGGTGTGCTCACACACTCGACGCTGAATAATGGGTATGTCACCGTCCAGAACGGCGGCGTCATGTCCGGCAATTACGGAAACTCGGCACAGGTCACCGTCTCCTCCGGGGGCAAATCAATCAACGACACTTTCTACACGACCTATGGAGGCAATGACACAGTCACCGTTCTGAGTGGTGCGACTATCAGCGGGCCGTCTCTTTCCAATACGACACTGGTGGTATCGAGCGGCGCGAGCCTGATCGAGCCCGTCAATATCGGGTCGGGCGGTGCGGCGACGATCTACGGAACGGCAGAAGCCTGCTTCCTGCCGGGAACAATGATCGCCACGCCTATGGGCGAGGTGGCAATCGAGACACTTGCAGTTGGTGACGAGATCATCACTCTCGAACCCGGGACAGGTAATGCCGTCACACAACGCGTGACATGGGTTGGTAAGGGTCGGACAATCACAAATGGGTCCGCCTATGACGATCTTGCAGGATATCCTGTATGCGTTGCCAAGGACGCGATTGCTACGGGCGTACCCCACCGGGACGTTTATCTCACGGCGGAGCACTGTCTCTATGTAGACGGTCATCTCGTGCCAGTACGAACGCTCGTTAATGGGGGCTCGATCTATTACGATACCTCGCGTACAGACTACGAGTATTTCCATCTTGCGACGGAAAAGCATAGCGTCATCCTGGCTGACGGCATGCCGAGCGAAACATATCGGGATACCGGCAATGCCAGAGCCTTTTCACAGCATGGCAAGCTCGCTCGTCTGTCTTATCCTCAGATGAGTTGCTCGTCCCTCAGCCTGTGTACCGACCTGGCATTTCTGGAGACGCTATACAACAGGATCTCATCGCGTTCCGGGAATCAACCGTCGGCGCAACAGGCACGCGTCCTCACGAATGAACGTGACGTGCGTCTCATTACACCTTCCGGGCAGGTAGTGCGCGCCCTGCGGGCAAGTGCGAATCACATTGTCTTCAGGCTGCCTCCGCAGATCCAGAGTGTCCGTATCGCTTCCAATGCCTGCCGCCCATGCGACGCGATCGGACCTTTTCATGATGACCGTCGTCAACTCGGCGTTCTCGTGGGAGCCATCACCCTCTTCGATGCGTCGGACATGCGGTCACTCGATGCACATCTAGGGGATGAGGCTTCTCGAGGCTGGCATGAGAGTGAAACTGCTGACGCGCGCTGGACCGACGGATATGCCTTGATCGCGCTGCCCGGTTCGACCGGGGATGGGGAGCGCATCCTGAGCATCGAGATCCGCGCAGGCGGTCCATATGTTGCGGAGACAACGACAGCTCTTGCCGTAGCCTGCTAAGACCCTGTGAGTCACGGGAAGCCTGTGTCCTGAGGCACAGTCTTCCCGACCTGTCTTGCCGGGCCACGATCGGAGGAATTTGTCCTGCCGATCACTGCGTCCTAAAATCCGCACGTCGTAGGACGAGCAACAAGCTTTTCATTATCGGGAAGCCACGGTGTATCGTGTCGCAGACAGATGATATACTTCTCCGCTCAAGCGGAGGATCGACCATAGTGGCGTAAAGCGCGCTAGCGAATGCCACGTATCGAGGAGGCATCTCACCTCCGTTGCTGGTGGTGTCGCCTCAGCAAGAAAAAGCAAAGCAGAACCCCCAGCTATCGGGGGCGACGCATTGTCTTCGAAAAGCAGGAAACCGATCCTCGCCAGGACGCCTGCGTGGTGCGGTCGGGGGCACCCGACCACGCGTGCAATACGATGCAAGGCGGCTTCGGGTCAGATGAGGTCATGATCTGCTTGGAAAAGACGCAGGCGGGCGAGGATAGACCCACCCTTGCTTGTCAAAGAGCTTCGCCAATTCGTCATCGATCCGCGCGGATGTCTGCCGTGCCTCCTGAGCCAAGCCTTGTCGAAGTGTTCCGGGGACACCCAATAGGGGGCCGATCATATGCACTGCCGTTCCTGCGGCACCTGCCGCAGACATAACCCCAATTCCGGCTCCCGGCATGGCACCAGTCGTGCTGTTCGTCCCGAAAGCGAGCAAGGGCTCGTTGGATGCTCGTGGAGCCGAAATCGTGATTCTGGTTCCAAGCACGGCCTTGCCCGCACCATACCCGACAAGAAGTCTCGCCATTGTGCTGCCGCTGCGTACGTCGGTCACGGCACATACGAGCACGAGGTCTGCCTGATCACCGGGACCGACAACGCTCAACCGCCGCGACGCCAATATCTGCGCAAGATCCTTTGCAAGCGCGTGTTCCGCCAAGGCAACATCATGCGCGTGAGTGGTGATCCGTGTCGGCCTGCGGGGCACAGGGCTTTCGTCGATAATCGAGACCGCAACGCTATGAGGCTGAGCAAGTTTGAGTTGTGCCGCACTCATTTCCTCGGCCCGTATATGGGTGCCTGCACAGCCTGATAGCAGGCAGATCAACGGCATGGTGAAGAGGAAGAGAGATGAAGAAACATTGTTGGGAGGTGCGTATTTCATGCGGACCACTATCGCGCCATTGCCAGCGACCCGATAACATTGCGCGGCCATAATTCGTTCGGATTGGGCCAAACGCGATATGGAGGCTTGCTCTGGAAACGCTCGACTATCTACCGATTGGCTGCGCGCTGATCTCCCGGCAGGACCGCGCGCGCAGCGACGAGATCGCGGCTCATCGCCATCCCCATGGCGAGATTTATATCGTCAAGGCGGGTCACCTTGTATCGGCGTCCACAGACGCACGCTGGTTGATCCCGGCAGGACAGGCCTATTGGGTGCCGCCCGCCATGCCTCATGGCGGTGCGCTCTGTGCGGCGGATGGTATCAAGGTCTATATCTCAACCGATCTCTCTCGAGACTTCTGTCCCCCCGTACCGCTTGCTTTCAGCGTCACGCCGCTCCTCTGCGCAATTATGGAACGTTGGGCGGAGGAGGCTTCCTTGGGCTTGCCCGATAGGCCGCTCGATCGCCACAGGCTCGCTCTCGTATCGGATGAGATGACCCGTGCCGTGACGCGACCGCTCATTCTGCCCATGCCTGCTCACGTCATCATGCGCGCTGTGATGTCGGAATGGGCCCGGGAGAGTGAAGAACAACTTTCGCTCGACGCACTCGCGCAGCGCTGCAGGATGTCTCGGAGGAGCTTCACGCGTCGGTTCAGGTCGGAAACCGGGATGGCGCCCGGAGCCTGGATGCAGTGCGCCCGCATCCTCAGAGGGTGTGCTCTGATGTCAGAGGGCATATCCATAACCGAGACAGCGTATCGCCTAGGATACGAGAGCCCCTCGAGTTTCTTCAACCTTTGTCGCAAGATGACCGGGCTTAGCCCGAGCGCCCTTTTCAGATCAATCGACCAAGGCGATGCCTGAGGATTGGCATGACCGGCAAGCCAGCGCCGTCGGCGCAGGCAAGAGAAGCTTCCTCGCTCTGTCAAACTGCGTGAACCCATCCAGAATGGCGTAGTGCAGAGAACGGATAAGAGTCTGAGTCCGACGGTCCGTTCCGTTATGAAGCCGGAAAACGAACTTATATTCCGGCGGTGAAAATCGGGCGAGTGTCGTTTGTCGTATCAATAAAGGTAACATCGTCCTGAACGCGACGGGGCGTATCGATTGCGAGGAAAACCGTAGAAGCATCGGTAAGTGCCGGAAGAGCATGAACCGCTCTTCTGGGAAAGACGAGAAGCTGGCCCGGAGCGAATGCGGCTTCGGTCATTGGATCATCGATCCAGAACGTTCCGCCGCCCGAGAGCACGTACAGGATCTCGTCACATCCAGTGTGATAATGCGCTGGCACAGCTTGATAGACCTTGAACAATCGGATGCTGCGGATCGGGCTGTCGGTGAGATAGGTGTCCAGCAACATCGTCTCCGATGTTTGCGGGAAGTCGCTGGCGACGGCGTGAAGGTCGAACCGACCGCCGGCGGGGAAATTGGAGCCATTTGTCATGCTGATAGCCTCTCTCTCGAGAAGAGTTGGGAGGGCTGTGGCGATCTGCCTCCGACATACCGCCCCGCCCGTGTCTTTCGCTGTAGCAACAAGCCCGTCAAGATGACGCAGGCCGGTTGTCACCGCTATCTCGGCCCGGGTTGGGCGGGTCTTCAGCCCCGCTCTCCACGCGCCGAAAAGCGCTCTCACCGCTATACCGAAACTCATCGCCACGTCGCCACAAGATGTGGATTTCTGCTGGAAGGGGGCATAGGGCGTGATGGAGACCGCCCTTTATGCTGACAGGCGCGTATCACCTGGTGCTTGCCATCTTCCTTCCAGATCGGCCGCGCCGTCACTCATGCCCCATCTTCCCCACTTGCAAAGCCTTCGAGCACGATTTTTCCCCGGGCGCGGCCGCTTTCGATCAAGGCGTGTGCATGCTGCAGATTTTCCGCATTGATGAGGCCGAAATGCTCGCCCAGCGTTGTGCGCAGGCGCCGTGCATCGATGAGCGATGCGATCTCGTTCAGAATTTTACCCTGATGATCCATATCAGCGGTCGTGAACAACGATCGCGTGAACATGGACTCCCAATGCAGCGAGAGGCTTTTGCGCTTGAGCGCGATGGCGTTGAGCTCAGTCGGATCGTCAATCACCCCGAAATGACCCTGAGGCGCCAGAAGCTCGATGATATCGGCGTAATGTTGGGTTGTCGCTGTTGTGGAGAAGACATAACCCGGCGCACCGGATTGCAGCGCCACCACCTGCGGAGCAAGCGGCTTGCGGTGATCGATAACATGATGCGCTCCAAGGTCCTGTACCCAATCCTTCGTTTCAGGGCGAGAGGCCGTGGCGATGACGGTAATATCGGTAAGGGCACGCGCAAGCTGGATAGCCATCGAACCGACACCCCCAGCGCCGCCGATGATGAGCAGGGAAGGGTGCGTGCCCGGAACGTCACGACGGATCTCCAGCCGATCGAACAGCATCTCCCAGGCGGTCAGCGCGGTGAGAGGCAGGGCGGCTGACTGCGCCCAGTCCAGGCTTTGAGGTTTGCGACCAACGATACGCTCATCGACCAGATGCCTTTCGGCATTTGTGCCGGGACGCTGTAGGTCTCCCGCGTAGAAAACCTCGTCGCCAATCGCGAAGCCACGCACGAGGGGACCGATTGCCCTGACGATGCCCGCGGCATCCCAGCCGAGAACGCGATATTCGCCCGGGGCCGGTCTGGCACCCGCCCGCATTTTCACGTCGACAGGATTGACCGAAATTGCGCGAATCTCGACCAGGATATCACGCCCGGTCGGAACGGGATCGGGCAGGACGATATCCTGCAATGTCGGCGCCCTCCCGTTCGAATGGGGCGACTGAAAACCAATTGCACGCATGATCTCTGCTCCATGGTTGTATGAAGCAGAGATGAGGTCTTATACTTCTCAAGCGCAAGAACGCACATATACTGTTCATAGTATCGGAAATGATACCGTCATGCCCCGCATCCGCCACAAGCGCCTCGATTGCAGCCCCGGCTGCGCGGTCGAGGCCACGCTCGAATTGATTGATGGAAAATGGAAGGGGGTGATCCTGTTCCATCTTCTGCAGGGTACGCTGCGTTTCAACGCCCTGCGCAAGCTTTTGCCCAACGCAACGCAGCGTATGCTCACAATGCAACTCCGGGAACTTGAGGAGGACGGGTTCATCCATCGGGAGATTTATCCGCAAGTCCCCCCCAAGGTGGAATACAGCCTCACGGGGCGTGGCAGGACGCTCGAGCCCGTGATTCTCGCGCTCAAGAGCTGGGGCGACGCTCATACGGGCTTCGGCAAATCGAAAAGAGCCCCGGTGGCTCCCGAACAGATCGAGGCTGTGTCTGAAACGCAGTGATCTCTCGCGAAGAGGAACAGGTTCATGGCATTGGATTTCCCCGCCCTCGTGATCACGAGGGATGAAACGGGCCGGCAGGAAGTCACGCTGCGCCAGATGCGTGAAAGCGACCTTCCTGCGGGGAACGTGACCGTTCAAGTCGCGTATTCCGCGCTCAATTACAAGGATGCGCTGGCAATCACGGGGCGCGCGCCCGTCATCCGACATTTCCCCATGGTACCGGGCATTGACCTTGCTGGCACGGTGACGCGCAGTGATGATCCCGCCTTCTCATCGGGTGATCGTGTCGTGCTTAATGGCTGGGGGTTGGGTGAAAAGCACTGGGGCGGATTATCCGGCATGGCGCGCGTGTCAGGCGACTGGCTGGTTCACCTGACCGACACCTTGTCACCCCGTCAGTCGATGATAATCGGCACAGCGGGTTACACCGCCATGTTGTGCGTCATGGCACTTGAGCGCCATGGGATCCTACCCGGCAGCGGGCCTGTCATCGTCTCGGGAGCGTCAGGTGGTGTCGGCAGTATCGCGGTCATGCTGCTTTCCCGTCTCGGTTATCAGGTCGAGGCTGTGACCGGGCGACCAGAGCATGGCACGTGGCTGCGCTCACTGGGTGCTTCAGAAATTCTTGAACGCACCATGTTCACCCAACCGGGCAAACCTCTCGCGCATGAGCGATGGGCAGGCGCGGTCGACACGGCGGGCGGGCAGATACTTGCCAATATTTGTGCGGCAATGGCAGCGCGCGGGGTCGTGACGGCATGCGGGCTGGCCGCTGGCATGGCATTCCCGGCAACAGTGGCTCCCTTCATTCTCCGTGGCGTTTCCCTGATCGGAATCGACAGCGTGTATTGTCCGCGCGCCCTCAGAGTGGAAGCGTGGCGACGCCTGTCTGAACAGGTCGATCATGCAGTGCTCGAGACCCTGGCACACGAAATCACGCTGCACGATGTCGAAGCGGCCGCGAACGACTTGCTGGAAGGGCGGCACCGGGGCAGGCTGCTGGTCGCGATCAAATGACGCGCAGCTATGGGCCTTGAAGCGAAAACGGGAAGCCAGATATGCCGCGAACCGGATGGATCGCCCGTCTGCCTATGAGGCGTGATAAACGCGACCTGGGCCGCCATTCGATCATGGGGTGCTGAACGCGTTCTGTCTCGATAGGCAACAGAACCAGATGCGGAGCGAGAGCACACCTGTCAGCGCGCGTATACCTCGTTCCGAAGGCGCTCAGTGACCAACTCCAGAAATACACGCAGTCGGTGAGGCATATGGCGACCGGCCGGGTAGATAGCGGAGACCGGGGCGGGCTCGCCATGCCATTGGGATAGCACGCGCACCAGCGTACCATCGCTCAGGTCCTGTGCCACGTCGATGCCGGATTTGAATATCAGTCCCAACCCCATACGCGCCCAGTCATGGGCCACGTCGCCGCTGTCAGTGTAGAGCCTGCCTGAGGGGCGTATCGTCATCCTGCGTCCACCGGGCCCGATCAGTTCCCAGTCCATGATGCTGCCGTAACGGAGCACATCATGCCGTGATAGCACCTCTGGCGACAATGGGGTGCCATATCGGGCGAGATAATCAGGACTGGCGACGATCACGCGGCAGCTATCGGCCAGCTTCCTGATGCGCAAACTTGAATCAGTTACGGCCCCGATACGGATCACGACATCCAGCGATTCATCGACGAGCCCCGCAATGCGGTCGCTCAGATGAAGATCAATCCTCAGATTCGGCCATTGCGCCATCAGTGCGGCGCAGAGAGGGGCGATCACGCGGCGCCCGAGCGCTGCGGGAGCACCGACCCGCAATAGGCCATGGGGCTCGCGTCGACGCTCCATGAACTGGGCTTCAATATCGCCCACCCCCGTCAGGATGGTGTGTGCGCGTTCAAGCAGGAAAGCGCCTTCCTCCGTCAGGGAAGACTGGCGGGTGGTGCGTATGAAGAGAGTGACGCCAAGCCGTTTTTCAAGCCCTGCCAAGCGCTTGCTGGCCATGTTGACAGCCAAACCGAGTTCGCGCGCAGCCCCCGTGATGCTGCCATGGTGCGCGATCCTTGTGAAAAGCCGCAAATCTGACAGGGCGTCGAGCATGATTATCTCCTGAGGGGAGAATATCATTCTCCTCACCGACGGCTACTCTCCTGACGAAGGCAACGGCAATTTCTCAACCAGAAACGGAGGAGAAACGCATCATGGCCGAGACAGAAGCCCGGAATAAGTATGCCCTTTCCCGCCGCAGCCTGATGATGGCGGGCGGCGCAGCAGCAGGAGCGGGGCTGGCCGAGCGCACAGGGCAGGCCCGCGCAGCAATACCGTCGGAACAGAAGGAAGGCGACTTCTGGCCGGATCGAGCGCGGCTCGCCATCAGCCTGTCTCTCATGTTCGAGGGGGGCGGTCAGCCGATCTCGGGCGCCGGCGGGGTCATTCCTGACCCGATCGCACAGCATGTCCCGGATCTGCCAACCAATGCGTTTTTCGCCTATGGACATTACGAGGGCATACCGCGGCTGCTCGATCTGATGGACAGACACGAGATCAAGCTCAGTTCGTTCATGATTGGCGATGCTGTCGAGACCGCACCTGACCTCGCGAGGGAGATCGTCAGGCGTGGCCATGAGGCCGCTGCCCATGGTCGTCGCTGGGAGAACTCCTATCAGCTATCGCCCGATGAGGAGAAACGCTTCATCGCCAGCAGCGTGGAGACGATCCATCGGATTACAGGCCAGCGAGCCGTAGGGTGGAATGCCTACTGGATGCGTAATTCGGTGCATTTCCTCGAAAGCCTGCAGGAGCTCGGTTTTCTCTACCATATCGATGAGCCGAGCCATGATGAGCCGTTTATCATTCCGGTGCGAGGCCGCGATTTCGTGACAGTCCCCTATACATTCCACATGAACGACATCGTTTCCTTCCCCTTCCAGGGGTGGGATCCGGGGGCTTATGAGCAGGCATTGAAGGACGAGTTCGATCAGCTTTATGACGAGGGCGCAACGCGCCGCCGCATGATGGTGATCAGCCTGCATGACCGGATTTCGGGCCATGCAGGGCGGGTGAGGGCGCTTGATCGTTTCCTCACTTACGCGCGCAGCAAGCCCGGTGTCTGGTTCGCCCGCAAGGACGAGATTGCCCGACACGCCCTCGCCACACGATCAGTCACCCCGGTGCTGCATCGCGGCTCCCCCCTTGTCACCGGCCTGCCCGGAACTTTGTCCTGAAATGACCGCACTTCGAGGAACTATTCCCATGACCTACGACCTAAACGGTAAGCGGATTCTTGTCATCGGTGGCAGTTCGGGCATTGGGCTCGCGGCCGCCCGGACCGCCCTGATGAAGGGGGCGCTTGTCACGATCGTATCCCGCTCTTTGGAGAAACTCGAAAGTGCTCGCGCCGAGCTTGGTGACGCCTGCCGATGCACGGTGCTCGATATAAGAGACTTCGATGCTGTCGCAGCCTTCTTCAACGCATATCCCGAATGGGATCACATCGTCATCTCGGCAGCGCAGACACCCAGCGGGCCGATAAGGAGCCTGTCGATGCACGAAGCCCGTCAGGCGGTTGATAGCAAATTCTGGGGGGCTTATCACGTCGCCAAGGCGGCACGGCTCTCGGCTTCGGGCAGCCTGACCCTGGTGTCAGGGTTCCTGAGCGTTCGCCCCTCCGCATCCTCCGTACTCCAGGGGGCGATCAATGCTGCTCTTGAAGGGTTGGTTCGTGGGTTGGCGCTCGAACTGTCACCCATCCGCGTGAATGCGGTCTCGCCGGGGCTTATTGATACGCCACTTTGGGCCAAGATGGACGAGGGCAAGCGCGCCGCCATGTTCGCGCGGGCAGGGGAGCACCTTCCGGCAGGACGGGTGGGCAACGCTGACGATATCGCGCAGGCGATCCTGTTTGTAATGCGTAACGGCTTCGCCACGGGCTCTACGGTGCGTGTAGATGGTGGCGGAGCGATAGGCTGACTCATGCGCAAGATCCTCTTCGCCCTCACACTGTCGGCGCTTCCTGCCTACGCGCGTGCTGCACCTGTCGGCACTCCTGCTATCATCACAGGGATCGTGCTTCCAGCGCCGCAGCGACCCGAAGACGCGCGGGAAACGCTTGAGGCGGCACGCGCATTTTATGATTTCTGGAATACTGGAGACCGGTCTCTTTTGAGACGGGCTATCGCGCCAAGTTTCGTTGATCATACGCCGCCGCCGGGCCGCGTTGCCGGCCCAGAGGGGCCGGCCCTTGCCGCCCGGGAGTTCCTGAAAGCGATTCCAGACCTTCAGGTGACCGTGACACGGATGGTCTTGTCGGGACCCTATGTCACTGTACACATGCATTTTGACGGTCATTTTACCGGCTCGATGGGGGGGCATCTTGGACGGGGCCAGACGATCCATTTCATCGCAACCGATCTGCTGAGGGTAACCGGCGGACGGATCACGGATAACTGGCATCTGGAGGATAATCTGGCCCTTCAGACAGAGATGGGCCTTATACAGCACGTGCCGTGACCGGATGCCAACTCGTTGGAAGCCTTCCCATGGTTGATGAGAAAAGTCAGGACGCATCTCAAGAGCAACGGGACCAACGCAATCAAGCAAGGCCGTGGCCCGGACCGGCACGTGGGGTCGAGCAGGTCGTTCATTTGGCGTTCGGAGCGCGGCGCCGAACGACGATTGCCCAGCCATTGAGACGTTGGTGACGACAGAGCTCCCCAGAAGGTTATCCGTGAATGCGGTAGCCCGACGCGAGACTTCCGGAAACCCGCGAACCACTTCCCTTTCGATCTTCTGCACGTGTCACTCCCTAAGCCCGGTGTTCGGGACAAGCTTTCTCAGGGGGTGGAACATCGTCTGTGATCAAACGTAATGACCGCGGGTGCGGACGGTGTCAGCATCTGTTGCGCCCTCACAGTTCATCCACACCATCATCGAGAGGCCCCATGGTCCATCCGGAATACGATATAATCGCTGGCGTGATCATGCTGGCGCTGGTCAATATCCTCTGGGCAGGCGCTGCAAAGACACGGCAATACGGGACGAAATGGAACACGGGCGCACGCGATGCGGAGATGCCCGCGTTGCAGCCGCTTCCTGCGCGCCTGTCCCGCGCCCAGGCCAATCTCTTCGAGACCCTGCCGCTTTTTGTTGCGGCGATGCTGGGCGCCCTTCTGGCAGGTCATGAAGGCTGGAAGACCATGTGGGGCGGATTTATCTATCTTGGCGCGCGCATTGCCTATCTGCCGCTCTATGCTGCGGGTATTCCGGTCATACGCACGATCGTTTTCATGTGCTCTCTGATCGGCTTGCTGCTGGTTCTCTGGGCGTTGATAGCAGGCTAAGCGCTCCATCCGGTCATTGCCGCGGAGGACAGGATATCATTCTGCCCGAGGCGCGCCTTGGAGATATCAGGGAGGGGGGCTTCCATATCTCGGATCATTTTCTACACTCCCCCCTTTCTCGAGGGCGGATCGTGCGCTGGATGCTCGAAGAAACGGGACAACCCTAAGAGACTAGAGTGTTGGCGTTCGGGCCGCAGATGAAATCAGCAGACTATCTCGCCACCAATCCCATGGGCGAGGTTCCTGTGCCCGAGCATGGTGAGGCGATTTTTACCGAGGTCGCTGCCTGCCGCGCCTATCTCGCGTCAACATTTCCCGAACGTCGGCTTTCTCCCGCCCCGGGGACTGTTGAGATCACAGCGTACCATCGATGGATGCTTTTCGCCGCTGGCCCCTGTGAAACTGCACCGACAAATGTGTCGCTGGGCCTGCATGTTCCAGACAGCCCCCAAGCACAGGGACGCTCTGGCTATGGCTTGCTTCAATCTGTCATCGATACGCTTCGCGGCATTCTCGGTGATGGGAGGGACTATATTACAGGGAATTCTTTTAGTAGGGCGGATGTTTATCTCGGCTCCCCAATTCAGTGGGGCGTGAAATTCGGCTGCATGACGCTAGCATCCGAAAATGGGGAATATCTTTATCGTCTGACATCGCGCCCTGCGGCCATACGCGCTCGCGCCCTTGATGACGCGCTCCTCTCGTCGCAGGATTGAGCGATTTCTGCCGCATGCTCGGAGCTGCCCCCAACAGGGAGGAACTCGCGGGCCCGCCTTCCTTGAGCCGGCACCCTGGTTGCGGCGTTGACGGCGCAAGGCGGGCCTCGATACCGAAAGCGTGCCTGACCTCCTAGGGTTGGCCTGTTCAGGTAGCGCGACTTGCGCGGGCAGGCTTTGCGTCACCTTCGATACCTAGGGCATGAAATGCGTCTGACGGCTCCCTGCTTCCCGCTTAGATTCCATTTGCCGAGAGCTGCAACGCGGCGGGCAGAAAAGCTTGTTCCGGGGCAGGTTGAACCGTGGTCGGTTCGCAGAACATGAATAACGCGTTGATGCGAGGATTGCCCAGTGCGATGCCCAGTGCGATGCCCCTGTCACATGCCTCATATGCTTAGTGGCGCAATGCATCTCTGAAGTGACGCTTGCTCCGCCAAACGCGCCCTGCCGACATTCTCGCGAGTTCTCACACACCGCACTTGCGAATCAGAACGCAGACTCATATTGTCCGCGTTATGGCACTTTATGGCGCAAGCACCGAATACGTTCTTCACAGCCTGATCTGGCTCGTTGAACACACTGAACCTGTCAGCAGCCTTGATCTTGCTGATCTTCAGAAGATACCGGGGGCCTTCGTGGCAAAGCTGCTTCCCAAGCTTGAAAAGGCGGGCATCTTGCACGCCTCTGAAGGGCTGAGGGGCGGATATATGCTGGCCAGGCCCGCGCAGGAGATCAGTATTCTCTCGGTCGTGGATGCGATCGAGGGAAGGAAAAGCCTTTTCAACTGTCAGGAAATCCGGGCGCGCTGTGCCCTGTTTTCCGATGCCGCACCGACATGGGCTACTCATGGAGTCTGTGGAATTCATGCGGCCATGCTTCGTGCCGAGCACGCCATGAGGCAGGAGCTTGCAGAAACGACTTTGGCTGATCTGGCCGGTCTGGTTCGGGAAAAAGCTCCGCCGAAATTCCGGGCTGACGCCGAATCATGGTTCGGGACACGCGTGAAAACGCGCAAGGACGGAGCGGTCCGCAAGAAAAAGAGCGCCAAACGATAACCAGAGCGAGGACGATACAAATGATGAAGCTATTGGGCGCCGCCACGGCGCTGTTACTCGTCAGCACGAATTACGCACGAGCCGAAACGGCGGTGACGCCGCTGCTGACACATGAACTTCAAGGGGTCCCGGGCAAGGAGGGCGCTATGCTCGTGGTGGACTATCCGCCGGGCGGAAGCGACCCAATTCATCGACACAACGCTTCGGTGTTCGTCTATGTGCTCGAGGGCTCCGTGGTCATGCAGGTCAAGGGCCAGAAGGCGGTGACCCTGAATAAAGGGCAAACCTTCTTCGAAGGTCCACAAGATGTGCACCTTGTCGGGCGCAATGCCAGCAAGTCCGAACCGGCAAAGTTTCTGGCCTTTTTCGTAAAAGACCAAGCCTCTCCTTTCGTCATGCCTGCCAAGCCGTGAGAGGATGAGTCGATGCGTATATTTGTTGCGGGCGCGAGCGGCGCCCTGGGGCGCCCTCTGCTGAAACGCCTGATTCGGGCGGGTTATGAGACCTATGGTTTAGCCAGTAAGGCCAAAAGCATCGATCTTATTACGGAAACCGGGGCTATCCCGGTTACGGGCGACGCCCTTGATCGAGACAGTCTGTTTTCGGCGATCGATCGCGTGAGGCCGGACGTCGTAATCGATCAGCTTACCTCGCTACCCGCTGACCCTGCGGACTTGCCCGCACGGTTGCCGTTCGATCGACAGCTTCGCCTGGAAGGAGGGGCTAATCTCCTAGCAGCGGCAGAGGCATTCGGCGTCCAGCGCTATCTTCAGCAATCTTCCGGTTTCTATCTGGATGGGGAGGGAGGCCTCGCGACCGAGCACTCACGCTTGCGGATCGAGGCGCCCGGACATATCGGACAAAGCGCCAGGATGTACGCCGAGCTAGAAGCCAGGGTGTTGTCCTCTGCTGTCGTGGCTGGCTCAGCGTTACGCTACGGCTTCTTTTACGGCCCGGGAACCTGGTATTGGAGGGATGGTCCGCTCAGTGACTGTGTCCGATCGGGCAACAACCCGATCTGTGGCGATGGGACTGCGGTTTTCTCCTTTATCCACGTGGAGGACGCGGCAGACGCCACATTGGCCGCGCTGTCAGCCCCGACGGGCATTTACAATATCGTGGACGACCAACCTGTCGAAGCGGCAGCATTCATTCGGGATTTCGCGCGCTGGCTCGACGCTCCTGTTCCCGAACGACTTGATACCACAACGGCTCAGATGCGCTTTGGAGCCGAGGCACTTTATTATCATAATTGTTTGTCCGGGGCCGCGAATTCCAAGGCGCGCAACTCTCTCGCCCTGAAGGCCCGATCTTGCCCGTGGTCAAGTTGCGGCTGATCGCGTTTAGATCCAGAGGCGTGTGAGGTTGACGCTCCCCATATCGCGCTTCTGGTCGCGAGCAACGCTCGGCATCTCGTGCGGGATGTCCGGACGAGCAGGAGGGCTTGAGCGAATGGAATCCTCGCGTTGCTGGAGTGTGATCGCCCCGCATAGCGATGTTTACCTCATTGTTCATCCCTTCCAGACCCGTTGGTAAGGGGGCGTCTCCTCCTGGTTGACGAAGCCCAGGACGGGAACACTTCAGTGGCCACCCACTTTAAACGATGCTCCGAAAGACCACGAGATACCGTGACGGCCTCCCGAGGCTGACAGCGGTGCCGCGCCTGTTTGCCCTCTCCTGAGTGGCTCAGAATCAGAGTTTATGGATGACCCTTTGCGGGAGCCGCCAGGATCTCGGTTTGTCTCGTCTCTCAGGAAGCGGGCAAAGATTCGGATCGCAATCGGCTCATCCTTCGGAGGATCTGGCGGATCAATAAGAGGGGCTTTCTATCTGGTTAATTCTGACATTAATGATATCGTCACAAAGTATCAAATTCCGATAATACCGTTAATGATCAATCAGTTTTGATAGAGACGTCCATTTTAATACTGAATTTATAATGGAAAAGGCGTAAGGCGCCTCGCAACAGGAATGTTGCAGGTGTATCTACTATGAAACGCAGTATTTTGCGTCTTTTTCTCCTTTCCGCTATCTCCAGCACAATTATCACGGTTCCGAGTTTCGCCGCCACGGAAAAGGCGCCGGCGGCAACCATGCCGGCTGCGTCTCCTGCGACTGTCTCTGGATCGGTGGGTAACTGGACGTATCGTTGTATCTATCCCGCCGGTTCTATGAATGCGGCGCCGAATATTTGCACGGTCGAACAGCGCCTGTTCAAGCAGGAGCCCGATAAGAAAGACGTGCCAATCGGTGGGATCATTCTGGCGAAAGCAACGCCGGATGCCATCAAGATGCCGATTTCCAGCCGGCCATGGCGTCTGACACTCATGACGCCTTTGGGTTTGTCGCTGGTCACCCCCTCTCGTCTGGTGACAGACACCAGCGCTCCCCTGACGCTTGCCTGGCAGAGCTGCATCCCGACGGGCTGCCTTTCCGTGCTCGAGCTGACCGATCTGCAGGCCCGCGCCCTGCGACATGGCAAGCAGGGACACATGCAGATCAACAAACTCCTCGACGGCGTGCTGACGATCAATTTTGCGCTTGATGGCCTCGACAATGCGATGGCCGCCACCGAGCAACTGATGGCTCTGCCTTCATCGCACTGACGTCATTTTCCAGCGTATCTAAATCAGGCCTGTTTTCATGTTTGCGTCGCGCGTTACCCGCTTTGCCCTGACGGGTGGTCTGTCTCTCTTCTGCTGTGTCACAGCACAAGCTCAGGTGCCCATGCGGACCAACCCACCGGCTGTGATGCCAGCCGGCCCCGGTTCATCACAGGACCAGTTCCAGCGTTTCAGGCAGCGCCAGCTTCAGCTCGACATGTTGCCTCCACCCGATAGCGATACGCACTTCAACAATCCCGCTCCCATGAAGGGAGGGAATAGCTGTGTCCGTGTATGGGCGGTGTCCATCGAGGATGCTCCCCATCTCGGCGATGCGGCAAAACGCGGTGTCGAGCAGCGTTACACCGGGCGCTGTCTCGGTGTCAGCGACTTCAATCATGCGCTGGACGATATCAACCGGGCCTATGTGCAGCAGGGCAATGTAACGTCACGAGCGTATTTGCCAGAGCAATCCCTGCAGTCTGGACACCTGCGCATTGTCGTGATCGAGGGCACGCTCTCGTCAATCCGTTTCGCCGGTATCTCTGCGCGACATCACGAACTCATGGGATTCCCTGGTCTGCGAGATCATCTGCTGAACCTGCGCGACCTCGAGCAGGGGCTGGACCAGATGAATCGTATGCCCAATTGGTCGGCAAAAATGCAGATCGTGCCTGGTGACAAGCCCGGTAGTTCGTCAGTTGTGGTGCAACAGATGAACCCTGGCGTCGTGCACGGGCAGATATGGGCAGATAATAACGGACAGTACCAGACGGGGCATGAAACGGGCCATGCGCTGCTGACGGCTCAGGACGCGCTCGGTCTGCTGGATATGTGGTCGGTTGAGTATGACCACTCCCTGGTGGGATCTGCCGGACACCGTGGCACCCAGTATTTTTCGGCCGATGGCTCGGTTCCCTACGGAAAATGGTCTGTCTTCAGCGGGTTCTGGATGTCTGATGATGTCTATCATCTACAGACTCTGGGCGAGGACTACCGGCTGGGCGGGCGCCGCCGGGATTTCCGCTTTGGCGTCTCACGCGTTGTCGCGCGCAACAGTATCGGGGTGACCACCCTACAGGCACTTTATGAACTGAAATCATTCAACTCAACGCTCGATCATGTCCGGCTGAAAACGCAGAGTGCGCGCCAGGCGTCCGTTGTCACGCAAGCCAGTGAATCACTCAAAGCCCTGGGTGGGCTTTGGTACCTAACGCTCGGTGTGCGCTTCGGGACAGATGGCGCAGGGACCCGAACGAGTTTTGCGCATCCGATCGAGAGCGAGCCCCATACGAGATACGTCAAGCCCGCCCTCGATATCGACGGTTACGAGCCTCTGCCGTTCGGATTGTCGTGGCATGTGTCGTTCCACGGTGAATTCAGTTCGCGCAACCAGTTTGCGACCGAACAGCTGCAGCTTGGCGGCCCCTACACCGTGCGCGGTTTCCTGAGCCAGATGCTCGTGGGCAATAAAGGCTTTTATGTGCGTGACGATATCTCGTACCGCCTCGCCCCCCTCGATCTTCACGAGCGCTGTGGGATGTATCGGACTCTTTGTCGCCTGTTCGTCGACGGCACCGAATTCTACGGGATCATCGATGGCGGGTTCGTCAAGCTCGGATATAGCGCAGACAACTTGCCGCCAGCGCTACGGGGGGGATCGATTGCCGGGGCGGGCTTTGGACTGCGCAAAGTATCCGGGCCCGTGTTCTGGGGGGCCTCTGCGACACATGCGATTGCCCATGGCCCGCTCCCTGACGAGGGCTGGATTGCCGCATTTCAGGCCGGAGTGCGCTTCTGATGAACGACCACCCCATGAGATATCTTCGCAAGATCCTTGCTGTCTTTCTCTCAGCGGACCTCGCACTGTTACCGGCCATAGCGAGTGCCCAACAGGCCGCGCCGTCGATCGTCATTGATAATCATTCAATGCCTGGTGCTCCGGCGCCCAATCTGGACCGAACATCCAACGGTGTTCAACAACTCAATATTGCGACACCCAATGGGGCAGGTCTGTCGCATAACATGTTCACGGAATACGGGGTCGAACAGAAGGGCCTAATCCTCAATAACGCGACCAAGGCGACCCAGACTCAGCTGGGGGGGTATGTTTACGGCAATGCCAATCTCAATGGGACGGGCGCAAAAGTCATCCTCAATGAGGTAACCGGTCCGCACGCTAGTCAGATGCTGGGCGCTACTGAGGTTGCGGGCCAGAGCGCCAATGTTGTGGTGGCCAATCCAAACGGCATCACGTGTAACGGGTGCGGTTTCATCAACACGAGCCGGGTGACGCTCACCACAGGTCATTCCGAAATCGATACAACAGGCAAGCTCTCTGCTCTCAGGGTACAGGATGGCTATGTCGCGTTCGAAGGACAGGGGGGTAATTTCACGGCGGTTCCCGTCCTCGATATTCTGAGTCGACGTGTCACATTCAATGCTCCGGTCAATGCCCAGAATGCACGCCTCGTCGTTGGGCGGAACAGGGTCGATTATGAAACCGGACAGGTACAGGCGCTGAATCGGGATGGCAGTGCTGCCCCCGCCTTTGCGATCGACAGCTCGGCATTGGGCGGTCTCTATGCCGGGCAGATCTCAATGCTCGTCAATGAGGCCGGTGCGGGTGTTCGTGTCAACGGGACTATGGCCGCCAATGCTGGCGACATGACCCTGACGGCTGACGGGCAACTGGTCCTGAACGGGACGCTGAGCGCGACTGGCCGGATTGAGATTGTGGGGCAGGACACGCAGCAGGGGGGGGCCATACAGTCAGGAGCCTCAACGCAGCTCACATCCTCGGGAACGATCACCCAATCCGGGCAGATTCAGGCCGGACAAGAAATCGCTCTCTCTGCCGGAAGCGTGCATAACACGGGTTCCCTCAAATCTGCGGGCAATGGCGGTATCCACATTGCCGCGCGTAACGACGCGCGCAACAGTGGCACGATCGCTGCGAGTAACGGCGGGCTCGCCGCATCCGGGCAATCCCTCGTCAATGAGGCTGGCGGCGTTTTCGCTGCGGAGGGACCAGTCACCCTGCAAAGTGCAGGTAATATGGCTAATAACGGACAAATCGCCTCTCAGAATGGTTTGATCACGCTCAGGGCAGGCGGAAGACTGACTCAAAGCGGTGGTGAAGTCGCCGCGCAGGGAGGTGCCCTCTCGATCGAGGCCAATACAATCGGCAATGACGCTACGGGGCGTATAACTGCCCGTGACGCCATGCGGATCACGGCGACGCAGCTCGATAATGCGGGAACCATTATTGCCGGACAGGATTTGTCTTTCGACAATGGCCCAGCTCTTGTCAACTCCGGCACTATTCAGGCCAGTAGCCTCTCGGGTGCGGCTCTGCAGTCTCTGACGAATACGGGCACCATTCAGGCAGAATCCGGCGCCTTGTCCCTCTTGGTGCAGTCGACGCTGCGCAATAGCGGCACGCTTTATGCAGCTTCAGGAGCGAGTATCGGGACATCTGGCGCGCTCGACAATTCCGATGGCCAGATAGGCGCAGGAACGGGCGCACTCTCCATCAACGCAGGGTCTATCGCGAATAACCGGGGTAAGATCATCGCGTCATCGGGTGCCCTTTTGCTCACCGCGGCGGGTAATATCGACAATAGCGCGGGCACGGTCTCGTCCACTGGCGCCGCGCTGTCTCTGGCTGGGCAGGCTCTGACCAATACC
Source organism: Asaia sp. W19 (assembly GCF_003994335.1). Lineage (GTDB taxonomy): Bacteria > Pseudomonadota > Alphaproteobacteria > Acetobacterales > Acetobacteraceae > Asaia. Next base: position 74,904 of record NZ_PNQZ01000040.1, read on the forward strand.
GGGGGAGGAGTGATTTATGCCTTTGGCCCCCTTAAAGCCGAGTTGACACAGTATTCCGCGACGCAGGGAGCCTCCCTGGCATCGGATGCGACGCTGGAATTGATGGCATCAGGTGCTGTGCAGAATGACGGCCAGATCCTGTCGGTGCAGGGCATGACGCTTGGTGCACAGGGGGGAATGGTCAATGATACCCATGGGCAGATTGTCGCAACTACTGGCGGCCTGTCCGTCACGGCACAGGGCACCGGCCTGACGAATAACGGACAGCTCGGTACCCTGACTAACGGCGCTGTCACCCTCGCGGGGCAGAGCTACGCCGGGTCTGGTCTCATACAGTCTGTCGATAGCCTGAGCTTGAATCTCGACCGATCGGCATCGGTGGATGGGTCGCTGCTGGCAGGCAAGGGTGATCTGTCGCTGACTGCTGGGACTCTGTCCTCAACCGGTCAGATCGGCGCCCAGACCGGCTCGTTGATTGTGTCCGTTCAGGACAGGCTACGTAACAGCGGCACGCTTTATGGCGCAACAGGAACGACGATCAGGGCAGGTGGCGCTCTTGATAATGGCGACGGCCAGATCGGCGCGGAGAGTGGTGCGGTCTCCGTCGTGGCAGGCTCTGTTGCCAATAACCGGGGCAGGGTCGTTGCCTCATCAGGTGCGCTGGGTCTGACGGCATCGGGCGACATCGACAATACTGATGGGACGATCTCAGCCAAGAATGGCATCCTGTCACTCACAGGGCAGGCTCTGACAAATAGTAGGGCGGGCGTTATCTACGCTTCAGGTCCCCTGAACGCCGAACTGGCGCAGTATCAATCCGCGCAAGATGCCTCCCTGGCTTCGGATTCCGGACTCTCGCTGAAGGCATCCGGAAGCATACAAAACCAGGGTTTGATGCAATCGACAGATGCCATGACACTCGAGGCCGGAACTGGGCTCGATAACGGCTCTCATGGGCGCATCATCGCATCCAACGGCGATCTCGATCTTGTCGCCCATGGGGCGGGCCTGAATAATGACGGCCAGATCGGCACACTGAATGCGGGGGTGGTGCACGTTCGCTCGTCGGCTCTAACCGGAGCAGGTCTGATTCAGTCTGCTGACGGGCTGGATATCGACGCGGTCGGTAGTGTCGCGATGACAGGCTCGCTTCTGGCAGGTCGAGGAGATCTGACTCTCTCTTTCGATGATTTTTCGTCTTCAGGAGAGATCGGCGCGCAAGACGGAGTGCTCACCCTCTCATCACGCAACACCCTGCGGAACAGCGGCACACTTTACGGTGCGAGCGGAACGATCCTCCGGGTGGGAGGGATGCTTGATAACAGCGGTGGTCAGATCGGCAACGGCACAGGCTCTCTGACAATCACTTCAGCAGCGCTCCTCAACGTCCAGGGGAAAATCATCGCTCCGAACGGGGGCGTCTCGCTGATCTCCGGAGATGTCGATAACCGGGCTGGCACGATACAGGGGCAGGAGAGGGTCGCGGCCACCATAAGCGCGCTGGATAACCGCGACGGTGGGACTGTGCTCTCTCTGGGATCAGATCTGGATATTGCCAACGGGAGCAGCGCGCTCGTTAACGTGCTCAACCAGGGGGGGACGATCGGGGCAACTGGTTCACTCACGCTCGCGGCCCAGCGCTACGAGTCGGATTCCGGAAGCTCCCTTCTCGGCAATGACGGTGTGGCGCTCACCGTATCTGGCGCTCTCGATAACTTGGGCCTCATTTCCAGCGGAACCGCTCTTACCCTGACCGTCGCGCGGCTGAACAATGCCTCCGGAGGGCTGATTGCCGCCAAAGATGGCGATCTGACGCTCAGAACGACCGCGCAAACCGCAGACGCGCTGTCCAATAGCGGGATCATCCAGAGTTCGGCTGCCGGAAAAACACTCAGGATTGTCACGGCAGGCCTGTTCAATGCCGGAAGTGTTCTGGGCAATGGAGACGTTTCCGTCTCGGCCAGCGATACGCTTGTGAATTCGGGCAAGCTCAGTGCTCTGGGGGGCAGTCTAGGCCTTGCTGCGTCATCGCTGCAAAACAGCGGGACCATGGCAGCATCGTCCCTTCTGTCGCTGCAATTCGCGACTTCGGCGGATAATTCGGGCACGTTATACGGTACTCAAGGCGTCACCCTGACGGCAGACGGGCTCGAAAACCATGACGCGGGGCAGATCGGTGCAGATACGGGAACTGTGTCGATTACAACAGGCACATTGACCAATACGGGTGGAACGATCCTCTCGACGCGCAGGGATCTCTCGATACAAACGGATAGCCTCCTCAATGAGGGCGGTATCCTGCAGGGCCAGACGGGCCAGACCATTGAAACTGCCCGCTTGATCAATCGGGCAGGCGGGCAGATCCTGACCCGCGACGGCGTACTCGATATTGCTGGCCGACAGGGCGTGCCAAGCACAGCGATCGTGAATGACGCCTCGACCCTGCAGGCATCCTCATCGCTGTCGCTCAAAGCAAATTCCCTGACAAACGGCGATGGCACGATCCTAACCACCGCAGGCGCGATGGATATCGCGCTCTCACGTGATGGCGCGCTCGATAACACGGGCGGGATCATTCAGAGTGCCGGAAATCTGAGCCTTGGCGCGGGCGCCTATACCGGTTCCATCGCCTCGATGCTGACTTCCAGCGGCGATATGGGGCTGCACCTGAGTGGTGACGTCGTCAATGCGGGACATATCGATGCCGGTGGGAACCTCACTCTGACTGCCCAGAGTATCACCAATCTGACCGGTCAAAGCGCTGACTCGCCTGCTGTCATCTCTGCAAAAGGCCAGACTCTCGCGCTTACGGCCCAGACCGTCACCAATGCGGGCGCCATTCAGGCCTCGGGCGATCTCGGCACCCTGCAGCTTGAGGCAAGCAGCCTGAAGAATAGTGGCACAATTGCCGCGCAGCGCGATATCGGCACGTCGATAACGGGAAGTTTGGGCAACACAGGCACGTTTGTCTCGCGTCAGGGCGCGCTGACACTCAACGCACAAGACGTCGCGAATTCAGGCTTTATCGGAAGTGCTGCCAAGACCCAGCTTATCGTCGGGGACAGTGCGACGAATACGGGCGTGGTTTACGCTGACGCAGGCGTCGTGGCGCGCATGGCTGGTCAGTTTGATAACACTGGCGGGCAGATCGGAACAGCGAACGGAGATATCGCGCTTGATGCCGCACAATTCTCCAATGAGTCGGGGCGGATCATTGCCCAGGGTGGCGCGCTCACCCTGACCGGTGCCGTCATAGACAACAGGAGCGGTGTTCTTCAGGCAGACGGCAGTGTGGCGCTGGTCGCGGCACAGCTCGATAATACGCTCGGGCTTGCTCTGTCGAAGTCGGCAGGTGTCTCTGTCGGAACTGATAGCGCGCTTGGTCTCGTAACCAACACACAGGGGATTATCCAGGGGAACGGCCCAATCTCCATCGGCTTTGCCGACCTCGCCAATGACAATGGCCAGATACTGGCTCAAGCCGGTGCTCTCACGCTGCACGGGATGGGCACCGGCAGTGTCACGAACACGAACGGGGCCATCCAGGCAACGGGCGCGCTCACCCTGACCACTGGTTCCTATCAGGGCGGAGAAGGCAGTCAGGTCACCAGCGGTCAAGCCATGGGACTGACAGTTTCAAACGGCTTTTCAAGCGCGGGCAAGATCGCCTCGGTGGGCGACATGATGCTGCGGGCGGGGAGCCTCAGCATTAATCAGAGCGGCATCATTGCCAGCACTCAGGGTAATCTTGCGCTCACAAGCGAGGGCGCCCTGACAAATCAGGGCCTGATCCAGACCGAGTCCTCGGGGGGGCTTCTCTCCATCCATGCCGGCTCGCTGGAAAATGCCGCCCAGGCGGGGATCGTTGCCAATGGCAACGCCGCGCTTACCCTGCAAGGCGGGCTTGATAACGCTGGCGAGGTGACAGCGCACGGCAAGCAGATGACGCTGAACGCTCTGCACCTGTCCAACAGTAATCTGATGCTCTCAGGCGGGTCTCTTTCGCTCGCCCTGCCGGGAGATCTGACCAATAGCGGCCTGATCTACGGTCTGGCGGATGTCAAAGTGACTACTGCCAATGCCGATAATCACGCCGGGCAAATGGGCTCTGGTCAGGGCCTATTGTCGCTAACAGCCTCTGCCCTGCGCAATGATCAAGGCGGACGCATTATTGGCACTGACGGGTCGGTGCGTATCTCGGCCGGAACCGTCGCGAATGATAATGGCCTGGTGCAGGCGGGACACGACATCACGCTTCAGACCGGCCGTTTGTCGAACAATGCGGGTCAGGTTCTTGCCGTGGGCGGCTCGCTATCCGTGGCCAGAGATGCGGCAGGCCATGCGCTTGACGACCTCCTCAACAATGGAGGGCGTCTGCAGGCAGGGTTGGATCTTTCCGTTGCCGCACAGCAGGTCGAGAGCGCTCAGGGTACGATCCTGACGCAAGGGGGCGACCTCGCCCTTACGGCCGGGCAGGGCGCGCGCATGCGTCAGTTCGATCTCACTGGCGGAACGCTTCAGGCGGGGCGCGATCTGACGCTCTATACCAGTGCAATTGCAGGAGCCAGTACGGTTCAGGCCACGCGTAATCTGGATTTTTCGACGGCGCAGGATGTCGGGGGATTCTTGTTTTCTGCCGGGGGTGACGCGCGCCTTGCTCTGGATTCCGGCTGGCACATCGGCGCCGGGGCGGGTGTCATTGCCGGTGGCGGGCTCACAGCCACAGCCCCGGAAATCGAGAATAACGGGGCTCTTATTGCGGGGGGCATGCTGTCTCTCTCGACGCCGGGCAGCGTGACCAACACCGGGCTGATCAGCGGCACTCAAGGCGTACAGATTGCCTTGGACGGGAGTCTGATCAACCGCCAGGGCGCGATCCTGTCCGACGCAGGGGACCTGACGATTGGGGGCAGATCCGGTCAGTTGGCCGGAGATGTCACGAACAGCTCCGGTCAGATTCTGACCGGGAGTGCCCAGGGCGATGTCGTCATCAGCGCGCGCTCCCTCACCAATGATATCATTGGCGGTGTTACCTATCAGCAGGGACAGGTCGTTTACAGCCAGACCTATGATCAGGCTCTGGCCAATCCGCCGACGCCCTCGAATATCGGCAATACCGGCCAGTATTACTGGGGCCAGAAGATTCTGGCCGTTCAGACCCCCGCGGGCCTGCTGACAGCAGATGGAAAACCCGGTTCAGGCTACGTGCTTGTAGCGCTTTATGGCGGCAAGGACGCCTCCAAGGTCGTAGTGACAGGGGTGGGGTCACTCGCCACCGCGTCCAACGCGCCGTCTGTCATCTCGGCCGGGCATGATCTGGTGGTGACGACCAGCGGTACGATCACCAACGATGCCAGCCATCTGGCAGCAGGCAACGACATGACGCTCAAGGGCGGCTCGTTGAACAATGTTGGTTACGATACCAGCGTCACCTACACACTGACCTGCTATAACGGAAATTCCTGCCGTTGGTACATGCCCCCTGAAGACGCTGCCAATCCCTGGTTTCCCGGTGGGTGGCAGATCGGATCCGGCGGTGGCTGGCCCTGGCCGAGCCAGATCTGGGGGAGCAGCCGTTCGAACGGGCTGTCTGGCACGATCGTGGCCGCCAATAGTCTGATCGGTGATTTCGCCGGGGAGATCAATAACAGTACCATCATCCAGCACGCGACATCCGAGCAGCTTGCCGCAGCATCGCACTACCAGGGCAATATGCCGGGCGATGTGACGGCGCCTGGCATGAATGGTCAGGCGGTAGGCGGTGGTGCCCTGACTCTGCCCGGTGCGGATCGTCCGACAGGGAATATCGATCTGGGCATGTCCGGCGGGGTTGGCGCCCAGAGCGGTGTTTCGGGCAGCGGACTCACTGGCGGGTTCGTATCGGGCGCCGGGCAGCAGGCTGCGGCACAGGCAGGACATGAAGGCCTTGGGGCGTTCGATGCGGGCGCATTCGCCCAAGGCGGAAACGGGATGCCGAATGGTGGCACACTCACTCCTGGTGGCCTGCAGCCGGGCCAGGAGGGGGGTGGGCTTTCCGGTCATCGGCCCGCCTCAGGTGGGTCGGGCCCGTCACTGGCGGGCGGGGGCGTTCTACCGCAGGAAGGCGTCCAGACGGCAGCGGATGCAGCGCAGAATTTGCGGCTTCCCGGCTTTCTGAACAGCGCCGATCCGTCGGTCATGCAGGTGATTACCTCCATTCCGGCGGGCAGTGCGCTCTATGTGCCTAACCCGTCGCCCCAGGCGCATTATCTGGTCGAGACGAACCCGGCCTATACCAGCCTGACGGCCTTTCACGGCTCGCAATATCTTGTGGATCGTCTGGGCAAGTCACCGTCGGATTACACTTTCCTGGGTGATTCCTATTTCGACCAGCAATATGTGCAGCAGCAGATTGTTTCCGCGACGGGCCAGACCTTCCTTGGCGGGACGTTTGTCAATGCGTCGTCGCAGATGCAGCAACTGGTCACGAATGCCGGTGATCAGGCGCAGCGCCTTGGGCTGACTTTCGGTCAGGCGCTGAGCGATGAGCAAAAGGCGTCTCTGACGCAGAACATCGTCTGGTATGTGCCGGTGCAGGTGAATGGTGCGACGGTGCTGGCGCCGAAGCTCTATCTGGCCCCGGGCAATGTGGCACTGAGCGGCGGCACGATTGCGGCGAAAGACGTGTCGCTTGCGGGATCGAGCGTCACGAATAGCGGGACGATTTCGGGCAGCAACAGCCTGAGCATTCTGGCGCGCAATGGCGACATCACCAATACGGGCACGC
>NZ_PNQZ01000041.1 GCF_003994335.1 Asaia sp. W19
ATGAGCACCTATGGCTCGAGCATCTCCGACAACCTCACCAACGGCATTGGCGCCCTGACCGACGCAGATATGTCTGCTGCCAGCGCTAAGTTGACCTCACTTCAGACCAAGCAGTCGCTCGCCATCAAGTCACTCACCATCGCAAACTCGCAGTCTCAGAACATCCTCTCCCTCTTCCAGTAATACTAAAAAGCCCCTTACCTGCTCTCAGGTGAGGGGCTACCAAAAACCCCGATCCGGGCTTTGCTTCATCCGCCGGTTTGCACTGTGCTAGTGGCAAGATCGTTCTTGGCAAGGACAAGTGGTGGAAAAGCGACCCACGCACTAAGTTTATCATAGCACCCCGCCATCATATCATCGATGCCCGAGTTCTCTTTATTTTTTTCCAGTCCGGGATAGAATGTCTGCATCGGCCGGAGCGGCAAAACATGAGAGAGCATTTTCGAAATCCCACTAGGAGATATCGAGTAGCCTATCAGCCCGTGGGCACGCAGGAGGCTGAATAGCGTCGTATCCGCCGAACCCATCCTGAATTCCTCACGGTTTTTCAAGAGGTTTACGTGGTCAAACCGTGACGTACAAAAAAAGCCGATTTCGGCGCTCCTGAACGTCAAATAGGCGTCGGTATTGTAGCCCCATAGTACCATATCCCAGCCTTGCGGTAGCGCCTCGATCAACCCAGACGTCCGGGCGTCGAAGCTTTCATTGATGATTGCGTCATCTTCGAAAATCGTACATCCCCGCCCCTCCCCGAGTGAGTTCGTCCAGATCGCAAGGTGCGACAGCGCGCACCCGATTGCGCCATCCGTATAATTCAAATCAGGGTCAAGGATACCCTGATCGCGAAGCGCCTCGCGATCGAGACTCCGACCATCTATCGCCTCGAAAAGCCGAATATCAGAGAATTTAGGGTTGTCTCGACGAAATTCCTCAAGCCTTTCTGGAGTACGCTTGAGTGTAATCAACCACTTATCCATCACGTGTAATCCCAAGGCTCCGAATCAGATAAATTTGAACGAGCGCTCTCCCCGAGACATTGACCGCCATATCTCTCACGAAGCGACCGGTTTCGAAACATTAACGAGCGTCTTACGCCTTGCTCTCGTCGGCATGATCCCAAGGACGATAGCGCACAACTTCTGTGATCCCAGGAGATCCCTTGATGAGGAGCTTCGCCAGCATCGTGGTGTCAATATTGAAAGGGGCGGCTCGGAAATCGAGTCGCCCTCCCCTGATATGCTTCCCGTCCTCTTTGTCCTCGTTTACTATTGGATATTCAGTAAGCATGTAATTCACAAAGATGATTTCTTTGTGTCGAGAAAGATTTCTTATTGCTCTTTGGATTGATTGATTTGACAGATGCTGAAGAACATCCTTTACAATCACCAGGTCGCTCTCATAAGCGGGCACCTGATCAACGAGATTGAGAACTTCAAAACGTACATTTGGGATAGAGGCATAAACCTGCCTGTTTGCGGCGATAACTTCAGCGACGAGGTCCATTGCGAGAAACGTCGTCTCTGGGCAGCGGCGGGCAATCTCTGCGCCTACTCGAAAGTCTCCGCATCCTATGTCGAGCACGACGCGATGGCCCAACCGACCGATGTAGTGACAAATGAAATTGATATAATCCAGGCACCGGTGCGGATCCGAGCCGACCCCGGAATATATATTTCCAGAACCACCCCAGTCGTTATTTCTGTAGATCTCACTGAACACCCGCGAGAGACCACTGCCCCCTCCCGACTGAGCCCGAAATGGCGCGAAGCTCTCCCGGGATTTAGAAATTCGGTCTAGATCAGCGCTGGATAGAGTGGCTTGGCACGCAAGTGAATAGGTATCGACCCGCGAAGAGACATTCAGTTCGTCGATCTCTTTGAGAACGGGCCACGACATACTTTCCCACAAATGGAAAACATAGGCTTCCGGGAATGTAACAGCCTGTTCAAAAAGGCTGCTGAGCCCAATCTGATCCCAAGACGGAACGAAGAATGCCTCGGGCGGCAGAACGACAACGGATGCTGGGTGCGACAAACTTATCAGATAAGGCATTTTCGTTGATGAATGCGCCCAATAGCGCGAGTCGAAATGCTTGTAGCTGTCCCACCATGCGTCCATGAAGGAAGCACCTGGTGGAGACAAGATGATCGAGTTCCCAAGGCTCTCGGCCTCAACCCTCGGTCGCGTCGACGCAAGCTCCCGAGCCATCACCGTGTGCGTTGCCGAGCAAAGCGGCAGGAGGCTCTTGAGGGTGATTGTGTCGAGATCCAGGTATATGCCACCATATGCCCGCAAGACGCTCATTCTGATGATATCAGACTGATGTGCGGGATGCATGACCGGGTTGGCGAAAACACGCTGGGGTGCAGGCACGACGACGATATCTGCTATTTCTTTTATCGCGCGCCAATAGACGCCATCACGCTCGGCGACACACCAGACGATGATCCTGAATTCGGGATGACATTTCGCAGCCGACAGAATAGCCATGTAATGGCTGAAACCAAAAGGCCGTACACCGGGTGGCTTTTTCTCCGAGAAATAATTCACTTCATCATAAGCCTGTTTTTCAGGCGTAGTCTCAACGAAGTGAATGAGTTTGGGAAAAACGCCGGGTTCTGCGTCGCCGACAGGGTTACAGCCCGCCTTCGACAAACAGTCGTCCAGCAATCGCTTGATGTCTACCTGAGCATAGTCGAAAGAATCGCCTACCGCGCCAACAGACGTGAACACATCCTCCGGTAGTCTGCCAACGATGAGCGGTGGGAAAGAAAGATGCGCTGAGAGCATTCCATGTTCGATCAGACTGGAAAACAGGATGCTTAGCGAGACACCCTTTATCTCACGTCCTGCCAGTTTGTGCCTGTAAGCATATTCGCGGATAGGCAGTGTGCCCATGAGGGTCGAGGCACCCCGCGGCGAAATGGTGTATCCTGACATGCCCTCGATCGCGCTGAGTCGCAGCAAGAGTGAGCCACCTCCCTGCGAACCAATGGGCGCAGCAGGTCCAATCGAGGGATGATCATCATACTTGAGAATACAATCACCCAACTGATTAGGCATCTGAACAATCATGAGACTATTATAATCTGCGCCCCAGACGATCAAATCCCAGGGTTCCGTCAGCGCCTTCGTAAGATGACTGGCCTGTATCTCGAAATCATCGGGAATAGAAGATTTATCACCAAGAATCGTGCGTGGCAGCCCGTCTGCAACGCATTGGCTCCATTGCACAACGTGAGAGAATATGTCCGCCACCTGTTCGTCGGTCGCGCGAGTTTCTAGATCAAGGAGGCCATTCTCCACCATATAATTACGGTCGAGAGCGGCAGTATCAAACGACGGGACGATCTCAAAATTATTATCCGGATTATTCCGCTTCCTGAACTTGCGCAGCGAGGCATCATCCGCTTTGGAGATCACGTAAAGAACCATCGTTCGTTTTCCGTATTGTCGTAGGGTTTTACGTTTGAGAGGACGCCCTGCGCCGAGCTCCTCATTGCGGGGGTAGTGTTCCTTTGAATGAGGCAATGACCAGTGACAACGAGTTGCCCCCACATCAGAGACTAATTACGCCCACCAAAGTGTTTCATATTCGTTAATGAATCGTATTGGTTGCGCCCGCACGTCTACGCCGGCCCACCTCTTGACGACATTTTGACGATCGCTACCAAGAAGCCCTTTCGTACGTTCTGGTAATCTTCTCTTATCCATTTGGGTTTTTATGGTGATTGCGTGGCCCGATATCTGGGCGAGCACCAGGAGAAACTCGATGAGCCTTTCAATCAACACCAATGCCTCGGCGATGGTCGCCGTTCAGACCCTGAACGCTACCCAGACCGCTCTGAGCAATGCAGAAAACACCATCTCGACCGGCCTGAAGGTGTCGAGCGCTGCAGATAACGCGGCAGCTTACGGCATCGCGCAGCAGATGCAGGGCAACGTCTCCGGCCAGTCCGCCGTG
>NZ_PNQZ01000042.1 GCF_003994335.1 Asaia sp. W19
AAAGACGTGTCGCTTGCGGGATCGAGCGTCACGAATAGCGGGACGATTTCGGGCAGCAACAGCCTGAGCATTCTGGCGCGCAATGGCGACATCACCAATACGGGCACGCTGGCAGGTGGCTCGGTCAGCCTGGTGGCGCAGAACGGGTCGATCATCAACAGCGCGACGCTGAATGATTATCTGGTCAATGGCGGCAATCAGGGCCAGCTTGGCTCGGTCGGCACGATCACGGCGAGCGGTGCGGCGTCCCTCTCGGCCAGTAATGACATTACCTTCAATGGCGGTCGCCTGAGTTCGGGTGGTGATCTGTCGATGCTGGCGGGCAACAGCCTGACGCTTGGGGCCGCGACGGTGCGTCAGGCCACGGCGGTGAAGGGCGCCAATGTCAGCAGCGCCTTCAGCCAGACGCAGAATTACACGAGCTCGATCAGTGCGGGCGGGAATGCGGTTCTGGCAGCCCTTGGGGGCGATCTGAAATCGGCGGGAGCGACGATCGACAGTACGGGCAATATGGTGCTGTCTGCGGCGAAATCGCTCGATCTTGGGTCTGTCACCGACAGCACAAGCCATGACATTTCCGGCAGCAAGTCGGGCTTCCTGACGCATAGCCGCTTTACAGACACGGGGAGCCTGTCGGTCGAGCGCGGCTCGAATGTGACGTCTGGCGGCAGGCTGACGGGTCTGTCGGGCGGGGATATGAGCCTCAAGGGGCTGATCGGCGCGCAGGGCGATGTCTCGCTCTCCGCAGGCGGCACTCTGACGCTGGAGGCCACAAAGACGCAGAGCGAAGCGAGTGCTTCGCATCACGTGGCAGGGATCTCGCTCGGCACGAACGGTGCCACAGGCACGCTGGGTTACGGATCGCGCTCGGATGCGTCTTCGTCCTCCTCGACAAGCTGGACCCCCTCCGTCGTGGCCTCGCTGGGCGGCGATGTCACGCTCAGTGCCGGCAAGGCAGTGACCATCGACGGCTCCGCCCTCTCGGCTGCAGGCGATCTCACCCTCTCAGGCTCCTCCGTCTCTTTCACGGCCAGGGAAAACACACAGACACAGACATCCTCCCATAAGGAAACATCCATCGGGTTCAGTGCCGGCGTGGCGCCGGGCTTCATGGTGGGACAGGCGGTCAATGGCGGGTTGAATGCCGCGCAGCAGGGAACGGGCACCCTGGCCGGTCTGACCGGGCTGCAGACAGCGATCGGCGAAGGCATGTCTGCCGTTGGGGGGGGGCAACCCAGAACAATATTGTCGGCGTGCAGGTGTCGCTCGGGTTCTCGAGCAGCAAAAGCCAGTCGAGCCAGAGCCAGACCACCCTGCAGGGCTCATCGGCGACAGCGGGTGGGGATCTGACCATCGTCGCGCGCGGGGATAATGCAGCCGATGCGCAGAACGGCACGATCGCCGTAACGGCAGGAACGCTCTCGGGCCAGGATGTCACGCTCGCTGCCAGTGGCGATATCACGCTGCAATCGGGCGTGGAGACCAGTCAGACAGAAAGTTCGGCACAAAGCGTTTCGGCTTCGGTCGGGGTTGTTGGCAGCATTGGCACAGACCATGCCGGGGCCAGCGTCACAGCGTCAGTCTCCGGCTCGACACAACACAGCCAGTCGGACAGCACCACCCATGTGGTGACCACGGTGACGGGATCGAACAATGTCACACTGGTCACGTCAGGCACGACGACGCTCGATGGAGCCACGGTTTCGGGCGGTCATATTGGTGTGCAGACAGGCAATCTGGTCATTACCAGCCCGCAGGACGAGGCGCATTACGAGAGCCATTCGGCATCGGGTGGGGCGAGTATAACGGTTCCCATCCCTGGAGCCGGGGCGGGGTCTGTCGGCGGTGGGGGAAGTGTCTCCGGATCCTCGGTGACAGATACCTATCGCTCCACAGGCAAGGATCAGTCCGGGCTCTATGCGGGTGAGGGGGGGGCTGGATGTCGAGGTCTCTGGCAATACGGCTCTGACAGGCGGGGTGATCAGCAGCACGGCAGAGGCTGACCGCAATCATTTTAGCACCGGCTCCCTGGACGCGGAAAGTGTGGAGAATGTCTCGCGCTGGAGCGCGACGGGCGCGTCGGTCGCCGGGGGATATTCTGGCGGCGAAAGTCTGGCTAATGTGGCCAAATCGTCAGCCGTGGCGGTGGGCCATGTCGATCACAGCGAGACCAGCACGACGCAATCAGTGATCACGGGCAACATCGATGTGCAGAGCGGCAGCACAACAGGGGCGTACAGTACAGATCTGGCCGGTGCGAACGGGCATCTGGACAATGATTTCAATGCCAGCTCGGTCAATAATACAATACAGACCCAGATGGCCGCCGAGACGGCGGGAGAAACGGCCGTCGAACTGGGCGTGCAGGCCTATGAGGCGGCCAACAAGGCATCCGGCTTCACAGGCGGTGGGAAAAAAAGAACTTCAGGTCAGACCGGGCTGAATACGGGTCAGGGAGGGGATGCCACGGCCTCTTCCACAGCCTCGTCCCTGTCGGGAGATCAGGCCCTCACGGAGGCTCATCATGACGCCTATCCGATCGATACCGCCGATCCGACGGATCCATCACAGAGTGGAACGCGAACTGAAGGTCAAACGGCGACCCGACATACCCAGTCAAACGGCGATGAAGCCATCACCGTCACAGCTCATCTGGATCATCCCTATCAGCCTTCGGCGGGCCTGAACTTTGCCCAGGGTATGTCGGATGCGGAGTTTGCCCAGTGGTTCCTCCCGCCGGTTGCCGAGGCGATGTCCATGTATAATACCGGCAAGGATATCAGGAACGGCGACTATAAAGGAGCAGCCTGGGAGAGTGTCACCGGCTGGGGGTTGGGTCTGGAAACAGGCGCCGCCGGAAAGGTCGCCGGAAAAGTCGTCGCACTCGGGCTCAAGGAAATACAGGCCGCCACAAAAGCCGCCAGAGAAGAAAAAGCCGCAGAAAGCGTCCTCAATAACATCGCTCATGACGGGGAAACCACCGGGGGGAGTGGGGGATCGTCTGGAGCAAGTGCTGCTTCAAAAAATACCCCCCAGCTTGATCAAGATTCGATTCCTGGAAGAGTCAGGTCAAGAATCAATCTAGCGAATAAGGATACTCGTTTTACGCCCGTTAACGGTAAAGGTAAAACCGTAGATGCGGGGTGGGAACATGTTGTTGAGAGACACTTCAACCAAGGAAACACTCAAAGCCAATTTACAATCACCCAGAGTGAGACCCGCGACTTGTTGCAGTCGAAAGCAGTAGTCGACAGTCCGATTGTGAAGGTGTTAATGATTGGTAACGATCCAACTTATGTAAGAGTCGCCGATACGGGACGTGTTGTCGGAACTGTGAGAAAAGCGGATGGTGGCGGGTTGACTACGAAAGTCCGGATACAAACCGATCGAGCCGGAAATTTGATAACAGCTTATCCAGTGCCCTGAGGAAAACTATGCTTTTCAAAAATAGGTGTGAGCAATTTTCTTTTTTATATGGAAGCGTAATAGCAAAAAGAGGCCGAGAGCTTCTGTACGCTGAGCGGGTGATGGAAAGGTCCCTTGGAGGTGACCTAACGACAGATATGATATTCTGTTTCTGCCCATTTAATGACTCTTTCGAGCACTTACTAGGTCTGTATGAATTAAAAAAAAATAGTAATCCTAAATATTTTGAAAATTTTTGTTTTAGGTTTATTGAAGAGTTTTTTGTTTTGTACGCAAATTCTGTGCCAAAATGCTGCGGAGACGGTCGGTTAGCCTATGGACTATCGGAAACGGATGACGAAATAGTTCAGATTTGTGATCGCTGCGATCAAATATATAGTCTGAGTGGCGAAGAGATATCTAGAAACTCAGTTCGGTATTTGACGAGAAGGGACTTTACAAATCGATTTGGCGATTCTGATCAGGATTGGCCATATGTCGAGAAAGTCATTACGAAAATAGCTTCAAGGGTGATGTCACGTTAACTGAAGTGAGGTAGGCGACGCCCGAGAAAGAGATCTTCAGGCGCTGAGAGCGGTCGCGTTATTCCATTGGGCGAGAGCCCGGACACGATGGATATGACGAGAAAGAGCGGTGGTGATGGAGGCAGGTGGAACAAAGAGATTGCGGCTGGCTGAGAAGACGGACACGAAGCGCTGACATCCGCCCGGCGAACGTAACTTCTGTATGATGCGTTCGCGTTTTCGCCCCCCCCTAAACCGGCAGTAGATTTCATTACATACGAAAATATCGACAGTTGTAGCGATTTTCCGTTCATCATTTCCGCTGAAATTAAGTCCGCGATGATATTTTTGAATCTATCTTGCGAGTGCTTACATGATGAATGCATCATTGGCGTCAAATGAGGGAATGTCGAATCTTTTGAAAGTGATGTGGAGGGATCAATAATTATTGAGAGCTTAGGCTGGTTCGTAATTGCAGGCTTTGGCGGTTTGGTCGACGGTGTCTGAAATGACATTCGATCTGTGATTTGAGCAGATCGGCGACGACCATTCGCTGGATTGCTACGCGACCGCATTTATCTGCTTCAGAAAGAGAAAACGGCGTATACTCCAAAACGTTATTGGGCAACACGACCTGCATTGTGGCTCCATCACAGGCTGCGGCATCTGGCATCTTCTATTTCCAGGTCAGTCTAAATTTCCGGCCGATGGAAACACGCGATTTGTAGCCAAAGAATGGGACGGCGAGCTTCATGTAAGGGTCGTGTCGGGCGGGGATATGAGCCTCAAGGGTCTGATCGGCGCGCAGGGCGATGCCTCGCTCTCCGCAGGCGGCACTCTGACGCTGATTGCTGCGAAGACGCAGAACGAAGCAAGTGCGTCGCATCACGTGGCAGGGATCTCGCTGAGCAGCCAGGGCGCGCAGGGGACGCTGGGCTATGGCATGCGCGACGACAGATCATCGTCGTCGAGCACGGTCTGGACCCCGTCGGTTCTGGCCTCGCTGGGCGGCAGTGTGGCGCTCAACGCAGGTAAGGCGCTCACGATCGATGGCTCGGCATTGTCGGCGGCGAATGATCTCACGCTCTCAGGCTCGTCCGTCTCGCTGCTGGCTAAGGAGAACAGCCAGACACAGAGCATGGCGCATAAGGAGAAATCCATCGGCGCCAGAATCGGATTGTCTCCAACATCCATTGTCGGGCAGGTGGTCAATACGGGGCTTGCTGCAAGCCAGACGTCAGGTAGCGGCAGCGGGACGCTTGCTGCGCTGAATGCGATGCAGGGCGCGGCGATTATTGTCACCTCGATCATAAGAGGGGGCGATGCAGTTGCGGGCAATATTGTGGGCGTACGCCAATCCATTGGCTCGTCGTCGCTGCATCAGTCGAGCACGGAAACACGGACCGAGGCCGTCGGCTCGGCCCTTAAAGCTGGCAACACGCTTTCTGTCGTGGCGCGTGGCGATAACGCAGCGGATGCGCAGAACGGCTCTTTGAGTGCGACGGCGTCGAGCCTGTCGGGCAAGGATGTAGTTCTCGCGGCCAGCAAGGACATCACGCTGCAGGCGGGCTGGGATACGACCCATAGCGAAGGCGACATGAAGTCGAAATCGACTTCAGTCGGTCTCGATATTGGTGTGGGTGTTGGTGGGTATAGCGCCAGCCTGAGTGCGTCGTTTGGCAAGCAGACGCAGCATGTCGTTTCCGACAGTGCGACGGCTGTGAACACGACGGTCAATGGCGCGCAGAGTGTGACGATCGCAAGCCCGGGCAGTGTGACGCTGAACGGGGCGACGGTCACGGCCCCGCGCCTGGATCTGGCTGCGGGCAGCCTGAACATCACGAGCCCGCAGAATACGTCCGATTATCGCAGCACAGCGAGCCAGAGCGGTGGCCAACTGAGCCTTGGCTACAAGACCGGTATTGGTGGCAGTGGACTTAACCAGACAGTCACCGATCATTTTGCCACGACGGGCTCGACCCTCTCAGGACT
>NZ_PNQZ01000043.1 GCF_003994335.1 Asaia sp. W19
GCGCTTTGTCTCGTCATTCACGATTATCTGCAAGGCGTTTCCTCCAAATTCGTCTGTGCGCAACGCGCGGCGGGAAGGCAGGTGTACGCTGCCTGTTTCATGACATCAGGACGACCGGTCCCGCAGCGGGATCAGGACGTTCCCGGGAAAATGATGCGACCCACCTCCGCTGCGCGTGCAGGCGACAGCAGAAAGCCATGGCGATACATACCATTGACGGTAATGCGACGCCCGTCACAATGCACACGGGGTACATTATCAGGATAAGACGGTCGTATGCCTGCATTCGCCTCGATGATCTCCGCTTCGGCGAAAGCCGGGTGCAGCGTGTAGAGCGCGTTCAGCAATTCGCTCATGGCCCTGACGGTGATGGCTCGGTCGTCATCGCTCTCGACCATGGTGGCCCCCGCCATGAAGATGCCCTGCTCGCGCGGCACGATATAGATCGGGATGCGCGGATGCAGCATCCTCACCGGACGGTGCAAACGCATCTCGAGACAGCGGACCAGAATCATCTCACCGCGAACACCGCGTAATTTCGGTTCCGCTTCACGCGCCTCGATACCGGTGCAATCGATGACCCAATCGAAATCCTCGTCGATCCGGGTGGTATCGAGCCGGATATGCCCCCCAAGGGTCAGGAGGCGCTCCTTCAGACGCGCCAGAGCGAGACGTGGATCAACATGCCCCTCTTCTGCAAAATACAACGCCTTATCAAAACGTCCCTCAAGATCGGGTTCGAGCGCTGCAATCCTGGGCGCGTCAATCGTCTCGAAATGGCTTGTCCTGCGCCCGAAACGGGCAAGCTCGACCTGATCGCGTGGCGGCGCCACGACAAGGCTGCCATTGCGCAACACGCCCGGAACGTGATCAGCCCACCATTGCAGAGAGTCCAGTGAGTCACGTGTGACTTCTTCCGGTGCAGATTCTGCCTCACACCACGGCGCGAGCATGCCGCCAGCATACCACGAGGCCCCACTTCCGATGCGCGGACCGGCCTCATGCAAAGTGACCTGAGCCCCTTTTTCCGCAAGGGTGACGGCAGTCACGAGGCCAGCTACGCCCGCCCCCTGGATGAGTATCGCTGGTCCCGATCCTGGCATTTTTACGGCCCCCTGACTGTTTCGGGGCAGGTTACTCCACGGTCACAGATTTGGCGAGATTGCGCGGCTGATCGACATCGGTGCCCCGACGCAGGGCCACTTCATAGGCCAGGATCTGGACCGGAATCGTGTAGAGGATGGGGGCCACGAACGGATCGACATCGGGCAGGATCACCATATGTTCGGCCAGACCACTCAGCCTTTCCGCCCCCTTCTGGTCGGTAAAGGCCATGATGCGTCCGCCGCGCGCCTTTGCCTCCTGGATATTCGACAGCGTCTTGTCGAACAGAATGGTCGAAGGCGCGATGACGACAATGGGCACATCCTTGTCGATCAGCGAGATCGGTCCGTGCTTCATCTCGCCCGCCGCATAAGCCTCGGCGTGGATATAGGAGATCTCCTTGAGCTTGAGGGCGCCTTCCAGAGCAACCGGGAAGCAGATACCCCGGCCCAGATAGAGCACGTCGCGCGCTTCCGACACGGCTGCCGCCATGGCCTGGATATCGCTCACCCTCGAGAAGACCTCAGCCGCTCGCGACGGCAGATCCAGCAGATGCGCCAGGAGGTCGCCCTCGCGCTTGGTTGACATCACGCCACGCGCACGGGCTATGGCGATGGTCAGCACGGCCAGAACCGAGAGCTGAGCGGTGAAGGCCTTGGTACTGGCAACCGAAATCTCGGGGCCGGCGACCATTCCGAGCACAACATCGCTCTCGCGGCCCATCGTGCTTCCCTCGACATTGAGGATGGAGACGATGTGCTGCTCGCGCTCACGCAGGCTGCGCAACGCAGCAAGCGTATCGGCTGTTTCCCCCGATTGCGAGATCATCAGCGCCATGCCTCTGGGCGTGAGCGGCGGATTGCGATAACGCAGCTCGGAAGCGACATCGATATCGACCGGCAGACGCGCCTCCGCCTCGAGCCAGTAGCGGGCAACCAGGCCAGCGTAGAACGCAGAACCACAGGCCGTGATGATGGCGCGCGGCAATTCCGCCATATCGAACGGGAATTCAGGCAGGGCGATGTCACGCGTCACGGGGTCGATGATGCGCTGCAATGTCTGGCCGATTACCACCGGATGTTCATGGAGCTCCTTTTCCATGTAGTGGCGATAGCCATCCTTGCCGACCGTTCCCGCGATCAGTGCGATCGTCTGGACAGCACGCTGCACACGCTGCCCGGATGCGTCATAGAACTCGACACTATCGGGCTGGAGAACGCACCAATCCCCGTCATCCAGATAGGCAATGCGTCGCGCCAGTGGCGCAAGGGCGAGACTATCTGACCCGAGAAACATCTCACCTTCGCCAAAGCCCACCGCGAGCGGTGCGCCGTGGCGCGCCCCGATCAGGAGCCCCTCATGGCCGGTGAAAATCATTGCAAGCGCGTACGCGCCCTGAAGGCGGCCCAGGGTCTTGCTGGCGGCCTCGCGCGGCGCCATCCCCTGATCGAGATAGAAATCGACCAGCTGGGCAACGCATTCAGTGTCGGTTTCCGAGGTGAAATGGCGACCGATCGCCACCATCTCCGCTTTCAGTTCCTCGTAATTCTCGATGATGCCGTTATGCACGATCGCCACACGATCGGTCGCATGAGGGTGAGCATTGGTCTCATTGGGAAGGCCATGTGTCGCCCAGCGCGTATGCCCAATCCCGGTGATACCGGTCAGCGGCTGGACATCCAGCACAGCCTGCAGATTATCGAGCTTGCCCGCCGCACGACGACGGGCGATGCGCCCGTCCTCCAGGCTGGCAATCCCGGCAGAATCATATCCGCGATATTCGAGGCGCCTGAGCGCCTCGACGATGAGCGGAGTGGCATTCTTGTGTCCGACGACGCCGCAGATTCCGCACATCAGCCTTGTTCCTTCCTCGCACGCAGGGCGTCACGAATGCTACGCCCTCTCTCTGCCTTGTTGATCTGTCGCGAACGACCCAGAGCCAGAGCGCCGGGCTCCACATCCTCGGTAATGACGCCGCCAGCCGCCAGAAGCGCCCCGCTGCCTATCGTCACAGGCGCAACAAGGATCGAGTCGGATCCCACAAAGACGTCGTCACCAATGACGGTACGGTGCTTGAAAACGCCATCATAATTGCAGGTAATCGTCCCTGCCCCGACATTCGTACGGGCGCCGATGGTCGAATCACCGAGATAAGTCAGATGATTGGCCTTGGCCCCGTCGCCGAGTAGCGTTGCCTTGAGTTCGACGAAGTTCCCGACATGGGAGGCAACGCCACAGACAGTTTCAGGACGCAGCCGCGCATACGGGCCAATGATCGCCTCGCGCTCGACGACACATCCCTCCAGATGGCTGAATGCCCGGATACGCGCTTCTCGTCGGACAATCACTCCGGGCCCAAACACAACATTGGGCTCGACCACCACATCAGGCTCGATGATCGTATCAGTAGAGAAGAAGACCGTATCGGGCGCAACGAGAGTCACACCACCCTCGAGTGCCGCCACGCGAAGACGCTTTTGCAGGCTCGCCTCTGCAGCGGCCAGTTCGGCACGCGAATTGATACCGGCCAGCTCGTCCGCAGGCGCTTCGGCGTGGCGCACGATGCCCTCACGCGCGGCCTGGGCCACGACATCGGTAAGGTAATACTCACCCTGGGCGTTTGCATTGCCCAATGCGGCGAGCCACCGACGCAGATCCTGCGCACCTGCGCATAGCACCCCGGCATTGCACAGATCGATCGCGCGCTGCGCCTCGCTCGCATCTTTCCACTCAATGATTTCCTGAACGCATCCATTCCGAACGATGATGCGGCCATAACGGCCAGGATCCTGTGGACGCATCGCCAGCAACGCGAGCGAAACCCCGCTCTCCTGTCGCGTCGCCAGCAGGGCACGCATGGTTTCTTCGGTGATCAGGGGATTATCGGCGTAGAGTATAGCGACATCCCCCTCACCAAACAGCTCCTCCGCCATACGGGCAGCATGACCTGTACCGAGGCGTTCGCTCTGCACGATGCAGGGCCAGGGCGCCGCGGCCTTTTCGAGCGCTGCCATATCCGGCCCGACCACAACCACGATTCTGTCGAACACGGATTTCGCCGTCTCGATCAGATGCGTGATCATGGGGCGTCCACCCAGCGGGTGCAGAGCTTTAGGCAGGCTAGAGCGCATGCGTGTCCCGAGCCCCGCCGCAAGGATCACGGCGGTCGTCGGTTTGTGATGGCGAACGGGCTGGCCGTCGGAAATGGAAAGTGATGTCATATCGTTACGTGGCGTAGCCAACCCGACAGAGAGCTGTCAAACCGCAGCTCTGTCACTTCGGATTGCTGATTATTGCATTCGCCCGCTTTGTGAGGACATTCGCCCGTGAGCACCGAAATCAAGACCGCCGTTTTCGATCTGGATGGAACATTGATCGACAGCCTGCCCGACCTGGCCGAGAGCGGTGCGGCGCTTCTCAAAGCCTATGATCTGCATCAGCCCAATGCTGAGACAGTGAGGGGGATGATCGGTGACGGGGCACGCAAACTGGTTGACCGGCTCCTGATCTATGGGGGCGATACTGACAAGATCGACCGCGACGAAGCAACAAAACGTTTCCTGGAACTCTACGAGCCACGCGCCGCCGAGAAGACCCGGCTTTTTCCGGACACAGTGTCTATGCTGACCACGCTGCATGAGCGCGGCATTGCCTGTGTGATCTGCACCAACAAACCGCTCAAGGCAGCTCAGGCGATTGTGGAGAAGCTTGGCATCGCCGCGCTGATCGACGCCATTGGGGGCGGAGACAGTTTCTCCGTCCGCAAGCCCGATCCGGATCATATTCGCAAGACCATGCGCATGATCAATGCCGAGCCCACACATGGCATCATGATCGGGGATCACCAAAACGATATCGCGGCCGCTCTGGCAGTGCCGATGCCAGCCCTTTTCGCCAGCTGGGGCTACGGCGATCGCAGCATGAGCGCCCATGCCACCGCCATCGCAGGTTGTGTGGCCGAACTTCCCCGTCTGATCTACGATCTCTCACGACCGATATAGGGGTACGTTCGACGGCGGGACAACGCGTCCCACCGTCTGAAACGTCCCGCCATCAGGGCTGGATGACGGGGGTATGATCCAGCACCGCCGTCATCTGGCCGAGCTTGGGATGCTCGAACTCGATACGGACTGCCGTCAGACCGACACCCGGAATGTCCTGAAACCAGGCGGATCCGGGATGCGGAGCCTTCATCACGTCGAGATGCGATGAGTCCTTGATGAACCCCGCTTCCTGCTGCCCGACAAAATCGCATCGGAGCGCGATGCCCTTGAATTTCTGCCCAAAGGTCTCGGGGACCTCCCCCTTGAAGGGGCCATGCGATGTCATGGCGCTCAAGCGAAGCCCATCGAACACATGGGCATTGCCGTCACATCTGCCGGTATGGCGCACATTCTCGAGCAGAAGCGCCATGGCGCTCAGCGTGTCCATTGAATGGGACAGCTCGGCCTGTGGCACATCCTCACGATCGCTCTCCTTAGGGTCGAGAGTCACGATGTGCGGCGCATCATCAGCGTATTGCAGCACGACACTGCGGTGGCGCCCGCGCGAATAGCCAGCGCTTTCGTAACCCACCGGGTGAACCCAGTCATGGTCGAAATGACCCTGCGCCGTACTCTGAATATCCATGCGCAGGAACAGGCTCATGAACCCACCGGCATGAAGCGTGGTCCTGATACCGTACCCCAATTCCGTCAGGGTATAATCCGCCGTGGCATCAACCACATGCAGGCCATGATTATAGACCCGATAAATGGCGGTTGTCTGACCCACATTGGTTGCGGGAGAAGCAGCTGAGTGTGCCGCCGCCCCATTGCCCAGATCGGCAGCGCAAGCCTGCCCGCCAAGCGCTAACAGCGCCGCACCCAGCGAAAGCGCCCCGCGCGACGTCAGACACTCAAACGTCAAGATTGGCGACCTTCTGGGCATTGCCGACGATAAAGTCGCGACGCGGCTCCACCACATCGCCCATGAGGGTCGAGAAGACTTGCCCGGCATCTTCCACATCGCCCACCTTGACCTGAAGCAGGATGCGGGTTGCCGGGTCGAGGGTCGTATCCCAGAGCTGCTCATTATTCATCTCGCCAAGGCCTTTGAACCGGTTGATGGCAAGGCCTTTGCGCCCCTGCTGCACCACCCGGTCGAAAACCATGGCCGGACCCGCAAGTTCCACGGCCTGGCTGTCGAGCGCCAATTTCGCCGCACCCTCGAAATCTCCGGCGATGCGGCCGCCTTCTCCCGCTAGCCAGCGCGCCTCTGCCGAACGCAGCAGCACGGCATCGAGCGTATAGACTTCACCTACGCCGCGTACGCTGCGCGCCAGCCGCAGGCCTCCGTCTTCAGTCGGGCCTACCATCCAGCCGCGCTCATTGACCGGCGAGGCGGCATCGAGACGCGCCTGCAGGATGGGCGCGCGTTCCTGGGCAATCTCATGCCCGAGGGACAGGGCGCGCGCCACATAGGCCTGCTCCAGCACCCAGACCGGAATCTTGCTCGCCATCGCCGTCAGGGTCTTCGCCACCTGCCCCATGGCCTTGACACGCTCCATCAACGCCTCGCCCGCGATCACCTCGCCACTCGACAAGGTCAGCGTGGCATTGGTGAGCGCCTTGTCGAGCAGATACTGCTCCAGAGCCGCATCGTCCTTCAGATAGCGTTCCTCGTTACCGCGCTTGGCGCGGTAAAGCGGCGGCTGGGCGATATAGAGATATCCCTTCTCGATCAGCTCCGGCATCTGACGGAAGAAGAAGGTGAGCAGCAGCGTGCGGATATGGGATCCGTCAACATCGGCGTCCGTCATGATGACGATCTTGTGGTAGCGCAGTTTCTCGATCGAGAAACCACCCTGCTCCACATCGCCACGACCGATGCCGGTGCCGAGCGCCGTGATCAGGGTACCGACTTCAGCAGAGCCGAGCATACGATCGAAACGCGCACGCTCGACATTGAGGATCTTGCCCTTGAGGGGAAGGATAGCCTGGAAACGACGGTCGCGCCCCTGCTTGGCCGTACCGCCTGCCGAGTCACCCTCGACGATGAACAATTCGGCCTTGCTCGCGTCCCGCTCCTGACAATCCGCCAGCTTGCCTGGCAGCGAGGACACATCGAGCACGCCCTTGCGCCGGGTAAGCTCGCGGGCGCGCCGGGCAGCGTCACGCGCCGCAGCCGCCTCATTCACCTTGGCAATCACGGCCTTGGCTTCACGCGGATGGGTTTCGAACCAATGCCCGATGGCATCTGCTGCGGTCACATGCACAACAGGCTGCACCTCGGAGGAAACAAGCTTGTCCTTGGTCTGGGACGAAAATTTGGGGTCAGGCACCTTCACCGACAGCACCGCCGTCATGCCTTCGCGCATGTCTTCACCCGTGAGGGAAGCAGCGTTCTTGGACGATCCGGTATCGGCGTATTTGCCCACAACGCGTGTCAGGGCCTGGCGGAACCCGGCCAGATGCGTACCGCCATCGCGCTGGGGGATGTTATTGGTGAAGCACAGCATCGTTTCATGGAAGCTGTCATTCCAGGTCAGCGCGAACTCGACGCGGATGCCACTCTCGGCATGATCGATCGCACCGACGATGGGCGGGGTGACGATCGAGGTCTTGCTCGCGTCAAGATATTCCACAAAGGCACTGAGCCCCCCCTCATAGCAGAATACCACTTCCTTGTTCTCGGCGTGACGCTCGTCCCGAAGCACGATCTCGAGGCCGGAATTCAGAAACGCCAGTTCGCGCATGCGGCGTTCGAGAATGGCAAAATCGAAATCGACTTTCGTGAACGTCTGCTTGCTGGGTTTGAATGTGACCAGCGTGCCACGCGGCTCTTCACTCGCGCCGATAACAGCCAGCGCCTCGTCGCGCTCGCCATGCTGGAAGCGAATGAAATGCTCGGTGTTGTTACGCCAGATGCGGACTTCCATCCACTCCGAGAGCGCGTTGACCACAGCCGCGCCAACGCCATGCAGACCACCGGAAACCTTGTAGGAATTCTGGTTAAACTTGCCGCCGGCATGGAGCTTGGTCAGCACGACTTCAGCCGCGCTTACGCCCTCCTCCTCATGCATATCGGTCGGGATGCCACGGCCGTTATCGCGTACGCTCACCGACCCGTCGCCATTGAGCGTCAGGATGCAGCGTGTTGCATGACCTGCCTGCGCCTCGTCCACGGCGTTGTCGATGATCTCGAAGACCATATGGTGCAGTCCCGAGCCATCGTCCGTGTCGCCAATATACATGCCGGGGCGTTTGCGTACCGCATCGAGCCCCTTGAGAACCGAGATGGATGAGGCGCCATAATCGGCTTCGTCATCGAGGTTCTCAGGCAACTCGGTCGGACGGATCTGTTCGGACATGCTGGCGTGACGCTCCTACTCGCAACAAGCGATCAATATAGCCCCTCTGACGAGCCACGGCTAGGGCGTTGGGATACGGGCCGGGGACCCAAGAAACCCACCTGTCGGAAATGTCGCAATCGAGGGACCGAGCTTTCGACGTGACGAGGCCGAGTCTTCATCGAGCGCTCCTTGCATAGCAACCCAAAGCCTCGTGACGGCTTCTCATAATGTGTCGGCCGACCGGCACGGTTCCTTCTTGTCAAAAGCGAGTTCCGACGCCATGAGCAACCCGTCCGATCCCTCTATCCCCCGTTCTGCGGCTCTACCCCCCGAGAATGCGTCGCCAACGTCCGACCGGGCCAATGCCCGAGCGACCTCACCCAGCAGACGCGGCATGATGCAAGGCGCGACGCTTGGGCTCGCCGGGCTCGTGGCCGCGACCAGTCGCGCGCAGGCAGCATCTGCTCAGGGGGCATCGGTACAGGCGGGGGCGGCGCCTCTGGCCGATCCGCAAAAGCTCTATCCCCACGCCCCGTTTGCCTCTCAACCTCAGGAATGGCCAGGGCTGCAATCGCGCATGCATCCCAAGCCCGATTGCGGCGAGAGCAGCTACAAGGGCAGTGGTCGCATGGCAGGACGGCGCGCGCTCATCACGGGCGGGGATTCCGGGCTCGGCCGATCCGCTGCCATCGCCTTCGCCCGCGAAGGCGCGGACGTTGCCATCAACTACCTCCCGCAGGAAGAAGAGGATGCCAGGGAAGTTATCGCCCTGATCCGCAAGGCAGGATGCAAGGCCGTTGCCCTGCCGGGTGATATTCGCTCGGAGGCATTCTGCCAGAAGCTGGTCAACGATGCCGCAACGGCGCTGGGCGGTCTGGATACACTGGTCAATTGTGCCGGACGCCAGCATCACCATGACAGTATTATCGAACTCAGCACCCAGGAATTCGACTGGACGCTCAAGACCAATCTCTATGCGTTGTTCTGGATCATCAAGGCGGCCATTCCGCATATGCCGCCCGGAAGCGCCATCGTGAACACGGCGTCCTCCAATGCCTATAACCCGTCCGAGATCATCATCGATTACAGCCTGACGAAAGCAGGCATTGCCAATCTGACGAAATCGCTCGCCAAGCAGCTTCTCCCCAAAGGGATTCGCATCAATGCCGTCGCCCCGGGTCCTTTCTGGACACCGCTTCAGGTCTGTGGTGGCCAACCCATGTCAGCTGTCGAGAAATACGGCACCACCGTGCCGATGGGACGGCCGGGACAACCGGCGGAGATCGCGCCGCTCTACGTCACCCTTGCTTCGACCGAAGCCAGCTACATCACGGGGCAGATCTACGGCATTACCGGCGGCACCGGTATGCCGGGGTGACAGCGGGTCCCGCGGTAGCTCTGACATGCCTGTTTGCGCGTGAAGGAGTTTCAAAAAGGGGTGCATCGCGTCCAGGCGATGCACCCCCTCGTTACGCATGATGTCCTATCGGTTTCGAGGGACACCGCGTGGAAACAGACCGGTCAGTCGATCTCCGCCTGCTGACCATTGATGACCAGTCCCTTGTCATTGGCAGAGACATGGACGGTCTGGCCATCGAAGATCGTCCCGTCCAGAAGGAGCCCGGCCAATGTGTTCTGCAGGCTGCGCTGGATCACACGCTTGAGCGGACGCGCCCCATAGACTGGATCGTAGCCGGATTCAGCCAGCCAGTCATCGGCCGCCTGGTCGAGATCCAGCGTGATCTTGCGATCGGCCAGCAGCTCACGCAGCCTCTTGAGCTGGATCGACACGATACGGTTCATATCGGCCCGTTGCAGACGCGAGAACAGCACGATCTCGTCGAGACGGTTCAGGAATTCCGGTCTGAAATGGCTGCGCACCACCGCCATGACCTGCGCCTGAACCAGAGCCGTGCTCTCTCCATCGGGCTGCTGGGCGAGAATATCCGAACCAAGATTGGAGGTCAGGATGATGATCGTGTTGCGGAAATCGACAACACGTCCCTGCCCGTCCGTCAGACGCCCGTCATCCAGCACCTGCAGCAGGATATTAAACACATCTTCATGCGCCTTCTCGACCTCGTCGAACAGGATGACCTGATAGGGCCTGCGACGCACGGCCTCGGTCAGCACACCGCCCTCTTCATAGCCGACATAGCCCGGAGGCGCGCCGACCAGACGGGAGACTGCATGCTTCTCCATGAACTCGCTCATATCGACACGCAGCATGGCCCGATCGTCATCGAACAGGAACTGTGCCAGCGCCTTGGCCAGCTCTGTCTTGCCCACGCCGGTAGGGCCGAGGAAGAGGAATGAGCCGATCGGACGGTTGGGGTCCTGCAGACCCGCGCGCGCACGGCGCACGGCGTTGGACACGGCCTTGAGCGCAGGTTCCTGACCCACTACGCGCTCGCGCAGTTCGTCTTCCATGCGCACAAGCTTGGCACGTTCGCCCTCAAGCATCCTGTCCACCGGAACACCAGTCCAGCGCGACACGACAGAGGCGATGCCCTGATCCGTCACCGCCTCGCTGAACAGACCCGCCTGAGCGGCGTCCTTCTGCTCTTCCTGCTGGGCCTCTTCGATCTGACGCTCGAGACCCGGGATGGTCGCATACATCAGCTCGGAGGCCTTGCCGAGATCCCCCTTACGCTGGGCGATTTCGACTTCGGAGCGCGCCTGATCGAGCTGCTCCTTGAGCTTCTGGATCGCATTCACACGGTCCTTCTCCGCATGCCAGGCCGCACCCAGCGTGTCGGACTGCTCCTGCAGGTCGGCCAGCTCAACCTCGAGCTTGACCAGACGCTCGCGGCTCGCGCTGTCATCTTCCTTACGTATGGCCTCGCGCTCGATCTTGAGCTGAATGATGCGTCGGTCGAGTTCGTCCAGAGCCTCTGGCTTACTGTCAATCTGCATGCGCAGACGGCTCGCGGCCTCATCCATCAGATCGATGGCCTTATCCGGCAGGAAGCGGTCGGTGATGTAACGATTGGACAGCGTCGCCGCAGCGACGAGGGCACCATCGGTGATGCGGACACCGTGATGGAGTTCGTATTTCTCCTTGATGCCACGCAGGATGGAAATAGTATCCGCAACCGAGGGTTCACCGACGAAAACCGGCTGGAAGCGCCGGGCCAGTGCCGCGTCTTTTTCGATGTACTTGCGATACTCGTCCAGCGTGGTGGCACCAATGCAGTGCAGAACGCCTCGAGCGAGTTCCGGCTTGATCAGGTTCGAGGCATCCATTGCGCCATCGGAGCGGCCGGCTCCTACCAGCGTATGCATCTCATCGATGAACAGAATGACCTGCCCCTCGGCACTGTCGATCTCCTTGAGAACGGCCTTGAGCCGCTCCTCGAATTCGCCGCGATATTTCGCACCGGCCACCAGCGCACCCATATCGAGCGAGAGCAGCTTCTTGTTGCGCAACGCTTCGGGTACGTCGCCATTGACGATACGCAGCGCCAGGCCTTCCACGATGGCCGTCTTGCCCACACCGGGCTCGCCTATCAGGACCGGATTGTTCTTGGTACGGCGCGCCAGAACCTGGATAGCGCGACGAATCTCCTCATCGCGACCGATCACTGGATCGAGCTTACCCGACAGGGCAACGGCAGTGACATCGCGCGCATATTTCTTGAGCGCGTCGAACCCTGCCTCGGCGTTCGCACTATCGACGACCCGGCCCTTGCGCAATTCGGCCACTGCACGCTCAAGGGCCTTGGCATCGGCCTTGCCCTCGGACAGAGCCTGTCCGGCACCTGATTTGCTCGCGGCAAGCGCCACGAGCAGGCGATCCTGCGCCACGAAACTGTCGCCCGCGCGCTGGGCATCCTGTTCGGCTGTATCAAGGGTGCGGACAAGATCAGGCGTCGCCTGAGGCTGGCCTGCGCCGCCGCCCTGGACTTTGGGCAAACGCGCCAGCGCGGCGTCATTGGCCATGCGGACACTATCGGGATTTCCACCGGCGGCGCGGATGAGTGCAGACGCGGCCCCTTCCGGGTCGTCCAGAAGCGCCTTGAGAAGATGCTCGGGCGTCAATTGCTGATGGTAGTCGCGCAGGGCGATGGTCGATGCGGCCTGAAGAAAACCGCGGCTACGTTCGGTGAATTTCTCAATATTCATGTCTTGGCAATGCTCCTATGCCCCGTGAAGGCGGCCAGTTGCGACAGCGAGAACCCCATCTAGGCGATCCTAGCAGTGTCATAACTTCAAGATGGGAGATTTTTTTTGATTGCCAAGAGCGGCTTACTGCGAATTCGCACGCGCGACCACGCCTGCGAAGAACAGAGCGTCTCCCGCCTCACCCTCATGCAGTCAATTTCTCTGCAATCCGAAAAGACGGGAGGCTGTGCGACTCAAATTCAGACAGCTTCCCGCAGCGCCTTGATCTGTGCCTCGAACTCCTCGATCGAGAATGGCCGCCCGAAGATCTCGATCTGATCGGTCTGCAGATAGACTCCGGTACCGGGGATCGTCACCCTGACGAAGCGACCGAGCACACCCGCCTCATCACGCCAGATGAAAGGCGTACCATCGAGACCGCCAAATACCGGGCCGCCCTGACGATCGATGATCGTGCTCCAGAAGAAACGATCGTGAGAAACCTCAACCCGGAAGGAAGACAAGCGCTCCAGCACGCCATCGAGGCGATTGAAGATCATGATCTCATGGATATGGCAGAGCTCTCCCAGATCGACCATCCACCAGGGATTGTCCTCGAGGGCCGTGTGATGTTGAGGCCGTCCCATGAGACGCCCCGAGACAGCGCGGCAAGCATCCTCGTCACGCGAGCCCTCGTGAAGCGTGGAACTCTGCGTCGCGCGCTTCCCGCGAGACAGTAACGGCCAGTCGGCCAACGGGATGATGATGCCCGCGCGTGCCTTGCCGATCAGGGATTCCCAATAGTCCTTGAGATAGCTGTCGGAAACCTCGTTGGTATGGGCGTGATACGCCGCACGTTCCTCTGCGGTCTTGTCACCCCAATGCTTTTGCGCTCCGAAATCGCCCAGACAGCCACGCCTGTTCCGACGATCGAAATCCTCTTCCGAGCGAATGTTGAAATGCGCGATGTAACCGGCCTCTACCAGTCGGGCACGGCGGTTTTCAGCGTTCAAGAAGGACCAGGCTTTCTCGGGGAAATTCTCGTAATAGCCCTCCATCGACTCACCGAGCATGTTGCAGGCCCGCAAGGGAGCGCCCAGTCCGAACAGATCGTGATGAATCGCGACGTGCTGGTTCTCATAGGAGAGCCGATATGAAACAGCCCCCGCCTTGGCCAGGATCTTGGTGAAAGGAGAAGCTCCGCTCTCGCGCATCGTGTAATTGCGCAGCACACCGTCGGTCGGACGGGTAGCGTGGCCGGAATGCCCGTAGCCACACCAGTTCAGATAGATCGCGTCGTGATCGCCGCCGAAGCGTGCGCTGACCTGACGAATGTCATTGCTGCCCGGCAGACAGACATATTCGTCCACGTCGAGGAACATGAGCCATTTCGTCTCATGCACGTGATGACGCAGGAAATGACGATACATCTGCAGTTGTTCGCCCGTGTAACGATAATGATGGAAGGTGACGAAAGGCTGCCCCTCCATCATGAACGGCAGCACGGCCTCGTAAAGCGCCGAGGGATCATCGTCATTACAGTAGAGGTAGACGTGATCGAACCCGATCGACCGATGATAGCTCAGCCATTCGGCGATGGAATCGGATTCCCAGCGCGCGCATGCCACCAGCACGTGCTGATAGCGCGCCTGAGGCCAAATTCCCTTGTTATGGGCGACGGCAAGAGGAAGCTTGCCAAAACTCGCGAGGTCCTGGGATTGTTTTTTCTTGGGCGAAAACGGGGGCATGGCTCTTATGTTCATCCTGCTCGGAACGAGTTCAGCGCGTCTATCAGACAGAACGCGATAATAAATCCCCTCCCGCCACGACAACAGTGAATTCTTGTGACATGTCACGGCAAATAACCGTTTTCACGGGCCGATCACGATATGTGCTTTGTCAAACGGCAACCATCCCTCCCCGGTCGCGTGTTCATCAAAACGCTCACGGTACAGGATTGCCTCGATGACCGATCTGCTTTCTCCCATGCTGCTTCCAGAAACGAGTTGGGTGCGCCGAGCCGCGCATCGTCACTGGCTCGCCGCCGAGGGGCGCCGGCTGCTGCGTTTTGCCTCAGCCTCACGCATGGAAGGAGGGTTCGGAGCCCTGGGTCGCGACGGCAAGCTTCCTGCGGACAGCGTTCCGGATGGTATTCTCACGGCGCGTATGGTGCACGCGTTCGCCATGGCCGCGCTACAGGGTATCCCGGGATGCCTGCCCATGGTCCGCCATGGCGTAGGGGCCCTTCTCGGCCCGCTGCATGACAAGGAGCATGGCGGCTGGTATGCCAGCCCGGCCAATCCTGAAGCGCGCAAGCAGGCCTATCTGCATGCCTTCGTAGCTCTTGCCGGCTCCTCGGCCACGCTTCTCGGCGTGGAGGGCGGTGAAAGACTCCTCTCTCTGGCGACCGACGTACTCGAGGGGCGCTACTGGTCGGAAGAAGAAGGGGTCATGCGCGAGAGTTTCGCTGCTGACTGGAGCGATGAGGAAGATTATCGCGGCGCCAACGCAAACATGCATTCCACCGAAGCCTGCCTGGCCCTCGCCGATATCACGGGAGATGATAAATGGCTCGATCGCGCGCATCTCATCGTCCACCGTTTCGTGCATGAAATCGCGGGCAATAACGATTTTTGCATGCCCGAGCATTTCGACCGCCAGTGGACCCTTCTTCGCGAGTACAACAAGGACAAGCCGATGGACCCTTTGCGCCCGTATGGCATGACGCCTGGCCATTTCTCGGAATGGGCGCATCTGACACTCAAAGTCGAAGCAGCGCTTCTTCGCCGCACCGGCACCGCACCCGGGTGGATGCTTCATGACGCGCGGGCACTGCTCGATTCGGCGTTGCGCCTCGGCTGGGGACCGGACGGAAAGCCGGGGATGATCTATACGATCGACTGGGACCACCGCCCTCACGTCACCAACCGCGCGCATTGGGTGCAGGCGGAAACCGTCACAGCTGCGGTCAACCTGCTCAAGCGCACCGGCAGCCCGGCTTACGAAATGTGGTACCGCAAGGTCTGGGACTATATCGCCGACACGTTGATCGACCATGACCAGGGCGGCTGGCGTAACGAGGTCGATGCAGACGGGCATGTTTCCGGCGCCGTATACGCGGACAAGGCGGATCTATACCATGCATTTCAGGCCACCGTGGCACCGATCCTGCCATTATCGCCCTGCCTGACCCTCGCCCTGCGGGAATCAGATATCGTCTGACAGTAAAGGCTCTCGTTTCCCGGACGAGGCCACTGCTCCCACGGCTGCGCCGGTCACGTCACGCCGCAAAAATCACGTTCCCTATTCCGTGCCACCCGGACCCTGGATCTGATCATAGCCCACAGACCCGGGCGGTGCGCCGCGCGGGATGAGCGGCTCGTCAGAGACATGGATGGCCTGAAGCCGATCCGGACCAAGGCGTCGGGCCACAACCAGCTTTCCGTAAGCGGTCTGGTACCCATAGCCCTCGGCGTAGATTGGCGCTCCCGGTTGCAGGTATCGTGTCCGTGCACCCGAGGCGGGTACACGCAGCACCGTTCCACTATCGAGCAGTGCCCCGTTCAGCGCCCCGTCACCATCATGGAGCAGACGCGCAATTCGCCCTTGCGCGCTCGCGGGAGGGGCCGAGGTAACCAGCTCCGGCATGGGGGCTGCACAAAGATCCTGCTTGTCGCTCAAAGCAAAAGCCCGGATCAGGTGCAGGGCAGGAGCGATCAGCCCCCTCACGGTCAGGCTGGAACCGGCGCGCAGATGATGATCCTGCGCGGCGAGGCCCGGAGGCATTTCAATCTCGGTCCCATCGGTCAGGATCGCCCCGACCGCGTCACCCTGTGTGCCAGGGAGCAGACGTTCGACCTTCCCGGAGTATCGCTGCATCCCCCGAAGGTCGAACACGCATTGCGAGGCGCCTTGCCCAGGTGAGGCGCTCGTCACGACCTGAGTCGCCTTAATAGGACCTGCGGCGAGGGCCGCGCCGGAATGCCAGATACACAGGGCGAAAAGCGCTGTCGCCATACGGCGAGAGGACTGACCCGAGCCTCTGGACATCATGCGCATGGCGTAAACTCCCTCATCAGATTCGATATCAGCCCGGCGGTTACCGGGCACGGCACTTAATGGCGGAAATGCCGCATCCCAGTGAACACCATCGCGATACCGGCGGCATCGGCGGCGTCGATCACTTCCTGATCACGGATGGAGCCACCCGGCTGGATAACCGCAACGGCGCCAGCGGCGATGACACTCTCGAGCCCATCGGCAAACGGAAAGAATGCGTCTGAAGCCGCCACAGAACCTTGGGTGAGCGCCACGCTCTCACCAGCCGCCTCAGCGGCATCGAGGCTCTTGCGAGCCGCGATACGGGCAGAATCAACGCGAGACATCTGACCAGCACCGATTCCGACGGTCGCGCGGTCCTTGGCATAGATCACAGCATTGGACTTCACGTGCTTGGCGACACGGAACGCGAAGAGCAAATCGACCATTTCGGCTTCGCTCGGCGCGCGCTTGGTCACGACGCGGAGATCCGCCTCCTGCACCTGCCCCGCATCCCGGCTCTGGGCCAGGAAACCGCCTGCAACCGATTTGAACGTCATGCCTGCTTCAGTGGCCGAAGGCAGACCGCCTGTGAGCAACAGACGCAGGTTCTTCTTGCGGCTGAGAACTGCCTTTGCGCCGTCCGTGGCGTCCGGCGCAACGATCACTTCGGTGAAGATGGTGGAGATGAGTTCGGCAGTGGCTTCATCAAGGGGGCGATTGAGCGCAACGATCCCGCCAAATGCGGAAACCGGATCGCATCTGAGCGCAGCTTTCCAGGCGGCCTCGAGAGTTTCGGCGCTGGCAACCCCGCAAGGGTTGGCATGCTTGACGATCACGACGCTCGGCTTGTCGAATTCGGCAACTGCCTCGAAGGCGGCGTCCGTGTCGTTCAGGTTGTTATAGCTGAGCGCCTTGCCCTGAATCTGGGTTGCGGTGGCCAGTCCATAACGCTTGTCGGACGTGGCGTAGAATGCAGCGTCCTGATGAGGATTCTCGCCGTAGCGCAGCAACTCGCGACGCGAACCCGTGAGCGTCATGGTCTCAGGCAGCATGTCTCCGCGCTGCTTCGCGAACCAGGTCGCAATCATCGAGTCATAGGATGCCGTATGCGCGTAGGCAGCGCCGGCCCATACCGTGCGCTCCTGCAGCGTCGAGCCCCCCTTTTCGAGCGCCTCCATCAATGCGGGATACTGCGCGGGTTCGGTCAGGATCACGACGTGATCATGATTCTTGGCGGCAGCGCGGATCATGGCCGGCCCACCGATATCAATGTTCTCGATACAGTCCTCAGGACCCGCTCCCGAGGCCACCGTCGCGGCAAACGGGTAGAGATTGACGCAAACCAGGTCGATCGGGGCGATCTGATGGGCTTCCATCTGCTCACGATGGGAGGCCAGATCGCGACGCCCGAGAATCCCCCCATGGATCTGAGGGACGAGGGTCTTCACGCGTCCGTCGAGAATTTCCGGAAAACCCGTATGATCCGAAACATCCGTAACCGCCAGCCCCGCATCGCGGAGCGCCCTGGCAGAGCCGCCCGTCGAGAGCAGCTGCACATTCTGCGCCGTCAGGGCGCGACCGAGGTCGATCAGCCCGGTCTTGTCGGAAACAGAGAGAAGCGCCCTGCGAATGGGCAGGCGGTCGGCAGAGGTCATGTCAGGCTCCAGAGTAACCGGCATTCAGCGCTGGTATTCAGCGACGGAGGCTCCGCCATTGCCCGTCATGGACCGGCACCCGAGACCGCACCTGAGATCCCGGATATCGTAGCCCGGGATGCCAGCCACGAACGCACAACAGCGGAATTTTGCTGCTGCTCTTATTCCCCTGCATCCGATTAGGCAATCAAAGGCATGTGGCTGAATTTTAACATTCCAGGCGGCCAGTGATGAAGCAGGCAACGATAACTTATCCAGCCAAGGCAGAAGAGGCAGGCAACGAGCAGCACATACTCCCTGAAACTGCCGGTCTTGGCGTGAGGCCAGAGGGACAGTCTGTTGCGAGAGAGCGGATAAAGCGCCCAGCATCCCCCTGTCATCATGTCCGCAAGAATATGGCTGAGATAGCCGATCAGGAACCCACCCCAGGCGGATTGAAGCCCCGCCGGTCCAAGAGAGTGTTCGAGTGCCCAGCCCGCCGCCAGGGGTACTGCGAGACTATGGGTGACCGTACGGTGCCCCACCATGCGGGACAGCGGCCGCGACAGCCACACCATACGGCAGCCGAGCATCGATCTCTCTGTGTCCAGATCGGGGGCCAGACTGCCGAGACCGGTCGCAATCATTACCGGCCATGAGAGCGGAAGCCAGCCTGCGGCTGCCGCGGTCAGCCCGCAAGCGATACCAAGAACAAGATGGGAACGTCCAATCATGCTGCCTTATGACACCACATGAACTCTCTCGTCCATCTCTATGATTCTATTCGATAGTCTTCATCTCCGCAACCAGTCCGAGCGCGATATTCGATGCACCAGGAGGTGGAGCGGAAAATCCTCAGGCGAAGCCTCGTTCGGCTACCGATTGGCTTCGCCGCTTGCCTCATCTCCGGGCAGGGCACGGTCTTCGATACCGGAACGGTGCATTCGCTCATAGGGTATATAAAATACTGCAAAAACAGTATACTACGCGAAAGATCTCATAAAATCTGTGAGCAAACGCCCGAGGTCAGTCGCTCCAGTGTATCTTGACATCAAGATAAGATATCTGCCGCATCATCCTGATTTTGAGGAATTATGTTCCATCAGTGCAGGATACTCCCAGCCTCCACCCAAGGCGCGGTAGAGAGAGACGAACGCCGTCGCAATCTGGATACGATTAGCCGAATAGGTTGCCTCTGCCGCCAATGCGGCGCTCTCAGCGTTATCAACCTGGAGGAAGTCCACGGCACCCTCGCGGTACTGTTCCCGTGCAATACCGACTGCCTTGCGACTTTCTTCCCAGGCGACCCGCGTCTGCTCGAGGCGCTTCTGGGACTGGGCGTAAGCAGTGAGCGCATTATCGACTTCGTTCCAGGCCGTGGTGACGGTCTGGTGAAAAGCGAGCGCCGCATCCTTCTGTTCAGCCTTGCGCAAGGCCAGCGTACCGCGCAGACGTCCCCCTTCGAAAAGAGGAACCGATAATGTCGGACCCGTCGCAAACTGACGCGAAGGAAGAGAAAAGAAATTCGCCGCTGACAGGGTCTGCGTGCCCATCTGCCCTGTCAGGGTGATATCGGGATAGAACGCTGCGATCGCAACGCCTACTCCGGCGGTCGCCATATGGAGCTTGGCTTCAGCCTCCCGGATATCGGGGCGACGGCGCGCCAGCGCGGAGGGTAATCCCACCGGAGCGGACGGAATTACCCCCGGCATGGTGCCATCATGCGCAGCCAGCTCGACGGCAAGGCTCCGGGGCGGCTCATCCAGCAGCATCCCGATGGCGTTGATGAGGGCAGACTCAGAATTGCGCAGAACGGGCAATGCCGCCGCCGTACCCGCCTGTTCCGTACGCGCCTGCGCCAGATCGAGCGTCGTCGCCGCGCCGTTGCCAAAACGCGACTCAACCAGTGCTACATCGTGTTCGGCAACGGCCATATGCCGCTGCGTGATGGCGATCTGGTCCTGTACGCCTCTCAGCTGCATGTAGCTGTCTACCAGGGTTGCCAGCGTGCTCAGGGCCAAGCCATGGCGTGCCTCGATAGCGGCCTCCTGCGACGCGTGCTGCGCCTCAACCGACCGCCTGATCTGCCCGAACAGATCGAGATCCCAGGAGGCCCCGAGTGTGTTCTGGAAAAAATTATACTCGTTGGGCGCGCCGTTTCGCGGTTGCACCAATGAGATAAATCCGGTCTCACTCTGATGCGTCCGCGTATAGGAGCCTGCCCAATTGAGGCTCGGCAAACCCTGGGCAGCTGCGATACGAGTCTGCGAGCGGGCTTCCGCGATACGCTGCATACCGCGTTGCAGATCGATGTTCTGAACCGCCAGACGATCGATAAGCCGGTTCAGCTCAGGATCGTTGAATCGCTTCCACCAGGCAATATCCACCGGCCCGCCATAGGTCCGGCCCGCCAGATCCTGAGGTTCCTCGCCGTAGCGCGCCGCAGAGATGACCTCAGGGCGTTTGAAATCAGGCCCCAACGTACACGCC
This sequence comes from Asaia sp. W19, assembly GCF_003994335.1. Lineage (GTDB taxonomy): Bacteria > Pseudomonadota > Alphaproteobacteria > Acetobacterales > Acetobacteraceae > Asaia. Next base: position 20,707 of record NZ_PNQZ01000043.1, read on the forward strand.
GACAGGAGCGTACTCGCCCCGAGCAGCATAAGCAGGCGCGCAGAAGAACTCATCGCGCCGTGATCCCGGTCTGGCTGTGGCGCTGTTCGTCCACCACGTTCTCAAGGCCGGTATCGACCGTCGTTTCGACCGAAAATCCCATGCGCAACAATTTCGCCAAGGGTTGATTGGGCGTCACGATGATCTTCACAGGCAGACGCTGCACGATCTTCGTAAAATTACCGGTCGCATTCTCGGGGGCAATCGGCGCAAAGGCCGCACCTGATGCCGGTGGGATGCTGTCCACGATACCGTCGAGATCCATGTCGTAAGCGTCCACATGGATGCGGGCATGCTGGCCCGGGCGCATGTGACGCAACGCAAGCTCCCGGTAATTGGCCATGACCCAGAGCTGGTTCATCGGCACGAGGGCCATCATGGCCGCGCCTGGGGCGACGTAATTTCCCGCCTGGACCGTCTTTTCACCCACCATTCCATCGAAAGGCGCGCGGATCTCGGTATAGGAGAGATTAAGTTCGTCCTGATGCACAATCGCCCGATCGATGATCAGCTTGCGCATCGAGGCTTCGTGGCGCGCCTTCAGGATAGGAATATCCGCTTCCGCTGCGGCGACGCGCGCCTTCATGCTACGCAGGTTCGCCTCCATTTCGCGCATTGACGCATCGGTCAGCTGATGCTCCTGCGTAGAGCCCGCCCCTGTCTGGGCGAGGTTCTGATAACGCCGCGCATTCTGCCGCGCGTAGACAAGCTGCGCCTCGATGCGCGCAGCTTCGGCCTTGCTCTCCTCAATCATGCTCGGCTGACGGTCAACAGCGGCCTCGGTGTCCAGCACGAGCGCCTCATCATGCCCAAGCTGGGCCCGACTTTTCTCGAGTGTCGTCTCGTAATCGCGTGGATCGAGCCGCACGAGCACTTGCCCCGCCCGGACGCTCTGATTGTCATCGACCAGGACATCGATCACCTGACCCGGCACACGTGGCGCAATCGTGGCATAATGCGCCGTCACATAGGCATCATTCGTCCAGACCTTTCGGTTCGGGACGAAGATGATCGCGAGGATGATGGCACAAAAGCCCAGAATGATGAGGCCTGTGACAACAAAGGGCCATTTGGCCGGGCTGCTTTTCTGATCGTCTGAGGCCATGGGTCAGGTTTTTTTCTTCAGGAACATGAGGCGGGGCGGATAGGTGCGCTGGGGAAGCAGGGTAACCCAGGCCATGAGAAACACGGTGATTCCGGCTATGATCAGATAGGCGTCCGATAGTTCCAGCACAGTTGTCTGATGCGCAACCTGATATTTGAACGTTGCGAGAGCGTCTGGACTGCGCGGGGCCCCATCAGGCAGCAAGGGAGCCGGACGCTGCAGGGGGATCGCATTGGCCTGAAATGTGCGAAACCGGTCTATTCCGATACGATCCGTTATACGGTCCGAGTGAAGTCCGCCCCGCCAGCGGTGGATCAATTGAAGCATCCAGACCCCGATCGCCTGCGAAACCGCGCGGGGGGTATTGACCATCGCCGCAGCGAATGGCCCTTCGGCGGGAACCAGCGTGTTGGTCGACATCATCAGTAGGGGCATGACGATCATCGCCTCCCCCGCTCCCATGAAGATCTGCCAGAGGTAGAACTCGTTGCGGTTCCAGCCTACGGTCAGGAAGCTGTCGCCGATGCAGGCCATACAGATCAGGCACATGCCAAGCAGGCTGACCACGCGACTATCGACACTGCGGCTGTTGAGCACAACAGCCATGAGTGGAAGCATGATGAGCTGGATACAGGCGATCTCGAGCGTGACCGGATAGATCTGCTCCGGGCGGTATCCCGCCACCTCCTGAAGGAAGGTGGCAGGCAGGGTGGATGACGCCAATGATACAACCAGAAAAATCAGGAGTGTCGAGGCCCCATAGGCGAAATTGCGTCTGCCCAGCAATTGGAACCGGAACAGAGGCGTGTGCTGGTCCCACTCATTGATGACGAGAAGCGGCAGGCAGATACCCGCTATCAGCGCCATCACGCAGATGGCCGGGGAATTGAACCAGTCGAACCGGTCACCCTGCTGAAGCATCGTGGAAAGCGCGCCGAAGCCGAACAGGATCAGCAGCGCGCCTTTCCAGTCAAAGTGACGGATGCGGGCGAGTTTCATATCTTCTGGCGGTACACCGTACCACAGCAGCGATATGGCGAGACTGCCAAAGGGTATCGCCTGCCAGAAAACAAAGCGCCAATCGACCAGATCGGTCCAGAGCCCGGCCAGAGCCGTGCTCAAATTCGGAAAAAACGTGGCGGTGAGCGAATAGGCGGCGAGCCCGTAAAGGCGCACAGGCGGAGCCAGCACGCGCAGCGCGACGAGCAGAAGGAGCGGCACCGCAAACCCGCCTGCCAGCCCCTCGATGATCCGCAGACCATAGAGAAGGGAGAGATGATGGTTGAACGGGATACAGGCCGCCGAGAGGCTGGCAACAATCGCGACAATGATGGAAAACCGCCGGACGCCGAACGTCAGAGCCATCCATGGTGCGAGCGCCATGCCCATGACTTCGGCGGAAAGATAAAGGCTGTTGAACCAGGTTCCGGGATCGTGGCTCAGGCCGAGTCCGCCCAGAATATCGGGGAGCGACTGTGAGGAGACCTGCTCGTTCAATTCGGTCGTCATCGCGAGCACGATCACGCCCGCCAACCCGAAATAGGAGCGCCCCTGCTTCGTCATGGACGCAGCATCAGACCACAGAAACGAAACAGGGGGATACTGCACAGCATTGATCGTCTATCGGGCGAAACCATTACCCTTGGCAATCGATGCGAACATAAAATCTAAAATAAAAAATAGGGCAGGAACCAATCGCGATCGGCCCCTGCCCTGTTGTCAGTCGCGCTTGCCCATTCTGGACGCTGCACGCGCGCGCTGCTCGACGGCCGCCGCATCAAACGTCCCGGCAGTCAGCCAGGACCCGCCAACACAGGAAACGGCGGATTCTGCCAGCCACTCGGGGGCATTGGCCTCGCTGATCCCCCCCGTCGGGCAAAACCTGACTTTCCCGAAAACCGAAGCAAGCGCCTTCAGGGCCGGAAGACCGCCATTGGCCATGGCCGGGAAGAACTTGAAGCGACTCAGACCGAGATCGAGCCCACGCATGATATCCCCCGCATTCGCAACGCCGGGCAGCAAGGGCACGTCATGTCGCTGCGCCGCAGCCGCCACTTCCGGCGTAAGGCCGGGGCTAACGATAAACTGCGACCCTGCATCGACGGCCCGCGCCAGGTCATCACCATTGAGGACGGTTCCGGCGCCGACATGCGCTCCTTCGACCTTCGCCATTTCGCGAATAGCGTCGAGCGCGCATTCCGTACGGAGCGTTACTTCAAGCGTGGTCAACCCGCCCGCGACCAGCGCCTGCGCGATCGGACGCGCCAGAGACAGGTCGGGAATGACCAGAACCGGAATGACCGGACATTTCGTCATCACGGCGTCCAGCATTGTCGTGTCGAGCATCACCAAAATCCTTATCGAGTTCCACGCCGTGACGATCCATCACGTCTTCCATGGCGGCGAGCATGGCCGATCCGCCCTTTTCCGCACTATCCGACCGGCTCCGCATGAGCGCGAACATCTCACGCCCCGTGCCCATGCCGGGCAAGGGCTGCATTGCAGGCTGGCGACGCTCCCATATCGCAGGATCGACAAGCGCTTCAATCTCACCACGACGCGCGCAGATGCGCAGCATGTCGCCATCCTGAATGCGCGCGATCGGGCCGCCCGAATGTGCTTCCGGGCAGATATGGATGGCCGCAGGCACCTTGCCGCTTGCGCCTGACATGCGCCCGTCGGTCAGAAGGGCCACGCGATAGCCTTTGTCCTGGAGCACCGCCAGTGTCGGAGTGAGACGATGCAGCTCGGGCATGCCATTGGCATCGGGGCCCTGGAAGCGCACGACCACGATCACATCGCGATTGAGCTTCCCCGCCTTGAAGGCCGTGATGACGTCCTCCTGGGTCTGGAACACGGCAGCGGGCGCTTCGATGGTCTGACGGTCCTCATCGACCGCACTCGTCTTGTAGATGCCACGGCCCAGCGAGCCCTGGACAAGACGCATGCCGCCATCCTTGCGGAACGGCTCCTTCGTGTCACGCAACACGCTGCGATCCGCCGAGGCGCGCGCAGCGCTGTAGAGCAGTGCCTCCCCCTCGAGCCGCGCGCGACAGGCGTAATCACTGAAACCGCCCCTGGACACGGTCAGGATATCCTGATGCAGCATACCGGCCTCGCAGAGCGCGGCAATGAGCGTGGGCAGCCCTCCCGCCTCCTGCATGGCATTCACATCAGCGGAGCCATTAGGGTAGGCGCGTGTCAGCAGCGGCACTGCCGATGACAGCGTATCGAGATCGCTCCAGTCGATACAGATGCCTGCAGCGCGTGCAATGGCTGGCAGGTGAATCGCGTGATTGGTCGAACCACCCGTAGCAAGCAGACCGACCGCGGCATTCACAATGGCTTTTTCGTCGACCAGGCGCGCGAGCGGGCGGTGGTCCTCACCCGGCCTGGAAATCTCGATCAGGCGATGCACCGCTCGGCGGTTGAGTGCCTGGCGGATACGGCTATTCGGGTTCCAGAACGCGGAGTCCGGAAGCATCAGCCCCATAAGCTCGACCATCATCTGGTTTGTGTTGGCCGTGCCATAGAACGTGCAGGTTCCCGCGCTGTGATAGGATGCGGCCTCGGCTTCCATCAATGCGCTGGAATCGACCTTGCCCTCTGCATAAAGCTGTCGGACGCGCTGCTTTTCCTTGTTCGGCAGACCCGATGTCATGGGACCCGCTGGAACCAGAAGCGCTGGCAAATGGCCAAAACGCAGCGCACCCATGAGCAGCCCGGGCACGATCTTGTCGCAGATACCCAGCAGAGCCACGCCCTCGAACATGCCGTGGCTCAGCCCGATAGCCGTTCCCATCGCGATATTATCCCGCGAGAGCAGCGAGAGCTCCATACCCTCCTGCCCCTGGGTCACGCCATCGCACATGGCGGGCACGCCGCCAGCCACCTGCAGGGTTGCCCCCATCTCACGCGCGAACAGCTTCATCTGATCGGGGTATCGCGCATAAGGCTGATGCGCCGAGAGCATGTCGTTATAGCTTGTGATCACGCCCAGGTTGACGCCGCCCCCGCGCATGAGCTGCGCCTTGTCCTCGCCCGAGGCGGCCATCGCATGAGCCAGATTGCCGCAGGCCATGCGCGGACGCGAGATACCTTTCTGCCGGTTGAGCTCCATCAATGCGAGATAACGGCGCCGCGACACGGCGGAACGCTCGATGATGCGCTCTGTGACGGAAGCAACGACGGGATGAACGGACATGGCAGCTCACTGACGGATGTTTGGTGCTCGCGTTTTCGCGAGCTGCGCCCTTGTAAAGTTTCCGTGATCTATGGGTCAAGAGCGCAAGAGTAATAAAATTTTCCTCAATGGCTTTTTTTTAAATTTTTATATCGCCGCGCAAGAAACTGGCTGTTGCATCGGGAACACATCGCAATCAAATTGTCACAATTACATCGGGTGACGTCACATTACGAGATTGAAACCCTCGATCACGTTGTGCCATCTCGGCGGCAATTGCGGAGATCCTTCCGCCTCCATTTCCTTTCGCGAAAGTGTCCGATGGCCATTACACGCACGCGTCTTTGCCGCACCTCGCTGCTCCTCGGCGCGACAATCCTTGCCGGCGCCAGTTTGCCAGCTGTCGCCGAAACAACGAGCAAACCTGTCAAGGCATCCAGCTCCGCCCATCACAAGGCAGCGCATAAGAGCGCCGGCAAGCGCATGGCCAGCACCGCAAGCACGACTTCGCCGGCCGTCGCTTCAGCATCCGCACCGGTTTCCACCAACGCGCGACGCAACACACTCGTGAGCCTGTCAGGCCCCGTTCCCGCCGGGAATGAGAGCATTACGGTCGTAGGCTCCGCCCTGAGCACGTCGAACAACACCAATGCAAACCCGGTGCAGATCATCACCTCCAAGCAGATCGCCCAGACGGGTGTGAACAATCTTGGAGACTTCTTTGCCCGCCTGCCTTCCGTCGGCTCCAGTGCCACGACGAACGCTGTCACCAATGGCGGCGGCGGTGTGTCCTGTACCGATCTGCGCAACCTCGGCACCAACCGCGTTCTCGTGCTGATCGACGGCAAGCGCACGACCATCAATGGCAACTCGAACTGCGTTGATCTCAACGCCATTCCGCTTCAGCAGGTGGCTGGCGTGGAAATCCTGAAGGATGGCGGTTCCGAACTTTACGGCGCCGATGCCGTGTCGGGCGTCATCAACATCAAGATGCGTCACGACGTGAACACCGGCAACATCACGATGCGCGGCAGCATCTCGCAATATGGCGACGCGCCCGAGGGTATGCTCTCAGCGTTCAAGGGCTGGAACTTCGACCACGGCAAGGGCAACATCACCCTGTTCGGTCAGTACCTGACCTCGACCGGCGTGATGCAGCGCAACCGCGCCTGGGCAAACCCCGTAGCGCTGACAAACCCGGTTTCAGGCCAGCCGACCTACGGCTCCTCCTATAGCACGAACGGCGTATTCTATCCCGATAGCGGCAATGGCAAGGGCTACACGACCCATGACAATGGCCAGACGGTCGTGCCGTTTACCAAGGCAGATCGCTACCCCTTCAATCGCGATTCCAGCCTGACCAACAACTATCAGGACTCATCGCTGTCGGGTGATGCACATTACGATGTGAACAAGCATCTGACAGTTTATGCGAACGTGCTTTACAGCCACCGCACGACAAACAGCTTCATGGCGCCCGAGCCCATGTCCGGCTCGATCCCGCCGAGCACCCTTCCCGGCGCGGTCGTCGTTCCCGGCGATTATCCCGGCAACCCGTTCGGTGAGGACACAACCGTCTATCGCCGCATGGGTGAATGGGGCCCCCGCCGTTATGAGCGCGCCTCAGACACGGTGACCGGCATGTTCGGTGCAAAGGGCGAGATCACTCATGGATGGATGTATGATGCATCCTACACCTATGGTGTAAACCGTGAGAACGTCCGCAGCCTGAACATCGGCAACTATGCGAACCTGCTCAACACCTGGGGTCTGCGCGCAACCGATCCAGGCAACCCGGACACCAGCCTCGTCTATGATCCGGGTGTATGTCAGGCATCGGCAGGCTGTGAGCTCTCCTCACCGTTTGGCAAGCTGACGCCGCAGGGCGCTGCCTACACCAACTACACAACAGCCGAAAATATCCAGTATCAGTTCCGCGATACCAACTTCCGTGTGCATAACAACCACGTCGTTTCGATGCCCTGGAAGAACGGTGGCGAGCTCGGTATCGCCCTCGGCATGGAACATCGCAGCGAGCAGATGAGCGACAGCCCCGACCCGCTGGTGGCACAGGGTCTCACGCTGACGAATACCCAGGCCTATACCGGTGGTGGCTTCAATGTTTCCGAAGGCTATCTTGAAGGCAAGCTGAACCTGCTGAAGAATGCCTTCCTTGCCAAGGATCTGACGATCGACGCTCAGGGCCGTTATTCGTCCTACAACACCTTCGGTTCAGCAAAGAACTGGAAGGTCGCGATCAACTGGGCGCCAAACCGCGATATCCGCTTCCGCGGAACCCTGGGCACGTCCTATCGCCAGCCCAACATCTTCGAGCTCTTCGGTGGTCAGCAGCTGAGCTATGAAACCGCCTATGATCCCTGCTCGCAGATGGGCAGCTATGGTGCGTCTTCCGCGACGGTTGTCGCCACATGCGCTCGCCAGGGCATCGGCCCAGGGTTTGAGATGCGCAATTCAGCGCAGGTGCCGACCCTTCAGGGCGGCAATGCCCAAGTCAAGCCCGAGACGGGTCGCACCTACACATTCGGTACGGTGCTGACGCCGCACTGGGTGCCGGGCCTCTCGCTCTCGGTAGAGTACTGGCATTACACGCTCAAAAACATGATCAGCGTCATCGGGACGCAGTATCTGCTTGATCAGTGCTATACCGGCGCAAACACCGGCTATTGCTCGGCAATCGTGCGTAACGCCCAGACCCAGCAGATCCAGACTGCCACCGCCATGTATGAAAACCTTGGCGGCCTGCACACGAGCGGTATCGACTTCGATCTGGACTATACCTTCCGTATCACACGTCATGATCGCCTGAACCTTAGCAACAATTTCCAGCAGCTGGTCAGCTTCCAGCAGCAATATGTGCCGGGTGGTCAGTGGTACAATTATGATGGCCGCCTGCTGTACAATAACAGCACGGGCCAGCCCCGCGTGCGTGACTACGCGACGGCAACATGGCGTCATGACGATTTCAGCTTCATCTACATGATGAGCTACACGGGCGGCATGGTCTGGAATAACCAGTCTCAGGACCTCGTGAAAGGCACCGTGGGCCGTTACAAGACGCCGGGCATCTTCACGCATGACATCACGCTGGCTTATCAGCTGAACCGCTGGAACTTCCAGACAGGCGTGCGCAACCTGTTCGACAAGAAGCCCCCCTACGTCGTTGATGGTGCCACGAACAGCAATGTTTATCAGTACGGCAACCTCTTCATGGGCCGTAACGTGTTCGTCCAGGCCGGGGTCAATTTCTGACCCTCCGCCCCTGACCAAAAACAAGCAAAACCCGGCATCACAAGATGCCGGGTTTTTTGTTGGAAATCTCATACAGATTGAGACAGATCACACGCATTGGTGAATTGCATCCCAGAAGCTGAGTGGGAATATGACGAATTCGTAAGAGTTTGGATGGGTCCCCATGGAAGTTGTGATTGGCGTCGATGTCGGTACAGGCAGCGCACGCGCCGGCGTGTTTACCCTTAACGGGCAAAAGCTCGCTTCCTGCGTGACCGCCACCAAGACCTGGCGCCCCCAGGCCGATTTCATCCAGCAATCATCGACCGATATCTGGGCCGCAATCTGCAAGAGCGTTCGTACCGCCATGGCAGAACTGAGGCAGGGCGACGTTACGGTTCGCGGGATTGGCTTTGACGCCACCTGCTCACTCGTCGTACTCGACCGTGAAGGCAGGCCCCTCTCGGTCGATCCCAATGGAGAGGCCGAGCAGGACATCATTCTCTGGGCCGATCATCGCGCGATGAAAGAGGCCGATGAGATCAATGCCGGGCAGTATGAGGTACTGCGCTACGTAGGCGGAACGATCTCCCCCGAAATGGAAACGCCCAAGCTGCTTTGGCTTAAGCGGAACATGCCCGATACTTTCTCGAAGGCGGGGTACTTCTTCGACCTGCCCGACTATCTGACGTGGCGCGCTACAGGATCGGATTCCCGTAGCTGCTGCTCGACCGTCTGCAAATGGACCTATCTCGCACACGACAAGGGGTGGGACCCAGCCTATTTCGAGGCCATCGGCCTGGGCGATCTCGTTGCCGAAAACTACAAACGTATCGGCCAGACCGTTTTGCCGCTCGGCCAAACCGTCGGCAATGGTTTGAGCGAGACCGCCGCGCAGGAACTGGGTCTAGCCGCGGGTATTCCGGTCGGCGTTTCCGCGATCGACGCCCATGCTGGCGGAATCGGCGTGATTGGCTCCGCCTCCGGCAAGACCGTCGACGACGCGGCCCTCGATCGCAGCCTTGCCTTGATTGGTGGCACCTCGAGCTGCCACATGGCCGTATCGCGCGATGCCCGCTATGTGGACGGGATCTGGGGCCCCTATTCCGAAGCCATGATCCCCGGAACCTGGCTGAATGAGGCCGGACAATCCGCCGTTGGTTCTCTGGTTGATTTCGTGATTTCAACTCACGCCTATGGTCCTGTTTTGGCAAAGAAGGCCGACGAAGAGGGACGCACCGTCTATGAATTGCTGAACGAGCGTCTGGCGGAACTCGAGCAGGGTTCCCTGCCCGGCTCACTGACCGCCGAGTTCCATGTTCAGCCCGATTTCCACGGCAACCGCTCGCCCCACGCCGACCCGACACTGCGCGGCATGGTGAGCGGGCTGAGCCTCTCCGCCACCTTTGATGATCTGGCCAAGCTCTATCTCGGCACTATCCAGGCGCTTGCCTATGGCACACGCGATATCATCCGCGCACTCAACGCCAAGGGCTATGCCATCGACACCATCTTCGCCACAGGCGGTGGCACCAAGAACCCGGTCTTCCTGCGCGAACACGCCAACGCCACAGGGTGCCGTATCATGCTGCCTCAGGAACCGGACGCCGTGCTGCTTGGCTCAGCCATTCTCGGTGCGGTTGCGGGGGGCGCCTATGACGATATGCGCGCCGCCATGTCTCAGATGACCCGCGTCGGCTCCGAGGTTGCGCCCGATCCACGCACGGCGCGCTATCACGCGGCCAAATTCTCGGTATTCCAGGCCATGCTCAAGGAACAGCTTCATCATCGGGCGATCATGCGTGAGGCCCTTGCTGATTGAGCAAGTATCGCGGTTCGGGCACTGCCGTCCCGAACCGCAACTGAAGGGGCTGCGCCTCGGAATTCCGACCTTGTCTTACTAATGTTTTCCTTCACAGCCAGGACGGGCGATGTTTCGCTCGTGGAGCTTGACTATGGAAGCTGTCATTGCCACGCCGGAACGGGTGAAACGCAAATCAGGTGCGGGAATCTTTCTCTCCCCCGCCGTAATCATCCTGCTTATCTGGTCTCTGATCCCCCTCGTCCTGACACTCTGGTATTCGTTCCAGAATTACAATCTGGTCGACCCCACGCTGAAGGGCTTCGCCGGATTCAGCAACTACGTCTATCTGCTGACTGATCCTGACTTCCTCTACGCGCTGCTCAACACGGTGTTGCTCGTTCTGGGCGTGCTCGTGATCAGCGTTGGCGGCGGCGTCTTGCTCGCGGTGCTCTACGATCAGGACTTCTTCGGGCGCGGGATCGCCCGCGTGCTCGTCATTTCACCCTTCTTCGTGATGCCCACCGTCTCGGCATTGCTGTGGAAGAACCTGATGCTCCATCCCATCTACGGGGTGTACAGCGCGTTCATGCGAGCTATCGGGCTGCAGCCCATAGATTGGCTGGCCCATTATCCCATGCAGACCGTGATGATGATTGTGGCCTGGGAATGGCTCCCTTTCGCTGTGCTGATCCTGCTGACTGCGGTTCAGTCGCTCGATCATGAGCAGAAGGAAGCGGCGCGTATGGACGGTGCGGGTCCGATCGCCCGGTTTCGCTATATCATCCTGCCGCATCTCAGCCGGGCGATCACCGTCGTGATCATGATCGAGACAATCTACCTGCTCACGGTGTTTGCCGAGATTTCGGTCACCACCTCTGGCGGACCGGGTGTTGCTTCCACCAATCTCGCCTTCCTGATCTATTCGCGCGCCTTGCTTCAGTTCGATATTGGTGGCGCCTCGGCGGGCGGCGTGATCGCAATCATCATCGCCAACATCATCGCGGCATTCCTCGTTCGTGCGGTCGCCCGCAATCTGGAGGCATGAGATCATGGCCCGGAAAACGCAGCTTCTCCCAAAAATCGCGCTCGGAGTGGTCGGCTGGGCCGTCGCACTCTGGATCTTCTTTCCTATCTTCTGGATGGTCCTGACGGGGTTCAAGACCGAGATGGATGCCATCTCGACCCCGCCGCATCTCATTTTCCACCCGACCCTGCAGAGCTATCACGACGTGTTCGCGCAGGAGAACTACTGGCACTTCACTTTCAATACGGTGCTGATGTCGGTCTTCGCGACCGGCGGCGCGCTGCTTCTGGGCGTGCCCGCCGCCTATTCCATGGCGTTCTTCCCCGGCAAGCGGACACGCGGCACCCTGCTCTGGATGCTCTCGACCCGTATGCTGCCGCCCGTGGGTGTGCTTGTGCCTGTGTACCTGATCGCGCGCTCAACCCACCTGCTCGATACCATCGTCGGGCTCGGCATCATCAATCTGCTGACCAATCTGCCGATCATCGTCTGGATGCTCTACACCTTTTTCAAGGAAGTTCCGGTGCCCATTCTCGAGGCCGGACGCATGGACGGGGCCAATCGCTGGCAGGAAATCAGCGTGGTGCTGCTCCCCCTGGCCCTGCCCGGCATCGCCTCGACCGCGCTTTTGTCTCTCATCCTGTGCTGGAACGAGGCCTTCTGGTCGCTGAACCTGACGTCTTCCAATGCAGCCCCCCTGGCGAGCTTCATTGCGTCCTTTTCCTCCCCCGAGGGGCTCTTCTTCGCCAAGCTTTCGGCGGCCTCCACCCTAGCAGTGGCACCGATCTTGGTATTCGGCTGGTTTAGCCAGAAACAGCTCGTGCGCGGCCTCACTTTCGGCGCCGTCAAATGACCCTTTCTTTCGGATTCACACGCTCTTTCGGAGTGACCCATGGCTAAAGTTGAACTGCGCGATATCCGCAAGACCTATCACGCCGAAGAAATCATCAAGGGTGTTTCTCTCGACATCAACGACGAGGAATTCGTCGTCTTCGTCGGTCCCTCGGGCTGCGGTAAGTCCACACTGCTGCGGATGATCGCCGGGCTGGAGGAAATCTCGGCGGGCGATCTCCTGATCGATGGCAAACGGGTCAATGATATCGAGCCCGCAAAGCGCGGCCTCGCCATGGTCTTTCAGTCCTATGCGCTCTACCCGCATATGAATGTCTATCAGAATATGGAATTCGGCCTGAAGCTGGCAGGCATGCCCGAGCCCGAGCGTCGTCAGAAGATCAACGACGTCGCGAAGACGCTGCAGCTCGATTCCTATCTCAAGCACAAACCGGGACAGCTTTCAGGTGGGCAGAGACAGCGTGTGGCCATCGGACGCGCCATTGTGCGCAACCCGAAGGTCTTCCTTTTCGACGAGCCGCTCTCCAATCTTGACGCGGCTCTGCGTGGGCAGATGCGCGTCGAACTCGCAACGCTGCATCGTCGCCTGAAGGCAACAACAATCTATGTCACCCATGACCAGGTCGAGGCCATGACCATGGCGGACAAGATTGTGGTGCTGCAGAAAGGCGTCGTCGAGCAGGTGGGCTCCCCGCTCGAACTCTATCACCATCCGCGCAACCTGTTCGTTGCGCGGTTCATAGGCTCGCCCCCCATGAACTTCCTGCCTGTGACCGTACGCAGCGTAACCGAGAGCGGAATTATGGTGGCGATCGACCATGGCGCACCGGTTACGGTGCCGGTTCTCCCGGGCGAGACCGCCTCGGCCGAGGCCATGACGCTCGGGGTTCGGCCGGAGCACATCGTCCTCGATCCGCAGGGTGAGATTACCGGCACGATCCGCATGGTTGAACGTCTCGGCGCGCTCACGCTGCTGCACGTCGCGCTTCCTGATGGGGCGCTCATTATCGTGCAGACCGATGGCGATCATGGCGGCGAGGTCGACGCTCCCGTTGGGCTGCGCGTGCTCGCTGAAAATTGTCACCTTTTCGATGCAAGAGGGATGGCGCTTACCAAGCTCGTGCGTCACCGTCTTGCCGGTTAACTAGAGAGTTCTCGACCATGTATATGGAAAAACTGCGCCTCGACGGGCGCGTGGCCGTCATCACCGGCGGCGCCCAGAATATCGGCCTCTGCTGCGCCTCGGCTCTGGCCGAAGCGGGTGCCCATGTGGTGATCGCCGATCTCGACGGCGAAAAAGCTGCTGAATCGGCGAAGGGGCTGGTTGCCCAGGGGTTCAAATCCTGCAGCGTCGCCATGGACGTGACCTCGGAAGCGAGCGTGACCTCGGCTGTCGACACCATCATGAAGCGTCATGGCAAGCTCGACATTCTGGTCGCGAATGCGGGTCTGTGCATTTCCGAGGTCAAGGCCGAAGACATGACGGAAGATCAGTGGCTCAAACAGATCAATGTCAATCTGAACGGTGTTTTCCGCTGCTGTCAGGCCGCCGGCAAGATCATGATCCAGCAGAAATCCGGCGCGATCGTGGCGATCGGCTCGATGTCCGGCCTGATCGTGAACCGTCCGCAGGAGCAGGCCGCGTATAACGCCTCGAAGGCCGGTGTGCACCAGTATATCCGCTCGCTCGCAGCGGAATGGGCGCCCCATGGCATTCGTGCGAATGCGGTTGCTCCGACTTATATCGAGACAACCCTGACGCGTTTTGGCATGCAAAAGCCCGCGCTCTACGACCGCTGGGTGGATGGAACACCTATGGGTCGTGTAGGGCAGCCGGAAGAAGTGGCTTCGGTGGTCCAGTTCCTGGCTTCAGATGCCGCCAGCCTCATGACTGGCTCGATTGTCAGCGTCGATGGTGGCTTCACCGTCTGGTAATATCGCTCCCCGTCTGGAACGATGATCCAGGGGCGGGAAACTTTGGATTGGCGATGGGCGGAATCCCGCCCATCGCTTTCCCAGGTCAGGATCTGACTGCGTCTGCCCTGGCGAGTGCGCGCTGCGTCGCTGGCCTCGCCTCGATGGTTTCACGCCAGGCCTTGATCGCCGGGAAGTCATCGAGCGTGATTCCCTGCTCTTTCCAGGTACGAGTCCAGGGATAAGTCGCCATATCGGCAATGCCGTATTCGGCCCCTGTTACAAACGGGCTCGCCCGGAGCCGCGTTTCCAACACGCCATAGAGGCGTTTGGTCTCATCCTGATACCGTTTGATGGCATAGGGAATTTTCTCTGGCGCATAGAGAGCAAAATGGTGGTTCTGGCCGAGCATCGGACCAAAACCGCCCATCTGCCAGAAAAGCCATTCCAATGCTGCAATCTTGCCACGCGGGTCAGCGGGCAGGAAGCGTCCCGTCTTCTCTGCGAGATAGAGCAGGATTTCTCCCGATTCAAAAACACTCAGCGGCGAACCGCCATCTGCCGGTTCGTGATCGACGATGGCTGGCATCTTGTTGTTGGGGGAGATCTTCAGGAAATCCGGCGCGAACTGGTCGCCTTTGCTGATGTTCACCGGAATGATCCGATACTCCAGCCCCGCTTCCTCGAGGAAGAGAGTAATCTTGTGGCCGTTTGGGGTGGGCCAGTAATACAGATCGATCATGGGCGTCCTTCCTGATCCTGAGGCGGATCAGTCGGTAACGCCCCCCAATACATAGCGTTCAAGACCGATGGCGAAACCCTCTTCCTCGCATGAGGTCGAAACATGGGTCGCTGCCGCCTTGACGGTGTCATTCGCCTGCCCCATCGCAATCGACATGCCGCTTTTGGCGAACATCAGCATGTCGTTCGGTTGATCACCCATGGTCACCATCGCGGAGGCCGGAATGTCGAACAGCGTTTCGAGAGTCGTCACAACGCCACCCTTGTTCGCCTCGCGATTGGTAACATCGACGTAATAGGGCTGTGAGCAGGCAGCCGAGGCGGTGTTGCCAAGGGCCTCCTGAAGGTCCCGTTCAAGCTTCTGCATCAGAACGGCATCATCGCTGACACCCGTGATCTTCACGACGTCATGCAGATGACGGGTCACGTCATCTGCACGGGGCGCGAATTTGACTGTCCATTCCTCACGCGAGACATGGGGCGCATCCAGATCGCTCACGATCCATTCATGGCTCGTGTAAACCCAGGGGTCTGCCCCGTGATCGCGTATGAGCTTCAGAACCGTCTCTGCCTGATCATGAGTCAGACGTTTGGTTTCGATGACGCTCCAGTCCGGATGGACCAGAACGCCACCATTGAAACCGGCGATCGGCAGATCGATCGCCAGAGGTTCAATCAGCATCGCCATGCCACGTGGCGGACGACCGCTCGTAATGGCGAACCGTATACCCCGCTCACGCAGGGCCTGAACGGCACGGATAGCCCGTGGTGTGAGGATCTTGTCCCTCGTCACCAATGTTCCATCCACATCGGCGAGGACGAGTTGAACCTGCGGTTTCATCAGGCCTTTTCACCTTTCCACTGCCAGTTGCGGATTTCAGGCATGTCTTCACCGTATTGCGCGATGTACCGCTTATGCTCGACGAGCTTGTCGTTGATCATCTGCGTGACATAGGCCGCATGACCTGAGAGGGCGGGAACACGACGCACAGCATTGAGAATGATGTGGAAGCGATCCAGATTATTCCGCACCGTCATGTCGAACGGTGTGGTCGTCGTGCCTTCCTCGCGGAAACCATGGACATGGAAGTTCGCCCGGTTGCTCCGACGATAGATCAAGCGATGCACAAGCTGCGGGTAGCCGTGGAAAGCAAAGAGAACCGGCTTGTCCTTCGTAAACAGGTTGTCGAACGTCACGTCGTCCAGACCATGCGGATGCTCGCTCGGTGACTGAAGCGTCATCAGATCAACCACATTCACAAAGCGCACCTTGATGTCGGGGGCGTGTTCGCGCAGCAATTGCACGGCGGCCAGCGCCTCGACCGTCGGTACGTCGCCCGCAGACGCGATCACGAGGTCAGGGTCATACCCCTTGTCGTTGCTGGCCCATTGCCAGATGCCAATACCCTGGCTGCAATGCGCGATGGCGGCATCGATATCAAGCCACTGATGCTCAGGCTGCTTGCCTGCCACGATCACGTTGATGCGGTCCCAGCTCTCAAGGCAGTGCTTGGCCACGTAGAGCAGGGTGTTGGCATCGGGCGGCAGATACACGCGGGCGATATCGGCCTTTTTGTTCACCACGTGATCCATAAACCCCGGATCCTGATGGCTGAAGCCGTTATGGTCCTGACGCCAGACATGCGAGGTCAGCAGATAGTTCAGCGAGGCGATCGGACGGCGCCACTGGACTTCCTTGGCCGATTTGATCCATTTGGCGTGCTGGTTGACCATCGAATCCACGAGATGGACGAACGCCTCGTAGCACGAGAAGAAACCGTGACGACCAGTGAGCAGATACCCTTCGAGCCAACCCTGGATCGTGTGTTCGCTCAGGATCTCCATGACCAGCCCGTCTGCCGCCAGATGGTCGTCGTAAGAAAACTTGTCTGCGACCCAGGCGCGATTGGTCACCTCGAGCACATCGTTGAGACGGTTCGAGTTGTTTTCATCCGGTGACAGCACGCGGAAATTGCGGCTCTCCAGGTTCATTTTCATGACGTCACGCAGCCACGCTCCGAGGATACGGGTGCTTTCGCCCTGCACTGCACCCGGAGACGGAACGTCGAGTGCGTGGGTCTCGATATCCGGCATACGCAGGGGGCGACGCAGCTGCCCACCATTGGCATGCGGGTTGTCGCTCATACGCAGAGTACCCTCCGGCGCCAGCGCGGCGATCTCGGCGTGGAGGCGACCGTTTTCGTCGAAGAGCGTCTCGGGCTTGTAGCTACGCATCCAGTCTTCGAGAATCTTCAGGTGACCCGGCTTCTCGATATCGGTCAGCGGCACCTGATGGGCGCGCCAATAGCCCTCACAACGCTGGCCGTCCACTTCCTTGGGGCCGGTCCAGCCCTTGGGTGTGCGCATGATGATCATGGGCCAGGTGGGACGCTCGGCGTTGTTCTCTGTACGGGCGCGCTTCTGGATTTCCGCGATCTTGTCGAAACAGACATCCATGGCATGGGCCATGAGTTGATGCACCGTGTCGCGATCATCCCCAGCCACGATGATGGGTTCGTAGCCGTAACCGCGGAACAGATCGAGCAGCTCGGATTCAGGGATACGGGCCAGAACGGTCGGGTTGGCGATCTTGTATCCATTCAGGTGCAGGATCGGGAGGACGGCACCGTCGTTACGCGGGTCGAGGAACTTGTTGCTGTGCCACGACGTCGCGAGCGGGCCGGTTTCCGCCTCACCATCGCCAACCACGCAGGCGACGATCAGATCGGGGTTATCGAGTGCCGCACCATAGGCGTGAGAGATCGAATAGCCGAGTTCGCCGCCTTCATGGATGGAGCCAGGGGTGGTCGCCGCCACGTGGCTGGGGATGCCGCCGGGGAACGAGAACTGCTTGACCAGGCGGCCTACGCCCTCGACATCCTGCGAAATCTCGGGGAAGTACTCGCTATAGGTGCCTTCCAGATAGGTCGCTGCCACGACGCCCGGAGCGCCATGGCCAGGCCCCGCGATGAAGAGCACGCTCTTCTGACGTTCCTTGATAATACGGTTCAGGTGCAGATAAAGCAGGGTCAGACCCGGCGTGGTACCAAAATGGCCGAGCAGGCGGGGCTTGACGTGCTCGATCTTCAGCGGCTCGCGCAGCAGGGCATTGTCGAGCAGATAGATCTGGGCAACCGAGAGATAGTTCGCAGCCTGCCACCACTGGTCGAACAGGGCTATTTGCTTGGCGCTTAGCGGATTTTTTTCGCTCATGATGTGTGACATCCTTCCATTATTCTTCTTGTGTGTCGGAAGATCGTTTTTTCTTCATCCGCAGGGACAACCAGCACTGTTGGCCCTCCTGAACGCCTGCTGATCACAGGTCGGCTTGCAAGATTTGCATCTTCGCAAATCTGGATGTCGAGGAATCTGAGTCGCTGGCAGACAGCCTGACGGAAGGTGGCATCGTTCTGCCCGATCCCTCCCGTAAAGACGAGCGCATCGAGCCCGCCCATCTGTGCGATCAACCCTCCAGCCTGCTGTACGAAGCGCTCGACGAACATGTCCAGCGCAAGCTGCACATTCTCGTCGGCGTCATTTTCCCGCAGGGTACGCATGTCGCTCGAAACGCCGGATACGCCGAGCAGTCCCGAACGGTAATAGAGAACATCCTGCACTTCCTTGGGCGAAAGCCCCTTCTGTTGCAGGAGGTAGAGCACGGCTCCGGGGTCAATGGCACCGCATCGTGTTCCCATCATGAGCCCGTCCAGTACGGTGAGACCCATGGTTGTGGCCACGCTGCGCCCGTGCATCAGCGCGCACAGGCTCGCACCGTTACCGATATGGGCTACGAGCACTCGCTTATGAGCAATGGCGGGAAACCGCGCCTCCAGCTCATTGGCGATATAATCGTATGAAAGGCCATGGAACCCATACACCCGCGCGCCGCCCTCGAGGAGCTCGGCGGGCAGCGGAAGCCGCGTGCGCACAGTCGGAATGGTATGGTGGAACGAGGTATCGAAACAGGCGATCTGGAGCAACTCTGGCTTCTCCTGCATCAACAGGCGCATCGGGGCAATACTGGGCGGCTGATGCAGCGGAGCCAGCGGAACCAGGGAGTCGAGTTGAGCCAGTGTCTTCTCGTTGATCCGGGCCGGTCCCTCGAAATGGGCGCCGCCATGAACCACCCGGTGCCCTACAGCCCCGATATCGCGCCCTGTCTCATGGGATTCGACGAAGTTCAAAACGTGCCGGATCATCTCGCCATGGGCATTACCGGTCTTGGCGCCGGTTTCGATCACCATGCGCTTGCTGACACCGTCAGGCGTGCGCGTCGTCAGCACAGCCCCGCCGGACTGATACTCGACCAGACCTGAGAGCAATCGCTCCGCCTCGCCCTGTTCATCGAACAGGGCAAACTTGATGCTCGACGAGCCGGAATTAAGCGTGAGAATGATTCTGCTTTGAGACACGTAACGACCTCGAAATGCATGGCGGCATTGCCAACATCCAGGGCTTAAACCCCGCCTCGTCTTGCGGGTTCAAACATAACATCGAGGTAATAGGGGACTATAGCCACCCGATTTCTATATTTGTCAGGTTTATCCGACGTTTAACGCGTCAGTAACAGTGCTAATTACACGGCTTTGTGAAACGATCACTCTGCATAGCCGCACGGAACGCCCCCAAACGGGCGGGAACAAATCGTGCCACGCGAGGGGTACGATTGCTCGAAAGGCAGAAATACACGAAGGGAACGGTCAGACCACCAAGCGGCGGCACCGTCCACGATAAACGGGGGTGATAAACGCCTGAATGATCTGGTGATGTCGTGTCCGACAGGGCGCGTTAACCCCGTCGGACAGAAATTCAGCGCGCCTTTATTGGGGCGCGCGGGAGTCAGCGTGCGCGAGGACGCGAGGGGCGACCGCCTGCGGGCCGGTTACCTGCAGGACGCCCTTCAGGACGCTTGCCCTCGCCGTTGCGCGGCGCGGCGCCGGGGCGACCACCGCCCGAGCGCTGTCCGCCACCACGCGGCTGGTTGCGGCCACGTCCACCGCCGCCCAGGACAGGCGGGCGCATGGTCGAGTTCTGGGCGTCTTCGGAATGGAAAGGATGATCGGTTACGACCGGAATGGCCTTG
Organism: Asaia sp. W19; assembly: GCF_003994335.1. GTDB lineage: Bacteria > Pseudomonadota > Alphaproteobacteria > Acetobacterales > Acetobacteraceae > Asaia. The sequence goes on from NZ_PNQZ01000043.1 coordinate 40,701, forward strand.
CCGATCAGCTTTTCGATATCCTTGAGCCAGGCGCGCTGTTCGGCGTCACAGAGTGATACGGCCCACCCATCCCGGCCGGCACGTGCGGTACGACCGATACGGTGGACATAGCTTTCGGCGATGTTCGGCAAGTCATAATTGAAGACGTGGCTCACATCATCCACATCGATCCCGCGTGCAGCGATATCGGTCGCGACCAGTACCTTGACCGATCCGTCCCGGAACCCGGCCATGGCACGCTCGCGCGCCCCCTGGGACTTGTTGCCGTGAATGGCTTCAGAGCGGATGCCCTCGGCATTGAGGAAATCGGCCACCTTGTTGGCTTCATGCTTCATAAGCGTAAAGACAACGGCGCGTTGGACCTTGGGATTTTTTACCAGCAGAAGCGTCGCCGCGCGCTTGTCTTCCGACTTCACGAACATCACACCTTGACGGATGCGGTCGACCGTCGAAGAAGGCGGCGTTACCTCGACCTTGGCAGGATCATGGAGCAGCGAATGCGCCAGCTCCTCGATCGCCTTGGGCATGGTGGCCGAAAAGAGCACGGTCTGACGGTTCTTCGGCAGCAGAGCCACAATGCGCCGGATATCGCGCACGAAACCCATATCCAGCATGCGATCTGCCTCATCGAGCACCAGCACCTCAAGATCGTGGAGATCGATATGGCCCTGACCGATGAGATCGAGCAGACGTCCCGGCGCCGCAGTCAACACGTCCACGCCGCGGCGCATCGCCTCGACCTGACGCCCCTGCCCCACGCCGCCGAAGATCACGGCGTGGCGAAGCTTCATGTGACGGGCATAGGCCTTGAAACTGTCATCGATCTGGGCAGCCAGCTCGCGGGTCGGCGCCAGAACGAGCACGCGCGCGCTCTTGGGTGTCAGCGGGCGCGGATGGGTCAGCAGACGATGCAGGGCAGGCAGGGCAAACGCCGCGGTCTTGCCGGTTCCCGTCTGGGCAAGACCGAGCAGATCGCGCCCTTCCAGAAGATACGGGATGGCGCCGGCCTGGATCGGGGTCGGTGTGGTGTACCCTTCCTCAGCAAGGGCGCGCTGGATTGGCGTGGCAAGCTGAAGATCGGCAAAACTGGTCATGAAGGAAGCGCCTCCTCTGGCGACGAGCCGCATTCACTGATGCTGGCTCGCAGGATGACGCCTCTTGGCCCGGACGTCACAAGGGTAAAAGGGAGATCCGGGACTGGCGAAGCGGGTCACGCGACTGCGTCAGACACCTGACGCCGGGACCTGCTGTGCCAAATCTGGACCGGGGAGGACCCCATATAGGCAGAGCCCTCCCCGGACGCAAGCGATTACGCTTATAAAACAGCAGCGCAGCGTTGCCGTGGGCAATCAGTCCCCATCAGGCAAAACGGTTTTCGATGATCGTCTCCTCAAGCGGGAGATGACCGCCATGGGGAGGGTATTCGCCGGATTTCTTGCCGATCGCGACGAACATGACGACTTCATGGTCAGACGGGAGATTGATCAGCTCGCCCACAGCCTTGAAATCGAACCCGTCCATCGGGCAGGACTGATAGCCGTGAGCAGCAGCTGCAAGCATCAGCGCATAGGCCGCCATCCCGGCGGAGCGGATGCCTTCATCACGCTGCATCTGCTCGTTACCGCTATAGAACTGATGGATCATGCCTTCATAGGTGGTCTGCATTTTTTCAGGCGCAGCCGCCCAGTAACGCGCGGGGTTCTTTTCCCAGGCCTTGAAGTCAGCGCAGAGCACGATCAGCGCGCTCGCCTCTTCCACCTGTGGCTGATTCCAGGAGACGGCGCGGATCTTCTGCCGCAGTGTCGGATCGGTCACGACGACGAAGCGCGTATGCTGGATATTGAACGCCGTCGGTGCGTGTCGTCCGGCATCCAGGATATCACGCAACTCGTGCTCGGGAATGGTGACGGAAGGATCGAAGCGCTTGGTCGCGCGACGCTCGGCAATGGCGGTCAGGATATCAGTCATGAGAACTCCGCTTTCCTGCCCCGCAGGGTCCTGGGGGCGTGGGTGTTGTACCGGAACGCCGGATGCAAACACGGGGTTCACCACGCTGTAAAGCCTTATTTCGATCAAAGTCGAAACGTTATCCTCAGGAGGGGGCGCAGTCTCGCGTCAGCGACGCCTCAGCAGGAAGAGTGCCTGCTCGCCGAAAAGATTGGCCAGCCTGATCGATCGTCGCCAGGGGGCTCGCTCTCCCGCCTCGTCGATGGCGAGCCAGCGATCGATCACATAGCCCTCTGACTCGCAGAGCTCGAGAAAGTCCTGAATGGTGCATGGATGGATATTGGGCGTCTCATACCATGGCGTGTGCCACACCTTGTTCATCGGCATACGCCCGCTCAGCAGGATCTGAAGCCGCAAACGCCAATGACCGAAATTCGGAAAGGATACGATTGCGTGACGCCCGATGCGCAGCATCTGGCGCAGCACCTCGCGGGGCTTCTCTACAGCCTGCAAGGTGCGCTGCAGCACCACGTAATCGAAGGCATCGTCTGAATAATGCACCAGGTCCTGATCCGCATCGCCATGCATGACCGGCAGGCCATGAGCGACGGAACGTGTAACCTCCCGCATGTCGATCTCGATCCCGCGCGCATCGCATTGTCGCGTTTTGAAGAGGTGATCGATCAGCGCGCCGTCGCCGCTGCCTACATCGAGCACCCGTGTCCCCGGAGCGATCATCTCAGCGATGAGTTGCTGATCAAGACGCATGCGAAGCCCCTTCCGTTACAACGGTTCCGCTTTCGACAGGCACGTCCTTATCCGGCGCAGAGCGCTGGCTCAGCCCGGCCTGTTCGGCAGCACCATTGATGAAGCCACGCATCGTCCGGTCCAGATCGGGCTCCTCAAGCAGGAAGGCATCGTGCCCACGATCACTCTCGATCTCGACAAACGAGACGTTCACACCAGCCCGGTTGAGGGCCCGCGCCAGAAGACGGGACTGCGACGTGGGGAAAAGCCAGTCAGAGGTGAAGGAAATGATGCAGAACCGCGTCTCACAATGGCGGAAAGGCGCCGAGAGATCGCCATCGTAATCGGCGCTCAGATCGAAGTAATCGAGCGCGCGCGTGATGGTAAGATAGGAGTTTGCATCGAACCGGCGCACGAAGCTTGAACCCTGATGGCGCAGGTAACTCTCCACCTCGAAAATCTCGCCGAAGAGCGAGTTCCCCGAGGCCACCGCCTCATGGGAGGGTACGGCATCGCGCCGGGTACGCCTGCCGAATTTCTGGGTGAGCGCTTCCTCGGAAAGATAGGTGATGTGCGCCATCATGCGCGCCACAGCCAGCCCCTTGGCAGGTATGGTGTCCATCGCCCAGTAGCGCCCACCATGCCAGTCGGGATCACCACAGATCGCCTGACGGCTGACTTCGTTGAACGCGATATTCTGCGCGGAATGGAACGGTGCGGTAGCGATAGGCATGGCAGCCCCCACGCGTTCGGGGAAGCTCGCGACCCATTGCAACACCTGCATACCGCCCATCGAGCCGCCTATGGCGGCGAACAGGCGCTTGATACCGAGATGGTCCAGCAGCCTGGCCTGCGCGAACACCATGTCCCGTATGGTGATCGGTGGAAAATCCGTGCCCCAGGGCTCGCCGGTCTCCCTCAGCGTTTTCGGTCCCGAGGACCCCATACATCCGCCCAGAACATTGACACAGATCACGTAAAAACGGTCGGTATCAATAGCGCAGCCTGGCCCGACGGCCCGGCCCCACCAGCCGGGTTTGCCCGTGACCGGATGGGTTTCAGCGACATACTGGTCACCTGTCAGGGCATGACAGACTAGGATGACATTATCCTTACGCGGCGAGAGCGTGCCATAGGCGCAATAGGCCACGTCGAGTGGGGCGATATGCGCCCCGCATTCGAGCGTCAGCCCCCCGTCAAGCCTCACCGCAAACGCTGTGGGAGATCCGGCGTGCGTCATGACACGCGCTTCGGGCGCGCGCATTCGCTGCCCCCCCGGCTGCACGTCCGAACCGTCCGACATGCTGGCCCCAAGGGCCGCCCCGTCATGCACAATGATCTCGCGACACAGGCCGTGTGCTCCCAAGGAAATGCTGCGCGCGTCTCGCCGCAGGCTGAACATGACGACCAAACCGCCCGTACCATCCGGTCACGCCAACCGCAGCAACGCGACCAGAATGCCATGGCAGAATAATAAGCCAGCGGTTTTGGGGGGAGAGATATGCCATTGCTCGAGCGTTCCCGCAATTCCCTCACACAATCCAGGGGACACGGTTCCGAGCTGACCCTGAGGTCAGCATTTCTCCCGTCTAAACAGCGCATTGCAGAATAATTGCATCTTCGCTCAAATGAATGTTAGGCAGCGCGACTTGAGGCGATTAATGTTTTTTTAACGAATCGACGAAGGGAGACCGATCATGCCCACAGTTCTACGCTGCATCGGGCATTCAGGCCTGTTCGACACGGCGTTCTACCTGTCACGCAATCCGGATCTCCAGGATCTGGGGAGTGGCGCACTCGCGCATTATCACAGCACAGGCTGGCGCGAAGGACGCAAACCCAACCCGTTTTTCGACCCTGGCTGGTATCTCGCCCGCTACCGGGATGTGACAGAGGACCCCCTGCATCATTACCTCACCCGAGGCGAGTACGAGGGACGCCGCCCGGTCCCCTGGTTCGATCCGATCTGGTATCGTCAGGCCAATCAGGTGCCGGTCAACATGAATGCCCTGGCGCATTACCTCGCCAACAGGCGTCTCCCTGACATCCATCCCATGCCGGAATTCGACCCTGTATTTTATCTTCAGAATAATCCGGATGTGGCCGCCTCGGGCATGGACCCCGTCGAGCACTATATGGTGCAAGGGTTCCGTGAGGCGCGACGCCCTTTCGCGGGGTTCGATCCGGCTTTCTACCGGCAGCGCTATCTGCGTCACCAACCCGAAGTCAATGCGTTCCTGCACTGGCTCGACCATCGCCATGAGCCGGGCATCTTTCCAGCCCTTCCCGCCCACGAGACGACCATTGCCCGCGAAATCCGCCGACGCACCCAGCCTGCTGCGGAGTTCGAAGAGCATCAACCGCTGCCTGATGCCTCACTGCGTCGGGCACGCGTGCTCGCTTATTACCTGCCGCAATTTCATCCCGTCGAGGCCAATGACCGCTGGTGGGGCAAGGGCTTCACGGAATGGACAAATCTGAGCCGCGGTGTTCCCCGCTTTGCCGATCACTATCAGCCAAGAACCCCGCGAGATCTGGGCCATTACCGGCTCGACAGTGCCGAGACACTGCGCCGTCAGGCGAAAATGGCGCATGAGAGCGGGGTCGAAGGCTTTATCTTCTATCATTACTGGTTCAACGGCACACGACTGCTCGAACAGCCCATGGAGATCCTGCTTCGCTCGCCCGAAATCTCGCTTCCGTTCTGCCTCATGTGGGCCAATGAAAACTGGAGCCGTCGCTGGGATGGCGGAGATCAGGACATCCTGATCTCGCAGGACTACCGTTGCGAAGATGACGAAGCCCTGATCGCGGATTTCGCACGACACATGCGTGACCCCCGATATATTCGTTTTGGTGAACGCCCTGTACTCATGATCTACCGTCCGGGTGCCATTCCCAAAGCGCAACAGCGCCTGCGCAGATGGCGCGCGCTGTTTAGGGAGCAAGAGGGGATCATGCCGGTCTTCGTCATGGCCCAGGCATTCGACGACCATGATCCGCGCCATTTCGGCATGGATGCGGCGATCGAGTTCCCGCCACACAAGCTGACCTGCACCTGCACCCCCATCGAAGACCGCCTCGACATTCTCGATCAGGACATGACGGCCCGGGTCTATGATTATGCCGAATTGGTCGACAAGGCGCTGGCCGACCCCGCCCCCGCTTTTCCACTCATACGCACGGTCAGCCCCTCATGGGACAATGACGCCCGAAGACAGGGGGCGGGACTGGTCCTGCATGGTTCGACCCCTGCCCTTTACGAGCGGTGGCTGAGTGAGACGATCGAGAAGGCGCGAGATAATCCGGTCTTCGGAGAAACGCTGGTCTGTATCAACGCCTGGAATGAATGGGCAGAGGGCGCCTATCTCGAACCCGACGTGCATTATGGCGCCGCCTACCTCAATGCAACGGCACGCGCTGTCACACGCTTGCGCGGCGGATTGGGCAAGACACGTCTGTTGCTGATCGGCCATGATGCTTTCCCGGCTGGCGCCCAGATGCTTTTGCTCTCGCTCGGCAAGGCGTTGCAAAGAAATCACGGGCTCGACATCGCGTTTCTGCTTCTGGGCGGGGGCGAAATGCTTCCCCAGTACCGGCAGGTCGCAACCGTGGAAATTCTTCGGCCCGGCGAGCCAGCATGCCGTGAGCGACTGGCCTCCCTGCGCATCGAGGGCTTCGGTGCAGCCCTCATGAACAGCGCTGTCACCACCGTTCTGACGCCTGATCTGGTTGAAGCCGGCATCCCCTTCACCCTACTGATCCACGAACTTCCCGGGATGATCCGCCACCACGACCTCGAACGCCCGCTGGCCGAGGCCATGAAGCGCGCATTTGGGCTGATCGTTCCCGGCGCCATGCTGACCCGTATCTGCCCGAATGCGCACATCCTGCCCCAAGGCTTGTACAACCCGGTGACTTTCACCCCCGAGGACAGACTGCGCGTACGTCAGGCTTACGGCATCCCTGCCCTCGCCCATGTGGTGATCGGCGTGGGCTACGGCGATACGCGCAAGGGGTTCGACCTCTTCCTGCAATTATGGAGCATGCTCCGCAGCCCGAGTTTCACCGCCCCGATCAATGGGCAGGAAACTGTCCGCCCTATCCATTTTCTCTGGGTGGGCGCCCTTTCTCCTGCCATCGAGACTGCGCTGGAATCAGATTTGAAACCGGCTCTCGACAGCGGCAATTTCCATCTGCCGGGACGGGTCGACAATGTCAGTCCGTTCCTCTCCGCAGCGGATCAGTTCGTTCTGACGTCACGCGAGGACCCATATCCATCTGCCGCGCTCGAGGCACTCGCCAGCGGCTTGCCCTGCGCGGCCTTCGCGCGCTGCGGCATGATCCCCGATCTCCTCGAAACCTTGGCAAGCGAGGGAGACACGCGCCATGCGATCCTCCAGCCGGGCGATCTTCCGGCGCTTGGGTCACTCATTCTCAAGGGCGCCCGGCTTCCACCTACCGCGAGGGGGCAGCGTTCCACGCTCGGGACCGCTCTGCGCGCGCGATTTTCCTTCGATGCCTATGCGGCGAAGGTGCTCGGGCGAGCGATGCCCGATTTACCCTGGATTTCAGTCGTTGTGCTTTCCTACAACTACGCACGCTATCTTGTGGCACGTCTTGCAACCATCTTTGCACAGGACTGTCCGGTTCTCGAGATTATCGTGCTGGATGACTGCTCGCAGGACGGGTCGGCCGATCTGGCCGAGCAGACGGCCGAGGCCTTCGCTCGTGGCGTGAGGATCATTCGTCAGACCCGTCAAAGCGGTTCGGTTTTCGCACAATGGCAACGCGCCGCTGAAATCGCACAGGGAAACTGGATCTGGATTGCGGAAGCAGATGATCTGAGTGAGCCTGAATTTCTTTCCTCGCTTGGGAGTCTCGCCGGGCAAGTGAAAGGGGCGGTCATGGCCTTCTGCGACAGTCGCCCGATCGATGGTGAGGGAATAAGCCTCGGCCCCGATTACCAGGATTACTACAGGAGTCATGTCGGGGCCCAACTTGGGCGCGACATGGTGATGCCAGGGCAGGATTTCGTCAGGAATTTTCTGGGCCACGCCAATCTGATCCTGAATGTGAGCGCCGTTTTGTTCAGACGCGAAGCATTCAACGCAGCCCTATCCGCCTGCATGGCAGAACTTGGCACCTATCGGCTGGCCGGTGACTGGCGCGTCTATCTGGAGATATTGATGCAGCCTGGCGCGCAAATCGCGTATCTTGCCCGCCCCCTCAACATCCATCGGCGCCATCAGCGTTCGGTGACAGGAGCTCTCGACGAGAGCGCTCATCTGGCTGAGATAGAGCGTCTACACGATGAGATCGCCACCCGCTTTGGACGGGCCGAGGATCTCATGCAGGCCCAAAAGCTTTATAGAGACGGATTACGCAGGCAATTCGGCCTCGAAGCCCCCCCGCGTGCGCGCCTCGCTCAGTGAGAGGGCCCAAGCCGTCGCGTAGCTTTAGAGCCGCGGGAGGAGATCAACGAAATTGCAGGGGCGGTGCCGATTATCGAGCTGATGAATCAGGATGTCGTCCCATCCATCCGCAACCGCCCCGGTCGAGCCGGGAAGCGCAAAGAGGAGAGTGCGCGATGCAATTCCGGCCAGGGCGCGGGACTGGATGGTGGCCGTGCCAATCTTGGCGTAGGAGAGCATCCGAAACAATTCTCCAAAGCCGGGTATCTCCTTGTCGATCACCCTCTGAAAGGCTTCGGGCGTCACATCGGGGCCGTGATCCCCGTCCCACCTGTCGTGATGATCACCTCGATATCCTCTCGGGCAATCCACAGCCTCAATCGCTCGACGATCTCGCCCAGTATGTCAGGCACAAGATCGCGCGCCGTCAGCATGTGACCCGCCTGGATGACGCGATCAGCGAGGATCTGCCCGGAACGATCAGTCTCCGGTGTTCGGGTATCGGAGATTGTCAGAATGGCTATCGCGCAGGGCCTGAAACCTCCCTCGTCCTTCTCTGTCACCGACCCGTCCCTTTCATGCTGCATTTGGCACGAGAGTATCACGCGATTTCCTCGGGACGGGAAGACACGGCGCAATGCGCAGCCATGATCGTAGCGATCACGCTCCAGTGACGATGGAGTGTTGCGAGGATTGTCTGGCGTGGTTAGGGTACGTCTCCCTAGTAGCTCCCAGGTGTTTGGACAGGTGATCTTGCTGGCGTTCTCCCCTTTACACGACCGGGCGTCTTCCACTGAAAGCCCCGAACGGTAATGAGCCTTCCTCCCGCGCCAAAAGCCCGTTTCGACGCCCCGCCGGAGCGGATCGCCTTTCTGGCTTCACCAACCGAAATCGCCCAGAAAACCCGGGCCAAATTTGTCGCCACCTATGGCGATACGCCGCTATGCGATGCAGAGGTCGTTGTTTGCCTTGGGGGAGATGGCTTCCTGCTGGAAGTGCTCCATAAGGTGACCGAACACGGCATACCGGCTTATGGGCTCAATTGCGGCTCGGTCGGCTTTCTCCTCAATACGGTTTCAGATGAAGATCTGATCGCGAGGCTCACCCGCGCCCAGGCCTCGGAACTTCATCCCTTGCGCATGAAAGCCACAGGGCGTGACGGCACACTCCATGAAGGGATCGCCTTCAATGACGTGTTCCTGTTTCGCCAGACGCGACAGGCCGTCAAGATCCGTATCGAGGTCGACCAGCGCGTCCGCCTGCCAGAACTGGTCTGTGACGGAGTGATCGTTGCAACCCCTGCAGGCTCGACCGCCTATAACCTTTCGGCTCACGGCCCAATTGTCCCTTTGACGGCCAATCTGCTGCCCCTGACGCCCATCTCAGCCTTCCGTCCGCGTCGGTGGCGTGGCGCGCTGTTGCCGTCGAGCGCGGTCGTGCGCTTCACATTGCTAGAACAGGATAAGAGGCCCTGCGCGGCGGTCGCGGATTTCCTTGAGGTCCGCGATGTCGTCGAGGCCACCGTGCGCGAGGATCGCTCGATCACGGCGACAATTTTGTTCGACCCTGATCACGGGCTGTCTGAGCGCATCATCGCGGAGCAATTCGCCGAGTAGACATCCAGATCAGCCATCTTCAACCGGCATAATAACAAGAAAGCCCAGCCAATGAGCGGTTCAGCAAGAGGTTCAAGCTTCTCCCCCATTCCCGAGGGGCTGGTGATGACAGCGCAACGCCTGGCAAAGGGCGAGACAAGCAGCAGGGCCCTGGTCGAGCAATGCTTGGAAAAGATCGAAAGCTGCGAAAATGCACGCGCGGCCTATACGTCGGACTTCTCCGCCGATCGCGCGCGGCAATATGCCGATGCTGCTGACCGGATACGCGCCAAGGGCTACCAGGCCTCGCCCTGGGCTGGGCTGCCGATCTCTGTCAAGGATCTGTTCGATCTGAAAGGCCAGATCACGCGTGCAGGCTCGACTCTTCTGGCAGACCGTCCGGTGGCTCCGGGCGACGCCGAAGCGATTGCCCCCCTCCGGGCGGCAGGCTTCATTCTGATCGGCCGAACACAGATGACCGAATTCGCCTATTCGGGTCTCGGCCTTAATCCGCATGGGGCGCAGCCCTGGAACACGCTGGTGGACGACGGACGCGCCATTCCGGGAGGCTCCACATCGGGCGGCGCGGTATCAGTCGCGACGGGGGCCGCTCTGGCGAGTATCGGATCCGACACCGGGGGGTCCTGTCGCATTCCTGCCGCGCTGAATGCCCTTACCGGCTTCAAGCCGACAGCCGGCAAGATCAGCCGCAAGGGCATGATCCCTTTATCGCCGACATTCGACAGCGTGGGCAGTGTAGCGCTGACCGTTTCGGATTGTCATCTCCTCGATCATCTGATGACCGGCCAAACCACGGACTGGGTCGCGCCCGAGCCCCAGAGCGCCCCGATACGCCTGCTCCTGCCCACCTCATTCGTCCGTGATGAGGCAGATGGCCAGGTGCTCTCGGTTTTCGAAGCCGTCATGAGGCATCTCGAAAATGCCGGGATAGAGATCATCCGCCAGCCCATGCCACTTCTGCAGGACATCGCCGATCTGAACCTGCAGGCGCAGATTGTCGCAGCAGAATCCTATCATTACTTCCATGATGATCTGTTGCACCACCCTGAGGAATTCGACCCTCGGGTTCGGGAACGCATGATCCTGGGCGCCAACACAAGCGTCGCCGCGTTGCGCCAACTCTACATCGAACGGCAGAAGCTTTGTGCGCGCTTCAATCAGGATATGCTGGGTTTCGATGCGCTCATCAGCCCGACCGTGCCGGTCCTGCCTCCAATGATCTCGGCATGCGACGACCCTCAGGCCTATGCGCGGTACAATCGGTTGATGCTGCGCAACCCTTCCCTTGCCAACCTGCTGGATGGCTGCTCCTACAGCCTGCCCCTGCACTGGAAGGGCCTGCCTGCGGGAATGATGCTGACCGCTTGTCACGGTCAGGATGCATCCCTCGCGCGCATCGCGCAGCGTTGCGAAAACCGCCTGAAATCTTCCTGACCATCGCGAGGCGTGAAGCAGCCTCGGAGAATCGGCGAAGGTTCATGGGATGGGATCACGTCACTACAGCGTTATTTGAACCGTTCGGTCAGGAAGTCTAGCGTTCCCCGTCCATTTCGCAATCCGCTCCAGCCCAGAACGAGTCACCAGCCATGGCAGAAAGCGCCCCCGCTCCGGGTCAACTCGTCTTCCTGACTACCGCCCTCTTCCTTTCTTACCTCGCCGTAGCAATGCCGCTGGCAGTCATCCCCCCCTTCGTCACCTCATGGCCCGGCTATGGCAACGCTCTGGCCGGTGTCGCTGTGGGCATCGCGTTCGTGTCGACAATTCTGACCCGCACCCTCGCAGGCGGCTTTACCGATTCACGCGGCGGCCGTTCGGCAATGCGTTTCGGCCTGATGCTCTACGCGCTGGCAAGTCTGATATGCCTCGTTCCTGGCCTCGGGATTCTGCCGCGACTGCCCTCGTTTTGTCTGCTGATTCTGGGGCGCCTGCTTCTGGGCGTTGGAGAGAGCTACACGCTTGTCGGCATGCATGGCTGGGGCATCGGATTGATGGGGGCAAAAGGAGCGGGAAAGGTGCTGACCTGGACCGGGGCCGCCATGTACGGCGCTTTCGCTTTTGGTGGCCCTGTCGGGTTATCGCTTTTCCATCATGCCGGATTTTCAACGCTGATGATCCTGTGCACGCTCCTGCCCTGCATCGGTCTGGTCATCATCCAGCCTGTTTCGGCGGCACCCGTCCTGACCGGCGAGCGCGGCTCCTTCTGGCCCGTTCTGGGCACGATACGTCCTTTCGGAACGGTCGTGGCACTCCAGGGTGTCGGGTTTGCCGTGCTCGGGGCTTTCCTCTCGGTCTATTTCATCAATCGCCACTGGTCCTACGGCGCACTGGGGCTGACATGCTTTGGCGGCGCATTCGTCGCGGGACGAATATTCTGCGGCCATATGCCAGACCGTTTCGGCGGCATTCGCGTCGCTCTGGCCTCTCTGTCGATCGAGGCCATCGGTCAGGCCTGTATTGCCTTGGCGCCCTCACCGGCTCTGGCGCTGATCGGCGCGGTCGCAACCGGAGCCGGGTGCTCGCTGATCTATCCATCAATGGGCGTCGAGGTGGTCCGCCGGGTCAGTGGCCCCATGCGCGCAACGGCACTAGGGGGCTTCGCCGCGTTTCAGGACCTGTCTTATGCGGTCAGCGGGCCTGTCGCCGGTCTGGTTTCGGACCATCTCGGCTATCGGGCGATTTTCATCATGGGCATGGTCTGTGCGCTGATCGGGCTCGTGCTGGTGCTCCGCCTCAGACGCCCCCAGCGCGCGAGTTGAGCCGAAAGACGACGCCGTCCCGGCATCAGACAGGAACGCTCAGATCCCGTAGTCGAGATGAAAGCGCACCATGTCGTGACCTTCCAGCAGGTCGTATCGAGGCAGAGGAACGGGCGTCAAACTCGGGCGTGAAGCGGACGCGTCAGGCGCCGTGTGCACGGCAGCGCTCTGGATTTCCGGTTCGTCCGGTATCTCCACAGCAGCACCGCTGCCGATATCTGCCTCCGGGTGCAAAGCTGCCGTTTCGAGATCCGCATCCGCCGTCCCGTCCTCTACCATCCCTACCGGCGGGAGAAGTCTGATCAACGCAAGGTGATCGTCCTCTGCGAGCGATGATGGGCGCTCCCCGCGCGCTTTCTGCACGAGCCAACCGGCAAGGGCAGAGGCCACCGCCTCGAGCGCTTCGGCTTCCGAACGCGCACCCTGTTCGGACAGCAACCGGATCAGAAACGTGATATCCTCAGGACCGGCGCGATGAGGCGCATGATCCGTATCGCGTTTGATGACCCAGCCACCAACATGCTGCTCGATGATCTGCGGTTCCACGATCCGGTCTGCCACGCACGCTTCCTCCCCTTGCTGCATGGCCGAATAGCAGAAATCAGGGTGCGCGCCCAGATGACGACCGCTCTCGCCCTGTGCCGAAACATGTATGGGGCGGAGACCACGGCGCCGAAAGCCCACTGATGAAGTAGTGGCGCCGTGATTGCGATCAATGGCGGCAGAACCCTGGCGACGCGTTAGCTCGGCATGAAGCGCGGTATGTCCAGCGAGCCGGGATAGGCCGACGCCCATGAGGCGAGGCTTTGAGCCAGAAGGGCGATTGGTCTTGCCGCGATGGGTCTTCTATGAGAATTGCTCTCATATCGACCCTTCCCTGTAGCCTGGCCTGCCCGGCAGCCCCGCCCCCGCAAAGCCGACGCGCCCTGACAGCTGGATTATGATAGTGGCATTTCACCTGGCCCCCTCGCGCCGATCCGCACGCAGGTTCTGGCTTCTTTGCGGCGTTGCCGGATGTGGCGCGAGCATTGTCATCGCCGCCCAGAATGCACGCGGGGCCAGTATTCCGGTAAAAAAAGCGAAAACCGAACAGATTACGGTCAAGGCGACGGAGCCGGAAAAACGCGAGGCCGAGCGCGGTGGTGGGCTGATCGAAGCCCAGCACGCGGTGCGTTCGATCAGCGCAGTGGATAGCGCGTTCATCGCCAAGCAGGCCCCCATCTCGACCGCCTACCAACTGGTCTCGATGTTGCCCGGTGCCAATGTCGCTGCGTCCGATGCCATGGGGCTCTCCCCCCAGACCACAATTTCCGTGCGTGGGCTCAATACGGATTCGATCGGTTACGTGCTGGAGGGCATGCCGCTGAACGATCTGGCCTTTTACTCGGGCTATCCCAGTCAGTTTGCAGACGGCGAGAATTATCGGCAGGTCGCCCTCAGCCAGGGTGCCGCCGATCTTGATAGCCCGGTGCTCAATGCGGCTGGCGGCCTCATGAGCCTGAGTTTCCGTGATCCGGCTCGCAAGGCGGGAGGCACAGCCTCGGTTTCCTATGGCTCATACAATACGAACCGCGAATTCCTGCGTCTCGATACCGGATTGATCGGGCATACCGGGCTGCGCGGCTTTGTGTCCTACTCCCACACGAGCGCTGAAAACTGGCGTGGGCCGGGCCATGACATGCGCCATCATATCGATTTCAAGCTGGTACGCGATATCGGTGAACGCTCCCACGCATCTCTGCTCGGCAGTTTCAACAGCACGATCACGAGCTACTACCCGCAGGTTTCGAAGGACGCCTTCAAATTGTACGGCGTGTCTTCGGCCAATGCGCTTTCGGGCAAGTATGATCCGTCAAACCCGGAGGAGGCCCAGTATTATCAGCGCCTGTGGCGCGCGCCGGAGCGGACCCTGTATATGGGTGCTCCCGTCTCGCTCGCACTGACGGATCACCTGACCTTCAATGCCACGCCCTATGCCCAGGGCGCCTATGGAAACGTCCCTGGCGGTTCCACCCTTCCCCTGAGTGGGCTCTACACGGGCACACAGGCCCTGGGCGATGTCCTGTCGTTACCGAGCGCCCAAGACGATCAGGCAATCGTACGCGCCAATTACACCCAGCGCAGCTACCGCTCAGGATTCACTTCCGAAATCGCGTGGAAGCAGGGCTGGAACGAGACCGTGCTCGGATACTGGTTCGATTACGGCGACGATCACGAAGTCCAGTCTTTCTCGCCCGTCTCTGCAAATGGCGGGTCTCCGAATATCTGGGGGAGTGGTACCCGCAATTTCGTCAGGCTGTCGGATGGCGGCATCTATGTTGCTGGCGATAATCACACGATCAGCATGACCAATGCCCTGTATATTGGCGACCGGATGCACCTGCTTTCAGACCGGCTCCTGATCGAGGCCGGTTTCAAGGAGGTGATGGTCAGCCGCGTTGGAACGAATGCTGTACCGGGCCCGCAATATCACGTGGGCAGCAATAGCGCCGTACCGCTCCCCCGGTTTGGCCTGCGCTACCAGATCACCGCACGCCACCAGATCTTCGTGAATACGACAACCAATTTCAGAGCTCCCGCCTTCACGGCGCTCTACAATAACTACGATCCGACGAGTGGCGCGACTGGCACTACTGGCTCGGGAGATCTGCGCAACGAATATTCCATCTCCGAAGAGCTGGGATATCGATATAGCGGGCCGCTCGTGACAGGGAGCCTGACCTTCTTCAACTATAACTTTACCAATAGGCAGATCCAGACGCAGGTCTTGATCAACAACACCCCGGTATCCTCGACCATGAATGCGGGGGGCCAGACCTCCCGTGGTCTGGATGTCGAGATTGGTCTTCGGCCCTGGCATCACTGGGCGCCCTATGTTTCCGGCGAGTATCTGCACGCCACGATCGACAACAACATCGCGAGCAACGGAGATCTGTTGCCCACTGCTGGCAAAACCGCGGTGCGCAGCCCCCGGCTACAGGCCTCGGCGGGTCTCACCTATGATGACGGACATGTTTTCGGGTTTGCCGCCATTCAGTACACCGGCAGGCAATACGCCACCTTCACCAATGACGAGCGTATCAGCGATCATACGACAGGTAATCTGACGCTCGGTTATCGTTTTGCTGATGCAAAGCGCCTGAAGGCCCCGTCGATCCGTCTGAACTTCATCAACATCACCAATGAGCACTATCTTTCGGGCGTTGCCGACCCCACGCTCAACGCACGGGATACTCTCGGGCGTTATGGAACAACCATCGCGGGAAGCGCACCGGATTACTATATCGGCGGTGGCTTTTCTGCCCTCGCGACAGCAACAGCCGGCTTTTGATGACCGGCACGCCCGAGGCCCCCGGTCAGTTCGGCCTCTGGGGCAAGGAGGCCAAGCGTGACTGGCCCCTGATTACGAAAAACGAGGCACAGGAGGCTCTGGGCGCCTTCGGCCTCACCTGCGAAGAGGCCATTGAGTGGCACAGCGCGCGCCCGTTTTCCGCCGTTTCGCGCCTGCGGGACGGGTCTGGCGCCATCTGGTTTCTCAAGCGTCATCATCGCGCCCTGCGTGATGCGGCCGCCTTGCGTCAGGAACACGACTTCATCGCCCATCTGGCCCGGCATGGTCTGGCGGTGGCCCTGCCTCGTGCCACGTCCTCGGGCGACACCACGTACTCATCGCAAGGCAGAGATGGTGCGATCTGGTGCTATGAGTGTTTCCCGGCGCTGGACGGACAGGATCTTTATCGCGATCGCATGTCATGGGAGTCATATCTCACTGCTGATCAGGCATTCGAGGCCGGAAATGCACTGGCGCGTTTTCATCGTGCAGCAGAGGGATACTCCGCGCCGTCTCGTGCCCAGCGCTCCCTCGTCTCTGCACTCACCCCGCTCTGTGGCCCGCAAGGCCCGGCGTCAGGGCTGCAGGCATGGATCGCATCGATGCCTGACCTAGAACAGGCTTTGACGGATCTGGGGGGAGATCACGCCTTGATTGCTGCGTTGACGCCCCATTTCGAACGTGCAGCCCCCCTTCTTGTGGCGCCGGTCCTACGGTGGGGTCATGGCGACTGGCACGGCTCCAACCTCATCTGGCATGAGCGCCCTGCGCCGCAAAGCAGCGCTGCGCAGAGCGATGAAGCGTCTTACTCCGCAGGCGTACCGTTCGATTTCAGCATGGCCGATCTGACGACGCGGGGTTTCGACCTCGCCGTTGCCCTGGAGCGCAGCATGATCGGATGGCTCACGCCGCACGCAACACCAGACACCGCGCCGGATTATTCGGTCGGCTGGAAACAAGTGCGCGCTTTCCTGCGCGGCTATCATGAAGAATGGCCGCTCACTGCGCAGGATAGGGCGGGCATCGCCGCATTTCTTCCCCTCGCCCACGTTTCCTTCGCTTGTTCGGAGATCTGGTATTACACCTGTCTTGTCGAGCAACCTGCACTCGCGCGCGTCACCCATGACACTTATCTCGTGGCCCATGCGCGCTGGTTCAGCACAAAGAATGGGCAGAAATTGCTGGATCTCGTCGCGTCCCCGGACAGTCTGGGCAACGCACGGTGATGTCCCCGATCGAAGCTCTGGCCGTTATCGTGACCATGATGGGCATTGCCCTTACAGCGCAGCGACGCGTGCTCGGCTGGCCCTGCTCCCTGCTCGCCTCACTTCTCTATCTGGTCGTCTTCGCAAGAGCCCGGCTCTACGCGGATTCCGCGCTGCAGATCGTCTTTTGCCTGTTTCTCCTGAAAGGCTGGTACGACTGGTATCGCGTGGCGCGCAGGGAGGCGGGCATTGCCGTCAGGCCTATCGGTCGCGCCATCCTGGCACGAGATCTTGCTCTGGGTGTCGCGGCCAGCACGGTCCTGGGCGTCGCGCTCCGGCATTGGACGAGCGACGCTGCTCCGATGACCGATGCAGCGCTGAGCGTGTTCAGTGTGATTGGCCAGATCTGGACAGCACGCCGCTTCATTGCCTGCTGGCCCCTCTGGATCGCCGTCGACTGCGCCTATGTGGCCCTGTTCATCGAGCGTAGTCTCTGGCTCAGTGCGGGGCTCTATGCAGGACTCACAGGGCTTGCAATCTGGGGCTGGTTCAGCTGGCGCAGGGCCCGGCTGTCACGCGCATAACCCGCCACCGACGGTGAGCGTCGTTCCGTTCACATAGCTGGCTGCCGGGCCCGCAAGGTAGGACACAGCCGCAGCGATATGCCCTGTCTCGCCAAAGGCACCACTGGCGACAAAGCTTGCAAGCGTTTCAGCATGGGCCCCGTCCGCCTGGTTCCATTCGGTATCGATCGGGCCGGGCTGGACCGCGTTCGTTGGCCGTAATGCCGCGCGGACCGACATCACGCACAACGCCTCGCAAGAACCCGACCAGCGCCGCCTTGGTCGCGGCGTAGACCGACACACCTGGCAGCGGCATGCGCTCACCGAAAGCCATCCCATATAAATAAGGCTCCCCCCTTGCGCATATGGGGCAGCGCGGCAGCTGTCTCGATCATGGCCCCGCGCAGGTTGAGAGAGCGTGGACTCGACCTCACCATCGCTCATGCTGTCAATCAGACCATAGGGATAGCCCCCTGCATTGCACACCAAAGTGTCGATCCGTCCGTATCACAAGCGCACGTCGCCCCAGTGCTTCGTTGGCCGCCTTCGTCATGAGGGCACGGGCTTCATTATGCGCATGGGTCAAAGCGACATCGAACCCATCCTGCGCCAGACGCTTGCAGATGGCCGCGCCCATACCGCGGTCCCCCCCTGTAACCAGGGCAGATGCAGCATTCATATCGGCTCTCCTTTTCCGAGGGAGAGCTGAGTGTGCAGGATACCGCTGGCGGCGCCACCCCGGGATATCCCCCGGGCAATCGAACCTAGGCGCTCCCCTCATTGGCACGATCTGACCGGGATCGCGTTCTACCGAGCCTTGCATCCGTTACGCGATCGTCTTACCAGCTTGTCGCCATCTACCGGTGATTGCGAAAGGCCCTGCCCCTTGCTGAAGAAACGCCTCTTCTACCCCCGGGCGCCAAGACAGCTCATCACGCAGTTCCTGCGTTTCGGGATCATCGGGGCCTTGGGGCTGGTCTGGGACATCCTGATCGTCACGCTGCTGCGCCCCGAACTCGGCCTGACGGCTGCAACATTGCTGTCCTATTTCCTGGTCGCCAGCCTCAACTGGCTGCTCAACCAGATCTGGACCTTTCGCAGTGTCGCCCATCGCGATCATCCCATCCTGCAATGGCTGCGCTTCCTTGCGGCCAACAGCTTCGGGTTCCTGCTCAATCGCGGCACGGTCTATGCGCTATGCTTCACCATTCCATTCTGCTCACGCCATGTGGCCTTGCCGCTGGCCGCCGGGTCATTGATGGGGCTGATGGCCAATTTCAATCTGTCACGCAAGCTTGTCTTCCGCGCCAAAGTACCTGAAACGCCCATGGAACTGGCCCAGATGGCCGTGGATCTGAATGTCGATCCGGTCGATCGCGATCTGGAATCCTGAGAGCCCACGCGCAAAACATTTCCTTTGCGGTCTCTTTGCTCTAGTGGAGATGCCATCTTCACGCCGCAATCGGGATTTTCTGCTCGCGCCATGACCACACCGATCCACAACACCACCACAAATGAGCTGCGCAGCGCGTTTCTGAAGTATTTCGGAGACCAGGGCCACAAGATCGTTCCTTCAGCACCGCTGGTGCCTCAGAACGACCCGACCCTGCTCTTCACCAATGCTGGCATGGTGCCGTTCAAGAACGTGTTCACAGGGCAGGAAACCCGCCCCTATACCCGAGCGACCACGGCTCAGAAGGTCGTGCGCGCGGGTGGCAAGCATAATGATCTGGACAATGTCGGCTACACGGCTCGCCATCTGACCTTTTTCGAAATGCTCGGCAATTTCTCCTTCGGCGATTATTTCAAGGCCGATGCGATCGAGTTTGCCTGGAATCTCCTGACCAAGGGCTATGGCCTGCCGAAAGAGAAGCTCCTCGCCACGGTCTATGCCGAGGATGAGGAAGCAGCCGGTCTGTGGCGCAAGATCGCTGGCCTGCCCGAAGAGAAGATCATTCGAATCCCGACTTCCGACAATTTCTGGCGCATGGGCGATACCGGCCCTTGTGGCCCCTGCTCGGAAATCTTCTTTGATCACGGACCCGATGTCTGGGGTGGCCCGCCGGGCTCGCCCGAGGAAGACGGGGATCGCTTCGTCGAGATCTGGAATCTCGTCTTCATGCAGTACCTTGAAGGGCCTCCGGGCACGCGCGCGCCGCTGCCGCGCCCCTCGATCGATACGGGTATGGGGCTCGAACGCTTTGCCGCCGTCATGCAGGGCAAGCGCGATGTCTATGACACCGACGTGCTGCGCAGCTTGGTCGAAGCGACCGCTAATGCACTCAGCACCGACCCCGATGGCGCGCTGCGGGCGAGCCATCGCGTTGTGGCCGATCATCTGCGCTCGACCGCCTTCCTGATTGCCGATGGCGTCATGCCGTCCAAGGATGGGCGTGGCTATGTGCTGCGTCGTATCATGCGCCGTGCCATGCGCCATTTGCAGCGCCTGGGCGCGACCGAGCCGGTATTCTATCGCCTGCTCCCCGCACTGATCCGCCAGATGGGTTCGGCCTATCCCGAACTGGTCCAGCATCAGGCGCTCATCGCCGAAACCATGAAGGGTGAGGAAGAACGCTTCACCGCCCTGCTTGAGCGCGGCATGTCGCTGCTCGAAGACGAGACCGCCCGTGTGGCTGAGGGCGGTGCCCTGCCGGGCGACGTTGCCTTCAAGCTGTATGATACGTTTGGCTTCCCGCTTGACCTGACCCAGGATGCGCTGCGCGAACAGGGCCGCACGGTCGACGTGACCGGGTTCGAAGCCGCCATGGCCGAGCAGCGCGCCCGTGCGCGCGCGGCATGGGTCGGTTCAGGCGATGCTGCGGCGGAGACCATCTGGTTCGACGCGCGGGAGCGCTTCGGCGCCTCGGAGTTCCTGGGCTATAACTCGGAAAAGGCCGATGCCGAGATCGTTCTGATTGCGAAGGCCGGTGTCGAGAGCGAGAGCGCCACAGCGGGCGACGAGATCGCCATCCTGCTGAACCAGACCCCCTTCTATGGCGAAAGCGGTGGACAGGTGGGCGATCATGGCGTGCTGGTCGGTGAGAATCTGCGGATCGAGATCACTGACACCCAGAAGCGCAATGGCGATCTGCTGGTGCATTATGGCCGCGTACTCGAAGGCACCGTATGCCCCGGCACTTCGGTCACAGCCGAGATCGACCATACAAGGCGCCAGGCCGTGCGCGGGCATCACTCCGCAACCCACCTGCTTCATGAGGCCCTGCGTCGCCAGCTGGGTGATCATGTCGCCCAGAAGGGCAGTCTGAACGCGCCGGAGCGCCTGCGCTTCGACGTGTCGCAGCCGCGCCCCATTACGGCCGAGGAACTGGCTCTGGTCGAGCGCGAGGTGAATGCCCGCATTCGCGAGAACAGCGCCGTCGAAACGCGCATCATGACGCCCGAGACCGCCGTAGCCGAGGGCGCAATGGCGTTGTTCGGCGAGAAATACGGCGACGAGGTCCGTGTGGTCTCCATGGGGCTGGGCGATGACACGCGCGGCGCCTACTCGATCGAACTTTGCGGCGGTACGCATGTGGGCCGCACAGGCGAGATCGGGCCATTCCGTATCGTGTCGGAAAGCGGCGTCTCGGCCGGTGTGCGTCGTATTGAAGCCGTTTGCGGCGTTGCGGCCGACCGCCTCGCGATCGAAGCCGATGAACGCCTGCGTCGCATAGCCGATCTGCTGAAGGCCACCGTGGCCGAAGCGCCTGACCGCCTCGCCGCGCTCGTGGAAGAGCGTCGCGCGCTCGAGCGACAGGTTTCGGAACTTCAAAAGCGCCTCGCCACCGGTCAGGCAGATTCCGCCAGCGAGACCATCAATGGCGTGACCTTCGTTCCGCGTGATCTGGGCGATGTGGCGCCGCGCGAACTCAAGAACATGGCTGAAGCCATTACAAAGCAGATCGGAAGCGGCGTCGTGGCGCTGATCTCGACGGCTGAGGGCAAGGGCAGCGTGGTCGTGGCGGTCACAAAGGACCTGAATGATCGCTTCAATGCCGTTGACCTGGTGCGCCTTGCTTCGGCTGAAATGGGCGGCAAGGGCGGTGGTGGCCGCCCCGATATGGCCCAGGCCGGCGGGCCGCAGCCGAATAGCGACGCCGTGTTCGATTCACTCAGAAAAACGCTCTCTGCCTGAGCGATCATGACAAAGGGTGAACCATGTCGTTATGGCATGGACACCTAATCAAAAGCGCGGCATCGAAGGCATCTGAGTTCAAGCTGTTGCACTAATACAGCAGTGCAACAGCAATCCTTCAGATGAGGTCTCGATGAAGAGTGAAATCGAAAACAGCCTGATTGCCCTGCTCAAGGGCGTGCAGCATTTCGACGACGAAGTCTACGAAGAGCATCGCGAGCTTTTCGAAAGTCTTGCCGATGGCCAGTCGCCTTCCACCCTGTTCATCACCTGCTCCGATAGCCGTATCAACCCGAGCATGATCACCCAGACTGCGCCGGGTGACCTGTTCATTGTGCGCAATGTCGGCAATATCGTCCCGCCGCATGGCGAAATGCTCGGTGCGGTTTCCTCCGCCATTGAATACGCCGTGCTCGTGCTCAAGGTTAAGCATATCGTTGTTTGTGGTCACTCGAATTGTGGCGCGATGGGCGCCTTGTGCGATCTGAACAACCCGAAATTCGATGCGATGCCCACAGTAGCGCGTTGGCTGCGTAATGCCGAAGCAGCTCGCGCCGCTCTCGGCCCGCTGAAGGCCGAAGACGCGGGGCCGGAAACTGTCAAGGAACTGGCCCAGCAGAACGTACTGCTTCAGCTCGCCCATCTGCGCACCCATCCAGCCGTGGTCGGGGCCTTGGCCGCGGGCGAAATCGCCCTTCAGGGCTGGTTCTACGATATCGGCTCGGGTCAGGTCGTCGTGATCGACGAGCAGACCCGTCAGGAGCGCACGGTGCGCGATGTTCTGAGCGGTCTTGGCGTCCAGGCCTGATTGGCTTCTGGGGCTGCTTCTGGCTGTCTGGGTCTTGGCCCCGTCAGCCGAAGCGTCTCCCCTCAAGATTGCCACATGGAATCTTGACTGGCTGATCCTGCCTGCCTCAGCGCGAGCGGACCTGCCTCCCAATATTCCCTCTCGTTCAGGCAGGGACTGGGCCGCCCTCACCGCGGAGGCGGCGCGTCTCGATGCGGATATCATCGCAGTCCAGGAAGTCGCCAATGAGGCTGCGCTCGCGCAACTCTTCCCGCCCCTGCTCTATCATCTCGTCCTGAGCCATGCGCCCATTGCGCAGAATCTCGGCCTCGCTCTCCGCGCGCCATGGCACGTGGTGGACCAGCACGAACTCCGCGCGCTTGACCGCTCTCCCCTGCGTGGAGGTCACGCCCTGAGACCGGGTCTTGATGTCGTCCTCAGTGATGGGAGCTATCGGCTCCGCCTCCTGGTGATCCATCTCAAATCCGGCTGCTGGGAGCGCAGCTGGACCGAGAACCATCATGCCTGTCCTGTGCTGCGCGAGCAGATCGCCATCCTGTCGGACTGGATCGCCGAGCGCGAAGACGAGGGCGAGGCCTATGCGATTATCGGTGATTTCAACCGCCGACTCACCCTGCAGGATCCGTATTACCGCGCCCTGGTCGATGCGGCGCAGCCTCTTCTGGTCACTTCCGGGCTGGCCAGCCCCTGCGAAGGGGGCAGCTATTTCATCGATCACATTCTGCTCGGAGGGCAGGCCCGGAACTGGCTCATTCCCGGCAGCCTGCGCGTGATGCTCCCGCCAGAGTCCACGCCGGCCTTCGTTTTATCCGATCATTGCCCGGTATCGGTGCGTCTCTCGCCACGCTGATCCGGGGCGCTGGCTCGATTGTGCATCGGCGCGGCGCTGGCCTATGATCTGCGTCATCATCGGGAGGGGGGATCTGGTCATGCGCTATCGTTCTCTGGGACAGTCGGGGCTGATTGTCTCGGAACTCGGGCTTGGCTGCAATAATCTGGGGGGGCGTGTGGACGCTTCGCGCTCCGCCCGTCTCGTCTCATGCGCGCGGGATCTCGGGATCACGCTCTTCGATGTGGCTGATGTCTACGGACGGCGCGACGCGCATGCAGGTGCGTCGGAAGAGGCACTCGGCGCGGCGCTCGAGGGTCATCGCGCGGAGGTGGTGGTAGCCACCAAATTCGGGATGAAAATGTGCGAGGGCGACGATCCTGCGGGACGCGCATCCGGGGCGTCGCGCCGCTATATCGTGACGGCGGTCGAAGCCAGTCTGCGCCGACTGAAAACAGACTGGATCGACCTCTATCAGCTTCATTGTCCTGACCCGCGCACCCCGCTGGAGGAAACCCTGCGTGCGCTCGACGACCTCATCCGCAGCGGCAAGATACGCTATGCAGGCGTGTCCAATCTCCCCGCCTGGCAGATCGCCAATGCCTGCCATATTGCCCGACGGGAACGACTCTCGGGAATCATCGCCTGCCAGGATGAGTTCTCCCTGCTGGAGCGCGGCGCCGAGACCGCTCTCATCCCGGCGTTGAAGCAGTTTGGGCTCGGACTCCTGCCCTATTTCCCCCTCGCCTCCGGTATGTTGACGGGTAAGTATCAACGCGACACCGCCCCGCCGGAAGGATCACGCCTGGCCGCCTGGACTTATCTCCAGGAGCGCTACCGGTCGGACGCTGTCTGGTCATTCATCGAGGGTGCGCAGGCGCTCGCAACCCGCCACGACCACAGCCTCTCCGATCTCGCCTTCCAATGGCTGCTGCGCCATGACGTAGTGGGAAGCGTGATCGCCGGGGCCACAAGCGAGGAGCAATTGCTGCAGAATGCGCGATCCTGCGCACTGACCCTGGACGATGCGATGAAGGCTGAACTGGATGCGCTGCTTGCCTCGGAAAGGAAGCCCGCATGAACCCGATAAGCGCCCCCTGGCCAGTCACGAGCCTCGCAACAGCCCTGAGCATCACCTGCCATCCCGCCCCGGTTCTGGATGATCCCGATCTCGAGGCCGCGATCGAAGCGCAATGGCACGACGCACTCAAGGCGCATCCGGGGCTCTATAATGGCCGCGTCTTCTGCCTCTCCTCTCTTTCCCCAGATGCTCTCTCCGGTTTCTGGTGCGAATATCGCTGGGTTCTCGCCCAGATGCGGGCGCCCGAACTCGCGGCACGTCTCAATCTGCGCTCCCTGGCCGTTACGGGACTGCTTCTCTGCCCGGACGGCGTCGTTCTGGGGCGACGCAATCCGAACTCCCTGTATCTGCCCGGGTATTGGCAGGGCGTTCCCGCTGGCAGTGTCGAAGCGCGGAAGGACGCCGACACCGTGGACCTCGGCGCCCAGCTTCTGGCCGAGCTCGACGAGGAAGTCGGTCTGTCAGGCGCGGTTACCCTGAGCGGCCCCCTGCTCGCCTGCGAGCATGATCACACGCATATCGTCGATCTTGGCTTCATGATCCGCACCGATCTGTCTTTCGCCGCCATCAGAGCGGCTTGGCAGGCGCGCGCCAATGACGAATACGATCAGATTGCCTGTCACGAGAGGCATCTGGTTGCCTCACTTTCGGGCCATGTCCTGCCGACCACGAGAGCCATGCTGGAGCGTCTTGACCGATGAGTGCCTATCGTCCCCTCACGGCCTCCGGGCTGATCGACACGCTTGCGGCTCTCCCTTCGGTGTCGGCCATACTGGGCGGCAACACGGCGGATTGGGGCGCGCGCGAAGTCAGCGACGGAAATCTCAATACGGTGTTCATCGTCTCGGGGCCGCTCGGTAGCGTGTGCTGCAAGCAATCCCTGCCCTATGTCCGGGTTGATCCTTCCTGGGCCATGCCTCTGGAACGGACCCTGTTCGAGGCACGCTGGATGCAGCATGTAAGTCCGGCCGTCGGGCATCAGATTCCGACCCTCTATCATCTCGATGAGGGGTTGTTTCTGATCGTGATGGAAAATCTCGCGACGCATCACGTCTTGCGCGGAGCGCTGATCGCAGGATTGGCACCGGCCGGCTTTGCGGCGCGCATCGGCGAATTTGTCGGTCACGCGAGCTTTGCGACTTCATGGCGTGCCATGCCGTTCGAGGATGTACACGCCATGCGCGATATCTTCTCGCGCAATCTGGCCCTGACCCGGATAAGCGTGGATCTGGTCCTGACGGATCCCTATCGTCGCGACTGCGCGCGCAACCACTGGATCAGCCCGGCCCTCGACGATCTCGTGACCGCGATTCAGGAAGACAGCGCGCTTCACGCTGCGGTGGAACGCCTGCAGGAGCGCTTTCTTTCCTGCGGTCAGGCCCTGCTTCATGGCGACCTGCACACGGGCTCTGTCATGATCTGCGGCGATGATGTGCGCGTGATCGATGGGGAATTCGCCCTTTACGGACCAATCGGCTTCGATCTGGGTATGTTCACGGCCAATCTGATCATGAATGCGTACGCACAGCCCGAGCACGACGCGTGGATGCGTGACGAGATTGCGCTGCTCTGGTCCGGATTTCGCCACGCCTATCTGGAACGTTGGGAACAGAGCGGCGCGCGCGGCGATGTGGGGTCACTGTCGCGCCCAACAGTCTCGTCCGCCGAGCGCACGAGATTCTTCCAGCAGGTCATGCATGATTGCGCGGGATTTGCCGGTCTGGAACTGGTTCGCCGCACCATCGGCTTCGCGCAGATTGCCGATTACGAGGCAAGTCAGGACCGGGAGCAGGAAGTCGAGGCAAGGCGCCGTGCCCTGATCACAGGGCGTGCGCTTATTCAGCGAGCCTTTCAGATCGACAGCCCTGAGGCCCTACTGGGCATGATCTGACGTTCCTGATGCGGCGCGGCACCGCGCCGCATCCCCAACTGGTCAGGCCCGTCGATAGGCCCGATCGAACCAGACGAGACCGTTCGCCTCATCGCGATTGAATTCGGCGCAGAGCGGCTCGACGAAGAACACAGTATGGGTACCGATCTCCTGCGTCAGGCTGACACGGCACTCCAGCGTTACGAGCGCGCCCTGCAGAACGGGCATCCCGATCTCGCCCTTTCGCCAGATGCCTGAGGCGAAGCGTTGCTCCATGGAGGAGCGGGACGACCCGAACAGCCCCGAGAGGGCCTCCTGCTCATGGGCAAGAACATTGATGGCGAGCAGGTTGTTGCGCACCAGATGAGCATGGGTTGTCGCTGCGCGATTCACGCAGACGAGCAAGGTGGCAGGATCATCGGAAACACTGCACACCGCCGAAGCCGTGAAGCCACAGCGCCCCTCTTCACCATCAGTCGTGATGATGGTTACGGCGCTGGCAAGGCGCGCCATCGCGTCACGAAAGAGTTCCTTCGACAAGGGGGGGCGGTCAGGCATGGCAGAGGCTCCAGACAGATTGGCCAGCGGCGATTGGACATCCGGTATGCGGCAATGGGCTATTGCTGCAAGAGGATGGACGCAACTTGTTCATTGCGGGCGCAGTTTAGCGCCTTGCCCAGGACACGGTTTCCTGAGATATAAACACACGATCATCGTGGATAGATTATATTCCACACTGTGAAAAGCTTAATCGGGGCGGGAGCGACCATGAAAAGGGCGATACGCATAGGCGCTGGCGAGGCACTCGTGCTGACGGCCAACAGATTGCTCGACGGACTTATCGTCTGGCGCGACGCCAATGGCGCCTGGCAGCGATCGATCACGCATGCGGCAATCCTCCCGCCGGAGCTTTACGAGTCGACACTCGAAACTGCCACGAAATCGGCACAGGATGATGGTGTGGTCGGGGTATATGAGGTGGTGGTCCGACCAGGGCCAGTCGCCCAGCCGGTGAGCGTGAGGGAGCGGATCAGAGCGTTCGGGCCTACGGTTCATCCGCAATTTGCTACGGAGTTGGACGCATGAACGCGCCTGTCGGTCACTACCAGTATCAGACGGCGGACCGTGAGTTTCTCGCCTCACGCATCTCGGAATTCGAAGGTCAGGTGCAGCGACGCCTGAGCGGTGAATTGAGCGAGGATGAGTTCAAACCCCTGCGCCTGATGAATGGCCTCTATTTGCAGCTTCACGCCTATATGCTGCGCGTGGCCATTCCCTATGGCGTTCTGGACTCGCGTCAGATGCGCAAGCTTGCCCATATCGGGCGTCGTTACGACCGCGATTACGGCCATTTCACCACGCGCCAGAACATCCAGTTCAACTGGATCCGTCTGGAAGACACACCGGAGATCCTGAGACAGCTGGCCGACGTGGATATGCATGCAATCCAGACCAGCGGTAACTGCATTCGTAACGTTACCTGTGACCAGTTTGCCGGGGCTGCGGCTGACGAATTGATGGATCCCCGTGTCCACGCCGAGATCCTGCGTCAGTGGTCTACCCTGCATCCCGAATTCACGTTCCTCCCGCGCAAATTCAAGATCGCCATCTCCGGCAGCCCGCAGGATCGCGTCGCGGCGCGCTTCCACGATATCGGCATTCTTGCCCGCCCCGGAGAGAACGGACCGCTCTTCCGCATCTTTGTAGGCGGTGGACTGGGACGTACGCCGCTGGTCGGGCATGAACTCTTCGATTCAGTAGCCGAGCCGGACCTGCTCATGACCCTTGAGGCGATCCTGCGCGTCTATAACGCGTATGGACGACGCGATAACATCTACAAGGCGCGTATCAAGATTCTGGTGCAGGCGCTCGGGATCGACGGTTACCGCAAGGCGGTAGAGCACGAACTCTCGCGTATGGACCCCGCCCATTACCGACTTGCGCCGGAAACGGTCGACGCCATTCGCGCGCGTTTCGCCGCGCCCGACCTGAGCGCCGAACCGCAGGCAGAAGCCGTGCTCAGGCGCGATCGCGCCGCCGATCCTGACTTTGACCGCTGGGTACGCAGCAATACTCACCCGCATTTCGCCCCCGGTCGTATTGCCGTGACGGTATCGATCAAGCCGGCTGGCGGCATTCCGGGCGACGCCACCTCGGACCAGATGGACCGACTGGCCGATCTGGCGGACCAGTATTCCTTCGGGGAGCTGCGCATCACCCATTTGCAGAATGTTGTACTTGCCCATGTGGCACAGGATCGTCTGCATGCGCTCTGGCAGGCCTTGGTCGCCATCGGTCTCGGTGATGCCAATCACGAACTGATCGGCGATATCGTCGCCTGCCCCGGGCTCGATTACTGCGCTCTTGCCAACGCGCGCTCCATTCCGATCGCACAGAAGTTGAGCGCGCGCTTTGCCGATAATGCTCTGCAGGAAGAAATCGGCAGGCTCCGAATCAATATCTCGGGCTGCATCAACGCCTGTGGCCATCATCATGTCGGTCATATCGGCCTGCTCGGTGTCGACAAGCGTGGCGAGGAATTCTTCCAGATCACGCTTGGCGGTCGCGATGATGATCTGTCGCGCACGGGCGATATCCTCGGGGCCGCCCTGCCGGAAGATGACATGGTCGATGCCATTGCCCGCATCGTCGATCGTTATCTGAGTGTGCGGGTCAAAGGAGAGGCCTTTCTGGACACCCTGACACGTCTTGGCGATACCCCGTTCAAGGAAGCCGCTTATGAAACAGTTTGAGCTCGGACCGGCGCGTCATCCCGCCCCGCCGACGCTGGAGATCGTCCCTGTTGCCGAAATGACCGAGGCGACCCGCGCGATACGCCTCACGCCTGATTTTGATGTCGAGACCCTGGAAACAGCGCTTGATCATCTCGATCTGATCATCGTGACCTTCCCGATCTTTCGTGACGGGCGCGGTTTCACGCAGGCACGGGCCCTGCGCGAATATTACGGCTTTGCCGGTGAGATACGTGCCGAGGGTCATCTGATTCCGGATCAGGCCCAGTTCCTGCGGAGTTGCGGCGTCGATTGCGTCCTGCTCGGGGATGACGTGGATGAGACGCCGTGGTTACGCGCCCTTTCGCTCTTTCCTGTTACTTATCAGGCTCGATTGGGCCTGCGCTAAGGCCGTTGCCCGATATAAGTGCCGGGGTCGCTCCTGTCCCCGGCTTCTCACCTGCCCCCTCTGCTGCGCGGACCGCCCATCGATCAGAGCCATACAGATGATCGTATCCGGGGACGCGCAGATGCACGTATCACGTCGCGTCTTCCCCGACCCAGAGGGCAGGAATAGCGCGTTTCAAAAGCGGTAATTTGCCCAGCCGGCAAAAAAATCCGAGCTTGTATAACCGGCGCGCGTGAGCGCAGGTCCAGCCTGTAAATGCTCGTAGCGTCCAGTGAACGTCAGGCGTGGCGTCCAGGTGAAGACCGCCTGAGCGCGCGTCGACTGGGCCACACGGCGCGCGCGCGTGTTCTGTGTTCCCGCAAAGGCTGTCCCGTTGGCACGATACACCGCATCGAGCACGGTCGCACGCCAAGCAAATTGATGCTCGATCGTCAGACGCAGACTTTCCAACGGAGAAACAGTGATATTCGGCGCCAGGGCAACAAGGTTCGTCGGGGTCAGAAAAAGCTGGTAGCTATAATAGATGTTATTGCCGAACGGGGCGAGCGCATTGCGCATTGTGCCCTTTCCGAACGCGCCGCCACCACTGGCATAATCGGCATGGAAACCGATACGCGGCGATGTGGGCGCCTTGCCCAGCCGATAAGTCTGCGCAAGAAAAAACTGCCAGGCCGCGATCGTGCGCCCGTCGTAATGGCCGCCCTGATAATTGCCGACCCAGTCGATCGTCAGCCGCTGTACATCCCCCCAGAGCCTGACCCCGTAATACATCCGGTCCTCACGCGCCGGGCCTGTGCCCCAGACCGCACGCCTGTTGCGCAAACGCCATACGAAGGGATCGAGGTAAAGCTTGGATTTACCGAGGAAATCCTTGGGGATTACCAACCCGCCGGTGCCGCCGGAGAAGCGGATCCCGCGATCAACCACATCATCGCGTACACCTCCGCGACCGAGGCGCGTATAGCGGAAATCGAAGAAATCTCCCCGGATCATACGGCCGCGCACCCAGAAACGCGTTCCGTTGAGCACGAAGCGAAGCGTGTTGTTGTCCCGCTGCGACGTCATGAGATTGGCGCCGTCCGTGAATTCCTGGCGGCCATAGCGCGCGCCGATGTTCACGGCTTTCAAGGGCGCGTCAGCCTCGGCAAAATATTGCTGAAGCACGAGCTTGTTGCGCATCGAGGCTGCGGGAGTTCCGATATTGGGGCCGGAAATGCCACCGTGAGCGAGTTCGCCGAAGGCACGGAAATAGCGTGTGATATGTAGATCCGCCCCTCCCACAAGCCGCATGATGTCCTGCCTCTGGCGTGGCCCCTTACGCAGATTGGGGTTGCCCGTCTGGTTGAGCCGCAGTCGCATTTCACCCGAAAACGTCAGATAGATGTTCTGGGAGCGATTGAGCGGCAGGAATTTGAGTCGATCGAGAAAGTCGCGACGGTTTTTCGCATCGCGCATCTTCGTCCAGTCCTCGGCCCAGCGCGAGAGGTTGTAGCCCGACGTCGTAAGCCCGTCCCCCGCTGCGGGAGCAGGATAGGCACTGACCGCCGGTTCGGCAGGCGCGCGTGTCTGTGATGTCGGATCGGGAGCCGGGTTATGCCCCTGGGCCAGGGCCTGGCAGCCCGGTGTCAGCATACCAAGCGCCAGCACACCAAGCGCCGTGCCGCAATATATGACGCGCCGCGTCCGGAAAGACTGGGGGAAAGAGAACCAATCTGGCATGACACGTGTCCCAGGTGATCACTCAGGAATGACGGGCGGCGCTGCCAGACCCGATTGCTCGCCACGCAACGCCAGAGCGAGCTTGCTACGGTCCAGAACGCCCTCCCACCGTGCGACGACAATTGTCGCGACGGCATTGCCGATGAAGTTGGTGAGGCTGCGGCATTCGCTCATGAATCGATCGACACCAAGAATAAGCGCGATCCCTGCGACAGGGATCGTCGGCAGGATGGACAATGTCGCAGCAAGGGTGATGAAGCCCGCCCCCGTGACTCCGGCCGCGCCCTTCGAAGACAGCATGGCCATGCCCAGCAGCAGGATCTGCTGCCCGAAGCTGAGATGAATGTCATAGGCCTGCGCAATGAACAGCGCAGCAAGCGTCATGTAGATATTCGTTCCGTCAAGATTGAACGAATAGCCCATGGGCACCACGAGCCCGACGATGCTTTTCGGGCATCCAGCGGATTCCATTTTTGCCATCAGGCTGGGCAGCGCGCTCTCAGAGGAAGACGTGCCGAGAACCAGAAGCAACTCGGCGCGGAGATAGGCGATCAGACGAAGGATCGAGAATCCGGCAAGGCGACCGACAATGCCGAGAACGACGAAGACGAACAGGAAGGCGGTCAGATAGAAGGTGACAACGAGCGTGGCGAGATCGGCTAGGCTCGAAGCCCCGTATTTGCCCACTGTGAAGGCCATGGCACCGAACGCACCGATCGGAGCCGCCTTCATCAGAATGGCGACAATACGGAACGCGACCGCCGAAATCTCCTCCAGCACATCATAGACGCGCGCGCCGCGCTCGCCCATCAGCGCCAGACCGATACCGGTCAGGATTGCGACGAAGAGGGCCTGGAGAATGTTTCCGGTCGTGAGCGCAGAGACGAAGGTATCAGGTATGATATTGAGAACGAACTCAGTGATGCTGCTCTCATGAGCCTTGCCGATATAGCCTGCGACGCTTGCTGCGTTCTCACCGGCACCCCCGATTTTGGCGTGGATGCCCGCCCCTGGCCTGATCACATTGGCCGTGATCAGACCGACAACGAGAGCGAAGGTCGAGAAGAACAGGAAGTAACCGAATGTCTTCCCCGCTACACGCGCAACGGCACGCAGATCACGCATGCCTGCAATACCGGTGACGATAGTAAGGAAAATGACAGGCGGAATGATCATCTTCACGAGACGAATGAAGCCGTCTCCGAATGGCCGGAGCGCCTGCCCTGTCTCGGGAGCGAAGTGACCGATAAGCGACCCCGCCACGATCGCTGCCAGAACCTGAAAATAGGTGTGGCGCCAGAAGGGCTTGCGATGCTCCGCTGGTGCGGCCTCGCTGGGTTCCGGAAAGGTCGGATCTAGTTTCATATGGGCCCCTGCTTTCCGATCGCTTCCAGATAAATCAAGATTACAAAACTGTAATCACGAATGCACTAAACAAAGTCTTGCAGAAGGCAAAAGCACATTTTGTTGACGAGATAAATCGCCGAATGGTCCAGTTCGACTAAAGACACAAAAGGAGGCGACACAAAAAGAAATACCCGGCCTTAAGCCGGGTATTTCTTGCAGATGCTTCGCATGGTTACCGTGCAGGCACGGCCTGAGCCACGTCAGACACGACGGCCGCCAGGCCCTGCCTACCGGTGATTGGCCGAGCGCGTGACGGGGCTCCGGCCTTACAGCTCGGGATGGTCTGAAGCAAAGGCTGCGGCGGCGCCAAAGAGACCAGGCTGGGGATGGGTGATGATCTTGACCGGCATGTCGCCCATCATGCTCTCGAAGCGGCCTTTGGCCACAAAACGCTCGGCAAATCCGGAATGCGGGAGGCGATCGGCCACGCGCAGCCCGAGCCCGCCCGCAATCACGACACCTTGGGCGCGATGCGCAAGGGCCAGATCCCCCGCGACGGCACCAAGAGAGAGGAAGAAGCGCTCGAGCGCCGCAGCCGCCATCGAATCACGCCCCTCCATCGCCATTTCCCAAAGCGCCTTGTTGTCACGCATGGTGATCGGCAGGCCCTGCATTTCGGTGATGGTTTCATAGATATTGGTCAGGCCGGGTCCAGACACGATACGCTCCGCCGAGACACGACGGAAACGGCGACGCAGGGCACGCAGGATCTTGTCCTCGAACTCGTCCAGCGGCGCGAAATCGATATGCCCCCCTTCGGTTTCGATGACGAAATACTGGCCCTTGCGGCGAAGCAGGCAGGCAGCACCGAGGCCGGTGCCCGGACCAACGATCGTCGTCGTGCCTTCGGTGGGGAGCGGCCGGTCCGGCCCGCACAGATGCTCAAGATACTTGTCGTCGATCTGGGCCACAGCATGACCCACGGCGCCAAAATCATTGACGAGAGTAAAGTCCTCCAGATGCAGACGCTCTGCCAGCATGGCCGGCTGAATGATCCAGGGGTTATTGGTCATCTTGAGCGTTTCGCCCTGGATCGGACAGGCAATGGCCATGCCCGCATAACGGGGCAGAGGATGATCCAGTGTGCGCCCGAAAGCCTCCCAGGCAAGAGCCAGACTTGCATGATCTGCCGTACGGAGGGTTGTTGCCTCGCCCAGCTCGACAACACGGCCCTGATCGACCTTGGCGATCGCAAAACGTGCGTTCGTTCCGCCAATATCGATAGTGACAATATCCTGCATCGCTTGCTCCAGGGTGCCGGGAGCAGCCTCTGGCGGGGCCGCTCCGCACGGTTTTTCCGAGTTTCGTGACAAAGCACTCGCAGGCTACACGGCCTGCGTCAACACCCCCGGTGACAAATCGCGCTCAGCGCGGTGTCTGTTTGACTTTTGCTCGACGCAGAAGGAAATGCGCGATCGGACGCGGCACGATGGCGGAAAGAAACTTGAGCCCCAGAAAGAGGCGCGGAAAGACCAGAACCGCCTGATTGCGTTGGGCCGCCCGCGCAATTCTGGCCGCTGCATCTTCGGCTGAAACCAGTAGCGGGCGCGCGCCGTCCAGCCTTTGGCTCATCGCGGTATCGATATAGCCGGGCTCGATCAGGGTGACACCCACGCCTTGAGGCACCATGGCGGCATGAAGGCAGGTGGCAAAACGCGCAAGACCCGCTTTGGAACTGCTATAAGCGGAAGCAAAGGGCAGGTCGTGATGCGCTGCCACTGATCCGATAAGAACGATACGTCCCTCGCCACGCGCCGCCATCATCTGGGCCGCCTCGGTGGCAAGCGTGACGGGCGCCGCATAATTCACAAGAGCCGCCTCCCTCACCGCCTCGACCGTTTCAGTCAGGGCGCCATCGGGACGTATGTCGGAAACACCAGCATTCAGAATGAGCAGATCGACTGCGCGCTCGGCAGAGCAAACTCGATAAAGCGCCAATCCTGCATCCAGATCGGACAGGGACAGCGTATGACACGTTACCGCGCTTCCCTGCTCACGACACAAGGCAGCAACAGCGTCGAGCCTGGTCTGATCACGGCCCCAGAGCGTCAGGCGCGTGCCCGGCCCGGCGTAATATCTGGCCAAAGCGCGCCCCAGACCGCCCGATGCCCCGGTGATGAGAACATGACCGGGTGCAAACTCTTTCTTTGCAAATGGATCGGGACGTGACATTCAACGCGCTTTCGTCAATGAAACGGAAGCCGGGTTGGACCATGGGGTCAAACCGGCCTACCGCGATAGAGAGTGAACCTTGCCGGACGCAGAAGATCCCCGCCAGATTGTCGCTGACCAATCAGTCAGGGAGCGGACCGTCATGGAGCAGATCGTTATCGACCCGCCCGTGATCGACTTGCCAGCCCGTCGGCAGGTTGAGGATACGCCATCCAGCGACACCCTGATTGTCCGACCGGTGATCTCTCGTAAAGAGCTGGACCTGTTTATACGCCTGCCACGTCATCTCTATAAGGGGTTGCCGGGCTATCGGGCGCCGCTCGATATGGAGCAGAACGATCTGCTCAACCCCAAGCGAAACGGCATTTTTCGCCATGCCTCCGTGCGCTATTTCATGGCGTGGCGCGACGGCAAACCCGTTGGGCGTATTTCGGCGGTTGTGGATGGCAAGGCTCTCGAAGCCTGGGATGAGAAGATCGGCTGGTTCGGCGCACTCGATGCCCTGCCCGATCTGAAAATCTTCCGTGCGCTGCTGGATACTGCTGAAGACTGGCTGCGTGAACAGGGCATGCACCGTATGCGCGGGCCTGTGACGCTGGGCTATCACGGCGAGTCAGGTCTGATGATCGCGGGGCAGCGTGAAGCGCCGATGATCGGAACACCATGGCATCCTGAAACCTCCCGCACGTTTCTGGAAGAACTCGGATTCGAGGGAACGCGTGATCTCCTGACGTTCAAGCTCGACCTGACCGATGATCTGGATGATCGTCATGTCGTGCCTGGCGCGCTGAAGCCGGGCGAAGGCAAGCTGGGCGATGTCACCGTGTCGCATCTTTCCAAGAAGCAGATCACGGCGCAGGGGGAAGTCCTTCGGTCGCTTTATAACGATGCCTGGGCAGGCACCTACAACTTCGTGCCCCTCCAGGATTACGAGATGGCGGATCTGATCAACCAGCTCAAACTGGTCCTGCGCCCGGAGCATTACGTCCAGATCGACCGCGCCGGTGAGCCTGCAGCCATGGCTCTGGTGGTGCCGAACATCTTCGACATCACCCGGGATATCGACGGTGCCCCTTCACCTCTGGGCTGGGCGAAACTTGGAACCCGCTTGCTGGCTCATCGGTTCGAGTCCGCTCGTGTCATTCTGCTTGGGGTCTCGCACACGGTGCGCGGCACGTTGCTTGGCGCGTTGATGCCGTCACTGGCAATCGACGAACTCATCCGACGTCGCGCCACCCTGCCCTATAAGTCAGTCGAGCTCGGCTGGATCCTCGATACGAACACGCCGATGCTCAACCTCGTCAAACGCCTCGTGCCTGAGCCAAATAAGGTGCATCGCGTATACGAGAAAGATATCGCCTTAAACTGATCGAGCGTCGATGCGCACGAGCCCGAAGGCGCAGTGCCTTCCGCTCGGGCGCGCTCTTCGAGCCTGCGATCCGAACCGGGCGCCTGCATTGACCCTGCGCGCTCGCAGGGCTGTTCCAGCAACCGGCGGAAAGGACGCCTGAACCGTCCCTCCCTTCAACGGTCAGAAATGCTGCCAGCCCTTGCGTGTCAGATTTACGTCACGTCCAGCGCCGTTCAGCACCCGCACACCGCTTCCCTCACGCACATGTCCGATAGGGGTCGCTTCAAGCCCCGACTGTCGGGATGCCTGACGGATCGCATCGGAGGCCTCTTCAGGCGCTGTGAAGAGAAGCTCGTAGTCATCCCCGCCGGTCAGGCAAGTTTCGAGCCAGGCCCCGCCAAGCGCTCTTACCTGCGGTGAAAGCGGCACCGCCTCCGCCTCGATATCGATCCCTACCCCGCTTTCATGGGCAAGATGCCCTGCATCCTGCACGAGGCCGTCAGAGACATCCATCCCGGCCGAGGCGAAGTTCTGGACAGGGAACCCGAGACGGGGCTGCGGCAGGCGATAGCGTGCGGTCAGATAGCCATCCGCATCGGGCACCTCTCCGAGGCGCGCCATGAGCCCCATGGCACCGTCGCCGATCGTTCCTGTCACCCAGAGCCGATCGCCCGGCTTGGCGCCGCACCGACTGACGGCACGCCCGCGCGCCACTTCTCCGATGATCGTAAGGCTGAGCACGAGCGGACCTCGTGTCCCGGTAGTGTCGCCGCCAAGAAGGCGCACGTCATAAAGCGCCTGATCATGCGCAAGACCGGCGCTGAAACTGGCAAACCAAAGATCATCGAAGCCGGAAGGGCGGCTGATATTCAGCAGATAGGCGCGCGGTACAGCGCCCATAGCCGCGCAATCCGACAGGCTCACACGCAGCAATTTGCGGCTCACCGTTTCTGCCGGATCGTCAGGGAGAAAGTGAACGGCTTCCACCAGCGTATCGGTAGAGAGAATGAGCTGCCTCCCCTCCGGCACATCCAGAAGGGCCGCGTCATCCCTGAGCCCGAGCGCTCCCTCACCGGCCAACGGCCGAAAGAAGCGCTCGATGAAGTCGAACTCGCCGCCACTCATGTCAGGAGACGTCAGCCGCGTCCCCGATCGCCTTGCGCTTTTTAACCAACGTGTCGAGCACACCATTCACAAGGCGGGCTTCGTCGCCGGAGAAAAAGCCATGAGCGACGTCGAGATATTCGTTGATGACGACGCGGCTGGGAATGTCCTCGCCCAATTCCCATACCGCTGCGCGCAGCAGGGCACGCAGGACAGGGTCGAGACGCATCAGAGGCCAGGTCGAGGGTAGAGCGCCGCTCAGCACTTCATCAATGTGATCCTGGGCGAGGGTTGCGCCCTTGACGACCAGACCGAACAGACGGAAATCCGCATCAGGTACGTAGCCCTCCTCGAAGCCCTCCTCATTGCTGCCAGCAAGACGGTGACGCTGGAACTGACTGATGACCGTCTCGGCATTCTCCCCTCCCTGCTCGCACTGGAACAGCGCCTGTACGGCCGCCACCCGGGCAACGGTGCGCGAGCGCTTGGGCGCATTCTGGTTCTTGGGCTGGTCTGTCATCGTCATACTTCCTTGTCTTTCCCGTGCTCACCCGACGGCGAAAGAGGGCTACCCTCCTCGCCTGGCCGCATATCCGTGAGGAGCTTCGAGAAAGCCTCTACCTCGCGAAAATCGCGATATACACTTGCAAAGCGCACATAAGCGACACCGTCGATACTGTGCAATGCATCCATCGCCAATTCGCCGATACGCGAGGAAGAAATTTCGGCTTCGCCGGAGGCTTCGAGCTGACGGACCAACCCGTTGACGATGCGCTCCTGGCGCTCTTCCTCCACCGGGCGTTTGCGCAGGGCAATACGAATGGAGCGCGCGAGCTTGTCGCGGTCGAATGGAACACGGCGGCCATCCATCTTCGTCACGACTAGTTCACGCAGCTGGACCCGTTCGATCGTCGTGAAGCGTTGCGCACATGCCGCACAGACACGTCGACGCCTGATTGCGGCGCCATCATCTGTCGAACGACTATCCTTGACCTGCGTATCTTCATGGCCGCAGAACGGACAATTCATGTGAGTTTCCCCCTGATGGGCAGATGATGGCACGACCCCGACCCGTGGCCGGGGGCGCAGAAAGGAGCGTATCAGTGACAAGAGTGCAAGCTATTCTGGCATCTCTCGTGACAGTTTGCATGGCAGGTGCCGCGTCATTCCCATCCGTGGCGCTGGCCCAGACGGATGATAACAACCTTCCGGGCCAGAAAAACGCCAATCGCGACATCACGATCGAAGGCTGGATGCGACGCGCGCCGCATTTCCCCGGTCTGGCCGCTGCCTATTTCACCATCGTCAACAAGGGACACGAGGCGCATCTGATCTCGGGGGTCAGTTCTCCCGATTGCAGCGCCATCGAGGCCTTTCACAGCGAGCAGGAAGTGACCAGCCACACAGCCAATCTGTTTTCACATTTCACGATCCCTGCCGAGATGACGATGGTGTTCCCCGAGGGAGGCTATCACCTGATCTGTCGTGATTTCCCGGACGGGCCGAAGCCGGGGCAGTCAATTCCGCTGACCTTCAACTTCCTGGGCGGCACATCCGCGACAGTGACCTTCCTGCTGAAAGAATAACTCCCCGGACGGTCTCGCAGCCCCCCGCCCGAAAACCCGAGAGGCTGCGATTGAGGCCGGGGTGTCATTCTGAGCCAACTGCCCAGGCTGAAGGCGTTATCTCAGCCCTCTTCCAGCACGGCGATCACTGCATCGCCGTACCGTTTGAGTTTCGAGGCACCTACGCCCTTGATATCCGACAGCGCCTCGACGCTGTCGGGATTCTCGCGCGCAATCTCACTCAGAACGGCATCGTGGAAGATCACATAGGGTGGAATCTCCTGCTCACGCGCCTCGTCGCGGCGCCAGCGACGCAGGGCTTCGAAACGTTTGCGCTCATCCTCATCCAGAGAATCAATCACCGTAGACGCTGGCAGGGAACGCCCCGCGCTCGCAGCAGCCTTGATCGGGTCCACGCGGAGACGCAATTTTTCCTCGCCACGCAGGATCGGCCGGGCAGCTTCGACATCAAGCCCAAGCGTGCCGTGCTCGCCGCTCATGCGAATGGCGCCGCGTGCGATAAGCTGGCGGATAACACCGCGCCACCACTGCTCGGAGTGCTCCCTGCCAACCCCGAATACCGTCAGATGCTGATGTGCGTGACGCTCGATGGCTTCAGTGAGCTTGCCACGCAATACGGTGGTCAGATGGACCGCGCCAAAACGCTGACCGGTCCTGTATATGGCCGACAGAACCTTCTGAGCAGCCTCCGTCCCATCGAATGTCTCCGCAGGGCTGCGGCAATTATCGCAATGACCGCAGGGACCGTCCAGTGGTTCGCCAAAGCAGGCGAGCAGGGCCTGAGTACGACAGCCGACCGTCTCGGTAAGCGCGATCATGCTCTCGAGACGCGCCTGCATGACGCGTTTCTCCGTCTCCGGGGCGTTTGATTGCTCCAGCCAGTATCGGGCTCGGGCCATATCCTCACCGCCATAGAGCAGCAGCGTGTCCGCCGGGGCGCCATCGCGCCCGGCACGACCGATCTGCTGATAATAGGCCTCCGGAGAAGCAGGCATGTCGAGATGGACGACGCACCGCACATCAGGGCGATCAATTCCCATACCAAAGGCGACCGTCGCCACGATCACCATGGGCTCGCCGCTGCGAAAGCGCATGAGCGTCGCGTGTTTCTCCTGCGAGGAAAGCCCGGCGTGGAACGGAAGCGCATTGAAGCCGCGCTCCCTCAGGCTTTTGGCCATGCGCTCCGTGCGGTTGCGGCTGCCGCAATAGACAATGCTGGCATCTTCCTTGTGCCGCTCCAGCGCGTCCTGAACCTGCTTCGTTTCCGATCCCTTGGGCGAGGCCGCGAGGAACAGATTGGGGCGATGGAAGCTGGAGGTCAGCCGATGCGCCTCGGGCATGCCCAAGGCCTGAAGGATATCATCCTGAGTACGTGAATCAGCCGTTGCAGTCAGGGCAATACGCGGAACGCCGGGAAAAATGCTCGGAAGATCTGCGAGGGCACGGTATTCCGGCCGAAACTCGTGCCCCCATGCTGACACGCAGTGAGCCTCGTCGATCGCGAGCACCGAGACCGGATTGCGCGCGAGCCAGCGGGCCGTGCCCGGCGAGACGAGACGCTCGGGAGATATGTAGAGAATATCCAGCCGTCCGTCGCGCAAATCGTTGCGGATCTGCTCCAGGCGGGACGGGTCGAGCTCCGAATGGAGGGCTGCTGCGTTGACACCGAGCTGGCGAAGCGCCGCAACCTGATCGTCCATCAGGGCAATCAGGGGCGAGATGACAATGCCCATTCCAGACCTGCAGAGGGCGGGCACCTGATAGCACAGGCTCTTGCCGCCCCCCGTGGGCATGATGACGAGGACATCTTCCCCCGCCATCACCGCCTCAATCACATCCTGCTGCTGACCTCGAAAGGACGAGAAGCCAAAGACTCGGTGCAGAACCGCATCGGGCGTCTCGTCATGAGGGAAACCGGCCTCTGCAATGGGACCGGTTTCAGGGGCATCAGGAACAGTCAAAAGTCAGGCGATATCCGGTCTAGATCAGGGGGTCGACGGGTCGATTTCGATGGTCACGACGCGCGAAGCGACGCGTGCATCTTCGTTGTTCTTAGGCGGGCGAGCGATCTGGGTGATCTGGGCGCCATCCACACCGGACTTCGTCAGCGCGGCGGCAACGACCTTGGCGCGCTCGACTGACAGCATCTCGTCGGTAGAGAGATTGCCACGGGCACCCGCATGGCCAATCACCTCAACCACCTTGGCGTGGCTCGCGCGCGCGTCAGAAGCCGCCTTGTCGATGATGCTCTGGGCTGTCGGAGAAATGGTCGTGGAGGCGGGTTCGAAGAATACCGGATAGCGATCGCGATCGCCCGTGCCGGTGCAGGCAGTAAGCCCGGCGAAAGCGCAAACCGACAACATCACTGGCAGACGACGCATCATTATTTCCTTTTCGAATCGCCGTGACAGCCACGGTTCCGTGGTTCTGTCACTGCCGTGTGACACTCTTTCCGTCAAGCAGACCCACCTCGCCCTGCCGGACACAAGCGCGCAATGTCTACGTGCCTGCACAGTGCGATCAGGCCCTATCTCAAAGCGGCAAAGGCAATGCTCGGCCCTCATCAAGTCGCCAGGCCCTGTCCAGTCTCTCGACCCCGGTCAGGCGATGCGCGATCAGGATGACTGTACGCCCTTGCATGGACCGTCCGAGGGTCTTGAGAAAGGCGCGCTCGGTTGCTGAATCGAGCCCGGTGGCAGGCTCGTCGAGCACCATGATCGGTGCGTCCTGGAGCAGGGTGCGCGCCAGGGCAATACGGCGTCCCTGACCACCGGAGAGCAGCGCACCGCCCTCACCCACCCAGCTATCCAGCCCCTCGGGCAAGGCCTGTACGGTCTCAGCCATCTCCGCTTTTTCGAGCGCATCCCAAAGCCGGTCGTCGGGCACATCGTCACGCCCGAGCAGAAGGTTGTTGCGAATAGTGTCGGCAAACAGATGCGTCGCCTGTGAAAGCCATCCGATCTTGCCGCGCAACGACGCGGTATCCAGTGTCAAGATG
Source organism: Asaia sp. W19 (assembly GCF_003994335.1). Lineage (GTDB taxonomy): Bacteria > Pseudomonadota > Alphaproteobacteria > Acetobacterales > Acetobacteraceae > Asaia. The sequence continues at coordinate 82,481 of NZ_PNQZ01000043.1, forward strand.
TCGTGGCCGCCGAACAGGATCTCGCCTGCCTCGGGGTGAGCGACCTTGAGCAGGAGCGCCGCAAAGCTGGATTTTCCGGCACCCGACGGCCCAATCAGCGCGACATGTTCGCCAGCGCGTATGGTCAGGGTCACCCCCTGGAGCACCGGCGCACGCGCCATGTCCCAACGATAGGTTACCTCGCGCAGCACGAGATCCCCCGCCTCCGGCGCGGGACACCCTGTTCGGTCAGCCGTATGGTCCTCACGGGCAATCGCCACCACGCGTTCGGCAGCCTGTCCGACGCGCCCGGCAAGAACGCTGGTGCGCGCCAAAGTCCCTACGGATTCGAAGATCGTACCGGTCAGAAAAACGAGCGCCACCCCCGAGACGAGGCTGAGGGTCATGCCGGGGAAACCGACGAGACTGAGCAGGATCAGGACAAGGGCTGCCTGTCCAAGGAGATAGGACACGGCCCCCGCCTGCGCCATGGCCTGCGCCTGAACCAGTTGAGCCTCATGCAGACGCGCTTCCTCACCAACGATACGCTCGGCGAGCAGCGCCTCTCCCGAAAAGGCCCGCGCCTCGCGCAGCCCGGTCGCGAGATCGAGCGCCGCCACACGCAGAGAGGACTCCGCATGCAGGATCGTCTGACTTCGATGCGCGCTGCGCCGTGCGGCCAGAAGCGGGATCACACACCCTGCCAGAACGAACAGGAACCCGAGCGACAGGCCGAGCCTCAGGGACTCTCGCCCCGCCACCACCACGAGTACAGGCAGGGCAATCAGAATACCCAGAGCCGGCATGGCGATACGCAGATAGATGTTATCGAGCAACTCGATGTCGCCGACCAACCGGTTGAGAAGGTCCCCTGCGCGCCGGAACCCCAACCCGGCTGCGGCGCCCCCTGCGAGGTGACGGAAAAACCAGACGCGCAGCGCGGCAAGCGCCCGGAACATCGCGTCATGGGCAAAAAGCCGCTCGGCATAGCGCAGCCCGATACGCGCACCGCCAAAGAGCCTCAGCAGACCAAAAGCGATGCCCGTGCCGAGCGCAAGAGTCGTCACAGTGATCCCTGCGTTCCACATGAGCGCAAACCCGCTCATGGCAGCAAGGGCTGAGAGGATCAGGCCAAAACCGAGGCGCGCATAGTAAGGTCTCCAGACGACGAGAATGCGTATCAGTGCCTGCGAAACGCGGATCCTGTCTTGCCCCTTGGAACTTGCCGGCGTCACTATCATCGGGCTCATGATAGGGACTCCCTGTTGCGGTCTGAGCTTAGACGAAGCGTCGCCGTGGCGAAGGCTTTCATGGCTTCGGAGTGGGAACTCAGAATGACTGTTCTCCCCTCTGAAAGACGACGCAGGGCTTCCATGATTTCCTGCTCCGTCTGGGGATCGAGATGCGCCGTCGGCTCATCGAGTAGCAAGAGCGGAGCATCCTTGAGATAGGCGCGCGCGATCGCGACGCGCTGGGCTTGGCCGCCTGACAGGCCAAATCCACCCTCACCAATCTCTGTATCCAGCCCTTTGGGAAGATGGCCGAGGAAACTGTCAATGGAGGCTGCCTTGATGGCGCGCTCCAGTTCGTTTTCATTGGCGTCTGGCCGCGCAAAGAGCAGATTGTCGCGCAGTGTGCCGGCAAAAAGCACCGGCTTCTGGCCGATCCAGGCAAGGTGTCGCGCAATATCACGGCCCCTCATGGTCGCGATATCCTGATCATTGAACAGGATGCGCCCAGCATCGGGCTTGATGAAACCCAACAGCAATTCAATCAGGGTCGATTTGCCCGCGCCGGAGGGACCATCAAGCAGCAAGACGTCCCCAGGGGTTACGGTGAAGTCGACCCGATCCAGAATGAGCGGTCCTTGCTCCTTCCAGCGATAGCAGAGACCTTCGGCGCGAACAGTCACAACCAGAATGGGCGATTCACGCTCCTGCGCGATCTCGTCTTCAGGAGCGGCCAATCCGCTGCCGAGCCCTTCCATCGCCTCAGCCGCCCCGGCCGCATGGGCCCGATCCTGATAGGCCAGAGCGAGCCCTCTGAACGGCGCAAAGAATTCCGGCACGAGAAACAGTGCGAACAAGGTCTCGGTCAGATGCGGCGCGGGCTGGATACTGGGCGCCGCCAGACCGTTGAGATGGACGAAATGTCCCTGTGTCAGGACGATCAGAATTATCGCTGCGACCATGGCGATGTCGATCGCTGCGGAAGAGAGAAACGCAACGCGCAGAATCTTCATGGTGCGTCGGCGCAGATCATCAGCCGAATGCGACAGGGCTTCGGCCTCCCGATCCGTCGCATTGGCGAGCACGATGGTCGCAACGCCGCGAATGCGATCCAGAAAGCGCGCCTGCAGGCGTACCATGGCAAGAAACTGGTTGCGTGATGCCAAAGCGGCCCCGATGCCAAACACGGCCTGGGCTACCGGAACAAGTCCGCCGCAAACCGCAAGGATCAGGGCCGCCCTCGGGTCGACGGCAAGTACGGCAATCAGCACGAGAGCCGGAAAAAGCATCCATGTCATGGAGGCGGGAAGCCAGCGCGCGAAATATCCGTCGAGCACTTCGATACGGTCTACGAGCAGCGCCGCGATCTCGGCGGAATGCTGGCGACGCAGCAGGGCTGGCCCGATATCGATGACGGAATCCAGAACAGAGCGACGCAAACGGGCGCGCGCCACGATCCCGGCCCGTGCCGCGAAAAGCTCCTGGACACATAGACACAGTGCGCGCGCCACAGAAAGCGCAGCGAAACCGGCAATCAGTCCGGTAGCCGTATGAAGGCTGGCCTGAGGTTCGAGGCCGGGGAGCACACGTGCGACAAGCACACTGCCAATAATGGCCGCGAGACACCAGGCCTGACCGATCCCAATAAGGGTACCGAAAGATCCGGAGATCACTACGGGCAGGGCTGCTCGCCTGGCTGGACCCGCTTGCTGCCGGACCCAGGCCCGAACCAGTTTCTTGTCTACGCCGCTCATGACGCTGGGATATAGGCAATCACGCCGCGAAACGGTAGTGACCCCGGCCCCAGATTGCAGAACATTAAGCCGTCTTTCCCTGACCGGACCATGTCATCCAACGCTTTTGAAACTGCTGACCAAAAGAGCGGGAATAATGACCATTGGGTCTCTCTCCACGCAAAACAGCAGGCGCGGGGACCGCTGATTCAGTCATGCGAAACCGCAGCAGAACTGACCATTCGCCCGGCAATCGAACGCGTCGACTCCCGCTGCTGACCCGATAGGAACGGAGGCAAACAGGCGCGCATCACATAAAGCAAAACCCCGCCGCGGCGCGACGGGGTAAAGCAAGGGGGCAGTCAGACCATCGAGCCGCGCCCCCGGGCCTTCCTCTGCGTGACCAAGAGGTCACGCGAGAGCAGTCTTACTGGCCCGAAGAAGCCGGCATGGACGAGGCAGGCATCTTCATCGAGCCGTCCATCGGCATTGGAGCGGGCGCCGGAGCAGTCGCACTGGCCGTCGGAGCAGAGGCTGGGGCCGTTGCCGGAACCGGGGTCTGGGCCTGCTGCAGGCTGCGGGCATTCAGGTCTTCGGTGGAAGCCGAACCCTTATCCGCCTTCTTGTGGTGCATGGCCGACTTGCCCTCATGCGCCTTGTGCGGAGCGTGCTTGGCGAAAGCGGGGGTGGCGATGGCAAAAGCAGCGGCCATCAGCGTGGCGCCCATAGCGGAAAACTTCATGGTACTTCCTTCCAGAATTCGCGGATCCCGGGGTGTGAACGTGGATTTGGGCCACGCTCATACCCGTCGATAAGCACGAAACGTAACGAAGCCGTTGCAGTTTCTTCTGCCATCGAAAACGACAGCGTGATCAGTCGCGGATGACAGCGCCGGGCTGAGACGACACGCCATAAGTGTCGCGCGCGCGCTTGATGAACGCCGATACCATGAGGCGCACACCCTCATTGAACACGACCCCGATCGCATTCTGAAGCAGACGCGAGCGGAACTCGAAATCGACGAAAAAATCCACCAGGCACCCGCGCGGCTCGGGGGTGAACGTCCAGACATTGTTCAGATAACGGAACGGCCCTTTCTCGTAACGCACGCGGATACGATGGGGACGATCGAGGGACACGCGGCTCGTAAAGGTTTCGCGGAACGGGCCGAAACCTACTGTAAGATCCGCAACGAGTTCCTCGTCGGTGCGGGACTTGATGGTGGCCTTGACGCACCAGGGCAGAAATTGGGGATAGGCACCCACATCGGCTACGAGATCGAAAAGCTGTTCAGGACTGTAAGCGATCAACCGTTGCTCGGCATGGGTGGGCATTATTGTCTCTCCGGCGAAAGCGCATCCTGCTTTAGCCTGTTCTGTCGCGCCTCACGCAGCGCAGCGAAATCTGAATCAGCATGGTAGGACGAGCGCGTCAGCGGGCTCGAACTGACCTGAAGAAAACCCTTGGCACGCGCCATGCGGGCGAATTCCTCAAACTCGTCAGGCGGCACGAACTTGGCTACGGCCGCATGTTTGGGCGTGGGCTGTAGGTATTGCCCCATGGTGATGAAATCGACATCGGCAATGCGGAAATCGTCCATCACCTGCGCCACCTCCATTTTCTCCTCACCCAGTCCCAGCATCAGACCGGATTTGGTGAAGATGGACGCATCCAGCGCCTTCACATCATCCAGAAGGCGCACGGACTGAAAATAGCGAGCGCCTGGCCGGATAGACGGATAAAGTCGGGGGACAGTTTCGATGTTGTGATTGAAAACATCGGGGCGCGCCTTCACGACCACCTCGAGTGCCCCCGGCTTGCGCAGAAAATCAGGAGTCAGGATCTCGATGGTGGTTTCTGGTGAGGCCTCGCGCACCCGTGCAATCGTCTGCGCAAAGTGGAGCGCACCGCCATCGGCCAGATCGTCGCGATCGACCGAGGTGATGACTACATGACGCAACCCGAGCTTGGCCACGGCCTCGGCCACGCGCTGCGGCTCGTCCATATCCAGTGCCTTGGGCATACCCGTCGTAACGTTGCAGAACGAGCAGGCCCGGGTACAGATCTCCCCCATGATCATCATGGTGGCATGACGCTGCGACCAGCACTCACCGATATTCGGGCAGGCCGCTTCCTCACAGACCGTCACCAGCCTGTTGTCGCGCATGAGCTTGCGCGTCTCCTGATAGACCGGGCTGTTCGGCGCCCTCACCCGTATCCAGTCTGGCTTGCGCTGGATCGGGTTATCGGGCCGATTGGCCTTTTCAGGATGGCGGAGCGAGCCCGACTTCCGGTGATCGATGGTGATGCGCTGCATGGTCATGACTAGAAGTGGAGTGCCCCACCCCAGGCTGCAAGAACCGATTCATGCATCGTTTCCGAGATGGTCGGATGCGGGAAAACGGTTTCCTTGAGTTCGGCCTCGGTCAACTCGGAGGTACGCGCGATCACATAGCCCTGGATCATTTCCGTCACCTCGGCCCCGATCATGTGCGCGCCCAAGAGTTCACCGGTTTCGGCGTCGAAAATGGTCTTTGTCAGACCATCTGGCTCACCCATGGCCAGCGCCTTGCCGTTGGCCAGGAAAGGAAAGCGTCCGATCTTGAGCTTGCGTCCCGTCGCCTTCGCCTTTTCTTCGGTCAGTCCCACGGAAGCGACCTGAGGGCGGCTATAGGTGCACCCCGGGATGTTGAGCGGATGGAGCGGCTCGGGATCGTGCCCGGCAATCTTTTCGACGCAGATCACACCCTCATGGCTCGCCTTGTGCGCCAACCAAGGCGCGCCGGCCACGTCGCCGATAGCCCAAAGGCCCGGCTCGCCGGTGCGGCAGAACTCATCGACGATGATGTGGGTCTTGTCGATCTTGACCTTGGTCTGCTCGAGACCGAGATCCTCGACATTCCCGACGATCCCGACAGCCAGGATTACCTTGTCCACAACAAGATCGGTCGTGCCCGAGGCTGTTGTGATCCGGGTGGAGACCGTCCCCTCCTTCTTGTCGAGCGGGCCGACCTTGGCGCCGGTCAGCACCTTGATGCCCTGCTTCTCGAAGGCCTTCTGCGCCATGGCGCTGATTTCGGCGTCCTCGGCAATCATGATACGGTCCGCCACCTCCGCGATGGTCACTTCCGCGCCCATGTTGCGATAGAAGGAGGCGAACTCGACGCCAATCGCGCCGGACCCGATCACCAGGAGGCGCTTCGGCAGTTCCTTGGGCACCATCGCCTCGCGATAGGTCCAGACCAGTTCGCCATCGGGCTCCAGCCCCGGGAAGTGGCGGGCACGGGCCCCTGTGGCTAGAATCACATCCGGCGCTGCAATACGGCCGGTCTCACTGCCATCCTTGGTGATGGCGACGACATGCGCCTTGCCATCGCGTCCAGCGAGCTTGGCATGGCCGTCATACACCTTGACCTTGGCCTTTTTCAGCAAGCCTGCCACGCCCCGGGAAAGCTGGCGCGAGACAGAGCGTGAGCGGGCCACCACCTTCTCGATATCGAAGCTCACCTTCTCCGCACTGAACCCGAACTCGTCCAGGTTATGCAGTTGATGGTTCAGCTCGGAGGCACGCAGCAACGCCTTGGTCGGGATGCAGCCCCAGTTGAGGCAGATACCGCCCAGATGCGTGCTTTCCACAACCGCGACATTCTTGCCAAGCTGGGCGGCGCGCAGGGCAGCGACATACCCGCCCGGACCGCCACCGACGACGATCAGATCGAATTTGTCCATGGCTCAGATCACCAGTGAATAAGGGTTTTGAACGATATCGCGCAGCGCGTTCAACCATTGGGCGCCCAACGCACCATCGACGGCGCGATGATCGACCGAGAGCGTGGCTGTCATGACCGTCGCGACGGCAAGCTGGTCACCACGCACAACGGCGCGTTTCTCACCTGCGGCGATCGCCAGAATACCGGCCTGGGGTGGGTTGATGATGGCAGCAAACTCACGCACGCCAAACATGCCCATATTCGAGATCGAGAAGGTGCCGCCCTGGAATTCCTCGGGCTTCAGCTTGCCGTCACGCGCACGCTTGGCCAGATCACGCGCCTCGGCGCTGATTGCGCGCAGGGATTTGCGGTCAGCCTGACGAATGATCGGGGTGATCAGGCCATCGGGAATGGAGACTGCCATCGAGATATCGATCTCGGGAAAATGCAGCGTCTCTGCTTCGGTGTACTGGACATTCAAACCCGGGCAGTCGCGCAAAGCGAGAGCCACGGCCTTGATCATCATATCATTGACCGAGATCTTGAACTGGCCTTCTCCCTCGCTCGGCGAGGCCGCATTGAGCTTTGAACGCAGCGCCAGCAGCGCGTCGAGTTCGATATCCACCGACACATAGAAATGCGGGACGGTCTGCTTGGACTCGCTCAGGCGACGCGCAATGACCTTGCGCATGGACGAGTTGGGCACGCGCTTCGCTTCGGCGGGCACCATCACCGGAGCGGCCGCGGCAGCCGTGGTAACGGGCTTCGCATTCTCGACGTCGCGACGAAGAATACGCCCGTTCGGCCCTGTTCCCTTGAGCGCCGCGAGGTCGATCCCTTTTTGCGACGCGATGCGGCGCGCGAGAGGCGATGCAAAAACGCGCTTGCCTGCGGGCCCAGCGACAGGCGCGGACTGCGCCGGAGAGGGCTGGGCTGAAGCGGCCGGGGTCGAAGCAGGCTGGGCAACGGTCTGCGGTGCGGGTTCGGCTTTCTTTGCAGCAGGCGCCTCGACGGCGTCCGGCACGGCTTCGCCCTCATCGACCAGAATAGCGATGGGAGAATTGACCTTCACCCCCTCACTGCCTTCGGGAACGACGATACGCCCGAGAATGCCCTCATCGACGGCCTCGACTTCCATCGTGGCCTTGTCCGTCTCGATCTCGGCAATCAGATCGCCCGATTTGACCGTGTCGCCCTCCTTCTTCAGCCAGCGCGAGAGGGTTCCCTCGGTCATGGTCGGAGAAAGAGCGGGCATCAGGATATTGGTAGCCATGGTCGCAGCCCCTCAGAACAGTTTGCGAACCGCGTCCACCACCCAGTCAGGCTGCGGAAGCGCATGTTTTTCGAGATTGGCGGCGTAGGGCAGCGGGATATCGAGACCGCAAACGCGCGCAGGCGGGGCATCGAGATAATCGAAGGCCTGTTCGCAGGCGATCGTACAGATCTCGGCGCCGATACCGGCCACGGGCCAGCCTTCCTCAACGGAGACGATACGGCTCGTCTTCTTCACGCTGTTGATGATCGTCTCGGTATCGAGCGGACGGATGGTGCGCAGGTTGATCACCTCCGCCTCGATCCCCTGCTCGGCCAGCTTCGCAGCAGCCTCAAGCGCCACGCCAACCATGATCGAGAACGCGACCAGCGTCACATCCTTGCCTTCACGCTCGATCTTCGCCTTGCCGATGGGCAGGATGAAATCCTCATCGACCGGGCAAGGGAATTTCTGCCCGTAGAGGATCTCGTTTTCGAGCACGATCACCGGGTTCGGGTCACGAATGGCGGCACGAAGCAGACCCTTCGCGTCTTCAGACGACCAGGGGGCAACTACCTTCAGGCCCGGCACGTGGGCATACCAACTGGCGTAGCACTGCGAGTGCTGTGCACCGACGCGCGCAGCCGCGCCATTGGGGCCGCGGAACACGATAGGACAGCCCATCTGGCCACCCGACATGTAGAGCGTCTTGGCTGCGGAGTTGATGATGTGGTCGACGGCTTGCATCGCGAAGTTCATGGTCATGAATTCGACAATGGGCTTGAGGCCGGTCAACGCTGCACCAACGGCCATGCCGGTAAAGCCATGCTCGGTGATCGGAGTGTCAATGATACGCTTCTCGCCGAACTCGTCGAGCAGCCCCTGACTGACCTTGTAGGCGCCCTGATACTGCGCCACTTCCTCACCGAGCAGGAACACGTCTTCATCACGGCGCAGCTCGGCGGCCATCGCGTCGCGCAGGGCTTCACGGACCGTGATGACCGAAGTCTCGCCCCATTCGCGGTCCGGTGTCGCTACCAGGTCTTTCGGCTTCTCGGGCGCCTTCTCTTCAACCGCGGTTTGTGCGGCCGGGGCCTGGGCTGCTGCAGGGCCGTTTTCGAGAGCCGAGATATCTTCGCCTTCTTCGGCAATGATGGCGATCTGAGTATTGACGGCAACGTTTTCCGAGCCTTCCGGCACCAGGATCTTCGCGAGGATGCCGCTATCCACAGCCTCGACTTCCATGGTGGCCTTGTCGGTCTCGATCTCGGCGATCACATCGCCTGAGTTGATCTTGTCACCCTGCTTTACCGTCCATTTGGAAAGCGTGCCTTCGGTCATGGTAGGCGAAAGTGCCGGCATGAGAACAGGAGCGGCCATAACTTACGCCTCCACCAGAATATCGGTCCAAAGTTCAGAAAGATCGGGCTCGGGGCTGTTCTGGGCGAACTCCGCAGCGTCATTGACGATCTGCTTCACCTCGGCGTCGATCTCCTTGAACGCCTCGTCCGTTGTGCCCTTTTCGGACAGGAGCTTGTGCAGCGCCTCGATGGGATCACGTGTGCGGCGCATTTCCTCAACTTCTGAGCGGTCGCGATAGCGCGCCGGATCAGACATCGAATGGCCGCGATAACGGTAGGTTTCCATCTCGAGCAGGAATGGCCCCTTACCCGCACGGCAATGGGCAACGGCCTCCTGGGCCGCCTCATGCACAGCAAACAGATCCATGCCGTCTACCTTGCGTCCCGGAATCTTCCATGGAGCGCCGATCTGGGAGAGGTCATGCGCGGCGGCGCTGGAACGCTCGACGCTGGTGCCCATGCCGTAGCGGTTATTCTCGATCACATAGATGCAGGGCAGCTTGTGCAGGGCAGCGAGATTGAAACTTTCATAGACCTGACCCTGCTGGGCCGCGCCTTCCCCGAAATAGGCAACGCCCACCTCATCGGTGCCGCGATATTTGTTCGCGAAAGCGAGGCCCGTACCGATAGCGACCTGCGCGCCCACGATGCCATGACCGCCGTAGAAATTCTTCTCACGGGAAAACATGTGCATGGAGCCGCCCTTGCCATGCGAATAACCATCCTTGCGTCCGGTCAACTCGGCCATGACGCCGCCAGGGCTCATGCCCATCATCAGCATATGGGCGTGATCGCGATAGGAGGTCACGATCTTGTCGCCTGGCTTCATAGCCAGCGACATACCAACGATCACAGCTTCCTGGCCGATATAGAGATGGCAGAATCCGCCGATCAGTCCCATGCCGTAAAGCTGCCCTGCCTTTTCCTCAAAGCGACGCAGCAGGAGCATATCGCGATATGCCGTGCGCACTGTCTCCAAAGGCAGGATCGGTCCGTTATGATCAGCGAGCGGCTGAGCCGCTCCCTTATGGGCTTTGCCGGACATGCTGAGGTTCTCCTGAGCCAGACTGTTGCGCCAAGCGCAATTCTGGGACCGGTATTTACCAGTCCCGTTGCGCAAGTCCACAACCTAGGCTGTTAATATGTGCGTTAGAGAGTCCCGAGAAGGCGACGGGCAGCCAGGCCCGGGTCCTCTTCTCGCAGCAGACTTTCGCCCACGAGCACACCACTTGCGCCGACTTTGCCAACGCGCTGCACATCTTCGAGAGTACGAATACCGCTCTCGGAAACGAGGATGCGATCGGGCGGCACCAGCGGGGCAAGCTTCGCCGTGGTGTCGAGATCAGTCACGAGCGTTCGCAGATTGCGGTTATTGATGCCGATCAGCGAGGTATCGAGTGCGAGAGCACGGTTGAGCTCTGCCTCATCATGCACTTCGCAAAGCACATCCATGTCGAGTCCGCGCGCGAGTGCAATCAGCTCTGCCGCCTCGGGGTCCGTCAGGGCCGAAAGGATGATCAGGATGCAATCTGCCCCGATCAGTCGGCTCTCGTGAACCTGCCACGGCTCAAGAATGAAATCCTTGCGCAGGATCGGCAGCGGAGTGATTTCCTTGACAGCCTTGAGGTCCTCAATCGAGCCATGAAAGCAAGGGCCCTCGGTCAGGATCGAGAGGCAGATCGCACCCGCCGCCTCATAGGATTTCGCAATGCCGACCGGGTCGTAATCAGGGCGAAGAATACCAGCGGAAGGCGAAGCCTTTTTGATTTCGGCAATAAGCCCGACGCGTCGATCGGCCGCCATCTGCTTGAGCGCTTGCCCAAATCCGCGTGTCGGGACGTTCACCTCTCTCGCGCGCGCCGTGATTTCCTTGAGCGGCATGATCAGGGAACGCTGCTCGACATCGATCCGCGTACGCGCGCAGATTCGGGCCAGAACATCCGGCATATCCAGACCGGACGCAGGCAGGGAGGGTTCATCCTGCACGATGGTTCCCGGCACCTGCACATCGGGATAACCGGCTGGCGTGTCGTGTGAAGGAGCGGCAGAGGATTCAGTCATGATAAGCCTGACGTCTGGATCATGTGAGGAGAATGCGCCGTTTCGGCAGGGTGATGAGGCCCTTGCTGGGCATGAACGAGGGCGGAAAGCGCCAGGCCCGTATCGATGGCATGAGCGGCCAGCTCGACATTCCTGCGCAGAAGAGTGGGGACGATCATCGCATTTTCAAGAATGGAGGATCGCCCGGAGACATGCAGCGCGACCGCAGCGTTGAGGAGCACCGTATCACGATAGGCACCCGCCTGACCCGAGAGCATGTCGAGCAATTTGCTGGCATTATGCGCAGGGTCGCCCCCGGCAATCGCGGCAATCGGGCGATGGGGCAACCCGGCCATGTCAGGCGTGAGAATCAGCTCAAGAAAGCGCCCCTCATCCCAGGCCTGGATATGGGACAGTCCGGCCAGAGTAATCTCGTCACTCCCACCCAGGTCAGTCTCACCATGAACAGCCCAGACACATTCGGCGCCGAGAGTCGCAAGTGTTTCGACGACCGGACGCAACCAGCGTGCATCGTAGATCCCGATCATCTGCCGACGGACCTGAGCCGGATTGCAAAGCGGGCCAATCAGATTGAAAATGGTGCGAAAACCAAGTGCGCCACGTACCGGGGCGGCATGGCGCATGGCAGGGTGATGGAGCGGAGCTGCCAGAAACGCCAGGCGCCCGTCGCGCAGGCGACGCGCCTGCTCCTCGAGGTCGTGGCAAGGCTCGATACCGAGCGCCATCAAGGTGTCGGTCGCACCCGCACGCGAGGAAAGCGCCCGGTTGCCATGTTTGGCAACGGGGACGCCGAGCCCCGCGAGAACGAAGGCGACCGCAGTGGAAACGTTCAGCGTGCCCAGCCCATCCCCGCCAGTCCCGCAGACATCCATCGCATCTTCAGGCGGATCGGGCAGTATCGTCATGCAAGCGCGCACGGCGCGCACGGCGCCGCTCAGCTCATCAACGGTCTCGCCTCTCAAACGAAGCGCCATGAGAATGGCGGCCAGTTGCTCGGGAGGAACTTCGCCCCGCATGATGAGGGTAAAGAGTTTCTCGGTCTCCTCCCCTGTCAGGCGGCGCCCCTCGGCAAGACGCGTCATGACCTGTTTGAGGCGACCTGACTGCATATCCATTCAGGCGGCTTGTCTTTTCTGGCGCGCATTCCGGGCGATGTTCAGGAAGTTCGCCAGCATCATCTGCCCGTCTTCCGAAGCGATGCTCTCGGGATGGAACTGCACACCATGGACCGGAAGCGTACGGTGACGCACCCCCATGACAACTCCGTCCTGAGCACGGGCATTCACGACCAGCGTATCGGGGATCGTCTCGGGCGCCAGGGTCAGGCTGTGATAGCGCGTGGCCTGGGTCGGGCTCGCAAGGCCATGGAAAAGACCCGTGCCGTCATGGCTGATGGCATCGACCTTGCCATGCATCGGCTTGGGCGCGCGAACGACGCTCGCACCGAAGACCTGGCCAATTGCCTGATGACCAAGACAGACACCGAGTACAGGAAGAAGCGGCGCCGCGGCCTCGATCAGGGCGCAGCAGATACCCGCCTCGTTGGGAGAGCATGGGCCGGGCGAAATGACGATGGCCTCAGGCTTGAGCGCCAGCGCCTCCTCGACGCTAAGCGCATCATTGCGCCGCACATCGCAGGCCTCGCCCAGTGCACCGAAATGGTGCACGAGATTGAAGGTGAAACTGTCGTAATTGTCGATCAGCAATATCATGGCGCTAAGATGGCGTTGTCTCGTGAGAAGGTCAAATTCCGTTACATGGACCGGGGCATCAGGCCCCGATCTCCGCAGCTTGCTGTACGGCCAGTTCCGCTGCTCGGAAAATAGCGCGCGATTTATGTCGCGTTTCCATTTCCTCGCTCGCAGGATCACTATCGGCCACCACACCGCAGCCGGCCTGAACATACATGCGGCCCTTGTTCAGGATCGCCATACGCAGCCCGATGCAGGTATCCATATCGCCATCGACCCCAATATAGCCGATGCACCCCGAATAGGGGCCCCGACGCGTCACCTCGAGTTCGTCGATGATTTCCATCGCACGGATCTTGGGCGCGCCGGTGAGGGTTCCTGCCGGAAAAGCTGCACTGAGTGCATCCAGGGCGTCGCATTCCGGGCGGATCTGTCCCTGCACGGTCGATGAGATGTGCATGACATGGCTGTAACGCTCGACCACGAAAGACGAAGGCACGGTGACCGACCCCATGAGGGCGACGCGACCCACGTCGTTACGCCCCAGATCGATCAGCATCAGATGTTCGGCGCGCTCCTTCTGGTCCGCCAGGAGTTCGGCTTCGAGTCGTTCATCGGCTTCACGATCCGTCCCGCGCGGGCGTGTTCCAGCAAGCGGGCGCACAGTCACGACGCCCTCACGTAACCTTACAAGGATCTCCGGTGATGATCCTACGAGCGAAAAGCTGTCCATTTCGACAAGGAACAGGAATGGCGCGGGGTTGACCCGTCTGAGGGAACGGTAGAGCGCCAATGCGGGAAGGGGAAAAGCTGTCTCGAAACGCTGACTGGGGACGATCTGAAAGGCATCCCCCGCCGCAATGTAGTCCTGAGCAAGGCGCACCTTGTCCATGAAGGCATCGCTCGACATCGTCGAGCAGGGAGTATCGAGCGCAGAACCTGGAGGAAGAACGGGCGCTTCCTCCAGCGGGGCCGTGACCAGAGCCTGGCGAGCACGGTCGAGCAAAGCCTTTGCTCCGTCGCGCGACAGCCCCCCCTCATGCAGAGGTACCGCAAGGTGAAGTTCGTCGCGTACCGAGTCGAATACCGCAAAAAGTCCAGGACGCATCATGACGCCGTCCGGAAGATGGAGATCATCCGCCGGGGCATCCGGCAGCACCTCCATTTGTCGGACCATGTCGTAACCGAGATAGCCGAAAATCCCGCCAATCATGGTGGGCAGATTATCCGGCAATGTGGCTCGGTTTTCGTTCACCAGACGACGCAGGGAGATGAGCGGCTTCTCATCGACGTCGACAAAGGTGGAACCCGCGTCGTAAGGTGCCGCGTTGATCGATGCGATCCCATGGGTACAGCGCCACACCAGATCGGGCAGCAGGGCAATAACGGAATAGCGCCCTCTGGCAGCGCCGCCCTCAACGCTTTCGAAAAGCAGCCTGTAAGGGCGTCGCGTCTCTCCGTCGTCACCCGTCAGGGATGGCACGAGAGAGGAGAGCTTCATGAATGCCGAGACAGGCGTCAGAAGATCGGCTGCCTCGACACTGGTGAGGAAATCGGTCGTCATTCCTGCCCTGTCCCGCTCTTGAGGGCCTGCTGCAGCACCGCCATATTCGGTACAGGCTTGATCTGGCTCTCGAGCGCATGAACAAACACGACCGGCACATCGGCGCGCAAGGTCTCCTGCAACTGGCTGCGCAGGGACTCACGCAGCGCCTTCGTGCTCTCGGAACTCGCCGAAACCACGTCGTTCAGCGTGAAGACATAAAGCGCATCCCCCACCGCGATCATTCCTGTCTGGCCTTTCGACGTCGCGAAAATCTGTGCGAGAAGAGCAGAGGGCAGGCCTGCATTCTGCATCCGGGAAATCACGAGGTCCTTCTGCATGGCGGCGGCGTCGCTCGTACCGACAACTGCCTGCGAAAGACCACCGGATTTGCGCGCCGCCAGCATCAACGTTGTCGCACGCTCATCCGCCAGATGGAGTTGCTGAGCCTTCAGCCAGTCATGGCCAACCTGCTCGCGCACCGCTTCATATGGCTTGACGTGGCCCGGCTCGATTTCATCGACGAGCACAGCAAAAGCGCTGTTCTCGGGACCATTTACGAGAGATGGCTTCTCGCCCTTCTTCTGGGAGAAGATGCGCGCAATGATCGCCTTGCGTACGGCGTCACTCCCGGGCAGAGGTGCCAGCTCGCCATCCTTGGTCAGGCCCTGGGCATCAAGCGAGCCCTGTGCCGGCATGGCGCCGAGATTGGTGGGAATCTGCTCGAGATCCGCACTACCAGCGATCGCATCCTGCAGGCTCGCTATGCGAGTGCCGAGAATTTGCGGCGCTTGAGCACGAGCCACCTCGTCACGAATGGCGTCCTTCGCGCGGTCGAAATCCGTCTTGTGGGGTGGGGTGATGCTCGTCACACGGAATACGATCCAGCCTGACGGGCTTTCGATAGGCCCTTGAACCGCATTCAAGGGCGCGGCGAAGGCAGCCTTGGCCAGTTCAGGGCTTGGAATGTCGGCCTCACGAGCATTCGGGAAGGCAACTGCTGCAGCTGAGGGATCGCGTTTCTGGATCGCTTCCCAGCCTTCCTGACCTTTCCACGCCGAGAGCAGATCATAGGCCGCCTTGCGATCCTGAACCGTAAGCACCTCGAGGCTTCGCGTTTCCGGCACGTCGTATTTCTGCAGCTCAAAGTCGTAGAATCGCTTGAGATCAGCGTCGGGGATTGTGAGCGTATGTGCCACGCTCTCCGCAGTGAGGACAATGATCTTCGCGTGGCGGTATTCCGACGACCGATAAAGCGCAGTATGGTTATCATAGAAGCGGCGGAGTTGCGCCTCTTCCGGCCCGGCGGGCAAGGACAGCGCCCCGCTATCAATGCGCAATAGATCGATATGATGCTCACGGGTATTGTAGGCGACGAGCTGATCGAGCATCGAGGCAGGTACAATCATGCCGTTGCCGAGCCCCTCGATCAGATTGCGCGCACCAATGTCGTCGCGCACCCTCGCCAGTAAATCGCGCTCCGTCATATGTATCTGCGCCAGCTTGCGATCGAATAGGGCGCGATCAAATTGACCATTCGTGCCATGAAACACGCTCATGCCGAAAATCTCGTTACGAACCAGCGCATCCGGCACCTTCATGCCATTACGGTCAGCGAGCGCCAGCGCTTCGTTTTGAGCGAGCATACGCTGCAACACACCTTGCGCGACCTGCTGCTTTACATCCGGCGGGATCTGGGAGGGATCGCTGAGCCCCATCTGCTGAGCGACACGCGGCATCTCGCTGCGTATGGCCTGCGCTAGCTCCTGGCCGCCGATCTGGCGCGAGCCGATCTTGGCCGCCGTGTCGATCTGGCTGCCGTTATAGGAGCCGATCACATCTCCGACGCCCCAGCCTACAAAGGCAAGAAAAATGAGGAGCGCGATGATACGCCCGAGCCAGGAATCGACAACGAAATGCCGCAAAGTCGAAATCATACGCGCTTCAGATCCGCAATTTGCCAAAGTTTGAAGCGCTGGACCATAGTGCCAGAAGGCGCTCTTGACCAGTCAGAGCACCAAGCTGTCGGGGGAGCCGTCCCATGTGCCAGGAAGCGCCTGTCATCCAACTGACGAGAAGATGATGCGTAAAGCGTCCTACCCCCCTGTATCGGGCGTGAAAACATCCGCTAAGCAGGAAGCATCCGGGAGAGTGGAGAAAGCTTGATGCGCCAGATGATCATCGGCAACTGGAAGATGCATGGCCTGCGTGGCGATGGAATGACACTGGCCCATGAAATTGCCGCTGCCATCGGGCCTGCCTGCGCGCAGCGCGATGTGGTTCTGGCGCCGCCCTTCACCCTGACGCATTACCTTGCCCCCCTGCTGCGCGAACATGGGATCGGCTTGGGTGCACAGGACTGCCACGCTGAGGCAGAAGGGGCATATACCGGAGACATCTCAGCCGCAATGCTTGCCGATCTCGGGGTGAGTCACGTGATACTAGGGCATTCCGAGCGACGCGAGCATCATCATGAAACCAATGCCCGCATTCGCCACAAGGCTCAGCGCGCACGGGAATTTGGCCTGTGCCCGGTCATCTGTGTGGGAGAGAGTGCCCGGCAAAAGGAGGACGGTCAGGCGGAACCCTGGCTGACGGAGCAGATCACGCAAAGCCTCCCATCCGACTTCGAGGGCATCGTTGCCTATGAGCCGATCTGGGCAATTGGTACCGGCAGGGCAGCAACGCAGGAAGATATCGAATCCCGCATGGTGTTCTTGCATCGGGTACTGGCAGATCACCTCGAAACGGATGACAAAGCGACACGCGTCCTGTATGGCGGCTCAGTCAAGCCCGAAGATGCCGCGTCCATCCTCGCTGTTTCCGGCGTGGGAGGCGTGCTCGTCGGCGGAGCCAGCCTTTCTGCCGGGTCTTTTCTCGGCATCGCCCAGGCGGGTCTTTCGTCGACGTCCTGACGGCATATCTATTGTGTTTACCTGAAAGCCGGACATGACCACGCTGCTGCTCGTTCTCAATTTCTTCGTGACCATTGCCCTGATTGGCGTCATCCTCATCCAGCGCAGCGAAGGTGGCGGGCTTGGTATCGGCAGCAGCCAGGGCATGGGTTCGTTCATGACCGGCCGCGGCACCGCCAACCTTCTGACCCGCACCACCGCCGTTCTGGCGGGCGTTTTCATGGTGCTCTGCCTACTGCTGGCTGTTCTGAACCGGGGCGCCTCGACCAATGGCGGCAGTGATATTCTGGCGCAGCCCGCCCCGGCCCCCGCCGCAGCGACAACGACCCAGAATGTTGCTCCGGCCTCGCCAGCGGCCCCCGCGACCGCTCCGGCGAAGCAGTAAAGCAACAGAGCGTAAAATTTCTGCCGCCGGAGTGTCTGTGGCGGCATTCTTCTCGTTCCCTAGGGACACGATCCGGTGTAGGAGAGCCTTCCATGACTCGGTTCGTATTCATCACCGGTGGCGTGGTTTCCTCTCTCGGCAAGGGCATTGCATCAGCAGCTCTTGCGGCTCTCCTCCAGGCGCGCGGCTACAAGGTCCGCATGCGCAAACTCGACCCCTATCTCAATGTCGATCCGGGGACGATGAGCCCCTATCAGCATGGCGAAGTGTTCGTGACAGATGACGGGGCCGAGACCGATCTCGACCTCGGCCATTACGAGCGCTTCACCGGGGTTCACGCCCGCAAGGCCGATAACGCAACGACTGGCCGCATCTATTCCGAGGTGATCGCGCGTGAAAGACGCGGCGATTATCTGGGCGCGACCGTTCAGGTCATTCCCCATATCACCGACGCCATCAAGGAAGCGGTGGTTGCCGGAACGGATGGCTATGACTTCGTTCTGGTCGAGATCGGCGGCACGGTGGGCGATATCGAAAGCCTGCCCTTCCTCGAATCGATCCGCCAGCTGCGCAACGATCTGGGTCCGGCGCATACGATGTGCGTCCATCTCACACTGCTGCCCTATATTCCGGCAGCCGGTGAGCTGAAGACAAAGCCGACACAGCATTCCGTGAAGGAACTGCAGAATGTCGGCATCCAGCCCCAGATGCTGATCTGCCGCTCGGATCGCGCAATCCCGACCAATGAGCGCCGCAAGATTGCCAGCTTCTGCAATGTGCGTCCCGAGGCGGTCATTGCCGCGCTCGACGTCGATACGATCTATGCCTGCCCGATTTCCTATCACAAGGAAGGCATGGATAATGAGGTCCTGCGCTATTTCGGCCTCCCGGTTGAGGGCGAGCCCGACCTGAGCCGCTGGACGAAGATTGTCGACACGCTGCGTCATCCTGACGGCGAAGTCCGTATCGCGGTGGTCGGAAAATACACAGCGCTGCTCGACAGCTACAAATCGCTCATCGAAGCCCTGCTCCATGGCGGTATCGCCAACAAGGTCAAGGTTCGCCTCGAATGGGTCGAATCCGAAACCTTCGAGAAAAACCCTGAATCGATCTCCGCACTTGGTCGTGTGGACGGCATTCTTGTGCCGGGCGGCTTCGGGGAACGTGGCTCGGAAGGCAAGATCGAGGCCGTGCGCTATGCGCGCGAAAACGGCGTGCCGTTCCTAGGCATCTGTTTTGGTATGCAGATGGCGGTGATCGAATGCGCCCGCTCTCTCGCCGGGCTTGAAAAGGCGTCATCGACCGAATTCGGCCCCACTGAAGAGCCGCTCGTGGGTCTCATGACCGAATGGGCGCGCGGCAACGAGATGCTCCGTCGCCGCGAACATGGTGAGCTGGGCGGCACGATGCGCCTGGGTGCCTACCCCGCCAAGCTGAAGCCGGGATCGCGTGCAGCCGAAATCTATGGAACGACCGAGGTGCGCGAGCGCCATCGCCATCGTTACGAAGTGAATGTGCATTATCGCCAGCAACTCGAAGCGACAGGCCTCGTCTTCTCCGGCATGTCTCCTGACGACGTGCTCCCGGAGATCGTGGAATATCCGGATCATCCCTGGTTCGTCGGTGTGCAGTATCATCCGGAATACATGTCCAAGCCTTTCGCACCCCATCCCCTTTTCGCTGGCTTCATCGAGGCTGCCGTCAAGAAGGCTCGCCTCGCATGACCACAATCTCTCTCGGCAATCTGACGATCGGTAACCAGCAGAGCTTCACGCTCATTGCGGGACCCTGCCAGATCGAATCACGCGCCCACGCACGCGAAATGGCATCGGGGCTTGCCGAGATCTGCGCCGATATGGGTATCGGCTGGATCTACAAGAGTTCTTTCGACAAGGCGAACCGTACCTCGCTAAAGGCGCAGCGCGGGATCGGCCTTGCGGAGGGCCTCGATATCCTTGCAGGGATACGCGAGGAGTTCGGTTGTCCTGTGCTGACAGACGTCCACAGCGCCGAACAATGTGCGCCTGCCGCAGAGGCCGTCGATGTCCTGCAGATCCCGGCCTTTCTGTGCCGCCAGACCGATCTGCTCCTCGCCGCCGGTGAGACGGGACGCGCAATCAACGTCAAGAAGGGTCAGTTTCTTGCCCCCTGGGACATGGCCAATGTGGCGGCCAAGATCGCCTCGACAGGCAACGAACAGATCATGCTTTGCGATCGTGGTACGAGCTTTGGCTATAACACGCTCGTGAGCGATATGCGCGGCCTGCCCATCATGGCCTCTACCGGGTATCCGGTGGTATTCGATGCTACCCATTCCGTTCAGCAGCCCGGAGGGCTCGGCGGTGCGTCGGGCGGCCAGCGCGAGTTCGTACCGACACTGGCGCGCGCGGCTGTGGCTATCGGGGTTGCCGCAGTGTTTATCGAAACGCATGAGAACCCGGATCAGGCCCCGAGCGATGGTCCGAACATGGTTCCGCTGACTGAGATGCGTGGCTTGCTCAAGACCCTTCAGGCCTTCGACAGCCTTGCGAAGTCCAATGGGTTCTAAGCGTCATCTCTATTCGGTCGAAACCGAATGGAAGGGCAATCATGGCCATGGCACGCAGTCCTGGCATGTCTATGGCCGTAATCACGATATTACGGCCGAGGGCAAGCCGGTCATCCATGGCTCTGCCGATCCCAGCTTCCATGGTGACCCGACGGGCTGGAATCCTGGCGAGCTGCTTCTTGCGTCGCTCAGCGCATGTCACAAACTCTGGTATCTCGGGCTCTGTGCCGGAGCGGGGATCGTCGTCACCGCCTATCGGGACTCTGCCGAAGCCGTGATGATGGAGACCCCGCAGGGCGATGGGGCGTTCGAAAGTGCGCTCCTGAGGCCTGTGATCACGCTGGCGAGTGGCAGTTCGATCACCCGGGCGCAGGCCCTCCACGATCAGGCCCACGCGCACTGCTTCATCGCACGTTCGGTCAATTTCCCGGTGATCTGCGAGCCCGTCTTTCAGATCGTGTAAGGCTGCAGCGGCGCGCTCAGGCATGCCGCAAGGCACAGCACGACGACGGCCGTCAGCAAGGCGCGGAACGGAAAATACCCCGCAGGAAGCGCCCCCTTGCGATAGGCGGCACGTTCGGTCGCCAGGACCAGCAGGAAACCGATCATCTCCATCAGGATGCCGCCCCGGGGCGCCCAGATCACACCTGCATAGATGGCGACCCATGCCCAGAGCGAGGGCAGCACACCGAAAAACAGGCGGCGGCGATTGATGGCGCCAAGACCCTGTGCAGGCATGATGGCGGGTTGTTCGAGTGCCAGCCCCCAATGGACCGCCCCGAGAAAGGACAGGATGCAGCCGCCATAGGCCAGCATCGCCACGCCGATATGGGTGATCGGGCCAAGACTTCCCCAGAACAGGGCCGCCATGGCAAGGGTCACGAACGGCACCAATCCGCCGATACCGAGGAAAATCACGAGCGGTGACAGGGGTCTCACGGAATATCCATCCTCATTTCACATAACGCCAGTTGACAGCGCCGGTGTCTCGACGCCTTGTGATGCCCGAAGTTCGAACGTTCAAACAGGGAGCCCCCAATGAGCGCCATTATTGATATCATTGCTCGCGAGATTCTGGATAGCCGTGGCAATCCGACCGTCGAAGTCGAGGTTGAACTGTCCTCGGGCGCCAAAGGTCGCGCAGCGGTTCCGTCGGGCGCCTCGACGGGCGCACATGAAGCTGTCGAGCTGCGCGATGGCGACAAGTCGCGCTATGGTGGCAAGGGCGTTCTGAAGGCTGCTGCCTTCGCAGAAGGCGAAATCCTCGATGCGCTGCAGGGCGCCGAATCGTCCGATCAGATTGCCATCGACGAAGCCATGATTGAGCTGGACGGCACGCCGAACAAGGCGCGTCTGGGCGCCAATTCCATCCTTGCCGTGTCGCTTGCAACTGCCAAGGCCACCGCGCTCGAGCTCGATGTTCCGCTTTACCGCTATGTCGGTGGCGTATTTGCCCACACCCTGCCCGTGCCGATGATGAACATCGTCAATGGCGGTCAGCATGCTGACAACCCCATCGACATCCAGGAATTCATGATCCAGCCGGTCGGTGCACCGACGATCATGGACGCCGTGCGCATGGGTTCGGAAATCTTCGCCCATCTGAAGAAGAATCTCCACGCCGCCGGTCACAACACCAATGTCGGTGACGAAGGCGGTTTCGCTCCCGGCCTGAAATCGGCTGACGAGGCTCTCGGCTTCATCTCGAAGTCGGTCGAGGGCGCCGGTTATCGTCTGGGCGAGGACGTGACCTTCGCGCTCGATTGCGCCGCCACCGAATTCTACCGCGATGGCCGCTACAAGATGGATGGCGAAGGCCGCGATCTCGATTCCTCGGGCATGATCGACTATCTGGCCGATCTCGCCGCCCGTTATCCGATCGTGTCGATCGAAGACGGTCTGGCAGAAGATGACTGGGAAGGCTGGGCCGAACTGACCGCCAAGCTTGGCCACAAGCTGCAGCTCGTCGGTGACGATCTGTTCGTGACCAATACCGAGCGTCTGGTGCGTGGCATCGAGAGCAACACCGCGAACGCACTTCTGGTGAAGGTCAACCAGATCGGCACGCTAACCGAAACGCTCCGCGCCATGGAAACCGCGCATCGCGCCGGCTATAAATGCGTTATGAGCCACCGCTCGGGTGAGACCGAAGATTCGATCATTGCCGATCTGGCAGTGGCCACGAATTGCGGTCAGATCAAGACCGGCTCGCTCTCGCGCTCCGATCGTACAGCGAAGTACAACCAGCTCATCCGGATCGAAAACGAGCTGGCTACCGCAGCACGTTACGCAGGCCGCTCCATCCTGCCGCGCGCCTGATTTGACGCAAGGGGGGCGTTTTTCGCTCCCTTTCTCAAATGCGCGATTGTAAGCGGTGCCTGGCTGGGGCTAGGATCAGTTCCACCGGCCCGCTTGCCATCCTGGAGTTCCCGTGCAGATCGTTCGTGCTATCCGACGCGTCGTGCGTGCCGTCGTTCCCCCTGCCCTGTTTCTCGGGCTGACGGCCTATTTCGGGTGGAATGCCCTTCAGGGTGATCACGGACTCAAGGCGTATCACCAGCAGCTGAAGTTTATGGATCAGGCCCTTCAGGCTCAGAAAGACGCTAATGACGAGCAAGCGGTCTGGAAGCGTCGCATCGGCAGCCTGAATGAGCGTGCGCTCGACGCTGATATGCTGGACGAACGCTCGCGCGCCATGCTTAACCTCGCGCGAAATGGCGATACGGTCATCCCTTACGGCCCGCACGAGAAGCTTTACTGAGCTGCGGTTCACCGTTACCGAGACCGCCCCCGAGCCATCCGAAACTGAGCGCTTCGGCTCACCGGGTGCCGCAAGGTTAGGTGGCCCCCCCTCCTCCGCCCCTTCCCCCCGCGAATGGTCCAGATCGCCTGATCATCCGTCACAACACGCGCATGAGGCCTGAGGCGAATACCAGCTCGGCACTTACACCAAGTTCACCGCACACTCGGGCTCTAGCCTGAGCTGAACGATTTTCCACCGAGCGCTGGGAGCGTCCTTCCGAGCCGTCCAGGCACAAAAAAGGCGGCTCCGAAGAGCCGCCTCAAATGCACCGTCAGCGAAAGCGGATCTTACTTGATCTTGGCTTCGCGGAACGCGACATGCTTGCGAACGACGGGGTCGTACTTGCGCACTTCCATCTTGCCGGTCGCAGAGCGGGCGTTCTTCTTGGTGACGTAGAAATATCCGGTATCCGCGGTCGAAACGAGACGGATCTGGATGACGTTGGTCTTGGCCATGGGGTCCTCGCAAACTGATCTGTCGCTGCGCGCGACATGAACGGCAGCGTTTTCAAGCTGGGGCCTAAATGCGTGGATTACGCGCGCAGGTCAAGTGTTTCCGCCAGAACAGTGGATTAATTTTGATGTTCCGGGGAAAAAATCTTGAAGGGATCGAAGCAAGAACTTAAGAAGAACATATAAATTCCGGGCGGGTGACGTACCCTATGGCATACGCTCAGGAGAGAGGGACCCATGCTCACACGCAAGCAACACCAACTCCTGCTTTATATAGATGGCTATCTCAAGCGGACTGGTTTTTCCCCCTCTTTCGACGAAATGAAGGAAGCGCTTGAACTCCGCTCCAAATCCGGCATCCATCGCCTCATCTCTGCTCTCGAAGAGCGCGGTTTTCTGCGGCGGCACCATCATCGTGCGCGGGCGCTCGAAATCGTGCGCCTTCCGGTCATGGATACTGTTGTCCCCCCACCCCAGGCGCTGACTGAGCCCCAATCCGGAGCCACGGGTAGCTTTCCGCGCCTCGCCCATAGTCGCGACCGCGCCTTTCCCGCCTCAGTCGAGACCACGGCCACTTCCGTCGTAGGCGTGCCGCTTTTCGGTCGCATCGCTGCGGGCCTGCCCATCGAAGCTTTCAGGGACCAGGGGGAACAGATCGACATCCCGGCAGCCCAGCTTGGTAATGGCCGCCATTATGCGCTTCACGTTTCCGGTGATTCGATGATCGAGGCAGGTATTCTCGACGGGGATACGGTGATCATCCGACAGGCTGAAACGGCAGAGAACGGTCAGATCGTCGTGGCCCTCGTTGATGGGCAGGAGGTAACGCTCAAACGCTTGCGCCAGAAGGGCAAGTCGATTGCGCTTGAACCGGCCAACCCGGCTTATGAAACGCAGATCTTTCCGCAAAACCGGGTCAGCATTCAGGGTGTCCTGATCGGACTCTACCGTCAGTATACCTGACGTCTCGTCGCGCCTGCCATCACTCCGGGCTCCCTCTCTCCGCCACGGAGGCTCCGGAAGAGCCCGGTGACAGACAGGCCATAAGGGCTCCCAGCCTCAGGAATATCTCGGGATCAGCCATCTGCGTGACATTGAAACGCATATACGTCGTCGCTGAACCGGAGACACTGAATACGGCTCCTGGGGCGAGAACGATGCCCTCCTCCAGCGCAAGCCGGGCCAGAGCAGACGCATCTCTCCCTTCTGGCAAACGACACCAGAGTGTGAAGCCCCCGCGTGGCAAGATTTCGGGCACAATACCGATCGCTGCCAGGCGATTGGCACATTCTCGCCTCGCCCTGGCCAAGCGGCCGAAAAGGGTGTCTAGATGGCGGCGATAGGCCCCCCCGGTCAGAACGTGGCGCACCACACTGGCAGCGACGGGACTTACCCCGGAAAAACCGGTCGCAATCTGCAAATCTCCGAGCGCCTCAATGATTTCCGGCTTTGCGGCGATATAGCCGCAGCGCAATGAGGCAGAAAGTGTCTTTGAAAACGACCCGACACGGATCACCCGGGACAGGCCATCAAGTGAGCCTAGACTGGCCGTCCCCTGAGGCGCGAAGTCGCTGAAGATATCGTCTTCCACGATGGTCAGAGGATGATTTTGAGCCAGCGTCAGGATCCGGTGTGCGGCGTTCAGGCTCAGGCTCCCCCCGGTAGGGTTCTGTATGGCCGAGTTGGTCAGATAGAGCCTCGGGCTATGCTGCTCCAGGATTTGACCGAGGACAACGATATCCGGCCCCTCCGCCCCATAGGGCACACCAACGACCCTGACACGATGGACATCCAGAAGAGCCCGGAAATTGAAGTAGCAGGGATCATCGACGATCACGCAATCGCCGGGCTTGAGCATCACCCTGCATACGAGATCGACCGCCTGTGTGCCGGAGCCTGTCAGCAGGATCTGTTCTGATGGCACGAAGAACTGCATCTCGGCCCAGCGCCGCGATAATACCTCGCGCAGAGCCTGGTCCCCCATGGCGGGTCCGTAACCGGTCATTACAGGACCAACTTCCTTCGCAATGCTTCTCAGCGCCTGACTCAAGGCTGCATTGGGCATCCAGGCTTCGGGCAACCAGCCGCAGCCTGGTTGCATGATCGCCGGATCGGCCTCCAAAGCCTGGCGCGACACCCAGAACGGGTCCATGGCATGATAACGGCGAGGGCTGCACGGCCTGTCCTGCAATGCCGTTTCCCGTACATAATAGCCGGAACCCGGGCGGGCGGTGATCAGCCCCTCAGCGCCCAAACGCTCATAAACCTCGACGATGGTGGACGGTGAAACGCTGTTCCGCGCGGCAAGACCTCGGATCGACGGAAGTTTCTCTCCACGCGTCAGAGTGCCCGTTGTAATGCGGCGGCGCAGGGTATCCACGATGTGCGCCGTAACCCCTGATTTTCTCATATCGATTTCGCAACTGTATGGCTCTGTCTGCCAAGCAGTTTGGTCAAACCGTACGGAACTGTCCATGGTCTGCATGCGGCCACCTCTCCATGATCTTCGCAATGATCTGGAGGTTTCATGAAACAGGGTAGCGGCACGGTGAGTGGGTTGATCGGTATCGCGATATTCAGCGGCTCTCTGCCCGCTACGAGGCTCGCGGAGGCTGGCTTCCCTCCCCTGTTCCTGACAGCAGCGCGTGCGGTCATTGCCGCTCTGCTCGGGCTCGCGCTTTTACTCGCCCTGAGGCAGCCTCGCCCCGGTAGGGATGCGGTCATACCACTACTCAGCGTCGCTCTCGGGGTCGTCGTCGGCTATCCGCTGCTTTCGGCCTGCGCCCTTCAGCATATCGATGCCGTGCGTTCCGCAATGTGGACCGGTCTTCTTCCCTTGAGTACGGCCTTGTTTGCCGTGCTGCGCAAAGGGGAGCGGCCTTCACTGGCGTTCTGGCTCCTCTCGCTTGCCGGGGCCGGGGCTGTGACAGGCTATGCGCTGACACAGACCCATGGCGGCTCTCTACTCGGCGATGGCCTGATGCTCGCCGCGATCCTCGTCTGCGGGCTGGGCTATGCGGAGGGAGCGGCGCTCTCACGCAGCCTTGGGGGCTGGCAGGTCATTTCCTGGGCGCTCCTCCTGGCCCTCGTGCCCATGGGCATTCTCGCACTCTGTACCCATCCCCGTGCCTGGGGAGAGATTCCTCATTCCGCGTGGGGGGCGCTGGCCTATGTTGCCCTGTTCAGCATGATGCTGGGCTTCGTGTTCTGGTATCATGGACTGGCACAAGGCGGGATTGCCCGGATCGGCCAGTTGCAATTACTGCAGCCTTTCGGTGGGCTGGCCCTCTCGGCGCTCATTCTTGGGGAGCGTATTCCTCCCCTCCTCGTTGGGGTCAGTCTGATCGTTCTGGGATGTGTCTTTGGCGCTCGACGCACAGCGTGAGGATATTGCGGTGCCACGCTCATCGCCCTGCCCACGCGGCAGGAACAAGAGCGGGGTCGTTGAAGGAGCCGCCCCCCGAAGACGGCTTCAACCACCAGGGGGGAACCTGCTCTCCCGACCGCTCAGTGTCCGGCAGGTTTGTCCCCGGCAGGTTTGTCCTTGGTCACACGCACCGTACCATCCGGCGCGATCAAGGTGCTGGTACCGTCACCATTTGGAATGACGATCGTTCCGCTGCGCGACGGCGAGATATATTTATGGGCATTATCTTCAACAGACGACGAGAGAGACGGACGCTCGCCGGTGTGCACGCCATGAAGCACGGCGTCATGTTCGCCGATCGCAAGCGACTTGCCGTCATCGAGCTGAGGGCTCAGCGTTGCATCCACCCCGTGATCCTTGACCATCGAGCCGAAATAGCTGTGGGTATCTGAAAGTGCGTCGCGCAGCCCGTTCGGAGATGCCTCGACATCGCGCAATGTGGGCAGAGGCTGAGGGGCACCGGGCCAGATATTGCCGGATTCAGGCAGGAGCGGCATTGCCAGATAGGCATGCCCCTTTACCTTTTCCATGTTTTCGGAAGACCCTTCGGGCAGGTTCGGATTGGCCCCAGGAAGGGTAGCCGTGTCCGAGATCGACTTGCCAAGGCCTGAACAACCGCTCAAGAAAACCGGAATCGCTAAAAGAGCGGCCTTTCTCATCATCTACTCCAAGGGATGTCTGATGGACTCTCTTAGTCGCTAGCCGCACTCAGCGCCAGATACAGAACATGTATCGCGCGTAATACTAGTGGCTCACCTTTGCAGATGACCCATTTCTATGCGCGCTCATCATGCGCGACAGCCCGGTTACCAGATAGCCCCAACCGCTCAGCACCGTTGGAATGACCGAGAACCAGAGAAGGAACGCGCCAAGCGTCGTGCAGGAAAAATCTCCAAGTCCGATCAGGCGGGGCATGGAATCTCCGGCAAGCAGGAAACCGATTGCCACCATCTGAATACCGGTCTTCCACTTCGCAAGACGCGTGGATGGCAGCGTAGCCCGCTGGCTCGCCATGAATTCACGTAGACCGCTGACCATGATCTCGCGCACGAGAATGACGATGGCAGCGAAGAGTGCTCCGTCGACCAGACGTCCATAACCGGCCAGCGCGAGCAGCAACGCCCCGACTAGCAGCTTGTCGGCGATCGGGTCCATCATGCGTCCGAGCTCGGATCCCTGCTTCCAGCGCCGCGCCAGCATGCCATCCAGATAGTCGGTGATGCAGGCCGCGATATAGAGCAGACAGGCGATGCCATCCGTCAGCGGGCTTGCAAAGGCGATCAGCGCGATCAGCACAGGAATCGACGCAATGCGGAGCAGGGTCAGGATATTGGGCAGATCTGTCAGCATGAATCGTTCCTGAAGCCGCCGGTGGAGGCGCCGATGCACGGAAAGGAGGCGTGCGTCATGATAGGACGGTGTCGCCCCTCCTTCATAGCTTCTGTGACCTCATTGCGGATGAAAAAATGCATGAATCGTGCGGGCGATTTCGGAATTGATCCCCGACACAGAAGCGAGCTCCTCGATACTGGCCCCGCGAACGCCCCTGACCGAACCGAAACGAGTCAGCAACGCACGCTTACGCACTGCCCCGATACCCGGGACGCTGTCGAGCTCAGACGTCTTGATCGCCTTGCTGCGCCCCGCACGATGGGTCGTGATCGCAAAGCGATGCGCCTCGTCCCGCAATCTCTGCAGGTAATAGAGGACAGGGTCATTGGGCGGAAGCTGGAAGGGCGTCTTGCCCTCCTGGAAGAACCACTCGCGCCCCGCGTCACGGTCCGGCCCCTTCGCGATCGCGACGATCGGAATATCCCGCACGTTGAGCTCTTCAAGGACCGCACGCACAGCGTTGAACTGCCCCAACCCGCCATCGATCAGCAACAGGTCGGGCCAATCCTGCGGGCGTTCATCCGGTGCCTCCGGATCACGTTTGCCGAAGCGACGCTCCATGACCTCACGCATCATGCCGAAATCATCGCCCGGTGTGACCGGCCCCTTGATGGCGAATTTGCGATAGGCCCGCTTGGTAAAGCCCTCCGGCCCGGCCACCACCATTACGCCATAGGCGTGTTGTCCCATGATGTGCGAGTTGTCGTAGGTCTCGATGCGCTGCGGCGGCGTATCAAGTCCAAAGACCGAGCAGACGCCATCCAGCAACTTACTCACCCCGGCGCTCTCCGCCAGACGCCGCTCCAGAGCCTCGCGCGCGTTCGTCTCGGCATGGCGCACCACATCCTTGCGTTCACCTCTCTGCGGCTGGAGCAGCTCCACTTTCCTGCCACGCTTGAGGCTCAAGGCCTCAGAGACGAGATCGAGCTCGGCCGGATCGCTATTGAGCAGGATCTGGGGCGGCGGCGGCTTGTCGTCGTAAAATTGTAGCAGGAAAGCCGCGAGGATATCGCCTGCACCGTCATCCTCGGCATGCTCCGGGAAAAAGGCGCGATTGCCGTTATTGCGGCTGTTGCGAATGAAGAAGACCTGGATGCAGGTCTTCCCGGCTTGCTGCCAGAGCGCGATGATATCGGCGTCCCCAATCGATGCCGGGTTGATGATCCCTGATTCCTGCATACTGGAAAAGCCGCGTATACGGTCGCGTATCGCCGCAGCACGCTCGAATTCGAGCGCCTCAGACGCTTTTTCCATCTCCTCGACAAGGGTCTTGTACACATCCTGGCTCTTGCCCGAGAGGAATTGCTTGGTCTCGTCAACGAGCTCGGCATATTGCGCGGGCGTTACGCGATCCACGCAAGGCGCCGAGCAACGCCGGATCTGGAACAACAGGCAGGGCCGTGTGCGCGTGTTCAGAACGGAATCGCTGCATGAGCGCAGCAGGAAGCTGCGCTGAATCAGATTGAGCGTCTGGTTGACCGCCCAGGCCGAGGCGAATGGGCCCCAATAGGTGGCATCCTTGATCGGACGACCACGCTGTTTGGTGATCTGAGGGAAATCATGACCCTCTGTGAGCATGATCCAGGGATAGGATTTGTCATCACGCAACAGGATATTGAAGCGCGGCTTCATCTTCTTGATGTAGTTCGCCTCGAGCAGAAGCGCTTCCGCCTCCGTTCGCGTCGTGACGATCTCCATCGAGTGGGTCAGCCCTACCATCCGCCGCAACCGCTCGGGCAACTGGTTTAGACGCAGATAGGAAGAGACGCGCTTCTTCAGGCTCAGGGCCTTGCCGACATAGAGCACCTCCCCCTTGGCACCCAGCATCCGATAGACACCGGGAGAAAACGGGATGGTCTTGAGCGCCTCGCGGATCGCCTCCGGCCCTTCCTTGATGGAGGGGGAAGCGTCTGGTCCTGACTGCTCCTTTCCGTGCTGTACCACCGTGTTCACATCCGCCCCCGGGTCGTGTGTCTCTCCCGAACTTCATCCACGGAACATGTGGATAAGTCTGTGGGGGATCGCGTGACAAATTGATGACGGGCGCGGTTTGGCGCGCTTTGCGACGCTTTGCCTAAATTTTGTGCACTCACAGATAACATGTTGATTTCAAACAATTTTGCCAATCCACTGGGAAGAAACATCGCCAAGACCTTGGAATTGCAGCGAGTCAATCCCGGATCAGGCAGAAAAGTGGACAAATTTCATGTCACAGCGGTGAGAACGATCTTGTTTTGTTCGAAGTTTCTTTCACCCAGGCTCGGCCTGCTGCAAAACGCGCAGAAAATTGCCTCCCCAGATGGCGCGCAGCTCGGTCTCGCTAAAGCCTACGGCCAGAAGTGCCTCGGTGACACGCATACTCTCGGCCGCGTTCGCCCAGCCCTCGATCTGGCCCCCTCCGTCGAAATCGGACGAAACCCCGACATGCACGATGCCAATGCGCTCTGCCACATAGCGCACATGTCGCGCGAGGTCGCGTACTGAGGCCCGCCCTTCCGCGCTTGGCTTGAGAAAGGAAGACATGGCGGTGATCTGGATGACCCCCCCGCTGTCGCGCAGACGCAGAAGCTGCTCGTCGTCGAGATTCCTGGGATGATCGCAGAGAGCCCGCGCGCAGGAGTGGCTGGCCACGATCGGATGCGTCGAATGCTCCGCCGCCTGCATCATGGTCGATTTCGCCGCGTGAGAGACATCAACGAGTATTCCGTGCGCGTTCATGCGGGCGACTACCTGTCGCCCGAGTGCCGAAAGGCCCCCATGGAGCGTCGTTTCGTCACCGAGAGCCGCGAGAGGAATGGCCGCATCAGCGAGGTCGTTGTGACCGTTATGAGTCAGCGTCATGTAACGCACGCCCAGAGCGGCAAGCCGGTCGACACGGGTGAGATCGCCGCCAAGTGCGTGAGCGTTCTCGACCGCCGGTATGACGGCCACCTTCCCTTCGGCGACGGCACCACGCACAGCCTCAACGCGGCGGCAGACAGCGACCCGGTCATCCTGAAGCCCATTGATCACGCCAAGCATCGCCTGGACGCGCTCCCAGGCCGCCTCCCGTGAGGCATTGTCACGGCGCGTCTGGGGAATATATGCGGCTAGGCAAACGGCCTTGAGCCCCCCTTCACGCAGCTTGGGCAGATCCACCTGGCGCAGGGGGGAGCCGGTGGCGAAATCGCCCCGATCGGGCCAGGGGATATCGATATGGGAGTCGAGAGTGAGGAGCTCGGTGTGAATGTCGGATGTCATACTGCTCTAAATGGTTTAATGCAGCGCCGGGGCAAGAGGCATTCCTGCCTTTCGCGCAATGTCTGAAGGGTGGCGCCCATGCGGCTGATAACGTGGAATATCAACTCTCTGCGCCTCAGGCTGCCTCTCCTGGCGCGCCTGAGTGAGGCGCATCACCCGGATGTCATCTGTCTGCAGGAGACGAAGGTGCCTGACGCGCTGTTCCCGGCCGATGCCCTGCGGGCGCTGGGCTACGCCCATCAGCATTTTCTGGGCATGAAGGGTTATAACGGGGTCGCCATTCTCTCGAAGCATCCAGTCAGGCCCCTCGAGGCGACGCCGGATTGGTGCGGTAAGAGCGACACACGTCATGCAGGCGTCGTGTTGCAGACCAGCACGGGGCCCGTCATTGTCCATGACTTCTACGTCCCTGCCGGCGGAGATATCGCGGACCCGGCGGTGAATGATAAGTTCGCCCATAAGCTGGACTTCCTCGACGAGGTAACGTCGTGGTTCCGCAAGGAGCCGCCGTTGCGCTCGATCGTGGTGGGCGATCTGAATATTGCGCCGCTCGAACACGATGTGTGGAGCCACAAGCAGCTTGCGACGGTGGTCAGCCACACACCACCGGAAATCGAACGGCTCATTGCCTGGCAGGAGACAGGATTCATCGACGCCATGCGTCTGATTGTCCCTCCCCAAGAGAAGCTCTACACTTGGTGGTCCTATCGCAACCGTGACTGGAAGCTGTCCAATCGCGGCCGCCGCCTCGATCATGTCTGGCTGACCGCGGACCTTCAGCCTGCGCTGCGCGGCATCCAGGTTCTCAGGGATGTTCGTGACTGGGACAGCCCTTCGGACCATGTTCCCGTCGTCGTCGATCTCGATCTCGATCTCAACTGAAAGCGCGGGATGTCGCCTGTCCCCGTCAGAGGGAGACGGCGCGATGCCGGGAAAAACGCACTGCCCTCGGGCCGTCTAGAATGCACCGAAGGCATGAGCCTTCGGCTGGCACGAAAAAGCCGTGCGCCCCCCAGTTCGGGCAAAACGCATACGACCCCGCCTCATCGCACATTCCGTGACGGCGGCGGCGAGGTCGATGACCTGTCTTTAGCCCATGAGGGCGTCGCTACCTTCCGGGTTAAGGCGATAACCGCCCCCTTCAGTGAGCAACAGGGAAGCATTGGCCGGATCGGGCTCGATCTTCTGGCGCAGGCGGTAGATATGCGTCTCGAGCGTATGCGTCGTGACAGCAGCGTTATAGCCCCAGACCTCATTCAGAAGGACCTGACGCGCGATCGGGCGATGCCCCGCACGATACAGATACTTCAGAATAGCTGCTTCCTTCTCCGTCAGACGGATACGGCGGTTCTTCGCCGGCTCCTGCAGGATCTTGGACGACGGACGGAAAAGATACGGTCCAATCGGGAAGACTGCATCTTCGCTGTTTTCAAACAGACGCAGCTGGGCGCGCAGACGGGCCAGAAGCTCGGCGATGCGGAAGGGCTTGGCGACGTAATCATTAGCCCCTGCATCGAGCCCGCGTACCACATCGGCCTCATCATCCGAGCCGGTCAGGATAATGATCGGCATACGAATGCCCTGACGGCGCAACTCGGCGCAGAAATCACGCCCGTCACCATCGGGGAGCGTCACGTCAAGAAGGATCGCATCGACGCGGACGTCGGGAACAGCGAGCTTCTCCTTGGCGTCGGCAACGGAAACGGCCTGGATGGGGTCGAACTCGCCTTCAAGCTTGAGCTGTTCGACAAGGAGTTGGCGAAGCGTATCGTCATCGTCAACAATAAGGACAGGACGCGGACCAGGCATGTATATTCTTCTCTCACCAGCTGGGGCGACGCCCCAGAGCCAGGACCCGACTTCCGTGGGAAGGTAGATCCCTGTTTTGACCGTGAGCCTTACACGGATATCGTGACAACGCCAATCCGATCGGAACACCCAGACCGCGCGATACCGGTCTTTAGACGCCATTTACCCATAAATTAATGTTCAGACGTGAGGTTTGTGACATGAGTGTCATCTTGCGACATAATTTAGGTGCTTCAGCGATGCTTTTCATCAATGGAGAGGCCATTCCGGCGCTGATCGGACGTGGCGGTTTACGCTGGGACAAGAGCGAGGGAGACCAGGCGACCCCTGTCGGCTTCCTTCCTTTCAGACACGTCTTTTATCGCGCCGACCGGGTTTCACGCCCCCTCACCCGACTGCGTGTAGAGGCGCTCGCTCCCGATGACGGCTGGTGTGATGACCCCTCACACCGGGACTACAACCGCCAGATCACCCTGCCCCATGAGGGACGCCATGAACGGCTGTGGCGTGACGATCATTGCTATGACCTGTGCGTCGTTCTCGGCTGGAACGATGATCCGGTGATTGCCGGGCGGGGCTCGGCGATCTTTCTTCACCTCCCCCCGGCAAGTGGCGCGACCGAAGGGTGCATTGCCCTGACCGAGCCATTGCTGCGCGCTCTGATTCAGACAGGCGAGCCAGGTATCGAAATACGCGCGGACTGAAATCCTTCGGGGCCCGCGGGACCTGTCTCTTCCCGCCCCGCTGCATTGCCAAGGCACCGAAAACGGTGCCTCCCGCACCAGATAAGTCTTCCGTCGCTGGTGCAGAGAGGTGAACCCAGGCCAAAAGCGCAGATCGCCCGTGCCCTGCGCCGCGCAGCCTCGGGTCAGCCCCCTTGCGAAGGCGCTGATGTCGCGCCCGCAGTCTCTCTTGCACCGGCCTCGGCGGAGGCCTGAGCCTGCAACTCCTCGGTCGAAACAACCGGCGGCGGCGGTGCAGGGGGCGCCATATAGACCAGCATATCCCCGATTGCCGGGCTGACCGGAAACTCGTCCTCGGCAGAGCGGATGGTGATCGACTGCCCCCGACGAATGGACAGGAAATCGAGGCGGTTCTGCACAGATCCGAATCCCGCCGCGCTCGCCTCATCCGCCATAGCCGTCATGAATCGCCATCCCTTCTCGAACAGCATGTCGATCAGGGTGAAGTTCCAGGAGGGATCGCCCAGCAGTTTGCCACGCGCATCACGTGACAACCCATGATAGAAATCGAGGCGCGCCACGCCGGGGCTGATTTGAAAAACGCGCTGACGCCCCATATGCGGAGCCATATGAGCGCATACGAGCCCGTTATAGATCGCATCTGCCGTGGTCGAGATCAGGTAATCCGCTGGGCGCTCCTCGAGCGCCTCCTCCCCATACTGGGACAGCAATTCAGCGCGCAGCACGGGCACGCCCTTACGCATGGCCGGAATCAGCGCACTTGAGCGGTTATCAACGAGCAAAATGGGAATGCCGTTGCCGCTCAGGCATTTTGCCAGATCGATCGACCAGGGTGACGCCCCGACAATGGCCAGAGCGGGTTCATTGGAGAGTGTCAGCTTCAGGTAACGGGCAATCGGGCGCAGCGAGAAACCGTGAAAGATCATCGTTCCGCCGATGATGGCGAAAACGGCCGGCATGATCAGGTCGGCACTGTGATAGCCTGCATCGGTCATACGATATCCGGCAGCACCGGCCACGGCAGCGGCCACGATACCGCGCGGTGCGATCCATGCCACGAACAACCGCTCCTGCCATTTCAGCCCCGTGCCGATGGTGGACAGGAAAATGGCCAGCGGTCGCACGCCGAACATCACGGCGGCGGTCAGCAGGCAGATGGGCAGGGAGAGATGCGCCAGCACGTCACGATGCAGATCGGCGGTCAGCATGATGAAGAGCACCGCCACCACGAGGACGACCAGAGATTCCTTCATGCGGCGCAATTCGGAAAGGCCGGGCACATGCAGATTGGTCAGCGCCATACCGAACACGGTCGCGCCCACCAGACCCGCCCCTTCCATGCTCATGTTGCAGATGCTGAAGATCAGCAAGGCAAGGGTGAGCAGCAACGGGGTCTTGAGCGGCTCCGGCATCAGGTCTCGTACGAACAGGTACCGCACCAGATAGGCAGGCAGAATGCCCACGGCCAGCGATTCCGCTGTTGAGGCCAAAAGATCGGGCAGAACGGTGGTCAGGAAGACATCCGTACCGATTGGCACGCGCGTGGCGACCACCTGAAGCACAACGGCGGCCAGAATGGCCCCGATCGGATCATTAATGATAGCTTCCCACCGCAGGAAGGCGGCGACACGCGGCTGGAGTTTGTTATGGCGCAGCAGAGGCAACACCACGGTCGGGCCCGTGACGGTGATGATCGCGCCGAAAAGGGCAGCTACCCCCCATTCCATATAAGCAATGTAATGCGCCGCAGCCCAGCCCAGCCCCCATGAAATGGGGAGGGCCAGCATGGTCAGACGCGTGACGCCCTCTCCTGCCTCGCGAAGCTGGCGAAAATCGAGGAGCAGTCCGCCTTCGAAGACGATGATGGCGACAAGCAGCGACACAAGCGGACGGAAGATCCAGCCCAGCGCAGCAGAGGGATGCAGAATGCCAAGCCCCGGCCCAAAGATCAGTCCGAGTGCGAAGAGCAGCACGATGGCCGGAAGACGGAACTTCCAGGCCACCCATTGCGCCCCGATCCCGGCCCCCAGCGTGAGCAGCAGCCCGATAAACATTGCTAGCGCCATGGTAACGTCTTCACCCCTGACCGGTCGTGGATTAGATCGCGTTGAAAGCCTTATCCGGCCTTGCGCTGAAGGACGGCTGCAAAAAAGCCATCCGTCCCGTCACGCAGCGGGGTCAGGGCAAAACCGGACTCGCCACGCAGGGCCTCGGGAAGCATCTCGCCTCCCGCGGCCACGCGTTCGAACTGATCGTTGCGCGCCAAGAACGCTGTGACCTGCGCTTCGTTCTCTTCCGGCAGGAGCGAACATGTCGCGTAGACCAGGCGGCCGCCCGGTTTGACCAGACTGGAGGCACGATCGAGGATATCGGCCTGCTTGACCTTGAGCTCCAGGATGTCCTGCTCAACCAGACGGATGCGCGCATCCGGGTTACGCCGCCACGTACCAGTGCCCGAGCACGGCGCATCGACCAGCACGCGGTCGAAAGCCCCGGCGCGGCGCTTGACCCATTTATCACCGCTCGTCAGCAGGTGACGCTCGACATTATGCACGCCTGCGCGACGCAGACGCTTGACCGCGCCCTCGAGCCTTGGCGAGGAGACATCGCAGGCAACGATCTGCCCCTTGTTCTCCATGCTCATGGCGATAGCGAGCGTCTTGCCGCCCGCACCCGCGCAGAAATCCACCACGCGCTCACCCGGCTTCGCATCGAGCGTTCCGACGATGAGCTGGCTACCCTCGTCCTGAATCTCGATCAGTCCCTCACGGAAACTCTGCGTCGCCGTGACATTCTGCCGGCCCTGCAGACGCAACCCCCAGGGAGAGAGCGGCGACGGTGCCGCCAGGATCTGTTCGTTGCGCAGCGACCTGATCGCCTCGTCACGATGCCCCTTGAGCAGATTGACGCGCAGATCGAGTGGGGCTGCACCATCGAGCGCCGCCATCTCCGCGTCGAGTTGGTCTCCAAAGGCGCGTACAAGATAAGGGTGCAACCAGTCCGGATATTCCAGACGTACCGGTCCGGGCATATCCGGATGGTTCAGTTCACGCCCGTTCAGCGCGGCCAAGGCAGCGTCTTCACGCGATGTCAGATGTGACTGGGCGAAGCGCTCACCATTGAACAGCGAACGGACAGTACCGATCTCCTCTCCGCCCAGAATGAGCGATGCCGCGCAAAGCGTTCGGGGCGAAGGGCCGCCCGGAATGTCACGCAGATGCCAGTGCAGACGACGCCACTGACGCAGCACGTCCCAGATGCGGGCGGAGATAACCCGGCGATCACCGCCGCCAATATAGCGGCGATCGCGGAAATAGGCGTTGGCCGTCGCATCGGCGGGACGGCGGGGGGCAGCCTCGATGGCGCAAAGCAGATCGATGGCGGCGGAAAGGCGGGCGGCGGGAGTCATGCCCCCGCGCTTACTAGTTTTTGTCAGTCCTGGCGATAGTTAGGTGCTTCACGCGTGATGGTCACGTCATGAACGTGGCTTTCGCGCAGACCGGCATTGGTGATGCGACGGAAGCGCGTCCGCACCTGCAGATCGGCAATGGTGGGCGATCCCGTATATCCCATACCGGCCTTCAGACCGCCTACAAGCTGGTGCACCACTGCTGCCATGCTGCCCTTGTAGGGTACCTGCCCCTCGATCCCCTCCGGAACGAGCTTGAGCGAATCCTTGACCTCGGCCTGGAAGTAACGATCAGCCGAGCCACGGGCCATGGCACCAAGTGAGCCCATGCCGCGATAGGCCTTGTAGGAGCGTCCCTGATGCAGGAACACCTCGCCGGGGCTCTCTTCACACCCGGCGAGAAGCGAGCCGATCATCACCACGTCGGCCCCTGCCCCGATCGCCTTAACAATATCGCCTGACGTGCGGATGCCGCCATCGGCGATGGCAAAGATACCGACCTCGTGGCAGGCAGCAGAGGTTTCCATGACAGCCGAGAACTGGGGCACGCCCACACCGGCCACAACGCGCGTGGTGCAGATCGAGCCTGGCCCGATTCCGACCTTCACGCAGTCCGCTCCGACGCCCGCGAGCGCGATGGCGGCCTCAGGGGTCGCGACATTGCCCGCGATCACCTGAATGCCGTCATGGCGGGACTTGAGGGTCGCGACCGTATCGAGCACACCGCGCGAATGGCCGTGGGCCGTATCCACAATCACGATATCCACCCCTGCCGAGACGAGGGCTTCGGCCCGGGCCAGACCGTCCGCTCCGACGCCAATCGCAGCAGCACAGCGCAGGCGCCCGAACTGGTCCTTGATCGCCAGCGGGTGAGCCTCGGCCTTGTCCATATCCTTGACGGTGATCAGGCCGATGCACCGGTTCTGGTCATCAACGACAAGAAGCTTCTCGATGCGATGGCGGTGAAGCAGGTCCTGCGCCACCGCAGCATCGGCACTGTGGCGGACAGTCACGAGATTCTCGTGCGTCATCATGTCACGCACGGGCGTATTCAGATCACTGGTGAATCGCATGTCGCGATTGGTCAGGATACCGACCAGTTCACCACTACCCGGCATGACAACCGGAAGGCCGCTGATCCCGTGCTGCGCCATGATGGCATGCACATCGCGCAGGGTCTGCTCCGGGCCAACCGTGACGGGGTTAACCACCATGCCGGATTCGAAGCGCTTGACGCGACGCACATGCTCCGCCTGCTCCTCGATCGACAGGTTCTTGTGGATCACGCCCATGCCGCCCTGCTGCGCCATGGCGATCGCCATCGCGTCTTCAGTCACGGTATCCATGGCCGAGGAAAGCAGCGGTATGTTGAGTTCGATGGAGCGGGTCAGACGGGTGCGGGTCGAGGCCTGAGCAGGCAGTACGTTGGAGGCTGCGGGCTCCACCAGAACATCGTCAAAAGCAAGGGCCTCGCGGATGCGCTCATGTGCAATGCTGCGCGAGGCATAATCACCAACCCGTTCGCCAGCCATTCCGGTCGGTGTTTCATTGGTCGTGGTCATCTGCCGCAGCCTCCCCGCATATCAATCAGGAAAGCCCGCGGCTTTCCTACCGTTGGCGCGTCGTCTTAGACCAAAGCGGTCCGGGTTGGAAACAGGATATTGCGTCCGAAAGCGAGATTCTGGGAGTGCGCAGTGCCGGAACAGGGCTGACAACACTTCCCGCCGGCCTGCGTCGCAAGACTCCCATGCTGCTGCAACACAGTAGCTCTTACTGCGGCCTGGCGGCGATCAGGCGGCGACAGACACAGCGGCGAGGACAGGCTCGCCACAAAGGAATTCACGGATCGAGTGCGCCGCCCGTTTTGCCGCGCCTCGGCGCGGCTGATGGCCGAAGGTGTCGTGAATGACCTTTTCCTGGCGCGCCCTGTAGAAATCATGTCTGGACTGCGCCTGAGCCAAGGCCGGAAGAATATCCTCCTCACGCTCGACTACATCGCCCAGAGACCAGTGGCGAAAATGCGGATTGTCCCGCCAGGCAACACCATGAGGATTCAGAAAGACGCAGGGGCGCGGCGTGACCAGAAACTCGTAAACCTGACTGCTGACGTCACCGATATAGAGTGAGGCGCTGGCCGTATGGGTCATATCGAGCATGGAGGACGATGCCGTATCGAGCCTGACACGACCACCAACAACCTTCTGGAACTGGCGCCGACGACGCCCGAAATCCTTGTGGAAAATCTTCACATGCGGTGCGATCAGCAATTCATAATGGTCGAGCCGATTCACGGCATCGACCAGAGGCGCAAGACACTTCCCGTAGGAGGACAAGCCCTTCTTGTAATGCGGATTATACAAGGCAATGGGCTTGTTTCCGATGCTCTCCTGCGGCGCAAAACGCTCCGCGCCGACAGCATCGAATTTAGGGTAACCGATGATGCGTGTCTGCGCCGCTGTCGCGAGCTTCTTCGCGAGGAAAGACTCTGCAATCTTGGGACCCGACACAAGGGAAAGATCGAAATGGCGAATCAGATGCTCGTCATTGACTTCGCGATCCCCTGCCCCGTGCTGTATCAGAATGAGAGCCGGTCGCTTCAGCCCCATCTCCCGCAGCAAACCGGCTGAATACTCGGTGGCCACTACCGCATCGAACTGTTCGAGCTGACCCACATTTGCCCGCATCACGACTTCACGTTCGGTATCGAGCCTGCGAAGACGGCGCAGGATCTGGGCACGTGTGGGCATTCTGAGCGTGCCACGCTCGATCCTGCCAGAAAGCCCGTTGTTCAGACGGATCTGATCAAGATGGTGCGCCGTTTCGGGAAAGCTGACGAACTCGGTGACGCTTATTCCAGGGAGTTGAGCGAGCGCAGAAGACACCGCCGCGACATGATAACATTGATAGGGCTCGGCGACGTACAGAAACGCGATCTTCAAACGAGCCCCTCCTGCGACATGGACGATAATTGTCACCTTATGTACGGGGCAACGCCATGACGATAAGTAACAATATAATGCCGGGGTTAACCGGTTGCTGATGCTGGACAGCGCCGATCAGAGGGGATATTCCCGTTATTTATAATAAATAACTGAACGCTCAGTCAGAACCACATCCCATATCGTGGGATTTTCGTATTTATTGCGTGCAGGAGATTTAACCTGGAACGAATGCCGGAGTCTGGAAAGAAGAATGATCGGTATTAACCGTCAATCTTGCCCGAATATAGTAATCAAGGAAAACTCTATCTGTTGATAGCGTCAACGAGTATTGCCCATCTCAGCCTCGACAACCCAGAGGCGCCTCGAGGAGCGCTGAGTGGCTGATCTTTTGTATCAGAACTGTTACAATTTAAAGACGGGAAGCCACGCTGATTCGGCCTCTTGCGCGTTTGATGCCGCTACTGACGGGCGATGACTCGTCAGTCCAGCAGTCGCCCGGCGTCCACGCGCCGATATTCGGCACCATCACCCAAGGTCTCAAATTGCTCGCGATCTGTCCCGGTCATGAAAGCAGTGATCCGATTTTCGCGAAGAAACCGAAGCAGCGCCTCCCGTCGAAGGGCGTCGAGATGGTTCATCGGCTCGTCCAGAAGGATGACGGGCTTGGCGCCGAAGCGCTGGGATGTGAGTGCAGCATGGTTGAGAATAGCATGCACCAGCATCGCTTTCTGCTGGCCACTGCTCGACACCGAGGCAGGACGTCCGGAACGCGCATCCTCCAGTAAAAGATCGGCTCTGTGCGCCCCAAGAGAGGTCGACCCCCGTTCTGCATCTCCGCGACGCGACGCTTTGAGCCCTGCGCGCAGCCCATCCTCGACGGCGAGAGCGGGCTGTGCAGAAAGCGCTTCCGCCAAGTCGCAGACGAGACGCAGGCGGGCAACGGGAAAACCCGTACCGTCTTCGAGCGGAGCGCAATTCATTGCCTCTGTAAGCGCCAGACGGGAAGCCGTCAGCGCGATGGCATGACGCGCGATGCTATCCTCGATCCCGTCAAGCCATGCATGTTGATCGGGTCGGGTCGTGAGGAGTCTATTGCGCTGCGTAACCGCGCGTTCATGTGCAGCGCTTTCACGGGCATGGTTCGCATCAAGCGCGAGAACCAGTCGGTCCAGGAAGCGCCTGCGCCCGGACGCAGGATCCGTGAAAAGCCTGTCCATTTGCGGGGTGAGCCAGGTGCTGGCGAAATATGAGGACGCTTCGGTCTGGTTGCGTATGGGTGTGTCATTCACCCTGAAGACGCGACGCGCAGAATTACCCGGGTCGACGCCTGTTGCGAGATCGAGTGTCGGTGCAGACGTTGAACTGAGCTGCGCGACGACGCCCCAAGCCCCCCCATCGTGACGCTGTATCTGGCCGTTGGAGGCGCCCCTCAGCCCCCTGCCGGGAGACAGGAGAGAGAGTGCTTCCAACAGATTGGTTTTCCCCGCACCGTTTTCACCGGTGAGGACAACAAGACTGCTTTGGGGCGCCCAGGCCAGACGCTCATAATTACGGAAATTGGTGAGGACGAGCCTGGTGATCTGCAAGGGGAGAAAGCGACGCCCGGATCAGACGCGCATCGGCATCAGCACATAAAGTGCTGTCGGCAGATTCGTATCGCGCACAAGCGTTGGCGCCGCGCTATCGGCAAAGGCGAACTCTGCCTCGACATCGATCTGATCGGTGATGTCGTTAAGGTAACGCGCCTGGAACCCGATCTCGAGAGACGGCCCGTCATAGGAAACGCTCGTTTCATCGAGCTCTTCCTTTGCCATGCCCTGATCGGGACTGATCGCGGAGAGTGTCAGCAGATTGGTCTGCACAGCAAGCTTGACCGGGCGCGAACGTTCCTGACTGATAGCCGCGACACGGGCGACGGCGTCTGCGAAGGCCTGCTTGTTCACCTTCAGGAAACGGTCGTTGCTTTTCGGGATGACGCGCTCATATTCGGGGAAAGTCCCGTCGATAAGCTTCGAGGTCAGCATGACCGCACCCACGCGGAACTGGATACGAGTATCGGAAAGGCTGACCTGAACAGCCCCAGCCCCTTCATCCAGCAGCTTGCGAAGCTCCGCCACCGTCTTGCGCGGAATGATCACACCGGGCATATCACCCGCCCCTGACGGCAGATCGGTCTCGACGCGCGCCAGACGATGTCCATCCGTGGCGACCGCGCGCAGCTTGGGCGCATCCCCGTCCTTGGTGACATGAAAATAGATG
Source organism: Asaia sp. W19 (assembly GCF_003994335.1). Classification (GTDB taxonomy): domain Bacteria; phylum Pseudomonadota; class Alphaproteobacteria; order Acetobacterales; family Acetobacteraceae; genus Asaia. The sequence goes on from NZ_PNQZ01000043.1 coordinate 125,325, forward strand.
CCATTGAGGTAGTAGCGTGTCTCTTCCGTCGAGATCGCGAAACGCGTCCGATCCACCAAGCCACGCAGGACCGCGGCGGGAATGGAAAACTCATGCGGCAGATCGCCCGCGACCATAGAGGGGAAATCCTCGACCGGCAGGACATTGAGGCTCGTCGCGTAGCGTCCGGCACGCAGGGCAAGAGGCGCATCGCCACCGCCATGATCGAGTTCAACCATCGAGCCATCGGCCAGCTTGCGCACGATCTCATAGAGAACGCTGGCGGGAGCTGTGACTGCGCCATCACGCGCCCCTTCGGCCGCGACTTCCTCTACCACCGCGATTTCCATGTCCGTGGCGGTCAGGCGCAGCAGGTTACCCTCGATCGAGAGCATCACATTGGCAAGGATGGGGATCGTGTTGCGCTTTTCTGCAACGCTCTGGATATGGGCAAGGGCACGGATCAGCGTTGTGCGGTCAGCCTGGAATTTCATATGATCGTAGACCCTCGAACACCCGAATAACAAAAAATCAGTCTAGCAGAGCCGTATGCTGCGGCAAAGATCAGCCCTCGAGCATACGACGCAGCAATTCCACGTCTTCTGCGAAAGCGACGTCGCGTTCCATGAGTTCCTGCACGCGTGAAACCGCGTGCATGACCGTAGTATGATCACGATTACCGAATTTGCGTCCGATTTCCGGCAGAGAGCGGCTTGTAAGCTGTTTGGCCAGGTACATCGCGACCTGACGCGGACGCGCGACGGCGCGCGCGCGACGGGCTGAGGACATGTCCGTGAGACGGATGTTCCAATGCTCGGAAACCTTGCGCTGGATCTCCTCGATGGTCACGCGTCGATCATGCGCCTTGAGGATATCGTGCAACACGTCCTGCGTGCTCTCAAGCGTGACCGGACGACCGAAAAGATTGGCATGCGCGATCAGACGATTGAGCGCCCCCTCGAGCTCGCGCACATTCGAGGTGATCTTGTGCGCCAGGAATTCGAGCACTTTCGCCGGCACAGCCACACCGGAAGCCAAGGCTTTCGCCTCCAGAATGGAAATCCGCAGTTCGAACGTCGTCGCATGGATATCGGCCACCATGCCGCAGCCAAGACGCGTACGCAGGCGGTCCTCGAGACCAGACAGATCGGAGGGCGATTTATCGGCGCTCACCACGATCTGACGACCGGCATCGACCAGGGCATTAAAGGTGTGGAAGAACTCTTCCTGCGTATTGTCCTTGCCGATCAGGAACTGAAGATCATCGATCATGAGCACATCGACCGAGCGGAGCTGCTCCTTGAATTCCATGGTCGATTGTGAGCGAATGGCCGCAATGAAGCGGTACATGAACTTTTCGGCGGACATATAGGCCACCGATACACGCCCCCCGCTCGTCAGCTCAGAGCCAATGGCGTGCATCAGATGGGTCTTGCCCAGACCGACACCGCCATAAAGAAAGAGCGGATTGAAGCCGGGGCTCGAAGGCTTCTCGGCGACGCGACGGGCGCACGCATAGGCGAACTCGTTCGGCTTACCCACCACAAAGCTGTCGAAGGTAAACCGGGGGTCGAGAGGCGCCGCCAGATCGTGGCGGGCATCCTGCACGGCAACGGCGGGAGACGCTGGCGCCTCGACTTCAACGACTGGTGCAGCCGCCTCGACGGCAACCGGCGCGGCGAGTGCGTCGCCCACGCGCTGTACCTGCAGCTCGACATGGTGAACGGCGCGATTCTCGTTACGCCACAACTCCTGCAGACGGTCGCCATACTGCCCGCGCACCCAGTCACGCAGAAAACGCGTGGGCAGGAAAAGCGTGATCTCGTCCTCCTCAAGCGGACCAAGAACGATCTGCTGAAGCCAGGTACGGTATTCGACGTCACCAACCTCGACACGCAGTCTTTCGCGCACCTTGACCCATTGAGAGGCCAGAGCCGGTTCGGTTCCCGTCGTGCAGGATACCGTCTCCGTCATTGCAGGAAGATCCGTATGAGACCCTTCGTCTGCCATCACTCCCCCGAGTTGCAAGAAAAGACACGACAGGAGCCAGCACGAACCATGGCGTTCGACCGACCTGAGGCCTGATTAAAGGGCGAACAGGATACGGCAAACGGGTCGCGGGAGGCAAGCTCAACCGGCAGGTCAGAAAGCTAGACCACCGGCGAAAAAAAAGAACGGACATGGTCGCGTGACCACACCCGTTCTTTCTTGAGGCTCAGACCAGACAGGCCCAATCATGGGCCCGCCCGAGTATCTGATCAGGCCGAAGCCAGAGCCTTGATGCGCGCGGAGAGGCGCGACAGCTTGCGGCTGACCGTGTTGGCGGCCAGAACGCCCTTGCCGACAGCGCGCTGCATTTCCGGCTGAGCGGCACGCAGGGCATCGTTGGCAGCAGACTTGTCACCCGAAAGGATGGCGCTCTCGACCTTCTTCACGAAGGTACGGACGCGGGACATGCGGGAAACGTTACGCTCACGGCGACGCTCGTTCTGACGGATGCGCTTGCGCGCAGAGGCGGTATTAGCCATTTCTACTCTTCAGCCCTGTTCTGTTCGGCTTGTTAGGTCGCCTTGCGACGACGATAAAGCATACCGGCCAATCGTCCCGTAAGAGACGCAGAGCCAGCGGAGGGCTCGCCTTTAGTCCAGTTTCACTCTGCCAGTCAAGCGTCCTCTAAAGAAAGTGGCGGCTGAAGGCGTGGGCAGTAATAGCTGGAGCGTCCCGACTGTACCAGACGCCGTATTCCCGCACAGGCCGGATAGCCTGGACAGTCCGGACAGGGCTCCCCTTCACGCCCGTAGACACGATGCAATTCCTGAAACGCCCCAGGCTTGCCCTGCGCGTCCACGTAATCTCGCAGAGTCGAGCCCCCGGCACCGATCGCCTCGCGCAGGACATCGGGGGTCACCGCGGCCAGTCGCTCGATTTCCTCCTGATCGAGGGACAACGCAAGGCGTTCAGGATTGATATGAGCGCGATAGAGAATCTCGCACACATATATATTGCCGAGCCCCGCCACCACATGCTGATCGAGCAGCGCTGTCTTGATGGGCGCCCGTTTGCGGCCGAGCTTGTCCGAGAGGTAGCGCGCGTCGAAATCCTGTTCGAGGGGATCGGTTCCCAGGGCCCGCAGGAGTGGATGCTCACGCTCGCGACCTGATTCGAGCAGCAGAAAGCAACCGAAACGCCTCGGATCGACGAGGCCAATACGCGTCCCGTTATCGAGAGTCAGTGTGACATGTTCGTGCTTTTGGGGCTGATAGCGTGCCCGTCCGGCCGTAATCCGTATGCGCCCACTCATACCCAGATGGATGAGTATGGTAGGCCCGCGCATGAGGGCGATCAGGATATATTTCCCGATACGGCTCGCTGCGCGGATCTTCTTGCCATCGGCCCTTATGGAGAGATCGTCGGGTACCGGCCATCGCAACCCGCGCCGCGCCTCGGTGCTGATAATGCGGCGCCCCGCGAGCGCCGACTGTAACCCATTCAGGATCGTTTCAACTTCTGGTAGCTCTGGCATCTTGGGTGCTGACACTATATCCAGAGAGACATGACCGACAACGCATCATTTCCCCATCCCGAATCAGCCCATGGCGAGAGGGAGGAGACAACCGATTTCGGCTATCGCTCTGTTCCGAAAGCAGAGAAGAAGCCACTGGTGCGCGCCGTGTTCGACAGCGTGGCCGGCCGTTATGATGTCATGAATGATGTGATGTCGCTCGGCATTCATCGCGTCTGGAAGCGTATCTTCATCAATACGCTCGCACCGCGACGCGACCTCAAGCTTCTCGACCTGGCAGGCGGCACGGGTGATATCAGCTTTGGCTGGCTCAAGAACAACGGCGGTCCGGTGCTTCTGACCGACATCAATGCCGCCATGCTTGAAGTCGGACGCACACGCGCGGCCAGTAAAGGCTATCTGAGCGATATCGAATTCTCGGTGGTGGACGCAGAAACCATTCCCTTGCCGGACCGCAGCGTTGACCGCGTGTCGATCGCGTTCGGGCTGCGCAACTGCACGGACAAGGATGCTGTTTTGCGCGAGGCGCGCCGCGTGCTGCGTCCGGGTGGAAAATTCTGCTGCCTGGAATTTTCTCGCGTGCAAGTGGCAGCGCTCGCCCCTGTCTATGACGCCTGGTCTTTCGGGGTTCTGCCCAAAATGGGCCAGATCATCGCCAAGGATGCAGAAAGCTACCGCTATCTGGCCGAGAGCATTCGCACCTTCCCCGAGCAGGATGTCCTGGCGGAGATGATGCGCACCGCCGGACTCGAAAAGGTGGGCTATCAGAACCTGTCTGGTGGCATTGCCGCCATCCATTCGGGCTGGAAGCTCTGATCGCACCATGCGCGCGCGGGTCACCCTGATCATTGGCGGTGGTATCGCCGCCTATAAATCGCTGGAACTGATCCGGCTGCTGCGCAAGCGTGACATCGCGGTCGAATGTGTCCTGACTGACTCGGCCACGCATTTTGTCACTCCGCTTTCAGTTCAGGCGCTCTCGGGCAATGCGGTCCATACCGAGCTGCTTTCATTGGCCGAGGATAGTCAGATGGATCATATCGCACTGTCACGCAGTGCCGATCTGATCGTGGTCTGCCCCGCCACGGCCAATCTCATGGCCCGTCTCGCCAATGGGCTTGCCGACGACCTCGCGACAACCCTACTCCTGGCAACGGATACGCCCGTGTTGCTTGCCCCGGCCATGAATGTGCGGATGTGGCAGCATCCTGCCACGCAGGAGAATCTGCAGCGGTTGCACCTCCATGGCTGCCGGTTTGTCGGTCCTGACGAGGGGGAAATGGCCTGCGGTGAGTACGGACCAGGCAGGCTCTGCGCGCCCGAAACGATCCTGGCAGCGATCGAGACCGCTTTGTTTCCGGAAAGGCCACTTGCCAACAGGCATGTCCTCGTGACAGCAGGCCCGACCCATGAGCCGATCGATCCGGTACGGTTCATCGCCAATCATTCCTCGGGCAAGCAGGGCTACGCTATTGCGGCCGCATGTGCCCGCCTCGGGGCTCGTGTGACCCTGGTGAGTGGCCCCACTTCCCTGCCCTGTCCCGCCGGCGTGACCCGTTTACCGGTCCAGACCGCACAGGAGATGCTGGCGGCCTGCGGGGCCGCCCTGCCTGCCGATGTTGTCATATGTGCAGCTGCCGTCGGCGACTGGCGTGTGGCCGATACCGTGCAGCACAAGCGCAAGAAGCAGGAGGGCGCGGTGCCCAGCCTCGCTTTGGTCGAAAATCCCGATATCCTCGCTACGCTTGCGAGCCCCGGCCCCGCGCGCCCTGCCCTCGTCATCGGGTTTGCGGCGGAGACGGAAACACTCGAAGCCCATGCTCGCGCCAAACGTGCCCGCAAAGCCTGCGACTGGTTGCTGGCCAATGATGTCGGAGCTGATTCCGGTATCTTCGGCGGGGATCATAACCGCATCTTGTTCGTTACCGAAACCGGTGCCCAGCCCTGGCCCTCGATGCCCAAGGTCGATATCGCAGCAAAGCTGGCCGGTCTCATCGCCGATCATCTCTCTTCATCCCCGAGGTAGGACTTCATGTCACCGCTCCCCGTCGAACTCGTCCGGCTTCCTCACGCCCAGGGGCTCGACCTCCCTCACTATGCCAGCAGCGGGGCTGCAGGCATGGATCTGCTTGCAGCCATCGACATCGACATGATCGTCAAGGCCGGTGCGCGCGCGCTGGTCCCGACAGGTCTGAAAATCGGCCTACCGGCTGGTTATGAGCTGCAGATACGCCCACGATCGGGACTGGCACTCAAGCACGGCATTACACTGCCAAACACGCCAGGCACGATCGATGAGGATTACCGGGGAGAGATCGGGATCATCATTCTCAATACGAGTGATGAGGATTTCGTCATCACCAGAGGCATGCGGATCGCTCAGGCCGTGCTGGCCCCCGTCATTCGTTTGACATGGGTCGAGGTTTCCGAGTTGGATGAAACCGCGCGCGGCGCTGGTGGCTTCGGTAGCACGGGTATTGCCCGTACCCCCTGACACGAGCGATACGCCACGGGTGCGAGGAAGGAGAGCATGTCGCCATTACGGGCGCGACGCGGCACACGCGGGCCGGACAGAAAAACGGGGCTGACGGCATCGCTCGTCGGCACGCTGGTCGTGGTAGCCGCTCTTGCCATTTTCTCCCGCTTCCTGCCGGTTCATCTCGTCCCCTTTCATCACCACCCCCTCATGGCGCCCCATTTCAGGTCGCTCGCCGGGATTGGCGTCCTTATGGGAGATATTGGCCACAGCCTCCTGCGCATGCTTGGGGCGACCCTTCTCGGGGTGCTGATCGGCGCCATCATGGCGCTTACCGCCGCCAAGATTCCCTTCGTCGGGGGGGGGATGCGTACCGCCCTTGGCGGGTTGCACATGCTGCCCCTTCTTTGCCTCCTGCCTTTCCTGCATCTGCTAGGCTTTGAGGCTTCCGCCATCGGTGTCACGTCACTCTGTCTGGCCGCACCCGTCGCCAGCGCAGCGCTTTCTGCCTGGGCGAGCATCCCGAGGGCGCTCGACGAAGCAGCCCGCGCGTTGGGCCTTACAAGCTGGCAGCGCCTGTGGCGGCTCGAGGCCCCTTACGCCATTCCAGACAGCGTGACTGCCCTTGCCCGCGCCATGCCTCTCGCCTGGTGCCTGCTGATTGCGGCTGAGATGCTTCCGGTCGATGGCGCGCTCCCGTCCCGCCCGGGTCTTGGCACCCACGCAGCGCAGGCCGCCGCCATGGGCTCATTCTGGCAGACCGCAGTTGCAGCCCTGCTCATCGGTGTGCTCGCCTTTCTCTATGACACCTGCCTCGTCTTCCCCTGGCAGATCTGGGCCGACCGCTACCGGCTGAGGCCGCTCTTCGATCAGGCTGCGGATCCCTGGATGCTCAGATTCTGGCGGCGCACCCGCGCGCTGAAACGCGCTGGCGAGACACTGAGGCGCGGCCTCGCCTGGCTGGGGGATCTGAGGCTGGGCGGCACGGGCTTTCGCCCAGCCCCTCTGACACGCGCGCCCTCGCGATGGCTCACCCTCAGTTCGGTCCTTTTCCTGCTTCTGATCGTGGTGGCGTTCTTCTATCGTCACCATGCGCTCGACCTGCGCGACCTGCTGATCGTCGCGGAACAAAGCCTTGTTTCGGCGCTACGCATGACGCTGGCGCTGATCTTGGCAATGGCGCTCTGGGTGCCGGTGGGGGTCTGGCTGGGTCTTTCAGCGCGCCGTGCCGGACCCGCGAGGAGACTCGCCCGTTTCCTCACACTTTATCCCAAGAATGCGCTCTTTCCTGTTCTGTGCCTTGCGATGGTCGCTCTTGGCGTGACCAGGCTGATCTGGCCACTGGTCCTGTGCTTTTTCTTCATTCAGTGGCTTCTGCTGGCGCAAATCCTGCGCGGTATGAGAAGCTATCCGCCCGACCTGCTTCAGGCCTCACGAAACCTGCAGATCCGTGGCTGGCTCTGGTGGAGCCGCGTACTGCTCCCCGGTCTGGCACCTGCGCTCCTCGACGCTGTGAGTATGGCCTCCGCCACTGGATGGACCATGCTTATCCTCGCGGAGCGATCCTCCTGGGCACTGCAGAGCCAGGATGGCGGCGGTATCGGCGCCTATGTGGCGCGAGCGATCGAGATTGGCGACCTGCCTCGCGTCGTGCTGGGCGCAGCCGTTCTGACCCTTTGCATTGCCTTGGGCGAGTTCCTGGTATGGCATCCCCTGCGGATGCAGATCAGGCGCCGTATCCAGACCTCTCTCAAATGACCATGGAGTCCGTCATGCAGGAGATCCTGCTCTCGATCCGCCATTGCCTTCAGGTCTATCAAAAGGAGAGCAGTACAGATCTCCCTGTGCTGGAGGATGTTAGTTTCGACCTCCATGCGGGTGAGATCGTCGGGCTGGTCGGGCGCTCGGGCTCGGGAAAATCCACTCTGCTTCGGATCGCCTCGGGTCTCACGGCGCCGAGTGCCGGCGAGATCATCTGGAAAGGCAAGCCTCTCTCTGGTCCCACGCCTGATATCGCGATGGTGTTTCAGTCTTTCGCACTCTTCCCCTGGCTGACCGTTCAGCAAAACATCGTTCTGGGTCTTGAGGCAAAACGACTTCCCCGCCTCGAATGCGAGCAACGTTGCGACGAGATCATCGATCTGATCGGGCTCAATGGCTACGAGAATGCCCTTCCCAAAGAGCTCTCGGGAGCCATGCAGCAGCGCGTGGGGCTGGCCCGAGCCCTGGTCATGCAGCCCGATCTGCTGCTGATGGATGAGCCTTTTGCCTCGCTCGACATGCTCACTGCGGAAAACCTGCGGACCGATCTGATCGAACTCTGGTCAGAAAAGCGATTGCCGACACGCGCGATGTTGCTTGTCACACATAACGTGGAAGAAGCTGTTCTGATGTGCGATCGGATCCTGCTTTTTTCATCCAATCCGGGACGCGTTTCGCATGAACTCGCGGTTCCATTCCCCCACCCGCGTAACCGTGACGACGCCGAATTCAGGCATTTCGTGGATCACATCTATACGCTGATGACCCGTCGCGCGCCTCTTGTGTCCGAGGCCAGTCTGGAAACCGGCATTGCCGCACCGCCCCCCAATCCCATGGCGCTCGTGCTACCACCGATCCCGATCAACGTGCTGGTCGGGCTACTGGAAACACTGGCCGCAGCGCCGCTCAACGGACGGGCCGACTTGCCACATCTGGCCGAGCGTCTCCAGATGGCGCTGGACGATCTGTTTCCGCTCGGAGAGTCGCTCCAACTTCTCGAACTGGCAGAACTGGAAGACGGGGATATCCTCATGACCGAAGCGGGTGCACGATTCGTGCAGGCCGACCAGGACGAACGACGCGAGATCATGCGGGCCGCCCTGCTGCATCACATCCCGCTCATCCGTTCCATACGGGCCGTGCTGGACGAACGCTCTGGTCACCGCACGGGTGCCGATCGCTTCCGTGAGGAGCTGGAGGCCACAATGTCTCCAAGCTATGCCGAACAGACGCTCATGACCGCGACGAACTGGGCACGTTACACCGAACTCTTCGATTTTGATGAGGAAGCCGATCAGTTCATGCTTGATCGCGAGAACGGCAGTTACTGACAACGCGAGAGCCCTGGCCGAGGTATCCGCTTCGCTCTTGCTGCCGCTATCCAGGGGGCGTGGGCACAACATGCCTCGGCAAATCTGCAAGCGCCTCTGAGCGACAGGGTGGGCAATCCCCGGGACCTTTCCGGAGGTACCATGCGCGAAGCACCTCCTCGATCCGTTCCTACCGGCGGGCGATCTGACGCGGCATGCGGACAGACGCGCAAGATCCTTGTGACCCCGGGAAAAAATCAGCAGAGAACGTTACGTCCTGTCTCCCCCGGGTAAACACCGCCACGCCCTTGCGCTGCGCTTCGCCCGGAACACACCGTTCACGCGATCTCCTCTTTCTCATCCGAGGTGCCTCAATCGCGCACAGCGATGACGATCGCGCTGGCCACCAGACCGTTCCGATACTGGTATACAAAAAAGTTTTTGCAGAACAAACTTAAGTAAATATCGAGATATTTGCGTCAATAATTAGTTTACAGCTAAAATTTTCTTTGTATGATCGCCATTAACAAACATAACGCGGAGAAAATTCGTGGCTGATTCCTACACCATCATCAATAATTCTCCGAATATCTCTGGAACGTGGAGTGCCGTACTCAGCGGGACTCAAACCTTCTATGTCAGTAGTGGAGCAATGATCTCCGGACCCGTTAACATTGTTGGCGGTTCCCTGGCTGTGCTTTCCGGCGCAGTGGTGTCAGGTCTCGTTGCGGCGGATAATGGCAGCGACATCACGATTACAGTCAGCAGCGGCGGCACCATCGCGCATTCGACGGTGTTCGACGGGTTCTTGACCGTGTCGACCGGCGGCATATCGCAGCACAACCTCTACTATTCGGAGGTAACGAATATCTACGGCTCTTCGATGAATGACACCTTCGAGGAGCCTGGCAACGTCAAGGGTACGCTCAATGGCACGCCGTTCACGGTGGGCAATAATGTCGGATCGGTTTACGTCGCCAATGGTGGATCGCTGCTTGGCTCCACCACGTCCAATACCACGGTCAATACCGCCAATGGCTGCTATATTGGCCCTGGCGAGAGCGTAGCCCCTTTCACCATCGTCAACGACGCGCCCACCCTTTCCGGAGGTCTCTGGTCTGCCACGCGTGACCAGACAGGGAACACGGTCTATGTCAGTGGCACGACTATCGTGTCCGGCCCCGTCAATCTGACCAGTGGCGCAACGCTTACGATCACCTCCGGCGCTGTCGTTTCCGGCCTCACCGCTGCCGATAATGCGACAGGTATCCATATCAACGTACTCAGTGGCGGTATCATCGAGCATTCATCTGTCTATGACGGCTATCTCGTCGTCTCGGCGGGGGGCTACTCGCACGATAATTTCTACTATTCCGAATATGCCGATTTCTATGGCAGTTCGACCAACGACTTCTTCCAGGAGCCCGGCAGCGTCAACGGCACCCTGAATGGTGCGCCCATCAAGATCGGCAACGGAGCGGCGACACTCAACGTCAAATCCGGTGGGTCCGTATCGGGTGATACGGTCGCCGGAATCAATCCGGTGGTCGATGCGGGTGGCTATCTCGAAAAGCCCAAGAGCCTCTATGCCTTCAGCAACAGCGCCAGCACGATATCTGGCGGAATGTGGACGGCTTCCGCAGGCGCAAATGGCGTCACGCGCTATATGAGCGGCACGACGGTCGTGAGTGGCCCCGTAAACCTGACAGGCGGTGCAACGCTGACGGTCACGTCGGGAGCGATCGTCTCCGGTCTTACTGCTGCCGATAACGCGACGGGCATTCATATCAATGTGCTCAGTGGCGGCGTGATCGAGAATTCGAACGTTTATGACGGCTATCTGGTCGTATCCGCCGGAGGTATTTCCCAGGACAACCGATATTTCTCGGAATATGCTGATATCTGGGGGAGCTCTATCAATGACAGCTTTTCCGAGCCGGGAGATGTGGCCGGAACCCTGAACGGCAGCGCCATAAAGGTCGGAAACGGCGCACAACAGGTCATCGTCTATGATGGGGGGGTGATCACCAACCCGACCTATGATGGGCGTGGCAGTTTCATGATCAACCAGGGGGGTGTCATCGATGTGTGCTTCCTAACTGGTACGCTCATTGAAACGCCAGAAGGCCGCGTGGCCGTCGAGAACCTCCGCATCGGCCAGGACGTCATCGTGCAGATCGATGGTGTGAACGAAGTTCGTCCCTTGTCCTGGGCCGGGACGGCCCATTGTATCGTCCGCACCGACCTGCCCGACGACGAGGCAGGCTATCCTGTCCGTATCAAGAAAGACGCACTCGGCGCCCATCATCCTTTCGAGGACCTGCTGGTGACAGCGGAACACTGTCTCTTCCTGGACGGCAGATTCATTCCGGCGCGTATGCTGGTGAATGGGCGCTCAATCCACTACGACAGGTCGATCACCGCCTATACCTATCATCATATCGAGACCGAAACACATTCCGTCATCATTGCCAACGGTGCACTGACCGAGAGCTATCTCGACACAGGAAACCGGAGGCGTCTGCAGTCTCATGACGGCATTACGATGCTGGCCTCCCGCCATCTTACCTGGGGAGAGGATTCTGCGGCACCACTCAGCGTCGAGAGGGAAATCGTCGAGCCTATCCATGAGCGCTTGAGGGCTCTATGCGACACGCATGGCCTGCCCCTGGCGTCGTTCACCCCGCATACGACATCGGACAGCAATCTGCATCTGATCGCAGATAATGGTTCGATTATCCGCCCCCTGCGCAATCAGAACAAGCAGGTCATCTTCATGCTGCCCGCCGGCACCAGAGCCATCCGGATCTGCTCCTTCGCAAGCCGTCCCTGCGACGTGATCGGTCCTTTCGTGGATGACAGGCGCAGACTGGGCGTGCTGGTGGGCGACATCGCCATCTTCGAGAGCAAGAGCGGCAAGCCTGTTCTGACCCATCTGACAGAGGAGCGTCTCGAGGGCTGGCACGCGCGCCCAGATGGGGAGATTGCGCGCTGGACGAACGGAAATGGCTGGCTACCTCTGGGTGAGCGTCCAGCAAACAGCATGGCCCTGATCGCGATCGAGATACGCGCCGCAGGACCCTATCTCATTGACGAGATCGAAGCGCCCCCGATGCGGCGCCAGGCCTGAGGCCCTGCGCCCGCCCTTAGGTCTCTCTTCACGGCCGTGAGGAAATGCCAAAACCCTTTCGAGCAATCCGAAACGGTTTCTGGCATCGCGTCTGACCGTAAAGAGAGGGGCCGATGCTTTCCTCTCGGGGCGGGAGACCTGGCCGTTCCGCAGTACAATCCCTCATGGCGCGCTATCGCGTTAGTATAGCGCGCCTCGCCTGACGGGTTTTCACACCTCTATTCCCGAGGCCAGATGGCGCCTCCTCCTGGCCTCGCCGCTTGTTCAGGCCTTGAGACGATCGCGATAAAGCTTGCGCGCCTTCGCCACTTTCGGGGCCACCACGGCGCTGCAGTAAGCGGTCTCGGGATTGCGGGCGAAATAGTCGTGATGCTTTTCCTCCGCCTCCCAGAATACGGCCGATCCGGTAATTTCGGTGACAATCGGATCCGACCAGATACCGGACTCGGCGATCTCCTTCGTTACCGCGCGGGCAGTCGCCTCCTGCGCGGCGTCGAGCGCAAAGATCACCGATCGGTACTGCGTGCCCACGTCATTTCCCTGACGGTTGAGCTGCGTCGGATCATGGGTGGTGTAGAACACGCGAAGAATATCGCCGTAATCGATCTCACGCGGATCGAATACAACCTCCACGACCTCGGCATGACCTGTCGCGCCGCTACAGACCTGCTCATAGCTCGGGTTTTCGCGTCGACCGCCCGCATAGCCGGGCTGCGCGGATTTGACGCCGCGCAACCCGGTGAAGATCGCCTCGGTGCACCAGAAACACCCGCCCCCGATCAGGGCCTTTTCCAGACTTGCCTCGCTCACGCTCGCCTCACTGATTCACGACAGGTAGATAGATGCTGCTGGCCTGCGCCCCACCATGCGCGATGGAATGAGTGGCACTCTTGTAGTCGGCTGCCTTGGCATCGAAGATGTTCGAGACATAGGTCTGGGGGTTGCGATCGTAAAGGGGGAACCAGCTCGACTGGATCTGCACCATGATGCGATGCCCGGGCAGGAAGACGTGATTCACTGCAGGCAGGGTGAACTTGTATTCCTCGACCTTGTTCGCGGGGATCGCCTCGGGATGCGCGAAATCATGACGATAGCGCCCGCGGAAGATATCCATGGACACCGCCAGTTCATACCCGCCCATTTCGGGTCGGTCGGCGGTGACGCCCGGGTAGACATCGATCACCTTGACAACCCAATCCGCATCGGTGCCGGTCGTGGCTGCAAACAGATCGGCCGTCGGCACCCCTGACACGCGCACCGGGTGGTCGAGAACGGGCGTCTGATAGGTCAGCACATCGGGGCGGGATTCCGCGAAACGCTGGTCGCTCACCAGCCAGGGCTTCCACCGCGCGCCATCCGCAAAGCTGTAGGGCCGTGTCATGAACGGCACCGGGTGGGCCGGGTCGGACACGAAACTGTCCGTGCCGGGCTTCGCGCGTTCGAAGCTCAGCCCGTTGCCTTCGCGCAGATAGAGGCGCTCGCCTGTGCCAATGCAGTTCTCGCCACAATTACCAAGCCAGCCGCGCAGATGATCCCAGCGGTTATCACCCGTATTATAGATGATCGCGTCGTCGAAATTGACCTTGGCGCTGCCCGGCTTGAGATACTGATCGAAAAACGGGCGCATGACATGGCTGCGATACCACAGCGCCGTATCGCCATTGAAATGGAGCGGGCCGAGTGTCGAGCCGTCATAATTCACACCGCTATGACGCCACGGCCCCATGACGAGAATATTCGGCACCTTGGGGTGATCCTTGCGCAGCGCCATCCAGCTATGGATCGCCCCCCACATGTCTTCCTGGTCCCAGAGCCCCTGCTCCCAGATGGTCGGTACGGTCAGCGGATGTTTTGCGAGGAGCTTGTCGAGCGCCTGATCCTGCCAAAAGGCGTCATAGGCCGGATGCGCCTTCATGCGCTGCCACCAGGGAAACTGATCGAGCCCCGCCTTTTTCGCAAAATCCCCTGCCGATCCAGCTTCGAGGAAGTTGGTGTAGTCATCGGCGTTCTGGCGGGGGATGCCATCGCCCTCGCCTTTCTTGGTCATCTGCATGGTGAAGTAGTCGAAGCTACCCTGACGGAAGGCGCCGTAATGGAACCAGTCATCGCCCATCCAGCCATCGACCATCGGGCTTTCGGGGGCAGCCACCTTGAGCGCCGGATGCGGGTTGAGGAGCGCCATGACAACGGTCCAGCCCTCATAGGACGACCCGGTCATACCCACACGCCCATTGCTCTGCTTCACGTTCTTGATCAGCCAGTCGATCGTGTCCCAGGCGTCGGTCGTGTCATCGGTCTTGCTGGGGTTCAACGGGCCGACAGGCGGGCGTGTCATGACATAATCGCCCTCCGACCCGTACTTTCCGCGCACATCCTGAAAGACACGGATATAGCCGCCCTCAACAAAAACCCCGTCACCCTGAGGCAGGACATTGCGCATCTCGGCAGCGCCCGACACGCGGTCGGCGCGCTCGGAAGCGTGATAAGGCGTGCGTGTCAGCAGGATCGGCGCTTCGTGGTCTTTCGCCGCCCTAGGGATAACGATGACGGTATGGAGCTTCACCCCATCGCGCATCGGGATCATGACATCCTGCTTGACATAGTCGCGTGCCGTCTCAGGCATCTGGACGTGAGCCGGAATATCGGAGCCACGCTGCACCATATCGGGCGTGACGGGAAGACCGTTTCCTCCCTGGGCGAGGGCCTGCGAGGTCCCCAGCAGACAGGAGGTCACAAGAAGCAGGGATCGGGTCAAATGGCCTACGCGCACGCGGTTTTTCCTCTGGTTCAATGACAAGCGGCGCGATGATTGAACAGACTTCCCCTTGCGGCAAGCGATTGGCCACGTTATTTCGCACAGGGTAATAAAAATGCGTTCCCAGCCGTGTTGCCATTGCATTTCATGCGCAACACGCCCTCCCTCCCCAGCAGCTTTGGATCCGTGTCATGCCTGCCTATCGTTCCCGTACCACCACCCACGGCCGCAACATGGCCGGTGCCCGCGCCCTGTGGCGCGCGACGGGCATGACGGACAAGGATTTCGGCAAGCCCATCATCGCAGTAGCGAACTCCTTCACCCAGTTCGTCCCCGGTCATGTGCATCTCAAGGATATGGGGTCGCTGGTTGGCGGGGCGATTGCGGAAGCTGGCGGTATTGCGCGCGAGTTCAATACCATCGCAGTGGATGACGGCATCGCCATGGGCCATGGCGGCATGCTTTACAGCCTGCCGTCGCGAGAGCTGATCGCTGATTCCATCGAATACATGGTCAACGCGCATTGCGCCGATGCGCTGGTGTGCATCAGTAATTGCGACAAGATCACGCCGGGCATGCTCATGGCCTCGCTGCGTCTGAACATCCCGGTGGTGTTCGTCTCGGGCGGTCCCATGGAGGCCGGCAAGCTGGATGGTCCCGGGATCAATCGTAAGCTCGACCTCGTTGATTCCATGGTTGCGGCCGCCAATCCGAAGGTGTCGGATGCAGAATCGGAAGCCATCGAGCGCTCTGCCTGCCCGACCTGCGGATCCTGCTCGGGCATGTTCACCGCCAATTCCATGAACTGCCTGACCGAGGCGCTTGGTCTCTCCCTGCCCGGCAATGGCAGCCTTCTGGCTACCCATGCCGACCGGCGCGAGCTGTTCCTGGAAGCCGGGCGTCTCGTGGTGTCGCTGGCCCGTCGCTGGTACGAGCAGGACGATGCCACGGCCCTGCCGCGCAGCATTGCGACCAAGGCAGCCTTCGAGAACGCCATGACGCTCGATATCGCCATGGGTGGTTCGACCAACACGGTTCTGCATCTTCTCGCGGCCGCACGTGAGGCCGGGGTCGATTTCCAAATGGCCGATATCGACCGCCTGTCTCGCAAGGTGCCCAATCTATGCAAGGTCGCCCCTGCAAAGAACGACGTGCATATGGAAGACGTGCATCGCGCAGGCGGCATTCCGGCCATTCTGGCCGAGCTCGCACGCTGCGAACTCATCGACACAAGCGCCCACACCGTCCACGCGCCGAGCCTCAAGGACGCCCTGACGAAATGGGATATCCTGGAGGGCGACGAGGAAGCCTGCACGCGCTTTCTGGCCGCACCGGGCGGCGTGCGCACCACCCAGGCTTTCTCACAATCGAGCCGCTATCACGCGCTTGATACAGATCGCAAACACGGCGTACTGCGTGACCGCGCTCACGCCTTCTCGCAGGATGGCGGCCTGGCTGTCCTCTACGGCAACCTCGCCGAGGCTGGTGCCATCGTGAAAACGGCAGGTGTGGTGGATAGCCTCCTGACCTTCACGGGACGAGCGCGTGTGTTCGAAAGTCAGGAAGACGCCGTATCGGGCATTCTGGCGAACAAGATCGTGGATGGCGATGTGGTGGTCATTCGTTATGAGGGCCCCAAGGGCGGACCGGGCATGCAGGAAATGCTCTACCCGACCAGCTATCTAAAATCGAAAGGCCTTGCCGAGACCTGCGCCCTGATCACGGATGGCCGCTTCTCGGGAGGCAGCTCGGGCCTCTCGATCGGTCACATCTCACCCGAAGCCGCTGAGGGTGGATTGATCGGCCTGATCGAAGAGGGCGATCAGATCGAGATCGATATCCCGAACCGCGTTCTGCGTGCCGTCATCGCGGATGACGTGCTCGAAGCGCGCCGCGTTGCGATGGAAGCCAGGGGCGATACCGCCTGGACGCCTGACCGTATCCGAGAAGTTTCTCCGGCCCTGCGTGCCTATGGTCTGCTGACCACGAGCGCCGCCAACGGCGCCGTGCGCGATCTGAGCCAGATCACGCGCCGGGGCTGAGGCGCTCATCGCGGCCCTGGGCGCAGTTCAGGGCCGCGCAAGGGCAGAGCCGACAAGGACGGGTTTCCTCGCGCTGTACCTGCAAAATATCTACCGGGGCGCCAGAACCGCCTGAACGCCTGATCAGGGTGCGACAGGACAATGGGCTGTGACTTCTGAGTCATGCAGCCTGTGCCTTTGGCTCTCAAGCGCCTCTAGGGTTTCGGCCACTTCCTTATCCGACTCCCAGCCCGCCTCGGGGGTCCAGAGGCCGCCCTGCATGATCCCCAGACCGGGCATCGGGTCCAGCCGAACCGCCAGACCAGCATAGCCCGGCGCGTTGGCGGGCAGACGCGGCTCATGCCGTCTCTTGTTGATACGATGAATCAGCCGCGCCTCGGCTGACAGCATATGGGCGCAATCGACCGGATCGGTGTGAATTGCAATGCTCGCTGACGGCGTTGGCTGGGTCGGCACCGCCCGCGCGGCTGGAACAACGACCGACAGGATCAGAACCCCCATCATGGGAAACGCGCCCTTCCCGAAACATACGCGCTTCGCCGGGCATAGGGTGCGGCGGCCCTTGCGAGCATAAGAGCGAAAGATCATGTGAGCCCCCCTCAATATTGAAGCTGCATGCCGAGCAGGAAGGCGTTGGATTGCGCCGCCCCGGCTGGCGTGTACCGGGCATAATCGAGCGTGAAACGCAGATTATGTCCGTCGAGCACATAATTCGCGCCTGCATCCAGCTGACGCGTCTTGGGGTTGCCTGGTCCGTACAGGTCATGAGCGTATCGGAATTGCTGATAGCGCAGGAGGGGCTGTATCCGCCCCCACCCGACACGCCACGGGATCAGATAGGCGGTGTTGACCAGAAACGCCGTCCCGCTGTTGATACCGCCGATATTGCCATAATCCGGGTTGCGATTGCCAAAGCCGGGGGCGACATCTTTCACACCATCGGCATGGTACTGATAATAGGCGGCCTCAAGCGTATAAACGCCCCAGCGTGCTTTCCTGCCAATGCGCTTTTCAAAAAGCCCATCGATATTCCAGGCCTTGTAATCGCCCTTGAGGGACGCTGTGCCGACGCCATTGACCTGATACTGCCCCGCCAGGCCAATGGCCAGGATATCGGCCTTACCGTAATAGGTACTTGCCGTGTAATAGGCAGGCGACGGTTCCGGATCGAGAAAATTATACTCGAGACGCCCAGCAAAAAGCGGATTATGACCTGTTCCAGAACCCCCATCGACCCAGTTATGCCCCTTGTAGATGCCCGCCATGTACCGGAACCTGTCATGGGCGAGCTTGCCCCAGAGGGTTGCGCCGTCATTACGGCCTGACCACATGCCGGGATATTGCGCCACGATTGGGAATGCATAGGTGCTCAGAAAATAGGGTCCGTCGAGATTGGATCGGTCGCTGCCGGGTAACATGCGCCCAAGCCAGAGATTGAGCCCCTTCAACGGCTCGATCTGCAGGATACCGTCGAGCACGTTCCAGTTGCCGTCGCGGATGCGCTCCAGATTGAGCGTGGCCTTGACGGTCTTGATGATCTGGCCGCCCATGTAGATACGCAGATCGCTGGCAGCGGCCGCACTGCCATCATCCGGGGTCGATGGATCAGCAGTCATATACTGCCCCCTAACGCCCACCCCCATCGTGAATGACTGTTCCGGCCCAAGATTGACCGTGACCGATGCTTCGGCCTCCGGCATCGCGCACAGGCCAGCGCCCATCATGGCGACCATCATGACGCCGCTCCGCCGCGCGATCGGACCTTTGCGGGTACGAGCCCGTCCCTTTTGCATGTCTCCCATCCTCCTGATCGCCCCGCGGCGTTAACGGAAACTGAGGAAACATTACGGTTTGAGATCATTCCGAATAAATGCGTAGAATTACTTATGCCAGGAGCGATTGCCGACTCCGTCTATGCTGACAGTGAGCAAGGTGAGCCGTCCGGAGAGACGGTCGTCTCGTCTATGGCCTGTCCGAATGGGCGCGCTGCCTCGGCTGAAAGCACCGTTCACTTGCGAAGGAGAAGCACCCCCATGCCTCGCCCCAAGCCGTCGCTTCTTCTGCTGATACTCTCCCTATGCGGTTTGCTCCCATGCGGTTTCCCCTCTGCCCAGGCTGAGACGCAGACTCTGTCAGGAGATCGTGCCCGTTTCGCGGCGTCATTGGCGGAAACCTGTGTCGAGAGCGCCACGACCCTGCCGCTCCTTGGCGGGCCGGACGATGCACCGGTGATTCCGGTGCGTATCGAGGGGAAAGACGCTGCCATGGTGGTGAGCCCGCTTTTCGGCCATCTCTTTGTCCGTAATGCGGGGGCGATCTGGTTCGCCCAGGGGCCAACGCACAGGATGATCGCCCAGGATCATGCCGTTACGCTGACAGAGATCACGAAAGTTGACACGCTCGAGATCGGACCGATCGTCCTTCACGACCTGCTTGCCGAGCGCCTGGAGGACGCGCCGATCAGATTGGTGAAGGGCCGCCCCTTGGTGGGTGTTATCGGGCGCCCCTTGCTTCAGCATTTCAGGCTCATGCTCATGCTAGACGTACCGCACGAGAAACTCGGGCTGCTTGTCTGGCGCGATGCGCCACTATGCGCAGCAGGGCCTGAGGGCCTCTTCACCCACAAACCGGTGGTGATCGATCTGGACGCGGACGCTCGCATCACGGCACTCATCGATGATCACCCCGTCCGCATCAGGCTGGACCCGGACCTTGTGCGCAGCGCCCTGCCCAGGGACATGGTGCTCGCCACACTGGCTACGGCAGCGGATCTGGGAAGGGATCAGCCCGTGGTCACGCAGTTTGGGACGATGGAGCGCGGGGTGCGCCATAGCTTCAAAAGCCTGCGCCTGGGCTCGCGCGAACTCGGTGCGACAGAATTCCTCGTGCTGGAAAATCTCGACGAGGGGGCTCTGGGCGCGAGCTTTTTCCGTCATGAGGTCACGCTGATCGATTTCGATCATGGAAAGTTCCTGTTTGCACCCGCGACACCGCAAGTGAACCAGCCTGATCTGGGACTGCATTTCGACGCTTCCCATGAAGGCATTGCCACAGTGCATGACACCCCCCGACAGGCAACAGGTGAGCGGTCCGGGACGGATTGAGCCGCCCCTGAGGAAGGCGCTGCTTCGGCACGATTGCCCAGGCGGAGACCCTATTTTCTCACAGATCTTTAGTGAAGCTGTCATGCACAAAGGTGATATTTCGTGTCATGGAGATACTTCCTCGTTACCCGCCGCGGGCAAAAGCGCCCCAGCCCATCGGAATACCTTCCATGCACCGCTTCCCTGCCCCACCTGCCACACGCAGGCGTACCCTCCTGCTAGGTTTGGGGGCTTCGCTTCTGACTGGCGCTGCCCCGGCCTCCCCAGAGGATAAAGAGCCGAGCTGCGATGGCCCCCCCATGCCCGAGGGCGGCGGGGACCGCCAGGGCAAGTTCGATGCACAAGGCAAGCCTCGGCTCTGGCCAGGGAATACGACGATATGCCCCTTCGCCGAGACGCACCCCCTATCCGTCGCCATGCTCGAGATGAATGCGCTGATACACCGCGACTGGTCGGACCATATCGTCCCGACCCCACCATCGAGCTATCACATGACCATCCTCGGTGGGGTCGATCCGGAGCAGAAAGCCAAGAACAACTGGCCGTCAGGTATTTCCCCTTCCGTGACGCTTGCGCAAACGACACCGATCCTGCGCGAGCGCATCGCGGCCACCACTTTCGATTTTCCGGAAAAGATCGAGATGGAAATCGACGCGGATCGCTTTCATGCGCCGCTCGTCGGGGTCCCCCTGCGCCCGGCCAATGCCGCCATGGCCACAGCTCTCTATGATTTGCGCCGTCAACTCGCTGAGGCCATCGGGTTTCATCCCGACAACCTGATGACATTCATGTTCCATGCGACCTATGGCTATAAAATTCGCCATATCCCACGCTCGCAAAAGGACGTGCTGCGGCGGCGGGTGCATGGCTGGCGCCGCGAATACGCTGAGAAGCTGGGAGTCATCACCATCCCGCCGCCGGTTTTCTGCAGTTTCGAGACGATGTTTGCCTTCCTGCCGATCCTCCCCCTGCAGCGCAAAATCTGATTGCGCCCAACCCGCCATGCGACATGCCGTCTGACGGTGAGCGCGCCCCTGATTGACTTCGGGCAATGCCCTGAGCAAGTATTACGCACCGGCTCTGTCGAAGCCGCCGTGTCCGCGGAAAGGGCTGCGCCCGCGCCAGAGCAGTACAGATACGCTTTTCGTACTCCCTCCCTTTCTGGCCTGACAGGCGGACACAGGCTCAGGAAAGGGCCGGAATATGTCCGATCATTCGAGCCGTTACGCCGCATTTCGCCTGAACCTCACTCAACAGCGCAAAAGGGCGAAGGAACTTCTCAAAGCCTTGCAGGCACAGGACCCTGAAGCTGCCAGGCGCCTGACGCGGTTTCACCCGAGGCCGACAACCCTTTCCAGCGTCCGGCTGGCCGATGCACAATGCGTCATAGCCCGAAAGCTGGGTCTCGCCAGTTGGCCCCGCCTTTTGCGCCATATCGAGGCATCTATCGCAACCAAGGCCCGTATCGACCGAGGAAGACCTGCCCCGGATAAGCGACTGGCCACTCTTCATCTGCGGTGCGGAACAGACATTGAACCGACCCTCAGAGAGGCGGGTTTCGAAGGGGATTTTCAGAGTTACACCGATCCGTTATGCGGCGGCCCCATAGTCCGGACCCCGGACTGGCTGGAGTTGAGGGCCGATTACATTGCTGGCTCTGTCGGGCGCTATGTCGGTCTCGACCGTACGGCGATTTCGACCCGACTTCATCTCGAAGAGAACGCCATAGCCTAGGCGGCGCGCTATGACCGTGTGGTATCGTGGTTCGAGCATGATCTTTACGATCAGGTTATCCTTGCGTGCATCCTTGCGGTTCTTGACCACCATCGACCGCGTCATCTCGATCTGGTTTCTGCCGGTGCTTATCCCGATGCGGCGCGTTTCATCGGCCTTGGGCAGCTTCCGCCCGAGGCGCTGATCCTTCTATGGGAGAAGCGTAAGCCCGTCTCGCCCGCCGCGCTGAACAGAGGTTTCGCGGCATGGGCCGCGATCTCTGCTCCCGATCCCGGCGCGCAGTCGCGCCTTGCCCACGAGGGAACAGATCCTCTTCCCGAATTGGGGCGTGCGCTCGCGAGGTTTGCCCGCGAATATCCCTGGGCGCATGACGGGCTCGCCCTGTCACAGCGGCTTGTTCTGCAACTCCTGGCCGATCGACCACGCACGGCCGGGGCCGTTTTCCGAGCGCTCACGCAACAGGCTGAACCCCTGCCGTGGCTTGCCGATCTGATGTTTCGCGATCTGCTCGAAACGCTCAGCTCTTCTACAGAGGCCGCGATCGTCAATGAGCCGGGTCATGACAACAACAACTGGGCAGAGGATGAAGTCTCCCTCACCGATTCTGGCAGAGACGTTCTCGCCGGGAAACGGCAATGGCACTCTCTTGGCCCGGCAGAGCGCTGGCTCGGAGGCGTCAGGATCGGACACGGCGCTCCTGACTGGGTCTGGAACGAGGCAGAAGAGACAATCGAGCGCCGCGAAAACGATTCCCCGACCCGGCGTTAAAGTAGTACGGACACGCCGGAATCAAAATCCCGGCGCAACCCACAACGTTAGTAGGTGAAGGAAATACTGCCTAGGAAAGTGCGTCCGACAGAAGGCGTGGCGCGGTCGCTGAACAGATTGGAATAGTTCAGACGATTGGCCAGATTGTAGCCATTGAGCGCCAGACGCCAGCGATGCCCGACCATATGGGACATCATGGCATCCCATTCCGTCGTATGAGGCACGCGCGCTGTGTTGGCTGCGTCAAGCCAGACCGAGTCACGCCAGGTCAGACCGCCGCCGAAGGTCAGGTTCCAGGGCTTGTCGGGCGCGATCGTATAGGTGCTCCAGATCGTCGCCATGTTCTTGGGCGCATACTGGATGCGCTTGCCGATATCGGCCGGTGTCAGCGAGCCCGTCGTCGTGGCATCGTAATAGGCATAAGTACCGATCAGGCTCCAGTTGCGGGTGATCTGGCCCGAAAGGCTGAGTTCCACGCCCTGATTGCGCTGGCTGTCGCTCGACGACGACACACTTCCGGTAGAGGGATCGGTTATCAGGGCATTGCCCTTCTCCAGCCTGAACAGCGAGGCCGTCGCGCCCAGTCGGCCATGCAGGAATTGCTGCTTGACCCCGATTTCATACAGACTCGCCTTTTCCGGCTTGAATCCCTGGGTCGAGCTTTTGAGCGGCTCGGCACTATTGGTCACGTAAAGTCCAAGCGGCGTGGTCGAGCGCGCCCAGTTGAAATAGACCATCGTGTTGTCGCTGGGCGTATACATCAGACTGACGGTCGGGTTGATGGTGTTCTGCTGCTGGGACAGGCGCGTATCGGAAGCGGTCGCCCCCTCGGTTGCGGAATAATGACTGTTCCAGTGATCCCAGCGAAACCCGCCGCGGATGGAGAACCATGGCGCGAGCCATATCTGCTCTGAGAAGAACGCGCCCACGTCGGTGGCATCCCCGGTCTTGTAGAGTTTGCGCCCTGCCCCGCCGGAAAGATTGACCAGATCGTACTGATATTGCCCGAAACCACCGAGCAGCAGACCCGGCTGAACATGCGAGGGATCGATCAGGCTCGTCGTATCGGTGCGCGTGCCGTTCTGCCCATTGAAATTATACGCGTAGTTCTTTCGACGGTCATAGATATGCTCGACATCCCAGCCAGCGATGATCTGATGACGGATAAAGCCCGTGCGGAAATTGGCACGTGCCGAAAACACATTCTGCACGGACCAGTCATTCTGCTGATAGGGTTCGGGCCCGCCCAGATGTCCACGCCTGTTGACCTGTGCGGCCGAAGGATTCGTGAAAAACAGCTTCTGGCAGGTCGCATCGCAACCCGGCTGCGATGCCGAAAAATAGCGATCGTACAACCCGCCGCGCAGATCATCGGAAATCGTCAGATGCTGGCTGATTTCGGAATTGAGGCGCGCAGTCAGCATGTTCACATTGGAAACATCCTGATCATAATTCGTGCCATACCAGTTATGACGGTTCAGTCCATATTCCGTCGCGGGACGACCAATCGTGCCGCCCGGCTTCGTGACGATCGGGACGCCATAATCGGGGATACGATTATCCGACTGATGAAAATACTCGAGGGTGAAGCTTGTGCGGCGTCCAAGCCCGAAGCCGATAGAGGGGGCGAGGCCCCATCGGTGCGAGTAGATGTTGTCGCGTCCGACGACGTTATCCTCGTTGCCCATGCCGGTTATGCGTATGGCCGAGGCCTCACCGATCTGCTTGTTGACGTCGAGTGTACCGCGATAATACTCGCCGGACCCACCCGAGAACTGCGCGTTATAGCTGTCCCCGAGATGGGCGACCTTGGTTACGATATTGATGGCACCACCCGTCGTGCCATTACCAAACACCTCGGAGGACGGGCCCTTGATGACCGAGATATGGTCGTAATCGAAGCTGTCCCGTGTATAGACGCCGAAATCGCGCAGACCATTTTCATAGATATCGTTCTGAGCCGCAAAGCCACGTATCAGAAACTGGTCGCCCGCCATGCCGCCTTCGCCCTCGCCGACAGAGGCCGTGATGCCCGGGACATTGCGTAGAGCCTCATCGAGCGACTTCACGTTCTGCTGCTGCATCAAGATCTGGGGAACCGCATTGACGGTTTGCGGCGTGTGCATGATGTCCTCAGGCATACGCCCCAGCCCGATCGGCTCATGAAGAATATTCATGCCGGTGCCACGTACCAGCAGATGCTCCTCCCCTCCCTTGCCAGACACGGCATCAGCGGTATCGGGCTGTTTTGCCTTGATGTCGGGTCGAGCCGTGCCCTTCACATTGTCACGATGCGGGACATCGTCATCCTGTTGCACGGGCTGCGCATGCGCCGTGGTACAGGCAAGCGTCATCCCGGCAAGCAGGGACACGGGATAGGCGGGGCGGACCCATTTCTTGGACAAAAGCGGTCTCCACATTCAGACAGGGAAATCATTCTGCAATTGAGAATGGTTCCTATCTTCCGCTTTTGATCGTTGCAATCCGCTCGCAATCGCAGTCAACGCGTTTATGTCTTTGTGTTGCCAATGTGCGACACCAGATTTCTCGTGCCTTCGACGACCATCCTCATTCGTCATTCAGGATGCTTCTACTACCCAGATAAGCCGCAGCATCGCCTTGAGCGTCGGCGCGGTGCGCCGATACCAAGCCTAGAGGCAGGAACGACGATGAGGTGCGGATTTCCTTGTCCTGTGGGTCGAGAAGAGACTTCTGCGACCCCACCACTCTGTGGGGATTACGAAGTCTCGGCGCTGGCTCGGCCTTTTGTTGCGCCCTCCGGCGGCAACTCTTTTCCCCTTGCGAAAGGCAAGTTCGGAGTGTCCGAAGCACGCCTGGTCGACTGTCTCGGGCTCAAATCACGTTTCAAGGCGCCGCAATACGATGCATCAGGGACGTAGGCGCTGTGCACGCGGGCTTATGGATGGAGTGCGGAGATGAGACGGCACCAAATGGAACGGCGTCCATTCAACGACCCACGCGGAGCCGCAGGTTTTGGGATGGAGCGAAGCGTCGACACCGTGTCATCAGATTTCTGCCCCTGCATGGCGACAGCCCTGAACGGACCGGCCGCACGGTCACATTCCGGATCACGAATGAAGTAGGGCGGGCGACAGATCATTTTCCACTGCATAAAACAGGAAAGGCGTGGGCATCGAGGCGCCGTCTCTCCCCAGAGCGGCGGCAGATTGAACCCATTGGGTCGACATGCCGGGGCTCAAACGGTGTGATCAGCCTCGAGTAACGGTTGAAATACCCTCCCGAGAGGGGATCATCGCTGGCGCCAAAAAGGCCCTCGGAAATGAATCTTACTACACGAGGAAAAACGTGAGCCTGAAACGGTCCTGACGAGCGGCGCCAAATCAATCAAAGCGCCATTCGCGGCCTTCCCAAGATCCCTGCGGGGCGCCTCACCTCGGGACCAGAGGGGCGTCCCATGGAGGACGCCCCATTCATCTCAGACGCCGGAGAGGCGGGAAAGGGCTGCCTGAAGCCGTGTGCGATCATGGGTGAAGCTCGTGAGGCGGTCACGGTTCTCGTCAACGACTTCCGGTTTGGCGCGCGCAACAAAATCGGCATTGCCCAGCTTGCGCTCGACCTTGTCGATTTCCTTGCCCAGACGATCGATTTCCTTCTCCAGGCGCTGGATCTCGGCAGCAATATCGATCAGCCCCTCGAGTGGAAGAACGAGCGTTGCTTCGTCGATCACGGTCAGCGCTGCGGCTTTGGGCGGTTCACCCGCCAAGGGTGAGACCGAGGCCACACGCGCCATGCGGACGATGACCGCAGCCCAGCTCTCGGCACGCGCGAGGGTTTCTGGAGTCGCATCACGCAGAAGCACCGGCACCATCTGAGCCGGTGGAATGTTCATCTCCGAACGCAGCGTGCGGATTTCGCTGATCAGACGGATCACCCAATCCATCTCCGCAGACGCCTCACCTGCGCCTCGAGGCTGCGGCAGAGCGGGCCATGCCGATTGCGCAACGCTGCCGCCAAAACCGAAGGACTGCCAGAGTTCCTCTGTGACGAAGGGAATGACCGGGTGCATGATCTGCAGGATCATACCGAGCACATGGGCGGCGACCGCCCGAATCTCGTCCTGTTCCGGCGTGTTTTCGGCGGCAAAAGCGGGCTTGGCCAGTTCAAGGAACCAGTCGCAGAACACGTTCCAGACAAAGCGATAGCAGCTGCCCGCGTATTCATCGAAGCGGTAGGAATCCAAGGCGCCACGGGCTGCGCTGACAGCCTTCGACGCTTCATCTAGGAGCCAGCGCCCGAGAACACTCTTGACCGCAGAGGGATCGAACCCCTCGACCGGCTTGACGCCGTTCATTTCGCAGAAGCGTGCAGCATTCCAGATCTTGGTGATGAAAGTACGGTAGTCTTCGACGCGCTTGCGGCCAAATTTGATGTCACGACCGGGACCGGTCAAAGCGCAGATCGCCATACGCGTGGCATCTGCACCGAATTCTGCCACGAGATCGAGCGGGTCGAGCCCATTGCCCTTGCTCTTGGACATTTTCTGGCCGCGCTCGTCACGCACCAGACCGTGGATCAGCACCGTATGGAAGGGTACGTCATCCATGAAATGCAGACCCATCATCATCATCCGGGCCACCCAGAAGAAGATGATGTCAAAGCCTGTCACAAGTACGCTGGTCGGATAGTACCGGGCGAGTTCGGGCGTCTTGTCGGGCCAGCCCAGCGTCGTGAAAGGCCAGAGTGCAGAGCTGAACCACGTATCGAGCACATCCTCGTCGCGGGTGAGACTGACCTCAGCGCCGAATTGCGCACGCGCCTGTTCGAATGCCTCTTCCTCACTGCGCGCGACGAACACGCTGCCTTCCGGGCCATACCAGGCAGGAATGCGATGGCCCCACCAGAGCTGACGGCTGATGCACCAGGGCTGGATATCGCGCATCCAGGCGAAATAGGTGTTTTCCCATTGCTGAGGCTCGAAGCGAATTCGGCCCTCTTCCACGGCCTTGATGGCGGGCTGGGCGAGAGTAGCGGCATCGCAATACCACTGTTCCGTCAATCGCGGCTCGACAATCGCCCCGCCACGCTCGGCGTACGGCACCTGAAGCGTGTGCGGCTCGATCTTCTCGATATGCTCGAGACGCTCAAGTTCCTCGACGATCAACTTGCGTGCCTCGAGACGATCCTTGCCTTCGAGAGAGCGCACGAAGGCGATCGAGGACAGCCCCTCGATGTCCTGCAACTCGCTGGTGATCTCATCGAGCCAGATGGCAGCGGCCTCGTCGAGGATGCTTGGCATAGGCAGGGCGTGGCGTTTGCCAACCTCAAAATCGTTGAAGTCATGACCCGGCGTGATCTTGACCGCCCCGCTGCCCTTCTCGGGGTCGGAATAGGTATCTGCCACGATGGGGATTCGGCGTCCGGTCAGGGGCAGCGTGACGAACTTGCCGATCAGTCCGGTATAGCGTTCGTCTTCCGGATGAACCGCGACCGCAGTATCTCCAAGCATGGTTTCCGGGCGCGTCGTCCCCACCACGATCATGCCGCCGCCCTCGACAGGGTAGCGCAGATACCACATCAAGCCCTTGGTCTCGCGGTTCTCGACCTCAAGATCGGAGATGGCGGAGCGGAATGCTGGATCCCAGTTCACAAGGCGCTTCGCCCGATAGATCAGCCCCTGCTGATGCAGGGTGACGAACACATCACGCACGGCGCGCGACAGCCCCTCATCCATGGTGAAGCGTTCGCGCTCCCAATCGGCCGAGGCGCCAAGTGTGCGCAATTGCTGGATGATCTGACCGCCCGACTGCTCCTTCCAGGCCCAGACCCGTTCGAGGAACTTCTCCCGCCCCATTTCCTTGCGGCTCAGGCCTTCCTTGTCGAGCACACGCTCGACAACCATCTGGGTTGCAATGCCCGCATGGTCTGTGCCGGGCTGCCAAAGCACGTTGCACCCTTCGAGACGCTTCGAACGGATCAGGATATCCTGAAGCACGAAATCGAGCGCATGGCCGAAATGCAGCGTCCCGGTGACATTCGGCGGGGGGAACATGATCGAGAAAGATGTGCCAGGTTGCTCGGGATGCGCCGCGAAAAGACCGGACTGTTCCCACTGGGCATAAAGGTGCGCCTCGCACGCTGCGGGGTCAAAGGTCTTTTCGAGCATCGTCTTCCTGTCACCTGTCTTGCCACGAGACGGCGCTGCACCGCCCCGGTCGTCCTGTACCGATCCTGCTCTCGCCCCCTGCCCTGATCGCCGTTTCTGCACAGCAGGGCCGGAATTCAGAGCGGGTATGACGCGAAACATGGCTGCGGTCATCTTCAGTACAGCGTATGGCCAGCCGGCGCCGAAGTTTCAAGCCGTGACCACGTCTGCCGTTACCGCTTACCTAGGGGTTGAGTCAGCGCCCCGGTTGGCCAACGGCGTAATCATTGATGCCCCACAGGCGGTCCTTGACGGCATTGTAATACGCCTTCTCGTCGTAGAGCGGGACGTTCAGCTTCAGATCGGATGCCGTTAGTCGCCCCATTGCCGCGGCGATGGCATAGGAAGATTGCACGAGACCGCTGAGATTTTGCACCAAGGCCGTCTGCGCCTGCAGCAGGGTCTGTTGCTGCTGAAGCACTTCGAGTGTGGAACTCGTGCCCACAATGGCCTGGCGCTCCACACCGTCAAGCGCGATGACGTTTGCGGCAATGGCGGTCCTGTTGCTCGAAATCGAGTCGTTATAGGAGCGGAATTGCTGCCAGTTCGATGAGGCGGTCTGGGCAGCGCCACGACGCGCGATATCAACGGCGCGGCGTGCCGCCAGATATTGCTGGCGCGCCTGCCTTACCGCTGCGTATTCCGACCCGCCCTGATAGATCGGGACATCGAAATTGATAGTGCCGTATTTATTGTCGGTAATCATCTTACCGTAGCCCTGGTTCTTCACGTAGGAATAACCGAGCGTAGCGGAGATCTTGGGCAGAATGGCCGAGAGCTGGACCGAGAAATTGTCTTTCTGCTGGGCCTCGACGAAAAGCGCATTGATGATCGTCGGGTTATTCTTCATCGCCTCAGCGACGATCTGCTTTTCTTCCTCGATCGGCAGCTTGAGCGGCTGCGGGGCCACGAGATTCGGCGCAGGCGGGACGCCAACAACCTGCAGATAAGTTGCCTGCGAAGCGCGTAGCGTTCCTTCGCTCTGCTGGCGGGTCGCCTTCGCGGTTGCAAGAGCAGCCTGAGCCTGTGCAACGTCCGTGCGGGTGATCTCACCCTGCTGGAAACGGTCCTGAGTGGCCTTGAGCTGCTCTTCGAGAACATGCTCGTTATTGATGTTGATCTGCAGGATCTGCTCGCTACGAATCACCCCGACATAAGCGTTCACAACATCGGTGAATACTTCCTGCTCTGTCTGGATCAGCTGGGCGCGTTCAGCCATGACGGTATTGACCGCCTGATGCGTGGCAGCGGTCGTCTTGCCGCCCTGATACAGATACTCGCTGACCGTAACACCGCCCTGATAGCCGGGCGTGGCATAGCTGCGGTTATAGGCCGGTGTGCCGAAATTCGAGCCGGGCTCCGGCCCCTGAGCGCCGTAGGCGTTATTACCCTGATAATAGGTCAGCCCCGCCTGCCCCTGGATCTTGGGGCGCCAGCCGGCGAGCGCGGTCGGTACCTGTTCGTCAGCTGCGCGAAGCTTCGCCCGCTCCTGCTGCAAGGTCGGGTTTGTCAGGTAGGCGGTTGCGAGAGCCTCCTGAAGGGTATGCGGAATGAATTCGGGAGAGCCCTTGCCGTCATAGGTCTGGGCCAGAACAGTCGTGCTCTTGAGAACGACCATCAAACCCACGCCCAGAGAAGTATAGGCCTTAAACTGATCCCGCTTCATGGATGCCCTTTCGACTGACGACGGCACTGCAATAACGTGACAATGGTGTCCATCGTCCGGTTTCAGGCCTCCTGTTCCCTCCCTATGCCATATCTGACTGCAATCGGAAATTTCTTCTTATTTCTTCGCGTTGTGCGCCCTACCCCCTTGACCGCAGACGCGCAGAAAGAGATATAGCCCCTACACCAGCCGGTCCGGTGGCAGAATGGTGATGCAGCGGACTGCAAATCCGCGTACGTGGGTTCGATTCCCGCCCGGACCTCCATGTTTCCCGAAAAATCGCGGAGAACCGCCATTGCTGCGGAGTTTTACATAACTCCTTTGGCGCGTTTTACATTCTCCATTCGCTTCATGGCTTCTTCAGCCAGCTTTTTCTGGTCAACAGCGCGGGTGTAGCGCTCCACTTCAGATAGGGTTTTGTGACCTGTGATCGCGGCGATCTGGTGTGTGGTACAGCCTGCCTCGGCCAGCCTTCTAGCCGCTGCTTTGCGCAGGCCGTGGCCCGAAAGATCGCCCGAAACCCCTGCAGCATCTGCCCATACACGGAACTGATTACCCAGGCCGTTTGACGACGCCTGCTTCCCCGCCTGATTCTGAAGGTAGCTGCCGACTTTCGCTGGCTCGAGTGCGATAATATCAGCCAATGCCGGATGAATCGGGATCAATAGTCGCGCGCCGGTCTTTTGCTGGATGACATCAAGGAAGCCATCGCGGATATCACTCGGCCCCATCTTGACAGCGTCTGATCTGCGCTGCCCGGTATAAAGCATCAGTGCAAACGTAAGCCTCTGTCGGGAGCCTACGGGCCAAAACGCTTCGTATTGCGCGATCTCTTCCTCGGACCAGGTGCGAGACCCCTCCCCTCGCTCCTTCACGCGACGAATGCCAGAGGTTGGATCGACGGAGATCTCTTCGTTTTCCAACGCATAACGGAAAAGAATGCCGAGTAGCGACAACCAGCGATTATACATCGCGGGCCGGTTCGCCAACGGGCGCAGAATCGCGCGAATATGCTTGGCTCCGAAGTCAGTCAGCTGCGCATCCGCAAAGCGCTCCGCCTGCATCCGCTTGATAATATTGTTATAAGTCTTCTGCGTGCTGATACGGAGCGCGAGAAACGCCGCCGATCGACGCCATTCGTCACTCAATCTGACGAACGTTCCGGCAGATCGTATGCGCGGTGGCTCTTTGACGACCTCACTCTGCGCGAGAGCAGCCTGATAGGCTGCGAGAAAGGCGGGATCATTCTGGGGCGGCAAGGGCTTCCGCGGCAGGTTTGGGTGTCTGAAATAGAGCCTGATCTTACCGTCTCGACCCTTATGCCGTTGGATGTGAGGCAGCCGGATGACGGTCATGACAACAAATAATCCAATGGCGTCTCTGACTGTGGCCCTATACTTGATTCTGGTTTGAGCCCGTTTTCACTGGAATGCGCGTCAATCCAGCGATCCAGCGCGAGTCTGTCCCATCCCTTACGCCCTGGCGACATTCGTAACGGTGGTACTTCGCGGCCGATGCCACTGAGAAAAGTGCCAGCTGAGAGACCTACATACCGGCAAGCGTCCTCGAGTTTCAGGACACGCGGGGTAATTCGACTGGACATTATCACTCTCTCCCGAGCAGCTCATAAAATTGTGAAGAACGAGGTGTGTCCCCCTCCCCCGGCCTGCGGAAGCGCAGGCGGGTGGTTTGATCGTTCAGACTGATGTCGGTCAGCGGGTGCGCGGCCTCGATGCGGTTTGCGTCTTCGCGATTCATCAAAAGGACGCGGTGGCGGATGCCTTGCTGGGGGTACGTCTCGATATCGCCGGACTGCCAGAGGCAGCGCCACTGGCCGGAGGTCGAGGCAAACTCGGCCAGGAGGCAGAAGCGGGGCTCGCGCGCAATCCAGAACTCGACCAGTTCAGCCGGGATCACTTCCACGAAATCGCGCCAGAGTTTTGGACGATGCGGGAGCAGCATCAAAAGATGCGGGTCCAGCCGATCGGGAACCGACGCGCGCGGGGTGATCACAGGCAGCTCGATCGCGCGCTGGCTTTCGCGATAGCGGCTCTCTCGCATGGCGTAGGTGCGCTCGGAACGCGGCACGGGGCTAGAGCGCATCATACGATCAAGCTTCCTTTCATGGTCAGGTCGATTAGAGGACGGGCATTCGGGCCGGGCGTGACCGTCGCCAGGTGGGTGCGATGACGATAAACTGGCACTGCCAGGGCCTTGTCCCGGCATCGCGTGACGGCGGCGCGCTCGGCTGTGCGATAGGTGCCAAAGCGCGCGACGGTGCGGCCTCTCGCGTTACGGATCGTGAACGGCGCGGCATTCATAGCGCCCCCTCTTGCTGCAATGCGTGCAAGCGATGGGCGGCGCAGTCTGTCAGGGCGTTCAGGTGCATGAGCCCGCGAGCGATGCCGCCGCCCTGACTCCGGGCTACGGTATAGGCGGCGCTCGCGCACAAGGCCGAGAGAAGATCGAGGCTTTCGCCCTCGGACAGGCCGAGCCGTTCACAGGTTGCGGCGATCTCGGCCGAGGCGGCCGCATAGGCGCGGCGCTTGGTTTCGGCGCGGCTGATCATTGGATCGCCCCCCGATGGAATGCGGATATGGCCAGGGCGCGCAGGGCGTTCACCTGGGCTGCGTAAGGCGGCGACGCGATTGGCTGGGCGTGCCGGGCGAGAAAGCCCTGCAATTCCGCCGCCTTGGCTGTGGCGGCGCGCTTCCATGGGGCGGCGCATGGCAAAGGGCGGCCATCGTTGGCGCAGGCTGCGGCGAAGCGCCACTCGCGGAAAAGGGTCAGTGCGCGCAGCTGATCGGCGTGCGGCATTGGCGCGAGGGAGATCCAGAAAGCGCGCTCGGTCATGGCGGCAAGCTGGCGGGTGGGAAGTGTCATGGTGCGGGGCTCCTTCGATGGGGGCTCTTGAAGGACACGGGACAACACGAGGGGGCAGGAAGATCCGTGCCTGGGCTGCGCGCCGGAGCCTGTTGAAAGGCCCCGGCTTCTGGCCGGAAGCCGGATTAGCCTGCGTCCTGAATCATGCGGTGGAGCTGCTCGACGGCGGAGGCCTGCAAAGCGTTCAGAGCGCCAACCGCTGCGGTTTCCCAGCCCGGCCTGCGATCGATGCAATCAAGAGCGGCCTGGGCAGTGAGGCCAGCGAGGAGGTCGAGGCGCTCCTGCGGGTTCACATCGAAATGGCGGAGTGCCTCATCGAGGAGGTAGCGGGCGGTGGCGAGGGCCTCGCAGCGGATGGCACCACGGTCATTCTGAGTTAAGTCGGTCACTTGAAGCATCTCCCTTGTTGATGCTTCGATGTCGCATATACCGACATATGCGGCAATAAGAAATGTCGTCCTTACCGACATTTTTTATTCGATCAGGCTGAGCTCGACTGGCGGCCATAAGTGACCACAGAGGGATATGACCGTGGCCGCGCTACACCCAGAGAGAAAAATTGGCTTTAGTCCTCGCCCACCCTGCAGTGAAAAGATATTTCGGTCCAGGTAGGTCTCTGAGAAAAAAGAGAACGGTGACTAGCGTTAATTTGTAATCAACGAATCTGTTCGAGAACTGTACTAACTCGCCTGTACACGATATGTTCTAGAAAAGACGGGAGTTGTTTGTGCTCAAGAAAACCCCTGACAATTCAGACGATTTGCGCCGTCTTGTCGCGGACCAGAAGGTTGAGAAGCAGATCCTTTTCGTTGTCGCTCAGACTCCGCCAAAAATCGATCAGGGTCTTTTCGGCCTCTTCTACAGGAAAACGGCTGATATCCTGGCTGCCCGGAGAAGAGCCCGAATAAAGATAGTCAAGTGAAACAGCGAAGTAATGAGCTATCTCAACAAAGGTCGCAAATCCCGGGTGTTTCCCGCCCTCGATTTCGGCGAGGTGGGACCGGCTGATGTCGAGCGCCGCAGCGACATCAACCTGTGATTGTTTGCGCGCTTTTCTCAGCTCTCTGATGCGAGCGCCCATTTTTCCGTCCGTGATCATAGACGCACCATGCCGTAATCGATGAGTCTTCGGGTCGCATATAGCGACATTTTGCTTGACTGATAATGTCGGTATAGGCGACATCAGGTCATGGACACGAAAGATCTCATCCGCCGAGCCGGTGGAACGAACAAAGTTGCCAGCGCTGTTCAACGCAAGCACAACACGGTCGCGGGTTGGCAAAAGATACCTCCTTGTCACGTCGTCGCTGTGGCTGAGTTGAGTGGGGTACCGCCACACCTCATCAGGCCTGACGTATTTCCTCCCCCTGAAATTGAGGCTGGCCGCGCGTTTAAGCCTCCGCCGCCTAGCTAACAGGCCCGTGCTCGGCACGCTTGCGGAAACGTTCCGCAAAATCACCAAACCACAAGATTTCTCGCGTCCCTGACCCAGAGAGACAGCCGCCAATGCTCCCCACAATCGATAATGCCGCCCCGACTTCCTCTCATGCGGAGGGCGCGGACCATGCCTGAAACGCACGCGGCTCACGTCGCCTCCCTGAAAACCGCCACGCAGGCCGCCATCCGGCAGCTGGGCGGGGTTGAGGCTGCAGCCTCCTGCACGCGCGTCGGCAAAACGCAGATCTCTGAATATCAGAACCGGAATTCGGCCCATGTCGTGCCTGTGGATGTAGCACTGGCGCTCGATCTTTACGCGCAGCAGCCCCTGATCCTGGCCGCAATGGCCTCGATCGAGGGTTGTGCGCTGCTCCCGATCGCGTTTGGCGAAGGATGCGCCGCAACGGCCATGGGTGAAGTTGCATCCTCGGCCAGCGGGACGATGACAGCCGCGATCGTGGCGCTGGCGGATGGTCAGATCGACCGCACCGAGGCTGCTGACCTCTCGCAGCGCCTGGGGGAGCTGATCCGTCATTCGACCGATGCGCTGCAAAAGATGCAGGCGCTTGCATTTCGCGCCAATGGGGAGGGCTGAGCCATGCCCCGCCAAATCGTGGTGCAGAGCGAGATCGATGCGGCCAGCCTCATGATGCGTCGTATGAGGGCGCAGCGGGGCGGCGCGGAAAAGATCGCCCAGGCGCTCGCCCTCAATCTGCAAACGGTCAAGGGATGGGAAGCAGTTCCGGCTTGCCATTTCAGACGGTTTAACGCCGCCTTCGGGAATCGGCTTCCATCCACCAAAATCGTTCCGTCTCCCCGGCTTCAGTCCACCGAGCGGGTTCGGCGCCAGTGCCTTTGCTGTGGCGCGCGGTTTGTCGCTGATGGCCGCTGGCTGCGTCTGTGCAAGCCCTGCCGGGGGCGGTGCTAATGGCCCGGCCCGCGCTTGATCGGGGGCGGATCGATCCGGCCATCTCGGCCCTGCGCAAGAGCGGAGCGAGCGCGCCCCGTATTGCCCGCGCCCTCGGGATATCGGAGCGGACGGTGCGTTATGCGTTCCGCCGTCTGGCAACGCCGCCCGCTCAACGGAAGGCCGCGTGACATGGATAATCAGATCAGCGCGGCCGAAATCTCAACCCTTTTGACCCAACGTATCGATCAGCTGGTACGCGAGCTGCTGCCGTTCGGGCAGCGCATGGGCGCAGACTGGCGGTGCGATTCCCTGTCGGGTGGCAAGGGCACCGCGTTTTCCGTGCATCTGACCGGCAAGAATCCGGGGGGATGGGCCGATCACCGATCGGGCGAATTTGGCGATGCGCTCGATCTGGTCGCCGCGTGCCTGACGGGCGGCAGCATGAAAGAGGCGTGCCGCTGGGCGCATGGCTGGCTTGGGCTGGGCGATCTCGGTCCCGTTGCCATACGTCAGGCGCATCTTGCAGCGGAGAAGATCCAGCGCGACGCGGCGAAGGATGAACAGGACGGGCGCAATAAGGCCATGGCCATGTGGCTGGGTGCCGAACCCGTCACCGAGGGCTCGCCGGTGCTCGATTATATCCGCAATCGCGGCATCGATGTCGCGCCCCTGGGCCGCTTCACGCGCTCGATACGCTTTGCCCCCGCCCATTACTGCAACGAGGTGCGGCGCAAGCTGCCCGCCATGCTGGCCGCCTTCACGGATGCCACGGGGGCGCATGTCGCCACGCATCAGACCTGGCTTGCGCAGGACAGCGACGGCCGGTGGGTCAAGGCGCGGCTCGATGTCGCCAAGAAAATACGCGGTGCCTATGCGGGCGCAGCCATCCGCCTGCGCAAGGGCGAAACCGGCGAGACGCTGGCCAAGGCCAGCCCGGATGAAACCGTGCTGATCGGCGAAGGAATCGAAACCTGCCTTTCCGTGGCGGTGTGCTGCCCGGAGTTTCGCGTGCTCGCAGCCGGAAGCCTGAGCAACATGGCGGCCATCTGGCTGCCGGACCAGGTGCGCAAG
Source organism: Asaia sp. W19 (assembly GCF_003994335.1). Classification (GTDB taxonomy): domain Bacteria; phylum Pseudomonadota; class Alphaproteobacteria; order Acetobacterales; family Acetobacteraceae; genus Asaia. The sequence goes on from NZ_PNQZ01000043.1 coordinate 162,058, forward strand.
GTCACGCTTCTTGCCGATCGGGATGAGCACGAAGCTGCAAAGCGCGGCCTCGATCGGGCGATCGATTTTCACCTTTCCAAAGGTCGCGAGGTGCGGGTGGCAAAACCCCCTCGCGGGAAGGATTTCAACGATGCAATCCAATGATATCCGCGATGCGGTACTGCGCGCCGATCGGGCGTTTCAGGTCATTGACGGGGGCCGCCAGGATGGCGAGCGCAAGGGCGGCGGCGAACCGCCAGCCGCGCCGGAAGAAAACGAGCCCTGTCCCGTCACGGCGCTCGGCCATCTTGATGGCTCCTATTTCTTTCTCGACCGCGTGGGCCAGCTGCGCGTGCTGACAGCGCGCCAGGTCGGATCACGCCACGACTTGCTCGGCTTGTTCGCCGGGGATGATGGATGGCTGCGGATGGCCTTCCCGAAAAAGGCGCAATGCAAGATCAAGGATAAGGACGGCCAGGAAACCACCGAGGAAAAGGTGGTCGATTTCCGAATCAATTCAGTAGCCAGCTACTTACAGGCCGAATGCGCCCAGGCCGGGCTTTTCGGGTCGCATATCATGATCCGTAAACCTGGCGTATGGCCCGCCGAGAACGGGCTGCCGGTAGTCCATTGCGGCGATACCGTGATGATTGGCGATCGGCTGGAGAAGGCAGGAACACGCACGGGGAATCAGGTATGGGCCGCCGCGCCCCCATCGCCCCGGCCTGCGCGCCCTTGCGGCCCGGAGGAAGGCCGCTATCTGCTCGAGCATATCCGCAGGCTCTGGAATTTTCGCACGCCGGGCGGCGAGATTGCGGTGCTCGGGCTACTGGCCTGCGCCTATTACGGGGCGTCGATCCCGTGGCGGCCTGCCGGGTTTCTGATCGGCGGGGCCGGGTCGGGCAAATCATCGCTGCTGCGCGTGCTTCAGGCGGCCTCGCCGCTTCATGTGTTTGTGAATGACACGTCGAAAGCCGGGCTCGAGCAGAGGCTCGACGGGCGCGCCATGCCTGCTTTCATTGATGAGGCGTCCGATCGAGAGGACCAGCGCGGCGCGCGTGCCCTTCTCGATCTCGTGCTCTCATCCACAGGCGGCGAGGGCACGAAAGGCGTGCGCGGCGGCAAGGATGGCGTGGCCCGGAGTATCGAGGTAGTCGGCTCCATCATCATGGCCTCGATCAACCCGCCAGACATGCAAGCGCAGCATCTGGGGCGCTTCGTGATCATCGACCTCGCCAAGGCAGAGGAAGGGGCCGACCATTCCACCGAGCATCGCGATCTTGCCAGCTGGGCACGCGAGCACGGGGCGGCGCTTTGGGGGCGAGCCCTTGCCGGATGGGAGCGCCACCGCGCCGCGCTGGCAATCTTCCGGGCAGCGCTACTCGAGAGCGGTTGTCAGCCTCGCGAGATGGATCAGCTCGGCGCGATCCTTGCGGGCTGGTGGGTTATGACAGAGGATTCGATCCCGGACGAACGCGGCGCGCAAATAGGAATCGGTGCTTTATCAGAATTTGTACGTGACGCCGAAGACGTTACGACGCAAGATGCGCCGACCCGCATGATCAATCACCTACTGACGCAACTTGTCATGGTGCAGAGATCGACAGAGAGGAAATCTATAGCTGACCTTATCGAGCGCCTTCTCGAAAAAGACAGTGGCCAAGGGCCGGATCTCGATCCGCTCTCGCGCTCTGTTGCGGACGAAGTGCTCGGGCAATTTGGCATGCGGGTCATACGTGCCGATGCGCCCAAGGCGCGAAGCGGTTCCCCACCGCCCCGTGAGTCTGAAGGCGCAGGCATCTGGTTCGCCCAGAGTAACGCCATGCTGACCAGGCTATTCGATGATACGCCATTCGCCGGTCAACGCTGGCTCTATGAACTGCGGCGGCTTGAGTCGGCGCGCAGCCCCAAGCGCAAGGTCAAGATCGGCTCGATGACTCCCGCCCGTTGTATATGGGTGACGGCGGTTGAACTCGGCTTCGGGGTTGATGAAAATGCCTAAGTCATTGATTTTGCGGCATTCAAACGTAGCCAAACGTAGCCCGAAGGTAGCCAAAAACTTACTGTAATAACAGTAACGTAGCCAAGGTAGCCAACGTAGCCACCATTTTCGTTCGTATAGGGTCACTCTTCCAACGGTCGAATTGCGCTCTTTGCTGCCCTGAATAGTGGCTACGTTGGCTACCTTGGCTACCTTTATTATAAGTTATTGATATATCTATATAAAGAACGTAGCCAAGTAAGTAGCAAAACGTAGCCAGCCCTCTTTTTGTAATTTTATTACCCGAGGCCTGACATGACCCCAGATTACGTTCTTTTCGATCACTCCCGCGATATTGCCGATCAGGTTGCGGAGTGGCTCGCCGAAGCAGCGGATACGCTCGCCGCCCTTCCTGCCACGGGCACAAGGCCAAGCACGCATTGCGTCAAGTGGCCCGATGTCGTGTTCGACCCAGAGGATCTGGACTGGTTCCGCGAACTGGAGGCGTTCATGCCGCCGCCAACCGCCGAGCAGATCAGGCGTATGGATATCGCCCTCTCCTGGCTCTCCCTGCTCGACGCCTCACAGATCAGACTGCGCCGGGTCATCAACATGAGGCTGATTGTTCATCCGATATCGGGCTGCAATCGCTGGGGATGGGGAAAGATAGCCGGGAAACTGGGCGTTGCCGAGCCGACCGCCAAGAGATGGCATCGCCAAGGATGCGAGGCTATCGGAAAGAAAATCATGGCGCGTTGATTTTTAATGTTGCTTTTGTTGGTTTTTGCAGTATTTCAAGTGGCATTCTCGCGAGACGATTAGCTTAAAGGCTAGACGTCTTTTTTCTGCCTAGATACTAGATGCACCAACTAACATTTCGGTCGCTCCTCCTGAGAAGCGCACAGGGCTGTCTTCATCTTCTCCAGTCCGTTCACCGTTTGTTTACGCCTGATCGAGGCACGCGAAAGCGGCGAATTTTGTCCTGTCCAATAGCTCAGCCTATCGACCGATTGGACGTGGCATTCAGTCCTGATACCGCTAATTGGGGTCATAGGCTTGCAAAAATGGGCGACAAGCGCCTGAGTACTCGACCAATTTTGGGCTCACATTTCTGAGAATAGCGGGAAATCGAATTCAAATTCGACATCAACCACCTCACAGCTAAAGCCTAGCCTCAAAAAAGCCTGCGCAGCGAACGCTAGAAAAATCCACTGCGCGCCATCCTTCACTTTCTAAAATAATCAATGTGCACATGTCAGCTATTTTGCTTTCCTGTGTGCGCGTAGTTTAGGTTATTCAAAGTTAGAATACCTACTCCTTATGCGTTTAGCTGCCCTTTCCAGGTCAGGAAAAATAGCACTATCAGTAATACCAAGGAGTTCTATTTCACGACGAAGACGAGTTTTTGATTTAGCTGGTATTCTTATTTTATATTCCAATATAGGCTTTCCGCTCTGTGTGTTATCATAAAACAGTCCAAACATCATAAATCCTCCTGATTGCGCAATTATTCTTGGATTATTCAATTTTGGATGAACATAGTAATTTCCGAGCAAATCGGATGGATCTATTTTCGGTTCGAAATATGGCTTTTCTTGACGAATAAAGTGTAGAAGTCGCTTAGATACGTCGTAATCATGGTTAAAGTTTCTAATCCAGTATTTTTGCTCTTGCACCACAAGCAATTCAAAAGCCGTGAAAAGATCGTCTTTATCTTTGGCTGTCAAATTTGAAAGATTTGCTAAGCAGCTTATAGTATCGCTATCGTAAAATTTTTGCTTTTCCTCGGGTACAGAGTAACAAATGATCGATCCATCTTTATCCTGAGAATCCGTGGCAAAATAGAGCGCAATAAGCGGGTTTCTAGTCACGTCTAGCAATCTCGTGGGCAATCCGAAATGCTGCATTCTGACTAGCCGATCAAACATTGTTCCATCTTTGGAAAATTCTTCGGGATGTATTGTTATTAATTCCCTGATAGCTGACTTTTCGTTGTCAAGAAGCTGCGCATTATCGTCTCTAAGCAAGGAAGGTATATTTTTCCATTCGTAGCTTCCCTGCCCTCTGTAACACTTCAGGTCTTCGTATTTTTCCGTATAGTCAAATATTACCTGAAGAAAGTCCTCTGTTCTCTTCACATCGACAAATATTTCTTCGAATCCTTGCATATTACACTCCATTTTATCATATCAATCAGAAGCTATAAAGAAATCATAGCATAAATGCCTAAAATGTCTCTTCTCACTTCGTGTGCAAAAGTGCGACCTTTAGATGTCGCGATTGCGAGCCTCGGATCCAAATCTCCCGATTGTGTCTATCTAAAACGCGAATGGCGTAGCCTTATCTCCTGCCTTCTGGCCCAACGTGGCCGACGCTGCGAGGTCTGCGGCCGCACCGGATGCCGGATCTTCGGCGATCATATCCATGAACTGAAAGACGGCGGCGCACCGCTTGATCCGGGCAATATCCGGCTGCTCTGCGGCTCCTGCCACAGCACCAAGACGGCCCGCGTCCGGGCCATCCGCACCCGCGAAACCCCGACCCGCTGACCCCGAGGGGGCGGGTCGAAAGTCCGACCGGACCCTACCCCCGCAACCGCGCAAGGCTCAGCCGCAGATTTTCCGGTCTATCAAGGAAATCAAGTTATCAAGGAAAGGGAGCATAAATGGCTCACGGTGGCGCGCGTCCTGGCGCCGGACGCAAAAAGGGCAGCCGGAACAAGAAGCAGGTGGACTGGAACGGCCCGCTCGTGGTCGATCCTTCGGCGCTTGCACCCGGCCTCGATGCCCTGAGCGGTATGAGCCCGCAGCAACTCGAGGCCTGCTCACCGCTCACTTTCCTCACGCATATCT
>NZ_PNQZ01000044.1 GCF_003994335.1 Asaia sp. W19
GATGCGGAAAAGTCGGTCGCCGCCAGGTCCCCTGATCCACCCCACAAAACACCCCACCACCCTCGCGGGGTGGAGCAGCCCGGTAGCTCGTCAGGCTCATAACCTGAAGGCCGCAGGTTCAAATCCTGCCCCCGCAACCAAATCCCCACACATACACAGACTGCCGCAATCAGCGCATCAACACGCTCGCCCAGCACATAGAACGTGCACAGCGGCGAATAAACACGCCCTGTAGTGGGCGAGTTGGGGAATATCCTTCCAAATACATCCCCACCCCTGCCTGGATCAGGGCTAAGACACGGCAAAAAAAAGAGAAACACGTCAGGAGTGCGCCGCTCAGGCACGGAACCGCCACAGGCTCGATGTATGTTCAGGCGTCCATTAGGTCATGCAATGCCTTAGGCAATATGGATCTCAGAAAGATGGGAACCAGCTTTCTGACTGGCGCAAGGTGGGAAGCGCGCCACAATACTCGACATAACGAAGCCGTATGAGCGTGTCGGATGCAGGAGAGACCCATATTCGCGCTGCGGATAAGAGACCTGTTCGCCTGATCTCGAGGGAACCTGTCACGCACCTCGCGATATGAGAGGCCTGCGTCACATTACGCCAGGATGTGAGGAAGAAGGCTGCGCTAGATCCAGCAAGCAAAAACGCAGCATTGTTCTTCTAACCTCAGCGTCCCTCTTACCAGCGCTGAGAGAGTGTGATGAAGACCGCGCGCCCGGGAGCCCAGGCACAGGCGACATTGCGGGTACATGTCGCTACATATTTGCGATTGGCAATATTGGTGCCATTGAACTGGATGCGCGAGCGTCCGTAGTCCAGATGGGCCTGCAGATCCCAGACGAGTTGCGACGGAACCGAGAAAGTGAGAGGCAGCGAGCCTGCCGTATTGCCTGTGTAGCGCATTCCTGACCCGAGCCCGGCCTGGATTTTCTGCGTCAGGGCAAAGTCGCGCTTGAGGAATAGCGAGGCCATATGGGAAGGGATGGCAACCGGGCGCTGTCCAACCTGGGTCGCCGTATTGGACTTTGTGATACGCGGATCCTGATAGGTGAAACTCGCAACGAAATCGAGCCGATAGGGCAGACGCCCCATCCCTTCGAACTCGAAACCACGCGTACGCTGCTGGCCTGTCTGAACGCTGAAAGCGGTATTATTCGGATCTGCGGTCAGGACATTATTCTGGACCAGATTGAACAGATCAGCTGTAAGCATGAAATTTTCGACCCAGTGCAGGGCATGCACAGGATGGTATTTGAGCCCAACCTCAATCTGTTTTCCGGTCGTGGGGATGAAGGGCGTGTTGTCGAAGGTCGTACCGACCTGCGGCTGGAATGAGGTCGCGTAGGAGACATAGGGGTTGAGCCCGATCGTTGAGGCATAGAGCAGGCCGACACGCCCGGTGAAGGCGTTATTGGACTGGGGTGTCCGACCCTTGCCCAGATTATCGACGGTCAGACTCTCGGTGAAATCGCCACGCCCTGAAAGGGTCAGATACCAGCGCTTCCAATTGGCCTGATCCTGGATGTACAGCCCGGTATCGGTCTCTGTCTCATTGGTGCTGGAATAGGTGCCGTAGCTGGGCCAGGTAATCGCCCGATAGACGGGGGCATACAGGGAGAGTGCCGGTGCTGCGCGCTGCCCCCGCCGATTGGCTAGAAAATCGCTTCTGAAATCCACACCATTCAGCAATTCATGACGAATGCCACCGGTATGGAACGCCAGATCGGAGCGCGTATCGAGTGTGACATTGTTATAATTGCCTTCCTGACGCAGGGCGGTACGGTTCAGGCTTTTCTGGTCGGCAGAAAGCGAGGCCGTGGTCACAAAGCGGTATTCCACGTCCAGATGCGCGTAACGCATGTTTTGTGTGAGCGTCCAGTTGGGCAGGAGGTGGCGGGTGATCGCATAGCCTATTGCAGCCTGACGCTTGGAATAAACGTCGTAATCGGCATCGCTGCTCAGGAAATTGCGCGGTAACTGGCCATAGCGCGACGGGAGAACCGTGCCGATTGCCGGCAGGAATTGTGCGGTTGATCCGGCATCGAGCTGCTCGAAAGAACTGATCAGCGTCAACACCGTCTTGTCATCGGGCCTCCAGCTCAGACTGGGCGCGACATAGATCTCGTTATTCTTGATGTTCCTGGCATAGGTATCGGATTTGCGGATCAGACCGTTCAAGCGCCAGAGCACGGATTTGCTGGCGCTCAGGGCGCCTCCCAGATCGGCTGCGCCCTGAATACGTCCATAGGAGCCTGTCTGAAGGGCCAGCTCGTTGGTCTGATCCGCGCGTGGCCGTTTGCTGACGGCATTGATCAGCCCGCCAAGTTGACCCGAGCCATACAGTGCTGAGGACGCGCCACGCAGCACGTCCATTTCTTCCAGTCCCCAGGGTTCGATGCTGAAGGATTGAGAGGTGCTGGCATCAGGCGTACGGGTGCCATCCAGATAGATGTCTGGCGAAAAACCGCGGATCGTGCCGAAATAGCCGCGTGGATCGTCCTTGGAGCCGTAATCGGAAACACCTGCCGTATAGCGTATGGCCTCTGACAGCGAGCGTGCATTGAGGGTATTCATGCGCTCCTGTGTAATGACTGTTATGGCCTGGGGTGTCAGATCGAGCGGCGTACTGGTTTTTGTCGCCGCACTGCTGGCATGGGGGAGAAAGGCCGCACGTTGTGCCTTGACCCGGATGATTTCATGTCGGTCTTGCTGATGGGGCACAGACGGAGAGGCCGGTTTCCTCCCGGCTGGAGGAAGCGTCTGGGCCACTGCCCGCATTGTGTAATGATGCGAGAAGGCAATGATGGAGGAGAGGCAGAGCAGGCTACGAAAGGAGCGGGTCATCAGGGTCCGGAAAGAGGCAGGGACATTTTCTCAATTGAGAACGAATGTCATTTGCAATTCAGGGCTGAATAGGCACTCCCTTCCGTGCTGTCAACGAAAACAGGCGCAGCCACAGGGATGGCTTGCGCCAGCAGGTTCTCAGGGTGAAATCCGGCTATGGGTTGTGCCATCCATCAGGACGACGAGCATGTGGTCCCCAACCCATTCCGCCAGAAAAACCTCTTCGAGTTTCTGCAGGCCGAGCGCCCGCAATTCCCCTCTGAGCCATGTTTCGTCGCGTCCGAGGCTCTTGAGTTCCTCCTCCAGAATATCGCCGCGATGCACCAGAAAGCGTGACGGTTTCTTGGCGTCGTCTTTCATGATCACGCTGACATGGCCTGTCGTTTCGATCTGGGCGAAATCGATATTGTCGAAGCTGAAGATGTTTTGCATGCGCAGCGCGGTCGCCACATCCTTGAGATCGATGCGGCTCGCATTTTCCTCGAAATTCTCGATCAGGAAGCGTCCGTCTCGAATGAGGGTGATCGGCTCGCCAATGGTGCGTTTGCGCAGATCGGGGATCTTGCGCGAGAGGTAATTGAATAGCGCCATGAGCAGGATGCACAGGATCAGCAGGGCGATGTAATGCAGGATGGGTAGCTTGTCGTTATAGAGAATGCCCCCCACGACCCCGCCCAGAATGAAATTGCCGACCAGATCGACCGCCGACATCATGGCAATCTGGTTGCGTCCTGTGATGTTCAGATAGGAAATGATCAGCGAAAAGCCGATCACCAGCTTGAGAATAACCCAGAGATAGAGGGTGATCACGCGTTTCCTGTCCTTGTTTTCTGCCTCTTTGAAGGATCAACCCCTCTATGGGGGAGAGGTTGCTTGGGATCGGACGCCTTTCCTCCCTCCTGACCTGAGCGAGGCAGGGGCATCTGGCGGGACTCCGGTGCGTATGTGTTCTGCCTTGCGCGTCGCGGTCAGGGGCAGAATTGCCTTAAGGCGCGCCAGGGCACGTTGCGATTTCAACGCTTCCTGAAAAAAGTGGCTGACAGTTCGAAAGCATCCCGCCTGACATAAGGGCATCCAACTGTCTGATTCTGAAAAACAACCGGAGGCGTCTTGGCGGCGCCTCACGATACCGCGTCCCGATGCCATGCAACCAAGATGGTTGTTCCTGTTTTGTTCGTATGATACGGCCAGAATCGAAAGGAGGCTCCAGTCATGAAGAACAAGGCAGGCATGGCTTTGCTGCGCGACAGCGTGGCACGGATAGAGCAGCGTTATCAGAAGAATTTTGCCGCGCTTTACCTGGAAATGGGGCTTCCGCCGGTGGATGCCGCGCTCAGGGGCGGATTGCGTCGTGGCG
>NZ_PNQZ01000045.1 GCF_003994335.1 Asaia sp. W19
TTTTTTTTTCAAAGCAGAAGCGGACATCCGAGCCCCCCTTTCCCAAAAGCAGGGCCGCTACCGCAGGCCCCGCAGGGAAAGGTTTGGGGAGGATCACCCGCCACAAATTGCCCATGATCAGCCCGAACCCGATCCCGCCGAGCGCGAGAACAGCAAATGTTCCGGCAGCCTTTGCGGGATCGACGACACCGGTCAGCGCTGCTGCTACGGCAAACCGAAGAAGAACGAGCCCCGCTGCGTCGTTCAGGAGGCTTTCACCTTGCAGAAGAGCGACGACTCTCCCGGGTAAACGGACATGCGCGAGCACGGCCTCTGCCGCAACCGCATCCGGGGGCGCTACGATTGCGCCGATCGCAACGCAAACAGCCCATGGTAATGTTGGCACGAAGCAATGAAGCACCCACGCAACGGCAAAGGTGGTGAAGGCGACAGCGCCGACTGCAAGAAGAACGATACCAGAAAGGTTCGCCCTGAAGTCGCGCCATGCTGTGAACCATGCCCCGCTTGTCAGCAAAGGAGGGAGGAAGATCGCCAGCACGAGGCCGGGCTCGATTTTTACTGCCGGGATTCCAGGCATCATTCCTAATCCCGCGCCTCCGATGATCAGTACCGCAGCTCGCGGGAGCCTCAATCGTCGCGCACCTGTCTCCAGCAGCAGGATAGCGGCGACGAGGACTACGAGCGCAAGATATTGGTCCATGGTTTCTCCTGTCGTGGGGCTCGCCCTCGATTGTGGCCTCGACGGTGAAACTTCAGCATCTATGCCGTATCAACGATATAGGCTTTATGCGGACATGGTCTGAATAGCCTCGAAGCGCCCCCATCTCATTCTGTGAGTGCGACATTCCTGCCAACGTTTTCACAGTGGCGGCAAGACAGTGACGCGAGTGTGTCGCTGGGTCAGTCGGAGCAAGTTCGGTTTAGCAACCAAGCCAACATTTATCCCACGTACCCGTCGCAACGTTGCTTCACACCCGCCGCTCCACGGTATCAGCCTTATCCTGGAGACTGAAATGCTGAACGTGCAGATCACTCGCATGCGCTCTGGCCTGGGCAAGGTCGAAGGTGCTCTGCATGCGCATCAGCGTCTCGGCTCGTACGCCAAAGGCCTTTTCAAAGCGGATCGCCATCTCCGCGGTGAGCCCACACCTCCCATTCAGAAGGGCGCTGATCGCCTGACGGGAAACGCCCAGATGCTCGGCGACAGTGTTGACCCTGATATTCTGGGGCTCAAGAAGCTCGGTTTTGATCCAGTCCCCGACATGGACTGCGAGCGAGCAATGCATCTTAAGCGCCATGGTAGTCCTCCAAAGCCATATCGCAGAGTTGTCCCTGCTCATTGAGACGAAAAGTAAGCCGCCAGTTTTTAGTGACGGTCATGGACCAAGTGCCTGCCCGCTCTCCGACCAAAGGATGCAGGCTATAATTTGGAGGCACCGTGAGCTCATCGAGTGATTCCGCAGCGTCGATGAAGGCGAGCATCTTTCGTAACCGGCTTGCATCGCGGACCAGCCCTTTGGCATTTCCCGTCTCAAAAAAGCGTCGGAGGCCTTTGTAGCTGATGCTCTCGATCTCCATGCGTGTAAGGTAATGCATTACATTAACGATGTAAAGATGATCGTTACGCCGAGCGCATGGGCGGTTAGGGTGATAAGATCGGCGATCGGAAAAAATGGCTGTTTCCCACCATTTACCTACTTCCGTTTGATTCTATTATCGGAAGTAGGGGGTGGGCTGAAAACGCCGGCGGATGGGCCGGAAAGCCTTTCTCTGAGGCACGGTTTTGATGCCGCGCAGATCATCTCCCTGCCTATACGGCCGCGCTCGCAAAAACCGGTTCAATCGCCTCAGAGCGTAGATATTTGCGGATCGTGTACCTCGACAGATGCGTTCGGCGCTCATGCGTCAGGGGCAGTGTCAGGCATGGGTCAATTCTTAATGAAAATTTTCGCACCCCCAGGGTCAGTTCTCAGTGAAAATCAACACCCTGCCACATGATGCGACGTACTCGCCTCGCTCTGCGTCTTCGTGGCCTCCAGCGTCAGAGTGCCGCCCGCCGAGAGCGTGACATCGCCCTGTGCGTCGATCAGCCCCTTGACGAATATAGGAACTTTAGCGCGATCCTGCTACACAGGATCGGAGTTATCATGAATTTCTTTTAGGTACTGATACGCGCTTTCGATTGAATCCGAGATAGTAATTTCATTAACTACAAGCTCTTCGATGTTTTTCCGATCTAACGAATAAATAATCTTTGCAATATTTGAATTATTAGTCACTGAAAATATATCCGCCCCTGACATTGATTGCACACGAGGCTTTATACGAAAGTCTCCAGCAGCTTGGTATTGCGATATGTAATCGTATATTCCATCACTATTCATTGGATTTTCTTCAATATCATATAACGAATTAGTAATTAGATTAAATATATCTGTCGCTCTTAAGGCAAATAGGCTTCCGCTGATTCTATCTTTTCTTCCATCTATAAAACCCTCCAACTCATGCATCACATCCCGCAGACTAACCATGCTATCATTTCCTAATATATGCGAATTTATACACATATAGAAATAACCATTCATCCATTCCCCGCAAGTACTTTTATCCATCCCAACCAATATAGAAAAACTTTTAGAATCTCCGAATTCAAATAATATATTACTTTTCATTTAATATCCTGTACAGACCTTTCGGCAGTTCATTTTGCGGAATAACCCCAGAGAAATGAACCGTTCCGGCATTGTCGTAGAAAAACTGATAATATCCACCTTCTCCTTTGCCATACCAGGCTTTTTGACTTCTCTGTGTATCCCCTCCCCGTATAGCATGTTCATACACCTCTTCGGCATCATGAGGCTCGGGTGATTTCCTTGGGTTATAAAGGGGCGATTTCGGATCATGTGCCGGATTTGCCCGGTAAGGCGGCTTGACGCGATTCTGAACCGTGTCAGGATCATACGGACTGCTATTAAGGGCAGGGCTCTCCGTTTGATCCCATTGCGGCCTACTACCCGCGAGTCCTCCAATTTCGAGATTTTGGGCTTCTAATTTTTCGTTCGCAACTTTCTCGGCGTATGGCCTCAGCTCCTCGACGCTACTCGTGCCGATGGGGGCCTGGTCGATAAGCTCCTGCATGCCTTCTGGCGTAGTGAGCAGCCGGTTGACCTCCTGCGCCCGTGCGAGAGCCGCCTCGAGATTCGCAATCTCGGCGTCCGTTGGTACCCAAGTGGCGTCGGCAGGTGTGAGCGTTTGCAGGGCCAGATTATGCGGGTCGACCTCCGCTAGCTTCCTCTAGGCACCCCGATATCTTCCGAAGTTCACCTTAGCTTCCTGCGGTGATGTCACGTAAACTGAAGTGAGTTAGCTGAAGCCCGCGAAAGGGATATTCAGACGCTGAGAACGGTCGCGCTGTTCCATTGAGCGAAAGCCCTGATACGATGGATGTGCCGGGAAAAGGCGGTGGTGATGGAGGCGGGCAGGACGAAGAGATTAAGGATAGCGGAGAAGACGGAGACGAAGCGCTGACATCCGCCCAGTGAGCGGAATTTCTACATGACCCGCTCACGTTTTTGCAGGGTACGATGACTGTTCTCCGCCCGGTTGTTTAGACCCTTATGCGAGAGATGCCGAATTGAGAGACCAAGTTTGCGTCTCGCTGCTGCATAGGATTTGAGCTTGTCAGTGATCATACGACTAGGGCGCAAACCCTGCAGTTTGAGGAGCCGGATCAACAGACGCTTGGCTGCTTTGGTGTTCCGACGGGGCTGCAGGATCTCATCGAGAATAATGCCATCCTGATCGACTGCGCGCTACAGCCAATGGGGCTTGCCACGGATCGCGATCCGCACCTCGTCCAGGTGCCAGATATCATCCGGTCTTGCAGCCTTGCGACGCAGGGAGCGGGCAAAGGCCGCACCAAACTTCAGGCTCCACCGACGGATCGTCTCGTATGAGACGACTATATCCCGCGCGATAAGGATTTCTTAGACAAGACGAAAGCTCGGGGGAAAGCGGAGATAGAGCCATACCGCATGCGCTATCAGTTTACACGGAAAATGGTGCCGTTTGTAGCTCACAGATAACGTTCTCATCATCAGCGTCTATCATGGCGCAATTAATGTGAGAGAACCTCATATACATCTACTCAAAGCAAGACGCGCTGCTACGCCTATCTCTTCCGCGCTGCTATCGGCGGGGGTGGSTACGGTTTCCCCCCCCCAACATTCCTCCCAAAACCATGCCCCCTATTTTTTCTGCTTTCCTTGGATGATTATTTTTATTTTTTTTTTCTTCTCCCCCTCACCACCTTTTCTTTTTTTTTTAATCGTCTTTTTTTT
>NZ_PNQZ01000046.1 GCF_003994335.1 Asaia sp. W19
TGCATAGGATTTGAGCTTGTCAGTGATCATACGACTAGGGCGCAAACCCTGCAGTTTGAGGAGCCGGATCAACAGACGCTTGGCTGCTTTGGTGTTCCGACGGGGCTGCAGGATCTCATCGAGAATAATGCCATCCTGATCGACTGCGCGCTACAGCCAATGGGGCTTGCCACGGATCGCGATCCGCACCTCGTCCAGGTGCCAGATATCATCCGGTCTTGCAGCCTTGCGACGCAGGGAGCGGGCAAAGGCCGCACCAAACTTCAGGCTCCACCGACGGATCGTCTCGTATGAGACGACTATATCCCGCGCGATAAGGATTTCTTAGACAAGACGAAAGCTCGGGGGAAAGCGGAGATAGAGCCATACCGCATGCGCTATCAGTTTACACGGAAAATGGTGCCGTTTGTAGCTCACAGATAACGTTCTCATCATCAGCGTCTATCATGGCGCAATTAATGTGAGAGAACCTCATATACATCTACTCAAAGCAAGACGCGCTGCTACGCCTATCTCTTCCGCGCTGCTATCGGCGGGGATGACTACGTTATCCCCCTCAGAATGTCCATCCAAAGACCATGCCTCTAATTTTTCGTGCTTCCATGGAATGATTATTATACTTCTTTCATCCTTCTCCACTTCACAACTTTTCATATTTTTGAACATGGCTTTTTTTGTCTTATAGCCAAATTTTTCCATGGCCTCCGCTACCCATTTTTTGTAACGCTCATCAGACTTTTTATAATCATACAAGGACATATCATACTTGAGATCTGGATGCGTCACTCCATCGGTTCTTCGCTCAGGGAGAACAAAACGACTCACACCTAACGCCGACAAGATAGCGTGCCCTAAGTCGGATTGGTCAGCATCGTTAGACAAATAGATGTCTTTTCCCAATATATCCCTGATCGAGGAGCGGTAACCCGACGAAGTCGATACATTTATGAATTTTTCATTCATTTTTATATTTGCCAAATACCGCCTCTCAACAATGCTCACTTTAGCTTCCATAGCTTGAGTTCAATCCCTTTTTGAGCAGCATAGTCATACGCTCGCTTGATCTGATCCATTTGTGCAGCGCCAGTCTCGTACGGAATGGCCAGATCCAATTCTCTGCGGATAATTTTGTTCGATTCGACTGACCTTCCGCTCAAACCGTAACCCGAAAATTTCTCAAGAGTATCTATATTTCTTTTGATATCATAATAGACTCTTCCCGGGTTTTTCATTCTACTTGGTGTCATTGTCTCCATGGTTTTCGCACTGACCGCGAGGCCAGTAGATTCATCGAAAAAATCTATCGTTCTGAACGGTGATGTCACGTTAAGAGCGGCGTGTTAGACGCGAGCGATGAGAGCGTCATGTGTAAGCTACAAACGACACCGATTTCCTCGTGAGCTGATCGCTCATGCGGTATGGCTGTATTTCCGCTTCCCGCTGAGCTTTCGTCTTATTGAGGAAATGCTGCTCGAGCGGGGTATAGTCGTCTCATACGAGACGATCCGTCGATGGAGCCTGAAATTCGGTGCGGTCTATGCCCGATCTCTGCGACGCAGGAAGGCTCGGCCTGGTGATCTTTGGCATCTGGACGAAGTGCGGATCGTGATCCGTGGTAAGCCTCATTGGCTGTGGCGCGCAGTCGATCAGGATGGCTATGTTCTCGACGAAATCCTGCGACCCGCCGGAACACCAAAGCAGCCAGGCGCCTGTTGACCCGGCTCCTCAAACGGCAGGGGGTGCGCCCCAGTCGCATGATCACCGACAAGCTCAAATCCTATGGGGCAGCAAGACGCAAACTTGGTCTCTCGATCCGGCATCTCTCGCATAAGGGCCAGAACAACCGGGCGGAGAACAGTCATCTTCCTTTGCGAAAACGCGAGCGCATCATGCAGAAATTCCGCTCACCGGGCGGGTGTCAGCGCTTCGTGTCCGTCTTCTCAGCCATCCGAAATCTCTTCGTCCCATCCGCTCGCATCACCACCGCCCTTTCTCGTCACATCCATCGTGTCCGGGCTCTCGCCCAATGGAATAACGCGACCACTCTCAGCGCCTGAATACTCATTCCCCGGGCGTCGCCTACCTCACATCAGTTAACGTGACATCACCCATCCAGGTGCCAGACATCATCCGGTCTTGCTGCCTTGCGACGCAAGGAGCGTGCGTAAGCTGTGCCGAACTTCAGGCTCCATCGATGGATCGTCTCATACGAGACGACAATGCCCTGCTCGAGAAACATCTCTTCCACGAGGCGAAAGCTCAAAGGGAAGCGGAAATACAGCCATACCGCATGAGCGATCAGCTCACGAGGAAATCGGTGTCGTTTGTAGCTCACGCACGACGCTTTCATCACCCGCGTCTAACACGCCACAGTTAACGTGACAGCATTCCTGAGCCTAACGTGACATCACCGATCCACAGCCTTACATCTTCAAGGACTGTTTTTATCCAGCCCCAATAATCGTCATATTGATTGCAAATATCATATCCGCCATCAGTCCATCCATGTATAATTAAGACCCTTTTTTGAGTTTCGTTTTCATAATTAAAGAAACATGCGATATCATCATTGTCCTGCCTTCTAGCAAAAGCAATAATGTTCTTAAATTCACTATTTTTCGGCCATCGTTCGTCAATCGAAAATATCTGTTCATCTGATAAAAAATACCACGGTTCTAATTGGCTGAATGGCTCGTAGCCAGCCAAGCCTTTTTCACGAAACCAATGATATCCTCGAGGAAATGATAAATTGAAAACATGGTCCATGGTTTACACTCTATTTGAAGGTTTAGGTAATTTTGGTGGTGTTGGTGTGCCCGTTGGCCCCAAAGGCGGGCGCTGATTACCCGCTCTGTATGCTGCAGCTTCTCCCCAAGTTGAGGCATTACCAAAACGACCAATCATGCTGGTGGGTAGTGGCTCAGATGGAAGATGAACTCGTGCGGGGATACTATCAATTCCTAGTTCTAAAGCCACAGCCGCACGGGTATGATCCACTGTTGCTAGTCCATCCTGAGTCTGAATAACGTCAATCGGCGGACCATTGTAACCATTCTCTGACATGCTTTTACGAAGAGTATCAGCACGCCCCCTGCCCCCGGCTGTCGTTTGGGTCCATCTCAGCTTCGACGGGTCGACATGGACTACATTCCCCCCACCCCCGGCGCTCTCGCCGATATGCGCAGCATTCTTTGAGGCACCACTCTCAAGGAGACTCTTTTCTACAACACCTTTTTCATATACGCCGAGCAGCCCCGCCATGGCGCCCCATTTTTTCCAGTCATTCGGATCTTCATCGGGATCGGGCAGTTTTTGCAATTCTGGCTGCGGCTCTGATGTGGATGTCTTTGACGTATCTCCTTTCTGCTCGGCATTGACCGTCGTATTACCCGAAACCTCCGCCGGAGAGCGGAGATAAACGTAATATTTGTACCCACCATAAACCGTGACTGCAATCGCAGCACCAGCCAAGACCTCTGGGGTCGCAACGGCAGCAAACACCGGGCCTGCAACCGCTATAGCGCCCTTCGCAACAATAGGCGCCGCCTTTACAACTGCCTCACGCCCCGCCTCTACTGCAAACTCGAGTTCCGAGGCCACAGCTTCTCCGATGTGACCCCCGAGATTATATTGCTTGAGGCCTGTGACGCACCGTTGAGCGCATTGATGCCCGTGCTGCCAGTTCCCGCCCCTCCGATCATACCCCCTAACGCGCCAGCGCCGGAACCAATCAGGTTTTCCATCGCCGAGGCGAGCATGACCGCATCGTCAATATTGCCGTTACTATGAGCCAGAGCCCATCGGGATACACCCGCCAATGCTGCCGACGTTGCCAGTCCACCCGCTGCGGTTCCGGCTGCAGCTGCGCCGATATTACCCCCTGAGACAGCGGCCACGGCTGTATTCGCCGCTGTCTCAAGCGCGATACGACCGTAGCTGTTCGCGATCCCTTTCTCGCCAAACCCTGCGACGCCAGCCTTTTCCAATTGATCGGCCACAAGCCCGCCGACCTCACCGGCCAGCTGTCCGCCCAGATGCTGTGCCTGGAGCTGATTGGTCAGCTTCTTCGCGTCGAAGCCATTCTCAAGTGCCGCATTGGCTTTCGCCACATCGGTCGTATAATGGCCGGATATACTTCCGGCATTGACCGTAATGTTACCGCTGATCGCAGACTGGCTCTCGCTCGTCTCGTCATGCGTGCGGCCACCACCCATCATGCCCGCTGCGCCCGACGCGAGATTCGTCCCCACAGCACCCAGAATGCCCATCGTGCTGCCCAGCACATCCGTGCCGAGGCTCATCGACATGCCTGTCTGCGTCGCCTTCCACTGCGATACATTCGTCACGCTGTTCGCAACAAGGCTGCCCGTGTTGAAGTGGTTCTTCGCCGCTTCCGCCTGGCTGTCGATCACCCCTGCCGTCAGGCTGGTCTGACCCGCCACATCCACGCCGATGCCGTTCTCACCCGCATAGAGTCCTGAGAGGGTCGAGCCCGTCGTGGCAAAATGATCGGTGACTGTCTGGTTAAGTCCACTGCCACCAATACCGGTCTTGTAGCCAAGGCTCAGTTGGCCACCGCTCTGGCTCGCTGTGCTGCGATAATCGGACGTATTCTGCGGGCTCGTGATGTTCAGGCTGCCCGCAGCCAGATCCAGGCGCGGGGCCGTGACCGTC
>NZ_PNQZ01000005.1 GCF_003994335.1 Asaia sp. W19
AGCGTGGTAACACGTGAAGCTAACCGGTCCTAATCGCCCATATCGCTCACACAACGCTCTCACAAAGAGAGCATACACATGCATAGCAATCATCCACGTAAACACACTCATCATACCAAACACCAACCTCCACACCGACACATAGTTGTCGGGTGGATCAGAAGACCTGGTGGCTATGGCGGGAGACTTCCACCCGATCCCATCCCGAACTCGGCCGTGAAACGCCCCAGCGCCTATGATACTGCATCTCAAGATGCGGAAAAGTCGGTCGCCGCCAGGTCCCCTGATCCACCCCACAAAACACCCCACCACCCTCGCGGGGTGGAGCAGCCCGGTAGCTCGTCAGGCTCATAACCTGAAGGCCGCAGGTTCAAATCCTGCCCCCGCAACCAAATCCCCACACATACAGATACAGACGTACTCAGCAGCGTAGTGCATAGCGCTTAGCATGCGCTCAAGTGTATGCCTGCTCGCCCTGCACATAGAACGTGCATAGCATAGAGGCGTGGCATGAGCCGCACAGGTTGGCCTCGACGCAAACCACTCTCAGAGGGTTAGAAACGGCGCGCAGGCATCACAAGACTGGCAGATGTAACAACGCTCTCTTGAGCAAGCGGAATATGTCATGAGAAGATGACGTCTCTGTCGAAGCAGGGAGTCGTAAGATGCAGCGTCGTGAGATCCTGACAGGACTCCCCATAGCCGCCGCACTCGGGGGAATTTCCGCCGCCGAAGGAACACCAATGCACCGACCGGTCGTGCTCGTCCATGGATTGAATTGCGGCGGATGGGTCTGGCGCTTCGTCGCACCATTGCTCACAGCGCGCGGGTTCGACGTGATTACTCCGACACTGACCGGCACGGGGGATCGGGCCCATCTCCTCTCCCATGAGATTACGCTCGAGACGCACATAGAGGACGTCATCGCCACAATCGACATGCTGGATCTGGAAGATGTCGTGCTCGTCGGGCATTCCTATGGCGGCATGGTGGTCACCTGCGTGGCCGACAGGCTGAGAGAGCGTGTGAGCAGGTTGATCTATCTCGACGCATTGGTGGCGCAAAACGGGAAGACGGCTTTCGATATCTTGCCTGTCGGCATGGCCGACACACGGCGCGAGCGAGCCCATACGAAAGGGGCTGACGTTGCATTTCCTGTTCCGCCCGAATCTGCGATTTCCTTCCCTGATCCTGAACGCAAGGACTGGTTTTACGCCCATTTGCGGCCTCACCCGGTGGGGACCTATGAGACCCAGGCTCGGCTGAGCCATCAACCGGGTCATGGATTGCCGGTGACCTATATTGCTTATGAAAATCCTGCTTTGGCATCGATAGAACCCAGCCGCGCCTATGCGCGGTCCCGGAGCGATTGGCATTATCGCTCTGAGGCGGTGCCGCATGATGCAGAGGTCGTGTACCCGGAAAAGGTTGCCGGTTTTATCGCTGAGTCCGTCTGAATATCGCCGGAGTGCCTGGCTCCGGCGATATTGGTATCAGACGCGCGCCATCAGGGCGGCGTTTCCGCCTGCGGCGGTCGTGTTCGTGCTGCAAGCGTATTCCAGCACGAGCCATTCTAGCGGGTAGTGGCCTGACATGTCGGGTGCATGCAGGGAGACGATCTGACCGGGACGTGTGGCAAGCTCAGCGCCGAGCGCACGACGGAATGCCTTATCCCCGTTTGCCAGGGCGACGTCGAGTGTTTCGACACTCTCCGCTTTGACGATGAGAGCGTCAAAACCGGGCGGTAATTCGGGGAGCCCGGACAGGAGCTGATCCGGCACGGCACAGCGATTGCCAGTGGCGAGTCCCGCCATGATCTGTGTGCACAGATCATGGGTCGTGGGGCCAGCGCAGAGGACCGTTCCTCTGGGAGCCAAATTGTAGAGATTTGTCTCGCCTACCGGTCCCGCCAGGGAAAGAGAGAGGCCCAGCAAGGTGGTGTCGGGAGCAGGAAGCACGGTCTCGGAGAGGCTCGTCGCGACCCAGTCAGCGAAGAGCCGGGCATTGCTCGGGAGGGCGGTTGTGTACTCGGCAGGAAGAGCTGGGCGCTGGGCGAGCAGGCGACGCAAATAGAGTGGGCCGCCCGCCTTTGGGCCCGTACCGGAAAGTCCGTGGCCACCAAAGGGCTGTACGCCGACGACCGCACCCACGAGATTGCGATTGATATAGATATTGCCCGCATGGCTCTGGGCCTTGAGGGTTTCGATCGTGTCATCGATGCGGGAATGAACGCCGAAAGTCAGGGCGTAGCCTGTCGCATTGATAGCCCTCATGACCTGCGAGATATCCTCGCGGCGGTAGCGCAGAACATGCAGGACGGGACCGAACACTTCCTTCTTAAGGTCGGATATTGCGTTGATCTCGATCAGGGTCGGGGGAATGAAGGTGCCGGACTGGACCTCAGGCGCGAGGGAGGTCTGATAGACGCGATGACCCTGAGCCCCGAGCGTTGCGATATGATCCGCAATCATGGTCTGGGCCTCGGCGCTGATAACCGGGCCGATATCGGTTTCGGGGCGTTCGGGCGTGCCTGTTCGCAACTCTCTCATTGCTCCCTGGAGCATGGTGACCACGCGATCTGCGCTTTCCTCCTGCACGCAGAGCAGGCGCAGGGCGCTGCAGCGCTGGCCCGCACTATCGAAGGCAGAAGCCAGTACGTCGGCGACGACCTGCTCTGTCAGGGCTGAGCTATCAACGATGAGGGCATTCTGACCGCCGGTTTCAGCGATGAATGGCACAGGGGTCAGATCGCTGTTCAGACGACCCGCGAGCTGTTTTTGAATCAAACGAGCAACGTCGGTGGAGCCGGTAAAGAGCACGGCGGTGATGCGTGGATCGCCGACGAGCTGCGCGCCAGCTGCGCCTTCGCCCGGGATAAGATGAACCGCGTTTTGCGGAATGCCGGCCTCATGCAGGAGGCGGATGGCCTCGCGGGCAATGAGGGGCGTTTCTTCCGCAGGTTTGGCGAGAACGGTGTTGCCCACAGCGAGGGCGGCCGATACCTGACCGAGGAAAATAGCCAGGGGGAAATTCCAGGGGCTGATGCAGGCGACCGGACCGAGAGGCGCGGCATCTTGCAGCGCGCCGCGTGCCTGCGCTCCGTAATAGCGAAGGAAATCGACAGCCTCGCGTATTTCGGCCACGGCATTGGCGAGTGTCTTGCCCGCCTCGCGCATGATAAGCGCCATGAGGCGAGGCATATCGGCCTCCAGAAGTTCTGCTGTTCTCTCGAGATGCGCTGCGCGCTGTGTGGCCGGTGTATCGCGCCACAGCGGGAAAGCGGCTTGCGCTTGCTCGATGGCGTTTTCGATGTCGGCCGTACCCATAAAGCCTATATGCCCGACGATATCGTCTCGATTGGCGGGATTGCGGACAGGCGTTCCCTGTGTGCTCGTCAGATGCGGGTCGGGGGCCAGGAAGACCCGCGCGAGTTGGCTCAGTGTGTTTTCGTCGGAGAGGTCGAAACCACGCGAATTCAGCCGCTCGTCACCGTAAAGCGCGGGGGGGAGCGGTACGGTATAGGCAGGTGGCGTTGCCCGGGCGAGGGTAACCGGGTCGGTGCTCAACTCATCCACGGAGATTGTTTCATCCTGGATGCGATTGATGAACGACGAATTCGCGCCGTTTTCGAGAAGGCGGCGGACCAGATAGGCGAGCAGCGTTTCATGGGTACCGACCGGCGCGTAAATGCGTACGGGGCGGTCGAGCTTTTTCGGGCCGACGACCTCGTTATAGAGCCCCTCGCCCATACCGTGCAGACACTGAAACTCATAGCGATCGACGGAGAATTCGGAGCCTGCATAGGCGTGAATGCTGGCCAGGGTCTGGGCGTTATGGGTCGCGAATTGAGGAAAAATGGCGTCCGGCGCGTCCAGCAGTTTCTTCGCACAGGCAATATAGGCGATATCGGTATGCAGCTTGCGGGTGTAGACGGGGAAGTCGCTCTGGCCGTCGCTCTGGGCGCGCTTGATCTCGCTGTCCCAGTAGGCGCCTTTGACGAGGCGGACCATCAGGCGGTGCTGGCTACGTCTGGCGAGATCGATGATCCAGTCCAGCACGAAGGGCGCACGCTTCTGATAGGCCTGCACCACGAACCCGATGCCCTTCCAGTCTTTGAGCGATTCATCGAAACACAGGGCTTCGAGGAGATCCAGCGAGAGCTCGAGACGATCCGCCTCTTCAGCGTCGATATTGAAGCCGATATCATAGGAGCAGGCGAGATGGGCAAGCTGGGTCACACGGGGAAGAAGCTCAGTCAGCACGCGCTCGCGTTGCAGGCGGGCATAACGAGGATGAAGCGCTGAGAGCTTGATGGAAATGCCTGGCCCGCGATAGACGCCCTGCCGGCTTGCAGCCTTGCCAATCGCGTGGATGGCGTTTTCGTAGTCCCGGTAATAGCGCTCGGCGTCCTCAGCCGTCATCGCGGCTTCGCCCAGCATATCGTAGGAGTAGCGGAAGCCTCTCTCCTCAAGCTTGCGGCCGTTTTTCAAAGCCTCATCGATGGTCTGGCCGGTGACGAATTGCTCGCCCATGAGACGCATGGCCATGTCTACGCCACGACGAATGACAGGCTCGCCGCATCGCTTGAGCAAGTTATCGAGCGTTTTCGGGAGGCGGCTTGTTTGCGTGCTGGAGAGGAAGCCGCCCGAAACAATCAGACCCCATGTGGCCGCATTGACGAAAAGCGGCGTGCTGCGGCTGATATGGCCGTGCCAGTTGCCGGTTGCGATCTTGTCCCGGATGAGGGCATCGCGTGTGGCGATATCGGGAATGCGCAGAAGCGCCTCGGCGAGGCACATCAACGCCACCCCCTCCTGCGAGGAGAGATCATATTCCTGGATCAGTCCTTGAACGAGGCCCGGTGTGCCATTGCGACGAAGGGCTTCGACCAGGGCACGTGCCGTCACGCGCGCGGTTTCTGCCTGTGCGGGATCGAGCGTGGCCTCTTTTGCCAGTTGCGTGACGCGGGCGTCTTCCGGCGCGCGCGTATGGTCGGTGATGGCCTGACGCAGGGGGGAGCGTTCAGGGACGATCGCGCGGAAGGCAGAAAAAGGAGCGGTCATGCGAGGCCATATCGTTGCTGGTTGTTTATGATCCCTTAAGGCGGCTTCAGCAAAATGAGCTCTGGAAGATTGATGTTTGAGCCGTTTATTATTCTGTGTTTCTGTGGGTAGGCGAATTAAAGTTTGGGGACGCCATGACGCTGGACGAGATGGATCGCAGGATACTGAGAATACTGCAGAAGGACGGGCGGATCACGAATGTCGAGCTGTCACGCATGATCCATCTGAGCCCTGCAGCAACGCTCGAGAGAGTGCGGAAACTCGAGCAGGCCGCGGTAATACGAGGTTATATGGCGCGGCTCGAACCAGAGACGGTCAATCTTGGTCTGCTCGTTTTCGTGCAGGTGACGCTGGACCGGACGAGCGCCGATATCTTCGACTCCTTCGCCAAGGCGGTGCGTGCCATTCCTCAGGTGAGCGAATGCTATATGGTGGCGGGCGGGTTCGATTATCTGGTCAAGGCGCGCGTACGGGACATGAACGCCTATCGGGCGTTTTTAGGCAAAACCCTGACGCGTCTGCCCGGCGTGAGACAGACGCATACCTACACGGTCATGGAAGAGGTAAAGGCGGATCTGGAACTGCCGATTTGAGGGCAGTGCCGTCAGTCCAGACACGCAACGCCCTGATGGAGGTCAAAAGAGAGTTTCGCGCCCTCGAGAGCGGACATCGTCAGGATGGGAGGCTTCGTGGAATCCCCGACCCTATAGCGTATGCGGGCCTGCACATTGTGATGGTCCAGACGCAGGGTAGTGCGATGCAGAACTGCGTTTTCACTGATCATGCCGGTACCGGTTTCGAATTTTTGTTTGGTCTTCATCCCAGCCTGAGCAGCGAGCGTGGGGCGCTGGATTACCAGCGGCTCTGGGGAATTATCGCCTGTCATCAGTGCAGCCAGACGACGCTGGCCGTCATAGGAGACAGGGAGGAGGAACGCGGCATCGAGCCCCCCGATATCCGATTGCAGCGCGGCATGACGATGGCAGGAAAACGGAGCGTCCGGACCGAAACTCATGCCGTGATCCGTCATGACGACATGGATCAGGACGCCGAGGGACTGAAGGCCAATGACGACATGGCTGGTTTTTGCCACGATCATGAGCTGATTGTGAAAGATCGTATGACCGAGGGTCAGGCTCGAAACCTGCACGAGATCGGCTTTTTCGGCCTGTATCGTGTCGTCGCGCAGTGATGAGACAGTGCCGACCACCGGCCAATGATGACTGCGCTGCAAAGCCTGAGGTACTGCTCCCAGGACACTGCCTGTATTGATGACCGCATGCACCTGGCTTCCGTCCAGATCGATCAGAGTGCCGGCCGTCGCCGTTGTCACACCATCGACGAGCGTCTGGAACGGATTGAAGGAGACCTCATCGCTGCGTGGCCCTTTGACTTCAACTGGGAGCACGCCTGATTCCGGAACTGAAAGGGTGACTTGATCAAGGTCTGTGAGGACAAGGTCGGGTTTGTCGTAAAAGGCGACGAGGGGCGTGCGAAAAGCGCGATCAATGAATCGTTTTCCACCTGCCCATTCGGGAAGGCGGTTCTCAAGAAGAAGGTCGCCGGTCAGGAATGTGACGAGCATGAAATTGAACGGATTGACGCTCTGAGCCGGGTTACTCCATGGGGCTGCGCGGCGTAGTGCTTCCTGAATGATGTGATCGGCGTGGAAGAGGTCACCCTGAGTCCGGGCCATGGAGGCATCACATAGGGCGAGCAGCATCATATTGAAGGCTGGTTCAGGACCAGGAGTTCTTTCGAGGGAATTTCTTATCGTGACCAGTCGGCTAGTATCCCCTGCTTCGAGGGCGGAGAGAATGCCTCGGGTATCGCTCGCGGCAAGCGTGGTTCTACCTCGTTTGTCGGTGGTCAGCAGGTCTGTCTCGAAGAAATGGACTGGCCCTTTTGGCGTTTCTGACGGGGAGTTCCCAGCATGGGCGGGGTAAGCCGCATAGAGAAAAGGTGCTCCAACCATGGTCGTGAGAAGGAGTAGTCGAGACAAGCGCATGTTTCGGAACCCGTTTTGACTCAAAAGTGACGCGGACCGCAGTGCGGGAGAGCAGGATGTCGGCCGCTCCCGGTGTTTCTGGCTCCACCTGTATTCCGGAGGAGACTATCTGGCTCCCCGAGGGACAGGTGAGGCACCCTGGTTGCTCAGCGCAGGCAGGCCATGCTCTCAGGCAGGTCGAAGGAGAAGCTTAGTGTCTTGAGCGCCGCCATTGAGATGACAGGCAGGTCGGCTGGGTTGCCGATCTGGTATCTCACGCTGGAGTGCAGACTCTTCCCGGCGATCTCGATGGTATCACTTTGCATGAATGTCTCGTGGGCGCGCTGACCATAGGCCGTGCCGAGATATTCTGTCCTGCTGCGATGCGCCATATTACCGGAGAAGCTGGCGATATTGACCGTCAGAAGATCGGGAGCATTGTCTTCTGTTCCGATGATTGCCTGGGTATCGCCTCGTGAATAGGACACGGGGAACAGAAGATACATGCTGACCCCGGACCTGAAGCTGCTGACGACAGGCCGCAGATTGCATGAGATTGGCGCTGAGGCGCCGAAGCTGAGGCGACGGTTGGTCATCGTCAGATGACGGAGACGGCTCAGTTGCTGCAAGCCAATCAGAACCGTATCTGAACGCGTTACTGTCATGATCTGGTTTGTCAGGACTGTCCGTCCAATTTTGATGGACGGGATGAGGACGACCGCTTCCGTGCGCGGGTCGGGTGAGGAATCCTTGCTTCCAGCCAACCGGCCAATGACAGGCCAGCGATGGTCCCGTTGCAAAGAGAACGGGATGGAACCGATAACGGTCGCGGTGCCGAAGGTGGCTGTCGCTGGCACGTCGTCAATCAGCACAGTCGCCTTTGCAGAAATTGAGGTTTGGTCGTCGAACTGGGTTTCGGACGGATCCAGATCGATGGCATCCGAGGGCGGTCCATCGAGTTTCGATTCAGGAATTGCACGAGCTGGTACGGAGAGCTTGAGGAAGTCGATATTCTGGAATTCAAGGTCGGGTATATTGTAGTAGGCCCTGACAGGCGCATAGAAGCCGGACTGAAGATGCTCTGTTTCTTCTGCCCAGTCACGGATGCGGCCCATCAACATCAGATTGCCGATATGGATGCTACGCAGCATGATCTGGATGGGATTGATCGTCTGGGAGAGGTCACCGATGAGGAAAGACAGAGAGATGGAAGAAATGGGAAGAGAGGTAACCCGGCATATCGCGGGATAGTCGGGGATACCGTGGGACGCGTGAAAGGTTGACGCGGCTAGGTTTCATCCGTTTCGGGCGATCAGTCAGCAGACCGTCCATGAACAAAGTCGCATTACGGGCACTTAATTATCTGGTTCTTGAGGGAGGCAGTGGGACACGAGGCTTGGAAGAGTTGCGGATTTTGAACCGACTGCTTCAAAAGCGTTTTAGGGGCATTCAAACACCGTTGAAAATTTTGGTACAACTTCGCCGGTCAGCCGATTAGAATCAGGTATCAACGTAGAGGCATGTGATGATGACTGACCTAGAAAGCGATCTCCCCAGCGAAGAGAGTAAGATTCACGTGTCCCAAGGAATGCTCGATGCAGGTAGTTGGGCACTCAATCATTCCTGTACCGAGGATGTAGCAGTTACATCCTATTCCCTTGAGATGGTTTATACTGCCATGGAGAGGAAGCGCATTTCTGAACAGAGTCAAAAATAGCCGAGAACACTTCAGGGATATCGTTCTGTGTTCCTAGTGCCTGCTTTTCAATAATGCGGGCGCAGAAACAATGTTGGATAGCGATTAAGTCTTCTTGCATCGCCGTTAAAATTTCAGGCGAAGCATTTATCTCACGCGTTGGAGGAAGCTTTCCACCTCGAAGTGCATACAAGCGCGCGTTTTCATCCGAGCGAACCCCATTATGTAATATTGCGTTTCTAACCTGCGAAATAACGGATAATTGGGAAATAGCTGCCGATATGTTGCAGGTGTCCGAAATAGCTCTGGCTTTCCTGATATCTTCGAGGTTGTTAATGAGCTTACCGACGGGGGCATTATCGTAAACTACGCGGAAGACCTTTGTATCAATATCTGATTCACTCTGCAGAAGATCGCGTAATGCGGTTTCTGCTTCCGCGAACGTATGGGAAAATCTACCCAAAGCATCGAAATACCTTGCAGGAACTCGATAGGGATATTCGTCGAAAGGGATCTCCCTCTCATCTTCATTGACATCGTCATACTCAGTGACGTGACGTTCTTCTTCGCTCATGACATCCTCTGCATCTTATAGATGACGCGGCCTATGATGGTGATGGCGTCGCTTGTCTGGGGTTTGCCCCAGTGGAAGCGGTCTTTCTGCACTGCTTTTGAAGGGTAGCGATCGTTATCCGAGATGATATCCGCATATCCATCTGGGCCGAGCGAGATGCGCTTTACTAGAACAGTTCCGTCAGAGACGAATACATAAATACCCGACAGGTAATCAGACATTCTTGCGTCAATGATGATGCGATCATGCGGCATTAGGGTTGGTGACATGCTGTCGCCAGACACGCAGATCATGATTGCATCTTTGGCGGGTAGTCGCAGGTCTTCTAAAATTCCTGAAGGAATAGCGATCTCTTCGCAACGCACCTGATCGGCCCCAAGCATACCGTAGCCAGCACTGGCCTGGATGTCCGGGTAGTAGCGGATCATGGCGACATCGGCGCGAGCGGTCTCTGCAGCCGGTGCAGGCGCGGAAGCCTCGCCCTCGCCGAAGAGCAGCCAGTCGAGCGATACGCCACATGTCCTAGCAAGCTTGGCGGCAGGCAAAGCGCCCATCTCTCTTCGAGCAGCTAGATAGCCATTCAAAGTGCTCAATGGGACACCCGATTTCAACGAGACCGCCTTGTTGCCTCCTGATGCGCGGACGGCTTCCTTGAGGCGGTCAGCGACATCGGACACTTCCCAGTTCTCTTTGAGATCTGGGAAGTTTGAGATCGGAGCAGGGTCAGCCATCAAAAGCCCTTGCCGCGTAAGGATTTTGCGGACTTATCCACAGAAAATTCTCTTTTGAGAACTGGGAAGTGCTCAAAAGAGATTGCGCGGAGTTCTCTTTCGCGTATTCTCACGTCGTTCTCTCTCGTCTCGTTCACGCGTTTCGGAGTGAAAAATGAAGCCGGGTGGCAGCCCGGCTGTTTTGAAGGAGTCTCCTTATGGCACAGAAGCCATGCGGAATGCACGCGGAAGACATCCGTGCTGCGATCCGCAAAAAGTACGGCACCATGGCCGCGCTGAGCCGCAAACTGGGCAAACACCAGAACACGGTTGCCACCGTGATCAGCCAGCCGGGCCACTCGATCGTGTTGGAACAACGCATTTGTGAAGAGCTTGGGCTCAAGCCCGAGATTGCGTTTCCCGATCGGTATCATGCTGACGGCACTCCTGTTTCCACTCGTATGGCCAGAACCAATACGGCTTTGCGGGTGTCCGATCTCCGTAGAAACGGAGCGGCAGCATGAACGTCCAGGAGATTGCAATCGAGCTGATCGACATGGGCGATCGCCTGCGCTCGATCGACACGGATTATGTCTCGTTCCTTGCCGCAAGCATTGAGGAGCATGGCCTCCGCCAGCCGATCGAGCTGCGCAAGATCGGGCGTAGTGGGAAGTATGCGCTGATCTCAGGTGGGCATCGCCTGAATGCGGTGATCTCGCTTGGTCATCAAGCCATCATGGCGTGCGTGGTTGTGGCCAACGACCTTCAGGCGCAACTGCTCGAGATTGATGAAAACCTGTTCCGCCGTGAGCTTTCGCCACTGGACCGCGCGACCTTCCTTGCACGCCGCAAGGAGGTTTATGAGGAGCTTCACCCCGAGGCGAAGCATGGTGGTGACAGGAAGTCCGATCAAGTGGACAAGCTTGGCCACTTGATCCCATCCTTCTCGGAAGTCACGGCAGAGAAGCTTGGCGTTTCCGAGCGAACGGTTCGCCGTGCCGTCCTGCTGTTTCAGGGCATTGCTCCGGATGTGCGTCATCAGATCGCCCATACCTGGCTGGCCGATAGCGGGTCGCAGCTGGATGCGCTGGCCAAGCTGACGCCCGATCTCCAGCGTAAGGTGCTGGCAGCCATCCCCCAACTGCCGGATATCCGTCAGGTCGGCGAGATCATGCGCCAGATCGAAGGCAAGCCTAAGCCTGAGCCGGCGGGAAAGCTGGAGAAGTTTCTGGCCTTCTGGCGCAAATGCGACCCGGAAGAGCAGGAGCAGATCGTGCGCCACGCTGCGGGTCAAATGCCCTCTGTCGCCTTCGAGGCGGCATGGGAGAAGGGATCGACCTACCAGCGCGACACGATCATCGATTTCCTGTCTCCCCACCTGCCGGGTGCGGTGCGTAAGGAGGCTGCCTGATGCCGACCATTCATACCAGGGCACAGATGGACCTGCTCGACTGGTCCGCGCCGGTCGCACTTGCCGAGTTCGACCCACGTCTTATCCGGGGCAACTCGTTCCAGTCGCGTCTGAGCCGGGCGGTGTCTCTGGCCTGTGACGGATCAGGGATGTCACGGCCTGAGATCGCCGAGGGGATGAGCAGCTATCTGGATGTGAAGATCTCGCTGAATATCCTGAACGCCTATGCCTCGCCCAGTCGGGACGATCACGTGATTTCGGTGCCGCGCTTCGATGCGCTGCTCCACGTCACGCGGGACAGGCGGCTTCTGGAATTCGTCGCAGCCGATCATGGCTGGGCGGTGATCGATCGCCAGTATCTGCCAGCCGTCGAGCTGGCGCATCTGGAACAGCACAAACGCAATGTCGAGGCCCGTGTGCGCAAGCTGCGTGCCGGTGTCAGGGGGCGGTGATGATCAGAACTGCTTACTATACGAAGATGGATTTTCAGCCTTGCGAGGCCGGGGTGCTCGGTATCGTCGTCGAGTTTGAAGAAACCGATCTGCCCGACATGTTCAAGGTTTACATCGCCGAGGGGCTTTATCTCGACTTTGAGCGGTGGAGCTCTGATCGCACATATCGAGCGACGACGCCCAGCGCATGGAACGTTCATAGGGATCAAATCCAGCCTATCCGTCGGGATTCGGGTCGAAAAGCAACAAATGCTAATCCTAACGACCCACAGGTTAATGGCGGCGAGGGCACGGCCTTGCAGCGGCATCTCAGGGCAATGCGCGCGGATGCAGAGATACATGAGGCAGCACGGCTCATTGGTAAGGCGCTGGCATCGCTCGGAAGAAGTGGAGCGCAAAACGCGGAGCTTCCAAGCCGTTTGGAGCGTATGACCGCAGAGCTTATGACGGCTGTGGTCTTGGATCTGTCTCATAAATCGTTGCCTGTCGAGCCTGCTGGTCTTCGGCTAAATGCTGAAGCTGTGCGCAAGCATTTGGCCGCCTTGCACGAAGCAGATGCTCGCAGAGATAATTTTGCCGATCGCTCTGTGAAGGATGCCGTCAAGGGAAAAACCGGCCTCGAAGATCCGTCAGAAGGGCGGTCCAGGCACTGGGCGGAGCTGTGGGCCGAGGGACAGCCACGTGGGCATATGGTTGCCAGTGAAGGCGCGCCTGATGCTCTTCTGAAAGAGCTTCGCGTGTTCGTTGACCAAGCTCTGGCCGGGAAAATCACCTTTGGTGAATTTCAGGCCAAGTTCAATGAGCTTGCCTTTTCGTGGAGGGGCGCATGAACCTCGCCGAAACAGGACACGCCTGGTTCACTTTGGCCGAACTGGCCGGAATGGGACTGCCCGACGTGCCGACGACAAAACGCGCCCTGCAGCACCGCGCGAATGCCCAGAACTGGCTCGCCCCGGAAAAGGAAGGCCTGACCTGGCGCAAGCGCAAGGGTGCGGGCGGCGGATACGAGTTCACGCCTTACGTTCTCCCGCTTGCAGCCCGTGCGAAGCTCGCTGTGGCGGCTCACAAGGCAGCGGAGCCGACACAGGCTGAGAAGCGCGAGAAGGAAGAGCTATGGCGCCGTTACGAAGCCCTGCCTGACGTTCACAAGGCCAAGGCGATCAAGGCCCTGTCCGTCATTCAGGCGGTGGAGACGCTGTGCGCCTCGGGAACACGCAAGACCTACGCCATCATGATGGTGGCACAGGAGGCCGGTGTCGGTCACACGACTATCAATAACTGGTATCGCGACCTGCGCGGCCTCAACCGGTGTGACTGGCTTCCGGCACTGGCGCCGAAATACAGCCGCTTTACCGAACAGGCAGAGTGCGCTTCGCGGATCTGGGATTTTATTCGTGCGGACTATCTGCGCCCGGAAAAGCCGAATTTCTCGGATTGCTACAGCCGTGCCGAGGGTCTCGCGAAGGCAGAGAAGCTGCCGATACCTTCAGCAAAGACCCTTCTGAGGCGCTTTCAGAAGCTGAATCCTGCCATTCTCATTCTTGGCCGTGACGGACAGGAAGCGCTGACCAGGAAGTTTCCACCCCAGGAGCGCGACCGGACGTTCTTCTATGCCCTTGAGGCTGTGAACGCGGACGGTCACGAATGGGATGTGTTCGTCAAGTGGCCGGATGGCACGGTGGGCCGTCCTGTCATGGTCGGGTTTCAGGATCTCTATTCGGGCATGATCCTGTCATGGCGCGTCGATCGCTCGGAAAACACCGAGGTCGTGCGTCTGGCGTTTGGGGATATGGTTTCGGAATGGGGCATCCCTGAGCGCTGCTATCTCGATAACGGCCGTAACTTCGCGTCCAAGTGGCTCACGGGCGGCACACCGACACGATACCGCTTCAAGGTGCGTGACGAGGAGCCGGACGGGATCATGGTTCAGCTGGGGGTCGATGTGCGATGGACGACGCCCTACTCAGGCCAGTCCAAGCCGATCGAGCGCGCCTGGAGAGATTTTGCGCAGCGTATCGCGAAGCATCCGGCATTTGCGGGAGCCTATAGCGGCAACCGCCCGACAAACAAGCCGGAGAACTATGGCAGTCATGCTGTTCCGCTCGACGTGTTCCTCACGACGATTGCCGCCGAGATCCGCGAGCATAATGCCCGCACGGGCCGCAAATCGAAGACATGCGGGGGCAAGCTTTCGTTCCTTCAGGCGTTCAAGGCGTCTTATGAGAACGTGCAGATCCGCAAGGCAACGGAAGAGCAGGCCCGCCTGTGGCTGATGGCAGCGGAATCCATCCGTGCCGATAAGGTGCGGGGTGAGATCAAGTTCGCGGGCAATCGCTACTGGTGTGAAGAGCTTCTCCAGGTCAGGGGCGAGATGTGTGTCGTTCGGTTCGATCCTCAGGATTACCACGCCGGTATCCACGTCTATCACTCGAACGGGTCTTATCTGGCGTCGGCAGCCTGCATCGAGGCGGCAGGGTTCTCCGACCGGACGGCTGCACAGGACCACAATCGTGCGCGCAAACAGTGGAAGCGGGCGACGAAAGAGGCTCTGGCTGCCGAGCTCAAGATGTCGATCGCAGAAGTTGCGCAGATCACGGCGAACTACACGGAAGAGAGCGACGAGCCAATCGAGGCGAAAGTTGTGCGCCCCGTGTTCTCTCCCGGATCGGCCCCGACGCGAGGCAACGCAGCCCTGGCGCTGCGCGAAGCCTCGGAAGAGGATCTGTATTTGGAGAAGTATAACGAGATGGTTCGACCGGACCGTCAGCGTTTTCAGGTGATCAGTTCAGACGACTGACGCGAAGTATTTCATTCGCACCAGTACCAAAGCTCCACAGGATTGAAATAATGAATATGGCTGTCATTGACAAGGGAAACGCCGAAATGGCGAGAGAGGAGCTGCGCGCTCGTGTCCGGACGGAACAGGCACGCCTCGGCCTCTCACAAAAGCAGATTGCCGACCAGGCGGGTATGTCGTCGGGCACGTTTTCGACATGGCTGAGCAACACATACAAAGGCAATTACGAGGCCTACGATGTGCTGATCGTCAAATGGCTCGAAAGCTGCTCGGCTAGGTCGCGCATCCGTGCCGTCCGCGCCAGGGCGCCGGAGTTTGTGCATACCCACACGGCGCGCAAGCTCATGGCGCTGATGGAAGCCGCGCAATATGGCCCTGAACTGGGCGTCGTGGCCGGTGCAGCGGGCGTCGGCAAGACCATGGCGGCAAAGGCCTATGCGGGCCAGAACCCCAATGTCTGGATCATCACGGCAGACGAAAGCATGAAAAGTGCTGCTGCCACGCTGATCGAGATCGAGGACGTGCTTGGCTGCGCCTCGGAACGCGGGTCGCGCCGTGTGCGTCGTGTCGAGCGCTTTCTCGAAGGCCGTCAGGGGCTGATCGTCATCGATGAGGCGCAGTTCCTCAGCACGAAGGCGATCGAGCAGCTGCGCAGCATCTTCGACAAGACGCAGACCGGCATCGTGTTCATGGGCAATGCGCCCCTGAACGATCGCTTCGGCGCTCTGGGCCGTCTGCCGGATCATGCGCAGCTTTTCTCGCGCATCGATGAATGGGAAATCATCAAGGGGCCGGTCTCGCAGGACGTGGATGCAATCCTCGACGCCTGGGGCGAGCTCGACAGCGACGTGCGCGAGGCGTGCCGCGCCGTGGCTGTCCAGCAGGGTGCGCTGCGCTCCATGAACAAGGTGCTGCTCAAGGCTTCCACCATGGCGCGTGTACGCAACGCCGAGACGATCAGCGTCGATGACGTCAAAGCGGCCTGGAAGAAGCACATGACGGGCGAGATGCCCGCTTTCCGGAGGATCGCGGCATGATGACGCCGATCGAACACTTGCCCGCGCGTGACAAGCTTACCGCTGTCAATCGGGCGCTGTCCTTCCATCGCACTATGCCGTTCGGTCTGCACAAGACGCCGGAACGGCTGCGCATGATCGCCGAACTGGAGGCTCTGCGCAGTGTGGCGATCGCGGCCAGTCGCGTGCGCTTTCCTGAGCCGGGAGACGTGCAATGACCGACGCCGTATGCGGGCTGATGGTGCTCTACCTCATCAGCATGGTGATCGTCCTGATCGGCTTGAGCCAATTGATGGAATGGGTCCGATGCCGCGAATTGCAGGCCAATCTCCGGCTGCTCGATGAACTCAATTCCCCACCCGAAACGCAGCCTTGGGCCGATCGCGTCCGGCATGCGCACGGAGAAGAAGCATGACCCAGACACGCTACGAAGCCTGCCTCAGCCTGCTGGAACAGATCGAGCAGCAGGCAGACCTGATCGAGGACCGATATCCTAAAGAGGATGGCTGCTACGGCTCATGCGAGAGCGAGGCAGGGGAAATCCGTGTGGCCGCTCATAAGCTAGGAGTTCTTCTCAAAGCCGCGCGCGCTCAGCCCCTTGGCATGGAAGGCGGGGGAAAGGAGCCAATCATTTGGGCGCTCCTCGATCTGGATTGCTGCAATGTTCTGGCAATCACGGATGAGCTGAAGCACGTCGAGAGCCTGAACGCGAAGTTTGGCTATCCGGTCATGACGCCTCTTTTCGCCGCCATTCCGGAGGAAGAACTCCAGACTGAGCGCCGGAAAGAACAGGGCAGGCTTCTGCATGCTCTCGATAGTGAAGTCGAGCGAATTCACGCGCATTGCTGCAGCGGCGCTGACATGACGGTGCTCTGGCGCGAGCTGCGTAACTTATCGGCCCGGATTGTCGGCATTACAGAGCCTTCAAACGCGCTTAATGACAGAGTGAAGGGTTATTTCGTCTTCAAAGGGGAGCTCGTCGATGCGTTGAACGAGCTTGTTCGCGTCCAGGAGGACTTCGGACAGGCCGACCGGGCCGATCTGCAAGGGCAAATCACTGCGGCGCCACAGCATATGGCACGTCTGGCCTACGCCGTGCGTGAGGTGATTGGCGCATGGCGCACTGTCCGCGAGGGAGACGCGCCATGACCCTCTCCAAGCGCGACGCCATGCTCGCCCGTCTGAAGTCCTGCGCCGAGGGCACGATCTTCGAGCAGCAGGAGCGCTTGGAGGGCACCGCAATCGCCATCCGGCAAATGATCCGCAGCAATGCTCCGAATGCCAATGCCTCGGAGCTGGCGATGATCGCCCGCTGCTTCCCCGATGCGTTTTCCGGCACCTCTGCGCGCCGCGCAGTCGTGGCCGAATTCTTCGACTCTTTTCCTGACGATCTGCCCGCGGTGCGTATCGCGGAAGGTCTGGAGAACAATCATGCGCAAGCTTGATATTCCGAACGATCCGCCCGGACCTGGGATGGGGCAGGAGCTTGTCCGTCTCGGGACGGATATGCTCGCCCTGAAGGGAACGATCACCGCCGCCGAAATGCGTGCCCTGGCTAAGTATCTGACGCAGGCAGGTGCTCGTCACCAGAGTGTGGTGAATGCCGCCAATATCTTGTCGGCGAAGGACCGTCTTAATCGGCCCTTTCGGCCACATGAGGTGACGTGTGATGGTCTCACGCTCATTCCGGTGATCGGAGTGGTGTCATGAGCGGAAAGACTGACTTTCTTCAGCTCTGGAAGAAGGCATGCAGCGGCACGTCCTTCGCGCAAGACGACGTGTCTGAACTCCTGCGCAAGCACGCAATCTCGACGCTCGTGAAGCAGCCGCCGGGACGGTCTGCCATGGAAACGGCAGACCGCAGCCGCGCCATGATCAAACGCAATCAGGGCGATCAGGAACAAGCACGGATTGTCGTCTCGTTCCTCTCATCCGTGCCGGCAGGCACCCCCATCAAGACAGTCGTGGGAGGGCTCTGGGTATGACCGACACCGTAGAGCTGAACGTCAAGTTCAACCTGGATACTCACCTGCGGGAGGTGGTGACCCTCGCTGATCGCCTTTGTGAGTCTCATCCTCGCTACGGGGAGCTGCGGGCTCGTTTGAGCGAGTTTCTGGCCCATTTTGACGCGCAAACGGCAGGAAGCGTTCTTCCGGAACCACACATCGTCGCTCTTGCCAAAGATATCGCGGCCACTGCGCTCGCGCTCTCGATTCATACCTCGGCGCTCTCGCTGGCGCTTTCCGGAACAGATGGTGGCGCTGTCACCGTCACTCGCCACTGACTTGGGAAACCCCACTATGAACACGATTGACAAAGCCCCCGTTAAAACGATCCCCGATGCCTCGGGGCGCCAGGTTCCCGTCAATTGCATTCGCGCTTCCACGGTGCTGCAGCACGAGGTGGCGGAGAAGATCAGGGACCATTTCCGTGAGCTTGCGGCATTCAACAAGGCCAAGAAGGAGCAGATTTTCGAAGCGATGCAGGCATACCGTGATCTGCTCGCGCAGGAATACGGCCTGCGCTCCGGCGGAACGCGGGGCGGTATGACGATCCGCACCTATGACGCCCATACCGAGATCAAGCTCGAAGAACGCGACTATCATCGCACGACGCCGGAGATCTCGATTGCGCAGGAGCTGGTTGCCCAGATCATCGACGATTACACCGAACGGGCAGATGTCGGGCTTCGGGAGCTCGTTATGCGCGCATTCGAGACAGACAAGAAAAACGGCCGTCCCAATGTAGGGGATATTCTCAAGCTGAAATCCCTGAACCTGGAACACCCCCTATGGCCTGAGGCAAAACGAGCTCTTGAGGACTCGATAGCCGTCCTTGCCTCGAAAACAGCCGTGACGTGCCGGGTGCGCCCCAATCGGGACAGCAAGCACGAACAGCTCGTCGTCGATTTCTCACGGGTTTGAGGGGCGTATTATGAGCGTTTCCAACAAAATTCCACGCACCTTGCAGGTGGGTATCTTGCTCTTAATTCCGGTATGTACGACCGGAGTTTTCGGGTTTTTGATCAGCGAGCTTGCCGCCTCTACCCGAGTACCGGAGACGCATGACTCCGAACTCATCGTGCAGATGGTCAAATCCGGGGCGTCACCCATCGAAGCCGCCTGCGCGATCGGCCGTATCGATCACAATGCGCCTGTCTGCGTCATGTCGCTCATGAGCGCGACCCCGGCTGACGCCCCGCTGCCCGAAACCCTGCCTCCAGGTGATGATCATCCGGGAGACCCGACATGACCCGCCGCCCGCATCTCGTTCAGCACGTTTCGGCCAATACTGGCCGGAACGTTTTCTATGTGAAGCTGCATGTCGCCCGCAAAGAGCTTGCTCTGGACGAGGATAGCTACCGCGACATCCTCCAGCGTGTGGGCGGCTCCTATCACGCCAAGGACATGTCTATCTCAGGTCTCGAAGCGGTTTTAGCGGAGTTTAAACGGCTGGGCTGGAAGCCCAAGCCCGGGAAGCGGCGCACGCCTGACAGCGTGAAGGCCCAGGTGCGCATGATCTACGCCCTATGGAAGGATCTCGAACCCTATGTGCGTTCCTCGGACAAGCTGGCTGCGCTCCGCTCTTTCGTGCTGCGCCAGACAAGGACCGCCGCCAATCCACAAGGCGTTTCTGCCCCTGAATTCCTGGACGCAGCCCAGGCGAACCGTGTGATCGAGGGGCTGAAGGACTGGCTTCGTCGCGAAAAGGAAAAACAGCCATGATGTTCTTCAAACGCAGACGCGACCAGCGCGCACCTGTAGCACTCGATGGTCATGGTGTGCGGCCAACGTCGCCGAGGCCCGGCCCCGCAAAATCGCAGCTCGTTCGGTCATTCGAGGTCGGGCGCATGACCGAACAAAGGATTCACGCCCTGGAGACGCGTATCAAAGAGCTTGAGTCGGATGTCGCTGAGGGACTAGACGCTGTGCTCTGTGTTGCTTCCTACGCGCTCGGCGCCTGCCAGGGCACGGGCAGATCGTTGAACTTCGACGCAGTCAAGGTGTGCGATAAGGCTGGGCGCCTCGGTGAGATCGTCCATCGCCTCAAGGCAATGCAGTCATGAGCGAGGGTGTCGCAGTCCAGGCGCAGGTCGAGAAGGCACATCTCGAAGCCCTGGAGGCGTCGCTGATGCATTTGCGTCGCCACGTCGGTGTTGCGATCGTGGGTGGTCTCGATGGAAATCGTGACGCGCTTGAGCAGAAAATCGGGCAAATGCAGGCCATTTTGCATATCATGGGCCAGCATGACGAAGTGTCTCCCGCCCGCTGCCTTGCCTATGCCACCGCATTCCTTGAAAACTTGAAGGTGCGCTGATGACCGTCCCTGCTCCTGCCAATATCGAATTCCTCGCGCAAGCCGTTGGCGATGATGCGGCACTATGCTTTATCGAGCAGCTGGCGGGACAGGAGATTTTCATTCCGGCTGTAGCGGCTGGCAGCCGCCTCGAGACGCTTTATGGCCCTGAGATTGCGTCGGCACTCTCAAGTCGGTATCCAAAGGAAATGTGGCGTGTTCCGGTTTGCCGTGACTGGCGCATTCGCAGATATCTTGCGATGGGCCTCACGGTCAATCAGATTGCAGCGCGGGCTGGCGTCACGTCGGACTCGGTTTATCGTTCTCTGCGCAAGCCCTATCGTGGCAAGATGGCCGCGAGACCCGAAAAGCCCCGCTATTCCGATCATCGTCAGATTTCGCTGTTCTAGTCTGGAAACGCGCGGCCCCTAGAATCGTCTAGAGGTCCGTTGCCCGATCCGCCTCTCTAGAAAAGAGGCATGCGAAACAACTTCCCCCTCATCGCCCAGTTCACCGCCTCCTACGAGGGGCTTTATCAAGCATCGCCTAGTGATGCCGGGAACTGGACGAGTGGGCAGCTGCGTGTCGGTCGCTTGGTCGGCACGATGCGTGGGATTTCCGCGCCCGTCATGGTCCAGTGGTGCGGTGACGCCAAGCTCGTCACGGCCGAAACCATGAAAACGATCTCCGACGCCACATTCCGCGCCATTTATTCGGCGCTCTACTGGCGTCCGGTCGCAGGCGACGATCTGCCGGGCGGCATCGATCTGATGCTTGCCGATTTCTGCTTCAATTCCGGCGTGCGTCGCGCATCCAATCAGCTTCAGCAGATCATTGGCATGCTCAAGGATGAGATCGACGGCAATATCGGCCCTGAAACGCTCGCGGCCCTTGCGGCAGTAACGCCTCAAACGCTCGCGCCCTGGATGCGCGGCGTCTATGCCGAGCGCCTGCAGAAAGATCTCGGTGTCGCCGTGGACGGCAAGATTGGCCCAGTGACGCTCGACGCTGCGGTGCGGCAAGGGGCGGTGATGCGCATGGTTGTCTATGCGCTGGCTGGTCGCCAGGAGGCAGCCTATCGCAGCTTTGAGAGCTTCAACATTTTCGGGAAAGGCTGGCTGGCGCGGCTCGATGCCCGCCTGACGCGCGCTCTTGAACTCCTCGAACCTCAACGCGCGATCGCGTGACGGTCATACCGTCACGGACGCGTGGCGGCATGGATCTGATTGATAGGCGTGGACGGCGCGCTGACAAAATCTCCGGAGCCCTTCCATGAACTGGAAATCTCTTCTCTCGTCGCTTTCCTCGACCATCCTTTCCGTGGCGCAGCCTCTTCTGGGCTCGATCATTGCGGGCAAAGCCACGAAATACCAGGACATCGCCCAGACCGCCGTCAAAAGCGCCGTCACCAAGATCGACGGTGGGATCGATCAGCTGGCCGAGAGCTACAACACATTCCGTGAGGACAATCCGGTCTTTGTCGAGGCTCAGGATGAATTCCTGGCTCTCGCGAAAAACGCCGGGATCGTGATCCCTGACCTTGCCGTGGTGCAGACGCACCTCAAGGAGGCGATTTTCGATCTGGCAAGCGGCCTGTTTCCGAATGCAGGCCTGACCCCGCCTGTCGCTTCGACGCCGGCCGTCTGACGGCGATCCTGGAACATGACCCCACAGACACCCGCCGGATCAGTCGTTCAGGCCGTTGCGGCGGGTGCTGCTGCGGGGGCAGCAAGCAGTCCGATCCTCGTGCTCATTCTTCTCGCCTTTGTGCTGCTGGCGATCGGGCTCTCGATCGCAGCCGTGCTCATGGGCTTCGGCAATCGGGGGCGCATAGAAGAAATCGAGCGTGATCACGCCGAGCGCCGCGCCTTTGAAAACCGGACCGAGCGCGCGATCGAGACGATTGCCCGCGATCTCAGAAACAATACTGACCTGCTGCACGTGATGATCAGGGGTCACATGGACAAGAAAGACATCCCATGAACGCCGTTAAGCGCGCCC
Organism: Asaia sp. W19; assembly: GCF_003994335.1. Taxonomy (GTDB): domain Bacteria; phylum Pseudomonadota; class Alphaproteobacteria; order Acetobacterales; family Acetobacteraceae; genus Asaia. The sequence continues at coordinate 22,004 of NZ_PNQZ01000005.1, forward strand.
TTGAAGAAGATCGTCGCTGGTTCGTCCTGGACGCGGTTGCGCAGATGGAGACCCGCACGCTCAATGAGCAGCTGATCCTGCGCATGATCCACGGCATGGGGCGTCCCGTGAATGCCGAGGATCTGCGCAACGATCTCCTGCTCCTCGAGCGTGCCTCCAGTATCAGGATCGAGAAGCTGCCCCGCCCGACCGGGGGCGAGCTCTGGGTCGTGACCCTGACCACCGAAGGGCTGGAAGTCCGTGACTGCGTGCGCGTCGTCCACGGCGTCGCCGCGCGCAAGCCACTCTGACCCATGGCGAAGCGGCCACAACCACCCAAACCGAAGGGCGACGGTGCGCCTAAGCCGAAAAGACGCACAGGCTATACCGCAAGCCGCCCCTCCTCTGTGGACAAGCTTCCATTGGAGATCCGTGACGAGATCGGCCGCCTGCGCGGTGAGGGCTATACGATCGACGAGATCCTCGCAGCGTTGCGCGAGCTCGATGTCGTTACGATCAGCCGCTCGACCCTTGGGCGGCACGTCAAGGGCATGGAAAGGCTGGGAGCCAAGCTGCGGCATTCACGCAATATCGCCGAAGCCCTTGTGCGCCAGCTCGGCGATGAACCGGCTTCGCGGGCAGCACAGCTTAACATCGAACTGCTGCACACCACGATCACCGATCTCTTCCTCGCTCAAAATGATGACGGCGAAATCGATGAGAATGGCAAGGCTGCTCTCAACGGCAGCCCGGAAGGCATCATGCTTCTCGCCAAGGCCATGGATCACCTGACCAAATCCGCCAAGGCGGACGCCGAATATGCGGCCAGGATCGAGGCCAAGGTTGAGGCGCGCTTCAAGAAGCAGGCTGAAGCAGGCTTGGCCGCTGTCGCGCGCGAAAAAGGTTTTAGCGCCGAGAACATGGCGTTCATCCGACAGCAAATTCTGGGAACGTCGAAGTGAAGCCAGAAAACTCCCCTCTGCTGCCCTATCAGTCCCGAGTGATCGAGGAGGTGTTGTCGCACAACATCACGGTCATCGAGAAGTCTCGACGTATCGGCATCTCGTGGGTGCTCAGCTGGCTGGCGGTCACTGTAGCAGCATCTGCGCCGTCAGGGGGCGGTATGGATGTCTTCTACATGGGCTATGAAAAGGAGATGACCCGGCAGTTTATCGACGATTGCGCAGATCACGCGAAGATACTGCTTTCTGCGGCGGTAGAGGTTTCCGAAGAACTGTTCGTCGATGATGAAAGACCCGAGCAGTCGATCAAGGCATTTCGCATCGAGTTCGCTTCAGGACACAAGATCCTGGCGCTGCCGTCTGTGGCCCGCGCATTCCGGTCCAAGCAGGGGCTGGTCATTCTGGATGAAGCCGCGTTCGTGGATGATCTCAGGGCGGTCATCAAGGCCGCTCTCGCCCTGCGCATCTGGGGTGCAAAAATCGTCATCCTCTCGACGCATAAGGGGGATACAAACCCTTTCAATTCGCTCGTCGAGGAGGTGCGTTCGGGACGCAAAAAATATCACCTCATGCGCATCACTTTCGAGGATGCGGTGGCGCAGGGTCTCTATCGCAAGATCGCAGCCAAGCAGGGTATTGCCTGGACGCAAGAGGGCGAAGATGCATGGAAAGCCGAAATTCTGGACGAATTCGGGGACGATGCCGATGAGGAATTGCATGTCATCCCGTCGCCTTCGAGTGGCACCTATCTTCCGTTCGCTCTTCTCGAAGCCCGCACGGATCGCAATGCAGGGGTTGCCCGCTGGCAGTGCGACGCCCAGTTCGCGCTGCAGCCTGAGGCAATCCGCACGGGCGAATGCGCAAAATGGTGTGGCGAGGTGCTGCTTCCCCTGCTCGATGCGCTTGACCAGAAGACGCCTCATGTATTCGGAGAGGATTTCGGACGATCGGGCGATCTCACTGTCATCTGGCCGCTTGCGATCGATGCCGGCATGAAGCGCCGCACCCCGTTCACGATCGAACTGCGCAATGTGCCCTTCGACCAGCAGCGCCAGATCCTGTTTTTCGTGCTCGATCGCCTGCCGCGTTTTCGGGGCGGCAAGATGGATGCGCGCGGCAATGGCCAGTATCTGTCTGAGGTCGCGGTGCAACGCTACGGTGCGCGGGTCGAGGCCGTCATGCTTTCCGAGAGCTGGTATCGCGAGAACATGCCGCCAATGAAGGCGGCGCTGGAAGACGACAGTTTCAGCCTGCCCAAAGACCGCGACACCGTGGATGATCTGCGCAGCATTCAGATCGTGCGAGGCGTGCCGCGCATCCCTGACAGCCGCACGGCGAGCAAGACAGGCAATCGTCACGGTGACGCGGCGGTAGCAGCCTGCATGGCCTATGCTGCAAGCCGCGCCGATATCATCGAATACGCGTTTGAGCGCGTGCCATCCCGGCCAGGTTCGCTCGACGGAAAGGTCAATCCGAATGCATGGCCGATCGAGCGCGAGATCGAGGCCGAGCGCCTGGGGCAACGTGAGGGCGCTCTTGGCCTCAGAGGGAGGATCTTTTGAATTCGGCATCCATCATTGCGCTCAGTGCGATCGCGGCCGCCATCCTCGGTTTCGGGGTCTATGTCATCCACCTGGCACGCGGCGCGCAGGCGACAAAAGAGGCCAAGGAAGATGCTCGGGACACCGAGCAAGCGGCCAACACGCAGCACGCCATGGATGCGGCCCAGATCCAGGCGCAGGCCGACCCCGACGCACTGGAACGTAGCCTGCAGGACGGAACATTCTGATGCGCGCTCCTCTTCTTGGTCTGTGGTGCGCATGCGTTGCCCTCAACGCCTGCACGCCTTCTGCACCCTTGCAAACCTGCACGATGCTTGTGGCCTATAGCCGCCAGGATGACGATGCGCTGCTGGCCGAACTCGCAACTCTTCCCAGAGATCGCTATCCGCAGCTGCGTCGCTACCTGACCGACTGGCACGCTGCGCGCACCTCGATGCGACGCTGCACGAAAGGCTGAAACGATGAAGCTGCTCGACCAGTGGGGCAATCCAATCCAGCCGGCCAGGCTCAGCGAGCCTGTGGCGGGACCGGATGTCTTTGGCAACCGCCCGGCCATCATCAGCACGCCCATCATCGGCCTCGACCCAGAGATGATGGGTGCGGCCATGCGCGCCGCCGATCAGGGGGATTCGCTTGCCTGGCAGACCATTGCCGAAACGCTCGAGGAGCGCGATCTGCATTATCTGGGCGTGCTGAATACGAGAAAGCGCACGGTCGCCCAGCTGCCGATCACGGTCTCGGCCGCGAGCTCCGACCCCGAGCATGAGAAGCACAAGGAATTCATTGAGGCCTGGCTGCGCGATGAGCTCGTGGCGCACATGCTGTTCGATATGCTTGACGCGATCGGCAAGGGCTGGAGCGTTCATGAACTGACCTGGGCGCTCAATCCGGGGGAGAACAGGATCGTCGATGCTGTGTTCCGTCCCCAGCGCTGGTTCGATGTTTCGAATCAGGACGGCAGCACGATCATGATCCGCGAATTCAATTCTGCTCCCATGCCGGCCGTGGTGCCTGGAGGCGTGGACCAGATCGGGTTTATTGCCCTCGATCCGCGCAAGTTCGTCGTCCACAAGCATCCGAGCTGGTCAGGCCTGCCTTTGCGCAGCGGGCTGACGCGGGCTGTCGCCTGGGCGTCAATGTTCAAGGCTTTTTCGTCGCGGGATTGGGGGCTGTTCGTCCAGGCCTATGGACTGCCGATGCGCGTCGGATTTTATCGGCCGGGAGCAACCGAGCAGGAAAGGCGCGTGCTGATGCGTGCCGTGACCGATCTTGCGGGAGCCGCAGCTGCCATCATTCCAGAGGGCATGAAGATCGAGTTTCACGAGCCCAAGAACGGTGCAGGGGCGAATGATATCCATCAACGACGGTGCGAGTGGCTGGATGCCCAGATCAGCAAGGCGGTGATCGGTCAGACGGGCACAGCGGACAGCAAGCAAGGGGCCCATGCCTCGGGCGCGATCCATCGTATGGTTCAAGAGGATATCGAACGGGCCGATGCACGACTGGCAACGCGTACGGTCAATATGCAGATGATCGAGCCCATGATCGCCATGACGTTCGGGCCGCAGAAAGCCTATCCCAAGATCTCGATCGGCCGGCCCGACGAGGTGCCGATGGATATCGTCACCACGGCCTTGCAGTGGCTCGGCCCGCAGGATCTGAAGGTCAAGGCGTCTGAGCTACGTCAGCGTTTGGGGCTTACAGATCCGGAAGACGGTGACGAGATTGTGGGGGGGCGTGCTCCAACACCTCCACCGACGCCGCCCCATGATCTGAGCGCGCGGATCGAGCCAGCCGAGGATCGGCCTGGCACAGTGCCCCCTGCCACCATCCGCGATCTGCCCGCCGTTGCAGAGGGCAAGCCTGCCACCGCCAGCGCGCCACCCGGCCAGACCCGGACGACGCGTCACAGCGCTCTGGACCATGAAGCGATTGGGCGTATGGTGCATCGCTTCACCCAGGCACAGGGACCAGGCATCGTGACGGCATTGTCGGAAAGCCTCTCAAGAGATGCAAAGCACGCCATGGAAACGATGGAAGCGCGTGCCCGCGAAGCATTTGGCAACGCAAAGAGCTTCGAAGAGATGACTGAGGCACTCCAGGCCCTGGACCTTCCCAGCGACGAGCTGGCCGATGTGATGGCCAAGGCCATGCTCGTGGCCGAGCTCGCGGGTGAGGCGACGATCCTCGATCAGATGATGGCGCAGCCGGCAAAAGGCCGCGCCTGATCCATGGCCGATGACGATGCCACCCTGAAAGCGGTCAGACTTCCTCCGAATGATGCGCTTGCCTATTTCAGGGGCAAGGAGAACGTCTCTACGGTGCACTGGACCGATCTGTGGCATGAGGCCCACGCACGTGGCTTCATGGTGGCGGGAGCGGCGGCCGAGGGGCTTCTGAAGGATCTGCGCGCCGCCGTTGACAAGGCGATCAAGGGCGAGATCGTCTTCAAGACTTTCCAGAAGGAGTTTGAGGCGATCGCCGAGCGCCATGGCTGGAAGTACAATGGCGAACCCGGCTGGCGGGCGCGGATCATCTACGACACCAATATGGCCACGGCCTATTCAGCCGGCCGCTATCGCCGGATGTCCACACCAGTGGCGCGCGAGATGTTCGCTTACTGGCGCTACCGGCATCATGCCTGCCCCCATCCGCGCGTGCAGCATATGGCCTGGGACGGGATGATCCTGCGCAATGACGATCCCTGGTGGAACACGCATTTCCCGCCCAATGGCTGGCGCTGCCATTGCGATGTGGAAGTCGTTTCAGAGGGCATGCTCGAACGCAATGGCTGGACCGTCTCCGACTCTCCCAAGATCGAGATGACGTCGTGGATCAATCCCCATACCGGCCAGGTGCATCAGGTGCCGGTCGGGATCGATCCCGGCTTTGGCTATAATCCGGGCAAGGCGTGGGAGGATAACGAGGCGGCCCGTGTGGGGCGTCCAGCGCCGGTGCTTGTGCCGGAAGGGCTGATCAAGCCCCCCACACTCCGTCCTGGTCCTGCTGACGCAGATCCGGAAGGCTCGGAAATCACCTACCCCTTCGACACGCATCCTCTGGCGCCGCGACCTGAGGAGGCGCGCCCGGATCTGGCGCGGCCCAACCCGCTCTCGCCAGAGCAGCGACGCGTTTCCCAGCGCAATGCGATCGATGCGTTCATGCGTATGCCGGTCGGGAAGCCGGAAGTCGGAACGGTGCCGGAAAGCGTGCGTCAGATATTGGGGGCTGAAACGCCTCACGTGCTTCTTTCGGACGAGACGCTGACCAAGCAGAATTTGCGCCATCCCGAGATCACGGCCGAGGAATACGGCAAACTGCCCGATATCCTGGCAGCCCCCCATATCATCGCACAGGACGGCGCGCGCCGTGTCGTGTTCTTCCGGCGTGACGGGAAGGATTACCGAGCAGCCCTGAAAACCACTCAAGACGGCAGCGAGACCTATCTGGTGTCGTTCCATCGCACGGAGCAGGTCGCCATACGGCGCGCACTCAAGCGCATGACGATCCTCGACGGATCGGTCGAGGATCTGCTCGGCGCCGAGTTGACGGCGAAATCCGATTTGGAAAAGGGGGAGGAATAGACGACGCGCTGGAGGGGCCTGCCAGGGAACCCCTCAAAGCGATCCCGGTCCCTGCAAGAGAGGCCGGTCCTACGGCAGGCAGAATATCACCGTGTCTCAGCGCGTCGCCTGACCCTCATATAGCGCATCGCATGCCGGAGTTCCACCATGGCGAGCATTACCATCACAGGATCGTTCCAGCCGATGCGCGAGGCGCTGACGCGGATCGCTGCGATCGGGCGCGATCCACGACCTGTCCTGGCGGCGGCTGCACTGCCACTCGAAGACAATGTGCGTCATCGCTTCGACACCGGCACCGACCCCAAGGGCCTGAAATGGTCGGATTACGCGCCGCTCAACCCGCTCTATGCCCAGGACAAAAAAGGGCCTGGCATCCTGAACGAAACGGGAGAGCTTCGGCGGACCATTACTTCGGTAGTCGAGGGGCATGCAATCGTCATCGGCTCACCGCTGGTCTATTCAACCATCCACCAGTTCGGCGGCGTTATCAGAGCGAAGAATGCGCCTGCGCTATTCTTCGTCATGGGCGGTCATGGCTTCAGGCGCCAATCCGTCACTATCCCGGCACGCCCCTATCTCGGCTTCTCGACCGAGGATCGGGAGGTGATCGTCTCGGAACTCGCGCGCTTCTTCCGCAAGGCGGTTTCCGGCTGAATGGTCTGCATGTGGGCAGGTCGGTTTTAAAACGCCGCTAAAACCGATTTAAACGGGGTAGAAGGCCGCTCACCTTCTGCTATCGTCCGAGTGGGGCCAAAACACCCCAAGGCGCTCCTGAGGGCGTTTTTCCGAGGGAGTGCCGTAAAGGCGCCGTGCTCCCCCTAGAAACGTTCAGAGGTCCATCCCGGGACGCATTCGTGCATTCTGTGCGCCATGACAAAGACTGTCCAGATCACACCCGCGCTGAACGCGCTTCCACCGGGCCAGGTGCCTGAGTGGATGCACGTCCTGCCTGCCGGGCGCTTCACCGGTCGCAACGGGGTTGGTCCGTTTGTGCTTGATGACGCGCAGGCCGTGATCCAGGCTTCCCTGGCAGATGGAAAGATCGCGATCGATGTAAACCACGCCACAGACCTCAAGGGCGCGCGGGGTGAGCACGCGCCGGCCGTCGGCTGGATCTCAGCCATGGAAGCCCGCGCAGATGGCATCTGGGCGAAGCCGCAATTCAACAAGGCTGGTCGCCACATGATGAGCGAGCTCGAATATCGCGGCGTCTCGCCCGTGATCGACAGCGCTCCCTCGGGTCGTGTCCAGCGCATCCTGCGCGTGGCTCTCACCAACACGCCCAATCTCACCCTCACCACATTGCACAGCTCACAGACATCGGAGACGAGCATGGACCCCGAAGAGATCCGCGCGCTTCTGAGGCTCGCCCCTGACGCGACGGACGATGAACTGCGCGCCGCCCTCAAGGCAGCGGGCTCGCGCACCACGTTGCATTCCACCATCGCCGGTGTCGTGGGCGTGCCTACCAATACGGATCAGGCCGCGCTTGTCGCCGCCCTGACCAGCAAGATCGGCGGCGATAATGCGGCTGTTGCGGCGCTCAAGGCCCAGCTGGAGACAATCCAGAAAGAGCGCTCGCAGGGTCAGGCATCGCAGATGCTCGACAAGGCTGCAGCCGAGGGCGTCGTGATCACCCAGGAGATGAAGGAGAGCATCGTCACGCTGCACAGCAGCGATGCGAAGCTCGCCGCCAATATCGTGGCATCCTGGCCGCGCACGAACCTCAACAAGGGTAGCGTCACGCTGCACTCCGCCCAGGCGAATGCCTCGGGGGGTGAAGTCTTCGAAAGCCTCGCCGCCGGTTTTGGCATCGATGCCGCCGACCTGAAGAAAGCGATGGGGGATCGTCATGGCGCTTGAAGCCGATCGCGCCCTTGTGCGCCTCATGGTCGCGCGCGGCCCCGTATTCGGATATGCGGTCGCTGCCGGATATGTCGTCTATCGCGGCTCAATCACCGCGCTGCTTTCGGATGGTACCGTCATTCCTGCCGGTGTTGCGGCACCTGCCGGTCTTACAGTGGTTGCCAATATCGGGCTCGCGAGCCAACAGCAGAACAATATGGCGAACCAGAACGTCGTCAGCCCGAATTATGGTCCCGGCCCGGTTGAGATCGATCGCGGCACCTGGGCGCTCCCATTCGATGAAGCCCCCTCTTGGGCAAATTACGGCGCGTCCGTCTATGCGATCGACGATCAGACGGTCTCACTCAGCGACGGATCTTCGCCCGCATCGGGCAACACCCCGGCTGTCGCCGCCACGCGTCTCAAGATCGGTGTTCTCGCCGGTTTCGACGAACGCGGCACGCCCTTCGTGACGATCTGAGGACCAGAAAGCCATGCAAATCACAGGCCCTAATATTGCTGCGCTTTCGACCGCAGTCAGTCTTGCCTTCAACAAGGCGATCGGCACGGCGCCCTCGCGCTACAGCCGCTTTGCCCAGGTAGTCCCTTCGGAAGCCGGCGAGAATTTCTATCCTCGTCTCCCGGAAATGCCGGGAATGCGCAAATGGATCGGCTCACGCGAGATCCATCAGCTCTCGACGATGCAGCAATATGCCATTCGCAACGAGACCTATGAAGAAACCATCGCCATCAAGCGCGAGGACATTGCGGATGATCGCTGGGGCGTGTTCATGCCCTATATCGAGCAGCTCGCGCTGGATGCGGCTGAGCTCCCCGACCAGCTGTGCTTCGGAGCGCTGGAGAACGGCACGAAGACGACCTGTCTTGATGGGCAGTATTTCTTCGACACCGATCATCAGGCGGTGAATGCGAACGGCGAAACTTTCACCTACCCCAATATGGCTGGGCCAAAGGCTGGCGAGACGGGCGGTCCCGCCTGGTACCTGCTTTGTACGACGCGCGCGCTCAAACCGATCATCTTCCAGACCCGTAGCCCGTTTACGGTCACAGCACGCACACGGCTGGACTCGGACAATGTGTTTGAGAACCGCGAATTCCAGTGGGGCGTGGATGGTCGTTGCGCCGCAGGTGTCGGGTTCTGGCAGTTCGCTTATCGCTCAACCCGTCCTCTGACCATTCAGAGCTTCGGCGATGCCAAGGCCGCCATGGCCTCGCTGTGTCGTGCGGATGGCACCCCCTACGGGATCGTGCCGGATCTGCTCATGGTGCCGAGCAACCTCGAACAGGCTGGACGCACGCTGCTCAAGGCGCAGTTGGCACCGCTTTCGGCGGGCAACAACTTCGCGACTGGTACGAACCCGTGGATCGGCGCCGCCGATCTGATGGTCGCCGAGCGTCTTTCCCAGCTGAACGGATAATCCCATGGCCAAGACACCCACGCGCGCCCAGTCGGGCGCGCATGACAAGACCCCTGATCAGGAAGCTCCCGTTCAGGGCGCGAATGCCCCCGGCGCCGAAGCCCCCGTACCGGCGAACGGGGAGGCCGTAAACTATCCCCTCGCCGATGAAGACGGTGCACGTATGATCGCCAGTGGCGGTGCAGCGGGAGGGTTTCACGACTCTCTGCGCGACACGCAGCCCCATGAATTCGGCGGGGTTGGGCATACGCTGACCATCGGTCATGGACATCCCCACGGTGAGAGCAAGGCGGCCGGGCATATCCTTCTCCCTGAAGGCCGCACCCGTCCGCTTCAGGTCGGCGATCTCGTGATCACCTGCCAGGAGCCGGGCTTCCGCCGCGCGGGCGTCGCGCACCCTGCTTTTGCCATCCATGACAAAGGCCGCTTCTCGCCGAACCAGATCGACCTGCTTCGTAACGAGAGCAAGCTGACGGTCATCGAGATCGGCTGAGCAGAGGAGCGCGCGCGATCATGGCCTACGCAACGCCAGACGATCTGATTGCCCGATACGGGGAAGTGGAGATTATCCAGATCTCCACGCCGGACGGACAGGCAATGGATCAGGTCAATGTACCACGGGTCGCGATCGCTCTCGGCGATGCCTCGAACATGATCGACAGCTATCTGCGGCGCCGCTACGTGACGCCTGTCGCAACGCCGCCTCTGGCCCTGACGCAGAGCTGCTGTGCGATCGCCCGTTTCCTGCTCTGCCAGATGGGCGGCACGACGAGCGCCGAAAAGGTCAAGGAGGCCTATCAGGCTGCGCTCTCCTGGCTGCGCAAGGTCGAGGACGGTTCCGTGACGCTGGATGGCGAGCTTCTGCCCAACACAAGCCCGAACTGGGCGGAATTCCAGGGACGCGAAAGGACCGTGAAATGCTGGTCATGAACCCTGCGCCCGACGCGACAGAAATCCAGGCATTCCAGGCGATCATCTCGGGCGGCGTAACAGGCGCGGCTTTTCAGGCAATCCAGGCACAGCTCAAGGCTTTTTTCGATCCGGCCTGGTTCTTCCATGCGGTCATTCCGGCAAAGGTGTCGCAGGCCACCTGGAAAGACATCACGAGAACAAAGAACCTGATCGGCTTGGGCTGGTCGCACTGGTCGCCGGAGAGCGATAACGCCGGTACCTTCCGGGGCACGCTATCCTTTCCGCTGATCCTGATGGTCTCATTCGACAAGCCCGAGCAGCGTTATCTGGGCGCGCAGATCGGATCGGGCGCCTACCTGCCCGGCATGATGGGCTTGCAGGAATATGCGATCGCAGCGCTCCACGGCTTTACGATCGAGGATATCGGCACGTGCCGCGTAACTCAGGTGAGCAGCACAGAGCTGGCTGACTGGAACCAGGACGGCAAGGCAACGGTCGTGCTCGAAATCACGATCCCCGATGTCGCGCTCGATCTGCCGACTGTCACGGCAACGCTCAATGATTTCCTGCGCCTGCAGGAGCAGCTGATCAGCGACCAGACCGATCTCGGCACCACAACCATCACCGTGAGAGAAGAATGAGCCCCATGAACGTCAGCACGGCCAAGGATCGTGTGGTCAAGGATCTGAGCGGCAGGCCGGTTCCTGCGCAATTCTCCGTCGATCCGACCGACCCGTTCTGGGCGCGGCTGATCGCTGCCGGCGATATCGTAGAGATCAAGGCAGACCCGACGCCGGCAGAGTCCAGCCCGGCACCGTCCGCCGGTTCAACGGCCAGTTCGACCACCGCCCCGTCGAACAGTGTCTCGTCGAACAGCGCCTCGACGACACCCACCCCGGCCGCATCCGCAGCGAGCGTGGCCTTAAGCCCAGCCAAGAAGGATAGCGGCTCGTGAGCGAATTCACGCAGATCCCCGGCATCTATAACGTTCCGGGCGCCTATACCGAGGTGCAGTTCACGCCCCCCGACACCGTTTTCGCAATGCCGGTCCGGGTTTTGTTCATCGCCATCCAGCAGGGACTGGCAGCGGCCACGCTCCATCAGAACGTGTCTGCCAGTCAGATGCAGGCCACGATGGGGATCGGTTCTTCCGCTTCGATCGCGATCGCCGCATTCACTGCCGCCTGCCCGGGTGTCGCGATGGATGTCCTTGCTCTTCCGCCCGGCGCTGGTGCGCAGGCTTCAGCGGCAACGATCGTCTTTAACGGGCCAGCTACCGCTTCCGGGACGCGTGCGCTTTATGTGGGCGGTCAACGCATCACCTTTGGAGTGTCATCCGGCGATACGCCCGCAATCATGGCTGCGAACTTTCTCTCCGCCTATGGCGCAGGAACAACCTCGTCGGTTCTGGCGCAGACCGGCCTGATCGCGTCTGCCACGCTCTCGTCGGACGGCAAGAGCACAGTTGCGAACAGTGTCACCCTGACGGCACTCGAGGAAAGTCAGTATGGCAATGACATCGATGTGCGGGACTCGCCCTATGTCAGCGATGCCGTAGCTGGCGCCACGCTCGATATCACGCCCGCCGGTGGTGGCGCGGGAGCGCCCAGCATCTCTGCTGCTCTCGGGCTGATCTCGGCGACCTGGTACACGGACATCGTCACCCTGCTCTATGACACGCCCAATCTACAGACACTCGCCCAGGAGGCGCAGCGTCGTTATGGCGCGATGGTCAAACAGGATGCGCGTGTCTATGCCGCCCTGCGCGGCAGCTATGGCAGCCTGCTGGCGGTGACGGCCCAGCTCAATTCGATGCTGCTCAATGTGATCGGGGCGCAGAACCCGATGTGGACGCAGGCGGCGATCGTCGGCGCTTTTGCCGGCCAGTGCTGCATGTCGCTCAATAGCGACCCCTCCGTGCAGTTGCGCGGTCTCACGCTGGACGCAGTCGCCGGTATGGGGCCACAGGGTCTCGATGCCTTCATCCCATCACAGCGCAATGTGCTCCTGGGCTCTGGCATCAGCACCTTTACGATCGGCTCTGATGGCACGGTCGCGCTCGAACGCGTCGTGACCACCTATCAGAACGCGGCCTCGGGTGTGCCCACAGGCCTGCCGCAGGACATCATGGTGCCTGCGATCGCGAGCCGCGTGCGCTACGATTTCAACGATTACGTCGTCACGACCTATCCACGCGCCAAGCTCGCCCAGAACAATGCCGTTTCGGCGAACGTGCCCAACGTGGTGACGCCCAAGACCATGCTTGGGGCCTGGGCGGCACGCTGCAAGCTCTACGAGGCCAATGGCTGGATCGAGGATGTGGACACGCTCGCCGCTTCGGCTTCGTTCAGCATCGATACCACCGATCGCAACCGGCTCAATGCCATGCTGCCGATCAAGCCGATCGGCGCGCTGATCATCGATGCCAATATTCTTCAGGTTCAGGGGTAAACGATCATGGCTGCAACCGTCGGCATCGTCCGCCTCTGGTGGGCGGGCACACAGTATAATGTGGTCAAGGGCTCCTCGATCCGCCTGTCGGGCATCAGGAATGTGACGCAGGTGGCCGGGTATCAGGCATTTCGCAGCGCCGAATTCCAGGCTGGCGAAGTCCGCGCGACCCTGCTCATCGCCAAAGGCATGAAGCTCTCATCCCTGATGCCTGGGGAAGAGCAGGAGCTTCAGTGGCAGGCCGATACCGGCCAGCTCTACACCTCGCCGGACGCCTTCATTCTGGATGCGCCCGTGCTCAGCGATGACGGCGGCAAAGCACCCGTCGTCTGGAATTTCTCCTCCTACATCGAACTGGACGCAAGCTGATGGATTTCGACCCGACCCGCCCCTCTGTGCATCACGAACACGCCCATGTGACGCCTCAGGTGCTCGATGCCAGCGAACGCGCCGACAAGCCCGTTACCGTCGATATGCGCCCGAAGCTGCCAGAAGGCGCGCGCTGGAACACGGATGGAACGGTGACGATCGCACTCGATGAGCCGGCCGGAATCACACGTCGCTCCGGTGAGCACGAGGATATCGAGCAGATCCGCGAGATCACCTGTCGCCGTCTGCGTGGCGGCGACATGATCGATGCCGTCGATGCTGAAGGCGCGTCGGGGCGGCAGCTGTTCCTTCTCAAGCGCATGACCGGGCTTGAGGATATGAAGGGTGAATTGTTCATCCGCGCCCTGTCCCATGCTGATTACCTGACCCTGGTCGAGGTGCTTGGCGTTTTTACACGGCGTGGCCAGAAGACTGGCCGGTAATTCTGGCGGCTCTGGCGCACACGCTCCATTTCGACGAGGCAAGCCTGTGCCGCATGAGCCCAAGGCGGGCGCTGTTCTGGAATAACGCGGCCAACGCGCTCGGCGAGCGTATCAGAAAAGAGAATGAGGCCCGGAACTGATGTCGGACTCCCTGCACACTCAGTTCCGGATCGACCTGGCAGACGGCATTTCCGGACCGATCGACAAGATCATCGGCATGCTGGCGCGGATCGACCAGGCGCTCAGCCGTGTCGGAGGGACCGATCCCTTCGACAAGATGTGGGAGCCAATCGAGCAGACCACACGCGCCACCAATACCTTCTCAGAAACGATCGGCCGCGCCGAGGCATCCATGCAAGCCGCCATTGGGGCGACAACCGCCCTGGGCGAGGGGCTGTCGCGCACGGATGCTAGCGCGACAGCAACGGCCGAAGCCATGGGGGCATTGGCAGGCGCGGCCGATCGTGTCGATCAGGCATTTGCTGAAGGGAACCAGGCGCACGGGTTTGACAGACTGCATGAGCCGGTCGAGCGTGCCGCCCAGGCCACACGTGCGCTCGATGAAGCGCTCAGACGCACCGATGCCTCCATGGCTTCGGCAGAGGGGAACACCCGGGTTTTCGATGAAAGCCTCGCCGCTACCGCTAGCGGCGCGACAGAGGCGGGCGATGCTCTGAACCGCATGGGTCAGAACGCCCAACGCGCCGCTGAGCAGGCAATGTCAGCCATGCGCGCCGTACAGGGCACGCTTAATTCAGGCTATGGCGCATCGGGCAACGGCGGAGGTGGATTTCCGTCGGGACCAACCGGATCGAGGGCCTATCTGGGGAATGTTCATCACTCCCTGGAGAATGTGCATCGCTCGGTCGAGGAAGGCATGGGCCGGGCCTTCGGAGCCGCAGCCGCGGGCTTTGGGTTGATTGAGCCGGTCCACGCGGCAGCCGAATTCGACAACACACTCACCCATATCGGCATCGGCCTTGGATATGACGGTGACGCGAACCATAAATTCGCAGCAAGCTATGGAATGCAGATCAATCAGCTGGCACGCGCCACGTCCCAGCGTGGTGTGGATCTGGCCGATGCGGCGGGCTTCTTCAGTCGCGAAGGCTATGCAGGCGACAAGCTCGATGCGGTCTTGCCCACAGTTGCTCATATCGCCACTGCCTATAATGCGGCGCCCGAAGCTGTAGCGAAAAGCACCTTCGCATTGCAGGAAAACCTGGGTGTTAGTGACAAGGCACTAGGAGGGGCTCTTGCCTCAGTAGCCATCGCGGGCAAGCAGGCGGATCTGCCCTTCGAAAAGCTGGCGCCCTTATTGCCTCAGGTTGCGGCTCAGGCCGGAATGCTCGGTGTCAAAGGGCGGTCGGGGGTTGATGATCTGGCAGCGCTTTTAGCGGTTGCGCGCAAGTCAACGGGCACAGAAGGCGAAGCCGTCACCAATACACGTGCCTTCCTTCAGGCCATTACGAGCCCGCATACCGCAAAGCGCTTCGCAGAGTTCGGCGTCGATCTCTTTGGCACAGAACAAAATGCCCGCGCCAAGGGCATCGATCCCATGATCGCCGTGCTTCAGCAGGTCAACCGCATCACTCACGGCGGCACTGACGCGAAGGTCCTGGGCACCCTCTTCAACAATCAGGAAGATCGCGCATTCGTCACGGCCATTCTCAAGCACATGGATCAGTATTTCTCGATCCGGCAGAAGGTGGCGGGCGCCGATCAGAGCGTTATCGACCATGATTTCAACACGGGCCAGCATTCGACCCTGAGCGAATTAACGGCGTTCGAAGAGGCGCTAAGCCAGGTTCTGCGCATCATCGGCGAGGGCTTTGTGCCGACGCTGCATATGCTCACGATCGGGCTGCACGGTGTGATCGATGTCATGGAATGGATGCAAAAGCACACGCCTGGCGTGCTCCCGGTGATCCTTGGAATCACGAGCGGCCTTATCGCTTTTGCCGCCGTTATGGCAGCGTGTGGAGCGGTTCTGATCCCGCTCAAGGCGGGTTTTGGCCTGATTGGGGCTGTGCTGTCACCTCTGCGGTTCGTGATCGGTGCGGTAGCCGGTGCGCTGGAGATCTCGGTTGGCGCGTTTGCTGCCTTGTCGGTGGGCATTCTCGCCGGCGTCGCTGTACTCGGCTTTGTGGCCTATGAAACCTACAAGCATTGGGACGCGATCAAAAAAGCCTTCATCTCATTCGGTGGATGGCTCGAGTCCTGGGCGAGCTGGCTCTTGCATCTGGGGTCGCATGGCACGCCTAAGGCCACAGGCGCATCACCGGATAAACTCGCCATGGCGACCTCCGACAAGAACCCGAAACTCCACCTGCATATCTCCACCGACCCGGGTGCCAAGGTAGAGACCAAGCAAAAGCATCCTGACATCAAGCTTGCCATGATCGATACCGGCCGCATGTTGGCGCGCGCATGAGTGGATCTCTCTCCACGGCCGGTCTCGGCGAGATCGGCGCTTCCACGCTTTCCAGCCTGGGCGGCATTGCGGGGCTGGCCAGCTCGGCGCTGGGACGCATCCTCACCACAGCCTCGTTCCGGGGCGTCACGTTCTTCATGCCCGATGTGCGGGAGGCGGGCGGCCGACGCGTAGTTCGCTGGCTTTTTCCCGGACGCGACATCCAGCGCTTTCAGGATTTCGGGGCGATCGAGGGGCCGATCCAGATCACCGGCCTGATCATCGGCGATGATTACGTCATCCGCGCCCAGCGTCTGCGCAAGGCATTCCTGTCCGCAGGCCCGGCCACACTGGTGCATCCGTGGTATGGTCGCCTGCGCGTTCGCCTGGCCGAGCAGCCGCCCGAGATCTCCTTCTCCGATCGCGAGATCCGCGTCGCACGGTTTACCGCCTCTTTCTATCGTGACCCGGAGACATCGGGCGCACCCGGGCTCTTCGCGTCGATCACGGATACGCTCACCAATCTGATGACCCAGGCCGATGGGCTGGTCGATGAAGGTATCCTCGCCTGTCAGGGGGTACTGTCAGTGCTGGCTATCCCTCTTGCGCTGTCGGGCGCTGTAGGATCGCTGATCAGCCAGATCTCCGGGGTCTGGGATGGCCTTCTCGGGAATGCGCCGCAACCCCTGCAAGATGCGACGGCTGCGGCGCAAGTCACACTCGCCAATGGCGTTTCTCCGCCTTTGGTCAATGACGATACGAGCTACGCCGATGCTGTGTCGACGGCATTTGCCGTGGTGCCCGCTGCCATAGCCTCAGTGGCCATGCCTGCCCAGGCGGCCGCCATAGCCCCGGCCTCGATCGTCGCGAACGGTGTGACGCTCACCGTCGCGCCGGCTACGATCGTCACGATCCTTTTGCAGGGCGCATCGAAGATCGGGACGGTTGCCCTCAACACGTCCCAGACCAGTCAGGCACCCGCTTCCGTTCTGGCCCTGGGGGTGGTGGCACGCATGGTCACGCTCGCCCAGGCCGTGGCCGCCTCGACATCGGTCTCCTATGTCAGCCAGCCTGATGCCCTTTCCGTGCGCGACATTCTCGTTGCGGCCGTCGATGCTCTGGGCGCGGATATGGGCAATGCCGCCGCCGCAGGCGCTCCGCTTCCCATGTCGGCCATGTGGGGCGCGCTTCGGGATCTGCGGCTTGCCATCCTCGCCGATTTCTCGACCACGATCGGAAGACTGCCTCCCGTCATATCGATTGCGACGACACGTCCCATGAGTGCCTGGACGCTGGCCTATGCGCTCGCTGGCGACACGCCCGCCAATGTCCAGACCACGTTCGATGACATGGTGGCGCGCAATAACCTGATCCACCCCGCCTTCGCCGGTCCCGGTGCGGTGCAAATTCTGGACCTGAGCTGATGAGCGATACCAGGACCGTTTCCCGCCGCCCCATGACGGTGAAGATCGCGGGGCGCATCCTCGAAACCTGGACCAGCTGCGAAGTAGGGCGAGACCTTGCCGATATCGCCGGGTCTTTTCGCATTCGCTACCTGGACGAGCTGCGCTCTGCTGCCCTGCTTGGCGGTGAGACACCAGAGGTCGCCGCGATCCATCCTCGCGATTCGGTGGAAATCTCGATCAATGCAGATGTGGTGCTCAAGGGATGGGTGGACGATATCAATCTGACGGCCGACGAGCATACGGCAGAGGCCATCATCAGCGGCAGAGACGTGACAGGCGATCTCGTGGATTGCTCAGCCAACCCAACGGGGCCGGGGGAGTACCGGCAGATCCGCCTCGAAAGTCTGGTGGGCCATCTGACCAACCCCTACAAGATCACCCTCGATCAGCAGATCGAGACGGGAGCACCCTTTACCCTGGTGGCGCTGGATCCGGGCGACACGGTCATGGATGCAATCGAGCATCATGCCAGGCAGCGCGGCGTGCTCGTGACATCCGATGGAATTGGCAAGATCGTGCTGACACAGGCGGGCACGACAAGGGCCAGTGACAGTCTGAGCTTTCCAGGCAATGTGCGCGGCATCGAGGTGCGGATTTCCTCGCGTAATCGCCATTCCGATGTCTGGGTCAAAGGCCAGTTCAAGAGCCAGTTAAGACCCGTCAAAACCACGCTCGATGCGAATGCTGCGCCGCTTTCTGCAGCTCCGGCGCAACCGCCGGCCGCGCCTTCACACCGCAAGGTCGAACTCGCCAGCACAACGCGTTACGGACATTGGGTCGATCCTGAGGTTCAGCGCTATCGCCCTCGGGTATGGATGGCCAAGACGCAAAGCGGCGGCTCGGTGGCCACACAGCAAACGACGAATCCGCCACTGGACAGCACCGCACAGGGCCTGAGCGACGAGGTCGGGCCGCCGCTCGCCTTTCATGCCGGCACGCGCCACAAGAAGCGCAAGGCGACGAAGCCCCGCGAGGACGCCGACCCCTGGACCTTGCAGGATCAGGCGGAATGGCGTGGTCGCACAACGCGGGCGGGCTCGACGGCCCATGTCTATATCGTGCCCGGTCTTCGCAACAGCAAAGGCGATCTGTGGCTGCCCAACCAGCTCGTCTCGGTGACAGATCTGTATAGTGGCCTTACCCAGGACATGCTGATCGGTGCCGTAACGTGGGTGGCCTCCGATCAGGGCTATGAGACGCGGATCTCTGTCGTGGCGCCCGATGCCTATAACCTCAAGGGGGATGAGGATCACACCCGTGCCGGTGCCCGCAAATCCTCGCATCTCACCGCACGATCCCTCATAGGGCGAAGCTGATGCTTGCGGCCTTTCACATGGCTCTGCGCAGCCTGTTCTCACGCGGCGTGATCGCCGATATCGAT
Source organism: Asaia sp. W19 (assembly GCF_003994335.1). GTDB lineage: Bacteria > Pseudomonadota > Alphaproteobacteria > Acetobacterales > Acetobacteraceae > Asaia. Next base: position 40,810 of record NZ_PNQZ01000005.1, read on the forward strand.
GATACGGGCGGCGATCAGACCGTGACGCTCGACACGCATTACGGGGTAACGCGATCGAGCGTGCCTGTTCATCACCCCTTTGGTCTTGCAGCCCATGCCCCCCATGACGGGGCTGTGACCCATGTCGTCGCCAATGGCAGCGATCCGGCCGATCTTGTGGCCCTGCCGCCCGCAAACCCTTCGGTTGCCCGCATGGGCAATCTCGCCGAGGGGGAGGTCTGTCTCTATGATTCCATGGGGCAGAAGCTCTATTTTCAGGGCGGCAAGATCGTCAGGGTCGATTGCGCAAGCGAGTTGCAGGTCCGCATCGGGGGCACTACGGTGTTTGATGTCAATCAGGACCGGATCTACACGTCTCTCGATATCCAGACGGATGGCAAGATCACTGCCAAGGGCGATGTCGTCGCGGGTAAGGTAAGTCTGCAAACCCACATCCATACGGGCGTGCAGGCCGGTTCCGGAACAAGCGGACCACCACAAAGCTGATAGCCTCTAGAATCGGTCGGGGGTATGGGCGGGGCGCAGACATGACATTCTCCCCTCATGTCGGCCGCATCCTTTTCCAGCATGAAACTCGGGATCAAACCCGGCCCGGGAGTGATCGATCTCTTCATCGATCCCGTCGGGAATGGGCGCGGGCGTATTGCGATCGACCGCACGCCAGCAACGCCCCTCCTGGTCGCGCTGTGTTCTGATCGGCGCGCGGCGAGCGATGATGTCGCACCCGAAATGCAGACAGCGCCGGCAGGAACCCAGGCGCCGCTTTTTTCCCGCAGGGGATGGGTGGGTGACGTTCTCCTGGAAGACGGCCAGCGCTTTGGGTCACGCTTATGGTTGCTCTCTCGTGGGCGCGCCTCGGAAGCGACCCGTGTCGCGGCGCTCGATTATGCCAATGAAGCGGTTGCCTCGATCGTCGATTATCATGGCATCGAGGTCGATATCGACGCTGCCTGGTACGACAAAAAGCCGGGCATTTTGATCATCACAGCGCAAGCGCTGGGGCTTTCCGTCAATGCGCCGGTGACGACGCTATGACTTTACCCATCCCAAGTCCCGACACACTCGCCCAACGCTTTGCAGCGGCGCTTGCGCAGCAGGAATTCACTGCCTCGGACGGGTCTGTGGTGCGTCTCGATGCGACAGCTCCCCAGACGCTGGAGCAGGCGCTCTCCATCATCAGCGCCCTCGACCTCTATCAGGTCTATCTCTACGCCCGTGACATCGGGCTTGAACTGATCGTCTCGACATCCACCGAAAGCGGCTTGCTACCGAACCACGCCGAGATCTGGGGCGTGCCGCGAGAAAGCGCGTCTTCTGCGATCGGTAATTTCATCTTTGCTACGTCTCAGGCCGTCGATATCCCCGTTGGAACCCTGATCACGATTGACGGCTCGACCCAATGGGCCGTGACGACAGCAACCGATATCGCAGCCAACGCAACGGCATCCGTGCCGGTGATGGCAACCAGCGCCGGAACCGCTGGCAATCTGGCGGCCAACACGTCCGCGCAGCTCGTCTCGCCGATAGCCGGCGTCGTTTCGATTGTTTCGGATCAGAGCGGGATTGCCGGCGGGGCTGCGATCGAGAGCGCTAAAGCCTGGAAAGCGCGGATCATCAGCGTTATCCAGAACCGGTCGAGTGGCGGCACGCTCGCCAACTATGAAACATGGGCGTTGGCTGCAGGCGCCGCCTATGTCTATGCGGTGCGCGCCTATGACGGTCCAGGAACCGTTGGCATCATTGTCGCCATGGCAGGGCCGACTGCTCCCACACCCGCTCAGATCGTGGCTATCCAGACCTATATCGATAGTGTGCGACCCGTCCGAGGCAACGCCACCGTCTATTCGGCGCAGATCGTCCCTCAGAACATGACGATCGCACTCAACCCGGACACGAGTGCTGCGCAAGCCGCCGTTCAGGCCGCTCTGGCACCGGTTTTCCTGGCGGCTGGCATCGGGGGAAAGAATACGAGCGGCCGCATCACGATCGCCGCTCTCGAAGCAGCCATCGCGGCGGTCGCAGGAACACAGAACACGCTGATTGCTCCTGCAAATGATCTTCTAGTGCCGATCAATCAATTGACCATCCTGGGAACGATCACCTGGCAGGCAGGAGGCGGGTCGTCATGACGATGCTTGCGCCCCGCACTGCTGATCAGATTGCCACGCAATGGGTCGAGGAACTGACGCCGTCTGGCAATGCCTGGTCCAGGGACAGGGCGACGAACCTCGCGGCGCTGTATCGGACCCTCGCTATTCCCCGCGCACAGCTCGAAGCCGATATCGCCGCATTGACCTCGGAGATCTGGCCCGGTTCTGCCGTCACCCTACTGAGCGACTATCAGTCCCTTCTCGGACCAGATCCGCTCGGCCGCGATGTCGGAGATCTCAGCCAGGCCCAGCTTCAGCAGCTTCTGGGACAGCGATGGGTCGCCTCCAGCGGACAGACCTTCGAGTTCTATGAGCGCATGGCCGCGAGCTATGGCGTCACAATCACCATCATCGAGCCCGATCCTGCCATTTGCGGCCCGGCTGTTTGCGGCGAGGCAATCTGTAGCGACTACACGCTGCGTTTCTACTGGATCGTCAACATGGATCAGGACAGCGCCAATCTGCGCGCCGCCATAAAGCTCAACGCGCCCGCAGACACGATCGTCGTCTTCATGGTTCAGGGGGTATATGTCTGATGGATCGCACTCAGGCCAGCGGCTACACCACCAACGCCGCAGGAAAGCGCGTTTATGCGGACAAGGTGCCTGGACAGGCGCAGGGGACCAGTCTGGTTGCTGCGGACCGTACCGCGACACAGGAAGAGATCGTTGGGGCTATCGAAGCCTCGGGGCAGACGCCTGACCCTGTCAACCTTGCGCAGCTTCAGGCCGCTATCAAAGTACTCGGCAACGCGCCCGTCTGGTCTGCGGCCTTTGCCAAGCTGATCGGTGGATACCCGAACAGGTTTCTCGTCCAGGACGCGTCCTCTGCAGGAGTATTCTGGCTCTCGACCGTTGCAAACAACCTGACCACGCCCGGTGAGTCTGGCGCGTCGTGGGGCAATCTGTTCGCAGGACTGGCGACCGAGACGTATGCGGCACAATATAACCCCGGTCGCTACCTCAATACGACCGTCATTACATCGTCCCAGACTTACACAGTCCCGGCTGGCGTCTATAAAATTCGTGTTCGCCTCCAGGCTGCGGGCGGCGCGGCTGGGGGGAGCGCTGATAACACCGGCGGCAATGGATCTTCCTGCGCCTCAAGCGGTGGCGCGGGTGCTTATGTAGAAGCAATCTTCCCCGTCACTCCTGGTCAGCAGATCCCGATCAGCATCGGCGTTGGTGGCGTTGGTGTGACTGGCAAGGCGGGCGGAACCGGAGGCGCCACCACATTCGGCCCGTTTGGCTCGTTTGCTGCGCTCTCATGCCCCGGTGGGCTTGGCGGCTATGCCGGAATACAAACATCCTCCAGCGCTGCGTCGTCAATTCCGGGATGCCCTGGTAATGGAATGCCGAGCGGACCGAACATTGTTTACGCGGTTGCAGCAGCGGGCGGTTTGCCCGGTGTCGCTGTACTGGGAACAGCCGCTGCTCCCCCTGGTAGCAACAGCCCTATGGGTGCGGGTGGGTCCGGCATCACTGGCTATAATGGCAGCACATCGCAGCCGGGCGGGAACGCAGGCGGCTGGGGCGGCGGCGGCGGCGCTCATGCGAACCAGCAAGCAGCCCAAAATGCGGGAGGCGCAGGAGCCAATGGCGTCGGCATCATCGATGAATTTAGCGCCTGAGGAGTACAAACATGACGCAGCCTGACGCCTACTCGGTATATCTTACCGCAGCTACGGTTGAGCATCCGATCGGATACGTTATCGACCGAGTGTTATGGGATGGGACCGCTGATTGGTTGCCCCCTACGGGTACAGCGATCGTAGCCGATCCTAACGGAGCATATCCGATCGGTAGCAGCTACACTGCGCCGTCCAGCAGCACAGCGGGATAACTCCCATGACATGGCGCTCATCAGCGCGGATCGTGCGCCCTGGCGACGACATTGCCAAGATCGTCGGTAGCGTCGTCTGCTCATGATCAACATTGCAGCTTTATGGGAAACATGGAGCGGTCCGGGAGGTGCCGTGATCGGGGGCATCCTGACGTGGGGTGGAACGGTGATCCGTGCGCGTTTGCAGGCACAGCGCAACCGCTTGGACGCAGGACAGCAGGCTCTCACTCTAGTCGATCAGAGCCAGAAACAGCAGGCAATGCTCTCAGCTGCGCTTGAACGATCTCTGGCCAATGAGCTCTCTGCCCGTGCGCGGGAAGTTGCGACCGGCGATCTTCTGCAGGAGATCCACGTGCATCTCATCGGCGCGAGGCTGAGATGTCACGATGTCGAAATGCGTTTCGGGCTGGAACCTACCGTCTTTCCGCTTATCCCGGCTTTTCCTTGGAAAATCGCATCGGACGACACCGCGCTTACCACAGGAACTGGTGATCGCTCCACGACCAACGGCGTCGATGAGACCGCTTCGGCAGGAAAGGTGCATTCATGATCTGGCGTCCATCTGAACGGATTGTGCGTCCTTTTATGCTTGCCAATCCGAACCTGCGTTCGGTTCTTCAGGCCCAGTTGGTATGGCCCGATAGCAATCTGAACGGCGGTGCAGACTACAGCGTCGATTTCTCGGAGATCCTGGGACCTAACGAAGCCGTCCTCTCATTCGACTTCGACCCTGGGTCATTTGGTTCGATCGCGTGGGTCTCATCCTACGGATCATGCGTCACGGCTTATATCAGATGGCTCGTCGCCGGCAGCATTACGGTTAACGTGGGCGTCCTCTCCAGTCTTGGAAACACCTATCAGATCGCCGTATCCATCACTGTCAGCAGTATTCCGGCTCTTATTCCTCCGATTCCACAACCTGGGCCAGGCCCGATAGCACCATTCATCGACAGTGGTGGGATGGAGGGCTGGTTTGCCTGTCTTGGTGTGGATCAGCCCGTGGGAGACCGGTGGTGGAACAATGCAGGCATTCCGAATTTCGCGGGACGACCGGATTTCAGTGATGCTTCGATACCGGGCCTAACCATTACGTGCACTGGCATGGGCGCGTGGCTCGCGTCTTTGCCCATATCCTCACCCTCGCGTGGATGGTGGAACAACGGGGGAGTGATGACCTTTGTCGGCATACCCCGCCGCCGATCCACGCAGATCAATAGCGCCCAGATGGCCGCATGGATGGCTTCATTGCCATTCTCTCCGCCAAGCGCTGGAGGCTGGTGGAGCAACGCCAATATTCCAACCCTGACCGGGATCATTCAATGAAGCGCTTCCTCTTTCTCCTGCTTGCGGTCGGGACAATGCCCGCCGCTGCCCTTGCGCAGCCTTCCACGGCGCAATTCGTACCGCCGAATGGCCTGCCCATGAATACGCCGCTTGGCACGGCGCGCAATGCAGACGGATCGGGCGTCGTCACCTTTGCTACCCTTCAGGCAGGGATCTCGTCGGCGGTCACTTCGGATCAGATGCAGAGCGCACTGGCGGACTACCTGACGACCTCGGCAGCCGCATCGACCTATACAACGCCCGCTGCCGTATCCGCAGCCGTGCAGACCGAGGCCAACCGGGCCGCGGCGGCAGAGGCAGCCAATGCGGGCAATATCGCCGCCCTGCAGTCAGGCACACTGAGCAAGGCGGAGGCCGCCACATCCTACCTCTCCCTTTCCGGCGGTTCGCTCACCGGGAGCGTAACAACGTCAGGCGATCCAATGAAGGCGGGCTTTGTTGTCCTGGACCCCCAGCAATCCGGCATGTTCACCGGGCTTTGGTATGACGCCAATAAAGGTGAGTTCACGATTGAGAACAACACCGGATCAAACAACGCCCTGGCCATCAAGACAACCAATGCGAACGGATTTGCTGCGATAGCTTTTGACGGCCCCGACATGACTTATGGGGGCAATTTCGAGCACGGGGCGGTCGGCTGGGGGCCGAGGGTGGCATATGGCCCCGATGTGGGCGTCGATTATTTCGAGATCAGCCGGTTTACCTATGATGGCACGTTCAACCGGCAGCCGGTTCCGTTCATGTGGCAAACAACAGGCACAGAACTTGTGCCCTGGGGCATGACCACGGCTTATGGCATCGTCACCAAGGGAAGCGCCACAATCACATGCGTTGGCGGGTGTACATTCCCAGGCGATACGGGGCAGATCCTGGACACGCCCGCAGAATATGGCCTGTTCCCGGCAGGGACCACCATCGTCTCCGGCGCAGGCACCAAGACGATGACCCTAAGCAAGGCCGCCCTTGCTTCGTCGGCAAGCGCCACGGCGGGCACGTATTTCCGTTTCGGCAACGCTGAAGGATCGCAGCACGATTTTCTCGTTTATACGCCGATGGGAAACGCCGATTACTACCGCTTCAGCGACGCGAAATGGGGCAATTTCACGAACGCCCCCTATTTCTCGATCGACCGGGTGAATGGTCGCCTCGGGGTACTCAACCCGCTGCCCGCGACACCGCTCGATGTATCAGGCGCGATCCTGTCCAACATCTCGGGCGCGACCAGTCTCAACGCCTATTCCGGCAATGGCGCGCTGAACGCCCAGGTCACGCCGGGCGTGGCAGGGCAGAAGAACATCCTGCACGCCTATGCGGTGAACACGAACCAGTTCAATCTGAACTGGGAAGCGAACCCGCAGCGCATCACCATGCAGGATGTGAACGCCGGGGCCAACATTTTTGAGTTCCGCATGGATGGCAGTTGGCAGAGCCAGCAATATGCCCACCCCGTGGACACGATCACGGCAGACACCACCCTGAGCAATACCGCCCATTGTGGGCGAACCCTTGCTGTAAACTCAAGCTCGGCGGTCACGATCACTGTGGCGAACTGGACACTCGTTGGGTGTCGCATCACCGTCACCCAGGCCGGGACCGGGGCCGTTACGCTTGCCCCGGCAGCGGGGCTGACACTCGGCAGTTACGTCACCCAGGCCCAGACGGGGCCGTACACCCTGCCGGGCCAATATGCCTCTGTCGTGATCGAGGCGAAAGCGCCCAATCTCGCAACCGTGGAGCGCGGCCAGTGACGTAAAGACATCAACCCGCCAGAAACATGCTCAACCGGATAGACTTTTAACGCAGCTCAAGCAGGGATTTTCTGTCGTTTGAACAGGGTAAAAGGGTTCCATTTCGCTTGTCCCTCTGTTCCAAAATCAATGTCCCGCTTCAACCGAACTTCCCTGCCTCGTGAAGAGCTTGCAGGATGATATTCGATGAATGGGCGAAATCACCGTCCACGCGCGCAATGGAGGCATCACACAGAGCGATCATCATCTTGCGTAGCGGAGGGGCATTTTCCGCTGAAGCCACGACCGCACGAAGACTTTCGATGCGGGCTCTGTCGCCCGCTTCCATCGCATCGTTGATTCCATAGCTGTCACGAACGCCGATATGGGCGATGTTTGTCCGATTATCCCGGAAGATCAGATCTCGATCAAAACCCAGAATAACGGGTCCCTGCGGAAGAGGCGTAGCGGCGGCTGTGTAATCAGCCGAGCCCCATAGAAATAGGGCCAAGAGCGGGATAAGATGCGGGAGATAACGCACGACAATGGCTCCATAAGGGAGTTCTCGTTAATTTCCCGACAGTATATACGTGGTATGTTCCTTCGAATATTGAGATCATAGGATCATCCGATCGGGCCTGTGAAGATGTGACGCAATTGTCACGCGTCATCGGCCCTCTTTCGGCGAAGGGGCGTGAGAGACGCAGCCTTGTGCCGGACAACGCATCCATATCCGCCGCAATGGGGTATTCTGCCGACCATACTGTTTTTGGGGGGTGGTGAACCGGGTGGGACTCGAACCCACGACCATTCGATTAAAAGTCGAATGCTCTACCGGCTGAGCTACCGGTTCACTTGAGGCGTCTGGCTACAGGAAGCGCCAGAAGCCGTCAACCGACTGAATCGGGTTCCGCCGGTTTTCGGCAGGGTATTACCCTGCGTAGTCGCCCGGTTTTCGGCCGGGCGGTGGAAATCAGGCTTCAGGACGCATGGAGAGAATGGTGTCGGGGTCCTTGACCATGCCCGATGCACCGGCACCGCGCTTGATCTGGTCGATATGCTCCATACCCGAAACGACCTGACCGGCAATCGTGTACTGGCCGTCTAGGGAGGGGGTGGGCTGGAACATGATGAAGAACTGGCTGTTGGCCGAGTTCGGGTTCATGGTACGTGCCATGCCCAGCGTGCCACGCTCGAACTTCGCTTCACGGGTGAATTCGGCCTTCAGGTCGGGCAGGTCGCTGCCGCCCGAACCGGTACCTGTCGGATCGCCGCCCTGTGCCATGAAGCCCTCGATGACGCGATGGAACTTCACGCCGTCATAAAAGCCCTGCTCGGAAAGGGTGCGCAGGCGCTCTGAAGCGAGGGGGGCGAGGTCGGGACGGAGTTCGATCACGACATCGCCGGTCTTGAGCTTCATGACGAGGCGGTTATTGGTCTCGGACATTGACTTCTATCCTTGTGTTTGCGGAGCCTGAAAAGGCCACGCGGCCTATGTCGGCCTCTTTCCTGCTTTCGACAAGAGAAGACGGGCGATATTCGCGGGAACGTACGGGTTTATATCCCCTCCGAAGGCCAGAAGCTCGCGCACGATGCGCGAGGCAACGAGCCGGTGTTCTTCCCGGGCGGTCAGGAACATCGTTTCGAGCTCGGGAGCGAGTTGTCGATTGATGGCCGCCATCTGGCTCTCTGATTCGAAATCGGCTGAGGAACGCAGACCGCGAATGACGCAATGGGCACCCTCCTTGCGGGCGGCCTCAATCATGAGCGTGTCAAACCCGACAACCCGAAGGGACTTTCCACCGGGGCACAGAGGCAGAAGCGTCTGTTCGATGACGCTGCAGCGCTCATCCAGAGAGAGTAGCGGGCGTTTGGCGGCGCTGAGCGCTACGCCCACGACCAGCTCATCGAATTGTGCGAGCGCGCGAAGCGTTATGTCGCGATGACCAATCGTGAAGGGGTCGAACGTGCCGGGATAGAACCCGACACGTCTGCCGCCGGGAAGGAACTCAGCCTGCACTGTCTTCAGGCGCGGCTGGGCTTTCAGGGGGTTCAGGCGCGGAGTCGGATGTTGCGATGGCGTCGGATTCCTCGAGAGAGGTCTCAGCGTCATCAGCCTCGGTGCCTTCGGATTCGGCAACCGGGAAGATGCTGGTTACGCGCTCCTCTCCCCCGACGCGGAATAGGGTGACGCCGCTGGCCTGTCGGGCCATGACGCGCACCTGCGAAACGGGGACGCGGATGAGGCGGCCCACATCGGTGACCATCATGACGTCGGTGCCGTCGAGTGTGGGCAGGGTCGCAACGACCTCGCGACCGCGCTTGGGATTGGTGAGGGTCATGTTGGCAATGCCCTGGCCACCGCGACCGCTGACCCGATATTCGTATGCTGAGGAGCGGCGGCCGAAGCCGGCGTCAGTGACGGTGAGCAGGATCTCTTCCTGCGCGGCGAGCTCGTCGAAGCGTTCCTGAGTCAGATCGCCGGCATCGACGGCTTCATCGGCGTCGTCAGAGGCGATCTCCTCGATCTCCTCCTCGGTGCCTGCGGCATTGGCCGCAGCTTCCGCGCGTCGCTTGGCGTTGGCCGCACGCAGATAGGCGGAGCGTTCCTCGACGCTGGCGTCGACATGGTTGAGGATGCAGAGCGAATTGACCTCATCGCCTGTGGCAAGACGGATACCGCGTACGCCCGAGCTGTCGCGTCCGGCGAAGACGCGCAGCGTATCATCGGTGATCTGGAAGCGGATGGAGCGGGCCTTGCGCGTGGCCAGGAAGACGTCCTGACCCTCGCGGCAGGTGGCAACACCGACAAGGCTGTCGCCCTCATCGAGCTTCATGGCGATCAGGCCGGAGGCGCGGATATTCTTAAAATCGCTCAGGCGATTGCGTCGGACATTGCCGCTGGCCGTCGCAAAGACGAGGTGCAGGTCTTCCCACTGCTCTTCTTCCTGCGGGAGAGCGAGAATGGCCGTGATCGAATCCGTGCCGAGGTCAGGCAGGAGATTGACCAAAGCGCGCCCTTTGGCGGTGGGTGAGGCCTCTGGCAGGCGCCAGACTTTCTCGCGATAGGCCTTGCCGCCCGAGGAGAAGAACATGACCCATTGATGGGTGTGGGCGTTGAAGCTGTTGACGATGACATCGTCACCACGCCGCCCTGCTGCCGTGCGGCCACGACCACCCCGGTTCTGGGCGCGGAAGATTTCAAGCGGGGTACGCTTGATGAAGCCGTCACGCGTGATGGTGACGACCATCTGGCCGGGTTCGATCAGGCTTTCATCCGACTGGTCGCCCAGTGCGTCCGAGATCTCGGTCATGCGCGGGGTGGCGATTTCGGCGCGGGCCAGGAGCAACTCGTGACGCATGACTTCCATGCGACGGACATGGCTGCCGATGATCTCAAGCAGTTCGTTGATCTTGGTGGCGACCTCGCTCAGCTCGCCCTGGATCTTGTCACGTTCCAGTCCGGTCAGGCGCTGCAGACGCAGTTCCAGAATGCCACGGGCCTGAACTTCGGTCAGATGAACCTTGCCATCAATGATGACATTGCCCTCATCGTGGATCAACTCGATGAGCGGTTGCACGTCGGCGGCGTTCCAGGCGCGGGCCATGAGCGATTCGCGTGCAGTGGCGGCATCGGGGGCGCTTCGGATGAGCGCGATGACTTCATCGATATTGGCGACCGCGATGACGAGACCGACCAGCAGATGGCCGCGATCGCGCACCTTGTTCAGGTCAAAACGCGACCGGCGCAGGATGACATCTTCGCGGAAACGGATGAAGGCTTCCAGAACATCCTTGAGCCCCATGGTGCGGGGCTTGCCGTCATCGAGGGCAAGGCAGTTGACGCTGAAGGAGGTCTGAAGCTGGGTGAAGCGATAGAGCTGGTTCAGCACGACTTCCGGGGTTGCGTCGCGCTTGAGCTCGATCACGATACGCATGCCGGAGCGATCGCTCTCATCGCGTATGTCGGAAATACCCTCGATTTCCTTGGCACGAACGAGATCGGCGATCTTTTCCTGCAATGTCGCCTTGTTCACCTGATAGGGAATTTCGGTGACGATGATCGCCTGACGGTCCTTGCGGATATCCTCGATCTCGGCGCGCGCGCGCATGGGTACGGAACCGCGACCCGTTTCGAAAGCCTGGCGGATGCCGCGGCGGCCCATGATGATGCCGCCCGTAGGGAAATCCGGGCCGGGGATGATCTTCATCAGATCATCAAGGGTGGCTTCCGGGTTTTCGATCAGGGCGAGGGTCGCGTCGATGACTTCGCCGGGGTTGTGCGTTGGAATGTTGGTGGCCATGCCTACGGCTATGCCGGAGGCGCCATTGACCAGAAGATTAGGGAAGGCAGCGGGCAGAACCTTGGGTTCGCTCTCGCTTTCGTCGTAGTTCGGCTGGAAATCGACCGTATCTCGGTCGATGTCGTCGAGCAGGAAGGACGCCGATTTGGCCAGACGTGCTTCAGTATAACGCATGGCGGCCGGGCTGTCGCCGTCGACCGAGCCGAAATTGCCCTGACCATCGATGAGACGGACGCGCATGGACCAGGACTGGGCCATACGCACCATGGCGTCATAGATCGAGCTGTCGCCATGGGGGTGGTATTTACCCATGACGTCACCGACCGCACGGGCCGATTTGCGATAGGGCTTGTCGGAGGTGAAGCCGCTCTCGCGCATGGCGTAGAGAATGCGGCGATGGACCGGCTTGAGGCCGTCACGCACATCCGGCAGCGCACGCGACACAATGACCGACATGGCATAGGCGAGATAGGAGGAGCGCATTTCCTCCTCGATGGTCACCGGGATCTGGTCAGTCGGGGCGGCAGGCGGCGTCAGGTCGGTCAAGGCAGGTCCGTCTTGTTGCTGTGTCGGTCAGGGAGGAGAGAGTCGGACGAGGGGGCTCAGAACGGAATTTCGTCGTCCAGATCACCGCCCGGCGCATCCCAGCCACCGCCATTATTCCCGCCGGTGTTGCGCGCGGGGGGCTGATTCATGCCACCGCCGCCACTGCGAGCCGGGGCATTGCCGCCGCCATAGGAGCGTGATGGGCCGCTTTCATAGCCACCGCCCATGCCTCCACCGGACTCGCCGTCACGGTTGTTATCGAGCAGGGTGAGCTCGCCACGGAAACGGTCCAGAACGATCTCGGTCGTGTAGCGCTCCTGACCCGACTGGTCGGTCCATTTGCGGGTCTGGAGCTGGCCTTCGACATAGACCTTGCGGCCCTTGCGCAGGAAACGCTCGGCGACATCGGCCAGACGCTCATTGAAGATCACGACGCGGTGCCACTCGGTGCGCTCCTTGCGCTCGCCCGAGGCGCGGTCGTTCCAGCTTTCGGAAGTTGCGACGGTAAGGTTGACGATCTTGGCGCCGGACTGCGCATTCCGGGTCTCCGGGTCGCGGCCCAGATTTCCCACCAGAATGACCTTGTTCACACTTCCTGCCATGGCGACCGACCTTACATACTGAAAAACACACCATCCTACCTCAGCAACGCGTCGCCGTCACGCCCGGGGCTTCGTCAGGCTCGACTTTAATCCTGTGACCGGCAATCTTACATAGGTCCTGAAACGTTCTCGTTTGCTGATCCCCTTCTCCTGTCCCTGTTCCTGACGCGTGGTGCTGATGTCTGATCTGCCGTACAACCAGTCCATTCGTGTACGCGGTGCCCGTGTGCACAATCTGAAGAATATCGACGCCGATATTCCCAGGGACCAGCTGACGGTAATCACGGGGCTGTCGGGCTCCGGCAAGTCGTCTCTCGCTTTCGATACAATCTACGCCGAGGGGCAAAGGCGCTATGTCGAGAGCCTTTCAGCCTATGCGCGTCAGTTTCTGGAATTGATGGGTAAGCCCGATGTGGACTCCATCGAAGGGCTGTCACCTGCCATCTCGATCGAGCAGAAGACCACGTCGAAGAACCCGCGTTCGACCGTAGGGACGATTACCGAGATCCATGACTATATGCGCTTGCTCTGGGCGCGGGCGGGCGTTCCCTACTCGCCGGCTACCGGCCTGCCCATCGAGGCGCAGACGGTGAGTCAGATGGTCGATCGTGTAATGACAATGGAAGAAGGGACGCGGCTGATGCTGCTGGCCCCCGTCATCCGTGATCGCAAGGGGGAGTACCGCAAGGAGCTGGCGGAGCTCCAGCGCAAGGGCTTCACAAGGGTGAAGGTCGATGGCGAAACGTATGAAATTGCTGAGGCACCCCATCTGAACCGCAAGCTACGCCATACGGTGGAAGTTGTGGTCGATCGTGTCGTGGTCAAGCCGGGTATCGAGACCCGGCTGGCCGACAGCTTCGAAACCGCGCTGGGCCTGGCCGATGGCGTGGCCTATGCGGAGCAGGTGCGCCGTGCGGGAGAGGATGGCGAGAGCGAGCACATCGTCTTCTCGGCGAAGTTCGCCTGCCCGGTGAGCGGTTTCACGCTGGAGGAAATCGAGCCGCGTCTTTTTTCGTTCAATGCGCCGATGGGGGCCTGCCCGGTCTGCGACGGCATTGGCACCGAGACGCATTTTGACGCCCGTTTGATCGTGCCCGATGAAAGTCTCTCCCTCGCCGAGGGCGCTCTTGCGCCGTGGCGGGACGCCAAGACCCCTTGGTACGACCAGACGCTCGAGGCGATGGCGAAGCATTTCAGGGAAAAGATGACGACGCCCTGGAAAAAGCTGGGCGAGGCCTTTCGAAAGGCGCTGCTGGAGGGGAGCGAGGACTCGATCCTGTTCACCTACAAGGATGGCAAGCGCGCTTACGAGCTGACAAAGCCGTTCGAAGGGGTCATGCGCAACCTTCAGCGCCGTCTGGCCGAGACGGACAGCATGTGGGTGCGTGAGGAAATGTCGCGCTACCAGTCTGACGTACCCTGTCATGCCTGTCATGGCGCGCGTCTCAAGCCTGAGGCGCTCTGCGTACGCATCAACCATCTCAATATCGCCCAGGCCTCAGACCTGACGATCAGGCGCGCGCTCGACTGGTTTGGGGGGGTAGAAGCCTCTCTGACACCGCAGCGCGCTGAGATTGCCCGGCGCATTCTGCGCGAGATTCTCGATCGCCTACGCTTTCTGGATGATGTGGGGCTCGATTATCTGACCTTGTCGCGCGGCTCTGCAACACTTTCAGGCGGGGAGAGCCAGCGCATTCGCCTGGCGAGTCAGATCGGATCCGGGCTGACGGGTGTGCTTTATGTACTCGACGAGCCTTCGATCGGGCTTCATCAACGCGATAACGAGCGACTACTCGGAACGCTCGACCGGCTCAAGAAGCTGGGAAATACGGTGATCGTGGTCGAGCATGACGAGGACGCCATCCGAGCGGCGGACTGGCTGATCGATATGGGCCCCGGGGCAGGCGCGCTGGGCGGCACGGTGGTTGCGAGCGGTCGCCCGGAAGAGGTGGCGAAGAACGAGAACAGCATTACGGGAGATTATCTTTCCGGCAGGCGCATGATCCCGGTGCCCGCAAAGCGACGACCCTATGACGCGGAGCGCATGCTCACTCTGGTGGGCGCAACGGGTAATAATCTGCATGACGTGACCGCGCGTTTCCCGCTGGGCTGCTTCGTCGCGGTAACCGGTGTATCAGGAGGGGGTAAGTCGACCCTTGTCGTGGATACGCTCTACAAGGCCCTGTCTCGCGAGCTGATGGGCGCAAACCAATCTCCTTTGCCGTATCGGGCATTGGAGGGGCTGGAGCATCTCGACAAGATCATTGACATCGATCAGTCCCCGATCGGGCGGACACCGCGTTCAAACCCGGCGACTTATACGGATTTGTTCACCCCGATACGCGACTGGTTTGCAGAGCTCCCCGAGGCCAAGGCGCGCGGCTACAAGCCGGGGCGCTTCTCGTTCAATGTCAAGGGCGGGCGATGCGAGGCCTGTCAGGGCGATGGCGTTCTCAAGATCGAGATGCATTTTCTGCCCGACGTGTTTGTGACCTGCGATACCTGCAAGGGGCAGCGCTACAATCGCGAGACGCTGGACGTGAAGTTCCGCGGCAAGTCGATTGCCGATGTGCTGGCCATGACGGTTGACGAGGCGCTTCCGTTTTTTCACGCGGTCCCGCGAATCCGCGACAGGCTGGCGATCCTCCAGCAAGTCGGGCTTGGTTATGTGACCCTTGGTCAGCAGGCGACCACACTCTCAGGGGGGGAAGCCCAGCGTGTGAAGCTGTCGAAGGAGCTGGCACGGCGAGCGACTGGACGCACGCTCTATATCCTCGATGAGCCAACGACAGGGCTTCATACCGAGGATGTGCGCAAATTGCTGGACGTGCTGCATGCGCTGGTCGATCAAGGGAATACCGTTCTTGTGATCGAACATAATCTGGACGTGATCAAGACAGCGGACTGGCTCATTGATATCGGGCCGGAAGGGGGCGATGGTGGGGGCAGGATTGTCGCCGAGGGCCCACCTGAGGTTATCGCGGCGACCGCGGGGAGCCATACCGGGCGTTTCCTCGAACCGCTCCTCCCTTCCAGACCGGTGGCAGTCGAGACATCCGTCAAAAAGAAGAAGACCACGGTAGTGGCTCGAAAAAAGGTGCGTGCGTCATGACCATTCTAGTGCCGTTCTGTGGCCGGATCACTCCCAAGGAGAGGCAGGAGAGTCTGGAGTCGATCAATGCGGCCCTGAACAACATCCGTGTCTTGCCCTTCGAGGATCTGACGGATGGAGAGCGGCGGACGGCGCGTATGGCGGTTGTCGCCAATCCCGATCCGGCTGATCTGGCCGATCTGCCTATGCTCGAGTGGGTGCAAAGCCTTTGGGCGGGTGTTGAACGTCTCGTCGAGGAAATGCCACGTCGTGGCGTGCGCATCGTACGCATGACAGATCCGCAGCTTGCCCTGACCATGTCAGAGGCGGTTCTGGCCTGGACGCTCTATCTGCATCGGGACATGCCCGCTTATCGGGAGCAGCAGGAAAAGAAGCGCTGGCATCAGCAGCCCCTCGTGATGCCCGAGGATCGTCCCATTGGCATTCTGGGGATGGGGAATCTGGGTCGGGCAGCGGCGCACAGGCTGAAGGAGAACGAGTTTCCGGTTATGGGATGGAGCCGTACTCCCTGGGCGCGTGCGGATATTCCGATGAAATACGGTCCCTCAGGTCTCGAGGCGATCCTGCGCCAGAGCGCCATTGTTGTGGTTCTGCTTCCCCTGACACCCCAGACACGAGGCCTCCTCGATGATTGGCGCTTTGGCCAGATGCAGTCGGGGGCTTCGATCATCAATTTCGCTCGTGGGCCGATCATCGATCAGCAAGCACTGACCAGAGCCCTTGACCGGGGGCATCTGGGGCATGCCGTGCTGGACGTCTTCGAGCGCGAACCTCTACCCAAGGAAGACCCGCTCTGGTCTCATCCAAAGGTGACAATCCTGCCGCATATCACGGCACCAACCCAGACGGGGACGGCGTCCAATCTGGCGGCACAGAACATCCAGGCTTTCTATGATCAGGGGCTCATTCCGGATTCCGTGAACCGGGAACTGGGCTACTAAGGCTGCTGTCTAAATAGTGTGAGGGTCTGTCAGGTCAAAAGAGGCCGATTTTTCGGCGCTCGCTAGCCAAGCACGTTCATGGGCTTGCGTGCGGCATGTAAGACGGTTCCTGGAACACCGCCGGGTCGTTGAGGCTCGACCCGCCTAGGGCGCGGCGTCTCGCAGGTGCTGACGTTTTGAGGCCCGCTGACCGAACGAGATTCCGAAAAATATTCGCTGGCCCCCACAGAAAGGCCAGCGATACCGGGTTTTATTGCTCGCTCATGGGACGCAGCATCTTACCCGTTGCTGCAGCGGGGGCCTGAGGGGCGGCGCTGCTGAGATTTTCGAACTGCTCCGGATGCTGTGAGATATCCACGCCTCCGACAGGTTGCGGATGATGCAGGGCGTCATATTGCAGCGGGGTGATCGACAGCGTCTGGTCCATTGTCGGCAGGAGCTTGACGTTCCAGCCACCACCCAGCGAGCGGATGAGGCCGATATCTGCCTGATAGAGGCGCGTTGCGACCTCGATCTGATGGATGCGCGTTTCGAGCGTTTGTACCTGAGCAAAGATGGCTTCGAGATACGTGCCCACTCCGCCCTGATAGAGCGTCATGGTCATGTTCTGAGTAGCCAGCGTGGCATCCACCGCTTTCTCGAGAGTCCGGTTCTCCTGAGCGAGCCGGTTGGTGCGAGACAGCCCGTCTTCCACTTCGCGGAAGGAGTCCAGCACCTTGCTGCGGTAATTGTCGCGCGTCTCACGATAGGCCGACCAGGCATGCTGGAGCTCTGCGCGCCTTAGGCCACCCTCGAAGATGGGCAACTCGAAGGAAGCACCATACGACCAGAGCGAATTTGCCAGATTGGCCAGATCGAAGCCATTCTGGGCAAAGCCACCACCGGCCTGCAACGAGACATGCGGATAGAACGCGGCGCGTGCAATACCGATTTCGCGATTGGCCTGGGCCATTTCGCGTTCGGCGCTGGCAATATCCGGGCGGCGCTGCAAAAGCTCTGATGGAACGCCAGCGGGGATGCTGGGCTGATGGAAGCCCATGATTTGCGTCGGGGCAATATGGAAAGAGGAGGGTGACGCGTTGGTCAGGATGGCGATCGCATGTTCCGTGACCTCGCGTGCGGCCTGGACGTCGAGTTCGGCGGCTTGGGTGGAATAGAGCTGTGCCTGCGCACGGGCGACATCAAGACGCGGTGCTGCCTGATTCAGCAACTGGTTCTGCGTGATCTGCAGGGCTTTCTGGTAGTAGCCGATCGACTGGTTATAGATGGCGATCTGAGCGTCATAGCCGCGCAACTGCACATAGTCGGAAGCGAGCTCCGCCTGAAGACTCAGCCGCGACATGGCGAAATCGGCCGCTTTTTCCTGAGCATATTGCTTTCTGGCGCGCACATGATTGCGTATGGCGGACCAGAAATCCGGCTCCCAGGAGGCAAGGCCGTGATATTCCTCATCCGTCTCCGTGATATTACCCTTGTATCGGAACAGACGGTCTTCGGACTGCTTGTTATCGAAGGCGCCTGCGCCGATGGCAAGATGAGGCAGGAGTTCCGAACGGGCCTGCACTACAAGGGCGCGGGCCTGGATGAAACGCTCCGCAGCAGCTTGTAGATCAGCGTTCGACGTTGTGAGCGTGGCTTCCATCTGATTGAGGAGCGGGTCGTTCAGCAACGTCCACCAATTGGTGGGAAGGGTCGTATCGGCTGGCGTCGCGGTGGCGAAGGGACCCTGACCGTGCCAGCTGGCTGGCACGACGAAGGTGGGGGGCTTGTAGGTTGGCGCGAGGTCACAGGCTGAGAGGCCGAATGCCGTCAGAACCGTGCCGCAGGCCAGAACCAGCTTCTTGATCTTGTGTGTGCTCATTCCGATGCCCCGAATCCGGACTGGTTATAGCCGCGCTGTGGGGTGGTGACGGTGACCTTGTCACCCTCCAGCAGGTCGGCGGGCGGGTTGGCGATGATGCGATCCTTGGGCGAGATGCCCGCCTGGATTTCGGTCGAGGTATCGGCCATGCGTCCTACGACGACATTCTTGTAATGCACCGTGTTGTCGTCATTCACGACGACGACCTGCATGCCCTTTTCCTCGAAGACGAGGGCGGAGGTGGGGACCTCGTACAGATGTGCTGTCTCGTTATGTGCCTTGAGCTGGACCGAGGCGAAGGTGCCCGGCCACAGGACTTCACCAGGGTTTTCCATGGTGAATTCGGAGGTCACGGTGCGGGTGTTCGGGTCATAGCCGCGCGCCGTGGTCAGGAAGCTCGCGTGGAACTTCTTGTCCTTGAACTGGGGCACGCTGACATCGGCGGTGATGTCGGATTGGAGGATGTAGGAGAACACTTCAGGCACGGAGACGAAGAGGCGCAGCTTGTGCACGTCGGCCACGGTGAAAAGCTCTGACGCGGCGCCTGTGCTGTTGAGGTTGCCACCGCCATCATGGACGTAATCGCCTACGTTGAT
Source organism: Asaia sp. W19 (assembly GCF_003994335.1). GTDB lineage: Bacteria > Pseudomonadota > Alphaproteobacteria > Acetobacterales > Acetobacteraceae > Asaia. The sequence goes on from NZ_PNQZ01000005.1 coordinate 59,835, forward strand.
GCTGCGCGACGTCACAATGCCGTCGAATGGCGCAACGATCGTCTTGAATTTCTCGAGGGCGGCGAAATGGTCGACATTGCGTTGTGCAGCGTCGACTTCAGCTTTGGCCGATTGCTCATTCGCGTTCGAGACCGAGACGGACTGGCCTGATACCGACTGTGACTTGCCCATGGCGCGCCAGCGTTCGGCTGTGACAGCCGCAAGGTGGTATTTGGCGAGCACGGCATTCAGATCGGCCTGGGCCTGCGCGTATTGCGCGTCCAGCGCGGGCGCATTGATCTCGGCCAGCGCATCGCCCGCCTTCACATGGGCGCCGTAATCCTTGAACCACATTTTCACGTAGCCCGAGACCTGCGGATAGATCGGGGCCTGATACCAGGCGTCGATATTGCCCGGCAGGGTGAGGGCCACCTTGTCAGGTGACTGGATAGGATTCAGCACCGCGACGTTCGGAATGGCGTTCTGCGCCGTTTCGGTGGCGAGGGCGTGATTGTGGTGGACGCGACCGACAACGAGGGCGCCGACCCAGAGCGCGAGGACGCATCCTCCCGCAACAGCGATGATCTTGGGGGAGGTGGCCATTAGACGGTTTCCTTCTGGCGGGCAGAGCGGTTGTGCAGGATCGCGTAGACGCAGGGCACGAAGAGCAGGGTGGAGATGGTAGCCACGATCAGGCCGCCGATGACGGCGCGGCCGAGCGGCGCGTTGGTGGAGTTTGAAGTCGCCATCGGGATCATGCCGACGATCATGGCGAGCGCGGTCATGAGGACAGGGCGGATACGACCGTAACCCGCCTCGATGGCAGCGCGCAGCGCGTCGCCATGGACTTCGAGGCGTTCACGCGCGAAGGACACGACGAGGATCGAGTTGGCTGTCGCTGTGCCCATGCACATGATGGCGCCGGTGAGGGCCGGAACCGACAGGCGGGTGCCGGTCAGGAACAGGGCCCAGGCAATGCCGCCCAGCGCACCGGGAAGGGCCGTGATGATGATGAACGGGTCCAGCCAGGATTGGAAGTTCACGACGATCAGCAGATAGATCAGCACGACTGAGACGCAGAGCCCGAAGACGAGCTGGACATAGGCACCATGCATGGTGGTGGCCTGACCATGAACATCGACCGCTGTTGTGCGCGGCAGGTTGGGGGCATCCTTGGCGATGGTGTCGTTCACGGCGTCGAGCACGTTGCCCAGATCGGTGCCCTCGACGTTCACGTAGATGTCGATCTCGGACATCGAGTTGTAATGTGAGACCTCGCCTGGCGTACCGGTGGGTACGACATCGGCAATGGCGCCCAGAAGCTGTGTCTGGTCGTTGGGGTTGCCGTCACCCTTGTCGACTGGAACCGTGAGCAGGTCGTTCAGGTGGGTGAGCTGGTCCTGCGACGTATAGACGTTGAGCGGGAAGGTCACGTTATCGACCGGATCGAGCCAGAACTGGGGATCGACCACGCCAGAACCGGCGAGAGTCAGAAGTTCATTGGTGGCGAGATCGTTTTCGCTCAAACCGGTGGCCTGGCTGAAGGTACGGTTGCCATTCACCATGAGGGTAGGGGTGGACATGGTCTGCTGGATGACCACGTCGGCGGTGCCCGGGATCTGGCGGATCTTGCCGATCAGATGCTTGGCATAGTTGTAGTTGTCAGAGACGCTCGGGCCGGAGAGCTGAATGTCGATCGGCGCAGCTGAGCCGAAATTCAGGATCTTGTCGGTCAGATCGGCAGGCTGGAAGGTGAAGACGGTACCAGGAAAGCGTGCCGAGAGATCCTTGCGAAGCAGGGCGCGGTAATCCCAGACGGGGGATTCCTCGTCCTTCAGCGCGATGGTCAGATCGCAATCCTGCGTGCCGACGGTCGGCGTGGGGATGAAGGCCTGGTTGTGCGGACCCTCGGGCAGGCCGCAATTGGAAATGATGTTCTCGACCTTGCCCGGCAGGAGCTGGTTGATGCGGTTATCGACCAGGGCGGCAATACGCCCTGCGACCTCGATGCGGGTGCCGAGCGGCGCGCGCATATGCATCTGCAGCGCGCCGGATTTGACCTCGGGGAAGAAGTCACGACCGGCTACACCGTAGAGGCCGAGCGAGGCGACGGAGATCAGCAGGAATACGCCGACGAACATGCCGCGACGCGCTACGCACCGTGTAAGCAGCGTGTTGTAGCCTTCGCGGAAATTATTGAAGCGATGCTCGAAGCCGCGCTGGAAGCGTCCGAAGAAGCCCTTGGGCGCCGGCGCGTGATCGTCATGGCCGTGGGCGTGATGGATCTGACCGGCGAGGAGGAACTTCGCCATGGTGGGCACGAGGGTACGCGACAGGATGAAGGACGCGATCATGGCGAACATGATGGCGAGCGCCATGGGCATGAAGAGATAGCCCGCGACTCCTGAGAGCTCGAAGAGCGGCAGCCACACGATACAGATGCAGGTGGTGGAGACGAAGGTAGGAATGACGATCTGGTTGGCGGCGTCGATGATGGCGAGTTCGAGATCCTTGCCCATTTCGAGATGGGTATCGATGTTCTCGATCATCACGGTCGCATCGTCGACGAGGATACCTACGGCGAGGGCAAGTCCGCCGAGGGTCATGATGTTGATGGATTGCCCTGCCCAGCCGAGCCCGATGATCGAGCAGAGAATGGCGAGCGGGATCGATGTGGCGATGATGACGGTGGAACGCCACGAACCAAGGAACAGGAGCACCACGATACCGGTGAGGATGGAGGCCGTGATCATCTCACGAACAACATCCTTGATCTGTTCCTTCACCATGACTGAGGCATCGGCGAGGATGGAGACCTGGACGTCCGGAGGCAGGATGGCGCGCAGGCGTGGCAGAAGGGCCTTGGTGGCGGAAACGACGTCAAGGGTGGAGGCCGTGCCGCCCTTCTGGGTGATCATCTCGACGGCCTGGCGGCCCTTGACGAGCACGAGGTTGGTCTGGGGATGACCGCCTCGATACACATCGGCCACGTCACGGATATAAATGACGGCATTGCCTACGCGCTTGACCGGGATATTGGCGATGTCTTCCATCGATTCCGGGGCCGCGTTTGTCTGGACCATCCAGTCTGTCGCATCGATTTTCTGGTCACCGGCGGGGAGAACGATGTTCTGCGCGGTGAGCGCTGCCTGCACATCGGCGGCCGACAGGTGATGGGCGCGAAGCTGCTCCTGATTGAGCGAAACCATCACGAAGCTGTCCATACCCCCATAGGGATGGGCGACGACCGCGCCCGGAACCGTGGCAAGAAGCGGACGTACACGGATGACGCCGAGCTTGAACAGGTCGGAGGGGGTCTGTTTTTCGGAGGTGATCTGAAGCGCGATGACGGGAACCTGCGAGGGATCGAGCGCGACGATCATGGGAGCCGGGACCTTGGGAGGCAGGCCAAGCAGGATTGTCTGTGAGATGGCGGTCACTTCTGCTTCAGCCGTGCCGACAGGAGTGCCGGGCTGGAAGTAGATGTTGACGATCGAACGCCCGTAATAGGAATTCGACTCCATATGCTCGATGTTCTGCACAGTCGTCGTGACTGCCAGTTCGAAATTATAGGTGATTCGTCCGGCGAATTCGTTCGGCAGGAGACCGGGATAGGTCCAGATGACCGAGACGACCGGCACCTTGATTTCGGGGAATACGTCGGTAGGCGTCTTGAAGATCGACATGATTCCGAACATCAGAATCAGGATCGAAAAGACGACAAAGGTAAGGGGCCGCCTTAAGGCAGTTACGACGATGGCGTTCATGAATTCATGCGCTCTCTTCTCGTACGAAGGGAAGATGCCTTACGGCAGTTTGTGTTGTTTCATTAATCCGAATTAACATTAAGAAAATGATAGCGACTGCTTTGCGTCACCCATTACTTATTCAGATCACTCATCTTCGGATCGTATAAGCGCAGACATAAAATGTCGCATAAATGTTGTTTTACAAAATGGGCAACAACCTGATGCGAGGCCATTCTATGGCGCAACGCCATGATGGATTCTTGACATTATGGCTCAATGCCATTAATAAGACGTTAATCGTCCAGAAGTCGGATCGACTTCAAGGCGCAGCTGGTCGGTTGAAGCTGATCAATACGCGACGGCGTGAGACGCGAGGAGCAGGGAAAGCGTGCTTGTTCACGTTCTGTTCTTGCTGCGTGCAGCGTCGCACGCCGTGTCTGCGAGTGAAGAAGGCTGTGTTCTGGATGAGCGATGACAACAAGGACGCTAAAAATGGTCCCCATCTGGTATCCTGGGCTGATCAGGCATGTCGGAAAGCATGTTTCTGCCCTTGTGAGACGCCGTGTCCGTGGGCTGGAGCACCAGCTCTGGGTGCAGAGCGGCAAGACGAAGGGCCATCTCTTCGTCCGTACGTCCGTTCAAAACCCCCTTCAGAAGGAAGTCGGTCGAGACCCGTAGCCGGTTCGACAGAGAGAGGATGAGAAAGACGCTTGGCGCGCGATCCCCTTTCTCGATCTTGTTGAGAGTTGAGGCGTCGACGCCAAGAAGGCGTGCGCATTCACTCTGATTGGGGAAGACGAGTTCCCTTGCCCAGGTGATGCGTTTGCCTATGGCGCGCTGAACGATCGCAAGTGTGTCAGGGCGTTTGTGTTTGGCCATGTGACATTCATAGCAATGGCTCATTGCCAAATCCAGTGGGTATTTGCGCACCCTTGCGCTGCGCACGCTGATGGCAAAATGCCATAAAAGCTGGATCCGGGAGGAAGTGATGAGATTGAGTCGAGATAAGGGTCGGCGTGCTGCGACAGGAGCGGATCTCGTCCGCGCTCTGGCAGGTCTCGGGATGTCAGTAGGGCCGGCTTCTGCGCGAATACCGCGGCCGGGGCCCGAGGAGCGCGATGATACTGGCGCTCTGCCAGCAGGACATCCTGTGAGTTGGCAAGCGCTGTGGAAGGAGGAAATCGCCCCGGACTATCGCAGGGTGGCCTTTCGGAGCGGTTAGCCCCGTGTGCGAGATACAGGGATGACATGGAGCGTCGACTATGTGACGCGATAGGGTTGCGCGGCTGAGGCAGTTGATTGGGTTAGGGGCAGGATATGAGGAGACGGCAGGACATTTTGCAGGAGGAGGCGGTTGTGCCGACGCCCGAGCGCATGAAGCGCGATCGTTTTAGAAAGCAGGGCGATGCGCTCAAGGTGCTGAGCACCGTGATCAAGCTTCAAGAGGCAGGGGATATCGGCGATGATGAGGTGGCTGCTGCCACGCGCTGGCGCAAGGAATATGATTTTGCCGTACTAGGGGTGGTCGACTCTCCTGACGCAGATCGTCCCGTCGAGAAAGGCGATATCCACACCTGGATGTTGGGGCGAGGAAAATGCGCCGAGAGACTGAGACAACTCAGCGAGACTCTCGGGACGGCGGTGCAAGCGCGTATCGACATGATGCTCGTGCGGGAGATGAGCTTTCCTGAAATGGCCCGACTGATTTACCCGGCAGGCCCGAGGGCGCAGGCGCGCACGAAGACCGTCGCACAATGTGCCCTCGCTCTTGAGCAGTTGAGTGAATATTATAAGAATAAAAAATATTGATTTATTTGAATAAACATAGTATATAGTTTCTATCATCACATAATTATGGATTAAAGGCGTGGCCAGCATTTCTGTTGGAGACGTCGTCGCATGCCGCCAGGGTTTTTTTCTGGTTATCGGTGTGACCATCGCCACGACATTTGTCTGTCCGTTTGTCGTGTCATCGGAATTGCGTCACCGGGCGGATCTCGATCTGTCCTGGAGTGATCTGGTGCAAGCCAATCTCCCATATCCGAACATGCGGTTACGCGCCGTGCCATGTCGGCGCCAGCGCGCCAGTTTCTCCAGGATTGGAACGGTTCGCTCTGCCTGTGTTCGCAGGGCTATGGACAAGCTGAATGACGAAATGGGGCAGAGCGATCGGGTCAATCATGCCGCTCGCCCGGGGCAGGTTCCCAATGAGACGAGAAAATCGCGGCACGCAAGACGACACATGGATCTGCGATAACAAGGTGGAGCCAAAATGAAGCAAGGGCTCGTCAGAAAAGGGCGTGCACAGGGCGTGACCCTGAAAAAAGCCTTTCTTGAGCAACTGAAAAAGAGCGGGAATGTCTCAGAGGCAGCGCGGGCCGCCGGGATTGATCGCAAGACGGCGTATAACTGGCGCCATCATGACCCGGCGTTCAATGAGCATTGGAAGCAGGCTCTTGAGGAAGCGACCGATCTGCTGGAGGCGGAGGCGCGGCGTCGCGCTCTGGATGGGTATGAAGAGCCACTCCTATATGGAGGGCGGCTGATCTACGATCCGGAAGGGCGGCCTGTGACGCGAAAACGCTACAGTGACGGGCTGCTTCGTATGCTGTTGAGGGCGCATCGCCCAGCCTCCTTCCGTGATACGCGTGCGGTTGAGGAAGGAAGCGAGCCCGAATTGTCGCTGAACGAGGGTGATGACGCGCTCTAGGCCGGGCTTTGCGCTGACCCCTGTGCAGGAAGAAGCCAACCGTCTGCTAGGTGGGGTGGCGCGACATATCTTGCTGCGCGGCGGCTCACGATCAGGGAAGACCTTCGTCCTGATCAGGGCGCTTGTTGTCAGGGCACTGAGGGTCCCGCATTCGCGTCACGGCGTATTCAGGCATCGTCAGATCGCGCTGAGGGCAAGCGTGATTCAGGATACTTTCCCGAAAGTCATGCGCTGCTGTTTTGCTCATGTGCGATACAAATGGGATGGTCAGAGCAACAGAGTGCTTTTCGCCAATGGGTCGTCGATCCTTTTCGGCGGGTTGGATGATTCCACGCGTACAGAGAAGATCCTGGGTCTCGAATTTGCGACGATCTATCTGAATGAAGCAAGCCAGATCAGTTATGGCGCCCGCAACATGTTGCTGACGCGCCTTGCCCAGCGCTGTGCTCTCAGGACACGGGAATATATCGATGCGAATCCGCCAACGACGGATCACTGGCTGTATGCCTTGTTCGAAGCTGGCGTAGAGCCGCGTTCGGGTCTGCCGCACGGGGAGCCGGGTCTTTATGCCTCGATGATGATGAATCCGGATCAGAACCGGATCAATCTGAGTGACGCTTATTTACATCAACTCGATGCGCTGCCGGAGCGCGAGCGCAGACGGTTCCTGTTCGGTGAGTATCAGTCTGCGGTTGAGGGCGCTCTGTGGCGTATGGATATGTTTCGCCGTCGTGCCGCTGTCAGCGAGGAGACACGCGCGGCGATCATCGCGGAGATGCGCCGGATCGTGGTGGCGGTTGACCCCTCTGGTGCATCTGGGCCTCAGGATCTGGGGGCGGACGAGATCGGCATTGTCGTGGCGGCGATCGACCACGTGGGCATGGCTCATGTGCTTGAAGATTGCTCGGTGCGCGATACGCCAATGGGCTGGGCGCAGCGCGTCATCCAGAGTGCGGCGCTCTGGCAGGCAGACAAGATCGTGGCGGAACGTAATTTTGGCGGCGCGCTTGTCGAGGCGACTTTACGCAGTATCGACCCTGCAGCCTCGCTCAGGATGGTGACCGCGTCACGCGGGAAATCTGCTCGCGCAGAGCCTGTTGCAGCGCTCTATGAACAGGGGCGGGTGGCGCATCACGGGCGCTTCGCGGAGCTGGAATCCCAGCTCTGCCTGTTTTCGATGAGGGGGTATGGCGGCGCCGCCTCGCCTGATCGGGCAGATGCGTTGATCTGGGCATTGAGCGAACTGATGCTCGAGCCGCAAGCGGTTAAGGGTCGCTGGCAGGACCAGGGATGGTTCAGCCTCTCTCGGTGAAGGATAAAGCATGGATTGGCTGGCATTGCAGGAAAAATTCGCCGCATTGCCGGGCATGACGCCGCGTACGAGGCGGCTGCTCGCTTTGCAGCGTGTTCTGGAAGGGACGCAATATGATGTGTTGCCACATCCGTTTGCGCGGGAAAGGAGCGTCTCTGGGGAGTATATTCCTCTTTCGGACCGCAGACCTTCAGTGCGAACCAATCTGTGCCGCACAGTCGTGGATGAGATGGTGTCGCTCCTTTTTGGCAATTCCCATTGGCCGCTGGTTGTGGCGGAAGCGGCAGAGACCGCAGGAGTCCTGAACAACTTTGCCCTGGAGGCAGGGTTGTCCGCCTTCATGATGCAAGTCGCTACGCGGGGTTCTGTGGGATCTGTAGCGATCTGGGTGGAGATTTCAGCGAACAGGCCCTGTCTTACTTTGCTGGAGACGGCCTATCTGACGCCAGAATGGGATCCGACGGGCGCGCTTTTACGTGTTACCGAGCGTTTTATGGTGACCGGGCGCGAGCTTGCGGCAAGTGGTTATCCTGTCGAGCCTAAGGAGTATGCGGCGCGGTTCTGGTGGCAACGGCGCTGGACATGCGACGCGGTCGAGATTTCGGTTCCGCGCCCTGTCGAGCAGGAAGGAGAGCCGCCTCTCGACACGATGCGTAGCACTATGCATGGGCTTGGTTTCGTTCCCGTGGTCTGGATCAGGAATCCGGGGGCAGTATCGGTGCGCGACCCGGACGGCGAATGCAGTTTCGAGCGGGCGATCGATACGGTGATCGAAGCGGATTATCTGCTCTCACAAGCCGGGCGTGGGCTGAAGTATGGTTCCGATCCGACGCTTGTTCTCAAGACGCCTGATTTGCTTGAGGGGCCTGCGCGACAGGGAGGCGCCGCGTCGGCGTTGACCCTGCCGCCAGAGGGGGATGCGAAGCTGCTGGAGATCAATGGGGCCGCGGCTGGAGCCGTGCTTGCCCATTATCGGGAGCTGCGCCAGCTCGTCCTCGAGCAGCTGCACGGCAACCGGACCCATGGCGATCGGCTCGGCACGGCACAATCCGGCCGCGCCATGGAATTGATGTGCCAGCCTTTGATCTGGATGGCCGACAGGTTGCGCGGAACTTATGGCGATTGCGGGGTCCTGGCGCTCTACCGAATGCTATGTCGCTTTTCCAGCGCGCTCCCGAACGGGATTCTTATCGGTTGCGAGCAGTATCGAAATCTGGACCCCACCGGTTTGTCGCTGCAATGGCCGGCCTGGTTCACAGCTGATGAGGCAGAGTTTCAGCCTCTCGCTCATGGGCTTGTCGAGGCGGTTTCAGCCAGGTTGTTGAGCCGGGAAACAGCAGCGCGTCTTTATGCCTGTGCGGTTGGAATTTCTGATCCTGCAGCTGAATGGAAGAAAATCGAGGCACACGATCCTGCCTCGGTGCAGAATTTCTGAGGAAATGGCCGAAATGTCGGATGACGTTGATGTGTTGCGCGCCTCTGTGGCCGCTCTCACTGCCGAGCGGGATGCCCTCGTCCAGGCGCATGAGATGGAATTGTCGCGGATCAGGAGTGAGGCGCGCGAAAGCGCAGTGACGAGCGCCTTGCGTAGCGAGGCGATCCGGCTCGGTGCGCATGATGCGGATGCCGTGATCGCTCTGATGGATCGCTCCGGGATCAGCTGGTCCGATGCAGGGGGGCTATCGGGTGTCGAAGATGCGATGAATCGTGCGCGTGAGGCGCGGGGCTTTCTCTTTCGCGAGGAACGTATCGGGCTGCCAGGATCGACGGGCGTCGGTACGGCGCCCAGGCCCGCACCTGCGCAAGCTCAGGATGCGCGCCTTTTGCCGCAGCAGGATTATGCGGCACGCAAGCGACAGTTTCTTGCCGGGATTATCTGAATAACGGGTCGGGATGGACATCATGGGTATTGATAATTTTCCAGAACAGCTTCGCGCCGCGATCCAGCAGGGATTTCTGGCTCGGGAATTCGAAACCGGCCTGCATGCTCGGCTTGGGTTTCGAGCCATTGCCGACCGGGAGGTTTTCCCCAACGCGATTGGCGAAACCCTGACCAAGACACGCAAAAGCCTCAAGGCGCCGGTCACGACGCCTCTACGCGCGTCGGGCAATACGAATTTCGATAATGGGTTGTCGCCCAGCGGGTGGTCGGTGGAGCAATATACGCTTTCGATCAATCAGTATGGCGACACGATCGATTTGAACATGGTGACGAGCGGGATCGGGATCGCATCGCAGTTTCTGGCCAATGCCCAGACCAACGGAATGCAGGCGATGCAGTCTCTCGACCGGTTGGCGCGCGATGCCCTGTACGGTGGGGTGGCGGGGGGCGTGGGTGGCTATCTCGGCGGTAATACACGCGTGACGGCAACGGCAACGGCGAAGACGACCACGATTGCCGTAGATGATATCAGGGGCTTCCAGTTCGTCATCGTGTCCGGACAAGTGCGCGCTGTTGGGGCGTCATCCGGGATGACGGTAACGATCGGCAGCGGGGTTTATACCCTGCTTGGGGCTGCGGCCGACGCCGTGAATATTTCCACTGCGCCGGGGGGGATTTCGGGTCAGTTGACACTCTCCGCTTCCGTGCCGGTAACCGATGCAACGACGGGTAATGCCGTGATCGCCTCGACTGCGCCTCTGGTGCTCCGGCCAAATGGCAAGCGGTCGACCGCCGATCTGCGCGCGAGTGATGGCGATACGCTTGGCATTCAGCATGTGCTGGCGGGTGTTGCGACGTTGCGACGGAACAATGTTCCGATGATAGACGGCGCCTATAACTGCTATCTTGATGATCTGCAGTTGCTTTCATTGTTCCGTGATGCCGATTTCAAATATCTGTATCGCGGGGCTTACGGGTCGGAAGAATATCGTTCAGGGCAGGTCATCGAGTTGCTCGGTGTGCGTTTCGTGCCTACAACCGAGGCGCCGCAGCAGGCCTCGCTCGGTGGCGGGCCGATTCACCGTGCGTTGCTTCTCGGGCAGGGAGCCCTGATTGAGGGCGATTGCGCATGCGCGGGTCACACAGATATTCCCGACGCAGAGCGTGCGCTGATCGAGATGATTGACGGGGTGGCGATGGTGACCCGTGAGCCGCTTGATCGGCTCAAGCAGATCATTGCGCAATCCTGGTACTGGATTGGCGGTTTTGCCCTGCCGACCGATGTCACGGCGGATGTGACGATCATTCCGACAGCGACGAATGCGTATCTCAAGCGCGGTGTCGTGATCGAAAGTCTTGGCACGGATGCTGCCGCTCTCGGGCGCTGACTGAATGACCGGGGATCTGTGGGTAGGCGGCTCCTGCGGGCCGGTTTCCGATAACGTGTTCGATGATGAAGAGAAGTCGGAAATCAGACGGTTTTGCGGCTATGCGGCGTTGGGGGACATTACCACGGGACAAAGCTCCTGGCGCTTTTTTCAGTCGGCGGGAACCCTTGAATGGCGTCTCAACACGCTGTCGGAGCCCGAGCGCAGGCGTGCCCGGTGTTTTCTGGCAACTCTGGCGCAGATGGAAAGTGCGCTTTTGGAAGCCTCAGAGACGCTCGATACAGCGCGTGCTGCGGTCTGGACGCGGAACACGCGTGAGCTTGCAGAGCGCGTCAGACTGCTCAGTTGGTGGCGCCGCCGTTTGTGCAGTTTTCTCGGTGTGGCACCCGGATCTGACCTAAGCGATCCAGCATCAGTCATCATGTGATCAAAAAAGCCGCTCTACCCTGCGCCTCGTGGTTTTCCGAGCATCATGGAACAAGAAGAGGGTAAATGCCGATGCGCAATTTGCAGCAGCCGGTTGAGACTGGTTTTGCCAAGGCCGCGCGTCGGCTTGGATCTAGGGCAGATCATTATCGGATACTCGATCCACTCCTTCCGCTCGGGAATAAAATTGGGACGACGCATATCTGCTTCGATGCAGAGGCGGGGTTTCAGATGCACAGGCCGCGCATGTGGGGGAATCCTATGGCCTACGCGCTTTGCGATGCGCGTGGATTGTGCATTGGCGATCTTTTCCGGCAGGGGAAGGTATTCCATTTCGTATCTGCAATGGAGGCCTGTCGTCCGCCGCTATGCGTTGCTTGCAGCGCCCAGATTTCGGTTTCGGGGATGCGGGGAGCGCCAAGACTTCTGGTTGACGGTTGTCCTGCCAGTCTGGTCTTGGCGGGTAAAGGGGAGGATCGGCATAGCGGTATGCCGGGTGCTGTACGCGCCGGAAGCTACATGATGCATATGCCGGTTCTGCCAGGATTTTGCCTGATGCCGTATATGCAGGTCACGGATGACCATGCATTCCGTTATCTTGTTGAGTCGGTCGAGCTGTCAGCGCACGGTATTCGTGCTCTGTTGTCGTTGCAGCAGGTCTGACCGTGGCGGGCTTCAAGGGGGTGGCCTCCGCGCTCGCGCTTTGTTGTGCCAGTCGTTTCGCTGCCTTACGCACAAATTCGATATTGCTGTCGAAGCCAGAGATCATATTCCGTGCCGGGCCATTAATGCCCTCCGATTTGTTTACCTCGCCTTCTCTGCGCGAGACCGTCAGTTATGTGACGGTCTCACCTGTCTCCGGGACGTGTCAGTCCTTGCCGGTTCCTCTTGGAGAGGAATGGCTGGAAACCATGCATGTTCCTCCTGCGATATCCGTTGAGATCGAGCCGCAGAAAGTTTTGATCAGGCTGGATATGACCCGGGATATTCTTGGCATTGCCATGCTTCTCTGGGAACGAGGCGATGGTCTGGCCGTCTCGGCCCGTCACGTTGTGCAGTCGGGGGAGACGCCATCATCGGTTGTGCGCAGCCTTGCGGTTCAGATGCCGGGTGCGGTCTGCGAGGAGGCTGCGATTCTGGTTCCTGACGGTCGTATCAAGGCGGTAACAGGGGGATATGGCCGATCAAGTCGGCTGCTGATGCGGCAGAGTGCGGCATTCAGGATCTCCCTCTGGACGACCGACTGGGGTTTGCGCGCGGAACTTGGTGATCTGCTCACAACCCAGCTCCTTCCAGTGGACTGGCTGGATCTCGCCGATGGACGCCGGGCACAGATATTTTACGAAGGCGAGGCAGATCAGGACGCCGGGCAGACGCAGTTGCTGTTTCGACGTGATGTGTCTGTGAAGGTCATTTTTGATCGATACCAGTCGATCTGGTCGCCTCAGATGGTGACGGGGGGGGGATGGTTGGCTCTGGCCAGCAGTCGACATGCATTCGGCGTGGCTCCTGACGAGATGACAGGAGAGATTCCTCTGGCAGCGCTCGAAGAGATCGCGGCCATCCGGGATGTGCCCAGTTCATACCGAGGCTGGACTCTTGATTGCGATGGGACAGTGCAAGCCCTGCCTTAGGCCGTTCAGGCCATTTTCAAAAAACTGAAGGATCATTCATGCCACAACTCATACAGAGTGGTGCCCTGAACACGGCCGCACTGCCGGTGCCCGATCTGTATATCCAGATCGCGCAGCCTGAGACACTGCTGGTCTCGAGCAGTACTACGTCTTTACTTGGCATCATCGGGACCGCCTCATGGGGGCCGGTCGATGTGCCGAGCGTGATTGGCAGTGTCGGCCAGTGTCGTGAAGTCTTTGGGGGTAAACGGGCCTGGGGATCCAACCTGAGCGTTGCTGTCGATGTGGCCGTTCATCAGGGTGCGAGTCAGTTCTGCCTTGTGCGCGTGACGGATGACACGGACAGCGCCGCGCAGGCCATGCTGGGCGCCGTCAGGATTCGGGCGCGATATACCGGTTCTGCCGGAAACGGATTGAAAATTAGTCTGACGAAGCAAAGCTATCGAGATGGTATCTTCATTCTCAGCATCGCCCATGAGGAACTGGGATCCACCACCTATAGCGGGGTCGACTGGGCTGATTTGCAAAAGGCGGTCAGCAGGGATGTGCGAGCACTGGTGCTCGTTGAAATGCCGGATGACACCGTGGCGGTGGAGACAGGATCTGTACAGCTCGCTGGCGGGACAGATGGCGCAGAGCCTGCAGCAGCCCGCTTCGTCGGCGTCAGCGAGAGCAAGACCGGGCTTTATGCGCTGACCTCCCAGGGATGCAGTCTTGCAACCCTCGCTGGTGTAGGTGACACGCTTCCCATGGCGGCGATGCTTGCCTTTGGACAAAGCGAAGGGGTCTATATGATCGCCGCAGGACCGCGGGGAGAAACTCTGGCGCAGGCGGTACAAAGCAAGACGGCGCTGGGTCTATGGTCGCATGCTCTCAAATATATGCATGGCGATTGGCTCTGGTGGAATGACGATACGCTTGGTCTGCAATTGGTCAGTCCCGCCCTTTTTGCTGCGGGCAAGCTCGCGGCTCTTTCGCCCGAGCAATCAGGGCTGAACAAGCCCCTGACCGGAATCGTGGGAAGTCAGAAAAACGGTTTCGAAGCGACCCGATTTGGCTACAGCATGGCCGAATTGGCCCTGCTGGTCGAGAATGGCATTGATGTCATCTGTAATCCCTCGCCGGGGGGGACGTATTGGGCGATCCGGGCTGGGCATAACACGTCCCTGAATAGCGCGATTCAAAGCGATGCCTATACGCGGCTGACGAATTACCTCGCCCGGGCGCTCGAGGGGACCATGGGGCAGTATGTAGGAAGCGTGATCAATGACACGCTGTTTGGCAACATACGGGCGTCCATTCTGGGCTTCCTGTCAAACCTGCTCTCGCAAGGTATTCTAGGAGTTACTGGGGGCGTCTTGCCCTATACAGTGTTGTGCGACAGTTCGAATAATCCGATTGAACGGATCGCGACCGGCTATGTCCAGGCAGATGTGCAGGTCCGCTATCAGGGGATCAACGAGAAATTCATTATCAATCTACAGGGCGGTGCTTCTGTGAGCGTCAGCACTGTCAGTGGGAGCGTCTGACCCATGCCCAATCCCTATAGTATTGGCCGGGATTGCCGGATTACGCTTTTGTGGAATGGGTCGCGTATCGATTTGCGTGACGTGACAGGGTTCCAGTCCGAACAACACACGATCATCCAGCGCGCTACACCGCTCAATGGATTGCCTGTGGAGTTCAATACCCCAAGCGGCTGGCGCGGCGTATTCACAATTGCACGTGCCAACGCCAATCTTGATAGTCTGGTGGCAGCGATCGAGGCGGCTTTCTGGAATGCTGGAAGCATCGGCAGCGGTACACTCTATCAGTATATCCGTGAGCCAGACGGCGGCACGACGACCTGGGAATATACCGGTGTATCGCTCTCACTGAAGACGGATCGCTGGCAGGCTGAAGGCATGATCCATCAGCATGTGCAGTTCTATGCCTCATTACGGAGCAAGATTTCATGACGGGACTGCCTGATGAGGTAGAACTTGGCTCGGGTCGCAGTCTCACCCTGCGTGAACTTGACCCCGGCGACATGCTGGATCTGATTGAGGCTGGCGGAAGCGCTGTATCGGGAGCGGCGGCATCTGCCTGGCTGTCCTATGCGCAGATGATTTGCACTGTACGTGCGGTCAATGGTGTGCCGGTCCAGATGCCAGCCAGCAAGGATGAAGTACGAGACCTGGCAAGGCGGATCGGCAATGAGGGGGTCATGGCGCTCCAACCTCTCTTTTTTCCCTCCCCTGAACAGGAGGACGTGATGGTGGACACCGCAAAAAACTGAGCGGGCACCCGGTTTTCAGAGAGATTCTCTATCTGCTGAAGAACGGTGTGCCGTGGTCAGTTATCACCGGCTGGTCGCGTGCACGGCGGGTGGCGGCCTGTGTTGTGCTTGCGGAACAGGATGGGTTTTCCTTCGACTGGGAGCATTTTTCCTATCGGCGGGAGTAGGTGCGTATGATCCTTATAGAGAGTCCAGCACGGCCTTTTCCCTTTTCTGGGCGCAGGGATGCGAGGTGGATTGCGACGATGACGGCACGGCGATGGGTTGGTTCGTTCGTGCCACCATATCGCCTGGGCGTCGGAAATCGCCGAAAAGGAATTGAGAAGTCGGGAGAGCTAGGCTCTATAGATGAGCATGCTGTTCTCGGCGGCTTTGATTCCACTCACCTCCCGGTGGATACAGCTGCCAGCAAAGTGACGCGCGCACTCAGAGTTCACAATGTCGGGCTGGCGCTGCCG
Organism: Asaia sp. W19; assembly: GCF_003994335.1. Taxonomy (GTDB): domain Bacteria; phylum Pseudomonadota; class Alphaproteobacteria; order Acetobacterales; family Acetobacteraceae; genus Asaia. The sequence continues at coordinate 75,651 of NZ_PNQZ01000005.1, forward strand.
TGGCTCGGAGGTGACCGGCGGGGAGTATGGCGCGCTGCAGGCAGTCCAGTCTCGGCTAACACGGCCCGTTCGACGACCGTCGACCTGCTTGATGAAAGATCGAATACTCGTGCTTCGAAGAACGCACCGGGAAGGATGCGGCCAAGCTGGGCTCCTGTCATTGATTTCCTGAAAAGACAGGTCGTCTCGGGTAGCGACGCGAATGATGTTGCTTCGGGTATCGTCGACAGTCTCGCTGCAAGGGGGGCGTCTGCACGCGAGCCTTCAAGAGGCGCGATCGAGGGGCTTCGGCATCTCATGTTTCTAGGACATCGCGCCCAGTCTAGCGATTATTCGGGCGTAGGCGTGGGGATAGCAGAGACCACGCCCTCAAGATCACTCGTGGCGCCAAACATCCTCTCTGCTGTGAAGCGAGGCGTGGAAAAGACCGAGCACCTAACGCGATCTATTCAGCGTCCCGACTTGCTGATCGTCCGACAGGGATATTCTGCAACAGGTCGTAGCGCGGGCTCAAAGGGTAGAGGATGCGCATCAGCGGTGCCTGATTTCATCGCTGCTGCGCGACAGGCGCGCCGTACATCAGCGAGGGAGTTTGCCATCGGCGGGGGCGCTGTCTCTGTCGATGACGGCCAGGGGGGGCGGGAGAGCGCCCTGCCATATTCCGGCGCGGATTTTGCTGCGTCTGACCGATGGTCCTTTTCACTGGCCAGCGAAAGCGGATTGCGTGCACGAAGCGCGAGCGTGGATGAGATCGCTGTGCCGCAATATCCAAATATGAGCTTCGGTTTTGTGTAGCAGGATGCAGAAATGGGATTATCGTTGCTTGAGGTCGAAAACGCCCTTGGGGCGATAGGCCAGCTCGACAGGGCGGCCCCTGTGCTTTTGGGGGATATGGTTCTGAGCGGGCCTGAAGTGCCTGATCAACTGATCATAGGAGGGCGGCAACTGCTCGTCATCCATCGGTTGCTTGGCGGCGGCAGGGTGATTGACTCCGTCGGCAATGATCCGGCCCGATTGATCCTGACAGGTCGGTTCGTGGGGCCTCTTGCGACGACGCGCGCGCGCCGTATGGAGGCGATGCGGGAGGCCGCGCAGGTTCTCTCTTTTTCGCTGGCTGATCTGGCGGCACGCGTCTGGATCGCGGAATTTTCCTGGTCCTATCAGGCGCGAGGCACAATCTGTCCTTATCGCCTGGTGCTGGAACGAGAGGCTCTTCCTGCGGTCCCTGTCCCCGGGATGGCCGATCAAGTGGACACGGCCATGCTCTCGGGGCTGGGAACCATATCCGGGCTTTTGGGAGAGATGGCGGAGGCAGGATGGATCGGGACGGCTATGATCACGTCTCTGACCGGCCAGATCATGCCCGTCGCAAAGAGTCTGGGAGTGACCGGGGCCGTTGCGGATGCACAGAACGCGCTCGGTAAGGCGAGTGCCCTCTGGCAGAGCGCGATGAATACCGCTCGATTGACGTCCGTCTTGGATCAGACCGGGTCGTCTCTTTCTGTGGCGGCGAGTGATCTGGCTCAAGCACGCGATGACGCGGAGAGTGTTCTGGACCGTACCACGATCAGTTCCTCTGCGGATCTGCTGACGATGGCGCAGAATTCCGGCCTGTCAACGCTGAGCGTTGAGGCTGGGAGCCATGTAACGCGCTCCCGGGCTTTGATCGGAGAGGCTCTGACCGCGAATTTCTGATCCTGAACATAAGATTAGGGTCATTTCTGCAAGCAAAGCGAGAGAGGACGCGAAATGCGCGTACAAATCACGTCGGACGATGTTTCTCTCTACCACTTGGCTGTCAGGTATCTTGGAAATGCGATGCATTGGTGGCGCATCGCCGAGAAAAACGGGTTGTCAGATCCGGATCTGAGCGCGTTCGACGTGCCGGTCATGCTCGTGATTCCAGATCGAGACAGCGGAGATGACGGGTCAGGAGTGCCGTCCAGATGACAAGCGCGATGCGCGTGTGGAAGCCGCGTCTCCTGATCGATGGCGAGCGGCAGGACGGGGTCGAGGTATGCAGTTTTCATATTGAATGCACCCGGTATGAGCGCTGTGACACCGCACGTATCAGGGTGTCAGTACGAGATAAGCCGACGATATACGCGTTTTTCGAAAGTCGGAGCGGTTTAAATCGTCCAGAAATCTGCCTGCAGATGGCCCATGATGCAAGTGGCGGTACCAACTGGCAAACGGTGTTCCATGGTGTGCTGGATGCGGTAGGACAGGCAGATGGATCGTCTCTTTTGGAGTTGGAATGCCGGGATTACATGGCGTCCCTGCTCGATACGCGTATCGCCTCGTCGTGGGCTAATCAGACGGCGCTGGATATTGTTCGGGAAGCGGTAATCTCGGCAGGCCTTGGCTTTGAGAGTGATCCGTCCATTACCAATGTCGGGCCATATTGCGGTCAATTCTGGCAGTTGGAGCATCGGCGTCTGGCCTCGACCACGCAGAACCGATATCAGACCGCTTTTGATCTCGCGTACTCCCTCGCGCGGGATCACGGGTTCGAATGTCATGCGCAGGGGAAAACTGTGAAATTGCACCGCCCCTACGCCGCAGGCGAGGGCGGCATGCGCGTATTTTCGCCTGCCGGAGTGACGATACGGTCCTTTCGGCGGGACTTGGGGCTCACGGGCGATGTTGTTGTGGGCGTGTATTCCTGGGATTCACGCCAGCGGGCGAGAAGCGCGATCTATTATGACGGTGAGCGGTATTCGACCGACGCGCCGCGCTCCGGTGCCGCACTCTATACTTTTCGTGCCCCCGGTCAGCGTATGGACGATATCAGGCGACTGGCACGCGGCAAATATGCACGTATCGTTTCGCATGCTCTCGAAGCGCGCGTGACGCTTCCAGCCATAGCGGGTCTGGGGCCGCGTCATTTCATGACGCTGCGTGAGGGGCCTTTTGCCCAGCCACTGACACTCGCGATAGATTCCGTTGTGCATCTTTGTGATCCCGTAATGGGGTATCGACAGGAGGTAGTGTTGCGGGACCGCGTATTCTGAGAGGAAGAGGAATGCAGGGATCTCAGTGGGCAGCCGCCCACCAACTGCGCATGGCCCATGCAGTTCATGGCATTATCTCCGCCGTCGATCCTGCTAATCATGCTGTCAAGGTACGGGTGCAGCCCGATGATATTGAGACAGGCTGGTTGCCCGATGCGGCGATGACGCAGGTGGGGGATTTGCGTCTCAGCTGCCCCACGGCGCCTGGCGCCCATGTGCTCTTGATGCCGGTCGAGGGGGATGGGGAAAATTATGTCATTGTCTCGGTGCTTTTCGATGTCGTTGCGGGACCGGCTATTTCACCCCACACGGGCAAATGTGCCCAGCCTGGAGAATTGCTCATCCGCGCAGGATGCGGCGTTCCCTCACGCCCGGGAGGGCGGGTAGATGAGAAGGCTGGCTGGTTTCATCTTGGTCGTGACGGGGTTTTCTTTGGCGCCGGTTCCATGCAATGCGCGCTGACAGACACGGGTATCGTCCTGCGTGTCGGGTCGATGAAGATGAGGCTCGATTCCACCGGGCTCTCTTTTTCGGGTGGCGATGTCTCCGTTTCCGGAGGAGGAATTTCCGTTTCCGGTGGCGATGTGAAGACCGATCTACATAGCCTCGGCGGTCATGTTCATCCCTACGCAAATGGCATGACCGGAAAGGCGGTCGGATGATGGGGCTCTCTCATTATTTCGGAGAGGATCTGTCTCTGGATCAGGGGGGAGCACTGAACACGGTTGCCGGAAGTCTCTCTACCCGGCAGAATATCTTGCGTCGCCTGTGCACCAATCCCGGCGCTTATCTCTGGCATATCGACTATGGTGCGGGTCTGCCTTCTCGTGTGGGGCAACCTGTACGCGAGGATGCCACCAAGGGGCTGATCGCGAGGCAACTCGCCCTCGAGGCGGGTATCGACCAGAAAAGCCCCATCAGCGTGACGCTGGTTCCGTCAGGAATGAGCACGTATGCCTGCACGATCGCCTATAGCGAGCAAGGCGAGGATACAGAGCAGGTATTTACTTTCAATCAGGACGGCACGATCTGAGCCCGATCTGGGCTTGGCCGACGAAGTATCGGAATGCCCATGGCTTTTTCCTTGCGTTCTTTCTCGTCGCTCGTACAGACGGCGATCGCGACGACACAGGCGAGTTGCGCCGCAAAATTCACTCTTGATACCGGCTCGCCCGGCCGCGCCCTGATTGAGAGCGTGGCCGCAACCGGGCTGTGGTTTCAGTATCTTCTCATGCAAGTGTTGTGTCGTACACGGCTTGCGACGTCAGTGGGCGTGGATTGCGACAGCTTCGTCGGTGATTTCGGTATGTCCCGTCTGCCGGGCGTGAAAGCCTTGGGCTCGGTTACGATGACCTGTTTCTCTTACGACGAGATATCGGCCGTCGTGCGTCCTGGTGTCACCGTGCGTACCGCTGCGGCGGTTACCTTTCAGGTCGTTAAAGATCCCACGCATGCGCGCTGGTCGGAGCAGACGCAAGGATATGTGCGTCCGGCAGGCGTGGCATCACTCGATTTGCCGGTTGAAGCCCTGCAGGAAGGCGTGCTGGGCAATGTGGCGGCGGGCGCCATTTCGCTCATGGGCACCTCGGTTGCCGGGATCGATATCGTGACCAACAAGGCGATGTTCATGAACGGCGCGGATCAGGAGACGGATGCGCAGCTTCGCAAGCGCTTTCCGCTCTGGCTGGCGGCCAAGGCCAGTGCCTCTCGCTCTGCAGTCGAGAGTGCCATTGCGGAAACGCAGAGCAATCTGAGCTATGCCGTGTTCGAGGGGCAGATCGATGGAGGCCCGGGTCGACCTGGATATTTCACGGTCATCGTTGACGACGGGAGCGCTGAAACACCCGAACAGGTCCTGCGAAACGTTTATGCCAGCGTGGCGGCGACCAAGGCGCTCGGCATCGGCTTCGCTGTGCGGAGGCCAGAAGTCCTCACAGTCACAGTCGGTCTCAAGGTTCAGATCGCTGCAGGCATCGATCGCGAGACCGCTGAAACGGCTTTGAAGCAGGCGATTGCGGCCGACATATCCGCATCGGCGATTGGGGCCGGTTATCCAATCAGCCGTCTGGCGTATGTCGCTTATATCGCCGCCGGCGTCTCGGTTCTGTCCGTAACGGATAGCCTGCTCAATGGCGCACAGCGGGATATTGCGGCGCGAACAAGTCAGTCGCTTTTTCCAGGCACGATCTCCGTTCAGATCGTTCAGGAGGGGTAATGCCGAAATTTAACAGCTACTTCCCGATCCCATCGGTGCAGGGGGCAGAGGTTCTCGTTATCGCGACACCGGATGGTGTCGAGACACTGAACGCGACCGCGAGTCAGATTGCAGGGGCCCCGGCCGATTCACCGCCGAGCGGCGAGTTCTTCGCCGAGGAAGGCGCGAAAGTGAGCCGCTATGGCGACCGTTTCTTTATCGGTGCGGCGTCGGATTACCCAGCGCTCAACACGCGCGATGTGGCGCAGCAGGATTGGCTTTCGGCGCTGATGGCGACGACATCGATCGGCCCCTGGGCGCTCGAAAATGCGCAGGCAGCGTCTCTTTCCCGTTTTGGCAATAGTGCTTTTGTCGCAGGTTCGAGAACATCGGATGCCATGAATTCCAGGGACAAGCTTGGTCATGTGCCCAGCACGATCGGTATCGCATCCTGGGGGGTGGCGGATGACACGACAAATCCGACACTTGCCACAGCCTATGCCTATTATGGCGAAGCATGGCGCATGCCCGGGGTAAACTACCAGCCCAGTTTTGTCATGGAGCTCGAAGCGGTGAATCTGGGGGGGGCTGCAGCAGGAATGTCGACGCCGTACCACCCTAATTGCGGCGGCGGTACCTACGCCATCCAGATCGGTGCGGGCGGCGGACAGACGGAGGGGACGGCGGATTGTGAAGCCGGGATCGTGTTCGTCAGCAATCCGGATTCATGGAAGACGGGTATCCTTTTCGGCAATACGGCGATTGCGGGCACCAATGGCGACGATCATGGATATGGCAACGCGATCTCCATGGCGCGCAACCAGGGTATCGAGTGGCGGACACCGGAGACACGGGAATATGTCCAGGGTCTCGACGCGGGTGCCATGCTGTTTTCTACTGTGGAAAAGACAGCGAATGGGCAGCGTATTCAGTTTGCGGATGACGGATTGCTCGTCACGAACATGACCGGTGATCTGCTGTTTTCAATCTCCCCCAATGCGAGACCAACCAACACCCTGAATATCCAGGCGGGAAGCGGACTTGCGGCGGCGGGATTGTATGTTCAGCGGGGCGAAAACGGTTCAGCGAATCTCGGCCTTTATCCGGCCCCCGGTGGCGAGATCCAGATGTCATCGCCCGTGGCGAGCCCGGGTGCGGCCGTACCTGCAGAAGCGGCTGGCGGTTTTCTGCATCTCAATGTGAATGGCAAGGATTATCGCGTACCGCTCTTCACTGTTGAGCAAGTGGGGGGCTGATGGCGGTTCTCAGAGATCCCGATCTATCTGGTCTGACGGCGACAGATCGCAAAACTCTTCTTGATACCGGGCTGGCTCCTGGTTCGGCGCGCGATTTTGCCCGGCGTCTCCGGCTTCTCCTCCCGCAGGGCTGGTTTCCTGCATATCGAGGGGACGAAGTTGAGGAGGCTCCCGTGTTGCAGGCGTTGCTGACGGGGTTTGGCGCCGTTCTCTCTGTTATCTGGCACTTGATCATCGACGTGAAGAGGCAGACGAGGCTCGGGACCACGCAGGGTGCCTTTCTCGAAATGGCTGCGGTCGATTTTTTCGGTCCTGGGGCAATGGCGCGGCTTGAGCAGGAAAAAGACGGCCATTACCGTCGTCGGCTCGTGACGTCGCTCGCGGCACCCTTGAACACACGCATGGCTGTTTCGGAATCGGTACGACGCCTATCGGGTGCAGCACCAAGGATCATCGAGTTGGGTAGTGCACAGGATTGTGGGGCCTGGTGCCATGGCGGTGGTTATGGAGCGTCGCGTAGCCGTTACGGGTCACGTAACGGTGGACAGTTCTGCCTCGAGGTCTTTCCGAAAATTCCTGTGGATCAGCGCACAGTTCAGGCGGTGATACGCGTGACAAAGGCTTCAGGCGTGATTGCCTGGGTAAGGATGCTAGACTGATGGATCGCCCTATAATCTACGCAGGCGCGGTGCCTTTCGATACGGATCTTCTGAGACTTGGTCGCTATGCAAAAGAAGGACTAGGACGTCTCGCCGAGATTGTGTTCGGGAGTGAAACAGTCCGGGCCTCCGGATTTTCTTGCCAGCTTTCCGATAAGGCTCTGTCGGTGACGCTCGGCCCAGGGACGATCATGGCGCCTGATCTCCTGGACCGCGCGCATATCGGTAGCTCATCTGCGGGGCTAGAAGCAGATAATGCCCTGATTCAGAGCCTTTTTTACAGCAATGAGGCGCAGGATTTGGCTATCCCGATGACCGGGGCGTCGGTGACGATCTATGCCCTGTGCAGGGAGGTGGACGATCTGAATGATGTTTTGCCGTTTTACAATGCTGACAACCCCGAGCAGACGATGGCTGGGCCCGATAACCGGGGGAAAGCCCTGCCGACACGGCGCGCCGGACGAATTACGTTTTATGCTGGGACGAGTGCTCCGTCAGTGGAGGGGGGGCGTGCTGTCCCACTTTATGTGCTGTCGATACCAGAAGGGGCTGAGAACCTCAGCGCTGTAACTGCTCGGCAATGCGCTGCGTTTCAGAGTGCCATGACCGATCTGGCAACGATCGAGTTCGTGCAGCGGATCAGCCAGCCACAGGCTCTCTGCTCGACAAGCACACTTCTCACGGTGCCGAACTGGGCGCGCCAGGTCGAATTGCGTGTCATTGGCGGCGGTGGAGGGGGCGCGTCTACCTCCGTGCTGTCGCCGGAAGCTGGGTCTTTTTCCGGTGCGGGCGGAGGAGCCGGAGGCGATTGCTGGGGGGTCTATGCGGTCGATGCGTCGCGCAACGCGCAGCTTTCAGCGACTGTCGGTGCTGGGGGTGACGCCGACAGGCGGGGTGAGCCGAGCTTTGTGACTTACGGAGGGCAACCGTTGCTCACAGCCGATGGCGGTGGGGCTGGCGTCTTTGGCACTGCTCAGAATTCCTATGGCGGGAGCGGTGGCGGTACGGGTGGAGGCACGCTCTGGAACCAGACGGGCAGTGCTGGCAGCGATGGTCAGAATGGTCCCTACGTTTTTGCGGGGAATGGTGGCGCGGGACCCTGGGGTGGGGGCGGCCGTGCCGGTTATCTTGGGGGAATGAACGCGACCCGATATGGCGCAGGCGGTGGGGGAGCCTATTCTACCCGCGTGGCGGGGCAGAGCGTTGCGGGGGGGAAAGGATATCAGGGGCTGATTCTGTATCGTTTTCTCCCCTGAGGGGGGGGCGACGCTTAATTGAGTGGATTGACCGTTTCCTGCCTGATCCATTCGGCATTATGCGCGCGGAAGCGACGCACGTCCTCCTCGGTCACGCTGGCCGCCGTGTTGCCCCAGCTCTGTCTGATGAACGTGACCAGATCGGCGATTTCCCGATCCGATAGGATCTTGTCAAAGCCGGGCATGGTGAGAGCGGAGGGAGCCTTATCCGTTGGTGGAACGGTTGCGCCGCGCAGAATGATGAGGATGAGCGAGCCGGGATCCTTGTCCATGATCACAGGGTTGCCGGCCAAGGGGGGGAAGGCCGGGGCATAGCCATGACCATCAGTCCGGTGACAGGCCGCGCAGCGATCGACGTAGGTGCGCGCTCCCGCACCGGGAAGCACGCCCTTGTGCAGGGTCTCGGCCACTGCCGGATCCGGGTGCCAGGCGGTCTCGTTTTTGGAGGCGGGAAGAGTCGCTTTGAGATAGCGCGCGATGGCATGAAGGTCTGGCTCGCTCAAGTGCTGCGTGCCATGGGCGATAGCGTCACTCATGCCACCGAACGCTGAGCCGCGATCATTCCTTCCCGTTGCGAGAAAGGTCACGATGTCATTCTCGCTCCAACGACCAAGCCCTGTTCGATCGTCTTCCCTGAGATTGACCGGGGTCCAGCCATCCACAGCGGCACCGCCTGAAAGATAGGCACTTCCCTGATCGCTCGAGAGCGCTTTTTCCTGCATGGTAAGGGCGCGTGGCGTATGACACGCGCCGCAATGGCCCGGGCCCTCCACCAGATAGGCGCCGCGGGCGATTTCCTCAGAGGCGAAACGCCGATGCGCGTTCGCCATGGCAGTCTTCGGCGTCGGAGCGAAGGCCCAGCGCCACAAGGTCATTGGCCAACGCATCGAGAGGGGCCAGGGAATTCCATTCTTTGGAGGGGCTTTGGCGAGGGGTGAGATACCCTCATGGAAATAGACCCATAGTGCATGGATATCGGCGTCGCTCATACGCGCATAGGACGGGAAGGGCATGGCCGGGTAGAGCGGTTTGGCGTTTCGTCCAATTCCCTGACGCAACGCCCTGGTGAAATCGGCTTCGGAATAGCCGCCTATTCCGTAGCGTGAGTCGGGCGTGATGTTGGGCGCATAGAGTGTGCCAATTGGGAGTACGAAGGGATTTCCGCCGGCATAGGGAGCGGAGGCATCATGGGTGTGGCATGCCGCGCAGTCTGAGGCGGCTGCAAGATAGCGGCCTTTGTCGATGAGATCCTGCCTTGTGTCGGCGAAAGCGGGACGAGCCAGCGCCAGCAACGCAAGGAGAGCGAGGCCGGTGAGCTGATGCCGCTTCACAGGGACACCAGGGGGCCCGGCTGGGCAAGATAGGTCGTTCGGATATGATGCGCAGCCCAGTACGCCAGTGCCGCCACCGTGCCGGTGGGATTGTAGCCCATTCCCTGAGGGAAGGCATTGGAGCCGATGACAAAGACGTTCGAAACATCCCAGCTCTGCAGATAGCGGTTGAGCGCACTATCATGCGGGCTGACACCCATGACAGCGCCACCGCCCAGATGGGTTGTCTGGTAGCGTCTCGTATCGAAGACCTCGCCATGTTCCAGACGGCCCAGTTCATAGCGTCTGGCACCAAGGGCCTTCATGATTGGCTCGATACGCCCCACCACATATTGATTCATACGGATATCATTTTCCTTCCAGGTGAAGGTCATGCGGAGCAATGGCTGCCCGTAACTGTCCTTCCAGGTCGGATCGAGATCGAGATAGACGTCGCGATAGGCCATATTGCTGCCATGCGCATCCATGGCCATTGAATGGCGGTAGGTATCGACGAGCCCGGCCTTGTAGCCCGCTCCCCAGCGGGGAGCGGTCTTTCCACCGCCGGTCATGGCCGCAGCGATAGGTTTGACCCCTGCCTGGTTGACCCAGACGGGAGAACCACCGATGAAGCCGAGCGGGCCGTGATCGAAATTATCGCTATTGAAATCGTCGATGGCGACGCCCGCTCCGCCCGCGCCGACGAACTGATTGGTGAACTGGTTTTGAGGCAGCCAGGCGCGTGAGGTGGTGATGGTCTGATAGACGAAGTTGCGTCCCACGACACCGGTATTGCTTATCGGGTCGTAAGGTTTTCCAATGCCAGAAAGCAGCATGAGATGGACATTGTGAAACTGGAAAGCCGCCAGGATGACCAGCTCCGCCTCGACCGTCTTTTCCTGCCGGGTATGCTGGTCGAGATAGGTAACGCCTGTAGCCTTCCGGCGATCGCTGTCGAGGTTGACGCGCAGAACGTGCGCGTCTGTGATCAGGGTGAATTCCGGGTCATTACGCAATGCCGGCAGGATATTGATGTTGGGCGACGCCTTCGAATACATGTAGCAATCGTAACCGCTACAATAACCGCAGAAATTGCATGGCCCCATCTGCAGGCCATACGTATTCGTATATTGCATGGAGGCATTGGCGGCTGGCAGTGCATAGGGGTGGTATCCCACCTCGGACGCGGCTTTTCGGAACAGACTTGCTGTAAAGACATCCTGCATAGCCGGCAGGGGAAATTTGTCACTTCGTGATGGGGCAAAGACATTGCCGTTACCGACAACCTGCCCATTGATCTTGTAGGCCTGTCCCGATGTGCCGAACACCTTTTCGGCCTTGTCGAAAAAAGGTTCCAACTCCTCGTATGTGACGCCGTAATCCTGAAGATTCATATCCTCTGGAATGAATTTGGCACCATAACGGTCGATGACATGGCTGCGCAGGCGAAGATCATCGGGGGCCGCGCGAAAATGAACGCCAGACCAGTGCAGTCCGGCTCCTCCCACCCCTTCTCCTGGAAGAAAAGCGGCGAGTTGTCGGTATGGCAAGGCGGTCTGATTGATCGTGTTGCGGATCGTCACCGTCGTTTTCGCAGGGTTCTGGAAGAGGCGATGGCGTATGGCACCCCGTAATTCGTCAATGGACCCCGGATAGGTGCCCTCTTTCGCGGTCGCTCTTTCGGGGCCGCGCTCAAGCATGACGACGCTTCGTCCTGCTTCACGCATCTCCTTGGCGAGAATGGCACCGGCCCAGCCAGCCCCAATGATGACAACATCGGTCCGTTTTGAAGGCATGAATCTTGTACTCGACTGATTCTGGATCAGGCTTTTTGGCCAGAGATCGATACGGGTCCGAAAGGATACGGAGCGCCTTCCTGATCAACCCAGTCCATAAAGTCGGCGCGCGCGCCAGGGAAACCAAGCAGGAGCCAACCCGCCATATTGCGGTTGCCGCCGTGGACTGGGTCGGCAAAAACGCCTTCAAGTGTGTTGCGTCGCAATTGTTCGAAGAACAGGCGGGCGTTCAGTTCGGGAAAATGGACTGCGCCACCTTCAAAGGCTGTGAGAATTTCGATCTGATCATGGCTTGTCAGATCAATGAAATCCTTGCCGCGTTCGGACTGGGCATAGGCATTCGCGCCCGCAATTCCCCTGCGATACAGGTCTCGCGGTGCGAAAGGGAGCTGGTAACCCAAATTGGCAGGTCCATCCTCGAAAGGTCCGGCCATGTACCAGAGCTCCCCCTTGCCGTAAGGGGTGTCCATTTGCCTGTCGATAAAGTCAGGTACGCCGAGCATCGAGGCACCAGGACCCAATGAATCAGCAGGGTAGATGCACTCGCAGGCAGAGTGCAGGAACCGGAATTCGGCAGGCGTAAAATAGACCGGTGTCGTATCGACTGAAGTGCCAGCCGCGAAGGCACGACCGGGCAGATCCTGACCGGCCAGGAGGAGGAAAGCGGTTGTACCCGCGGCGTTCCTGACAAAGCGACGTCGTGAAGATGAAGGCGCGCTCAAGCCGGTCTCCTGACCAAACACAAAAGGCATTACCCACATAATGGGTAATGCCTCCTTCTTCGCGATTGTCGCCCGAAATGCAAGCGGCTTTATGGGATGTGCTTGTGTTCGGGCGGCCGGGCTTTTTCGTCAGGAATGCTTCGAGGGCAGGGCCAGAACGCCAGCCTTCGGGGACTTGACCGAAGGAGTAGCCGCGGGTGCGGCGGCACCTTCATCGCCCAGAGGGAAAATCGCGTCAGGCTCCTGGGGTTTCGCGGGCGCACTGACGGGAACGGTGGAGGCGGACGCCGCCCCGGTCGCGACCTGGGGGGCTGGAGGGGCAGCACTCATTGCGGGGGCATTGTTGCTTGATACGGTGGGGCTGGCAGTAGGTGCGTTGGGACCGATGTCCTGCTGCTGGATTGCTCCTGGGAGGGGCGCGCCGCTTGCGTCAACCATCCAGTCATGCAGCGATTTCTTGATCTGGAACTCAAGTTCGACATTCATGTCCTGCATCATCTGCGATGTCAGATCATAAAGAACGGCACGCGATTCCGGGTCTTTATCTCCCGGATTGAGACTGCGCGTTATGTGGGCGGCTGCATAACCGGCGCGTCCGCCGGACGGAGCGGACAGATCGACATGCGCTTCGAGCTCGCCCAGCAATGTGCCGCCGGGGGCGTGGAGGATGCTGGCCTTGGTTATGGTGAACGTACCGCTGCCTTCCGAGCCGCTCGCGATCAGGCGATCATGGGCCATCTGTTCGAGTGCCTGCTGAGGCGAGGTCGGAGCCTTGGCCGAGATATCGCCCGGAGTGTTTCCGGGGGGGGCAGCGTCGACCACCTCGATATGCGCCACATTCAGGTGCATCTTGCTCAGATAGCTGTAGTCCATCGGGGCAAAGCTCTGGGGTTCACTGTCACCACATGCGGTGAGCACGGGAGAAAGAGCGCCCAGAACCAGGCATAAAGAACCGTAGCGGAGTAGCGTTTTCACACGTGACGGGCTGCGCGACATGACGGGCTCCTTGAATAAGCAGCAGAACATTATTTCTTTTTCACATAAGAGCGCAGCTTGTCGAACAGGCGCCCTGTTTGTTTCTTTTCTGCCTCCTGCCGGGTTTCGGCGGGTGAGGCGGGCCTCGTCGGGTTTTGTGCGAGAAACGCCCAGGATTCGGAGATCATATCAGCTGAAGCTGTGCTCGGAGGCGGTGGTAATGCGGCCTCGGTTGCAGGGTCGAATTGAAGTGAGGATGCCGTACCCAGCCCGTAATCACGGGCCTCAAAGGCAAGAGCCTCGGCAATCGAGGCAACATGCCCAGGATTGCTCAGATACCAGCCAAGAATCAAAGAGGGCAGCATGCCAGCCATCGCTTCGTCACTCACGAGAATAGCGGCCTTGGGGCAATAGAAGGACGGGGGCTTGTCGAGCTGTTTCTCCCACCAGGCGAGATAGAATACGCAATCGGCTTCCGGGTCATGGAAGCGATAGATCAGTTGATGATCGACCACGAAAGAGATCTGCGCACGCAGTGGGATATCGGTGAGCGGAGACAGCACGACCAGTGTTTCGGGCCCTACGCGTGAACCAAGAATACGTCTGATCTGCTTTGCGGACAGGGAAGACTGTCCGATCTGGGCCAGGATCTGCTCCTGACCCGCCAGAGACGTCTGGATCTGGCGCAAATCCATGAGCACGCGTACCGACCAGGCTGCTGCAAGCTGAGTTGCGAGAAAGAGCGGCATCGCAGGCGCATCGCGCAGCAGAGTAGGGGTTGCACTCAGCGCATTGCGGGCGAGTTCATCAAACCAGAGGGCAACAGCGCCAAGGATATCGTCCGGGCGCATACGCTGAACGACCTCGATGTGCGAGCCGCAATAATTGTGCGACTCATCCAGGTACCAGACAGCGTTGCGTCCCGTCAGCGGATCGGAAAAAGTGAGACAGGTGATGTCATCTGCAAGGGGGACGACCGCCTGAGGCGTCCATTGGTCGTAGAGCGCCGAGAGTGTCTCGCCCCCGACCCGGACGCTGCGCAGGAAATCATCCGCCGCGGTCATCGTGCGATCTCGGCACGTTCGAAACGAAAGCCAACATTGCAGAACTCGCAGTTCATGGTGATCGTGCCCTCTTCCGCCATGTGATTGAGATCGTCCTCGGGGAATGTGGAAAGGACGCTTGCGAGCCTTGCGCGGTTGCAGCGACACCCAAGGCTGACCGCGCGCGGTCGATCAATCAGGACATCCTGCGAGCCGAAAAGACGTTCGATCAACGTGGTGGCACTCAGGCAGGGGTCGAAAAGCTCGGCGGCGGTCAGTGTGTTGCCCAGAATGCCCGCTGTCTCCCAGGCGTCCTCATCGTCGGTTTCACCCGTGGCGATACCGCCTTCTTCGGCAATTTTTTCGAGCAGCAGGGCCCCGGCTTGCCAGCCATCCGGTGTCTTCTCACAATAGAGGCGCATCCAGCACTGATGCTGCTCGCTGGTCGCGAAATAATGCATCGCCATATCGGCAAGGGTTTCCCCCTCAAGCGCGACGATACCCTGATGGCGTTCCGTATGCGCGCCCTGATCGATGGTGAAGGCAAAATACCCTTCTCCCAGAAGGGCCTTGGCCGGCGCAGGATCGATGTTCTCGGGCGCGCGCAGATAAAAGCGCAATTCGCCCGCATCCGTGCAATCTGCCACCAGCATGGAAATCGGGCCGTCCCCCTTGATTTGCAGGGAAAAGGACCCTTTGAACTTCAGCCCGGCACTCAGTCCCGCGACGAGAGACAGCGCCTCTCCGGCAAGCTGACGCCCGCAATCGGGGATATCATGGCGCGACACCATGATATCCGCGAGTTTGCCCAGACGAACGAGACGTCCGCGGACCGGTCGCCGCGCCAGATGGAAAGGCGTTATTCCATGCGAGATCACCAGATCAGGCACGGTTTCGGGGCGGTGTGTATCCAGAAAGGCAGGTGTCTCGATCATTGGTGCTTCGTCGGTTGCTTCTCAAGGTGTCGGACGGTTGGACGCGCCGATGCCGTTCAGACGGGCTTACCGTAGGAACGCCAGTTCTCACCGCCCAGCACCCAGAGGAGCAGACCCTTTTGAGCGTGGAGGCGATTTTCGGCCTCGTCAAATACGACGGAGGCCGAGCTTTCGAACACCTCCTCCGTCACTTCCTCACCGATATGGGCAGGCAGACAATGCATGAACAGGGCATTGGGGGAGGCTTTCTGCATCAGGGCCGTGTTGACCTGATATGGGCTCAACGTGGTCAGCCGTGCTGAGGATTCCTGATCGGACATGCTCGTCCAGGTATCCGTCACAATGCAGTTAGCGCCCTGCACCGCCTCGACAGGGTCATGGACCAGCCGGATCTTGCCACCTTCGGCATGCGCCCAGTCCAGGATCTCCTGACGGGGTTTCATGCTTTCCGGCGTCGCCAGCGTCAGGGAAAATCCGAAGCGTACAGCGCCCTCGATCAACGATACGGCAACATTATTGCCATCCCCAACCCAGGCCCAGTGCGAACCGCCCACCGGGCCACGATGCTCCTCATAGGTCATGATATCGGCGAGGATCTGCACGGGATGGGAATCCGGTGTCAGGCCATTCACGACGGGAATCGAACTCCAGCGGACGAGTTCAGTCAGCATGGCGGTCTCGCCCGTACGCACGACCAGCACATCGAGGAACCGCGACAAGACACGCGCGGTGTCCGCCAGGCTCTCGCCACGGCCAATCTGCATGTCTGCAGGTGACAGCACCGACACATCGCCACCCAGCTGGCGCATGCCGACCTCGAAGGAGAGGCGGGTGCGTGTGGAGGGTTTGGAGAGCATCAGCCCCAGAGTGCGTCCGGCGAGCGGATGGGCAGGATGCATGGGCTTGCGGCGCTTGTCCTGCATCGCCTTAACCGCACGGCCCACATCGAGAATGTCGCGCAGCGTCGCTGCGTCGAGATCGCGCAGATCGAGAAAGTGACGAATAGCCGAAGCGTCTGCCTGTGTGCTCATGCCTGGCTCTCCACCGGGTTTGTCTTGTTGTTTTCAGCGGCTTCAAGGATGGTGGCGGCCCGCGAGAGGATCGCACAGGCTTCCTGGCATTCTTCCCTGCTCACGATCAGCGGCGGCAGCAGGCGCAGCACGTTCTCACCTGCGGTGACGGTCAGGAGACCCTCTTCCATGGCCTGAGCCTGAACCTGTGCAACAGGCAAGCGGCATTTCAGCCCCCACATCAGGCCACGTCCACGGGCGAGCTCGAAAACGGTGGGATGTTTGCGCACGAGGCTCTTGAGCCCCTCGCCCAAGGTCTCTCCCGTTATCGCGATCTGATCGAGGAAGCCTTCGGCAAGAATCACGTCGAGCACGGCATTCGCTGCCGCACAGGCGAGAGGGTTGCCCCCGAAAGTGGTGCCGTGGGAGCCTGCTCCCATGGAGGCAGCTACTTCCTCATTGGCGAGGATCGCCCCCATCGGGAAACCGCCCGCGATGCCCTTGGCGACGGAGATCACGTCCGGCGCGACGCCATAAGCCTCATGCGCGAAGAGCTGACCCGTGCGCCCCATTCCGGTCTGAACTTCGTCGAGCGCAAGAATCAGGCCAAATTCGTCACAGACCTGGCGCAGCCCGGTCATGAATTGAGGGTCGGCCTGTTTGATGCCCGTCTCGCCCTGGATCGGTTCGAGCATGATGCCTGCCGTCTGGGGGGTAATGGCGGCGCGCAGGGCGTTCATGTTATTAAACGGCACATGGTCAAAGCCTTCAACCGGCGCGCCGAAGCCTTCAAGATAGGCCGGATTGCCCGTTGCCGCGATCATGGCCAGCGTACGCCCGTGAAAGGCCCCCGTACAACAGATGACCCGTGTACGCTCGGGATGGCCACGACCCGCCTGCGTCTTGCGGATCATCTTGACCATGCCCTCATTGGCCTCTGCACCGGAGTTGCAGAAGAACACACTGTCCGCGAAGGAATGGGCGACCAGCCTGTCCGCCAGTTTCTCGGCCTGCGGAATGCGATACAGGTTGGACACGTGCATGACGCGCGCGGCCTGCTCGGCAATCGCCTTGACCAGACCCTCATGGCCATGCCCCAGCGACGAGACGGCAATGCCCGCCCCGAAATCCAGGAATCGTCGTCCGTCAGCCGTGTACAAGCAAGCGCCCTGACCATGCTCGAAAGCAAGGTCGACTCGTTTGAATGTTGGCATCAGAGCGGAAATCATGGCGATCAGAAAGCCCGGTTGGAATGGAAGGGAAAAGACGCAACGGCAAGAGCCCCGCACCTGAGAACTCAGGGCAGGGCACAGGCTGCTGCGTGCTTATGATGGGGTTATTCCCCCCCCGACGTCAAATCCCGGCTCAGATGCGCCTGTAGAGCAGATCGCGGGCAAGCCAGCATCCTGCGCGCAGGCCGGTCAGCTTGTGCTGTGCGTCACGCTGAAACGCCAGGGTCCAATACCCGGGCGGCGAGTGGTCGAGTGCTCGCAGGCAGGGCACGAGCCAGACGTCGTTGCCGAGTTTCTGCAGGCGCTCCATGCGTCCCTGGCCGAGCATGCCGGAGAAAGCGCCATAGAAGGCCTCTTCGCTTCCGGCAATTGTCAGGATGCTATCGAGTTCCTCGCATTCATAGCGTCCGGCCAGATCCTGAAAGCGCTGCATCTCCGGGATGGGTATCAGGCGTGTTTCTCGGTTTTCCTGCGGGCGGGACATGACCAGCCCTTGATCATCCAGGGTCAATGTTGTTGCATCGCGACCGGCCTTGTCCTGAGTCCAGTCATCAAGAATTTCGGGCGGATAGGCATAGCGCAGCGAAAGCCGCGCGTTCGAAACCGTCGGGGTGATCGAGGCGGAGAGCCCTGTTTCGGGCTCGAGATAGTGACCGATGAACGCGGTTGAGCCCGGCATGCTCTCCTGCGCAGTTCGGGTGATCTCCAGGGCTGCAGCGGCAAGCTCGGCAGCGGCGGAATGCGCCTCCGACATATGATTGAAGAGCACCACTACGGAGAGCCGCTCTTCGGCCAGATGGAGCCGGTGACTGCGCCAGCCGCGCAGGGCGCCCCCATGCCCTGTCATGGCCCGACCAAAAAGCTTGCCGCGCTGCAATCCAGATCCGTAGCGGGCCAATCGGCCATCGCGAAAGTGAACAGGGCGGGAGAGCCGGTTATAGAAGCCCTCTGGGTCGTCGCGCTGCGCGTCAATTGCCTTTTCCCAGGCGATCATATCGTCCAGACTCGCCCCAAGCCCTGCATCCCCGGTCCACAGGATATTATTGTTGGCGGCGCGATACCCCGTGGCCTCGCTGCCCTCGTAGCCTCGGGTCCCATCGGGCATTGATTGGGTGTTAGCCGCGAGGAATGCCGTTTTCATACCGCAAGGGTCGAAAATCTGCGTTTGAAGCAATTCGGAAAAGCTGCGCCCCGAACAGGCTTCCAGCGCTTCGGAGATCAGATAGAAATTCTGGTTGACATAGGAATAGGCCGTACCTGGCCTGAAATGCAGGCTGCGCGTGCCTGAGATCACCCGTTTTGCCTCGGTGCTGCCAAAAACCGATTCGGTGGGCGCACCGTGCAGCATGGCTACGGCCCAGTAATCGCGCAGGCCGGACTGGTTATGCGCGAGATCCATGACACCCGGCGGAGGCTCCTGCAGATTGGGGAGGCTCGATGCCACATAGGCATCAAGTGCCGCCTTGTCCGGCCAGGCATCGAGCAGGGCACAGGTGAATTGCTTGGTGATCGAGCACAGGCGGAACTGCGTACGAGGCGTGAAGGCCAGACGCGTTTCGGCATTGGCAAAGCCCCAGCTATGGCATCCGATGACCTCGCCATTGCGGATGACCGCAGCCGCCCCTCCCGGTCCGGGATAGGAAGAGGGGAGGGCGGCCAGCGCGCGATCGAGCGATGAGCGGGGCATGAGGGGTCTCCGACCGGTTTTCACCATGTTACTGCCATGAAGTTATGGCACAGTGTCTCTATGTCAGCGATTCCGGATCAGCTCCCTCCGCCAACTGCGGAAACACTGCGCGAGGCGGCCCTGCGTCATCTGGCGCGCTTTGCCGCGACCGAACAAGGCCTGACCCAGATCCTTGACCGTGCCGTGATGCGCTGGGCGCGTAGATATGCCAGCCAGGGTGGAGAGAGCGAGCGGATCGAGGCGCAGCGCGTGGCCAGCCGCGCCATGATCGACGCCATTGTGGGCGATATGCGGCGAATAGGTGCGCTGGATGACGCAGCTTTTGCGCGATCGCGCTCGAAAACTCTGACGCGTACCGGTCGGTCCCGCCGTGCCGTCGCTGCCAGCCTTGCCCAGAAGGGAATCGATGCTGAAACGCTTGGCGAAGCGATGGAGGAGGCGTTGGGTCACCGGCATGACGAGAGTGCCAGAGAGCACGAACTGGGTGCCGCGCTCATCCTGGCACGCAAGCGCCGTCTGGGCCCGTTCCGTCGTGAGGATGCGGATGAAGCATCGGGCCCGGAACAACACCAGCGGGCTCTCGCTGTGTTCGCCCGCGCGGGCTTTGGTCGTGAGGTGGCCGAGCAAGCGCTCTCCCTTGATCTGTCAGAAGCGGAGGATCGCGTCATGGCGCTGAAATCGTCATGAAGAAAATGGCTCTTGGATTTGGCTTTTGTCTCAGTCTCGCGGCCTGCGGCGGTGGTCCGAGAGAGTACAGCCGTGCGAGTTTCAATGGCCCCCTGCAATGCGCCCCTTATGCCCGTGCCAAGACGGGCGTCGCGCTCTACGGTGCCGCTGCCTCATGGTGGCGGGGAGCATCGGGTAAATACAGACGCACCCAGACCCCGGCGCAGGGTGAAATCCTCGTGTTTCGCTCCACCGGACGGCTGCCTTCGGGTCATGTATCGGTGGTGCGCAGCACGGTATCCTCGCGTAAGATCCTTGTTGAACATGCCAATTGGGAGCCAGGGCGTATCGATCGCTCCGTACCCGTCATCGATGTCTCCCGCGATAATGACTGGTCACTGGTGAGGGTCTATTGGGCCCCCATCAAAAATCTGGGGTCACGCGCTTATCCGACCTATGGCTTTATCGTACCGCGCGACCTTGATGATATTGCCCGCTTGCAAGAGACGCCTGATCACGCCATGTGAGAAGCAAGAGACAAGACGGCGAGACGACCCCGTCGCACAAGGAGAGAGATTATGGGTAGCATGAGTCCCCTGCACTGGCTGATAGTGCTCGCCGTTGTGCTCATCCTGTTTGGCGGTGGCAGCAAGATCAGCGGCCTGATGGGTGACTTCGCGAAGGGGATCAAATCCTTCAAGAAGAACATGGCCGAGGATGAGTCCATGGAGCCGAACCAGGCCCATACCCAGCGAAACGGACAGATTTCGCCGCCGCCTCAGAGCGGGGTGCAGCAGCCTCATTACACATCTCCCGTTTCGAGCGGCAATGTGAACAACGTCAATCACTGAGCTTGTCATGACCCAGTTTTCGGATCGTCTCTGGTCAGAGGCGGTGCAGGACGTCATCCAGGCCGGGGAGCGTATGGACCAGCGTGGCTGGGTGCCGGCGACGGCTGGCAATCTCAGCCGGCGATTGGAAGATGGCCGGATCGCCATCACCCGCTCAGGCGGGCACAAGGGCTTTCTGACCGTGCCGGACGTGATCGAGATCGATCCCGCGGGACGTCCGATCAATCCTATGCAGAAATCCAGCGCAGAGACGCTTCTGCATACGCAGCTTTATGCCGCTGATCCATCGATCGGGGCTGTATTGCACGGTCATTCCGTGGCCGCCACCGTGCTGTCCATGGCGCTTGCCGGATCGTCGCTGACCCTGGCTGGGTACGAGCTGCTCAAGGTGTTCGAAGGGCAATCGACCCATGATACGGCGATCGACGTGCCTGTGTTCGACAATGATCAGGATATCGCCCGTCTCGCTACGGTGGTTGCTCCGCGTCTCGGGGCAATGCCCGCCGGATACATCATCCGTGGGCATGGTGTTTATGTCTGGGGGCGGGACATGAAAATGGCCCTCGCCCGTCTCGAAGGGCTGGAGTTCCTGCTGGCCTGCGAACTCGAAAGGCGGAAATCATGAGCCGACTGACGATCTATCGCGATGACGCGCCGGAAACCGTGCTGCTCGACACGGAAAACCCGCGCGAGATTGCCGAGACCCTGCGCCCTCTGAATGTCCGTTTCGAGCGTTGGCGGGCCCCCGTCACTCCGGCCAAGGATGCCCCGCCGGAGCAGATCCTGGAGGCTTACCGCCCGTATCTGGACGGGCTGATGGGGGAAACCGGTGCGGGTAGCGCCGATGTGGTCCGCTTTGACCGCAACACGCCCCAGATCGCTGCGATGCGGGAAAAATATCTCTCCGAGCACACGCATAGTGAAGATGAGGTGCGGTTCTTCGTGCACGGTCAGGGCGCGTTCGTCCTGCATGTGGGCGACAAGGTGTATTCGGTGCTTTGCGTGCAGGGCGACCTGATCTCGGTGCCTGAAGGCACCCCGCACTGGTTCGATGCCGGACTCAATCCCGATGTGGTGGCGCTTCGCGTCTTCACCGACACGACGGGTTGGATCGCTGAATACACAGGTGACGAGATTGCCCGCCGCTTTCCCGTGACCATTCCGGACATTGCTGCATGAGCACCATCCGCCTGATCCTTCTTGATATCGAAGGCACAACCCTGCCGATCTCCTTCGTGAAGGATGTGCTTTTTCCCTATTCCGACAGGGTCATGCCGGAGCTGCTGCGTCAGCAGGCCGGTAATCCGCTGGTCAGGGTGGCGCTGGCTGATATCGATGCCGCCAATCCCGGCTGCGATCCGGTTGCCCAGCTTCATGACTGGACCATCCGGGACGAGAAGGTAGCCCCCCTGAAATCCCTCCAGGGCCTCGCCTGGAAAACGGGTTTCGAGTCCGGTGAGCTCAAGGCACGTCTCTATCCAGATGTGCCGCCTGCGCTGAAAGCCTGGCATCAGGCAGGCCTGCGTCTGGCGGTTTATTCCTCTGGGTCGGCCAGCGCGCAGCGCCTGCTATACGGCTACTCCGATGCGGGCGATCTGACGGGGTTGTTCGAGGCGTTCTACGATCTGGACATCGGGGGAAAGAAGATCGCGGAGAGTTACCGCGAGATCGCCCAGCGCGCGGGTGTGACCCCGGCTGAAATCCTGTTCCTGTCCGATATCGGAGCAGAACTCGATGCCGCCGCCGAAGCCGGGCTCAAGACCTGCCAGCTGGTCCGCAAGGAAGATGGCACGACCCCGCATCATGGAGCGCGGCAGGCTTCTGATTTCGCTGAGGTCAGCCAGTATTTTGCACTGCCCGTCTCATGACCCTGTACGAGGACTGGACGGCGATCCCGCCTGAGGCGCGCGGCGCCGCCGTCGCCCTCGGCAATTTCGATGGGGTGCATCTCGGGCATCGGCATTTGCTGCGCTCGCTCCATACGGCCCGCCCCGAGCTGCCGCTTGGCGCAGTGACATTCGAGCCCCATCCTCGCGAGTTCTTCCGACCGCAGGATCCACCGTTACGCCTCATGCTGCCCGAAATCCGGGCGCGTATCCTGCAAGAGCAGGGCGCGCAGCGTGTCTTCCAGCTCCGCTTCGATGCGGATTTCAGCCATCTCAGCCCCGACGCTTTCGTTGAATCTGTGCTCGACCGGGCGCTCGGTGTGAAACATGTCGCCTGTGGTCCGGATTTTGCCTTCGGGCATCGACGTGCAGGCAGCATTGCCTATCTGGGACACAAGCTCGAGACGCTCGGGATCGGCCTGACCATCGTCCCTCCATTGACCGATATTGGCGGCCCTTTTTCTTCCTCGCGTATCCGGCGCCTGTTGCAGGAGGGCTATCCCGAGCGCGCTGCGGAAGAACTCGGTCGCCCCTGGTTTATCGCCGGGGGTGTCGCCCATGGCGACAAGCGTGGTCGTCTGCTCGGCTTTCCTACGGCCAACATCCCCCTTGGGCGGCATATCGAGCCTGCACGCGGTGTCTATGCCGTGACGATACGCCATCCCGATGGGCGCGTGACCCGCGGCGTTGCAAATATTGGCCGACGCCCGACCATCAATGACGGGCAGGAGAGCCGCCTCGAGGTACATATCTTCGATGTGAGCGAGGATCTCTACGGCCAGACACTGGAGGTCAGCCTGCACAAGCTTCTGCGCGAGGAGCGACGTTTCGAAGGGCTTGATGCGCTCAAGGCCCAGATTGCCGAAGACGCCGCCAGCGCTCGCATCGTTCTCTCAACCCTTTCCTGATCCTGCGGGTGTCGGAAATGCCCGTTGTCTGACACGCCTCTGATATCGGGCATAAATCACGTGACGCTCTGCGTAGGTGATCTTGAGCGTTCCATCCGCTTTTATCGCGATCTTTTGGGCTGCGTCCTGCGGGCTCGATGGGGCAAGGGGGCGTATCTAGAGGCAGGGGCCCTCTGGCTGTGTCTTGAGGTGCGTTCGGAGGCAATTCTGCCGGACGGTTCGGACGATTCTCATCTTGCCTTCAGCGTCGAGCAGGATGGTTTTACGGTACTTTGTGCCAGGCTGAGCGGAAAGGTGGCGCGCTGGAAGGAAAACAGGAGCGAAGGCGACTCGCTCTATTTCCTCGACCCCGATGGGCATAAACTCGAGATTCATGTTGGCACTTTGGCGACCCGCATGAGGGCCTGGCGTGATCGGCCCCCTAAGGGGCTGGTCATTCAGTCTCCAGAGGACTGATACGAACTTGCCTGTTTTGTGAAGTTTTACATGTTTCACTTAACATCGAAAAATGTTAAAGATTACTCACGGTTAATGAGGGGTGGGAGTCTGTCATGTTCGGCGCGATGCAAATGTACCAGATGCAAGCGATGGAACAGCACATCGCCCAAAAGGAATCCCGCAGGAAGGAAAGCGTTTCCCGGCTCGTGCGACTCAAGGAGTTCCTGCGCCGCGATCTTACGTCACTGGGCTGTCAGATCGATGAGACGTTTGAAAGCGTCTACGCCCCCTCTACTTTTTCGTCCCGTAAGGGTCTGCGCTGAGCTTGGTATATAGGGGCAAGTACGGTCGGAAGCAGTCTTTGTCCTCAGTTCACCACCGTGCAGAATGCCGGGCTACGCGTTGTTCTGAAGAACTCCCTCCCGCGCAACATGTAGATGAATTCGACTGTGACGTTACCTTCCATCAGAAATTTCATGTTGGTTGAGCAATAGCGCTCAGTATCGGCATTCGTAATCATGCGCTTGAGCTCAGTTTCGGAAAAATTGAAGATCGCCTCGTCTGCCACATGGGTGAGGGCAATCGTCTCGACGATCTTGCGTCCTTCACGTCGTAGCGAGAGGATCGTCACCATTTCGTTATCCCTGAGCGGCGTCTTCTCATTCATCAGTGTGACGAACCGGTCCAGCACCCGGATCGACATCTGAGGAGGTGTCAGGCTGGTTTGTGCGTCGGCATTGACTGGGCCGCCTGGAAGCAGAAGCAGGGCGGCAGCCACGACTATTTTCATTCCATGAGTCCGTATTGAGTTATTATTGCGATGATGCATGGGAGTAGGCACCGTCAATGAATGAATAAAGCGTGTAGATGGCAGAAAGCTTGATCCAAGCACCTGCCATTATCCCGGTGGGCATCTCGCTCGGGTCATTCGCCCTCGCTGCCCCTGCGAGGGCGAGGGCGAGGCGGCATGACGCCACCAGCGTCGGCGGCCGGTTTTCAGCACAATTTGACGGGCCGAAGCGACCCAATTGTGAGTCCTTGCCAACCCTGCGCTCTTGACCCTTTGCCCCGCATCTTCGCATAACTCCCGGTTCCCTGACTCCGTCGAATGATCGAAGATGCCTGATTCCAAAAGCCCCGATCCTCAGGACCGTTATCGCGACACGGTCTTTCTGCCCCGCACCAGCTTTCCGATGCGCGGCAATCTGCCCACGCGCGAGCCGGAAATCCTGGCGCGCTGGGAGTCGATGGGACTTGATGAGAAGATTATAGAGGCAGGGCAGGGCAAGCCTGTCTTTACCCTGCATGACGGCCCGCCCTACGCCAATGGCCATCTGCATATCGGTCACGCGCTCAACAAGATCAACAAGGACGTGGTCAATCGCGCCCAGCGCATGAATGGCGCGCGTGTGCGTTATGTGCCCGGCTGGGATTGTCACGGCCTGCCGATCGAATGGCGCGTCGAGGAAGAATATCGCAAGGCGGGCAAGAACAAGGACGACGTTCCGGTCCTGCAGTTTCGCGCAGAGTGCCGCGACTATGCGCGTCGCTGGCTCGACATCCAGGCCGAGGAATTCAAGAGGCTTGGCATCCAGGGCGAGTGGAAGAACCGATACGCCACCATGGATTTCTCGTCGGAATCCGCGATCGTCCGCGAGATCGGCAAATTCCTGCTCAATGGTGGTCTCTATCGCGGCCTACGCCCGGTGATGTGGAGCCCGGTCGAGAAGACGGCTCTCGCCGAGGCCGAGATCGAGTATCACGACATCACTTCCACCACGGTTCACGTGGCTTTCCCGATCGAGGCGGATCCGACCCCAGGCCAGGCGCTTCAGGGGGCTTCAGCCGTGATCTGGACGACTACCTCCTGGACCATTCCGGCGAACCGCGCCATCGCGTACGGGCCCGAGATCGCCTATGTCGTGCTGCGTGCCGATGTGATGGAAGAAGCCTCCCTCGTGGCGCCGGGATCGCGCTTCCTGGTGGCAGAGGAGCGCGTCGCGGATTTCTGCAAGCAGGCAGGCATCCAGGACCATCATATTCTCTACACCCTGCCCGGAGAGGCGCTTGAGGGTACGATCTGCGCCCATCCCCTGCGTGGCTGCGGCTATGAGTTCGACGTCCCTATGCTTCCCGGCGATTTCGTGACCACCGATGCCGGTACGGGTCTCGTGCATATGGCACCGGCCCATGGCCAGGACGACTTCCTGCTCACACGCCAATATGGCATCGAAGTGCCTGAGCTCGTGCAGGATGACGGGACCTATGCTCCCTGGGTGCCGCATTTTGCCGGTATCCATGTGTTCAAGGCGGCCGATCCGGTCTGTGCGGCCCTCACCGAGGCCGCGCAGCGCTGGGCGGCCAATGGCGATGCGGCGGCCGGGCTCGTGGCGCGGTCGAGCATCGTGCATTCCTATCCACATTCCTGGCGTTCGCGTAAGCCGATCATCTTTCGTGCTACCCCGCAATGGTTCATCCGCATGGATGGTGACCAGGCCCTTCGTCACAAGGCGCTTGACGCGCTTGCGGATGTCACCTTCGTGCCGGAGGCTGCGCGCAATCGCCTGACTTCCATGATCGAGCAGCGTCCCGATTGGTGCATCAGCCGCCAGCGCGCTTGGGGCGTGCCGATTGCCGTCTTCGTCGAGAAGAGCACGGGCGAGGTTTTGCGCGATACCGAAGTCATGCAGCGCGTCGTCGATGCGATGGCCGAGCATGGCGCCGATATCTGGTACAGCGCCGACCCGGCCTTGTTCCTGGGTGAGGGGCGTGACCCCGCGCAGTATGAGCAGGTATTCGATATCGTCGATGTCTGGTTCGAGAGTGGCTCGACGCACAGCTTCGTTCTGGGCGAAGAGGGGTTGAACTTCCCGGCAGATCTCTATCTTGAAGGGTCCGACCAGCATCGTGGCTGGTTCCAGTCTTCCCTGCTCGAAAGCGTCGGTACGCGCGGCATTGCGCCCATGAAGGCCATTGTGACCAATGGTTTCGTGCTCGATGAGCAAGGGCGCAAAATGTCCAAGTCGTTGGGCAATGTGATTGCGCCCAAGGAAGTGACCGACAAGCTGGGCGCCGATATCCTGCGTCTCTGGGTCGTCAATTCCGACAGCAACGAAGATCTGCGTATCGGCAACGAGATTCTCAAGCAGCAGGGCGAACTCTACCGCCGTCTGCGTAACACGCTGCGCTGGCTGCTGGGCGCGCTCGATGGGTACACCCCCGAAGAGGCGGTGCCGTTCGATCAGCTTCCGGAACTCGAACGCTATATCCTGCATCGCCTGACCGAGCTGGGTGGCCAGATCAAACAGGCCGTGCATACCCATCAATGGGTCGGCGTCTATCCCATGCTGCACGGGTTCTGCACGACCGATCTCTCGGCGTTCTATTTCGACGTTCGCAAGGATGCGCTTTATTGTGATGCGCCTTCCTCGCAGCGGCGTCGCGCGGCGCGTACCGTGCTCGATATCCTGCATCGCGCGCTCGCCACCTGGCTCGCACCGGTGCTGGTCTTCACGGCGGAAGAGGCCTGGACGTCCCGCTTCGGCGAGGACAGCTCAGTTCATCTCCAGAGCTTTCTCGAGCCTGATCCGACCTGGAACGACGCGGCACTGGGCGAGCGCTGGAACCGCCTCCGCGCCCTGCGCCGCGTGATCACGACCGAACTCGAAGGCGCGCGCCGCGGCGGGGTCATCGGCTCATCGCTCGAGGCGCGCCTCAGCCTGCCGCTGACGGAACAGGAGCAGGCCGTATTCGGGGATGTGGACTGGGCGGAGCTCGCCATCGTCTCGCAGGCCGATATCCAGCTTCTGACCAATGTACCATCGCTCTATATCGATGACGTGGCGACCACGGAGCATGAAGGTATTGTCGGCGCGCATCCTGGCCCGAGTGTGGCCGAGGCCGATGGCAACAAATGCCTGCGCTGCTGGCGCGTTCTGCCTGAGGTCGGCAGCCAGACTGCCCATCCGGGGCTGTGCCTGCGTTGCAGCGATGTGGTGTCGATGTGAAGGGCGCCAAGCTCACCGTCAGCTTCGGTCGACCGGCGACGCTCGTCGCCGGGCTGGCCGCCTTTCTGATCGTGCTCCTGGCCGATCAGATCAGCAAATGGTGGATTCTCGCTGTGTATCACCTGCCTGACCGGGGCAGCGTGGCCATCATGCCTGGGCTGAATTTCACGATGGTCTGGAACCATGCGGTGACCTTCGGCATGCTCGGGGGCGTGGGGTCAAAGGGCCCTCTTCTGTTTTGCACCGTCGCCTTGATCGCGGTACTTGCCCTGCTGTGGCAGACCCTGCGCACGCCGCGCATGGTCGTGGCGATTGCCTCCGCCGCCATCGCGGGCGGCGCCGTTGGCAATGTGATCGATCGCATCCGTTTCGGGGCGGTGGTCGACTTCATCCACGCGCATGCCTTCGGCTGGAGCTGGTATGTCTTCAACGTCGCAGACTCAGCAATCGTCTGCGGCGTCATCGCTTGGGTGATCGACTCGATCTGGTCGGATCGTCGTGATGCAGCCTCCCGCACGCGCGCCGAAACGGGTGCCACCACCGTCCCGGGCCATGGCCCCGCACCGCACGAGCATTGATCTCTTGTCGATGCCGAAACGCTCCATTAGGATCGGGTCCGATATGGCTCAGCTCTCCCTCCCGTCCGTCCTTCGCGTCCTGCCGGTTCTCGGCCTGACTGCGCTCCTCCCGGCTTGCTCCGGCTCTGACGTCTCGCGGGCTTTCGGCCTCGAACGGTCGATGCCGGACGAATATACGGTGACGACGCGCGCGCCACTGTCCATGCCGCCTTCCGAGCAGCTGAGCCTGCCGGGTCAGGGTGACCACACAGCGGATGAAAATCCCCGCACCCAGGCGCTCGAGACGCTCTCCCCCAACGCGGCTCTGCATTCCACCTCGGGCAGCGCCAGCGCCGGACAGCAGGCTCTGATCGGGGCGGTCGATCAGGCTTCGAAGGCCCCCAATAACGCCGAGCTCGGTGCCGCAGGCGCAGGACTGACTGATGAGCTGATGTTCTGGCGTGGCGGCAATGCAGGGAGCGTTGTTGATAGCGAAGCCGAAAACCGTCGGATACAGCGCGCCTCAGCCCTTGGACAGAGCCCCTCGACCGGTGCCACCCCGACCAAGAAGTCCAAAAGCTCTTTCCTCGGCGTCTTCTGAAGGGCGTCATCTGATGCCTGAACATGCCCCCCTCTGAACGTCCTTTGCTCCAGCCCCGACTTCGCCGTCTTTCCAACCACGTTATCGATCTGATCGCGGCCGGTGAAGTCGTCGAACGGCCCGCCGCCGCCCTCAAGGAAATTGTCGAAAACGCCCTCGATGCCGGGGCGACCCGCATCGAGGTATCATTGCTCAACGGGGGCTGCGACAGAATCGAGGTGAGCGACAACGGCTGCGGCATGTCGCCCGATGATCTCGTGATGGCTGTCGAACGCCATTGCACCTCCAAACTCAGCGATGAAACACTGACCCATATCGTCACGCTGGGTTTTCGGGGTGAGGCTCTACCCTCCATCGGCGCCACGGCGCGTCTCACGCTCACATCGCGGCAGCATGATGCCGATACAGCCTGGACGCTGCGTCTTGAGGGCGGTGCCCTGACACCCCCTAGTCCGGCCGCCGGGGCGCCCGGAACACGGGTCGTGGTCGAGGATCTCTTCTTCGCGACACCCGCCCGGCGCAAATTCCTCAAAAGTGCGCGTGTCGAAGGCAGCCACGCTGAGGGCGTGATGCGCCGTCTTGCGCTTTCTGCCCCGCATTGCGCCATGCGTTTCACGCTGGACGAACGCCCTGTCTTCGATTTCCCGGTTCAGAGCGTCATCGACCGTGTCCAGGCCGTTCTGGGCGAAAGCGAGTCCCTAATCGCGCTTGACGAGACGCGCAACGGGCTTCACCTGAGCGGTTTCATCTGCGGCCCGGCAGCCACGCGCTCCACGGCGGCGTCGCAGTTCCTGGTGGTGAATAACCGCCCCGTGGCCGATCCACTCATGCGCACGGCCATACGTGTGGCCTATCGTCCGGTTATCGAACCGGGGCGTCACCCCGTGCTCGCCCTGCATCTGCGCCTTCCCCATGACAGGGTGGATGTGAATGTCCACCCGTCCAAGACTGAACTGCGCTTTGCCGAGGAAGCTGATGTCAGAGGGCTTATGATCGGCGCCATGCAGCGTGCTCTGGGGCATGGCGCGGGCGAAGCCGGAGTCAGGATGCGTTTTGCTGCGCCCGCCAGACAGGCCATCCACTATCCGCCCCCGGACCCCGTGAGTCTTACATCCGGATTTATCGCCGCGCACTCGGCTATGGCGGGTTCGGGTGCCCCTGTCGCACTGAGCCCCGGAAGCGACATACAGGGATTTGCAGAGGGGCTTGGAGGCTTCGCGCCAGCAACTCGCCCCTTGATGGAGCCTGACCCGATCCAGCGCGCTTCTTTTCCGCTGGGGGCACCCGTCGCGCAGGTATTCGATACGTATATCCTGTCCGTCGGGCAGGATGGCGATCTGATTCTGGTCGACCAGCATGCAGCGCATGAGCGGCTGACGCATGAGAAACTGCTCGCGCAATATACGAGCGGCTCTCTCAAGGCACAGCGCCTGCTTTTACCTGAAGTGATCGACCTGCCTCCCGGCCAGGCAGGACGTTTGCTCGAGTGGAAGACCGCATTGGAGGCGCTCGGGCTCGAAATCGAGTCTTTCGGTGGGGGGAGCGTTCTTCTGCGCACCATGCCCGTCCTCCTTCAGGGGGGAGACGGCGTTTCGCTTTTGCGCGATCTCTCGGAGGAGCTGACAGCTGATCCGGATCTCGTGCCGGGTGACAGCGCGGCACTGGAACGGCGGATCGATGCTGTTATCGCCCGTATGGCCTGCCATGGTAGCATCCGCGCCGGACGTCGTCTGCAGCAGGATGAGATGTCCGCTCTGTTGCGGCAGATGGAGCAGACGCCGAGAGCCAACACCTGCTCGCATGGGCGGCCGACCTGGCTACGTCTTGGGCGGGATGAGCTCGAGAAACTCTTCGGGCGCATCCGTTAACGCCGAGAATAGACGGCCCTGAAACTTTCACCCGGCAAGGAGCGCGCCGAGCCGGGGAAGGTCAACCGTTCAGGAAGGGCTGTTCGCCATCTTGTGGCGCTTGGCGGTCGTTGGGTGGGTTACGGCAACGACATCGCCAGAGACGAAGAGGATCGAATCGACCGCGTTTTGCAGGGCGTCGCCTGCCGATTTCGTATCGCCGCCATCCATGAAGACCGAGGCGCGATGAACGTCACCGGAAATCATCTCCAGTGGCGCGAGGGCCACCACATACTGAACCTTCGTGCCTACAACCTGCAGGTCCTGGTTGACCAGCTTGGTCTCACCCGTCTTCATATGTTGATTGGCATTGGCCAGAGCCGTCTGCTGGGCCGGGGCCAGTGTATCGGTCACGGCGTATTCACCCCCAACCGGCAGCCAGTGCAGCGGCACGCCGCTGACCGCCAGACGCTTGGGCGCACCATGGCTCGGGACGGGCTGCATCGCGTCTTCGGCCTTGATGAAGGCGCGATTGTCCTTGGCAGCCTTTTCGAGGCGGGCTTCCGCCTCATTGATCAGGCTTTGAGCCTGTCCATTCTGGTTCGAGGCGAGAGCCTGCTGGGCCAGAATGATATTGGCCAGAGCTTTCTGTCCATCCTTGGACAGACGGGCGAAATCGCGATCTGCATGAGCCTGGTCAGCCGCCATGGAGGCGTCCGCCGAAGGGGCGGCAAAGGCCGGTGCCCCGGCAACGGTCAGAAGGGCAGATCCGGCAATCATCAGGCGGCGCATGGATGTTCTCCTTTTAAGGCGTCTCTTGATGAGACGGTTTGGGAAGAGAACGGAGCCCGGCACGGCATGTTGCATGACAAGCGCGTTAACACGACGCCATACAGGGTCTAGGTTGGGGGAACGGTCTCGCCGTCCGGGGGCGGCTTGCGCGAGGTGAGCACGTTCCCGGCAGAGGCTCCGGCAATGCAGAGCACTCCCATCCAGCGTGCGACCGAAAGTGTTTCTCCCAGCAGAAGCAGTCCCGAAATCGAGCCGAGAACAGGCTCGAGGCTGAGCAGGATACCCAGATCACGCGGCCCGAGCCGCCTCATGGCCATCATGTCCAGAATATAGGGCACCGCCGATGACAGGATGGCGACGCCCACAGCCTGTATCCCCTGATGGGGGTGGGTTACGGCCGGCGTAAGGGCGGGTATCAGCCAGGGGAGAAGCAGGATGCCGGCCGTTGTCATGCCCAGCGTTGTGGCCTGGGCAGCAGGCATCACCCGCCCGATACGAGTACCGGTCAGGATATAGATCACCCATCCCACAGCACTGATCAGCGCCGCGATGACGCCGATCGGGTCGAGATGCCCCTCGATATGGTCGGGACGCAGCAGCAGATACAGACCGGATACCACCATGCCCGCCCAGACGAGATCGAGCAGTCGGCGTGACCCGATCAAGGCGAGGGAGAGCGGTCCCATGAATTCGAAAGCGACCACAAGCCCGAGGGGCAGGCGAACGAGCGCGATATAGAAGGCGAAATTCATGACGGCCATCGAGGCGCCATAAGGCAGGAGCAGCTTCCACATGCCCGGTTTGAGCACTGAAGGGCCTGGACGCATCACAGCAAGCAGGATGACGGCGGCGAGACAGACGCGCAGCCCCACCATGCCCTCTGCCCCAAAGAGCGGAAAAAGGCTCTTGGCCAAAGCCGCTCCGACCTGGAAGGACGAGATGCCACCGATCAGAAGGGCCAGCCCTCCCAGCTTGTCCAGCGGCGTTGCATGAGGGTGCTCGAGAGAAGCCATCAGACGTCGAGCAGTTCGGCCGAGCGGGCATGATCCTGAATGAAGCGGAAGCGCAACTCCGGCTTGCGGCCCATCAGGCTTTCGACGCGGTCGCTGGTCAAGGCCCGGTCCTCGGGGGGGGTGACTACGCGCAGCAAGGTGCGCTTCGCTGGGTCCATGGTGGTCTGCTTGAGATCCTTGACCGGCATTTCGCCCAGACCCTTGAATCGCGAGATCTCGACCTTGGCGCCCTGCTTGAAGTCGCGTTTCAGACGCCGCACGCGATCCTCGTCATCCATCGCATAAATGGTCTTCGCGCCATGGGTCAGACGATAGAGCGGGGGCTGGGCCAGATAGAGATGCCCCTTGCGTACCAGATCAGGCATTTCCCGGTAGAAGAACGTCATGAGCAGCGAGGCGATATGGGCGCCGTCTACGTCAGCATCTGTCATGATGATGACGCGTCCGTAGCGCAGACGGGCGACGTCAAAGGTCGATCCTGACCCGCAGCCCAGTGCCTCGACCAGATCGCGGAGTTCCTGATTGGCCTTGAGCTTGTCTGCCGTGGCCGAGGCCACGTTGAGAATCTTGCCACGCAACGGCAGCACGGCCTGGGTTTCGCGATCACGCGCCTGACGCGCGGACCCCCCTGCCGAGTCGCCTTCGACGAGAAAGATCTCGGTATCGGCCGCGTTTTCGCGCGTGCAATCTGTGAGCTTGCCGGGCAGACGCAGGCGCCTCGTGGCGCTTTTGCGTGGTGTGTCCTTGCTCTCACGCCTGCGCAGCCGCTCCTCTGCCCGCTCTATGATGAACGCCAGCAGATTATCGGCCTGAGCCGGATTACCCCCCAGCCAGTGGTCCAGACGGTCGCGCAGCGCGCCTTCAACCAGACGGCTGGCCTCCTGCGTGGTCAGCTTTTCCTTGGTCTGACCCTGGAAATGGGGATCGCGAATGAACACCGAGAGCTTGACCGCCAGGGCGCCCAGAGCGTCTTCTGCCGTCACGGCGGCCGCACGCTTCATGTTGCGGCTCTCGCCCCAGGCACGCAGCCCCTTGACCAGCGCGGCCCTGAAGCCAGTTTCATGCGTGCCGCCCTGCGGGGTTGGAATGGTGTTGCAATAGGAGGTCATGCTCGACGCGCCCTGCTCCATGAAGGCCACAGCCCATTCGAGCTTGCCACCGGTCCGTCCATCGGCGGCCTGGGGCAGTTCCGCCTCGCCCGCCCAGACAGGAGCCAGGAGCGCAGGGGATGCGCCGAGCTCAGCATTCAGGCTGTCCGCCAGTCCGTTCGGGAAATGGATGGTTGCCTCGACAGGGGTTTCATCGCCTGCCTTGATCAGGGCAGGGTTGACGCTCCAGCGAATGGTGACGCCACGAAAAAGGGCCGCCTTGGAACAGCACAGACGGTACAATCGCTGCGGCGAGAAGCTGAGCGGCCCGAAGATTTCTGGATCGGGCGAAAAGCGGATGGTCGTGCCACGGCGATTGGGCGCATTCCCTACCTGCTGCAGCGGTGTGATGGGCTTGCCCCGGGCGTAATCCTGACGCCAGAGCAGCTTTTCGCGCGCCACCTCAACCTCAAGGCGATCCGACAGGGCATTGACCACGGAAGAGCCGACGCCATGAAGGCCGCCCGAGGTATCATAGGCTTTGCCCGAGAACTTTCCGCCTGCATGGAGCGTGGTGAAAATCACCTCGAGTGCGGAGCGATCCTTGAATTTGGGATGCGCATCCACCGGGATACCGCGCCCGTTGTCGCGCACCATCAGCAGACGCGATTCTTCAAGCGCCAGATCGATGACGCTGGCATGGCCCGCCACGGCCTCATCCATCGCATTATCAAGAATTTCAGAGGCGAGATGATGATAGGCGGTATCGTCGGTACCGCCGATATACATGCCCGGACGCCGCCGTACGGGTTCGAGCCCCTCGAGGACCTCGATCTGATCGGCACCGTAATTTTCGGGTACGGGAGCCTGCGCCGTCTTGCGGGGCCGACGGGCGGGCTTTTCATCGCTCTGGAAGAGGTCGTCGTTCATATTGCGTTCTTGACGGCCTCGCCGGGGCGCCGTCAAGCGCCCCGTGCAGGGTAATGGTAGTTTTTAGGCGCGCGTCTTGCGATGGGTGCGACGCGTGCTCGTCGTGCGGCCATGGGTGACGGCCTCAGGAGCCGAGCAGGTCTCGAAAGAGGCCGGTTGGACGACGTCCTTGGCATCCGCATAATGGGCCAGATCGGCGCCATCATCGAGCGCGTCAACCTCATCGAACATCGCCACGCGCTGCTGGCAGAAGATCGTTCCGGCCTTCAACCCGCCTTCGGACTGCACATTGGCCAGCTGGGTAATGTAGTCGTCATGCGCCTTGGTGGCGTTACGACCATAGGCGGACTTGAAATAGGAGTTCAGACGCTCCTCTTCTGCGGCCAGCTTGGGACGGAACTTGGTCACGAACGCATTGTAGCGCTCCTGAGCGCTGCAGGAGAGCGCCGTCACCATCAACTCGCTCTTGAGACCTTGCACGTTGAACGCTTCATGCGCCGGGGATTCGCCACAGCCTGCGGCGTAGGCGGCGCCCGAAGCGAAGAACGTCGTGGCCAGAAGGCCACAAGCGGTGAGGCGTGCGAAAGGACGCAGGAGGCGTTGCCGGGTCGAAAGCGACATCAAGGGGCTCCAGAAGGGCAGGTCAGACAGGATCGGGCGCCGCGCCGGGCGGGCGCAAACGGGACAGGGAAATGCGGCGCGATTATGTCGCAGCAATTGCGGCGAGAAAATGCCCGCGAGCCGCTATCCAGGCCGATTCAACAAAAAAAAATACCCGTTCCCTTTTCTTTCGTTTCCGCCCTGTCTTCCCCCTTCCTGTGGAACGCGGCTTGCGCTAGGGCCATTGACGAAACTGTTTCCTCAGGCGTTGATCCTGTCCGGAAATATCTCGTGTCGGGCCTGCTGGAGCAAAATGGCAGAATCGACTTTCGATGACATGTGTTCAGTGGAGTTGATGGTGCGACTGCGTGGTTCTGCAATTACTCTCGTTTCGGCCCTGACCCTGGCGGCCTGTGCGCAAAAGCCCGTCGTCCAGCGCGTCGTGCCGCCCAATCCCTTCGGCTACCAGAAAGTCTCTGCGGTCTGCACGACTACCCCGGTCAAGACTGCGGCTGATGGCAGCATGAGCGTCGATATGACCGTGCGTAGCGATGATGGGCTGTGCGCCCTGTCCGTTCAAAAGCCGGGTAACACCAATTACCGTTCTTTCGGCGTCTCGCCTGCTCCCGAGCATGGCAAGGCGTTCATGTATAATTTCGACGACCACACGTACATCACCTACACGCCCAGCACCGCCTATGCGGGCAAGGACAGCTTCACGGCGATCCTGATTCCCGGCGGTACCGATCCGCGCACCAGGCTGACCGTCAACGCCACCGTCGATGCAACGGGTGTCGTGCGCGCTGCACCCCCGCCGGCTATCGTGGCGCCCGCCGCCAAGAAGCCTGTCGTCAAGCGCACGACCCGACACACCACCAAGAAGTAAGTCAGACCCATCAACGGCGGCCCGTTCCAGACGGGCCGTTCCAGCGGGCATGGCGGCCTCAGGTGCCGGACTTGGGCGTCGGCACTCGGGGTGCCCCGTATGAGGCCTTGTTCATGAACCCGTCTGAATGGACGTGACGGTTCGCCCCGGTAACATCAGAAGGCGGTTTTTCTCAGATCGAGAATGAAATCGGCTCATGCACCGGGCGGCGCAGTCCGGCCGCCTCGGCCCGCCTCACCATTTCCTCGAGTGTCAGCGCCGCCATTTCTGCACGCACCGATTCGTCCAGGATCTGCCAGCAAGGTTCGATCACGTGGCGATAGAGCGCGCCCTGGGCCGTTTCTTCGGCGCCGGGCTCTTCCGACACGACAACGCGTACGATCTCATCCAGACCGATATCGCGTTGCGGACGGCCCAGCCTGTATCCACCGCGCGGACCGCGCACACTCTCCAGCAGACCCGAGCGGGACAAGGCCTGCAACAAGGGCTCGATCCCGCGTCTGGCCAGCCCCGCCCGTTCGGCAATATCGCCGCCACTCACGAGGCTCGACCGTCCGGCATGAAAGGCTACGTCGACCATGATGATCACGGCGATCATCGCCCTGTCCCTGCGGAGATACATGCGGCAATTTCCTTCATGACAAATTACGCGCAATATAGCAGTTAATGCTGACAAATCACAGAGCGGCATCGCGGGAATAGACGTTGTGCCGCAGGATACGAAGGATATGTCCATGACAGCCCGACAGGAGCCCACCTCGTCCCAGGCAACTCGGGAGGATCTGGCGATCGGCTACGCCGCTCCGCGTGGGAGGGTTTTCAATTCGATCCTTGAGACGGTGGGTGGCACCCCTCTGGTAGCGGTGCCCCGCCTGACCGAGGCAGACAAGCTGCATGCGCGGCTCCTGCTTAAGCTCGAATTCTTCAACCCGCTCGGCTCGGTCAAGGATCGTATTGGCCTGGCGTTGATCCAGCAGGCGGAAGCTCGGGGCGAGATCACACCCGGGCGCACGGTTCTGGTCGAGCCCACTTCGGGCAATACCGGTATTTCCCTTGCCTTCGCCTCGGCCGCCCTCGGTTATCGTCTGATCGTCACCATGCCGGAAAGCGCCTCCATCGAGCGGCGCAAGATGCTGCGTCTCATGGATGCCCAGCTCGAATTGACCCCCGCCGCGCGGGGCATGGCAGGTGCGATCATGCGTGCCGAGGAACTTGTGGCTTCTCTGCCCGATGCCTGGATGCCCAGCCAGTTCGATAATCCTGCCAATCCGGATATTCACGCCCTGACGACGGCAGAAGAAATCTGGGTGGATACGGATGGGGATGTCGATCTGGTGGTCGCCGGGCTCGGAACGGGGGGGACCCTGACAGGCATCGCGCGTACGCTCAGGCCGCGCAAGCCCGGGATGCAGTTCTGGGGTGTGGAGCCCGCCGAGAGCGCCGTGCTGAACGGTGATGACCCTGGGCCCCATGGCATTCAGGGCATTGGCCCAGGTTTCTGCCCCAACACGCTCGATTCCACGTTGCTCGATGGGGTACTCGTCGTATCGGAGCGCGATGCCATGGCGGCCTCACGCCGCTGCGCGCGGATCGAGGGTATCCCGATCGGAATTTCCTCGGGTGCTGCGCTCCATGCGGCTCTGGCCCTTGCCCAGCGCGAGGAAAATGCGGGCAAGACGATCGTGTCGATCGTGCCCTCCTTTGCGGAGCGCTATCTTTCTACGTCGCTGTTCAACGGTCTGGTCTGAAGTCCCAGACAAGAAAAAACCCTGATCCCGCAGGCGGGTCAGGGCTTCTCTGGTGATCACTCGTTCCCCGGTTCATAACCGGGGCGGGTTTGACGCCTGGATCAGCGCAGGAT
The DNA here is from genome assembly GCF_003994335.1 of Asaia sp. W19. Lineage (GTDB taxonomy): Bacteria > Pseudomonadota > Alphaproteobacteria > Acetobacterales > Acetobacteraceae > Asaia. The sequence goes on from NZ_PNQZ01000005.1 coordinate 113,671, forward strand.
GATCTCGACGCGGCGGTTCTGGGGTTCGCGCGTGTTCGGCCCTGTCTGCACCAGAGGATTGCTCTCTCCATAACCCTTGGTCGCGATCAGCCCGCCGGGCACACCATCACGGATCAGTTCGGCCCGGACGGCATCGGCGCGACGCATCGAGAGCTTCATGTTGTAGCTCTCGCCACGAGCGCCCGGATGGGCGGCGCTGTTATCGGTATAGCCGTTGACCTCGATACGCGTGAGCTGCGTGTGGGTCGAATTCTGCGCCGCTGTCCCGACAATGGAGCGGGCACGATCGGTCAGATCCGCCCGATCCCAGTCGAAGAAGACCAGATAGCTGCGCGCGGGAGCCGGAGCCGGAGCCGTCAGGACCGGTGCGGTGCGCGGCGGCGGCGGGGCCGGATTGAACTCGTAGCGCAGGCCCAGCATCAGGGAGTGATTGAAATCCGTGCGTGTGACACGGTTGCCTTCCATCGCACCGGCCGGACGCGCGGCATCATAGCCGCCAATACTACCATAGCCCTTCGCATAATGGCCGTTCGGCCCCAGCAGGGAGTAGAAGCGATATTCAGTCGTGAAGGAGAGACCGACTGCGAAAGGAACAGGGAAGGACAGGCCAAAAATGCCCTGATAGGCAAAATTACCCGTCGTCCCGCCAATGGTCTGGTTCAGATAGTTGTTCGGTGCACGCACAGAGGCCTTCATCGCCTGCCAGCCATAGCCGACACCTGCGCCAAAATACGGATAGATCCAGTTCGCACCAATATCCATGTCGAACAGCGCGTTGGCCATCACGCCATATTGCTGCTGGCGCCCCCCGGCGGAGGACGGGAAATAGCTCGACTTGAACTGCTGGAGACGATTGTTGCGGTAGTTGCCTTCAACCTCGACGCGGAATCCGTTGCCAAGTCCCCAGCCAACTGAGCCGAGACCGGTCACGCCCGCATCATAGTGATCGCGGCCACTCGGCAGAACCGGCGAGAGTCGCACGGTCTGATCCTGGTTGAAGCTCGCACCACCGGCGCCAGCAACGTAGAGACCCTTCACAACCTGCGCCTGCGCGGGGACTGCGATGAGGGCAAGACCGCTCAGCGCGGTAAGACCCAGCATGGACCTGCGGAAAAGCCGGGAGAGCGAGCCGACCGCCTGCCGGACATCGGAAAACGGGCGGCAAACGGCTTCACCGCGCGTTCGGTGTTCCAGCGTCATATCGTCTTCTCCATCCTTTTCACGCGGCAGACTGAGAGAGGGCCACAGTGTCGGCCGTCCGCAGCGATCTGAATGCCGTCTTTTCGCTGAACTGTCATCCCCGTGCAACGCATGTTTCCCGCTGCGGTGCATTCACGTCGTTGCGCCATTCTTTCTTCCTGAAACGAGTGTGGGATGGTTGCAACAGTCGACCGGCCGCTTCGATGCGGCCGTTTTGCTGTCGGTCTTGCCCTGCCAAGGCCGTGCGGGTGCGCGCATCAAGGCTTAGCCCCCGCGATTGGGAAGCTGGGTTTCGATGGAGGCACGCGCATCATCGAGGGTGAATTCCAAGATCCACAGATCCGGATCATACCGTTTCTGCCGTTCCAGATAGGTTTCGAGCGCCTCATCGCTTTCCATGGCAATACGCTCCCACCCCTCGCCCAGGGCAGCTTCACGCAGCACCGCGCAGTGTCTGTTGCGGTCGGTCAGGATGATCAGGACCGCGCCCGCATCCTCATCACCCCGCTTGAGCAGCATGGCGTCGTGGCCCTGACTCTGGACCATACGCATGAGCCCTTTTGCCCAGAATCCTGCTTTCAGCCGGTTCTCGCTCATGGCGTGGCATCGTCCATGTCATCCGGCATGGCAGCCAGCGCCGCACGATAGCTATCAGGACGCTTCAGGATGAGCGCTGCGGTGTCGAGATCGGCATCCGTACCCAGAGCCGCAGGACAGTGTCGGCGGATATCGAGAATGCGCGACACGCTGACCGGAAAGCGTAATTCGCGGCTGGCCCTCACGCTCTCGGCATCCAAGAGCTTGCCCTGTGCGAGTGTCTGAAGCTGCTGATCGAGCGCCTGTGCCCCGCGCGATGTACAGATCTGGGGCGTGACGCCCAGCCCCTGAAGCGGCCAGCCCAGAGGAGCCAGAACACGGCTCCACGTCACAAAGAGCTCACCCCCATCGGGCATCTGGCCGACGGCTTGAACCAGTCCTTTGCCCAGCGTCGCACTGCCTATCACAACTGCGCGACGATGATCGGAAAGGGCGGCGGCCATGATCTCGGCCGCGCTCGCCGTGCGCCCGTCCACGAGGGCGATGATCGGCAGACCATGGGTCATGTCGCCGCCCTGCACCGCCCAGATATGGTTGGATTTCGGATCGCGCCCCTTGGTGACCACGGCAATCCCCTGATCGAGCACCAACGCGGTGGCAGTCACGGCCTGCTGAAGCACCCCGCCGCGATCGCCGCGCAGATCGATGATGAGACCTGCGAGCTTCTTGTCCTCAAGCGCCTGATCGATGTTTTGGCTCAGCTCCTCCGCCGTGTCGGAGGAAAACGAGGCGATGCGTAGGACCGCCATATGGTCATGCATGCTGGCAAAGACGGTCTGGGGGGGCACTACCTGACGCTGAAGATGCATGATCGCGCCGTGATGGCCCGGATCGGCCAGAAGCAGTCTCACCTTGCTGCCCGGTGGGCCCGTCAGCCAGGTCTCGACCGCGGCAGGGTCCTGATTCCGTGTGGCGCGGCCGTCCACCGCCAGAAGCTTCTGGCCGATATTGGCGCCCGCCGCCCAGGCTGGGCCGTTGGCATTGATGGCCGACACGACGAGTGAGGACCCATCGCGGGTGAGTGAGATGCCCACCCCGGCCAGATCGCCCGTACGATTGGCGCGGTCATCCCCGGCTGGAGCCGGCGCAACGTAGCGCGAATACGGGTCGAGATGATTGAATAACTCGTCGAAGAAACTCTGCACCAGCGCATCACGCCCCGCCATACGCAGCGTGGACGAAGCGTGCCATGCGGAATCCATCACGGAAACGATGGCTTTGACCCAGCTTGCCATGTCGTCATCGGCAGGCTCGCGCAACTCGGCGATCGTCTTCTGGCCCATGGTCAGCCGCAGCATGGCTGGCTGTTTGGGATCATGTGGCGGTTCGGCCATGGTGAGTGAGGGATCGATCGCGGTCAGCCCGTCCAGCCCCCACAGGCTGTAGGTCTTGCTCGAATGCGCATCGAGGGTGCGCGGGCTCAGAAACCGGAAGGCGCTCGAGAGAACGGAGTTGAGGATGCCGGTATCGAGTGAAGCCGTTTCATCGGCACGGGCCGTGCCCAGACCGAGGGCCGCCGTCAGCAGCACCGCAGCTCCCAGTCGCCTTCCGGAGACCGCGCCAGAGAGGAGAGCGCCAGACAGGAAAGGAACGTGTTTCAGAGCCAGTGACCTTGACCATCAGGAAGATGGCTTCCCCCATCGAGTTCCGATTTAGCGACCCATCTTGGGGTGCGATAGGGAGCCTAACAGGGGGAGCGACGTTTTTGCCACGGTCTGTGACTTCAAAAACGCAAATTATCCGGCGTCTTCACCATCTGTTGTTGTCGCCGTGCGCGATTTCCTTGCCGGCTTGCTGCTGTCTTCCGAGGCGGCTGATTTTTTCCTCGTCGTGGCGGCTTTTTTTGTGGCGGGTTTCTTGGCGGTTGCCGCTGTTTTGGTGGCTGTTTTCTTGGCGGCGGGCTTCTTCTCTGCCTTTGCCTCGCTGGTGCCGGCTTTGCTTGCCGCCTTGCGGGTGACCTTCCCCTTGGCCTTGAGGGGTTTACCCTTCTCGGCCAGCAGGGCGAGGGCCTCATCGAGGGTCACGTCGTCCATCGCCTGTCCCTTGGCGAGATTCGCTACGACCTGACCATGTTGCACATAGGGGCCGAATCGTCCCTTGCGCACCATCACAGCCTCGCCATCCTTGGGATGCGACCCAAGCGTACGAATGGAGGCGAGCTTCTTGGCCAGGGAGTCGATGGCGCGGTTGAGCCCGACCGTCAGCACGTCGTCATCGGCATCCAGCGTCCCGAAGATCGAGCCCATTTTGACATAGGGACCAAAGCGCCCCAGTCCGGCTTCGATCATCTCGCCGGTCTCGGGATGCGGCCCAAGTTTGCGCGGCAGGGACAGCAGGCCGATGGCCTTGTCCAGTGTCAGCTTGTCGCCCTCCAGCCCCTTGGGAATGGTGGTGCGCTTGGGCTTGATCTTCTTGTTCTCGGGGTCGGCCTCGCCGCGCTGGATATAGAGCCCGTAGGGGCCGCGGCGCACGGTCACTTCCTCGCCCGTTTCCGGGTCCTGACCGAGGCTCTTCATTCCCTCCTTGAGCGTCTCGCCCTCAGCGCCATCTTCGGCCACGAGGCGACGGGTGAACTGGCAGGTCGGGTAGTTCGAGCAGCCGATGAAAGCCCCAAACTTGCCAAGACGCAGCCCCAGACGCCCCGTGCCGCAGGCCGTACACTGGCGCGGATCGCCGCCATCTTCGCGCGCGGGGAAGAAATGCGAACCCAGATCCTCGTCGAGCGCATCAATGACATCCGAGATCTTGAGGTCCTTGGTCTGCGCCACGGCCGCCGAAAAGTCACGCCAGAACGCGGCCATGATATCGTGCCAGTCGGCACGACCATCGGAAATGTCATCGAGCTGCTCTTCGAGTGTCGCCGTGAAATCGGTGTCCACGTAGCGTTCGAAGAAGGAGGTCAGGAATGCCGTCACCAGACGGCCGCGATCCTCGGGAATGAAGCGTCGCGCATCAAGGCGCACATAGTTGCGGTCTCGAAGAACGGTCAGGATCGAGGCATAGGTCGAGGGACGACCAATACCGATCTCTTCCATGCGCTTGACAAGGCTGGCTTCGGAAAAGCGCGGCGGCGGCTGGGTGAAATGCTGATCGGCTTCGACGCCCCGGGTCGAGAGCGAATCTCCCTCGCTCATGGCGGGCAGCACGCGGCCCTCTTCCTCATCCGACTTCGTGTCGTCGCGTCCCTCACTATAGAGCTTGAGAAAGCCGTCGAAAGCGATGATCGAGCCATTGGCACGCAAAACGGTGCGGTTGGCGGGATCAGCCAGATCGACCACGACCTGATCGAGTTCTGCGGATTGCATCTGCGAGGCGACAGCGCGCTTCCAGATCAGATCGTACAAACGCATCTGCTCGCCCGAGAGATGGCGGGCCATCGATTCGGGCGTGCGCGTGACGTCGGTGGGGCGAATGGCCTCGTGCGCTTCCTGCGCGTTCTTGGCCTTGCTGGTATAGACGCGCGGCTTTTCCGGCAGATAGGGCGCGCCGTAGCTGCCCGCAATCATATCGCGAATCGCATGCACGGCCTCTGCCGCCATGGTCACGCCATCGGTACGCATATAGGTGATCAGACCGACCGTCTCACCGCCCAGATCGACGCCTTCATAAAGCTGCTGCGCCGCCCGCATGGTCGATTGCGCGCTCATGCCGATCTTGCGCGAGGCTTCCTGCTGCAAGGTGGAGGTGGTGAAAGGGGCTGGAGGGTTACGCTTGGCCTTCTTGCGTTCGACCGACCGTACCTTGAATGCCGATGATGCGACCAGATCGCGTGCGGCATGGGCCTTTTCAGCGTTGTCCAGGTCGAATTGGTCGAGCTTGCGCCCTTCGAGATGCGTCAGGCGCGCCGAGAAGCCGGCATTGCGCGGCGTGGCGAAGGCCCCTGTGACCGACCAATATTCGCGGCTCTTGAACACCTCGATCTCGGCTTCGCGCTCGCAGATCAGTCGCAGTGCTACAGATTGCACGCGACCCGCGCTGCGGCTGCCTGGCAGCTTGCGCCACAGAACGGGGGAGAGGGTGAACCCAACCAGATAATCGAGGGCGCGGCGCGCCATATAGGCATCGATCAGCGGCTGATCGAGCGCACGCGGGTTCGCCATGGCCGTCTGCACGGCCGATTTCGTGATTTCATTGAAGGTGACACGCTGCACGTTCTTGCCGCGCAGCAGGTTCTTCTCTTCCAGTGCGGCGCGCACATGCCAGGAGATGGCCTCGCCTTCGCGATCCGGGTCAGTGGCGAGATAGAGCGTATCAGCGTTCTTGACCGCTTTTGCGATGGTGGCGATCTGTTTCGCCCCACGCTCATCGGTCTGCCAGTCCATGGCGAAATTCTCGTCCGGCCGCACGCTGCCGTCTTTGGGCGGCAGGTCGCGGACATGGCCGAAGGATGCCAGAACGATAAAGTTATCGCCCAGATATTTGTTGATGGTCTTCGCCTTCGCCGGGCTTTCGACCACTACGACATCAGTCATCTCTACTCCAGAACCGCACCGGCCTGCTCGGACACCGCAGATCAGGTTGCAAGCACAACCTGACCCCCGGGAAGGAAGGTCGCCATGCCGCCCAGTTCGAGTTCCGACAGGGCGGACAGCACCATGGAAACCGAGAACTGGCAGCGCGCCACGATATCGTCAACTGCCACAGGCGTCGGAGAGAGGAGTTGATGGATCTGCGCCAGCACCTCGCCAGGGGCAGGAGGGGACGCAAATCCCGGCGGATCAGCCTCCGCAAAGCCAGGCAGGCCAGTCCATTCCGTCATGCGTACTGCAGGCGTGGTCGTTCCAATCTGGGTCAACACATCCTGTGCGGTTTCCGTCAGAATCGCCCCCTGGCGGATCAGGTCGTTCCCGCCGCGTGACCTCGGATCGAGCGGCGATCCCGGAACGGCAAACACATCGCGCCCGTATTCGAGGGCGAGCCGTGCCGTGATCAGTGTGCCTGACCTCAGCGCGGCCTCCACCAGCACCACGCCCAGAGACAGTCCGGCAATCAGACGATTGCGGCGCGGGAAATGGCTCGATTGCGGGATCGTCCCCAGCGGGGCCTCCGTGACAATACAGCCGCGCTCCGCGACAGAACGATAGAGTCCCTCATTTTCGGGCGGGTAGAAACAATCGAGCCCGCCTGCCGCTGCTCCGACCGTCATGCCCTGATGCAGCGCCGCGCGATGAGCCACGGAATCGATGCCACGCGCAAGGCCCGAGACAATCACGCAGCCCTCATGCGCCAAGGCTCCGCTGAGCGCCTCGGCCAGCCGAAGCCCCCCGGCCGAGGCATTGCGTGCGCCCACAATGCCCACCGCACGCTGCGAAAGCCGCGCGACCTGCCCCCAGATGCTCAGGACGGGCGGTGCGTCGGGAATGCGGGCCAGAAGCGCAGGGTAATCGGAATCGCCGAGCACGAGCATCCGGGCGCCGAATCGTTCCAGCGCTGCCTGTTCCTCGCATACGGAATCGCGTGTAGGAATGGCCACGCCGCCGCGTCGCCCCGCTTTGCGTGCCCGTTCCGGCAAAGCCTCTATAGCGGCTGTAGCCGTGCCATGCTCCTTGAGCAGTCGTCGAAAATTGACCGGTCCTATCCCGTCGGTGCGCGCCAGACGCACAAGGTCCAGACGGTCATCACCGAGGGGAGACGCGCTCATGAGCGGTCAGATTTCCTTCTTCGTCTGCGGGGGCGGGTCAATATTGATCCGCGATTCCCTACCCGTGAGCAGACGCCTGATATTGCTGGTATGGCGCAGCAGGATAATCAGCGTGAGGAGCAGGGTCGCGATGGGCAGCGGACTCTGCACCGGTTGTTCGCTCAACGGGGCCATGATGAACGGCGCCACGGCAAACGCGGCCAGAGCTCCCGCCGAGGAGATGTGCGAGAGCTTGGCAACGGCCAACCAGACGAGACAGCAGGCGATACCGACCGGCCAACAGAGGGCGTAAAGCGCACCAAGCCCTGTTGCGACACCCTTGCCGCCGCGAAATCCCAGCCAGATCGGGAAGCAATGGCCGATCACGACCCCTATGGCGGCCACGGCCATACCCGTCTGGATCCCCCCATCCAGAATCAGCCAAACCACGAGCACCGCCAGCGCACCCTTGAGTCCGTCCAGCAGCAGCGTGGCCGCAGCCAGACCCTTGCGCCCCGTGCGCAGCACATTGGTTGCGCCGATATTGCCCGAGCCGATCTTACGGATGTCGCCCGCGCCGCCCAGATGGCTGATCAATAGCCCAAACGGAATACTACCCAGCAGATAGGCGATGCCTGCGCAAAGCAGATAAGGAGGCGTCAGAAGCGTGGCGATCATACCGCCTCACCCCCGAACACGCGCTGGCCATTCTTCCACGTGCCCAGAACCCGTCCCTTGAGGCGACGGCCGTCAAAGGGGGTATTCTGCGCGCGCCCCGGTTGCTCGCCCGCTTCGACCACCCAATCGATATCAGGGTCGAACAGACACAGATCGGCGCTTGCGCCCTCGTTCAACGTCCCGGCCTCACTGCCCAGCAGGCGTGCCGGATCGCAGCTCATCAGCGCAATCAGTCTTGCCAGCCGCAACACCCCGTCCTGCACAAGAGACAGCCCCACGCCCAGCAATGTGGTCAGCCCAGTGCCACCTGCGCTGGCCTGCGCAAAAGGCAGGCGCTTGTCATCGGCATCCCATGGGGCATGATCGGAGGCGATGGCGTCGATCGTGCCATCGGCCAGCGCCGCACAGACGGCCAGCCTGTCCTCTTCCGCGCGTAGCGGGGGCGACAGCTTGGCATAGGTGCGAAACTCTCCGATCGCCTCTTCATTGAGGGCGAAATAGGGAGGCGCCGTATCGCAGGTGATGGCCAGACCGCGTGCCTTGGCCTGACGGATGAGTGCCAGCCCTTCCCCGGTCGAAACATGGCCGAAATGCAAGCGCGCGCCCGTCATTTCCGCCAAACGGATATCACGGGCAATCAGAATGGCCTCTGCCGCTGCCGGGATCTGGGGCAGGCCCATGCGGGTGGCCAAAGCGCCCGCAGTGGCCGCGCCCCCCTTGGCGAGAGACGGGTCCTCGGGATGTTGGACCACGAGCGCATCAATTCCCTTGGCATAGGCCAGAAGCAGTCTCATGCGCTTGGTATCGGCGATCGCATGAATGCCATCGGTAAACGCGACCGCCCCGGCCTCGCGCAGCATGCCGAGTTCGGCCATTTCCTCGCCCTTGCACCCCTTGGTGAGCGCGCCATAGGGCAGGATCGAAACCAGTCCGGTCTCTTCGCCGCGGCCACGCAGCAGACGCACGAGGGCGGGTTCGTCGATGGCGGGCTTCGAGTTCGGCAAAGCGGCGAGTGTCGTCACCCCGCCTGAGACGGCGGCGCGGGCACAGGACGCGATGGTCTCGCGGTACTCGAAACCTGGCTCCCCGATAGCCACACGCATATCCACAAGGCCCGGGCAAAGCACGGCACCTTTGCCATCGATACGCTGTGCCCCATCAGGGGCCCCTTCGGCACCGGGCTTGTCACGCCCTGCGAGACGTCCCTCCCGGACCAGAAGACGTGAGGGCGCATCATGGCCATCGACCGGATCGATCAGCCGTACATTCTCAAAAACAAGATCGGTCATGATGCTGTCCGCATGCGTGAAAGTCGGTCGAGCACGGCCATGCGCACGGCCACACCCATCTCGACCTGTTCCTGAATGACGCTCTGCGCCGAATCCGCCACATCGGAGGCAATCTCGACACCCCGGTTCATCGGCCCAGGATGCATGACCAGAGCGCCGGGCTTGGCAAGGGCGAGGCGGCGGCTATCCACCCCGTAGAATCGGAAGAACTCGCGCGCGCTTGGCACCAGACCCGCCCCCATGCGCTCGCGCTGAAGGCGCAGCGTCATCACCACGTCAGCGTCGCGCAGGCCGCTTTCCATGTCATGATGAATGGATACCGAGCCTAGGGAAGCCAGCGATGCAGGGACGAGGGTAGGCGGTCCGACCAGACGCACCTTGCTGCCCATGGCGGTCAGCAGATGGATATTCGAACGTGCCACGCGACTATGCCCGACATCGCCACAGATCGCGACGGTCAGACCGTTCAGCGTGCCCAGATGGCGCTTGATGGTCAGCGCATCGAGCAGAGCCTGTGTTGGGTGCTCATGCATGCCATCGCCAGCGTTGACGACGCTGGCCTCGACCTTCTGGGCCAGCAGGGCCGGTGCGCCTGAGGCTGCATGGCGCACTACCAGCAGGTCGCAGCGCATGGCATTGAGCGTGGCTGCCGTATCGAGCAGTGTCTCGCCCTTGTTTACCGACGAGGTTGCGACCGTCATGTTGATGACATCGGCCCCCAGACGCTTGCCTGCCAGTTCAAAACTGGTGCGCGTGCGCGTGCTGTCCTCGAAGAACAGGTTGATCACCGTCCGGCCACGCAACGCATCGCGCGGAGCGGTGCGCGAACGGCTCAGCAGAGCATAATTGGCCGCGAGATCGAGATAAGGGGTGATCTCCTCGGCGCTCATGCCCTCAAGGCCGAGCAGATGATGCCGTCGGGTGAGCGTCTCAGCCATGCGCGATCGCGGCTCCTATGCGGGCCAGAACCTCGTCCCGGCCAAGGGCTTGAAGGGTCAGGTCGATACCAGGCGACACCGTGCTGCCCGTCATGGCTGCACGCAGGGGCTGGGCCACCTGTCCCAGCTTGATCGCCTTGGCTTCCGCAAATTCACGCAGCGCCCCATCGATGGCCGAGGCTTCGAACGGCTCGACCAGAGCAAGCGCCTGCGCCACGCCACGCAGAACGTTCTTGCCTTCTTCCGAAAGCTGCTTCTCCGCCTTGGCATCATAGGTGAACGGCAGGGATCGACCGAGGAAAGCCGCGCTATCGGCAAGGTCTGTCAGCAGCTTGGCGCGCTCCTTGAGCCCCGGCATCAGGGTCAGCACCCGGGCGCGCAGGGTGTCATCCACCGTGACATCTTCACGCGCCTTCAGGCGATCCACTACATCATCGGTCAGGCGCGCATCCTCGGCATCACGCATATACACGCCGTTCAGATGCGTCAGCTTGACGTAGTCCATACGCGAGGGCGAGCGCCCCACGCCGTCCAGGTCGAACAGGCGGATCTGCTCTTCACGGTTCAGGATCTCGGCATCGCCATGACCCCATCCCAGACGCAGCAAGTAGTTGCACAGCGCCTCGGGCAGGAACCCCTCATCGCGGAATTCCACTACCGACTGTGCGCCATGACGCTTGGAGAGCTTGGCGCCGTCCGGTCCATGGATGAGCGGTAAATGCGCGAAATGCGGCAGATCCCAGCCCATGGCGCGATAGATCATGGCCTGACGAAAGGTGTTCGTCAGATGATCGTCGCCACGGATCACATGGGTGATCGCCATGTCATGATCGTCACACACCACGGCATGGAGATAGGTAGGCGTCCCGTCCGAGCGCAGGATGATCAGATCATCCATCTCGGCATTTGCCACCCGCACCTCGCCCTGAACCAGATCATTGATGACCGTCTCACCCTCGCGCGGGGCCTTCAGGCGCACGGCAAAGGGCGCCCCCTCGGGCGCTTCCGACGGGTCACGATCGCGCCACATGCCGTTATAGCGCGGCGGCTGGCCCTTCGCGATCGCGTCCTCGCGCATCTGCTTCAGTTCGTCGGCCGTGCAATAGCAGCGATAGGCCAGACCTTTTTCCAGCAGCTCCTGTGCCACCTCCGTATGGCGGCCCTGGCGCGTGGACTGGAACACGGGTTCCTCATCCGCCGTGATGCCCATCCAGGCCAGCCCCTCGAAAATGACATCGACCGCGCGCTGCGTGGAGCGCTCGCGATCCGTATCCTCGATCCGGAGCAGGAATTGCCCACCGTGATGACGGGCGAAAAGGAAATTGAACAGGGCCGCACGGGCATTGCCGATATGCAGCAAGCCGGTGGGAGAAGGGGCAAAGCGTGTGCGAACGGTCATGGCGCGTGCATAGCATGGTTGAGTGCCGCACACTACCGGATGGCGATTTGTTGTCCGGCCCGGATGAGCGACTGCGGCCCAAAAATTTCTGTCATGGGGCCTCGCCCCGCGTAGGCTTCCCGCTGCGAGAACCGCCCTCCATGGGGCTCCACTCCATACCCCGCCAAAGGACGGTCGTCCTTTGGAAACCTGCCTGGCCAATCGGGATGAAAGGGACTCGTCCCTTTCCGGGGAGCGGGGCAGCGCCCCGCGGAGGCTTCCCGCTGCGAGAACCTCTCTCCATGGGGCTCCGCTCCATACCCCGCCAAAGGACGGTCGTCCTTTGGAAACCTGTCTGACCAAATCGGGATGAAAGGGACGCGTCCCTTTCCGGGGAGCGGGGCAGCGCCCCGCAGGCACCTCTCTTCACGGGGCTCCGTCCCGCTTGGACAATGGAAGGCCTGCCAAATCAGGCCCGGTTTTTGCGCGCGTGTTTCCTCCTGAAAACCCCTCGGGGTACGGTTTGTGCAAACGGGATTTGCAGAATTCTGTATTCGATGTAACGGTCTCGATATGAAAACACGCTTTCTCCTGTCCTGCCTTGCATCCATTGCCTGTGTTGTCGGTCTGGGGGCATCGGCTGTTGCCGCACCGGTGGCGCCGCGCGTCATTATTGTTGCGGGGTGGGAAAACGGGGCGGATACGGGGGATGCGCCGGGGGAGTATCAGGACTGGGTCGAGCGCGAGCATCTGACGCGCCAGATTCCGGTCAGGGGCGTGAAAGAGCCGATCCTCAGAGCCAATGACTCGGGCGTCTACGGGCTTGTGCTGCGTTCCGGCCCTGCGGAACTGATGGCGCTGGCGCTCGATCCTGCTTTTGACCTCAAGAAGACCTACTGGATCTTCACCGGCATCTCGGGCGTGAATCCCAATGTGGCCTCTGTGGGCAGCGTGGCTTGGGCACGCTGGGTGGTAGATGGTGATGCCCTGCGTGAGCTGGATGACCGGTCCATCCCGAAGGACTGGCCCTACGGACTTTATGCGATCGGCGCCGACCGACCCAACACCTTGCCGAAAGACCCGAATCATTATGGCTCGGTCACGGATGTGGCGCAGTTGACCAAGGCCTATCCGCTCAATCAGGGGCTGGCGCGCTGGGCGTTCGGACTGAGCAGGAATGTCACCCTGGCCGATGACCCGGAGATTGCGCGCCGTCGCGCGGCGTGGCCCGCTTCCTTGCCTGCCAGCAAGCCGCCGATGATTCTCATGGGGGAAACGCTCGGTGCGCTCCGCTACTGGCATGGTGAGGCGCGCAACAACTGGGCGCAGGATTGGGTCAGACTCTGGACCAAGGGCCAGGGCGTTTTTGTCATGACCAACGAGGAAAGCCAGACCAACCAGAAGGCCATGCGACTTCTCGCGAAATGGGGCTATATCGATCCGGATCGCGTCATGGTGTTGCGCTCCGGCTCCAATCCTTCCATGCCACCGCCGGGCGTGTCGCTCACCCAGTCGATGGGCGATGAGGGGCCGGGACAGGATCTCGCTTTCGATAATAACGAGCGCGCCGGGGCGCCTGTCGTAGCGGAGCTGGTCAGGCATTGGGACCATTACCGCGACCATGTGCCCAGCGCGCCCTGAGCGCACGGGATCGATCTCTACCGGAGGGAAACACCCCTCCGGTATTGAACAGGGTGAAGCACCGTGAGGCGTTTGGCTTTCGCCAAGAAGGTCGAAGCCATCCTGCTCGGTCAGGGGCGCGCCCTTGCCGCCTGGCTGCCTGTCGCGTTCGGCGCGGGATGTCTCCTCTATTTCCTCCCGCGCCACGAGCCGGGCCTGGCCTGGGCCAGTCTCACCGCCTCGCTCGGGGCGCTAGCGCTGTGGCGGGGCTGGAATCGCCTCATCCCGCGCAGTCTCGGTCTTGTAATCGTCATGGGGGCTCTGGGTTTTATCGCGGCGCGGGGGCAGGCGCTGCGCCAGCCACCCATGCCCGCCTTGCCCGCTCTGGCGGTCGTGATGACCGGGGAGATTGCCGGGATCGCGACGAGCCGCGAGCAGGGAGAGATGGCGCAGAGGATACGCCTGCGCCATGCCGTATTCGAAACCGGTGTCGATATCGGCATGGCGCCTATGCGACGCGATCTGCTCCTGTTTACCCATGACGGACAGGTTTATGAACCGGGCATGATCCTGCGTCTGCGGGCTGTATTGCGGCCACCCGACTGGCCCGATTTTCCCGGCGCACGTGACCGGCAAAGAGAAGCCTGGTTTGATGGGTTGGCCGGCACTGGGCGTATTCTTGGTCGCCCCGAGATACTTCAATCCCCTCGACGCTATTTCCTTGGGCGCTGGCGAAGCACGATAGTGACGGAGATCGACCGTCATCTTGCCGGACAAGGTGCCGCCATCGCGGCTACCTTGCTCGCTGGCCATGGTGAGGGGATCAGCAAGGTCACGCGTACGGCCTATGCGGCATCGGGACTGGCCCATATCCTTGCGGTAGCCGGGCTGCATCTGGGGCTTGTCATGGGCGTGGCTTTCATTGCCACCCGTCAGGCTCTTGTGCTCTGGCCATGGCTCGGTCTGAGGGTGCCCTGCCGGGAAATCGCGGCTCTGGTCGCCTTGCYTATCGGGATGGCCTATGTTGCGCTTACCGGATTTCATCTGCCAGCTTTGCGCAGCCTCGGCATGGCTGGCCTCGCCAGTCTGGCTTTGCTGGCCGGACGGCGGGTGATGTCCATGCGCCCCCTCGCCGTTGGGGAGCTGATCCTGCTCATCGCGTCCCCTGTTCTGCTCCTCGATCTGTCGTTCCACATGTCCTTTGCGGCTGTCATGGCACTTGTTGCCGGATATGAGGCGCTCCGCCCCTGGTTCATCAGTCGCGCCGAGCGAGGGATAAAAGGGGGGCTCGGTCATCATCTGATCCT
>NZ_PNQZ01000047.1 GCF_003994335.1 Asaia sp. W19
CCGGCTTTCGCCGAAGCGGAGATCATCGAGGCGAATGCAGGCATACGACCGTCTTATCCTGATAATGTACCCCGTGTGCATTGTGACGGGCGTCGCATTACCGTCAATGGTATGTATCGCCATGGCTTTCTGCTGTCGCCTGCACGCGCAGCGGAGGTGGGTCGCATCATTTTCCCGGGAACGTCCTGATCCCGCTGCGGGACCGGTCGTCCTGATGTCATGAAACAGGCAGCGTACACCTGCCTTCCCGCCGCGCGTTGCGCACAGACGAATTTGGAGGAAACGCCTTGCAGATAATCGTGAATGACGAGACAAAGCGCATCAGCAGTCGCTATCTCTCTGAGATCCTGATCGAGCTTGGCTATGGCGGATCGAAGGTGGCGACCGCAATCGATGGGGTTTTTGTTCCCCGCTCGGCCCGGTCGGGTAGAGAATTGCAGGAAGGCGCGAGGCTCGAGATTCTCGCCCCGATGCAGGGGGGCTGATCGATGCGCGCTTATGGAACTGAACTTGCTTCGCCCCTGATGCTGGGAACCGCCCTGTATGACAGTCCCGCTGTCCTGGCGGCCTCGGTCGAGGCGGCCCGTCCCGGGGCGGTGACGGTGTCATTGCGTCGAGAGTCGGCCGGCGAGCAGGCTGGCCAGGCCTTCTGGGAACTTGTACGCGGGCTCGACGTGCCTGTACTGCCCAATACGGCGGGCTGTCATACCGTGCGTGAGGCCGTGACGACGGCGCAGATGGCCCGCGAGGTTTTTGACACTGACTGGATCAAGCTCGAGGTGATCGGGCAGGGCGATTTGTTGCAGCCCGATGTCTTCGCTCTTGTGGAAGCTGCCCGCATCCTGACTGAAGAGGGCTTCAAGGTCTTTCCCTATACGACGGAGGATCTGGTCGTGGCCGAGCGGTTGCTGCGTGCCGGTTGCGAATTGCTGATGCCGTGGGGCGCGCCGATCGGGTCGGGCAGGGGGCTCAATAATCTTTTCGGCCTGCGCGCCTTGCGCGCGCATTTCCCGGAAATACCGATGGTGATCGATGCAGGCATCGGACGCCCCTCCCATGCCGTGACGGCGTTCGAACTTGGCTATGACGCCATTCTGATCAATACGGCAGTCGCGAAGGCGGGTGAGCCCGTCGCCATGGCGGAGGCCTTTCGCTTGGCGTGCGACGTCGGCCGCCTGGCTCGTAAGGCCGATCCCATGGAGGAACGCGACATGGCGGTGCCCTCTACGCCCACCCTTGGCAAGGCAGTATTTGCGTCATGACCAGCCGTCTTCCGTCTCCCATTTACCCAGTTGTCGATCACCCGCGTTGGGTCGATCGCCTCGGCGCGGCCGGGGCGCGCTTCATTCAGCTGCGCTTGAAGAACCTCGATCCGGAAACGCTGCGCGCCCAGGTGATCGAGGGACAGGAGGCCGCAGTGCGCCACAACGTGCGCCTCGTACTGAATGACTGCTGGCAACTCGCCATCGAGCTTGGCATCGACTACATCCATATCGGGCAGGAAGATCTCGACACGGCTGATCTCGATCAGATCAGGGCAGCGCGCATTGCCTTTGGGATCTCGACCCATTCGCATGAGGAGCTCGCGCGCGCCCTTTCGGTCGCCCCTGATTACGTCGCCCTCGGTCCGATCTGGGAGACAAAGCTCAAAAAGATGATCTGGGACCCCCAGGGTGTCGAGAAACTGGCGGAGTGGCGGCGTCTGATCGGCCCGGATATGCCCCTCGTGGCCATAGGCGGGATCACCCTCGCGCGCGCGACCTCTTGTATCGCAGCAGGAGCCGATAGTGTTGCCGCCGTGTCCGACTTCATCGCTTCAGACACGCCCGAAGCTCAGGTGCAAGCCTGGCTCGCGGCCTGCGGCCACTGAAAAGACTTAATATTTCTTTCAGGATGGCAGACGAACCCTCGCCGTTGCGGGGAGATTCGCGTATAGGATGTGGGTAACACAAAAAATGAGGGAGAGCGCGCGCCCATGATGGTGACGGGACTGGCTGCCATTATTCTGGCGCTGGCGCTGCTGATGGTTCTGATCAGCGCGGTACAGCCTTTGGCCCGGCGGCTTGAGGTTTCGGAAACCGTTCTGCTTGCGCTGGCCGGCATCGGTATTGGTGCGGCGGCGGATCTGCTGCTCCGCTCTTCACTCACCGAGATTTTCGACGGTGCCGCAGAAACACTGCTCTATTTCCCGATCAATAGTGAAGCGTTCCTGCTGATATTCCTGCCAATTCTGGTGTTTCAGGGGGCGCTTGCGATTGATGTGCGCCGTCTTGCGCATGAAACGGCCACCGTTCTGCTTCTCGCGGTCGTCGCGGTTCTCGTCTCTACGCTCACCATTGGCATGGCGCTCTACCCCTTCGCGGGTCAGACACTGGTCGTCTGTCTGCTTCTTGGCTCTATCGTCGCCACGACAGATCCGTCTGCGGTGGCGGGGATCTTTCGTGAGATCGGCGCTGCGTCGCGTCTGACCCGTCTGGTTGAGGGCGAGGCACTGCTCAACGATGCTGCGGCCATTGCGATTTTTTCGATCCTCCTCGCCTCGGTGACGTCTCACCGTCATATTGAACTCGGCGAGACGGTGATCGATTTCTTCGCGTCCTTTGGTGGGGCGATGGTTGTTGGTGTTGCTGTCGGGCGTCTCACGCTGCTTCTGATTGCAGGGCTCGGCGGATCGGCGGCCGCAGAAATCACCCTGACACTGGCCCTGCCGTATGTCGTCTATATTCTCTGCGACGAATTCCTGGGATTTTCGGGGGTGGTTGCAACCGCGGCTTCGGGGCTCACGCTCTCTGTCTATGGACCTTCCACCTTCAGACCGCAGGTCTGGCGCTTCCTGAACGAACTCTGGGTTCAGCTCGTCTTTTGGGCTGGTTCGTTGGTGTTTGTCCTGGCATCCATGCTCGTGCCGCGCCTCCTGATCGGTATGACGCGCTGGGACTGCGTTTTGATCCTGATCGCGACGGTGGCCGGGATGCTGGCGCGAGGCGCGGTGGTATTCGGGTTGCTCCCCATTCTGGCGGCCTTCAAGCTCTCACCACCGGTGCCGGCGCCATTCAAGACCACTATGGTCTGGGGTGGGTTACGCGGCGCCATCACTCTGGCGCTTGCCCTCGCCGTCACCGAAAACCAGCGCGTTTCCACCTCTACCGCGCATTTCATCGGCATCATTGCCACAGGTTTTGTGCTGATCACGCTCCTCGTGAATGGTACGACGCTGCGATATCTGGTGGTTTTCCTCAAGCTTGACCAGTTGCCCGCCATCGATCAGGCGATGCGCCATCAGGTGCTCAGCAGCGGTCTGGCGCAGGTGGCGGAGCGTACGCATACGCTCGCCGATGAACTCGGCTTTGGGGCAGGGACCCAGAAAACGATCATCGGGCAGATCGAGCGACGCGCGCAGGAGGAAAGCGAAGCCAACACCTTTGATACTGCTCTGGGCGACCGTCAGCGCGTGACCCTGGCGCTGATCACTATCGCCAATCGCGAGCGCTCATTGCTGCTGGATCTGTTTCGCATACGCGGCTTGTCACGCCGGGTCATGGAAACCCTGCTGCGCTCATCCGAAGCTATGGTTGATGGCGCTCGGCTGGAGGGGCGCTACGGTTACGTACGCGCCCTGCGCCGCAGGCTGCGGCCCACCATGCGTTTTCGTGTGGCGCAGATGCTGCATCGGCGCTTTCATATCGATCAACCGCTCATGTTCTGCATGTCGGAGCGCTTCGAGATGCTTGTCATCGCGCATCTGGTTTCGCTCTCGCTCATGCGCTTCATGCATGAACGGCTGGAGCCTACGTTGGGCACACGCATTGGGGAGATCGTTTCGGAGGTTCTTGGTCGCCAACGCCGTATGCTTGATGACGCCTTGGAGATGATGCGCCTGCATTATCAGGGCTATTCCGAAGCACTGGAGAGCCGCATCCTGCACCAGATCGCGCTGCGCCTTGAGGAAGAGGAATATGATGAACTCCTGTCGGATAACCTCGTCAGTGAGGAGCTTCATCGCGAGCTGTTGAAGGACGTCGAGAAGCGTCAGGAGCGCCTGGAGAAGCCTCTGCGCTTCAACCTCAAGAGCGGCATCGAACAGAGGCTGCGCTCTTTCCCGGCTTTTCGGGGCGTGCCAGATGGCGTCCTGCACGATCTCGCCATGAACATCTCGCTGCGTTTTGCCTCGCCGGGTGAGGTATTGCTGCGCCGCAATGGCAAGATCAAGATGGTCTACGCTGTCGTGGCCGGTCTGGCTGAGGTGCACATTGCCGAGCAGGACGTGCAGTTCGGGGCAGGGGATTTGATCGGGGCGGCACCGCTCATCAACGAGACATTCTCACGTGGAACGGTGCGGACACTCCAGTTCTGCCATCTGCTGGCGATCCCGGCCTCGCTCTTTCGTCGTCTGGTCGAGGAATATCCGATCGTGCGCCGCACCATTGATGAGCGCGCCGAGGCGCGCCTGGCGGAAGGCCACAGGCTCTCGCTGGTGCTGGGAGGGGACAAGGAACCTTTCATCCCGGCGAGGGAACTGATCAAGGCGGGAAACCGGGAGAGCCTCAACGAAAGCAACAGCTGAGACGTTGTTGCGGCTTGAAATCTGCCTCATGTTCGTTTGCGTTTGATTTGCTCCATGGTGGGTAGATCGAACTTCATAGGGCAAGGTTTGGATCCATCCCGCAAAGCCCCTCTACCGAATATCTGAAAGTTCGATAAGATATATTATGCCAACTCGCATATGGCCCGATCTGCGATCTGGCCGCCATTTCTGCCGCGCACTGCGATCGTGATCGCCATTCTGGCTGCGCGCGATACACAGTCGCGCAGCCAGAATGCGATTCACGCCAAGGCGTAGCTGCCAAGTTCCGCGCCAGTCTGACTGTCAACTTCCTTCAGAATGACGCCATAACCCCAGAGCGCGCCGAGATGTTCCAGTGTGAGCCTTGCATCCGTAGGTTGCAGAAGCTTTCCTGGACGTGTGCGGTGCTCCAGGCGCAATATGCGGTCCCCTGTCAGGTCCGCCCCGACGATCTCGATCTCCTCAGCCAGCAAACCCGGATCGTAAGAGGCCGCTACAGAGCGCCGGATGTCGCGATAGCCAGGATCGTCATGAATGGCGTCGACGAGGAGATATGGTTGAGACAGATCGTCCTCGAGCCGGAACAACCTGAAGTCGCGCATAACCTTTGGTGACAGGAACTGCTGCACGAAACTCTCGTCACGATACTCCGCCCAAGCGTGATGAAGCGTGCCGATGGGATCCTGGTTGCCCGCATGCCCGGGGAACCAGCGTTTGTCCTCCTCTGTGGGGTCTGTGCAGACGCGTGCGATGTCGGTCATCATCGCGAAGCCCAGCGCATAAGGATTGAAATTGGGCCCTCCCCCTTCATCAAAGCCACGCTGGGTGATGACGTTGCTGGTCGAGTGGATCACCTCCAGAATGGCAGCGTCGTCGATCAGCTTCTTGTCATGCAGGCGATGCATGATGAAGTTGTGCACCCAGGTGGCGCAGCCTTCATTCATCAGCTTGGCCTGCGGCTGCGGGTAGAAATACTGCGCGGTCAGCCGGACGATGCGGATGATTTCACGTTCCCAATTGGCCAGGCGCGGTGCGTGTTTCTCTAGGAAATAAAGAATATTTTCTTCAGGCAGGCCGAGACTCGCACCTTGATCATCCGCGTCGCTGCCGGTCTTCGCCTGATGCTGCGCCTCGGGGAGTGTGCGCCAGAGATCGTTGAAGTTCTCATCCTCATAGGCACGCCTTTCCCTAGCGCGCTCCTGCTCCTGACGCAGATCGAGCCGCTTGCTGCCTGTATGACGGTCGACGCCCTGGCTCTGCAGGGCATGGGCGGCGTCAAGGATCCGCTCGACCGCCCTCACCCCATATTTCTCCTCGCAGCGGGCGACGTAGCCTCGCGCGAATTCGAGGTAGTCTAGGATCTGGGTTGAGTCGGTCCATTCGCGGAAAAGCCGGTTATTTTTGAAAAAATGGTTATGGCCGAAGGCTGCATGGGCAATGACCAGCGCCTGCATGGTGGCCGTGTTTTCCTCCATCAAATAGGAGATGCAGGGGCTGGAATTGATCACGACCTCATAGGCCAGGCCCATCAATCCCCGTTTATAAGCGTTCTCATGCGAGACGAAGCGCTTGCCCGCCGACCAGTGCGGATAGCTGATGGGCATGCCGTGAGACGTATACACATCGAGCATCTGCTCGGAGGTAATGATCTCGATGCGATTGGGATAGGTATCGAGCTTGAGCTCCTCGCTCGCTATGCGGTCGATCTCCCCATAGCAATCCCGCAATGTCGAGAAAGTCCAGTCTGTGCCGGTGTAGAGCATGGTCATTCCCCTGCCCGTTCAGCCGCGCGTCGGGCGAACAGATCCCTGAAAACCGGAAAGATGTCGCGTCTGTCCTGAACCTGACGCATGGCCAGTTGTGGCGTTGTATCGGCGATCGCCTTGTAGCCGCGCCATAGATCGGTCTCGCTGCGCAGCAACGCACCGCCCATGCTTACCTCGACATAGGCGAAATACTGCACTACTGGCAGAATTGCCTCGGTCATCAGGCGATTGACCTTGTTCATGTCAGACGAGATATTGTCTCCGTCCGAGACCTGGGCGACGTAGATATTCCACTTATCGGTGGGATAGCGCTCGGATTGTACCTGATGCATGAGGTCGAGCGCGGTCGAGACAACCGTGCCGCCGGTGCGCGGGTCTGTAAAGAAGACGTCCTCATCGACTTCTTCCGCCGTCTCGGCATGGCGAATGAAGACGATCTCCAGCTTTTCGTAACGTTTTTCGAGAAACACATGCAGCAGCATGAAAAACTGCTTTCCCAACTCCTTCATCTTTTCGGTCATGGACCCCGAGACGTCCATAATACAGAAGATTACCGCCTGCGTGGTAGGCTTAGGCACAGGGGTAAAGCGTCGATAGCGCAGATCCACCGGGTCGACCCAGGGGATACGGGCGATACGCTGGCGAAGCGCATCGCGCCCTTCGCGCAGTTCCTGAAGCTTCAGAAACTGGCTGTCTGTGAGCGGTCTTTGCGCCTCGAGCGCTGAGATCTCCTCCTCGACATCGAGTAATTCCTGAGGCTTGGGGCGCTTGAGCCCGATACGGCGTCCCATTGAACGCCGCATGGTCCGTCCGAGATCGATCTGGGACGGAGAACCATCGCTCGTCAGGCCTGAACGGCTCGTTGCGAGAGAAGTGGTCGAGGCGATTTCGCGTTTGACCAGATCGGGGAGTTCGAGATCGTCGAAGAAGAGATCCAGAAATTCGTCCCGCGAGAGCACAAAGCGATAGGCGTCTTCGCCGCCGCCCTGATCGCTCGCGCCCCTCCCCTCGCCGCCTCCCTCTCCTTCCCCGCCTGGCGGGCGCCGCAACCTGTCGCCCTTGACGAACTCCTTATTGCCGGAAAGGACGAAATGACGTGTTCCCGCGCTGAATTGCCTATGGAAGCTAGGCTCGTGCAGGACATCTGCCGGAATTGAAACCGCGCTATCCTGCCCGATCTCGCGAATGCGCCCCTGGGCCGCAGCGTCGCGCACTGCGCTCTGGATGGCTTGGCGCGCCCTGGAAAGGACGCGCTGGCGGTTTTCGGTGTTCTTGCCGTGCGGGTTCGGGCGTCTGTCTATGATTTCCATGAAACGCTCCGTGAGAGAGGTCAGGCCGACTGCTTGACGCGCATGTACCATTCGACGAGGCGCCTCACCTGACGCTCGGTATAGCCGCGTGCCACCATGCGGCTGACAAACTCATCATGCTTTCGCTCGCTGGTGCTGTCCTTTTTTGACCCGAAACTGATGACGGGCAGCAGATCTTCGACCTGGCTGAACATGCGCTTCTCGATTACGTCGCGGATCTTCTCATAGCTGGTCCATGACGGGTTGCGCCCGCCATTGCTGGCCCTCGAACGTAGCGAGAACTTGACGACCTCGTTTCGGAAATCCTTGGGGTTCGCGATGCCTGCCGCCTTCTCCGTCTTGCTCAGCTCAGCGTTGAGCAGATCGCGATTCATCAGCTGGCCTGTATCGGGATCCTTGAAATCCTGGTCCTCGATCCAGGCGTCGGCATAATCGAGATAGCGGTCGAACAGGTTCTGACCGTAGTCGTTGTAGCTCTCCAGATAGGCTTTCTGGATCTCATTACCGAGGAACTCGGCATAGCGGCGTGCGAGATCGGATTTGAGTGAAGCGAGATAGGCAGCCTCGGTTTCAGCCGGGAATTGTTCACGCCGCACCGCTTGCTCCAGCACATACATGAGATGCACGGGATCGGCTGAGATTTCGGAGGCATCGTGATTGAAGGTGGCTGAGAGAACCTTGTAGGCAAATCGCGTGGAGATCCCCTCCATACCCTCATCCACACCTGCGCTGTCCTTGTACTCCTGCATGGCGCGCGCCTTGGGATCGGTCTCCCGGATGTTCTCGCCGTCATATACGCGCATTTTCGCAAATTGCGTGGAGTTGGGATGGGTCTTGAGGCGCGAGAGCACGGCGAATTGTGCCAGCATCTCAAGCGTGTGCGGCGCGCAGGGCGCATCGCCCAGTGCCGAGGACTGAATCAGTTTCTCATAGATCTTCGACTCTTCGGTCACGCGCAGGCAGTACGGCACCTTGATGACACAGACACGGTCGAGGAAGGCCTCATTCGTCCTGTTGTTGCGGAAGGACTGCCACTCCGCCTCGTTCGAGTGCGCCAGAATCACACCTGTGAAAGGGATCGCGCCAATGTTCTCGGTGCCGACATAATTGCCCTCCTGAGTGGCTGTCAGCAGTGGATGCAGCATCTTGATCGGCGCCTTGAACATCTCGACGAATTCGAGAATGCCCTGGTTGGCGCGGTTCAGGCCGCCAGAGAAGCTGTAGGCATCGGGATCGTTCTGACTGAAGTTCTCGAGCTGACGAATATCGACCTTGCCGACCAGGGCCGAGACATCCTGATTATTGTCGTCCCCGGGTTCGGTCTTGGCGACCGCAATCTGGCGCAGCTTGGATGGATTGAGCCTGACAACGGTGAAGCGTGAGATATCCCCGTCGAAATCCTCGAGACGCTTGAGCGCCCAGGGGCTCGCAATGCCGGTCAGCACACGGCGGGGGATATTATATTGTTCTTGCAGCGAGGTGGCGAAACGCTCCGGGTCGAACAAGCCAAGCGGACTCTCGAAGACCGGACTGATCTGCTTGCCGGCCTTGAGCACGTAGATCGGTTCGCGCTCCATGAGCGTCTTGAGCCGCTCGCCAAGGGAGGATTTGCCGCCGCCAACCGGGCCGAGCAGGTAGAGAATCTGCTTGCGCTCTTCCAGACCCTGCGCCGCGTGGCGGAAGAAGCCCACAATCTGTTCCACCGCATCTTCCATGCCATAGAAATCGGCAAAGGCAGGATAGGTGCGCACGGTGCGGTTCATGAAGATACGGCTGAGCCGCGGATCGCGCGCCGAATCAAGCATGACGGGCTCACCGATGGCCTTGAGCATGCGTTCGGCGGCGCTTGCATAGCAGCTGGGGTCTTCACGGCACAGAGACAGGTAGGAGGCCAGCGACATCTCTGTTTCCCGACGTTCCTCACGAAAGGAAGAAGCCAGCGTAAAGACGTCCGAGAATGAACTCATGACTCGTATGCTCCGATAGATCCTGCCACTGGGCCGGGGGGCGAAACGGTCACACCCACCGATAGAGATGCAGGCGATAAGTCGGGAAGTCAGGCTATGGGGAACGACGAACGGCGAAGCGACGACAAAGGGTGCGGAGCCTCGAATTGCCCCGACATTACGTAAGACTGACCCGGAAATGCCGGATTTGAGGGGAATTCATGCGGTGTCGAACAGTACCGGACTGACCCGATATGATGACGCTATCGCGATGTCGAACCGCGCTTCAACAAAAAACTGGTTAATGCAAAAAATTTTCAGACGGTCAGGGTAAGCCCATCATAACCCGGCTCTATCCCCTTGGGCAGGCGTTGCCGCAGCGTCTCGAAATCCAGTGCCGGGCCCATATGCGTCAGGATCGCGCGCTCCGGCTTGAGCCTCTCGCACCAGGCGATGACGAGATCGACCCAGGCATGGGCCACATGGGGTTCATATTGAAAGCACCCGACAATCCAGGTCCTGACGCCCGTCAGCGCGTTCAGCGATTCCTCGCTCAGATGCTCGACATCGGTGGAATAGGCGAAATCGCCGCAGCGTATGCCGATTGTGGGAATGCGGTAATGACGCTGCTCGAAGAGCTGTAGATCGAGATCGCAGAGCTGCAGGCGATCTGTGGTTGTGATCAGATGCGGTTCCGGTACAGGGCGGAAAAATCCTGTGCCGGTCCATGGGCGAAAGGCATAGCTGTAACGTGCCTCAAGCTCACGCATGACGGTCTCGGTCGCGTAAAGCGGCAACGGCGCGTCAAGCATACGGTTGATGGCCCGTAACTCATCCAGCCCGGCCACATGATCTGCGTGCTCATGGGTGTAGAGCACGGAATGCACGACACCGATCTTCTGACGCAGCAACTGGGCGCGCAGATCGGGGCCGGAATCGACTAGAAGGCGTTTGCCGCTATCGGCCTCGATCACAATGGACGAACGCGTACGTTCGTTACGCGGGTTCTGCGGGTCGCAGGCCCCCCATATCCCCTCTCCGTCAGCGCCCCCCACCATGGGAACACCGCCGGAACCGCCACATCCGAGGATGGTGACTTTCATGCGGCGCGCCGGAACAGGGCGTGGAAATTGCGCGTCGTCAGCTCGGCCAATGCCTCAGGCGTCAACTCGCGTTCCTGAGCGAGGCGTGCTGCCGTATAGGCAACGTAGCCTGGGGTATTGGGCTTGCCCCGCTTCGGGACCGGTGCGAGGAACGGGCTGTCGGTCTCGACCAGCAGGCGTTCAGCGGGCATGGCGCGGGCGACTTCGCGGATCGTCTCGCATTTGGGAAAGGTGAGCAGGCCGGAGAAGCTCACATACCCCCCGAGATCGATGGCCACGCGCGCGAGATCCATCCCCGAGGCGAAGCAATGCAGCAGGAAGGGAAACGCTCCCTTGGCATGTTCGTCACGCAATATGGCGGCTACGTCGTCATCGGCTTCGCGGGCGTGGATCACCAGAGGCAACCCGGTTTCGCGCGCCGCAGCGATATGCACGCGGAAACTGGCCGCCTGCGCAGCACGCAGCGGTACCCCGCCATGCAGGTAATCGAGACCTGATTCGCCTATGCCGATCACGCCTTCCGGCTCGGCCAGCCGGACTAAGGTGGCGAGCTCGGGGGGCTCCTCCTCATCCACATGATCCGGATGCGTGCCAATAGCGCACCACACCCGAAGCGCAGGCGTATCGAGGCGCGTCAGATCGATCTGGGTCTGGGCGCACGATAGCCGGGTGCCGATCGTCACCATGCCGGACAGCCCGTGCTCCTTGGCGAGAGCAAGCGCCGCAGGCACATCATCGAGCCGGTCGAGATGGCAATGCGTGTCGATCAGCCCCGTCATGTGCGCCTCACTCACGCCGCACTCTCGGGCTCGACATAGCGTGGGAACAGGCCCTGCGGTGCCGGCAGCGGGATTTCGGCCTCGAGCGGGGCCGAGAGCGAGGCGAAGTCGCGCGCCGTTTCCGACACGCCAAGCTGTGTCAGGAGCTTGTCCATGGTGCCCGGCATATAGGGCTGCAGCATGATGGCAATATGACGCATCGCCTCATGCAGCACCCGCAGAACGGTCGCCATACGCACGAGATCGGTCTTCTTCAGAGCCCAGGGGGCCTGGCGGTCGATATAGCTGTTGCAGGCACGGATGACCTTCCAGACCTCCTCGAGACCATCTGTCAGCGCAAAACGCCCCATCTGGCCGCGCAGCAGCTCCGGCAGGAGCGATGCGCTGGCGAGAAGTGCCTGATCGTCGTCGCTCAGCGTGTCGAAGGCGGGGAGCTTTGCCTCACAGTTGCGGGCGATCAGGCTCAGCGTCCGCTGGGCGAGATTGCCGAGATCATTGGCCAATTCGACATTCAGGCGATTGACGAGCGAGCGCTTGCTCAGATCGGAATCCCCGCCGAACGGGACTTCGCGCAGCAGGAAGAACCGCACAGGATCAAGACCATAGCTGGCCACAAGATCGCGCGGGTCGATCACATTGCCGATCGACTTGCTCATCTTCTCGCCTTCGATCGTCCACCAGCCATTGGCGAATACCGATTGTGGCAGATCGATATCGGCAGCCATGAGAAAGGCGGGCCAGAACACGGCGTGGAAGCGAATGATATCCTTGCCAACGATATGCGCCGAGGCGGGCCAGTATTTCATGCGTTCTGCATCGGAATCCGGATAGCCAAGCGCGGAGAGGTAATTCGTCAGTGCGTCGAACCAGACATACATCACATGGTCCGGATCATTGGGGACCGGGATGCCCCATTTGAAGCTCGTGCGGCTGATCGAGAGGTCTTTGAGGCCCTGACGGACAAAGCTCACGATCTCATTGCGCCGACCCATCGGGCCGAGAAATTCCGGGTGCTGCTCATACAGGGCGAGCAGTCTGTCCTCGAACGCCGAGAGACGGAAGAAATAGGAGGGCTCGCGCACCCACTCGACCGGCGCACCGGTGGGAGCCGTCTTGCGGCCATCCGCATGGGTTGTCAGCTCATCCTCGGAATAGAAGCACTCATCCCGCAGGGCGTACCAGCCCTCATAGGCGTCGAGATAGATATGGCCATTTGCGGCGACCTTTTCCCAGAGCGCCTGAGCCGCCTGTTTGTGACGCGGCTCCGTCGTGCGTATGAAATCGTCATAGGAAATACCCATGGCGTCGGCCATGCTTCGAAAATCGCCCGCGATGCCATCCGTAAAGCTCTGGGTGTCGATCCCAGCGGTCTGGGCTGCCTGCTCGACCTTCTGTCCGTGTTCATCCGTCCCGGTGAGGAAAAATACGTCCTTGCCGTCCAGACGGTTGAAGCGCGCCAGAACATCGGCCGCTATGGAGGTATAGGCATGACCGATATGCGGAGCGCCATTCACGTAGTAGATGGGGGTGGTGACATAGTAGCGTGACGTCATGGGGCACTCGCAATGGCGGCTGCCTGTCTGACAGCCTGATTCTTGTCCAGGTTGAACCGCTCTGTCTCGCGCTGCAGCGCTTGAAGGAACGCGAAAGCCTCCGCGGCCTTGCTGGCTTCGGTCAGCTTCCCCTGCCCGGCCAGTTGTCTGGCCCGGTTCGCTAGCCCCTCTCCTAGCAAAGAACAGAGCACGGCAAAACCATCATCATGGCGCAGTAATCCGGCCAGTGTTTCCGGATCGATTGCCATGCGCCCCTCCATCAATGCCTGGGCCAGCTGGCGTGCGGCGTCGTCCGTGCTCTGGTCACTGGCGAGCACCCGCCCTGGTGCGCCCTGAGCCTGGGCGACAAGCGCGGGAAGGCTGTCGGCAGCCCTGCCGTGACGGGTGAGGACCTGACGCGTCTCCTCATCGGAAAGAGGATCGAGGCCAAGAAGTCGGCATCGGCTGCGTATGGTTGGAAGCAGCGCTGACGGTGCGGGACAGGTCAGGAAAAACACTGTGTCGGTCGGGGGCTCTTCCAGCAGTTTCAGAAGGGCGTTGGCGGCATTGCGATTGAGCGCTTCCGCAGCATCCACGATGACGACACGCCATGCCCCGTCGGCAGCCGTATGATGCAGAAAATCCTGAACCGGTCGGACATCGTCGATGACGATCTCCTGACGCATGCGCTTTCGCTTCTCGTCCATACGTCGGGTGATGAGAAGCAGGTTGGGATGCGTGCCGGCCGTGATCTGGCGCCCTGCCCGGCTTTGCGGGTCTGTGCCGCCCAGAAGCAGGCGGGCGCAGGCAAAGGCAAAGCTCGTCTTGCCGATCCCCGGTTCGCCATGAATCATCCAGCCATGATGCAGCCGCCCTGACTCATGGGCGCGGCGAAACAACAAGAACGCCTCCGCATGGCCTGTCAGAGGTGAGGCGGCAAGAGAGTCCCGCTCGCTCATGCCGGCAAAGAGGGGCTGACAATGGCGAGGATCGCTGCGGCCACATCTTCGGGGCTCTGTGTCGCGTCAACGGGGCGAATGCGCGCCGGGGCAGTTCGCGCCAGATCGGCAAAGCCCTGCGCGATACGGTGATGAAACTCGGCTTTTTCCGCTTCGTAACGATCGGGTTTCCCACCACGGGCGGCAATGCGCGCCGCGCCGATCTCGGGCGGCACAGTCAAGAGAAGCGTGAGATCGGGCTCGCAGTCGATCAGACCACGCAGGGCATTGATGAAGCCGAGAGTCACCACATCGCCCCGCGCCAGCCCGTAACCCTGATAGACGAACGTCGAGTCATGGAAACGGTCGCAAAGCACGATTTCACCCCGCGCCAGAGCAGGGAGGATGACGTGATCCAGATGATCGGCGCGGGCGGCCATATGGGCGAGGGCCTGCGCTCTGAGCGAGAGTGGTGCCTCACTGAACAGGATCAGCTCGCGTAGGGCTTCCGCCCCCGCTGAACCGCCTGGTTCGCGGGTCAGGACGACCTTGCGGCCCTGAGCCGTGAGGGTCTGATGCAGCAGGCGGATCTGGGTAGATTTTCCCGCCCCCTCTCCACCCTCGAAGGTGATGAAAAGTCCTGCCACGCCTTAGCTATGCGGCAAGGGCTTCGGGCCATGACCCAGACGGGCGAGCGCGCGTCCCACCAGGCCCAGGCGCGGCACGGGATTGGCCGCGACAAGATCGAGGCGGATATCGGGCATGCCCTGATTCTGCAGCACGAGCGCGCCCAGTGTCTGACCCGCCATCACCGGAGCAATGGCTGGAGACGGATATTCCACACTGATCTTGCTGCGCTGCTGCCAGCCATGCGGCAGTGTCAGGACGATATCGCGCGTGCCGACCAGCGCGACCTCGGCGGCTTCACCCATATAGACCGGCATGTGATCGACCACCTGACCGTGGTGGAACAGGGTGACGTTCTCGAAATTGGCGAAGGCCCATCCGAGAAGGCGTTCGCCCTCATGGGCGCGCTCATTCATGGACGAGGTGCCGTTGATCGTCATGATGACACGACGACCATCACGCTTCGAACTCGCGCAGAGTCCGAAGCCACCGGCATCGGTGTGGCCTGTCTTCAGACCGTCTGCCAGGCCCTTATCGACCAGAACGTTGCGATTGCCCTGCTTAATATTATTGTAGGTGAACTCCGTGGCAGAAAAGAGGTGATAATACTCGGGATAGTCACGGATCAGATGCATCGCCACGCGGCAGACATCACGTGCGCTCATATATTGCGATTCATCCGGCAGGCCGGTGCAGTTCATGAAATGGGTGTTGTTCATGCCCAGCTTGGCCGCTGTCTGGTTCATCAGATTGACGAACTGCTCTTCGGACCCGGCAATGCCCTCCGCCAGAACGATGCAGGCGTCATTGCCCGACTGGATGACCATACCTTCGATCAGGTCGGACACGGTGACGCTCTGCCCCAGAGGCACGAACATCTTGGAGCCCTGGGTACGCCATGCCTTCTCGCTGACCGGGAGGGATTGGGTCAACGTAAGATGTCCGGCGCGCAGCATGCCGAAGGTGATGTAGGCGGTCATCATCTTGGTCAATGACGAGGGCGGCATGTGCTCGTCGGCTGCCTTTTCCAGCAGGGTCGCACCCGTATCGAAATCGATGACACAAGCCCAGCGCGCTACCGTATCGAGGGGGCCAATAGGTGTTGTGGCCGGTGACGCGCCGCCAGGCGCAGGAGCGCCGGCGGGCGTTGACGGGGCGGCGGCGCTCGCTGCTGCTTTGCCTCGTCGCGGACGCGCGAAGGCAAACTGAGTTGAAGCGGCTAGTCCAGCCGCACCCGAGAGCAGAAAACGTCTTGTCCGCACGTCAACACCTTATTTGGCCACGATATGCGCGCCGGTGCCACCGCATTGGCGCGCTTGTGCTAATGCCCTATCCGCCTCGGGCACGGTTGTGAAGGGGCCGAGTGAAACCAGCCATGGGAGTCCGTTACTGACTCCAGCTTGGGCCACGATATCCGCCCCGCACTGTGCTGCCACGCGCGACGCAGCGGCATGACCCGAAAAACTGCCAAGGACGACATGATAGGCCACGTAATCAGGCTGCCCCTGCATTACCGTCTGCGGCATGTCTGGCACGTAGAGCGCATTGGTCCCGGTCGATGCTTCGGTCGGTTTCAGGCCGAGCGTTTTCGTGCTGCCGTCATCGAGCGATTGCGCCACGATAGCCTCTCTTGGGGCGGCTGCGATCTCGAGCTTCGGGGCATTCGGGTTGGACTCGGCAATCTGTCGGCTCAACGCTTCGTCCTGCACGATCTCCACCGGTGTGGGAGCGGACCCCATGCCGAGCAGAGTCGCCACTCGGGGTGTTACAGCCAGCATACGCCCTGAGCTGGAGGGGCCGCGGTCATTGAGCCTGATGCGGACGATCCGCCCATTGGTGAGATTGCGCACGCTCACGACGGAGGGCAATTGCAGCGTCTGATGCGCGCCGGTCATGGACTGTGCCGACCAGACCTCCCCGTCAGCCGTCAGCCCGCCCCTGGGCTGCGCCTGAATGACAGCGAGGCCGGTTTCGGACAAATCGAAGTGCTCGGACGGGTAGAACCACGTCTCCGTGCCCTGCCATGCCGTACCGATCACATAATGGGGAACTGATTTCTGGGGCGGGGCGTCGTGATGACAGCCCGCCAAGGTAAGCCCTGTCCCACCCAGGATCGCGAATGCGAGCGCCTTAAGCGACTGCATAGCCAAGCAATCCAACACCAAGAGCATAGAAATCCGAGGGGTTATAGCGTCTGATCACGTCGAAGTTTTTGTAAACCATGAACGCTTCGGTGCCGGGGCCATCCGGGCGGATCACCGCCCCCGAAACGTCTTCACGTGAGAAGGCAGAGCCGTCCTCACGGCGCACTCCGAGAGCCATCCAGGCTGAAAGGCTCTGCTTGTTCCCACGACCGAGCTGCGTTTGCGCGATCTCGCGCGTCAGTTTCACGGGCTGGCCCCAGGGCGCGTCTGCCTGCCAACCGCAGCTATGGAGGTAGTTGCCTACAGAAGCGAAAACATCAGGTTCGCTGGTCCATATATTGCGCCTGCCGTCGTGATCGGCATCCACGGCGTAATGCAGATAGGCGCTGGGCATGAATTGCGGCTGCCCCATCGCTCCCGCGTAGGAACCGAGCATGGTTTCCGGCTGGATATCGCCATGGTCGAGAATCTGTAGTGCCTTGAACAATTCACCGCGGAAGAAGCTTGCCCGCCTGCCGTCATAGGCCAGGGTTGCGAGAGCATCGACGACAGAGAACGTGCCGATCTTGCGCCCGAACCCTGATTCGAGGCCCCAGATACCCACGATCACGCGCGGGTCCACCCCGTAGAGCGTGCCGGTGTTTTCCAGAAGCTGGCTGCGGCTCTGATAGGCAGCCTGACCCTGACTGATGCGTGTGGCGCTGATGACGCGTTCGCGATACTGCGCCCAGGTGAGTGTAAATTCGGGCTGATGACGGTCCAGCTTGATGACCCGCGCATTGGGTTCTTTGGTCATCGCCAAAGCGCGCGTGAGGGTGGCGGCGTTGATGCCCTTGCTCAGAGCCTCGCTTCGGACCGAGTCGAGAAAGGCAGCATAACTGCCGCCCGATGCCTGGGCGGCATTCTGCTTTGCCGCATGATGCTGAAGCGTTCGCGCCAGGCCGCTCCCGCTCAGGCAGGGGGCGGCCGTGACGGCGGCCAGTAACGAGCGTCTGTTCAGCACCTTGGTCTATCCTCGCCAGTTCGGTCCTTGCGGGATGCCGAAACTGTCGCTCAGCGACGGAGCGGACGGCCCTCGGCAGCACCATGCATGATGAAGTGCAGGAATGGATTGATCGTCAAGGGGATGTCAGGATTTGCCGCAATATACTCGCCCACGCTGAAATGCCCGTTGGGGTCGCGGCCTTCCAGATAGCCATGGGTCATGAAATGCTCGACCGGGTCCATGCCGCAAGCCCCGACATCGGGATAGGCGGCCAGATACCAGTTGGCGTCGAAATAGAGGGCCTCCACTGGGTAGCCATGGGTGCCCTGATCTGGCGTCGGCGCGGGAGCGGCTTCCACAGGAGAAGGAGCGGCGTCAACGGATACGGCGGCAGGCTCGGATTCCGCGCTTGCAGCGAGGTCAAGCTCCGCCGATGCGACCAGATCCGTCTCGGCCGGCAGGGTCGCCTGCGGCTCAGTGGTCATGGCCTTTTTCTTTGCTGTGGTCGTTCGGGACCGCGCTGTTTTTGCCAAGAGAAAATCCCCACATCAATAATGTTCGGTCGCGCGCCTTCTCAACGCGTCGATGCTGGCGGGTTTGCACTTGTCTCCCGCCAGTCTCTATTGTCGAAATCGACGCCGGACTGCCGAAATTTCATCTCACGATCAGCATGCCGACATCAGAAACACGTGCCCTATACCGGATATTCACATCTCGTTAGCGCCGAAACAGGGCGACGTGCAATGATCAATGCTCCTAGAGGACCAATCTCTTTGGGTCCAGTGACAAAAGATAAGTCTTTCAGTATATTTATAATGATAATCACTTTGTCATCTTCGGCGGAATTTTCGAGCGTTTCATTGCAGTCTATCGGTAAAACATCGGTATAGCGGCTGTCGGAGTGCCCTGATCTGGCGTGAGGCGATCCGGCGCGATATGGCGTGATGTGACGATTGTTTCCTCGTCGTCATCCGGCCGTTATTTACTGCATTTCCAGGAAAGCGATGACCAAGCCTGTCCGTCCCCCTGTCGTGAGCCTCCTCAATGTCGCGCAGGAGGCTGGTGTTTCCCGAGCCACGGCCTCTTTGGTCCTTCGGGAAAGCCCTCTCGTGGCAGAGGCCACGCGCGAGCGTGTGCGTGAGGCGATGCAACGGCTTGGGTATATCTACAACCGTGGTGCGGCGAATCTCAGGCAGAGCCGTACGGGAACCATCGGTCTCGTGCTCTCCAACATCGCCAATCCGTTTTTCAGCGCTCTGGCGGGGGGCGTGGACGAAGTCAATGATGAGGCGGATGTCGTCGGGTTCATCGCCGCCAGCAATGAGTCGGTCGATCGCCAGCTCCGTCAGATTCAGCGCCTGCGTGAACATAATGTGGACGGGGTCATTATTTGCCCTGCAATAGGCAGTGACGACCGCCTTCTCTCCGAACTGGAGCGTCTCGCCCTGCCCTTCGTGCAGGTATTGCGTGAGATCGAGGCAACGCGCGGGGATTATGTGGCGGCAGATTACGCGCTGGGCGTGCGGCTGGCGATCGCGCATCTGGTTTCCGAGGGACGGCGCCGTATCGTGTTTGTTGGGAACATGCCTGTACATTCCGCTGCGCTTGCACGCCTTCGTGGCTATGAGCAGGCGATAGGTGAATGCGGGCTGGAGGCGCAACCCGTGATCGCAGGCAGTCGTGACAACCGTTTCGACACGGAAGCGTTCGATGCGCTTCTCGCCTCCGCTACCCCCCCTGATGCGGCGATATGCTATAACGATATCATCGCTCTTGATCTCATGCATCACATCCAGAGCCGTGGCTTGACCGTCGGGCGGGATATTGCCGTGATCGGTATGGATGATCTGCCCCAGGCAGCGGCTTCTTATCCTGCGCTGACAACCGTTGCGACATCTCCCCGCCTCATCGGTCGCAAGGCCGCGTCCCTCCTGCAGAAAAGACTCGCGATGCCAGGGCGTGAGCGCCAGCGTGTCGTCATGGCGCCAGAGCTTGTCCTGCGCGCCAGTACAGGGCTCATGCCCCACGGCCCCTCCCCCTGATTTTCCGGGGTAGGCAACCACAAATCACACAACAGTGAAATTCGTGTCACATAAAGTCTGTGACTTTCGTGAGAAACTGGCGTTCTGTTGCATTACGATTTTGTTAGATCGTCTCTCTCCCTCCCACTGACCTGAATGGAATGACATCGGGGTGAGGTTGGAAGCGAGATTTAGATCGATCTAAATGGCAATGTTCAGACCGGGTGCGCAGGTGCCCAAGGCGGTATGTCATGACAACAAGCCTTTACGTATTCCACCCCCTCCTTGGAGATGAGTTGTCCCAGGCATCGTCGACACCGATCACCACCGGGAGGGTGTGATGAGCACAATCGCCTTTGATGCGCGCTCGAGCGACAAATCCCGCGGTCAGCCCCGCACCGAGGCGCTTGCGCCATCACGGACGGAGTTATCCGAGTCCGAACTGCGTCGCGCAGCCTGGACCTGCTCCATCGGCAGTGCGATGGAGTATTACGATTTCGCCCTTTACAGTCTGGCCTCGGCACTCATATTCGGCCCGCTGTTCTTTCCGAGCTCCATCCCCGGCCTCGGGCTGGTCGCGAGCTTTGCCACCTATTTCATCGGCTTTGCGGTTCGCCCTATTGGTGGCCTCTTTTTCGGCCGCCTTGGTGACAGGCACGGACGCAAGAGGGTCCTGCTTCTTACGGTCACGCTTATGGGGCTGGCCAGCGCCATGATCGGGCTCATCCCGTCCTACGGGTCGATCGGATATGCGGCGCCCCTGCTTTTGGTGCTCCTACGCATGGCCCAAGGTTTTGGGGCCGGGGCAGAGCAGGCCGGGGCAGCCGTCATGATGACGGAGTCCGCGCCCCGGCAGCGACGCGGCTATTATGCGGCCCTCCCCTTTCTTGGCATTCAGCTCGGCACGGTTGCCGCAGGTCTGATCTACTACGCGATGCTGACCGGCGTACCCGATATCACCCAGACCATGCTTTGGCGCGTCCCCTTCGTGGGAAGCGCCGTTCTGTTGCTGATCGCGCTCTATATGCGGCTGCGCCTCAAGGAATCGCCTACCTT
Source organism: Asaia sp. W19 (assembly GCF_003994335.1). GTDB lineage: Bacteria > Pseudomonadota > Alphaproteobacteria > Acetobacterales > Acetobacteraceae > Asaia. The sequence continues at coordinate 20,772 of NZ_PNQZ01000047.1, forward strand.
TGCCAAGCTGCAGGACGATGAGCGGCATGAGGAAGTCATGCCGATCCGTGAGACGCTCACAACGTCCTGGCGGCCAATTCTCGCGGGGTTGGGCCTGCGCATGGCGGAGAATGGCGGCTCATCCATCTATCAGGTGCTGGCCATCAGCTATCTGGTGCATACGGTGGGAATGAGCAGCCAGTGGGGTACGCTCGTCCTGATCGGTGCGGCGATCGTGGGCGGTGTGACCATTCCTGTTGCAGGTATGCTGAGCGACCGGTTCGGGCGAGTGCGTGTCTATCGTGGCTTCGCTCTGCTGCAGGCCGTAAGCGCGTTGCCGGTCTGGTATGTGTTCAGCCAGGGGAATCCGGTCGCGTCGGCCATCGCCTTGTCCTTTGCACTCGGTGTGGCGACCTGGGGCATGTTCGGAACTCAGGGCGCCTTTTTGCCCGAGATGTTCGGCTTGCGTCATCGTTATACCGCCGTCTCCTTCACACGTGAGTTTTCCTCAGTGATCGCGGGCGGTGTCTCTCCCATGGTGGGCCAGTTCCTGATCGCGATGTTTGCCCGGTTCCATATCGGGGGTGTGAGCAGCGGCAAATATGCCTGGATCCCTCTCGCGACTTATGTGGTGTTTCTCGCCTGCCTGGCGGTTCTCGCCACATTCTACATTCCTGAAACGAAGGGCCGCGACCTGATGGCGGCAGAGGATGCGCTGTGAGCGTGCTTCAGGGTCTGTTTCGGCCCGGCTTTCTGCTTCCGTGGTCGCGCGTTTTTTGCGGGGGTGTCGGGGCCGGGACGATCCCTGATGGCGCATCCGTGTCGAATACGGCCCCAGACCCTTTATTCCAGACTCGACCCCTCCCCCTACATGACCGAAAGCGCCTTGCCATGAGTAATGCAGATACGCTCTCTCCCTCACGTGAGGCGCTTCTGACGGACCGTCTGATGGCCGTGCGCGACGGGGCTCCTCCGCTGATCCATCTTGACCCGACGCTCATTCCCGAAACGGAGACCGAAGCCTACGGAATTCAGGATCACGTAGCTCGGGCGCTGCAAGCCCGGTACGGATCCGTGATCGGATGGAAAGTCGGCGCGGCGTCGAGTGAGGCTGTCCCGTTCGCAGCCCCGCTGCATGAAGCGACGCTCTTTCACGGCGATACCGCCCTTCCCCACGGTTTCTGCCGCCATCGGGGCGTGGAGGCGGAAATTGTCTATCGTTTTGCCCGTGATCTCCCCGCCAGAGAGCGTCCCTGGACCCTCGAGGAAGTGCTCGACGCCATAGGGTCGGTCCACACGGCCATCGAGATCATTGATACGCGTTTTGCGGAGCCGAATTCCCAGCCGAGACTGGCCCATCTCGCCGATCAGGGGAGCCATGGAGCGTTGATCATCGGTCCGGGATCGGATCAGTGGCGCAGTTTGAGCCCCGTTAGTGAAACGGTGACACTCAATCTCGGCGATGGGCGTCGCATTACCCATATCGGGGGCAATTCCGCCGGTGATCCGCGACGATTGCTGGTCTGGCTTGCCAATCACGCCGCCGCTCGCGGCATGCCTCTTCTCAAAGGCTGTGTCGTAACGACCGGCTCCATGACGGATACGGTTTTTCTGCCTTCCGGATTGACCGTTACGGCGCAGATTGCGTCGCTCGCCCCTGTGAGCGTCACCCTCACACGCTGAGTCATCCGTCGAAACTCCGCCAGCATCCCAAGGCGCCCGGACACGCGAGCGCCGCCCACCCGTTTTTCCATGAGGCGCTATGATGAAACCCGATATTCTTCTTCTCGAGCCGATGATGCCCGCTATCGAGACGGCGCTCGATAGCGCCTATAGGGTGCATCGCTGGACCGGCGGCACACCATCGGAAGGGGGGGCAATACGGGGTATCGTGACCGGCGGTGGCACGGGCGTGCCGCGCACTCTCATGGATGCACTGCCCTCCCTCGAAATGATCGCGATCAACGGGATCGGGACCGATGCGGTCGATCTCGTTGAGGCGCAGCGCAGGCACATTGCCGTCACCGTCACGCGCGACGTGCTGACCGATGATGTGGCCGACCTCGCCATGGCGCTCATCCTGGCCTCCATGCGTGATCTTCTTCCGGGTGACCGGCTTGTACGGGACGGACTATGGGGGAAGCAGGCATTGCCTCTCGCGCGCAAGGTCAGCGGCGCCCGGCTCGGCATTGTGGGCATGGGACAGGTTGGGCAGGCGATCGGGCGCAGGGCGCAGGCCTTTGCCATGCCGGTGTCCTACTACAGCCGGCGTGATCTCGATCTTCCGTTCACGCCTTTCGTTTCGGACCTCGTGAGGCTTGCCGAGCAGAGCGATGTCCTGGTTGTGGCGGCCTCGGGCGGTGTGCAGTCCCGACATCTCGTCAGCCGTGAGGTCATCGATGCAGTTGGCCCCAAGGGGCTCCTTGTCAATGTCGCGCGTGGCAGTGTGGTCGATGAGGCCGCTCTGGTGCAGGCCTTGCAGGAAGGGCGTCTGGGCCGCGCTGCCCTAGATGTCTTCACCGACGAACCCCATGTGCCCGAAGCTCTCTGGTCCATGCCCAATGTCGTGCTTCAGCCTCACCGCGCTTCGGCGACCATCGAGACGCGTCAGGCCATGGGGCAACTCGTGCTCGATAACGTGGCAGCACATTTTGCGGGCAAGCCCCTGCTGACGCCCGTCATTCTCTAACACTCCCCTCAGGTTCAACGCCCCGCGAGGGGTTTCCCGGATTCTGGATCATGAGACCACGGTTCTCACACAAGGCCCCGCCTGTCGCGGGGTCAATTCTGGCGCTCGCGCTCATTTCCGGCGCGACGCTGACCATTATGGCGCCAGATGCGCTTGCGCAGTATCGCGGGCCGATCTCTGAAACGGCCCCCCTCTTTGCCCTCGATACGCCGACCTCTTATGCGAATACACCTTTCACGCCGCCGGTTGAAAGTATGGTTCTCCCTTGGGAGCGCCTGATCAAGCGGCTGAACAAGCGCGGGATCGGTATCGTGGTCGACTACACGAGCGAGAGCGCGCTGGTGCTCAATGCGGGGCATGCTGGGGATGCCGGGTACGCGCATCAGATTGGTGTCGAACTCGATCTCGACTGGGAGAAGCTGGCAGGATGGAAGGGGTTCGTTACTCACGCGGTGATCGTCAATCGCGCGGGGCATAATCTGGCCGCCGATCTGGGGGAGCGCTCCCTGAATGGTTTCCAGGAGATCTATGGCGGCGGCGGCAATGTGGGCGTGCATCTTGTCTATGTGTACGGTACGCAGAACCTGCTTAAAGACCGTATGCAGATTGCTCTGGGCAAGATGCCGGTGAATATCGACTTCGCCAATTCTCCCCTGTTCTGCACCTTCATGAACAAGTCCAATTGTGGCATCCCTAAATCTCTGACCCGCACGGCTGCGGGATACGGGACTTATCCCGGCTCTACCTGGGGCGCGAGGCTGCGTTACTGGCCGCTCCATGGCGTCTATGCCCAGACCGGTCTTTACGGCGTGAACCCCTACCTCAACAGCAATCAATATGATCGCACCGGGTTCAGAATGGGTACGGAACTCTACACAGGCGTCTATATTCCAACCGAGATCGGGCTCATCCCATCCTTCGGTAAAAACCAGCTCGTCGGGCATTATAAATTCGGTGTCGCCTATGATTCGTCCAACTACCGAGATCTCTATTACGATGCCGCCATGAACCCCGCTGCCGCAACGGGACTCCCCTATCGCTGGACAAACGGCAAGACACAGCTCTGGCTCCAGGGGGATCAGATGGTCGTGCGTAACGGTCATGGGCCGTTGCAAGGCATGTATGTTCTCGCCGGTGCAACCAAGAGCCAGGGTGAGAACAGCCCCTATGACTGGCAGGTCTATGCGGGACTGGTTGATCGGGGGTTCTTCAAGTCGCGACCCAAGGATACATTCGGGGTGGAATGGTCTGAGACCTTTGCCAGTCACCAACTCGTCGCTTCGCAATGGATACGTTACCGTCAGGGGCGCTCACTGCCGGGAAATGCCACTTATCCGCAGAGCCATATCATGACCTTCGAGGCGACCTACAACATCCACGTCTTTCGCGGCCTGTCGATCCAGCCTGACTACCAACATATCTGGCGCACCAATCTCCAGGCCGACAAGCCTCAGGTCGATGCTGTTGGGCTCAAGATCCATGCCGTGCTCTGAATGTCCGTTGGGGAGGGATTGCAGATGAAACGCACGCTTTGTAAGAGATCCGCATAGACGTGATGTGACACGAGCTTCCGCTCCCTGCACCATTTCCGGCATGATGGACACCCTCGTATTTCGGCTCAAGTTCAGGCAGTTGCTGCTTCTGCGGCAGATCAGTCGCGAGCCTGCGCTCAATCGCGCTGCGCGCTCGTTGAATCTCTCCCAGCCGACCGCCTCGAAGCTACTGCAGGACATGGAAACCGATCTCGAAGCCCAGCTTTTCGAGCGTCATACTCATGGGCTGACCCCGACGCGATCAGGGTTGGTAGCAATACGCCATGCCGAGCAGATCCTGGCCGATCTGGGGCGTCTGCGCCATGATCTGCAGGCGGTCGGACGTGGGCTTTCCGGGACGGTGACGATCGGTACGATCGGCGCGCCGCTCCATGAGATCATCACGCCTGTTCTGGTGTCGCTTGCAGAGACGGAGCCCGAGTTATGTGTCACTCTGCATGTCGGGACGAGCGACGATCTGATGAACATGCTCCATGCCGGGCGTATCGATCTCGCCATAGGGCGCGCGATCGAGGGTATCGGTTCCGACCTGCTGCTGGTTGAGGAACTGGCTTCGGAGCAGCTGCTGATTGTTGCTGGCGCGCAGAATCCGATCAATGAGCGTATCCCCAAAACGCTGCATGACCTGCGTGATGCGCGCTGGATCATTCACACGCGTCCCAGCCCCATGCGTCAGGCCATCGAGACAGCTTTCACGTTGGCGCGATTGCCCCTCCCTTCCTTTCCGATCGAGCTCTCCTCGGTAACCGCAACGATCGATCTTCTCTCCCAGTCGGACATGCTGGCAGTGGTACCGCGTTCGATCTACAAACTCTTCGCAAGGTCAGGAATTCTGCGGGAACTGCCGGTCTCGCTCCCCGACATTATGGGGTCCTATTCGCTCATAAGATTGCGCAACCGGACAGTGACGCCTGAAATGGATTATCTTGCCGGTGAAATAAGGGGGCGGGCTATCGGATTATCTGATAACGCCATCAAATAAGTCTTATCGACTTTGTAATGTCGCTCGTTTCTTCTGCCCCGGTTGATTGTGTAATCATACGGGTAGCCTGAAATCATGCATGTTCTAATCCTCGGTGCGGCTGGAATGCTGGGGCGAAAGCTGACCGAGAGTTTCATCGGCAGGCCCGATGGTTCATTTCCCGGGCCCTCAATCCTGACCCTCGCCGATGTCACGGCGCCGGAGGTGCCGCTGGGCTTTGCCGGTACGGTCAGCTGCGTTGCGGCAGATCTCGCTGCGCCTGAAGCGGCGGCACAGCTCCTCGCCCAGAGGCCTGATATCATCTTTCATCTGGCCGCTGTCGTATCCGGCGCTGCCGAGACGGATATGGCGCTCGGTTACCGGGTCAATCTCGACGCCTCACGCGCTCTGTTTGAAGCGATCAGGGAGCTTCACGAGCAGGAAGGCTACAAGCCGCGCCTCGTCTTTGCCTCCTCCATCGGCGTGTTCGGTCGGCCTCTGCCCGATGTCATACCCGACAGCCAGATCCCGACCCCAGAGAGCAGATATGGCGTACAGAAGGCCATGGTCGAATTGCTTCTCACAGACTATTCGCGTCGTGGTATTTTCGATGGCGTTGCGCCGCGTATCCCGACCATTTGCGTGCGCCCGGGCGCGCCGAACGCCGCGGCGTCGGGATTTTTCTCAACGATCATTCGCGAGCCGCTGATCGGGCGCGAGGCCATTCTTCCGGTGCCACGCGACACGCGCCACTGGCTCGCCAGCCCGCGCGCCGCTGTCAAGGCACTCCGTCACGCGGCGGAGCTCGACTACGCCTTGATCAGTCCTCGGCCAGTCTTCACACTTCCTGCCCTGAGCGTCACCGTAGAGGAGCAGATCGAGGCGTTGCGACGCGTCGCTGGCACCAGGGCCGTGTCGCTTATCCGTGAGGTACCGGACGCGTTCGTTCAGCATTTCGTCTCGTCATGGCCCAAGGCGTTCGACACGCATCGGGCGCTGAGTCTCGGTTTCGAGCCCGATGCGTCGTTCGAGGCGATCATCCGTGCGCACATTGAAGACGAGCTCGATGGCTGTGTTGACGGGGCGCCTCTTTCCTCGGCCAGCACGCCTGGCTCTGCCAGCATGAGCAGGGTCTGGGCATCGGCCCACGACAACGCGCCGCTCGCGCGGCATATCGATAAAAGGTCGAATGCCATGCCCTGGACTGCGAAGACCTGGCCGATTGCGGCCGCGATGATCCAGTATCCCCCTCTGCTTCCAGATGGGACTTCCGTGCAGGACCAGAGCGCAGAAGGCTGGGCCAGGACGCTCCTGGATGTAAGTCGTGCGGGGTTCACCGAGCTGGATCCGACTGATTGCTGGTTGCGCCTGGCGGATCTCTCAAAGCCCAGACAGCGCGACTTTCTGTCGGTCTGCGGCGATCTCGGGCTGTCCATCCCGGCCATCTCCACCTCGCGTCGCTCGGTGATCGATCCGGATCCCGACAAGGCCGATGCCGCGTTGTCCTATATCCATAGGGTGATCGATACGGCCGCAGAGATTGGTGCGCGCGAAATCGCAGTCGGTTTTGCGACGGCGCTGACCGAGCCTCAGCGCAAGGCGCTCTGGTTCTGGACCGCGCAGGGCCATCAGGACCCCGATGATCCGGAGGTCTGGAAAAAGGCCGTGACGCGCATTCGTGAGCTCGCGGATCATGCCCAGAGCGTTGGGGTCACCCTGTCGCTCGAGATGTACGAGGACACCTATCTGGGTTCGGCGGATTCCAGCGTGAAGTTCGTACGCGACGTCGATCATCCCGCCTGCGGTATCAATGCCGATATCGGCAATCTTGTCCGGTTGCACCGCCCCATGGAGCGCTGGCAGGACATGATGAAGAAGCTCGCTCCCTATCTTCGATATTGGCACGTCAAAAATTATTTGCGCACGGAGGACGAGACGACAGGTATGATCGTCACGGCGCCTGCCCCGATGGAGCAGGGCGTGATCAGCTATCGCGCCGCGATCAACATGGCGCTCGAGCACGGCTATGCCAGCCCCTTCCTGGTCGAGCATTATGGTGGTGACGGGCTTAGTGTTGCCGCGCAGAACCGGGATTATATCCGGAGGATACTGCCGCAATGACCCTTACGCGTTATACGAATACACGGGTCGGTTCCCGCTTCGATGCGAAGATCGCCCGAATGCGTGCCGGATCGGATACGACGAGCGACTTCATCCTGGCCGATGCCAAGGATGCCGATATGGCGGGTGGTCTCTCGGCGCTGGGCACGAACAGGGCCACCGGATTACCCTGCACCCTGTCGGAATTCGACGCTGCCATCACCGAGATCGTGAAGCAGGACGTCGTCGACATTCTGCTGGCATCTGTCTCGACCCTGGGGCGCCTCGACAAGACAGGTATTTTCGCGAACAGCCCGATACGTCGCGCCGTTCGTCTCAATGATACCTCCGATCTATGGCGCATTCGGGGCGCGGATTACGGGCGTCAGCCATCCATTCCCTTCCGCACGGCCCGGCTCGATCTTCTGCCGGAGCCGTTTGGTCTTTATTCCATGACCTTCAGCGGTGATGCGCGAGAAGATGCGGAGAGCCTGTCGCGCTATCGCGACTTCAGGGCCGAGGCGCAGGCTGCGGGCGTTGCCCATTTTCTGGAGGTCTTCAACCCCGTTCATCCCCTGCTCGACCAGGACGATCACGGCGCGTTTCTCAATGATATGGTGAGCCGCACCCTTGCCGGAATGCATGAGAGCGAGCGCCCTGTCTTCCTCAAGCTGGCCTTTAACGGAGCAAGGGTGCTCGAGGCTTTTTGCCGCTACGACCGGACCTTGATCGTCGGGATCATGGGCGGTGGCAGCGGAACAACGCGAGATTGCCTCGAACTGCTTCATCAGGCGCAACAGAGCGGGGCACGCGCCGCGCTTTTCGGGCGCAAGATCCTGGATGCGGAGCATCCGCCCTCCATGGTGGCCATGATGCGTGCCGTGGTTGAGCGACGCCTGACCCCTGTCGAGGGGGTCAAGATCTATCACGAGGAGATCCTGGCGCGTGGTCTGTCTCCCTTGAGACCCATCGAGGCCGATCTGCAGGTCACCGAGCCCACTCTTCAACTGGCCTGAGCGGCCCCACAAGGCGGATTACGATAATATGGTCCATATCTGCGGCGACGAAGACGATTTTGCGACCCACGGTCTGCGCGCCTTCAACCACATCTTTCAGGATATCGTCCGCCCCGTTCGCAGCGGTGCGCTGCGTGCCCAGCCCGGACCTCAGGGCAAGGTGACCGTTCTCGTTGGAGGGGGCTCCGGACATTACCCGACCTTCTGCGGGTTTGTTGGATCGGGCTTCGCCGACGCCGTGGTGATGGGGGGCATCTTTGCCTCCCCCTCCATTCAGGCTGTCGCTACGATTGGACGTCTCGCGCATCGTGGCGGCGGGATCGTGATGGGGTTCGGCAATTACGCTGGCGATAACCTCAATTTCGGGATCGCTGCCGAGCGTCTGCGCGCCGAGGGGATCGATACGCGCATCGTGGTGACAACCGACGATGTTGCCAGCGCACCACCTGAAACACCCGAGAGACGGCGCGGCGTCGCGGGTGATATCATCGTCTTCAAGATCATGGGCGCCTCGGCGGATGCAGGCTACGACATCGACGCTGTCGAAGCCGTTTCGCGCAAGGCCAATGACCGAACGCGCTCCTTCGGCATTGCGTTCGATGGCTGCGCGCTTCCCGGAAGCCCGGAAAAGATCTTCACCGTCCCTGAAGGACGTATGGCGCTGGGGCTCGGTATTCACGGTGAGCCCGGAATTGATGAACATGATCTGGCGACACCGGAGGTCATCGCCGAAGCGCTGTACTCTCGCGTCATGGCGGAGCGGCCGCCCGAGGCTCGTCGTCTCGCGGTATTGCTCAACGGCGCAGGCGCGACCACGACGGAGGAGCTCTTCGTTCTCTGGAACGCGCTCGAAGCATTATTCGAGCGTGATGGGCTCACTCTCATCGCCCCGCTTGTCGGCTCCTACGCCACCAGCCTTGATATGTATGGCTGCTCCCTAACCATCACCTGGCTGGATGAGGAGCTGGAGGGGTTCTGGCGTGCGCCCGTAAATGCTCCTGTTCTTTGCCGCCACAAGGTCGAGGGGGACTGGGTTCCGGCCTCGCGTCAGGCCATAGCCGAACTGCCCGTTCATTATGAGAGGGCAGAAACCGAGGCCGGCAGCCAGGCCGGGCGCTGCGTGGCGCGCGCCATTGCACGCCTTGCGCAGACCCTGCATGAGGAAGAGGCGATGCTGGGGCGCATCGACGCCATTGCGGGTGATGGCGATCATGGTCAGGGCATGGCGCGCGGCTCGCGCGCGGCTGCCAGAGCAGCCGAGGCCGCATCTTCCGCCGGCGCGGGTGCACGCCGTGTCCTCGAGGCCGCCGCTGATGCCTGGGGCGATCGCGCAGGCGGAACCTCCGGCGCGCTATGGGGTGAAGCGCTTTTTGCCTTCTCGACGGTTCTCGATGACCGCAGCGCCCTCGAGGCGCGCGGTGTTCGTATGGGAGTGCTCAAGGCAGCGCGGCGCGTGAGGGAGATCGGCAAGGCCGAACCTGGCGACAAGACGATGGTCGATGCGCTCGCACCTTTCGTTGCCACATTGGAACGTCATCACGAACAGCCCGGTCCCATGACCGAAATCTGGGCCGAGGCAGTGCAGGAGGCGCTTGCTGGGGCGGAGGCGACGAAGGCCTTTGCCGCGCGGAAGGGCCGCGCCAAGACGCATGGCGATCACAGCAAGGGCCATCCCGATCCTGGAGCCTTGTCCTTTGCCCTCGCCATGCAGGCACTTTCGCCTCTCGTTGCTGATCTGATCTGAGGGATCTCAGGCTGAGAGGCTGATGAAGAGCTGAAGGACGTCAGGGCCGATATCGGGGCTTGTACGCGCGATAGGGCCCGGTGTGTTCCCCGGCAGAAAGGGAGATCGTCATGGAACGACCGGGATTTATCGATCCCCATGTGCATCTGATCGATTTCGAGCAGATGCATTATCCCTGGCTGTCTCCGCCTTACAGCGCTGAGGCGCCGACGGGTGAAACGCGCGCGATCGCGCGCTCCTATGGCCTCGGCAGCTACCTCGCTGACCTCGAGGGCTGGAATGTGCGTGGTCTGGTGCACGTTGATTCCGGCGTTCACCCGGATGAGATCCTGCGCGAGGTGCACCATGTGCAGTCTGTTCTGGACGCTGCCATGGAGCCCCGTGAAGGCAAGCCCCCTATTTTGGGCGCAGCGGGCATTGTTGCCTGTGCGAGACTGGACACACCCGATTTGGGGCATATCCTAGCAGCCCATAAGGTGGCGCCGCTTCTGCGTGGAGTGCGTCATATCGTGAACGCCCATCCGGAGCGGAAGCTGGCCTATCCGGAGCCGGACAGGACTCGGGATGCCGCATGGCAGGACGGACTTGCGATCGTCGCGCGACACGGGCTGACATTTGATCTGCAGTGCTATCCCGAACAGATGATGACTTTGGCCCCCTTGTTGCGGCGCCATGAGACAATGCCGGTTGTGATCGATCACCTGGGCATGCCGCTCTTTCATCTGTCGGGCGGTCGTGAGGCATGGCAGAGGGGTATGCGCGCGCTCGCTGCCTGCCCCAATATTCACGTCAAACTCTCCGGCTTCGGATTTGTCCGGCCCGATTGGCGTGATCAGGATATCGCGCCTGTGCTGCGCGAGGTAGTCGATGTCTTCGGGGTGGAACGATGCATGATTGCGAGCGATTTTCCCACCGATTTGCTCTTTGCCCCTGCGCGTCAGACACTCGACACGGTCCTGCATTTCGCAGAAGCGTTCAATCAAACCGAAAAACGCGCCTTGTTCGGTGCGGTAGCGGCACGCTTTTATCGCCTCGATACCGCATTCTAGCGCCCCCCCCGTTTTATAGGGTTGCCCGCGGCATAGGCAGCGCGTTCGACCAGCCTTCGCCTCAATAAAGGAACGACCATGCTTCTCGAAAACAAGGTTTTCGCCGTCACGGGCGGTGCCTCAGGCATCGGCCGCGCTGCGGCGCTCGATGCTGCACGTCAAGGGGCAGATATCGCCATTACCGACGTGGTGGAAGAAAAGCACGTGGAGCCCCTGCTCCGGGCGATCGAGGCGCAAGGCCGGCGCGCGCTCTATCTGCGTGGTGACGTGGCAGCCCCCGAAACCGCAAATCGCTTTATTGACTCCATCAGGGAAACCCTAGGCGGGCTCGATATTTTCGTGAGCAATGCCGGGATCTGTCCGTTCCACGCATTTCTCGATATGCCGCCTGCGACATTGGAGAAGACGGTCAGTGTCAATCTGCTCGGCGCCTATTTCATGGTGCAGGCAGCGGCGAAGCTGATGGTCGCGCAAGGCCGAGGCGGTGCCATTATCGCGGTTTCTTCCATCTCCGCGCTCGTTGGTGGCGAATTTCAGACACATTATACCCCAACCAAGGCCGGGGTGCTGTCTCTGATGCAGTCCACAGCGATCGCTTTGGGCCGGCATGGTATCCGGTGCAATGCCGTCCTTCCCGGCACCATCCGTACGGCCATCAACGAAAACGATCTCGCCGACGAGCGCAAGGCGCGCAAGTTGATCGAGCGCATTCCGCTCGGTCGCCTTGGAGAGCCGGAGGATCTTGCCGGCCCGATCGTCTTTCTCGCTTCCGATATGGCCCGCTATGTCACAGGGGCGTCCCTGCTCGTCGACGGGGGCTGTTTCGTCAATCTTCAGTAGGAACGCACCGTCCCGGCGCCCGGCGTTTCGACAGGCCTTCGGACCGCGCGGAATCGGTCCGGCCTGATTGGCGTTTTTCATCCGGCCATGGCACATGATGCGCCATGTCCAACGGTGCCCCCTTTCACGCCAGTTCTCTCTACCATCTCCTGTCTGTGGCTGGGGCCGCATGGTGGTCGAAAGGGCTCGCGGTAATCCTGGGGACATTCATCCTCGAAGACGCAACGACCATGATCGCTGCCATGTCTGTGGAGGATGGGCGTCTGAGCATCCCCCTGGCACTGATCTCGCTCTATATCGGCGTGGCGGTTGGGGATCTGGGATTATACGGTCTAGGCGCCATCGGGGCCAAATGGCCACCGGCGCGACGCTGGCTGACACTGCCCCGTCATGACAAGGGCCGGAACTGGTTTCACCGTAACGTGGTGCGGACTGTGGTAATCAGCCGGTTCATTCCCGGTGCTCGCCTGCCCCTTTATACGGCGTGCGGTTTTTTCCGCGCGCCTTTCGGCTCATTTGCCGCGAGCGCGGTTGTGGCTACACTGGTCTGGACCTCGCTCCTTTTCAGCGTATCGCTCCATGTGGGTGGATGGATGTCCGCGCATATGGCGAGCTGGCGCTGGTTCGGGATTGCGGGGTTCATCATGACCATTCTCTTCGTCGGGCGGCTGATTGCCCGGTTCCAGACTTTCAGTGACTGATCGCCCAATGCTTCAGACCTTGCATGACACACTCGATAACGGCGCGACGTCCGAGACAGCGGAAAAGACGCCCCATCCGCTCTCGCTGTTCGAGTTCTGGCCGGGTTCGATCTTTTATACCCCGATCGTTCTTTACTGGATCGGCATGGGCTTGCGTTATGGTGATTTCAGCGTTCCCAGCGCCGCCAACCCGCTGATCGAGACGGGCGGGCTTTGCGGTGAGAGCAAGAGCGGCATTCTCGATCTGGCCGGACCAGTCGCCCGGGACTGGATCGCCCCTTATGTCACGCAGATGCTGCGCAAGGGCAAGCGCGACCAGGACGCTGCGGACCTGCTCGAGGCAATGGCCGCCCGGAATATCGGCTTTCCCGTAGTCATCAAGCCCGATATCGGCTGCAACGGGACGGGGGTGAAGCTCGTGCATGAGCACAAGCAGCTCCTGCCCGTCCTGCGTGAGTTCCCCTCGGGTGTGAGGATTCTGGCTCAGGCTCTGGCGACGGGACCGGTCGAGGCGGGCCTGTTCTACATACGCGAACCCGGGGCTGCTGGCGGGCGCATAACGTCCATCACCTATAAGGAGTCCCCCGTTCTAGAAGGGGATGGCGTTGCGACAATCCGTGCGCTGATCGCGCGCGATGCCCGGACCAATCTGCTTCCTGACATCTATCTTCCCCGTCTCAAAGACCGGCTTGAAACCGTGCCCGCAGCGGGTGAACGGGTACAGCTCGTGTTCACGGGAAATCACTGCAAGGGGTCGATCTTCCGCGATGGGCGCAAGGATGCAACGGCCGCACTGACCGCGCGTCTCGACGCGATCATCGGAGACGTCAGGGAATTTCATTTCGGACGCATCGACGTCAAGGCGGCTTCAGTCGAAGCGTTGCGTCGCGGCGAGGATTTCGAGATCATCGAGCTGAATGGTGTCGGGTCTGAGGCGACGCATATCTGGGATTCCAGAACGACGCTCTGGGAGGCCTATCGTGCCCAGTTCTACCACTACCGTGCGGCCTTTCGCATCGGGGCAATGAACCGGGCACGGGGCTGGAAGACATGTGGCGCCTATACGATGCTGCGCTATTGGCGCAAGCAGCGCCGCCTGCTGGCCCTCTACCCGCTCAACGATTGAACGAGACAGGCCCTCCCGCAGGAGATTGGCCGTCTCGATGCACAACGGTCTATCGCTGTTTCCCACCCAAAGGGACGCGACTCACGCTCTTGGTCGCCCACTCCATCCGCTGAGTAGCCGCACCGATGGCTTGATGTTACTGGATGCCGGAGCCGAAAATGTAATTGCTGACCTGCTGTTCGAGCGAGGTCGGGGCCTGGGTATTTGTGATCATCCCATCAGAGGGAAGACGTGCCCGTGACTTCCCCGGTTCAATGGCGAGGGCGTTTTCAGACGTCATGGTGGGCGCGGCGATTGTCAGAATCGTGTCTGAAGGCAGGGAGAGATGACGATCGATCGAGAAATCAACCTGCGCCATCTGCGTCTGGGGATCGAGACTGATGCGCGATACCGTCCCGACGCGGACACCCGCCAGAACCACTGCAGCCCCCGCATTGAGCCCATTGGCCGAGACGAACCGGGCGTGAAGGCGCTGCGTATCGCCTGAGGGACCATGACGCTGGGCAACGGCATAGAGGGCGAAGCCCGATGCCAGCGCAAGCACCATCGCGCTCGCCAGAATCGCGCCTCCCCGGTTTTTTGCCGCCATTTTTGATTCATCCAGCTGTTATATGAGCGGAACTCTTCGCCCGAGACGGGCAGATGGTCAAGCGCGGGCTTGCGATCCTTGCCGGGGTGAGGCAGGAGAAAGAAACATTTATTTCATATTGAGCTGACATGACGCTGCTTCAAGCACTGGTTCTCGCTATCGTTCAGGGGCTGACTGAACTCTTTCCCGTAAGCAGTCTCGGCCATGCGGTATTGTTGCCCGCCTTGCTGCACTGGAATCTCGACGAACGCAGTGAGTTGTTCCTGCCGTTCCTGACCATGTTGCACTTTGGCACGCTTGTCGCTCTCTTTTGCTTCTTCTGGCGTGACTGGCTTGCGATTTTCAGCGGTGCCATCGGGCGTCATGGTCCGGCCATGCGAGAGCAGGCCATCCGTATTCTCGTCCTGCTCGTCGTCGCCACGATCCCGGTCGTCATCATCGGGGCTGCTTTCGAGCACAAGCTCAAGGTCATTTTTGGGACCCCTCTCGCAGTCGCTGTTTTCCTGTTTCTCAACGGGCTCATTCTACTCGTGACCGAGTGGATGCGCTCCTATAAGGGGCGCAGGCCGCAACGAGCGATTGCCGATATGTCGGTCAAGGATGCGCTCGTGATCGGGTGCTGGCAGTGCCTCGCCCTGTTCCCGGGAATTTCGCGCTCGGGCTCGACGATTAATGCAGGGCTTGTGCGTGGCCTCGACCATGAGACTGCCGCCCGGTTTTCATTGCTTATGGCCCAGCCCGCCGTTCTCGCCGCAACCGTCCACGAGGCCTGGAAGCTGCGCAGCATGACGGTCAGCTCCGAAATGATGCATATCTCGATCATGGCCGCTATAGCGGCCGGCGTTACCGCCCTGATCAGTACGGCGGTGCTGTTGAGGTATTTCCGCAATCACGACCGCTGGGCGCTCTCGCCTTTCGCCTTCTACTGTATGGGGGCGGGCCTCGTTTCCATTCTCGCGATCGTTCTCTTCTGATAACGAAATCATTTCCACTTTGACGAGCGATCCGGCATGATCGGCTTTTCCAACTAGGGCGATTTTTACCATTCCTGACCTGGCCGCACCTTCCCCCTCCCCGTCGACGACCACGAACCGACGCAAGACGCTCGAGCAGGTCACGGCCGATTACGAAACGAATGGACTGAAACGCTCCCTTACAGCCACCCAGCTTGTGATGCTGGGGGTGGGATCGACCATCGGGGCCGGTATCTATGTCATGACCGGCACGGCGGCGGCCGAATATGCCGGACCGTCTATTCTCATCTCATTCGTCATCGCGGCGCTCGCCTGTCTTTTCACGGCCTTCAGTTACGGAGAGCTCTCATCGAGCCTGCCGGTTTCCGGCTCGGCCTATTCCTACGCCTATGTGTCGATGGGCGAGCGGGCAGCCTGGACAGTGGGCTGGTTGCTCCTGCTCGAATACGGGATTTCCTGCGCAGCAGTGGCTTCGGGTCTTTCGGGCTATGCCACAAGCCTGCTCTCAAGCTTCGGGTTCCACATTCCTGCCGCGTTGAGCCAGGCAACCTTCCAGACGGTTCCCGGCAGTGGCGGCATGGCTATCACCTCCGGCTGGCGGTTCGACTTCGTGGCGACGCTTGCCATTGCGGTGGTTACGGCCTGTCTTGTGCGTGGGGTCCAGGAATCCGCGCGCGTGAACACGATCATCGTGTTCATCAAGGTGGGCGTGCTTTTTCTGTTCGTGGGCTGCGGGCTTTTCGCCCTGCATCCAGCCTATTGGCACCCTTTCATCCCGGAATATCGGGGCGGGTTCCAGTACGGCATACCAGGCATGTTTCGCGCTGCCTCTGTCATCTTCTTCGCCTATGTCGGGTTTGAGGCGGTTTCGACGGCTTCAGCCGAGGCCCGCAATCCCCGGCGCGACGTGCCGGTCGGGATCATCGGCAGCCTGGTGATCTGCACGATCGTCTATGTGTGCGTGGCATCCATCCTGATCGGGATCGTGCCCTATCAGCAGCTCAATGTTGCCGATCCACTTTCGATTGCCGTGCGCGCCATGAAGCAGCCCTGGCTGGCTCTCTTCGTCAATATGGGGGCGACCATTGGCCTTTGCTCCGTTCTCATGGGACTTCTATATGGCCAGACGCGTATCTTCTTCGCCATGAGCCGCGATGGGCTTCTGCCGCCTGTCTTCTCATATGTGCACAAGCGCTTTCATACCCCCTGGACGGGAACGATCCTGCTCGGCGTGATCGTGGCGCTCGCCACGGCGACCCTGCCCATAGACGTGATCAGCGACCTCGTCAGTATCGGCACTGCTGCGGCATTCGGAATTGTCTGTTTTACGGTCATCTGGCAGCGCAACATGCATCCCGATATGCCCAGAAGTTTCAGCGTTCCTCTGGGCGGGTTTCGAATCAGGGGATGGTGGATCGGCATCACGCCCTTGCTCGGTATCCTCTTTTGCATCGTGATGATTGCGCCGCTCTTCGCCGACATGGCGCGCGCACTCATGCACGGCAATCCCGTGCCTGCTCTGCTGCTCATTGCCTATGCAGGGCTCGGCTTTGGGACTTACTGGTTCTACTCCCAGCATAATTCGAGCTTTGCCCGTAAGGATTAGGCGTTCGGTCCCGCTCTGAAAATCATCACCTCCGGGGGCATGATTCCGGAAGGTCTAGGCCAGAGAAGGCGCAACCGATATGCCGGGGTCTTAAGAATTACCCACAGATTCCGTGGATGCGTTCGTGGGTAAGGGTGTGGATAACGGTCTGACAAGGTTTGGAATAAGGGGAGTACAGGCTCCCCTCTTCCCTGCGCTGCCTGTTTCCGGTGGCGCCTCCCCCTCTTTTAGAATGACCGGCCTTACTTGACGGCCATGGCGGCAAGCTCCTCGCCGATTACGCGGGCACTGAGCGCCATGGAGATGGCGCCGGCATCCGGATGACCCTTGCTTTTCTCGCCATGGGTACGTGCCCGCCCCAGACGGGGAAGCAGGTCCTTGGTCGCCTCCGCGGCTTCCGTGGAAGCCTGTGCCGCCTCAACCCAAGCCTTCGCGACAGTCAACCCCTGCCGTAATCCTGAATCGAATCCCTCAACGAGCGGCGCGAGCGCGTCCATCAACGTCTTGTCGCCCGGCTTTGCCTTGCCGAGCGCCGTGATCTTGTCCATCGCCCGTCTCAAGCCGAGGGAAAGACCCTGCGCGTCCGGGACTGCGGAGTCATCGAAAGCCGTGCTGAAGGCGAAAAGTCCCGCCCCCCAGAGTGCTCCTGAGGTTCCCCCCGCCCGGTCGGCCCACGCATCGGCCGCCGCGGCGAGCACGGTAGCCGGGCCAGCGCCGGCCTCCACGGCAGCACGAGCGGCTCTGGCAGCCGCCGTCGCACCGCGTGCCATGCCCTGACCGTGATCCCCGTCACCAGCCTGGGCGTCGATATGGCCGAGTTCGGGTTCCGCTTTGGTCAGGGCCGCAGACAGTTTGATCATCATGCCTGCCACGCAGCGCCCGCCCTGGCGACCGGCCTCCGTCAGGGATTTCATATAGGCGACGGGTGCTTCGGCGAGAATCGGCAGAGAGTTGCGATACGCCCCGCGCATCTCACCCCGACTGATCGCCGCGCTCTCGACTGGCGCCCGCCAGAGGCGTTCGAGTTCGTCATCAAGCCAGGTCATGGTAAGCGAGCAGCCCGCCATATCAAGGCTTGTGATATACTCACCGGCCAGGGGAGCGATGACTGTGTAGCCCGCATTCTCGAGCCTGGGGATGATCGCTTCCCACAGCACGAAAAGCTCCTCGTATTTCGTGCTGCCGAGGCCGTTGAGCAGGGCCGTTATGCGCGAACCGGCATTGGCCGGGGCTTCCTTGAGAAGGCGGTCGCAAAGAATGGCTGCCAGTTCATCCGGACGGAGCAGGTCGAGTTCGTCGATACCCTGCTCGCCATGGACGCCGAGGCCAAGAGCGAGCCTGCCCTGAGGAACATGAAAGAGCTTTTCCTTCTCACCCGGAAGCGTGCAGCCATCGAAGGCGACGCCGAAGGAACGCGTTTGGGCGTTGGCGCGCTTCCCGATGATCTCCACCTCATCGAGGCTCAGCCCGGCCTCAGCCGCAGCACCGATAATCTTGAAGACCGGGAGGTCCCCTGCGGTGCCGCGACGCCGGCTTTCCTCATGCGCGGGGGCGCTTGCGATATCGTCGGTCGTGGCGATCATGCGCGTATCGATGCCCTCGGCGCGCAGGCGCTCAGCGGCAATGCTGAAATTTAGTACGTCGCCCGCATAATTGCCATAGCCGAGAATCACGCCGCCACCGAGATGAGCCTCTCGGGCGATACGCAGAATAGCCTGGGTGGAGGGCGAGGCGAACACGTCCCCGGCCACTGCCGCATCGGCAAAGCCCGCGCCGACATACCCATTGAAAGCCGGGAAATGGCCCGATCCGCCCCCCACCACCAGCGTCACCTTGCCCTGCTTGCCGGGAGTGGCGCGCAGGACGCCGCCGCGTACGGGCTGGACGATATCGCTATAAACACTTGCGAAGCCCCGCAGGGCGGAGGTCGCAAAATTCTCGGCGTCGCCACAGATCTTGGTCATGGGGTATCCTTGGTAAAGTCAGACGGTCCTGAGTGATTGGAGCGGGAAGCGCGTTCAGGCTTCCCGGTTGAAATAGCGTCGCGCAATGGCATCGAAGGAGATGGCGGCCACCACGATCCCGCCGCTGACGATCGACTGCCAGTAAGGCGAGATGCCGAAGAGCACGATCACGTTTTCGATGATCCCGATGATTACCGCGCCCAGTACCGCGCCGAACGGGCTGCCCAGCCCTCCAGTGGTGGCCACCCCGCCGATCACGGCGGCCGCGATAGGGGCCAGCACCCAGGTATCGCCGATGGAGGGCTGGGCTGTGCCAAGACGCGCGACCATAACGATACCGGCAAGAGCCGAAAGGAAGCCCGCCGTGGCAAAGGCGCAGACGCGGATGGCGTCCACCCTGATGCCCAGCATGCGCGCTGCGGCATTATTGCTGCCAATGGCGTAGACGTAGCGACCGAGCGGTGTGCGGATCATGACGAAGGACACGATGGCGAGGCAGACCAGCAGGATCAGGAAGGGCACCGGCAGGCCAGCCATCATGCCTCGGCCCAGGAAGCCGATATCGCTGGGGATGCCGGTAATGGCCACGCCCTTGGTGAGCACGAGATTGGCGCCCCCATAAACACCGGCCATGCCGATGGTGAGTACGAGCGAATGAAGGCGCAGACGTGTGATCAGCAGACCGTTGAGCAAGCCGCACCCTGTGCCCAACGCGAGGCAGAGCATGAGGGAGAGCCAGGGATTGAGCCCGGCCTGAACCATGAGGAGCCCGCCAGCCACGCCTGCCAGTCCACCTATGGCACCGACCGAGAGGTCGAGTTCGCCAAGGATCATCAGAATGGCCTGACCGATGGTCACCAGCCCGACAAAGGCCAGGGAGCGTGCGATGATCTTCATGTTGAACGCGGTCAGGAAATTAGCCGAGAGCGCGCTGGACAGGACGAAGATGACCACGAGAGCGATCACGACACCGCAAAGCGGGTTGGCGGCCAGAGCCTTGAGCCTCTGGACCGGGTTCGGAGAGGAGGAAACGGAAGCGGCGTCGACAGAACGATCATGCGACATGTGTGGTCTCCGGAGAGCCGATAATGGAGGCGACCAGCGTACTGACATCTGTCTTGTCGTGGTCGAAGGAGCCGTTGATCCGGCCGGAATAAAGCGTGATGATTCGTGTCGCGCAGCGCTGAAGCTCGCTCATCTCGGACGATACGAGAATGATCCCCACCCCTTCCTCCGCCAGACGCTGCATGATGCGATAGATCTGGAACTTGGTACCGATATCGATCCCCTTGGTAGGTTCGTCGAAAATGAGCAGCCGGGGTTTGCGGGCCATGGCCCGTCCTATGATGGCTTTCTGCTGATTGCCACCGGAGAGGAACATGATCTTTTTCGATGGGGAGGACGTCCGCACATCGAATTGCCGTATGATCTCCGCAACGATCGATTTTTCGCGTGCGGGCGAGATCACACCGCCTTTGGCGATATCCCTCGTGACGGCAAGGGCAATGTTCTCGCGCACGCTCAGCATCGGAAAAATCCCGTGATGCTTGCGCTCTTCCGAGAGGTAGACCATGCCTGCCTGAACGGCCTTGTCAGGACGGTTGGGCGGGATGCGTTTACCATCCAGAGTGATGGTCCCGCCGCTGAACTTGCGGAAGCCGAACATGGCCTGCATGATTTCCGAACGCCCTGCCCCGACGAGCCCGGCAAAACCGAGGATTTCGCCGCGCCTGAGTGTGAAGGAGATATCTTCGAAACCGGGCCCTGAAAGATTCTCGACCTTCAATATCGTCTCGTCGCTGCGCGCCGAGGGGGATGACTGAAACTGCTCATCCAGCTTGACCGAGCTGCCTGACATCAGGCGTATCAGCTCGCTCTCGGTCATGCCCTCCATGGGAAAACTGCCGACACTACGGCCGTTGCGCAGAACTGTGACCGTGTCACCCAGCGCGAAGATCTCTTCCATCTTGTGAGAGACGAAGACGATGGCGATCTCCTTTGTACGCAGATCTTCGACGATGCGAAACAGCCGCTCCGTTTCACGAGCGGTGAGAGATGAGGTCGGTTCGTCCAGGATCATGACCCCGAAATCTTCCTGTGTGGCGGCGCGGGCAATCTGCAGAAGCTGCTGATCGGGTACGCTGATTTCCGCCACTTTCTGATCGGGGCGCGCCTGAATGCCGAAACGGGCGATATAGGAAGCGGCCTTTTCCTCCATCGCCTTTTCAGAGACCGTGATTCTGCCGAAGCCCGAACGGGCGAACGGCATGAACATGTTCTCGGCGACCGTGAGATAAGGAAACAGGTTCAGTTCCTGCGGTACGTAGGCGACACGCCGGAACAGCCTGGGATCATGCAGCGCATCGGCATCGTCGATGACGAGCGCGCCCTCATCGGGGCGAACAAGGCCCGAAAGAGTCTTGATCAGGGTAGATTTTCCCGCCCCGTTTTCCCCGGCAAGGATATGGACCTTGCCGGGTTCGAGGGTCAGGTCGATGTGATCGAGGGCGACGACACCTGGATAGGCTTTTCGTATACCCGTCGCCTTGAGTAGGACCATGGCCCTGCCTCCCTCCTGAACGCGAAAGCGATTATTTGGAGAGCGATGCTTTTGTGATGATGTCGATACCCGTATCGATGTTCTTGGGTGTCTGCTGCCCCATGGCTTTCTGCCAGGCGGCGATCACGGCCCAGTATCCCTGCATTTCGGGACGGCTGGACGCCGAAGAATCCACTACGCTGTCCTTGATGAGCTGGAGCATATCGGTCAGGTTGTCGAGCCCGACCTCCTGGACCTTACCTACCTTCTCGCTCTCCCGAATGGCCTGGCCGATGCCCACCGGTCCGGCAGCATCACAAGCAACCCAACCTGCAAGGTTGGGGTGAGCCTGCATGATGGCCGAGGCCTGCTTCTGGGCGGTCTCGATGCTGTCATTATCGATGCCGGTCGCCACAACCTTGATATCGGGATATTTGGTGAAGACCTTGAGCTCGCACCGGGCGCGCAAAGCATGATTGGGTGCTGTGGGCACGCCCATCATGATGGCGACCTCACCTTTGTGATTGATGAGTTTCGCCAGGCGCTCCGCTGCAAGGCTGCCCTGCTCGCAGAAATCGGCACCGACTGCCGTGATGTCCATACCCTCAGGCGGGAGGGAGTCGAACACCGTCATCGGGATCTTCTCGTCGACCGCTTCCTGCATGGTGGAGCGATTGCCCTTCTCGTCCAGAAGGTCGAGGATCAGGCCATCGGGATGTGTCGCGATGGCGCGTTCGATGATGTCGTTCTGGGTCGAAACATCGGCCGTCTGGGGGGCACGATATTCGACCGTGATGGTGCGACCTGTCGCCTTGCTGAGCAGCGCAGCGGCAGACTGGGCCCCGTTATTGGCCTTGTCGAACCAAGGATGAACAGCTTTCGGTATCATGACGAACCGCATCGGCGCGTTATCTGCCGCATGGGCAGCAAGAGGCGCGAGGAAAAGAGCAGCGGTCGCGAGCAGAGCTTTTTTCATGAAATCAGACCTTTATGGTCGTGTTAATCCATTACTTGCAGGAATTCGGCGAGTATTTTCGGTCGAGAGCGTCGATACCATCAACGTTTTTCTTCGATGCGCTTGCCGGATCGAATTCCTTGGCAAGGAAGGAGTCCACGATGGTCTTGGCAAGCTCTGCCCCGACCACACGCGCGCCGAGTGTGATGATATGGGCATTGTTCGAGAGAGCAGCCCGTTCGGCCGAATAGGCATCATGAGCCTGCGCCGCACGAATGCCGGGGATCTTGTTGGCCGAGATCGCGACACCGATGCCCGTGCCGCAGCACAGGATACCGCGCTCGTATTCGCCCGAAAGAATGGCGTGACCCACGCGCTCGCTCAGTTCGGAATAAAGCTCGCTCTTGGCATCCACGGGGCGTGACAGATCAACCGCGTCCACCCCCTTCGACTTGAGATGTGCGACGATCTGCTGGGCCAGACCTTCACCGGCGCTATCGCCACCTACTGCAATTTTCATGGTCTTGTTCCTTTTGTGATGTGTTCAGGGGTGTCGGCATGCGCAGCGGTCAGCCCATCGTCCATCTGGGCGATATGCAGGTTGATTCCCGCGTCGAGCATGCGGTTCTTCTGACTGTCGGACACACCTGAATCGGTAATCACGACGTCAAAATCGGAAAGGCTCGCGAGACGGTTCAGCGCCGTCACATCGAATTTCTGGCTATCGATCATCAGGATACGACGGTCGACGATCTCCATCAGCGCCATCTTGCATTTGACGATTTCCTGCTCCTGATGGAACGCACCAAGGTCGCGCACGGCGGAAACCGACATGAACAGCGTATTCGCCCGAAGCGATTTGGTGCCCTGCTCGCACAGAATGCCAAGAAAGGCGTCAAAGCGCGGGTGGTATTTACCCCCCAGCGAAATGAGACTGATGTCGCGTGCGCCAGCGATCTGCGTGGCGATACCCATACTATTGGTCAGCACGGTGAGCGGCATGCCCGAGGGCAGGTTTTCCGAGAGCACACGCGAGGTCGTTGAATCATCGAGGGCAATGATATCGCCTGCCTTGATGAAGCTAGACGCAACACGGGCTATCGCCTGCTTCTCGCGTGAGGCACGTCGCATGCGATGGACGACGCTCGTTTCCATTACGCCGCTGGCCAGCATGGTCACGCCACCATGCACCTTGCGCACAAGTCCCTGTTCGGACAGGGCGTGAAGGTCGCGGTGAATGGTCATGCGGCTCGTCGAGAACCGATCGACCAGCTCCTCGATCTGTGCGCCGCCATTCTCGAGAACGTAGTCCAGGATCTCCCGACGACGCGCCGAGACGGCCTTGCTCTCGACGCCAGTCGCGCCGCTCATGACACCACCGACCGGATGATCGCTTCGAGGCCCGAAGGGTCCCAGGCCGAGCGCCCGATGAAGACGCCGTCCACATTATCGAGGGCCGTATAACGTGCGGCGTTATCCAGCGACACGCTGCCGCCATAGAGCACGGGCACGCGCTTAGCCGCCTCGGCGCCAACCAGTTCTGCAAGGACGCTGCGCAGCCGGGTATGAGCCAGCGCCACGAAATCGGGTTCGGCTGCCCTGCCCTTCGCGCCGATGGCCCAGACAGGCTCGTAAGCCAGAAGGACCGTGCCGATCTCGTCCGCGCTCAGGCCATGGAGCGCCATCTTGGTCTGACGTGCGAGCGTCTCATGGGTGACGCCAAATTCGTATTCCTTAGCGCTGTCACCGATGCAGATCAGCGGGCGCAGCTTGTGGCGTATCGCGGAGCGCACTTTGAGATTGACCGTGATATCGCTTTCACCGAAATGTTCGCGCCGCTCGGAATGGCCCAGCTCGATCATATCTGCGCCGCATTCGCGCACCATGTGCGGTGAGATCTCGCCAGTCCAGGCGCCGTCATCTTCCCAGTGCATGTTCTGCGCACCAACATGCCAACGCGTACCTGACAATGTGCCCGCAACTGCTTCGAGAGAGGTAAAGGGCGGGATCACGAACGGCGTGATTTCTTCGGGCACCGTCATGGAGGCGATTTGGCCGACCGCATCGCGCGCCGCAGCCGGACCCTTGTTCATCTTCCAGCTCGTTCCGATCCAGAGCGGTTTTCTGGGCATCCTGTTCTCTCTCCGTATCACAGCTGCGAACAATGTAACGTGCTGATGTTAGGATATGGATTTTCCTAACATCGTAGAAGAGAAAATATCAGAATAACCGTTCACGTTGATATGATTTACAGCCACGCGACGTCATGAAACGACATAAAGCGGCGTGTTTTCATCGATTTGCGTCTTCGGTCACTCTGTTATGAGTGCCTCGCCCACGATGTGATCCTGATGTGCCGAAACATCTGAGTTGCTTGAAATCCGTGCATCTCGCGGTTCCGCTTATCGAGATACGATGAACCCGTCGATCGCGCAGACCGTTTCCGTCAGCCGCTGCCTCTGTTGCCAAAAGCTGGGACCGTCTCCAGGCGTGCCTCGGCTGCAATGCCCCGTCCCGCGCCTGGTTTGCCTTGGGATTGGGGGCAAGAGAAGACATGCCGGCGCCGGGACATTCCGCCCTGCCAGCGGTGAGGCATGCGCGGCATGGGGCGTCGCCCGCGCTCAGGCAGCTTGCGCTTTGGCGGGATTTTCAGGCAGCCCGTGTTCCTTTATCGCGCGTGCCCAGTTCTGCTCGATCTGTTTTTCCGTCGTTTCGGTGCTCCAGTCGAGCGCTTCGGCCATGACGCCGCAGATCTCGACGATCACTGCGTGAGACAGGCAGCCGCTCAACGCGATGGGCGTACGCCTGAATAGGAGATCCCCCGCATCGCGCACCAGTTCCTCGGTCGTGACATACAGGATTTCATTGCGCGTGTAGTCCCGGAGCGAGCGTAGAGCCGTGTCAGGCGAGCGGGCGCAATAAGCCGCAACCCGCTCCGCCGTCGTGCCATAGCGCTCGAAGAGCGCGGTCGCCCGCTCGAGATCGACGCTGTGTCGGCTTGCCAATGATCTGAGCCAGGAAGGCCGCATGGAGGCCGACGGATAGTCGCGACCGCCACCCAGCGCACGCTCACGCGACGACACCCGACGTTTCCTGTGCAGGAGAGCCAGGCTTTTATCTGCCACTTCCTCGGCCAACCCGCGAAATGTGGTCCATTTCCCCCCCACGAGGGACAGAACGGGCGTAGTGCCGGTGTAGTCGGTATGGATAATGTGATCCCGGCTGATGGCGCCGGGGTCATCCGTATTGGAGGCCGGAAGCGGCCTCACCCCGCAATAGCGATAAAGCACCTGCCCAGCCGAAAAACTGAATCCCGGAAAGAGATGGGCGAGCATCTCGATCATATAGCGCTCTTCGTCCTCCGAGCAGTGCGCCTGATCAGGGTCCTGCACCGGAATATCCGTGGAGCCGACCAGCACATGGCCCATGAAGGGATAGGCAAGGCAAATGCGCCCGTCAGGTGTGCCGAAATACACCATCTGACCATTGAGCTCCTGGTAGAGTTCGGGATGATCGAGGACGAGATGCGATCCTTTCGTACCGCCGATGTAGCGTGTCGACAGGCCGATATCCCGATTGACCTGATCGATCCATGCCCCTCCGGCATTGACGATAAGATCGGTCGTGACGCTCTGACGGGTCTGGTTTTTGAGGTCGCTCAGGGTCAGCCTGCCATCGGTGAACCCCTCCACACGCGTATAGGTCTTGACGGCGCAGCCCAGGTTCAGACTCAGCGCATCCTCGACGCATTCAAAGCCGAGGCGCTCTGGCTGACTGATAGCGGCGTCGTAATATCGCCCGGTCGCGATGACCCTGGGGGCCATATGAGGCCAGTTCCGCCGCATTCTCCGTCCGAGCGACAGCTTGTGGCGCGGCATGAGACGAGCGCGGCGCCCGAGGAAATCATAGATCTGCATGCCGATTTCGGTCACGAGGACACCGCGATCGGCCATCTTGCTCTTGCGCCCCATGAATCTGAGAAGCGACGGGACGATCCCGCCGAACCAGGAATGGATGGGGATGATCGTCGGAAGCGGCCGCACGAGATGCGGGGCGTTGCGCAGGAGCAGGTTGCGCTCGAGCGTTGACTGCGCAACGAGGCGGAACTCCCCCGTCTCCAGATATTTGATGCCGCCGTGGATCAGGCGTGAGGGCGCTGCAGACGCGCCAGCACAGATATCGCCCCGATCGATGAGAAGGACATTGACTCCCTGCAAGGCCAACTCCCGAAACAGGCCCACACCGTTGATCCCTGCCCCGATAATGGTGACATCGAAATGGGTTGAGTCGAGTTGCGAGGCGGTGTGGGTCATGATGGTTCCCGATCAGGATGGGAGAGAGGCGGCCTCTGGGCCAGTGGGCGTGACGGCTGGAGCGTGGGGTGCCGGGAGGAAGGAGGTGTCGTCGCTCTGATCACTGTGCAGTGAAGGCCAGAAAGGCTCGAGGACGCGCGCGATAGCGGTGTAGCGGGCATAGATCACATCGAAATATGCGGAGAGTTCAGCATCGGGTTCGAAGCAGCGCGGCTGGACACTCTGCGCCTTCACTGCGTCCTCGAGTGAGGCGAACATACCGCACGCAACGCCTGCCGTCAGGGCAGCGCCAAGGGCTCCGGCTTCACGAACCGGCGAGGTCGCGACATCGCGACCGAAGATATTGGCGAAGAGTTGCCCGATCTCGGGGCGCCGGCTGCCCCCGCCGGAGACCCCGATACTATTGACCGCCCCCGTACGCAGCAGATCCTCGACGTGATGGCGATGATTGAAGATCGTGCCTTCGATCATGGCCTCGAACAGATCGAACCGGTCGTGCCAGGATTGAACGCCCAGGAACGAAGCGGTTGCTGGCGTCTCGAACGGCGATCCGAAGAGATAAGGATGATAGAGCGGGATCTGACGCGCCATACGACCGGAGCGAAATTTCGCGATAGCGCCGTCGATCAGCCTCGCGGCTGAATCAGGGTCTTCCGGCGCGACATAGCGGGCCATCCACTCCAGATTGCTCGCGGAAGCCGGAGAAATGGCCATGCAGTTCCAGAGCCCCTTGCGGAAACCGGACCGGCAGGCCCACTCAGCCCCTGTGACGGGACGATCACGCAATACCTCGTTGATGGAAAAGGTCCCGGCAGTGACGGTCATATCACCCGGCTGTATCTGACCCAGACCGACGGCCGCAGCGATAACATCATGCAAACCGGCCGAGACGGGCGTCCCTTCGCGCAGGCCTGTCAGGGCAGCGGCCGCGGCACTGACCGTGCCGGCTCGGTCACAGGAATCGAGCATGACCGGCAAGGCAGGGGCGACGGCCGAAAGCCCGAGCATCTCGAGTATTTCCGAACAATATTCCTGGCTGAGCAGCCCCGTAAATGCCGTACTTGCTTCAGTACGATCTGTGGCAATCTGCCCGGTCAGACAAAAGCGCAGCCAGTCCTTTGCGAAAAACACGGTGCCGATGGCGTCGTAGCGCGCGCGATCATGCTCCCGGAGCCAGGCGAGCAGGGTGGAGGCGGAATAAGGGTAAGGGCGTTGCCCGGCAATCGGCATCAGCCGGTCGAGCAGACCTTCGCGCTTCCAGAGTTCATGGATGCCGTAGGCCCGGCTGTCGAGCGACATGATGCCGTGCCCCAGCGGATTGGCCTGGCGGTCAAGCAGGAAAACCCCGTCCCCATGCGCGGTCACCCCGATCCCCGCGATTGCCTCGCCAGGTAGCTGCGCATCGGCAAGTGCGGACCTGATCGTTGCGGCGACGCCTAGCCAGGTTTCGTGCAGATCGCGCTCCACATGGCGGGGTATATCGGTGATCTGAGCCATACGGGCCTGACCGACCCCAAGGATGCGACCGTCTGGCGCAAAGATCACAGATTTGGCTGTAGTGGAACCACAATCGATGCCGATCAGACAGCCTTGCTCATCCTGTTCACGCTTGTCAGTACTCATGATGATCCCATCGCCTGAAGGAAAAGGGCGTCCGGAGTCTGTTCTAAGCGGAAAGAAAATGTGTCGAAAATCACATTGTAGTGCGATCTATGTGACAAATCATGCGAGTCATCTGTAAGCACGTTGGCTACGCGGCATTCGACAAGACTGCGCCACAACTCTGTGAGATTTGAGGATCAGCTTGTCGCTATGAGATATTTGTGATATTTTTGTTATGTAATCTTTTGGTCTGCTTGGCCCATCATAGCGAAGCATTTTTTGTCAAAGGCAGTCTTCGACCATGAGTGACGACCTCACCTCGCCACCCCCGCTTGATGGTTATCCCGGGATCAAACGTCAGAACCTGAAATCGCGTCAGCAACAGATCCTCGACCTGCTCTTTGAGCAAGGGAATGCGAGCATCGAGTTTCTGGCCGAGCATTTCGATGTAAGCCGCATGACCATCCACCGTGATGCCCATGCGCTTGCCAGCCAGGGGCTGATCGACAAAATTCATGGCGGGATCACCCTCAAGAACCGTGCTCGCACGGAGAAGAATGTCGCCTATCGGCAGCATCGTGCGGCCAATCTGAAAAAGGCCATCATCCAGCGCGCTGTCTCCATGATCGAGCCGGGACAGGTCATTATTCTCGATGATTCGACGACTGTCGCGGAGATGCTGCCGCTGCTGCCGGCACGCGCACCTCTGACCGTGATTACCAATGCCGTTGGAGTGGTGCAGGCTCTCGCCCCCTTCCCCGGTATCAAGATCATCTGTCTCGGTGGCGACTACAGCAATTCGCGCAATGCGTTTTTCGGACTCGTCTGCGAGCAGGCTGCCCGTTCGCTTCGCGGGAACATCATGTTCATGTCCACCTCGGTGATCTCGGGGGACACGGCGTTCCAGAACGATCAGGATGTGGTGAAGGTCAAGCGCGCCCTCATGGCGATCGCAGATCGCTGCGTCCTGCTTGTCGACAGTACGAAATTCCGCCAGGGCGGGCTACATCGCCTTACATCGCTGCAGGACTTCGATCGTATCCTGACCGATAGCCAGATCAAGCCGGTCGTCGTTTCGGAACTCGACGCCTCGGGCATCACGGTCGAGGTTTGCTGAGAGGCGCGTTGGGCCCGAATGTCTCGCGCATGTCGGAGGAGAATGCCCCCTCTGCGTGGTGGCGAACGGGGAGAGGTTGTCCCCTCCCCGTATTCCGATCAGGCAGCGTTTTCGAGCGTCGCCATATCGATGACGAAGCGGTACTTCACATCAGACTTGATCATGCGCGAATAGGCGTTCTCGATCTCGTCCATGGCAATCATCTCGATATCGGAGGTGATGCCGTGTTCACCGCAGAAATCGAGCATCTCCTGCGTCTCGGCAATGCCGCCGATCAGTGAACCAGCGAACTGCCGACGCTTCATGATCAGGCTGAACACCGCGACCGGCAGAGGTTGTTCGGGCGCACCGACCTGGACCAGCGTGCCCTCACGCTTGAGCAGGTTCAGATAGGTGTTGATATCATGCTCGGCGGCTACCGCGTCGAGAATGAAGTCGAAACGTCCTGTCTCGCGGGCCATTGCTTCGGGGTCCTTCGAGAGAACGACCTCATGCGCGCCAAGACGCAGCCCGTCCTCGACCTTGCCCTGCGAGGTCGTGAACAGCACCACCTCGGCACCGAAGGCGCGCGCAAATTTCACGCCCATATGGCCCAGTCCGCCAAGGCCGACGATACCAACGCGCTGACCGGGACCCACTTTCCAGTGGCGCAGCGGGGAGTAGGTGGTGATACCCGCGCAGAGTAGCGGCGCAACAGCTGCGAGGTCGAGGTTCTCGGGTACTTTCAGAACAAAGGCCTGGTCGACGACAACGGCCTTGGAATAACCCCCATAGGTGTTGCCACGGCCCTGCTTGTCTTCACCGTTATAGGTGCCGACAAAGCCGTTCTCGCAATACTGCTCAAGGCCTTCCTTGCAGCTGGCGCATTCACGGCAGGAATCCACCATGCAGCCTACGCCAGCCAGGTCGCCCACCTTGAACTTGGAAACCGAGGCGCCGACCTCGCTGATGCGTCCGACGATTTCGTGGCCGGGAACACAGGGATAGACGGTGTTGTGCCACTCGTTACGCGCCTGATGAATGTCTGAGTGACAGACGCCGCAATAGAGGATGTCGATGCGGACATCATCGGGGCCGGTATCGCGGCGATCGAATGTGAAAGGTGCGAGACGTTCAGAGGCGCTCTGCGCGCCATAGCCGATACAGGTGAGCATCGTTTTTCTCCGACTGGGCTTGCGCCGTTACAACGAAAATCGCCGCGCTGCCGCAAGGGCAGTCACGGTGACTATTTCGTAGCATGTCGAACTAACGTCCGATATGGCTCCCCGGTTCACTCTGTCACTGCTGCCCGCGCGCGGCGCCCCTCACGCCAGGTGGACAGGCGTATGTAAAGGGTCGGCAGCACCAGCAGGGTGAGCGCCGTGCAGGAAATCAGGCCGCCGATCACGACTGTCGCCAGGGGCTTCTCGACCTCGGCTCCCTCGCTCATGGAAAACGCCATCGGGAAGAAGCCGAGACATGCGACAGTCGCCGTGGCCATGACGGGGCGGAAGCGCTCCCGGGCGGAGGTGATCGCGGCTTCCACTGCGCCGAAACCGGCGAGGCGTTTGTCACGGATGTAGGAGATGAGCACCACGCCATTGAGCGTCGCAACGCCGAACAGGGCAATGAATCCGATACCCGCCGAGATGCTGAACGGCATGGCGCGTATCCACAGTGCGATGATGCCGCCTGTTGCCGCAAAAGGCAGATTTACAAACACAAGGGCCGCCAGCCAGACATCGCCCAAGGCCAGGATCAACAGGCAGAAAATCAGCACGAGCGTGATAGGGACGACGATCTCGAGACGCGCCACCGCGGTCTGAAGATTGCGGAACTGCCCGCTCCATTCGATGCGATAGCCAAGCGGCAGTTTGATCTGCGTTTTGACCGCCCTCTGCGCTTCCTGAACGAAGGAGCTGAGATCACGGCCACGTACATTCGCCTGAACCATCATGCGCCGCTCCCCCTGATTGCGCCGGATGGCCGCAGGACCGTCGCGCATGGTGATCTCGGCAACCTGATCGAGGCGCACCGAGTGGTCGTCACGGGTCAGGACAGGAAGCAGGCGGATATCGTCGAGGTCCTGACGCGCCTCGGGCATGATACGGACTTCGGTCGGAATGAGAGCATCCTGCAGGGCAACGGGCGGGCCAACATGGCCGCCAATCGATTCCACAACGTCGAGAACCTCGGACGTATCGACATTCAGGCGGGCAGCCGCAGTACGATCGACGTCAATATGCAGATAGGGGATGGTCCCGACATCCTGCGGCGCGACATCTGCCGCACCCGCGACGCCGTCCACAACGCGGGCGGTACGCGCTGCGAGGGCCATGAGCGTGTCGATATCCGGGCCATAAATTCCGATAGCGATCTGTGACCGCACGCCCGATTGCAGATCATCCATGCGCATCTGGATGGGCTGGCTCCAGGAATAGAGCGAGCCGGGATTGTTCTTGCGTAGCGCGGCATCGAGGGCCCGGATGAGCCCTTCCTGCGTGTCGGCAGTCTTCCAGTCGCTGCGTGGCTTGAGCAAAACATAGGTATCCGATTGCTCGCCACCCTGGGGGTCGGTCGGAATGGCAGAGGTGCCGCTGTTGCTTACCACCATACGAATATCGGGGAACTGCTTCAGCGTGCGCTCGATCTGCTGGATGGAACGCAGAGAGGCATCGAGGGAGATACCGGGCAGGCGGGTGGAGGTGACGATCAGATCGCCTTCCTGCAATTGCGGGATGAATTCCCCACCCAGTCGCGTCGTCAGGCCCAGAGACAGGACCAGAACCACGAGCGCGATCCCCACCACCATTTTCCCATGCGCCATGCACCAACGCGAGGCCGGACCGAAGCCACGCCTCAGAAAACGGATGAAAAATGTGTCGTGTTCCGTCCCGCTTTCGGGGGCGGGATGCCCCTCGCCCCCATGAGAATCTCGTTCATGCGCGCCATGACCGGGCTTGATGCGCATGATGAGGGCGGCGAAGGCGGGTACTGCCACGAGCGCATAGATCAGTGAGGCGATCAGCGCCAGTATAACGGTCTGAGCCATGGGCCGGAACATCCGCCCCTCGACGCCTTCAAGCGTGAGTACGGGCAGATAGACCATGATGATGATCAGAATGGCGAAAATGACCGGCCGCGCAACGGAAGCCACCGTGGTGGCAATACGCTGGGTGAGCGGCACGGATCTATCGGCCTGGCTCGACAGAACGCTCTCTACAATCACGAGCGCACTATCTACCACCATGCCGAAATCGATGGCACCGAGACTGAGTAGATTGGCCGAAATGCCTAGATGGCGCATCCCGACCATGGCTGCCACGAGTGAGAACGGAATGACCGAGATGATCACCAGCGAGGCCCGCCAGTCGCCGATCACCACCAGCAGGACGAAGAGTACCAGGAGCGCGCCGAGGATCAGGTTCTCCTTGACCGTGTGGATCGTGACATCGGTCAGTGTAGCGCGGCTGTAATAGGGTTCGAGCGTCACGCCCTCGGGCAGGGTCGAGACGATCTTGGGCAACGCCGCGTTGATACGTGCGAGCGTGGCTTTCGCATTGGCCCCCTGCTGCAACAGAATGACGGCATTGACGATCTCGCCTTCGCCATCGCGGGTAACGCCGCCCAGTCGTGGCAGACGCCCCTCCTGTACCGTGCCGACATCGCGCACATGCACGACCCCGCCATTAGGCATGCTGCGAACCTGAACCTCGCCAAGCTCGTGCAGGCTGTCGATCAGGGAGCGTCCGACGATGATATGCTGTTCGTCATTATGCTCGATCCAGGCGCCCCCGGCGGCTTCGTTATCCTTGTCTACGGCATTGAAGACATCGGATACCGAAACACGGAACTGGCGCAATGCCATGGGGTTGAGCGCCACCTGATAGGTCTGTGACGCGCCGCCATTGATATTGACGTCGATCACGCCCGGGATGAGCCGCAGCTTCGGGACCACGTTCCACGTCATGATACGGTTCAGCGTGGCAAGAGATCGATCCTTGCCGTGGATCTGGATCTGCAGGATCTCACCCATGCCCGTCGCCATGGGACCCATGGTGATGGACAGTCCCCGTACCGAAACTGCATTGCGCGCAAGCGACAGTCGCTCGGCCACGAGCTGTCGGGCGCGATAGATATCTGTCCCGTCATCGAAACCGAGATAGAGCACCGACACACCCGTACGTGAGACCGAGCGCATCGAGTTGACGCCCACGATCCCCGACATGACCGTTTCGATCGGGAAGGTCACCAGACGCTCGACCTCTTCGGTCGGCAGGCCGGGGGCACGCACCGACACCAGAACCTGACGCGGTGAAATATCGGGAACCGGCTCGACGGAGAGAGAGCGCAGGTCGGCAATTCCTGCGATCATGAGCAGTATCACCGCGCCCAGAATGGCCGCGCGTCCCTTCAGTAGGGCAAGCATGAAACGCATGATTACCTCTGGCCCCCGGCCTTGTCCTTTTCGAGGGGCGGCGACAGCAGGGCCTGGGATTTAAGGACGAAGCTTCCATCCGTCACGACGGTTTCGCCGGGCTTCAGACCGGACGTCACGACAATCGTCCCGTCTAGCTCGGGCCCCACAGAGACCTTGCGCGCTTCATAGTGTGACTCGCCCAGACGCACGAAGACACAGCTCTGGTTGCCGATCGTCTGGATGGCAGCCTGCGGAATGAGCACACCGCTGACCGTGCTGGTCGAGAACAGCCGTGATTTGACGAGCATCTCGGGCCTGAGGAGGCGCTGGCTGTTATCCACCAGACTGCGCACCAGAACATGGCGTGTCATAGGATCGACACTTCCCTCGATCAGGTCGATGCGGGATTCGATCGGCCGGGAGTCAGGGGTAGGCCAGGTGAGCTGGCGTCCCCCGCGCGACAGGCGCGTCGCCTGCTGCTCTCCTACCTGCGAAACGACCCAGACATGAGAGAGATCGTCGATTTCCACCGCCGCCGCCGCGCGGTTGGAGACTTCCTCTCCCACCGAGACGATGATCTTGTTCACGATGCCGTCGATTGGTGAGATGACGGAGGAGTGCAACCCGTCGGCGCGTTCCGCCGAGGAGGTGAAGCGCGCCAGTCTTTCCCGCTCGTTCTGCACAAGGGCTTCGCTGCGCTTGACCGTGCCCTGGGCATCACGCAGGCGTGAATAGCGTCGCTGGGCTTCCCCTTGCGAGACCGCGCCTCCCTGAAGCGAGCGTGCGCGATCATAGGAGAGGCTTGCGTCGTCGCGCAGGGCGCGTGCCTGTTGCAGGGCGGCTTCGGCCGAGAGCAGGCGTTGTCGTTCGTCACTGAGGCTGAAGTCATCATAGGTGAACAGGACCTGCCCCTTTTTGACCACCTCGCCTGGTGTGACGAGAACAGACTGCACCCTGCCCTGCCCTACCGGATGCAGCCGGGCGCTCTTGCGGTCATCCTGATCGATATAGGCCGGGACATCGACATGCGGAGGGAGAGCCCCCTTATGGCCGATCGCCACATGGATCCCCTCCGATTCGAGGGCTTCCGGTGCGATCGTCAGGGGGGCTGTGGGCCATAAAGCAGCGGCCTGCGCATAGGCCCTGGGAGTGAAAAAGGGATTTGACGCGCCGAGCATCAGGATGGAAGCGAGGGGCAGGAAGGCGTATTTCATGGGTAGTTTCCTGCCATCAGGCTCATTCGGATCATGGCGGCGTGCCAGATCACATCGGCTTCCGCACTGCGTTGGCCGGCTTCCAGCGCCGCGCGGCGCGCGCGCAGATATTCGATCACCGGCGTCTCACCCACGCTCCACGCATGCTCGAGATCTCCGGCACGGGCATTGAGGGCGTGTACGGAGGTCGTGGTGTGACGCAGCATCGACAGCGCCGAGCTCAGGCTGGCACGTGTCTGTCGATACTCTACCGTCACCTTGCGCTGGGCGAGCACGGCGTCGCGCTCGGCGGCGCCCATGGCCTTGACCTCTTTCATGATCATGGGCGTGTTGCGCGCCTCGCTGGGGAGCGCCATCGAGAATTGGACCCCCACCTGTGTATCCCAGGGGCTGCCATACTGGCCCTGCTTGACGACCTGAACACCCACTTGGGGGTTGGGCATGTAGGAGTGCCGCGCCACGGAATAGGCCGCCCGTGCGCTCTTGGTCACAGCATTGGCCATTTCGATGCGCGGGTCCCGTGCCGGGTCGAGGGCGAGGTTCTGCGTGCCCAGGATACGGCCGTCCAGCGAGAGAATATCGGGGATCTCATCTGTGCCGGTCAGGGCATCGAGCTCGGCACGTGCGCTTTCCAGAGCCTGCTCGGCCTGGGCGATCTGGGCGTCGAGATCGGCTTTCTCGCCCACCACTGCGTCGAAATCCGAGGAGGCGATTTCGCCAGCGCGCAGCCCTTGCTGTGAGCTGCGTACCACACGGTCAAGGAGATCGCTGGTGGCGCGCAGATTGCCGATCTTTTTCTGCAACAAGGTCGCACTGCTGGCGAGGTCGAGCACTCTGACCGAGCTCAGGAGATGCTGAACCTTGATCCGCGCGCGCGCCACGGCTTCATCTGCCAGCGCATTGCGCATGGTCGCCGTGCCCTGTCCCGGCAACCAGAGCGGAATGCTGATGCTGCCTTGGTAGGTTGTATAGCCAAGATTCGTGCCGATAAAATGGTCATCGAGATACTGCCCAGCGAGGATCGGCCCGTCTGGAAACCAGGATTGCGCGGCGTTGGCGTTTTTGTGTGAAGCCGAAGCGTCGATCGAGAAGGACTGGTTGGCCGGATCGCGGTCCCAGGCAGCGCGTATGGCGTCGTGGAAACTCTCCGCCCGGGAAGCCGGCGCTGTGATCGCGAGACCGAGCATGAGTGAGAAAGCGACCCCGAGGGTATGCCCGTTGCGTCTTGTCCCGGCACGAACAGAGTTGACGCGAGAGGGTACGCTTTTCGGCGTCACGACAAAGGGCGGCGCAGCCGCTGAGGGCGCGGCAGGAGAACACGCGGCATGGGGAGCCGAGGTGCGGAACGGCAGCCTGTTCGACCAGAGAATCACTGACATGATGGCGCGATCTTAGGCGCAGTTGCGCGGCGCTCCGCGACAAAACTTGGCTGGACAATAAAATAAAAAATAACTGTTGCCAGAGTGGCAGCAGTCATGGGGGCAGTAACCGGGGGTGGTACCAGAAACGATCAGAGGCAAGCCAATCAGGCGTTGCGCCAAATGGCCGCCATTCTGGAGCACTCGGCGATTGTTGGACTCACGACAGGCGGCTGATGCAACGGCTCGTGAATGCATATTTCTTAACCGCGTATCTCGGTGCTGATCGGCGGCGCATGTTGCGCACGCCTGCTATATGGGGATGCCGTCTAGTTTCCTTACCCAATGCGCATGGCGGTTCTTGAGGGCCTTGTTCTGGATGTATGCAGCGTCGTCATCTCCCTCCAGTCGCTCGATCACGTCGAAAGAAAATGCGTCCTGTCCGTGCTTCCTCCATATCTCCTGGAGTGACTTGAACGGATTACTGTTATTCCTGAGCGTGAACCAAAGGCGGTTCTGGATAGTCGCAAGGTCCGGGGCTGCACCAATCCACACATGAGCCGATGCCACGCATCGAACGGCGTAAATCCCAGCCTCGCGTTTTCGCTCCTTATAAGCCGCGATCGCTGACCTGCGTTCGGTCGCTTTCATCAGGTTCCCCCTTTTACCAAGGCTCTATCCTAATTCAGAACGCTACCTGGCACAATAACATCCGGGTAAATTGATTTATATTTTCGTCCGGATATAAGTAGGAGAATGAGCACATACCTCTCTACACGTTGCACGGCTTTCGCTGGGGTCAACCGGATAGCCACAGGTTCGTTGATCGACGTCGCCTTGACGATCAAGGGAATGGAAGATCGCATAGAGGGCCCGATCCTGACATTTGATGACGCGTCCGGCGCGGTCATAGACCTCGACCTTCGCGGTGGCACCGCAGAAATTGTCACGCGCCTGACCGGGCGCGGTAAGGCGAAAGCACTTGATTCGGGACACCAGGGCGGGGGCACTAACGGACCGGGTCGATCGCGAGGCCGTCCAAAACTGGGTGTGATCGCGCGTGAAGTGACTTTGCTTCCGCGTCATTGGGAGTGGCTGGCAAAACAGCCGGGAGGCGCGTCGCAAGTCCTACGCCGTATCGTAGACGAAGCGCGCCGTGCTGACGGCGGAAAGTCCGATCTCAACGCGGCTCATGAACGCACATATCGCTTTCTCTCTGCGCTCGCCGGCAATCTTGTAGGATACGAGGAAGCAATTCGCGCCTTGTTCGCTGGTGACTACAAATCCTTCAACGGCCGGATGGCTACATGGCCGTCCGATATCCGTGACCACGCCATCACTCTTTCCCAAAGCTCTCCCATGCAGCAGTGACCATGATAGGATCCAGTCAGCGCAAACTGCGTCTTGCGTCTTTCATCCGCCATGTATGGGATGAAGGAGACGCGGATGCGTCTGACGATTACGTGGCGGAGGCCTATACGGTCCATCATGATCCCGGGGATCCTTGGGAGGGCAGAACGCTTGATCGCGCGGGCTTCAAGGATCGGGTCAGGAAATCACGAGCGGCCTTCCCGGATCAGAAATTTGATATCCAGGGATTGTTTGCCGATGGCCAGAGCGTTGTGATGACCTGGCTATGGTGCGGCACCCATCGGGGGGATCTGCCCGGCTTTCTGGCAACGGATGAAATGATCAGGAGGTCGGGAGCTACAGTATATACTTTTAATAACAGCGAGCTTCTGACCGGACACTGGCAGATTTCTGATCGGCTCGGCGTTTTCCAGCAGCTGCGGCGCAACAGAGGGAAGAGCTTGTCAGCCAGAAGCCAGAGATAGGCTGATGCGCCTGGGTCCCGGGCGACCGATTTTCGTGCCGCCAGGTGCGAACGGTAAGGGGTATGATTGATGGGCGTGTATCCGTGCCCTGGTCATGTATCACCCCTCAACCGCTCCCACAGGCTGGGTATCAGTTACCCAGAGGCTGGACGTGCGAGACTTTGCCGTAGCGATCGTAATAGATCACGGCGTCTCCACGCCGTTGCGCGTAGCCATCCGGTGTGCCGTCGGGGCGCTTGAACAGAATGCGATTGGCGTCGGGTTGTTCGATAACCTTGTCGCCTGGGGGGCGATATTTGAACATGCTGAAATCCGCTTCCGCCTTGGGAAGGGCGGAGGAGCGGGCAAGCTGATGCATATCCGGCTTTTTCTTGCTGTCATCGTCATCCTGAGCCGACGCTAGAACGGGGGTCATGACGACCCCCATACCCAGAGTGGTGAGTGCGAGATGACGGAGTCTGGACGGTTTCATCCGGGTGTTTCCTGTATCAGCCTTTGTTCCGGGCGGCGGGCGGAACCGAGGCTGTCGCAACGTCAGATGCGCTCCAGCCGCCGCCCAGAGCCCGATAGAGCGTTACCAGATTCTGGTAACGCGCCAATTGCACGTTGATCAGGCTCTGTTGCGCGTCATACAGGCTGCGCTGCTGTGTCAGGGTGGTCAGATAGGTATCGATACCCGTGTTGTAACGCATCATCGCCAGATCGTAGGCCTGCTGGGACGACTGGACCAGCCCCTTCATATGCGTGTCCTGCGCGAGATAGGTTTCACGCGCCGTCAACGCATCCGAGACTTCCTTGAACGCTGTCTGTACCGCCTTCTCGTAGGTGGCGATCTGAGAAAGGCGACGGGCCTTGCTGATCTTGAGGTTGCCCTCGTTCTGCCCCCAGGTGAAAATCGGGAAGGTGATGTTCGGCGAGACCGACCAGGTCTGGGCGCCTGGGGTGAAGAGATGCCGGAACTGCAGCGAACTCACGCCCTCCTGCGCCGTCAGCGTTACCTTTGGGAAGAAGGCTGCGCGCGCCGCACCGATATTGGCATTGGCACCGATCAGGTTGTGTTCGGCCGACTGGATGTCGGGACGCTGGGCGATCAGGTCCGAGGGAAGACCCGCCGGGAGATCGCTCAGAAGTGTCTGACTGCCGAAAGGCTGCGGCGCAGGCAGGGTATCGGGAAGCGGTACACCAACGAGCAATTGCAGCTGATGCTCGTCCTGAGCCATCTGGCGCTCATATTGCGCCTTGTTGCTCGCCGCCTGTTCGACCTGGGTCTGGGTCTGAGCGAGGGTCAGCGCATCGGACTCGCCGTGATCGTATTTCAGGCGGGTCAGGCGGAGTGTGTCGCTCTGTGAGGTGAGGGTCTGATCCGTCACCCTTACGAGTTCGCGGTCCGCCAGCCATTGCAGATAGGTATTTGCTACCTGCGACACCATGCTGATCAGTACGGATTGCGCGTTCATGCGCGATCCCAGCAACTCCTCGGCTTGTTGGCGCGACAGATTGCGGATGCGGCCGAACAGGTCGATTTCATAGGACGAGAACCCGATATTCGCCCCGTAATAGCGCAGCATGGCTGTCCCACGCCCCAGACCCGGGGCGAAGGAGAAACCTGCGGTCTCTGACGGAGCAAAATACTGTCCCTGCCCTGTCACGCCAATCGGCGGGAACAGCGAGGCGTGCTGAACCTCGTAGCTGCCCTGGGCTTCCATGATCGCCGCCGCCTGGCTGCGCAGGTCGCGGTTGTTGCGCAGGGCGAGTTCGATCAGCGCGCGTAGCCGGGCATCGGTAAAGAAGTGCTTCCAGCCAATATCGGATGCGGCCTGGCCCGCGAGGGCCGCCGTCTTTCCGGCATCAGCCGGATAGGCATTCTGTACCGGCTGGGTCGGCCGGTTGTATTTCGGCGCCAGGTCGCACGAGGCAAGCATGGTGAACGCCAACAGGGCGCTCACCGATTTCATGGTCTTCATGGTGCTCATGCGCCCTCTCCCCGAGCGGCTTCGTTGCGGTGTTCGTACGGATCGACACGATCCTTCATGCGGGTCACGCGGAACAGGCGCAGGATCACCACAAAGAACACAGGGACAAAATAGACGGCCAGCAGCGTTGCCGAGAGCATGCCGCCCACGACGCAGGTGCCGATGGCGACACGCGCCGCCGAGCCTGCGCCTGTCGCGATTGCCAGAGGAAACACACCGCAGACGAAGGCGATGGAGGTCATCAGGATCGGACGCAGGCGCTCGCGGCCGGCCTTGAGCACCGAGTCCTCGAGTGAGTCACCCTGCTCGAAGAACTCCTTGGCGAATTCGACGATCAGAATGGCGTTCTTGACCGAGAGACCGACCGTGGTCAGCAGTCCGACCTGGAAATACACGTCGTTATCGAGGCCACGCCACAGCGTGGCGCCAATAGCGCCGAGCACGCCAAGCGGAAGCACCATCAGCACCGAGAGCGGGATCGCCCAGCTCTCATAGAGCGCAGCAAGGCAGAGCAGAATGACGATGGCGGCGAGAGCATAAAGAGGGCCCGTGGCACCGCTCGAGGCGACCTGCTCGTAGGAGATACCGGTCCATTCATAACCGATCCCCTTGGGCAGATGCTGCAGGATCTTTTCCATTTCCTGCATGGCCGCGCCAGAACTGGTACCCGCTGCGCCCTGCCCCTGAAGCTCGAACGAGTTCAGGCCGTTATAGTCTTCCACCTTTTGCGGGCCGACAATCCAGTTGCCTGAGGCAAAGGCGTTGAATGGCACCATGGCCCCTGCCGTGTTCCGGACGTACCACTTGTTCAGATCCTCGGGCGTCATGCGCGCCCAGGCTTCACCCTCAATATAGACCTGCTTCACGCGATCGCTGCGCATGAACTGGTTGACGTAAATCGAGCCGAATGCCCCCTGGATAGTGGTATTGATCTCGGCATTCGTCACGCCCTGCGCATTGGCACGCTCACGGTCGATGTCCAGGTGGAATTGGGGCTGGTCTTCCAGACCCATGGGGCGCACGGCCATCAGCTTCGGGTTCTTGGCGGCCTCCGCGAGCACCTGATTCCTGGCTGCCAGCAGCGCCTGATGTCCCAGATGCCCGTTATCCTCCAGCTCCAGATCGAAACCGGCAGCATTGCCCAGTTCCATGACGGCGGGCGGATTGATGGCAAAGATGATCGCTTCCGGGTCCATCCAGAAGTGCTTCATGATTTCGCCGGCCACTGACATCGTCGTGTTCTTGTAGCCGGGACGTTCATCCCATGGTTTGAGTCGGATGAAGAACGCACCCGCGCTCTGGCCCTGACCGGCGAAGTTGAAGCCGTTCATGGCGAAAACGGACTGCGCGATATCACCGTATTTGTGCATGACATAATCGGTGATCTTGCGGTTGACCGCTGCGGTCTGGGCATTATTTGCACCCGGGCGCATGGTCACCTGACCGAAAATGATTCCCTGATCCTCTTCCGGCAGGAAGCCACCGGGAACACGCATGAACAGGAAGACGGCACCACCGGCAAAAGCCGCGAAGATCAGCATGCTGACCACACGACTGCGGACGAGGCGTCGCACCCCGCCCAGATAGCCATTGGTCATACGGTCAAAATTACGGTTGAACCAGGCGATCGGGCCCTTCTTATGCTCCTTGTGCGTCGGCTTGAGCATGGAGCCGCAAAGCGCAGGTGTCATGACCGTGGCGACGAGCACCGAGAGCCACATTGCCGAGACGATGGTGATCGAGAACTGACGATAGATCACCCCCGTGGAGCCGCCGAAGGCAGCCATAGGCAGGAACACAGCTGTCAGAACGAGCACGATACCCACGAGCGCGCCCGTGATTTCATCCATGGACTGGCGTGAGGCCTCCTTGGGGGAAAGCCCCTTTTCGCTCATCACGCGCTCCACGTTTTCCACCACAACGATCGCGTCATCCACCAGAAGGCCGACGGCGAGCACCATGGCAAGCATGGTGAGCGTGTTGATGGAGAACCCGAGAGCCGAAAGCACACCAAACGTACCAAGCAGCACCACTGGCACGGCGATGGTGGGGATCAGCGTGGCGCGGAAGTTCTGCAGGAAGATCAGCAT
Organism: Asaia sp. W19; assembly: GCF_003994335.1. Lineage (GTDB taxonomy): Bacteria > Pseudomonadota > Alphaproteobacteria > Acetobacterales > Acetobacteraceae > Asaia. The sequence goes on from NZ_PNQZ01000047.1 coordinate 63,058, forward strand.
TACCACGAAGACGAGGGCAATAGCCTCGAGGAGCGTGATGACCACTTCCTTGATCGACAGGGTGATGAACGGCTCTGTGTCGAGCGGATAAACGGTCTTCAGACCGCGCGGGTAGAACTTCTCGAGCTCGGCCACCTTGGCGCGCACGGCATTTTCCGTCGTGAGCTGGTTCGCTCCCGGTGCGAGCTTGAGCGCCATACCGACAGTCGGCAGGTTGTTGTAGAACGACGACAGATTGTAGTTCTGCGCGCCGAGTTCCACGCGGGCTACGTCGCTCAGATGCACCTGCGATCCGTCCTGCTGGACCTTGAGCACGATCTTCTTGAACTGCTCGGGCTCGCTCAAGCGTGTGGGACCGATGATCGTCGCATCGAAGCCGATTTCCTTGGTGGCGGGCAATCCGCCCAGTTCGCCCGAGGAAACCTGGATGTTCTGCTGCGAGATCGCAGTCTGGATATCGCTGACGTTGAGTGCGTATTTGTAAAGCTTGTTGGGGTCCAGCCATACGCGCATCGCGTATTCCGAACCGAACAGGGTGTGATCGCCCACACCCGACACGCGCGATAGCGGGTCGGACACGTTCGAAGCCACGTAATCGGCAATATCCTGACCCGACATGCTGCTATCGGTCGAAATGAAGGCGAGAACGAGCATGAAGTTCTTCACGGCCTTCGTCACGCTCAGGCCCTGTGCCACCACTTCGGTTGGCAGGCGCGGCTGTGCGAGCTGCAGCTTGTTCTGCACCTGAACCTGCGCGATATCGGGGTTGGTCCCCTGCGCGAAGGTCAGGTCGATTTCCATATGGCCACTGCCATAGGAGGAAGCCGAGAGATATTCGAGATGATCGAGGCCGAACATCTGTTGCAGGATCGGGCGGACGGTCGTGTTATTGACCGTCTCGGCCGAGGCGCCGGGATAATCGACCGTGATCGCGATTTGCGGTGGCGCGATCGACGGGTACTGGGCGATCGGCATGCGGAAGATGGCAACCGCACCGACCAGCATGATGATCAGCCCGATGACCCAGGCAAAGATCGGTCTGTCGATGAAGAAACGAGACATTGAGAACTCTTATCCTGCGTGCGCGGGCTGGGCGTCGGCTGGCTTGCCGTCGGCGGATTTCTCGACCGGTTTCACAACGGCGCCGGGATGCGCCTTCTGGATACCTTCGATGATGATCCTGTCACCATCATTGAGCCCGCCCATCACGACCCAGTCACCATCGAGTGCGCGGTCGAGTTGCACAAAGCGCATGGTCACCTTGTTGTCGTTGTCCAGCGCGTAGACAAACGGATCACCCTTGGGATCGCGCTGCAATGCAGGCTGCGGAATGGTGATGGCCTTGGGGTCTACACCTTCAGCGACCTCGGCATGCACATACATACCAGGCATCAGCAACCGGTCGGTGTTCGGGAATTCCGCGCGGACCACCATCGTACCCGTGGCCGGGTCCACCGTGACTTCCGTCAGGCGCAGCTGCCCCTTCTGATCGTAATGGCTGCCATCCTCGAGCGTAAGCTCGACAGCGGCTGCGTTGCCCGAGACCTTCTCCAGCTTGCCGCTGGCGAATTCGCGACGCAGACGAAGCATGTCCGAAGTCGCAAGATTCACGTCCACATAGATCGGGTCCATGCGTGTGACCGTGGCGATAGCGTTGGTCTGACCAGCCGTTACCAGCGTACCAGGTGTCACGAGCATGCGTCCGATACGGCCATCGATCGGTGAGCGAACCTCGGTCCAGTCCAGATTGACTGCGGCGCTGTCTACATTGGCCTTTGCCTGAGCGATGTCGGCTTCAGCCTGCTTCGCCGAGGAAAACGTATTATCGTAGTCCTGTTTGCTGACAGCGTGAGCAGCGGCCAGCGGGCGATAGCGCTCCAGCTGGGCACGAATGCTCAGCGCGGCTGCCTGGGCGTGCAGGAGCTGGGCCTTTGCCTGATCGTAAGCCGCCTTGTAGGGCGCAGGATTGATGACATAGAGCAGCTGACCGGCCTTGACATCCGTGCCCTGCTCGAAGCTGCGCTTGAGGATCACGCCGCCAACCTGCGGACGCACCTGTGCCTGCTCGAAAGCCTCGACACGCCCCGGCAGGGACGTGCTCGTCTTGAGCGCATGGGGGTGCACGGTATAGACGCCCACCGTTTGCGGCGGTGGTTTGGGGGCGGCTGCCTTGTGTTTGCAGCCCGAAAGATCCAGCGTCAAAAGTGCCAAGGGAATGAGACGTAGCGAAAGGCTTGTTGTCGCCTTCAAATTCCACGGTGAACGGGCCGTGTAAGACGGAAATGCTCGCATGCTGGCGCTATCCAAAATGACCGATGTTCAAGAAGGGTAACCGTAAACCGTGCGCTCGCGCCAAAAAAGGTTTCGGAAACCCTTGAGTTTCTCTGCCATAGGGAACTATACGGTTTCCGAAACCCGGTCAACGGACCAGCAGCAGCTTGGAGCGATTTTTCGCAATACAATGTCAAGTACGACCCAAACAAAGGCCAGTCACGCCCAAGCCCAGGAATCAGGTCCATTGCGAAGGCACTGTGGTCGCCCCCCTGTGTTGTGTGAAACCGAAAGGCGCGACAAAATATTCGACGCGGCAGAGATTGTATTGCAGCAGCACGGATACTCAGGCGCTTCGATGGATCGTATCGCGCAATGCTCGAATATGTCGAAAAAGACACTCTACCATATGTTCGCGTCCAAGCAGGAAATGGTGGAACATCTTCTGCGCGACAGACTTTTACTGTCAGGACTGCGCGACCTCGAGTTGCAGGGTGAAACGGTCGAGGATCGTCTCGTTTTCGGACTCGAGGCGCTTGCGATTGCCATGATGGCCGAAAAGCGTCTTAGCCTCATTCGCGTCGTGATTGCCGAAGTCTCTCGCAACCCGGAGGTCAGTCGTTTCGTGCGAGAGTTCTTCTCCAGCGCGGCCGGGCCTTTTCCGTTGCGCGTGTGGCTCGAGCGCATGGTGGAGGAAGGCAGTCTCGAGGTGGATGACGTCGCGCAGGCCTCGGACATGCTTTTTGGTGGCGCGCTGGCGACATCCATGCTCTGCGAGCTGAGTCATTGCCGCCCAAGGCAATATTGGGACGAGACGCCCGGCTATCTGCGACGGGTGGTCAGGATGTTCCTGCACGGACTGGAAAACGAAAAAGGGGCCGTCTAGGCCCCTCTTTTGCTTCAGCCGAGATCAGGCGACGAGGCGCCCATCCTTGTCGACCAGTTCGATCGGATAATCACCGGTGAAACAGGCATCGCAATAGCGTCCCTGGGCGCCTGTGCGGCCATCATGACCGAGCGCGCGGTAGAGGCCGTCAAAGGAAATGAAGGCCAGGCTGTCCACCCCGATGGCCTCGGCCATCTTTTCGATTGTGTGCGTGGCGGCGAGCAACTGGCTCTCTTCGGGTGTGTCGATCCCGTAGAAGCAGGGATGCTTGGTGGGCGGGCTGCTGATGCGCATATGCACCTCGGTCGCCCCGGCCGCGCGGACCATATCCACGATCTTGCGAGACGTTGTGCCACGTACGATCGAATCATCCACCAGTACGACCCGCTTGCCCTTCAGAACGGGCGTATTGGCAGAGTGCTTCATGCGCACACCGAGATTACGGATCTGATCCGTTGGCTCGATGAACGTCCGTCCGACATAGTGATTGCGGATGATCCCCATCTCAAACGGAATGCCGCTCTCGGCAGCGAAGCCCATGGCTGACGGTACGCCGGAATCAGGGACCGGGACGATCACGTCAGCTTCGACGCCGCTCTCACGTGCCAGTTCGACACCGATCTGCTTGCGTGCATCATAGACCGAGTGGTCCTCGAGGATCGAGTCAGGGCGGGCGAAGTAGATATATTCGAACACGCAAAAGCGCGGGCTGGTCTGGGCGAAGGGGCGCATCGAGCGGATGCCGTCATTATCAATGATGACCATCTCGCCCGGCTCGACATTACGGACGAACTCAGCGCCGACGATATCGAGGGCGCAGGTTTCGCTGGCCAGCATCCAGCCCCCATCGGCCACCCGCCCCAGGATGAGCGGGCGCACGCCCAGAGGATCGCGCAATCCGATCAGAAAGTCAGGGGTCAGGGCCACGACCGAATAGGCACCCTTGACCTGTTTCGCGGCATCGACCAGGCGCTCGAGCACCGTGGCATAGAGCGAGATGGCAATGAGATGGACGAACACCTCGGTATCGGTCGTGGACTGGAACAGACAGCCACGCTTGACCAGAGCCTGACGCAGCGTGGCGGCATTGGTCAGATTGCCGTTATGCGCCACCGCCAGACCGCCGAACTCAAAATCGGCATAGAGTGGCTGAACGTTGCGCAGAAGTGTGCCGCCCGTGGTCGCATAACGGTTATGCCCAATGGCACCGCTGCCCCTGAGTGTGTTCATGACGCGCGCATCGCTGAACACATCGCCAACCAGACCCAGTCCCTTGTGCTGACAAAATCTTTCGCCGTCGTGACTGACGATACCCGCTGCCTCCTGACCGCGATGCTGAAGCGCGTGCAGGCCCAGAGCCGCTAGCGCCGCCGCGTCAGGGGCACCCCAGATACCGACGACACCGCATTCTTCATAAGGGCGGTTCGAGGGTTCGAGTGTGGCGGGATTCATCATCGGGCGGCGCTCCTTGGCAGGGTCACACTGGGTGTTCGAGGCGGGCGTGCGAGACAGATCATCGGGGCGACCCGATCAGAAGGCAGCCTCATGGCCTGTTGCGGGCGGCATGGCAAGATGAAGTTGCGGGAAATATGGCATGAGTTCCTGTGCCAGGTGCACCCCCGCCACGATGTAGGGGCCCGACTGGCTCCCCGCAATGAGGGAATGCGCCATACTTGCCCCGGCGATCGAGACGACCAGAAGGTACAGCACGACCAGCAGGATATAGCCGCGTGCAAACCCGAAGAAGAAGCCGAGAAGCTTGTCGGTTCCCCCCACAAGGACACTGCGCAACCCGGTCGCGAAGCGCTGGGCCACGGTGGAGAGTATCAGAACGAGCACGATAAAGGCGACGATATAGGCAAGCGCGGATGCCGCTAACGGGTCACTCACCTTCTGGGAGATCCAGGGCAGGATCAGTGGTGCGATGCGTGCGGCCAGGATGAAGCTTCCCACCCAGGCGGCCAGACTGAAAACTTCCTTTGCAAAGCCTCTTGCCGCGCCCCAGAGCGCAGAGACGAGCAGGATGAAGAGGGCGGCAATATCGGCAGAATGTTCCATGAAGCGCGTCGAATTCCGCTCGATCAGGGGAGTTTCGTCGAGGAAGGCCGCCAGAACCGGCGAGCCGTATCGACGCTGGACGGTATGTCCCGGTTGATCTGGTTCAGCAAGTTACCCAGCTGCACACGGTGGTCGATCTCGCGCCAGACGGCTTGCGGGTCAATCCCTCTGGATGCCCAGAGCCGGATGAGCGCATCCAGGAACGCGGCGCTCTGTTCGACGAGGTCCTCCCTCTGATCGAGGCTGTAAAAGCTGGTGCAGCGGACGATGGCATGGGCGAGGTCACGTCTCAGCGTATCGTCGGGGACGGTGACAGGAGAAGGTCTGGGCGCATCGGATCCGCGCTTCTTGCGTCCTTTGCCACGTGAGGCCGGTTTGGTGAGTGCGCGCTCGTTCCCCTCTCCTGTCGAATGGAGCGTGATGAGTCTGTCAATGATATGGGGGTGAGCCAAGGGCGCCTTCATGCAACCGGCATATGGATCAGATCGGGCAATCGTCAATCAAATCCGAGGGGTCGGCATCAATTTGATGATGATTAACCCTTAATGCATGACCGAGCGTGAGAAAACATTCACGATCACCACACCCACGATGATCAGGCTCAGGCCAATCAGCGCAGGCATATCCAGCGCCTGCTTGAACTTGACCCAGCTTATGGCCGAGATGAGGACAATCCCGACGCCGGACCAGATGGCATAGGCAATGCCGGTGGGCATGGTCCGCAGGGTGAAGGAGAGCGCGTAGAAGGAAATGCAATAGCCAAGAACGCTGAGCATACCCGGGACGGGGCGCGTAAAGCTGTCCGACATCTTGAGCAAGGTGGTCGCGAAGACCTCGGACAAAATTGCGATCAGGAGACAGATATAGGTCATGCGCCCTCTTGGTCTTGTTCGGCTTCCCTTATCCCAGGCACAGGGACCTGTCACGCCTGCTTCCGTTTCCCTCCGGGCGCCTTGATGATGCGAGTAGAGACGTACCCTGAGCAATCTGGTTCGAAGCGGGATGCGCAAAGGCCGCAGCGCCCCGACGCTGCGGCCTTTATCAAAACGAGTTCGGCTCCGGTAAGGGAAGGTGAAAAGGCAACCTATGTCAGGCTGGCTCGACTTCTCCGGATTTCAGATAGAGCTTGCTTCCATGGGCCTTGAAGCTCTCTTTCATCTGTTCCATCCCCTGTTCGCGCTCGGCATTGCGTCGGATGTCATGGCTGATCTTCATCGAGCAGAATTTGGGGCCACACATCGAGCAGAAATGCGCTGTCTTATGCGCCTCCTTCGGCAGGGTCTCGTCATGGTAGCAACGCGCCGTGTCGGGATCGAGCGCAAGATTGAACTGATCCTGCCACCGGAACTCGAAGCGGGCGCGTGAGATGGCGTCATCCCTGATTTGTGCGGCCGGATGACCTTTGGCGAGATCGGCCGCATGGGCCGCGATCTTGTAGGTGATCACTCCCACCTTTACATCGGACCGATCGGGAAGACCCAGATGCTCCTTTGGCGTGACATAGCAAAGCATGGCGCAGCCATACCAGCCGATCATCGCCGCTCCGATACCTGAGGTGATATGATCGTAGCCAGGGGCGATATCGGTCGTCAGCGGACCGAGTGTGTAGAAGGGGGCCTCGCCACATTCACGCAGCTGTTTGGTCATATTGATCTTGATCTTGTGCATGGGCACATGACCCGGCCCCTCGATCATGACCTGACAACCCTTCTCCCAGGCAATTCGGGCGAGTTCGCCCAGGGTTTCAAGCTCGGCGAACTGCGCCGCGTCATTGGCATCGGCGATCGACCCGGGACGCAGACCATCGCCCAGAGAAAAGGAAATATCGTAGCGACGCATGATGTCGCAGATCTCGTCGAAATGCTCGTACAGGAAGTTTTCACGGTGATGGGCCAGGCACCACGCCGCCATGATCGATCCGCCGCGTGATACGATGCCCGTGGTGCGGCCCGCGGTCAGCGGTACATGGGCGATGCGCACCCCAGCGTGGATGGTGAAATAATCGACGCCCTGCTCAGCCTGCTCGATGAGCGTGTCGCGATAGATTTCCCAGGTGAGGTCTTCGGCCACGCCCCCCACCTTCTCCAGCGCCTGATAGAGCGGCACGGTGCCGATCGGCACTGGTGCATTGCGCAGGATCCAGTCGCGGATGTTGTGAATATTACGTCCGGTCGAGAGATCCATGACCGTATCCGCACCCCAGCGGATCGACCAGACGAGCTTCTCGACTTCCTCAGCTGCCGAGGAGGTCACGGCCGAATTGCCGATATTGGCGTTGATCTTCACCAGAAAATTGCGCCCGATGATCATGGGCTCGAGTTCTGGATGATTGATATTGGCGGGGATGATGGCCCGGCCTGCCGCGATCTCCGAGCGGACGAATTCGGGCGTGATGAAAGTCGGGATCTCGGCTCCGAAATCCTCTCCATCGGCGCGACGCGCCTCGGCGCCCTCGACCATGGCAGCACGGCCCAGATTCTCGCGATGTGCGACGAAGATCATTTCCTCTGTGATGATCCCGGCGCGGGCGAATTCATATTGCGTGACCAGATCGGCCTTGTCGCCACACAGCACGTCATGGGGTGCCGGACAATGGGGGACGGCCTGATCGCCTTTGGCGAAACCGTTGTCTTCCGGCTTGATGGCCCGGGTTTCGACCACAGGGCTGAATCCGCGTCGGGCCAGCCAGGCGGCGCGGATTGATGGCAGGCCGAGCGACACATCGGCATGGTAGCCGGGGGCGGTGTAAGGCCCCGACGTATCGTATACGCGTACTGGAGGCTCATTGGCACTCGGTTCCAGATCGATTTCCCGGAACGGCACGGTGATATCAGGACGCCCCTCGGGGCTGGATATGACTTTGCGCGAGCCCGAGATCGGACCCTTAGTGACCTGCCCATGGGCAGGGGCTCGGTCGCGCGCCGTAACTTTGGTGGAGGATTGCAGCGTTGAGTCGTCCATCATGTCTCCCCTTGCAACGTGGAGTTATGTCCGACAGCGCAAGAGCAGGATGAACGGGGTCACAGATCGGGACTTGGCCGCTCACACCAATCCCTACGCCGGTACGAACCGGATCAGGTTCTCCGCCCACATGCCGGGGCGAAAGGGTCGCTGCGCTGCGGGGAACCCGCCATCAGCCTCTCAGCCTCTTGTCGAGGCCCCCCCTGGTATGGCGCGAGTGTTGCGGCCTCACGGGCCGGGTGTCAATCGGAATTCGAGATCAGGGCTGTCAGACCCGCGTATCGACGACGTCAACGCCCCTGCCCCGCTTGTTGCGGCGAAGTTCAGGCGCGCAGACGGCTTGCCCGTCCGGTCATGGGTTTGAGCTGGCCAATCTCCTGGTCGTGACGGCTGAGCCCAGCCGGCGTGATGTGAAATCGGCCATCTGTGCCAAGGGAGACGAAGCCCATGGCCTGAAGACGCTCCAGGCATGGCTGGTCGCGCAACCCCTGTGGGCGACCGATCCCCTCGCAGAGCAGGGTGCGGTGCAGGGTCGAGCGACAGCAGGTTTCGAGATAGGGTTCATCCCACATGATGGCCTCTCAGGTCGTCCAACGGCGTGAGCAGGTCGCTCGCGCCCGTCTTTTCACGATTGGCGGCGCGGAGCAACCGAAGAACGCGATATGGCGCTGTGGTAGCGAGGCCCAAAACCGCTGGCATGTCGGGTGATGCCGCCCGCCTCCCGCCAACTCGTGGAAACTGTAGAAGAGGTGATCGTGGCACCAGGGGGTCGCTCCTGAGCGTGAGCGCGGTATAAAGAGCGCGATTGCGTTCAAACCCGGGTAGTCCCATGACTTTTTCTCCCTTTTCGACCCTCGCGACCCGCCTGATCCACGGTCTCGATCCTGAACACGCTCATGAGGCGGCAATCGAGGCATTGGCGCTCGGTATGGGGCCAACCGCACCAAGGGATGTGCCCGCGTTAAGCACACGCTGCATGGGGTTACGCTTTCCGAACCCCGTGGGTATGGCCGCGGGATTCGACAAGAACGCCCGTATACCGATGGCTCTGGCCCGTATGGGGTTTGGCCATGTCGAGTGCGGCACTGTTACACCGCGCCCACAGGAGGGGAATCCAAAGCCAAGGCTTTTCCGCCTGACTGAAGACCGGGCGATCATCAATCGGATGGGGTTCAACGGGGACGGTATCGACGCCTTCGTGACCCGGCTGACGCGTTTTCGCCAGCTTCAGGCAACACGCAGCGCAGCGCTTCGGCGCGTGCCCATCGGGGCCAATCTGGGGATCAACAAGCTCGGCGCGCAGCCTCTCGAAGATTACCCCTACCTCGTTTCGCGCGTGTCTGAACTGGCTGATTACATTACCATCAACCTGTCATCGCCCAACACGCCAGGGCTTCGCGACCTGCAAACCGCGCGAACCCTGAGCGATATTCTGGGTGCGATCCGCGCCCGAAATCCTGGTCACCCGCCGCTCGCAGTCAAGCTTGCGCCCGATCTTGATCCGGCTGCACTGCCCGACATCGTCGAGGCGGCGATCGAAGGTGGCGTCGCGGGGCTGATCGTCAGCAACACGACGATCAGTCGCCCCTATTCATTGAGCGACGCGCAAGCTGGTGAAAGCGGTGGCCTCTCCGGTAGGCCGCTCACGCAACTTGCCCTCATGATGCTGCGTCGGGTCGTGTCTTTGGTCGCCCGGCGCGCGGCCGTGATCTCCTGCGGGGGGATCGAGAGCGGCTTCGACGTTTTCGAACGCCTGCGTGGCGGCGCGGATATGGTGCAGATCTATACCGCGCTCATCTATCAAGGCCCCGGACTGGCGCAGAAAATCAAGAAGGAACTTCTGACCGAGCTTTACCGCACCGGTTATGAGTCGATCACAGATCTTCGTCAGGCAGAATTCTGAACAAGGGCGGGCATCTGTCCAGTCGGGGTGGAAGACGCGTCGAGCGGAAGGGAAAACCCTTGCTTCTCCAACTCGTTCATTCCCGAGATCCAGGTTCTAAAAGGCATAGAGGAGGCACAAACCGCGATGCCAGTATTCATGAGACGCTCCGGTCTCACCGTTATTCTCGGGGGCCTGTTTGCCCTGATTCTTTCCATCGCGCCTCCTGTCGCCATGGCAGCGCCTGCCGGAACCGCCCCAAACGGTGCCGCAGGGCCGCTCGTCCCTTCGGCCGCGGATGGCTATGGCTGGACGACGGTCTCGGGAACGCTGAATCGCCAGATTGCTACCGCCCAGAACCAGCTCAAATACATTTATGGCCAGCTGAACCGCACGGATATCGTGCTCGGGAGTGAGACCCTTTCCGAGCTTTCGGACCAGGTCGATGCGATCACGTCGATCGCGCAATCCATCCAGACACAGGCGGCGTCCTATCAGACCGTTTATGAGAGCTATCTGGACATTGTTGGTGCCAAGGCCGATGGGGAAAGTCAGGCGATCGTCACACAGCGGGCGCATTTGCAAGCTGTACTGCAGGACATCAAATCCACGGTGACACAGGGGCGTCTGCTCGGCTTGCAGGCCAAGCAGGTGCAGCTGGAGGTCCAGCGACGCGGTACCGTCAGCCAGCAGGAGCTGCTGTCAGAGCGTATTGCTTCCCCCCTGACGCTCACTTTCTGGCGCAATCTTTATGCCGAAGGGCCGGCCCTGCGCCTTACCCTCGCCCCACCGGTCAATAATGGCTATGCGGGCGTTCTGTATCACTGGCCCTTTCTCGTCGGCGCGCTCATCGGCGCGTTTCTGCTGACGGCCCTGCTTGCACGTCCCGCGTACTGGCTGTTTCGCCAGCTCGAAGGCAACATCGTGCGCCGTTTCACGGGCGACATTCTCTCCGAGCATCATCGATCCTTCATTCCGGTTGCGATGTCCGGGATCGTCTGTGGCTTCGTCATGTTTCTGGTGTGGGAAATTCTCGCCGGCCTCTTTTCGCTCGATGAGGGGCGTAGCCCGCTCTTCATGAACAGTGTCGCGGGGATTATGCCGCTTTGCGGGTTCATCCTCGGCGCGGGCCTCCCTGCCCTGAGCCGAGCGACAGCCGTGGACGGAGCAGATCAGCGCGCCGCACGCGCACTCTGGGGCGTGGATTGGTGTATGGCGGTGATCGTCCTACTCCAGACAATTTTCATCACCATTGGTATGGAGAATGCATTCCCGGTCACGGCGCGTCGTCTGATCGAGGCAATCTTCACCCTCGCTGTGACGCTCCTTTTCGTCGGTATGTGTCGCCGTCTCACGCGACGCACCGATGCGCGCCTGGCGCCGGCCGTCTATGGTATCGGCTGCCTCGTCATGGCCGTAACCTGGATTGCGATCGCGCTTGGGTTCCTGGCTTTCGCCTTCGCCGTTGCCGTATGGTCGGTGGCGCTCTCGGTCAGCTTCGCAACACTGTTCCTGATCTCGCTTGCAACGAAGGAGTTTACGGCGCGGAATTTCTCGACCGCGTCACTTGTCTCCCGCCGCCTGTCACGCCTGGGGGTTCACTCCAACCGCGTTGCTCAGTTTGGCGTGTTGTTGTCTGGTGTCATCAACATTGCCCTGATCATCGTGTTTGTTGCTGTCTGCCTCTCGGAGGGGAGTCTCGATATCCCGGTGGTGGCAGACAAGGTCAACGGGCTGTTTGTTGGTCAGACCATCAACGGTGTGCAGTTCTCGCTCAATACGGCGGTATTTTGCATCGTTATCCTGCTCGTTGCCTATTACGCGATCCGCGCTTTCAGCCAATGGCTTGAATCACGCCTCTTCCCGACGACAAATCTCGATATCGGCGCACGGACGTCGATCCTGAACATTTTCAACTACGTAGCCTGGATTGCCGTGTTTCTGATGGTGCTCTCCGAAGCCGGGGTAACGGTGAAGAACCTTACCTGGGTGGTTAGCGCGCTGTCGGTGGGCATCGGCTTCGGCCTCCAGGCGATTGTGCAGAACTTTGTTTCCGGCGTTATCCTTCTCGCTGAGCGCCCGATCCGTGTGGGTGATCTGATCGAGCTCGGTTCAATCAAGGGAGATGTGAAGCGGATCAGCGTTCGATCCACCGAGATCGGACTCGGAGACGGATCGACCATGATCGTTCCGAATTCCCAATTCATTACCTCGGCGGTGCGTAATGCGACGCTCGGAACCTCGCTGAGTGCGGCCTCGGCAACCGTGACAATCTCACCTCGTGCCGACGCGACGAAGGCGCAGCTGGCTCTGATGAATATGATGAAGCAGCGCGAGGATATTCTTCAGGACCCCGCCCCCGGCGTCGCAATTTCTGCCATCACGGATACCGGTATCACGCTGGCGCTCTCGGCCAAGGTATCTTCTGTCCGTGATGTTGGCGGCGTGACGAACGCCATCATGTTGGACGCTTATCGCGTATTGCAGGAATCGGGATTGGAATTGGGCAAGCCGTCCTAAAGGCGCACGAGGACAAAAAAGGCGGGAGACTTGTCTCCCGCCTTTTTTTCGCCCTGTGTTTCCAAGCCACCCCGCAATCAGGCGGTATGGCTACGATCCATCAGAAAGCCGGTGACCATGGATTTGAGCGGGGCAAGACGATCGGCAAAGGCCAGTCCGGCCTTGCGAAGGGCGAGGGTCGGTCGGGCGTCATGCGTGTACAGCGTCGCGATCCCGTTCGTCGCCGCGAAAAGAGGTGCGGTGGCCCGACGATGACGACGTTCGAACGCGCGCAGGGCTGAGGCACTTCCTGGATCGGCATCGGCACGGGCAATTTCCTCGCAGAGGATCGCCTGTCCCTTGAGACCGAGATTGAACCCATGCGCCGTGATGGGATGCATTCCGACGGCCGCGTCACCGATTAGCGCGAGGCGCGTCGTCTGGAAGCGATGGGCGAATACGGTTTTAAGGGGGTACGTGACCCGATCGCTCTCAACACTCATCTGGCCCATGCGTGCCTGGGTCCGGCGGGTGATATCGGCGCTGAACGTGGCCGTGTCCATTGCCTTGAGGACTGCGATCTCTTCCGGGTCCAATGTCAGAACGAGGGATGACAGATGACCCGGCTGGCCGTCATCTGCCACAGGCAAGAGTGCGATAGTCTGGCCTTCGTCGAACCATTGAAGCGCCACGCCCTCATGTGGGAGCGGGTGGCGCATACGGCAAACCATGATCTGTTTGCCGAAATCATGCACGAGCGCGCCGATACCGCGCGACTGTCGGATTTGGGAAAACCGCCCATCGGCTGCCACGAGCAAGGCGCTTTCGAGCAAGGTGCCGTCATCGAGCAGGATGCGGGCAACATCGCTGTTACCCGAACTACTGACGACTTTTTTGCCTGCAAGCACCGTGATGCGCGGTTCCTGACGCACGGCGTCGTGCAGGGCGGTGCGGATCAGATGGTTGGGAACGAGGTAACCGAGCGCATCGCTCGACCCTTCCGGTGCTCTGAAAAGCAGTGCTCCGGCCTCGTTCGGGGGTACGTCCTGTCCCGTCTCGATACGGGCAGTGCGCAGTGGCGAGATTGCCCCCTCGGGGATACGCGACCAGATATCGTGGCTGTCCAGCCAGTCGCGCGAATGATGGGTGAGTGCAATTTCGCGCCCATCGAAAGAAGGGGCAGCGAGCACGCGATCAGGTGCGGGATCGGTGACCGTCACACGCCAGCCCCGCTCGGCAAGGGAAAGGGCGCAGGCGAGCCCCGCGGGACCAGCGCCAGCAATCGTGATGTCAGCCTTGGAACTCACTTGTCGGCCTCGAAGCGCACGGGTTCGCTTTTCCAGAAGGCCATGTAATCGCTGATATCGGGTCGCTTGCTTCCGTGCACGGGTTTGTCGGGCGTGCCGACGAAAAGGAAGCCCGCAAGGCGCTGGGCGTCCCCCAGCCCCAAGGCCTCACGGAAACAGGGTTCCTCGGCGAAATCGCTCGAGACCCAGAATCCGCCAAAACCTTCGGCATGCAGGGCGTTGAGTACATTCATCGCACCAGCGCCCACCGAAAGCTCCTGCTCCTGCACCTGAATCTTGCTTTGAGGATCGAGTGCCATGACCAGAGCAATCGTCATGGGCATTTCCGAAAAGCGCTGACGCCGCTTGGCGATCTTTTTCTCGGGTACTTCGGGGTCAGCCGAGAGCATGGCCCGCACAACCTGTTCAGCAAACTCCGCACGATGCTTGCCCTTGATCACGATATAGCGCCAGGGCCTGATCTTGCCGTGATCGGGCGCGCGCAATCCAGCCGAGAGGATGCGGCCGATCTGCTCCTTGTCGGGGGCTGGTGCGTTCAGATGATCCGTCGAGGCCCTGGAAAGCAGGACTTCGAGGGCGGGGGACGATACGGGGGAACTGCTCATGCTCGATAGATGGCAAGCTTCCGATCTCTCGCCAAGAGGCCATCGCGTATTCGCGCCGAATAGTTTATGGTTGACCCCATGACAGAAGCCAGACAGTCCCGCCTTCACCGCAAGACCGGTGAGACCGATATTTCCGTCTTCATCGATCTCGATGGCAGCGGTCGCGCCGAACTCGATAGCGGGATCGGGTTCTTCGATCACATGCTCACGGCGCTCGCCAAGCATGGCGGATTCGACATCGAAGTGCGTTGCCATGGTGACCTGCATGTGGACGGACATCACACCGTCGAGGATATCGGCATTGCGCTCGGCAAGGCTTTCGCACAGGCCCTGGGCGATAAACGCGGGATCACGCGGTTTGGCCATGCCCTCGTGCCGCTGGATGAGGCGCTCTGCGAGGTGGTCGTGGATATTTCAGGACGGCCCTACCTCGCCTGGAATGTCGAATTCGTGCGCGAGCGGATTGGCGAGATGGATACAGATCTGTTCGAGGAATTCTACCGCGCATTTGCCATGGCTGCGTCCATCGCTCTGCACATTACCTGTAAGGCGGGGCGGAATGCCCATCATATTGCTGAAAGCGGCTTCAAGGCCTTTTCCCGCGCCTTGCGTATGGCCGTGGCAATAGACCCGCGTGTCGGCAGCGCGGTGCCCTCGACCAAGGGGGTATTGTGAACGCCTATCTGGCCTTCGGCGGGGAGGCGTCATATCCGACCGCTCTGATCAAGCAGGGTATGCATTGGCGTCTCTTTTTCCTCGGGCCGATCGGTTTTCTGCTCAGTGGCTGCTGGATCGCGTTTGCCATTAGCGCCTGTATCAGCGCCGTGGTGCTGCGTTTTACCGGTCCGGCCGGTCTGTTCTACGCTTATATCCTGAACTTGGTGCTGGCCGTCTTTGCAGCGGAGATCATGGGATGGGAGATCCGGCTCAAGGGTGGCGTACTTCGCGGCGTATGGCTGGGAAGGAGCATGGCTGATGCCAGACTGCGTGCTGCCGACTCAGCGTCGGGGGCAGCATGAGAAAGATCGTTGTTATCGACTATGACGGAGGAAATCTTGCCTCCGCCGCTCAGACGGCACGGCATGTCGTCACGACACAAGGCCTTGATGCGGACGTCATCATCTCGGGAAGATCGGAGGATGTTCTCGGTGCCGATCATATCATCCTGCCGGGTCAGGGCGCCTTTGCGCATTGCGCAGCGGGACTTGGTGGCGGACTGCGTGAGGCCCTGGTGGAAGCCACTGATCGCGGAACGCCGTTTCTCGGCATTTGTGTGGGCATGCAGCTCATGGCTCAATGGGGGCTTGAGCATGGGCGAACGGCGGGACTTGGCTGGATTGATGGTGAGATTGCCCGCATGGATGCGGCGCTAGAGGCCGGGCTGCGCCTGCCGCATATGGGGTGGAACGTGCTCGATTTCGAACCTGGCCACCACGCGCTGACGGCCGGACTTACCCCGGGAGATCACGGGTACTTTGTCCATTCCTACGCGCTTACGGGCTGGAACGAAGACGATATCGTCGCGACTGCCGGTTATGGCGGGCGGGTGCCGGCCATCGTGGCTCGTGGCAATCGTTGCGGAACGCAGTTTCATGTCGAGAAAAGCCAGAAGACCGGTTTGACGATCATGGCTAATTTTCTGAGCTGGATGCCGTGACCCGTATTGCGGAGCGTCTCTCGCGTATTGATGAAACGGATATGGCCGCGCTATGCGAGATCACCACGGCGGCTATTCTGGATGGGGGTGGTCTAGGCTGGCTCACCCCTCCTGGACGCGCCGTTCTTGAGCGCTACTTCAATGGTGTCCTCATGGTGCCGGAGACGCGATTTTTCGTCGTGCGTGACGAGGACGGCCAGATTCAGGGCTGCGCGCAGCTCGTACGTCCGTCGCGTAACAACGAGGCCCAGGCACAGACAGCCCAGATCCGCGGATATTTTGTGGCGCCATACATGCGTGGGCGCGGGCTGGGGTATGTTCTGGCCGATGCCGTCATGGAGGCGGCTCGGGCTCTTGGCTGCAAGGTACTGAACTGCGAGGTGCCTGAAACGCAGCACTCCGCCCTGTCCATGTTCCGGTCACTTGGTTTCGAGCACTGGGGAACGCATCCTTTTTACGCCCGGAGCCATGAAGGAACCATCAAGGGGCTCTTCATGACAAAGCGCCTCGATCCAGGCGCTTCTTCCATCACCAGACAAAAACGGCAGTCCGAAAAGGAAAGCACCTTGGCGAGCACGGATACTTCCACGCAGCGGCATCTCAGCCTCTATCCCGCGATCGATCTTAAGGACGGCGCCTGTGTACGCCTGCGCCGAGGGGAGATGGATGAGGCGACGGTCTATTCTGACAACCCTGGTGCGCAGGCCCTTGCTTTCGCGCAGGCCGGATGTTCCCGACTGCATGTGGTGGATCTCAACGGGGCTTTCGCGGGGCGTTCCGCCAATGGGGCCGCGGTCGAGGCGATCCTTGCCACAACGGATCTTCCTGTCCAGCTTGGGGGCGGTATTCGTGATATGGCTGGTATCGAACGCTGGCTGACCGCCGGGCTCGACCGGGTCATTCTCGGTTCGGTTGCCGTGAAGAACCCGGAACTGGTGCGGGAGGCCTGTAGGGCTTTTCCGGGCAAGATCGTTGCCGGAATTGATGCGCGTCAGGGGCGTGTTGCAACCGAGGGCTGGGCAGAAGTGTCTGAGCTGAATGCGCGTGACCTCGCCCTGCGCATGCAGGATGCAGGTGTTGCTGCTGTCATCTTCACCGAGATCACCCGTGACGGCATGCTGGAAGGTCTCGACCTCGAGCAGACGGCTGATCTTGCGCGCAGGCTTTCCATCCCGGTCATCGCGAGCGGTGGGGTGGGCTGCGCCCAGCATCTTCGTGACTTTCGGGCGGTGGCCGATGAGACGCCAGGCCTTGACGGGGTTATTGTGGGGCGCGCGCTCTATGATGGCCGGGTATCGCTTGAGGAAGCGCTCAGTATCGTCGAGGGCACGTCATGCTCAAGCTGAGAGTCATCCCCTGCCTTGACGTCAAGGATGGGCGCGTGGTGAAGGGCGTGAACTTCGTCTCGTTGCGCGATGCCGGTGACCCGGTGGAGCAGGCTGTCGTTTATGATGCAGCCGGAGCCGATGAACTGACCTTCCTTGACATCACGGCCAGCGTTGAAAACCGCGATACCATCTATGATGTGGTTCGGCGCACGGCCGAGCGTGTCTTCCTCCCCTTGACCGTAGGCGGAGGGGTGCGCGCGCCCGAGGACATGCGTCGTTTGCTTCTGGCGGGAGCGGATAAATGCGCGGTCAATTCGGCGGCTGTCGTCAATCCTGAGTTGATCAACGACTCAGCCAATCGCTTTGGGAGCCAATGTGTCGTCGTTGCCATCGACGCCCGCTCCGACGGTAAGGGCGGCTGGGAGGTCTATACAAAGGGTGGCCGCCAGCCCACAGGGATAGACGCCGTGGCTTGGGCGCAGGAAGCCCAGGCTCGCGGTGCGGGCGAGATCCTGTTGACGAGCATGGATCGAGACGGCACGGGAGAAGGCTTCGATCTCGATTTGCTGCGCAAGGTCTGTGGCACGGTTACAATTCCTGTGGTGGCCTCGGGTGGCGTGGGAGAACTTGCGCATTTCGTGGAAGGCGCGAAGGCGGGAGCGAGTGGTCTGCTTGCCGCCAGTGTCTTTCATTTCGGGACATTCGGCATTGCCGGGGTCAAGGCGGCCCTCGAAGAGGCTGGTCTGCCAGTGCGCCCGGGAAACTGATGCGCTGCGCGGAAAGCTTTGACCTGCCCTTTTGGCAGCATACGACGATGAATGGGAAATGATCATGGCGCTCGCCACGAAAAGAACGACACGCAAGGCTGATGGCGGCGGCGCCAAGAAAGGCGGGGCCAAGCCGGCCTCAGCCAAGAAGGCACAGGGTAAGAAGGGGGCGTCCAAGAGTGCCGCGCCTCCTGAAGTGCAGCAGACGGATGCTCAGGTTCTGGATCATCTTTTCCAAACGGTGTTGTCGCGTCGCGGAACGGACCCGTCGCTGAGCCACTCCTCACGTCTCCTTTCGCGGGGACGTAAGAAGATTGCTCAGAAGTTCGGTGAGGAAGCGGTCGAGTGCCTGATCGAAGCGGTCGCAGGAAAGCCCGCAGAGCTTATCAGCGAGAGTGCAGATGTGTTGTACCATCTGATCGTGATGTGGGTGGATGCGGGCATCACGCCTCAGGAGGTGTGGCAGGAGCTGTGTCGCCGTGAGGCCATGAGCGGCGTCGAGGAAAAAGCCTCGCGCCCGCGCAAGACGGGGGAATGAACCGTGGCTGTTGATTTGAGCCTTCCCTACGATCCGGGCAATGTCTTTGCGAAGATCCTGCGTCGTGAGATCCCTGTACAGATTCTGTATGAGGATGAGTACGCCCTTGCCTTCCCTGATATCTCCCCTCAGGCAGCGATTCATGTCCTGATCATTCCAAAGGGTGCTTACGTGTCTTCGGCGGATTTCGGGGCGTCCGCGAGCAATGACGAGATCGCGGGCTTTGCGCGAGCAATCTCCAAGGTGGCCGAGCAACTGGATCTGACCCGCAACGGATATAGACTGATCAGCAACACAGGACCTGATGCCGGTCAGGAAGTTCCGCATTATCACGTGCATCTGCTCGCAGGTGAAAAACTGAGTGCGAAATTAATCAAGAAAAACGCAGAATGACCCTTGCGGGCACCCCCGCAATATCATAGAAGGCACCTCGCCTCGTCCCATTCGTCTAGAGGCCTAGGACACCGCCCTCTCACGGCGGCAACAGGGGTTCGAATCCCCTATGGGACGCCATTTGATTTTCCGCAGTTTTCTGCGGGTTCCAATGGGTAAAAAGCAGAATCCTGATTTACCAAAGTGTTGATTTTGAGCCAGTCCTGAGCCACTCAGGAAATTATGGCTCTTTGGTATCAGGAGCTTCGCATGAGCGAATCAGAAAGATCAGGCATCGATCCGGCCACAGGTAAACCACTCCCCAAGGGTGTATGGTACCGAGGCGCGGGTCAGTATCAGGCCCGCAAGATGGTTGATGGCAAACGCCTGAGAAAGACCTTTGCATCCTCAGCGTTGGCTCGCCGCTGGCTAACTGAAAAACGTGCCGAGGTCGATCTTCGCCAGTTCAAGGACACATCGTCTCTCGACAAGACACCACTCAGACGATTGGTGGAACGCTACCGCGACGAATGCATGGCCCATCGCCAGGGGGACCGTACGGGCCACATCCCTGCCCTGCTCGATGACCCTGTCGTTAATGTCATGGTGAGCAAATGGCAGCCAGCTGACGTTCGTGCCTTTCGCGATCGCATGCTTGCGGACGGCTATGCGCCAGCAACCGTGGTCAAGCGGCTCAATCTCCTCGCCAGCATCGTCCAGCACGCGATCAGTGAGTGGGATATCCATACGGTCAATCATGCCTCCGGCAGGATTGTAAAACGGCCGCAAGGCGCTGACAGGAAGCGTAACAGGCGGTTGGCCATTCTAGATAATGAGCTTAATCTTCAGAGTGAATATGACCGCCTTATAGAGGTTGTTTCGGCCTCTGAGCATGCGGACGATGTATGGCTCGTCAAATGGTCGATCGAACAAGCCTGTCGTTTATCGGAGTCTGTTTCTCTCTGCTGGAAAGACATCGATTTCCGCAGTCGCACGCTATCGCTTGCCAGAGTGAAGAGCGAGCGCCTTCGGGAGGAACTCGGCCCCGAGAAACGCCCCCTGACACCCGGTGCACGGCGCCTCCTCGTCGAGAAACTCAAGCAGATGCCGCATAGGCCGGAACCGCAGGAGAAAATCTTCGATATTGGCAATGAGAAGGCGTTTTCTGTCCGTTTTGGTCGGATGACCAAGCGCGCAGGCCTGATCAACCTCACCTTTCATGATCTTCGCCACGAGGCGACGTCGCGTCTCGCACGCTATCTCACGAACCCGCTCGATCTGATGCGGGTCACCGGACATCGTGATCTGAAATCGCTCGATCGATACTACCAGCCCATCATGCAGGAACTCGCGGACAAGATTGAGGCTAATGAGCCAACGCCTATAGAATAGACATCTCTTTTCCGCTACTTCCGATGATTTCTATTATCGGAAGTAGGTGTAATGGGCAGAAAACGGCAGCGGATGGGCTTGGAAGCATGCCTCAGAGGCAGGGTTTGGCTATGCCACAGATTACCTCCGCGCTTACACGGCCGCGCTCAACGAAGGATGTCAGCTTTCGCCTTCTTTCCGGACACTAAACATGCCGGCACAGGTTCCTCGAAGCGGACGTCAGACACAGCCGATCGTTCGCATCGATCTGTTTGTCACTTTCATCCCAGTCGTAACTCCGGGCACAAAGTCCGTAAGATAAGCACGGCTGCCAACGTCAGCATGACGCAACCTACGATCGCATCGAGTATGCGCCAGGCGAACGGACGCGCAAAAATCGGTCGCAACAGACGACTGCCGTAGCCGAGGGATGCAAACCATACCACGCTCGCGGACGCGGCGCCGACGATGAAGAGCGGGCGTTGTCCGGACGGTTCGGCCGCCCCAGCCGCTCCCATCAGGAGCACCGTATCGAGATATACGTGCGGGTTGAGGAACGTGAATGCCGCCAGCATAGCCAATACCCGCGCACGCGGGATTGGGGGCGTCTCGCCTGCGATCATGCGTCGGGGTGTGCGCATCCGGCGCAGTGCCGCAAGGCCGTACCAGGCCAGAAACGCGCTACCGCCGAACGCCAGAACCCGTTCGAGCGGCGGAACAGCGCCCAGAAAAGTCCCAAGACCGCTGACGCCTAGCGTTATTAGCAAGGCGTCGGCAAGGCTGCAGAACAGGACGACCAGGGTGACATACTCGCCCTTCAAACCTTGCTGAAGGACGAACAGATTTTGCGCGCCGATCGCCATGATCAGCGCGGCCGACAGACAGAAACCGGAAAAGACTGGAAGCAGCAGAGGCATCATTCCTGAGGGAGGTATCAGCCAAGCACTCGAAAGGAAAACTTGTTTTCTTTCATCAGATGAAGCAACGCTTCATCATGCTCGATTATCCGTCGCTTGCGGCTGTCGCCGCCGTCATTCGCGAAGGCACGTTCGAACGCGCTGCAGCTGTTCTCGGCCATACGCCTTCCGCGGTTTCGCAACGTGTGCGCGGTCTGGAAGAGCGTCTTGGTGCGATCCTCATCCAACGCGGGCAGCCATGTCAGCCGACCGCACTGGGCCGGAAGCTGTGCGATCATGTCGACCGCGTGCGCCTGTTGGAACAGGATCTCGGCCCCGCTCTGGGGCACGGCGGCGGCAGCCTGTCTGGCGGCGTTGCCACCATTGCGATCGCCGTCAACGCGGACAGCATGGCAACATGGTTTGCCAAAGCCGCCGCCGATTTTACGCATCAGACTACGGTCGCACTTGATTTCAGGCTGGATGATGAAGCGCATACAGCCGATCGCCTGCGCTCCGGCGAAGTGCTGGCCGCCGTCAGTTCCAATCCTGCTCCCATTCCAGGATGCAAGATCATCGAATTAGGCACGCTACGCTATGCCGCCTGCGCCAGCCCGGCCTTCATGGCGCATCATTTCAGTCAGGAATTCAGTATTGAAAGGTTGGCGGCAGCGCCATCCTTGCGTTTCGATCGACGCGACGGACTACAGGCCCGCTGGCTACGCGAAACCCATGGAACCGAGCCGGGCAAGGTGATTCATTGGGTGCCGTCCACCCAGGGGTTCCTTGACCTCGGGCTCGCCGGCGTCGGCTGGGGGATGCATCCGATCAAGTTGGTCAGGGAACACCTGACGGCGGGACGGCTGGTCGAACTGCCGCCGGGCATCAGGATTGGGGTGGCGCTTTACTGGACTGTCGCCCGACTACATGCCGATACCCTGATCCGTCTAACGCAGGCCGTGCAACGTGCCGCTGCTACGGAACTACAGGCGCATGATGGGTGATTGTCCCCCTCCCCACAGCTGGGTCATGGAGGCCGGAAGCCGTTCCGGCCCGCGCAATAATGAAAACGACGATCCAACGCGTCTTTGAAACGAGAGGATATCGCCGCGATCATGCCCAAAACCCTGGTCCTGCCGGGTGCCGCTGGAAGCGCCACATTCTGGCGACCGGTCGCGTCCCACGCCGGACTGGAGGGCCTATTCTTCGCCTGGCCCGGTCTGGGTCACGAGCCGCCTCAGGGCGATATCCGTTCGATCGACGATCTGGTCGATACGGTCGGCGCCCATATCACGGAGCCGGTCGACATCGTGGCGCAGTCGATGGGCGGCTTTATCGCGCTGCGTCTGGCATTGGCGTTTCCGCATCTGGTCCGGCGCCTGGTCCTGACGACCACGTCCGGGGGCGTGCCGGTCGCGGATCTGGGCGGCTGCCCCTGGCGTGATGATTATGCGCGCACATTTCCGAATGCCGCGCTGTGGATCGCCGATCCCGTCAGCGATCTCTCTGCCCGGCTTCCAGCGGTTACACAGCCTCTGACGTGCTCCGCTTGAATGTGACCGTTTTGAAGTAGAGTCCGATCGAGAAGGATACGGACGAATGAAGCGCAGTCGATTTTCGGAAGAGCAGATCATAGGCATCCTGAAGGAGCAGGAGGCGGGTCTGAAAGTTGCGGATCTGTGCCGCAAGCATGGGATCAGCGATGCGACTTTTTACAAATGAAAGACCCGTTACGGTGGGCTTGAGGTTTCCGAGGCAAAACGGCTCAGGACGCTGGAGGATGAGAACGGTCGCCTCAAACGACTTCTGGCGGATGCCATGCTGGACAATGCGGCGCTAAAGGAACTCGTTGGAAAAAAGTGGTGACGCCTGCCGACAAACGGCAGGCGGTCCGACACATCCGGGAAGTTTTCGCCCTGAGCGAGCGGCGTGCGTGTGCACTGGTGGGTGTGGCTCGCCGCGTTTTTCGCTACGCCTCTACGTGGCCTGACGATGCGGCCCTACGCCAACGTCTGCGCGCCCTGGCGGCCGAGCGTCGCCGGTTTGGCTATCGGCGGCTGGGGTATATTCTGGCGCGGGAGGGCCWTGCTCCCCACCACAA
>NZ_PNQZ01000048.1 GCF_003994335.1 Asaia sp. W19
TGGAAGCGGTCGGGGCAAATGCGCCCCGAAATCCTCGCTGCTATATAGCGCCTTTTTGAGGTTTTCCCCGATCCATTCCGTCGTAACCTGTTTGCGGGGAATGAAGGTGGACCAGCCAGAGCGGGAGAAGTGACTTCCTCCCCAGCGTTCCATGCAGATCACGGCCACATACTTCCTGGTGCGGATGAGCTGAGCACGCCGGGTGGGGATCTGCCAGGAAGGAATGACGGTGCTCATGCGCTATCTGCACTCCTTAAAAGGCTGACGTCAGTCGTGGGAAGGGGCGCGCCTGATCACTCAGGCGTAATTCGGCTGACAGCGATCCAGAGCCTGCACCGCAACCTCGCCAAATTCGAGATCGCTCAAATTGATCGAGGCATGGAAAACCTTGCCGAAATTCTCATTGGTCCCCCAGGCGGAAAAGCCGCCACCACGACCACGCGTTGCGACGATCCGTACCTGGTCCCCCTGGTCTTCGGGCCAATCGATATAGATGCCGGCCGATTTGGACATGGCGGTCAGAATATCCTTGAAGCCCAATTCCTGCTGGATGCGCAGCCAGAATTCATGCGACTTCCGGTTTGACTCGTCCTTTGCTGGGCGAGAGAGGTCCTTCGGGATCGGCGTAGGCAAATGCGCTCCGAAATCCTCGCTGCTATATAGAGCCTCCTTGAGATTGGCCCCGATCCAATCTGTCGTGGCCTGTTTGCGGGGAATGAAGGTGGACCATCCAGATCGGGAGAAGTGCATGCCGCCCCAGGTTTCCAGACAGATCACGGCCACATATTTTTTGGTGCGGATGACCTGAGCATAGCGTGTGGGGATCTGCCAGGAGGGGATCACGGTGCTCATGCGCTATCTGCACTCCTTAAAAGGCTGACGTCAGTCGTGGGAAGGGGGGCGCCTGATCACTCAGGCGTAATTCGGCTGACAGCGATCCAGAGCCTGCACCGCAACCTCGCCAAATTCGAGATCGCTCAAATTGATCGAGGCATGGAAAACCTTGCCGAAATTCTCATTGGTCCCCCAGGCGGAATGATGCGCACCGCTCCCACGAGAAGCGACCATTT
>NZ_PNQZ01000049.1 GCF_003994335.1 Asaia sp. W19
AAGGGGGGGGGATATGGGGGGGGGGGGGGGGGGGACATCGTGATGCCCTTCGAACGGCCACGAGCGGGAATTACCGGCAGATACGATGGTGATGTCACGTTAAGTGAGGCTGTCCAGAGGCATCCGTTTTTCTGGAATCAGGCGCTGAGAGCGGTCAGGTTATTCCATTGGGCGAGAGCCCGGACACGATGGATGTGGCGAGAAAGAGGGGTGGTAATGGAAGCGGGCGGAACGAAGAGATTACGGATAGCGGAGAAGACGGAGCGCTGACATCCGCCTCCATCACCACGGCCTTTTCCCGGCACATCCATCGTATCAGGGCCTTCGCTCAGTGGGGCAGCGCGACCGCTCTCAGCGTCTGAATGTCCCTTTCGCGGGCTTCAGCTAACTCACTTAAGTTAACGTGACATCACCCTCTACTGGCCTCGCGGTCAGTGCGAAAACCATGGAGACGATGACACCGAGTAGAATGAAAAACCCGGGAAGAGTCTATCATAATATCAAAAAGATATAGATAGCTTGTTCGCATTCAAGGGTGCGTGTTTGAAGGGGACGCCGGTTCCTCTGGAGGATGTAAAAAGCCGGGAGTTATATTTGGATATCCCGTACGACACTGGTGCAGCGCAGATGGAGCAGATCAAGCGAGCGTATGACTATGCTGCTCAAAAAGGCATTAACCTAACAGCATGGAAACTAAAATGAGCATTGTTGAGAGACGGTATTGGGCAAATATAAAAATGAATGAGAAATTCATAAATGTAAAAACGCACTCTGGATATAGAATATTTCAGTATGATTATTCCGGAGAAAATATTTATCTTTCTCCGGAAGTAAATAATATAGATTTTGGATTGGCAATATTATCTGCCCTTGGCGCCAGCAGGTTTGTGCTTCCAGCGCCTCGCAATGATGTCGTAGTCCACCCTGACGTTGAATACGATGCACCCCTCCATAATTATATCCTGACGGAGGAGCGTTATAAAAAGTGGGTGACGGAGACTATGGAAAAATTTGGCTATAAGACAAAAAAAGCCATGTTCAAAAATATGAAAAATTGTGATGTGGTAAAGAGCGCTAAAGATATAAAAATAAGACCATGGTTCCATGATAAATTGGAGTCGTGGTCTTTAGATGGGATTTCTGAAGAGGATAACGTAGTTATCCCCGTCGATAGCAGTGCGGAAGAGATAGGCGTAGCAGCACGACTTGCTTTGAGTAGATGTATATGAGGTTCTCTCACATTAATTGCGCCATGATAGACGCTGATGATGAGAACGTTATCTGTGAGCTACAAACGGCACCATTTTCCGTGTAAACTGATAGCGCGTGCGGTATGGCTCTATTTCCGCTTTCCCCCGAGCTTTCGTCTTGTCTAAGAAATCCTTATCGCGCGGGATATAGTCGTCTCATATGAGACGATCCGTCGGTGGCGCCTGAAGTTTGGCACAGCTTACGCTCGCTTCCTGCGTCGCAAGAAGGCCCGGCCTGGTGATCTCTGGCATCTGGACGAAGTGCGGATCGTGATTCGTGGCAAGACTCACTGGCTGTGGCGATCCGTGGATCAGGACGGCTATGTTCTCGACGAAATCCTGCAGCCCCGTCGGAACACCAAAGCAGCCAAGTGTCCGCTGACCCGGCTCCTCAAACGGCAGGGGGTGCGCCCCAGTCGTTTGATTACTGACGAGCTGAAATCCTATGGAGCAGCGAGACGCGACCTTGGTTTCTCGATCCGGCATCTCTCGCATAAGGGTCTGAACAACCGGGCGGAGAACAGTCATCTGCCCTTGCGAAAACGCGAACGCATCATGCAGAAATTTCGCTCACCGGGCGGGTTGTCAACGCTTCGTCTCCGTCTTTTAAGCCATCCGAAATCTCTTCGTCCCGTCCGCGTCCATTACCACCCCTCTTTCTCGCCACATCCATCGTGTCCGGGCTCTCGCCCAATGGAATAACCCGACCGCTCTCAGCGCCTGATTCCAGAAAAAACGGATGCCTCTGGACAGCCTCACTTAACGTGACATCACCCACCATTGATCGACACTGATCCGGCTTTCGTCACCCCTCTTTAGCAGGAAATCGTTGCACGATGCGGCGCAGAGGAAGCGCCAGTCATCCCGTCTCCGGCCCTGCTGACGCATGATCCTGATCTCGCGCTGATCATTCCCAATGGATCACGTCTGAAGCCCGCATCGGTCGATGAACGAGGCTATCGTTTCGTTCTTCCCTCCGGATCGAAATCAGTACGCATTGCGAGCAGACGGAGCCGGCCCTGCGACGCAATTGGCCCTTATCACGACGATCGTCGGATGCTGGGTGTCCTGGTGGGTGAAATTCGATACGGGATCGCGGGAGATGAGTTCTCTACACAGGCTCATCTCACGCCCGATCTTGCAGGGTGGCATGCCGCCGGGCACGACACTGCGCGATGGACCAATGGCGACGCCCAGCTGCCACTTCCTGAAGGCAGCCTGACTCAGCCTGTGACCCTGACCATAACGCTCCTGGCGACAGGGCCTTATCTTGCCGGTCACCAGCAAGCAGTGACAGAGAAGGTAGCCTGCGCTGCCTGATCCGATCAGGGCGGGGCTTCACGCCCCGCCCTGCAATCAGTCACGCCCGGACATTCTTTCATGAGCGGGCGGAGTGATCCTGCGGATCAAAGGTCGTAATTGACCCGGAAATAGTAGTAGCCCCCGTTAATACCGAGCTGCGACGTGCTCATGTAGTATTGGGGCGCACCCAGATAGCGGTTCCCGTCAGGCACGCGGTTCGGATAGGCGGAGAAGATGTTGTTGCCGCCGATCGTGGCCGTCCAGCGCGGGGTGATGCGATAGCTCACATCCAGATTGGTCGTCCATTTCGGCTTGTTCTGGTATTCCAGAAAATGCGTCGTGCTGAACTGATAGGGGCCGGGCGCATAATAGGTGAGCTGGTTGGTCGTCTGGCCCCAGCGGATCTCGTGCAGGCCGATGATCCATTTCGCATGGGTCCAGTTGCCACCAAAGATGATCTTGCTGCGCGGATAGGCCGTCGTCAGATAGGCAATCGAGGCCGCATTGAGCAGTGGCGCACCGGTCAGAGGATTGGTGGCCTGATGCGATAGGCGGGTACGGTTGAGATTGATGGCCGCATCCCAGTCGATACGCCCGAAAGCGCCGAGCTTGGTCAGATAGGTGACCGTGATATCCAGACCCTGCGTGCGGGTGCTGGCCACATTGCCGAACCAGTTGGCCGTGATCGCGCTCTGATTCCAGCTACCACTATCATCTGGCAGCTGAAAACCGTTGAGTTTGAGCGCTCCTCTGGCCGTATCACCCGAGATATTGCCGCCCGGCATGATCCGGTCGCGCATGTTGATCTGATAGATATCGGTCGTGACATGCAGGTTGCGGATCGGCTCGACAATGAATCCGCCTTCCGCATTGGTCGAGCGCTCGGGCTTGAGGCCAGACGACCCGTTGGCAAGTGCACCGGGCGAGCCTGCGCCGATCAACCCACGGGCTGCAGTCGGCGAGATATTGAGTGCCGAGTAGTATTTCTGGGCAAGCGTCGGTGCATGAAACCCGTTGCTGATCGTTCCACGCAGCGCGATGCGGCGCGTAATGTCATAGCGCAACGAGACCTTGCCGTTCTGGGTGTTGCCTACATCGGTGTAATGCTCGTAGCGACCTGCCAGATCCAGCTGCAGCCCCTTGGCCAGATAGGTCGAGATATCAAGATAGCCTGCCGCCACGTCACGGCTGTAATTCCCTGCATTGCCGGGGTTCGTGCCCGCAAGCGCGTCCGATCCGTTGCCATAGAGTGAGTCCGGCGAGCCCGTACCGACCGAATAGCCCTCATAGCGATAGGACGCGCCACCGGCGAAATTCACGCTGTGCGGCCAGCCACTGAACTCGAACTTGCGGCTGAAATCGAAATCATTCGTCCATTGCTGGTTATTGAACCCCTGCACATCAAACGAGGTGGGCGTGCGGCCCGTCGCCTTGTTGATCGAGAGATTCACCGAGTTGATCAGGCCGATATCGTCGTAATCGCGTCCATAGACGCTCGAAACGTCCCAGTGCCAGCCCCGGAAATCGCCCTTCACCCCGGCCTTGAGCTCGAAATCATTCTCGTTCAGCGTCTCGACCGGCGAATACCCCCAAGGGTAGATCGCCTTGTAGGCGGGATAGGCGTTCAGCGACGAGGCCAGACGATAATTCTGATAGGACTCGGCATGACGATGGGCATAGGTGCCCAGAGCATAAAGCTGGATATTATCCGTCAAATCATATCCGGCATTGACCGCAACACTCTCGCGCGTCTGCTCGGGCTGGCTCAGGATGTTGTTCTGATAGGTACCCGTGCGGTTATCGGCAGCGCTGCGATAGGTGTGATCCTGATGCACGAAATCGCCACTGACATGCACGAAGCCGCGCGATCCAAGGCTCGCCCCCCCATCGAGATACACGCCCTGCTGGAAGCCATCGCCCTCCGAGGTGATGCCCGTGATGTTCTGGGCATGGAAGCCGCGCGCCTGCTTCTTGAGGATGATGTTCACGACACCGGCCACGGCATCCGAACCATACTGGGCGGAGGCGCCGTCACGCAGAACTTCCACATGGTCGATGGCGGACATCGGGATCATGTCGATATCGGACGCCGTCGAACCCTGCTGTGGACCCGGGTTTGAATAGATATTGGCCGTGTTGTGGCGACGCTTGCCATCGACCAGAACCAGCGTCTCGTTCGGGTTGAGGCCACGCAGACTGATGGTGTCGGTCATGGCGCCCGCATCGAAACCGGCTGTCGGCGTGGTGAGCGAAGGCAGCAGCAGCGCAAGCGCATCACGCAGCGTGCCCTGACCGGTTGCCGCAATCTGCTTGTGCGAGATGATGTCGAGCGGCGCGATGGAATCACGCGCCTTCTTGCCGATCTCACGCGTACCGGTCACGACAATGGCCTCGCTCCCGCCCTCGGACTCACCCGAATGGATCGGGGCCGACTGGCGCGTACGCAGTGCGTTGCGGGTCTTCGCAGCGGGCTTGCCAGTTACGGCGCGTGGGCTGGCAGCCTGAGCCGCCTTGCCCTGTACCCGGCTCGGCACGGCATCTGCCGAGGCACTCGCGCTCTGCGCCAGCGCCGCCCCCCCGCATGACATCAGGCACGTCGAGGCAATGAGGATCAGCCCCCCTTTGCGTGCAGCTGATGGCAGGAAGGACCGGGAGCGTAACAACATGATAAACCTTACCGTTGATTCAGGATTCACCTACTCCTCTTTGCTCCGTTGCACTCTGTCAACGGATGGGGGGTATTTGCGCAACAAACCGTCCGTGATTGTTGAAAAAATGCAACAGAACGGCATGGCCCTGCGCGGGGGCCCTATCCTCCATCCGGAAAGACCGCCCCTCGGCGAAAGCCAAGAGCACGCGGAGCGGCCCTCCATGGGTGATCACGCAGCAGGGCTCCGCCGCCTCGACCCGCTCCTCCCAGAATGCGGTCACACGCTCGATCAGGGAAGTCACGGTCTCTCCGCCGCCGGGCCGATAGCCTAGAGGGTCGGCGGCCCACTCATCGAGTGCTCCCCTGTCGATCTTTGACCAGGCGCGTCCTTCCCAGGAACCGAAATCCATCTCGAGCAGACGCGCATCACTGGTGATCGACGTGAAGTCGGGGAGCGAGGCCAGGAGAGCCTGCGCCGCCCTCCTGCAGCGTGTTGAGGGTGACGTATAAAGCGTTCCCTGCTCCCTGCCCTTCCAAAGCGCCGCCCATGACGCAACATGATCGTGCCACCCCGTAGCAAGGGGAAGATCGGACCGTCCATAGCAGAGCCCGTCCGCGCCCTCGACGGGAGGATGGCGCGCAAGCAGGATAGAAAAAACGGACGCCGTTGCAGGGCGCTCATTTGACCCGGTGCTCATCCCGCTTCGCAGAGCACATGAAAGAACGAGCCCGATATCCGGCCTCTCTGGGCACCTGCTGCTTGGAGGGACGTGCCCTCGCCATCGCGCAATTCCGCAAGGGGCGCGTCCTGACCTTCCTCGGTTACACTGGCATAGTGGAACTCATGGCCGCGCAGTCGTGCACCCGCTTTTCCGAGTACGCCATCCTGCAAAAGCATCGCCTCACGGTAGCCAAGCACCATCTTGCGTCTCGCAAAGGATGTCTCATGAGACAACAGCCCAAGCATGGCATGGCGTGTCCCGGTCGCATCAACCAGCCCCTGCCCCATCACCATGAACCCGCCGCATTCTCCGTGAACCGGATTTGAGGCCGCGAACCGCGTCATGCCCTCGCGGAAATATGTGGCAGCCGCCAGACGCCCCGCATGAAGTTCAGGATAGCCGCCGGGAAGCCAGCAGCAATCGGCGCGCTCATCGGGCACTTCGTCCTGCAGGGGTGAGAAAGGCAGAATCTCAGCCCCCGCCTCGCGCCAGCCTGCGGCCAGATGGGCGTAGAGGAAGGAAAAAGCGGCATCATCCGCGAGCGCGATGCGCTGACCCGGTGGTTTGAGCGGAGCAACATGCGAAGCCTGTACCGGGAGACTCTCCCCAATCGGACGTGCGAGAGACAGGATCCCGTCGAGATCGAGTTCACGCTCCGCCTTATCGGCCAGAGACGCGAAAAACCCCTCCAGATCGCCCCTTTCGCGTGCCTGTACGAGTCCGAGATGCCGCTCCGGCAACACAATGGACCGGTCACGACGAAACACCCCGAGCACGCTCTGGCGCATCGCGACGCGGCAGAGTTTTTCATGACGGTCCGAGGCAATGTTGTTCAGCACCACCCCACCGATCGACACGGCTGTCGACCATGTGGCCATGCCTTGAGCCACGGCCCCGACACTCTGCCCCTGCCCGCTGGCATCAAGCACAAGCACAACCGGCAGACGAAAACGGGCGGCAATATCGGACGCGGCACCGCGCTGACCATCCTCAAGCGCGAGACCATCAAACAGCCCCATCGAGGATTCGATGATCACAAGATCGGCCCCGTCGCCAGCGCGCGTCAGCCCGGCTGCGAGAGCGGCGTCCGACATGGCCCAGCTATCGAGATTGGCGCAGGGCATGCCTGTCGCCTCCTGATGGAAGGCGGGATCGATATAATCGGGCCCGGTCTTGAGCGCACGAACCCGCAGGCCGCGCCGTCTGAAGGCGGCGAGAAGGGACAGGGTCAGTGTGGTCTTACCCGATCCAGAGCGCGGGGCGGCGATCATCAGAATCCGGCTCATCGGGCATCCCCTGCGCAAAGAAAAATCTGGCAGACCCTCATGAGTCGAGCCTGTGCGCCACGCTGTTGCGCCGGGATTGCCACAACCCGCGCGCCATCAGCCCGCCGAAACGCTTTTTCATATCGGCCAGCGCCTCGGGATTATGCGCCTGCAGAAAGGCGAGACAGGTGTCATCATCGAGCAATGCAGCAAAGGCCAGATCGATCTGGGCATCCAGACGGATGGGCAGGGTCGCGGCACAGGCCTCAAGGGCCGCAACGCCACGCGCCATCTCCGCCGCCCCGCGATAGCCATGGCGCATCATGCCTGCGATCCAACGCGGGTTGGCCAGTCTGCCCCGTGTCACCCGTGCCACCTCCTGCGCCAGATCGCGCAATCGGGGTGTTTCGCTCTGGCTGGTATCGCCATGAACCAGATGCGGGGCCCGGCCCAGAGCGGCGGCAGCAGCAGCAAGTCCGCCTTCATGAACGGCGTGGCCCGTGCCATCCAGCAGATCGGTCTCGGCATGATCCTGCACATGAAGCAGCATCTCGGCCCGACCGATACGGCGTATCAGAGCGTCCTTCTCGGCGATGCCATCCTGACCATTGCCATAGCTCCATTGCGAGCCCTCGAGATAGAGGTGCCCGAGCGCGTCCCGATCCTTCCAGCTCCCTTCTGCAAGGGCCGATTCAAGACCCGTGCCATAGGCGCCGGGGGCCGCGCCGAAAATGCGCGACGTATCCGGATCGAGGGTCAGAGGGTTCCATTCCGGCTCCTCCGCGCGAGCAGAGACGGCCCGTGCCGCCTGGTCGAACAACGCGATCAGCCCAGGAAATGCATCGCGAAACAGGCCCGAGATCCGCAGCGTCACATCCACACGTGGCCGGTCGAGCACGGTCAGTGGCACGATCTCGAAACCGGTCAGACGACCGCTCGTGGCGTCCCAGCGCGGCTGCACCCCCATGAGCAGAAAAGCAAGCGCCATATCCTCGCCCCCGGTACGAAAGGTAGCGCTTCCCCAGAGATCGAGCACCAGATGACGCAGAGGCTCGCCCTCTTCCTGCATGTGGCGGGCCAGAAGGAGGGCGGCCGTTTTATGGGCCAGCAGCAATGCCGCGCGTGTGGGCAGCATGCGCGGATCGAGCGTGGTCAGGTTGCGCCCCGTGGGCAACACATCGAGCCGGCCGCGCGTGGGTGCACCAGAAGGCCCGGGCGGAATGAAACGCCCGTCCAGCGCAGCCAGCAGCGCCAGACGCTCGGCCTCCGGGCAGGCATCGAGACGCTGCGTCACATGGTCGGGCGCGACATGCGCTGTCTCCGCAAGCATGGTCACCAGAATGCCGTGATGCGGCGGGGTACGACCGAACACATGCAGCTCGTCGCGTAACTGCAGGTCCTTCACATCGCAGAGATAGGCATCGAGCCGGGCCAGCGCCTCGGCTTCGTCCTCAATCCCGCTTGCCACACCGCTCTCAGACAACACGCCCAGATCGGCGGCGCGGTCGAGGATCTGCCGACGCAGCACCGTGCCGCGTCGGCGGTCAAGCCCGTCAGCTTCGGCATATTCATCGATCAGCCGTTCCAGATCGGCCATGGCCGTATCCAGACCGGCACGCTGTACGGGCGGGGTCATATGCCCGATCATGACCGCATTGAGCCGCCTCTTGGCAGCAGCGGCCTCGCCCGGGTTATTGACGATGAACGGATAGATCACGGGCACGCCGCCCAGCAACACACAAGGCGCACAGCTTTCCGACAGGGCGACAGTCTTGCCTGGCAGCCATTCCAGAGTGCCATGTGTGCCCAGATGGATCAGCGCGCTGATATCGCGGACATGGCGCAGCCAGAGATAGAACCCGATATAGTCATGGCAGGGCGGGATATCCGGGTCATGATACTGGGCCTTGCGCTGCTGAGGCAGACCGCGTCCCGGCTGCAATGCCACGACCAGCTTGCCGCAGGCGATAAACCGCACCGTGACCGGTCCTGACGGCGGTCCCCAGGCCGCCACGACGCGCGCGCGAAACGCCTCCGGCAGCGCCTCGAAAGCTGCGCGATAATCGGCCTCATCCAGCACGAGTGCCGGATCCGACCGGCACAGGGCATCGGGCAGAGCCTGTGCTTCGAGCGGGGAGAGATCGTAACCCGCTTCATGCAGCATGCTGGTGATGGCGGCGACACTGGCAAAGCTGTCAAGCCCGACCGCATGGGCCGCCTGCCCTTCCGCACCGGGATAATCCGACAGCACGAGGGCGAGACGCCGTTCCTGCGGGGTCTCGGCCGCAAGACGCAGCCAGTTCCGCGCCTGCGCGACCATCAGGGCGATACCCGGCGCATACGGAACGCGCCGCGCGGGCAGGCCGGGAGGCGCCTCGTCACGAAACGAGATGGGCGCCCCGTTCAAGCGACCATCGAGCTCGGGCAGCACCACCTGCATGGCCAGATCGGAAGGGGAAAGCCCGCGCAGCGCCTTGGCCCAGCCTGCCTCTGTCGTGCTTGGTTGCAGGATCTGAAGCACCGGCACACCGGCCGCCTCAAGCACGGAAACCGTCCCATCCTCGCCCCGCGCCGCGAAGAAGGTGGCGTTCAGAATGATGTCGGGCGGCGTGTTGACCAGCCAGTCATCGAGAAAAGCCTGGGCCTCGGGAGCGCGCAACGAGGCCGCATAGACCAGATCGACCCCGATACCGGACGCGTGGAGCGCATCGGCCAGCGCATCGATCCCCGCCAGGTCGGCGGCCAGAAGATGGGCGCGATAGAACACGATCAGCGCCCGTGTGCGTCGTGACGGCGCAAGACGCCGATACAGCGCGCAGCCCGGCAGAGGCTCGACCTCAGCGCCATCATCCTCGCCCAACCCGGCAAGCGCGCGCATCACTGTGAGGGCACAACGCAGGTTTCGTGCCCCCCCTTCGCGAAACAGCGCATCGAGTCGCGTCCACTGATCGGGATCAATGCTCGACAGCGCCTGGAGCGCCGGGTTGGGCGTCGCCTCGCCCGTAATGAAGGCGAGCGGGATACCGGCTGCGCGACAGGTCAGGCGCAGTTCATCCACACCATAGCGCCAGTACTCCGTGCCGCCCAGCAGGCGCACGACCACACAGCGTGCCCCTGCAATGGTCTGCTCGATATAGAGATCGACCGAAAGGGGGTGACGCAGGCGCGACAGGGTCGCGACCTGAAGACTCGGATCCCGCGTTTCATGGATCGCCCGCATCCCCAACAGATCGCTTTCGGAAAAAGAGAGCAGGATCAGATCGGCAGGCGCATGGGCGAGATCCTCGGCCTGTGCCTGCCCGTCCAGATCATGCGATTCCCGAAAGAGGATATGCATGGATCAGGCTTCGTCGAAGCTGCGCTGCACCGCCACGGGATCCAGACCGTGCAGCCCGATCACCACGAGTTGGCCAGGGGACGCCTCGCCCTGTTCGAAGGCATGACGAATACGCGCGCCCACGGCCTGAACGCCGAGGCGCAGGCTCTTGCCCGCAATGCGCGCATAGCCCTTCATACGCAGCACGTCATGGGCGCGCGCCACATGCTCCAGCCTTGCGATGAACGCCTCGACACTTTCCTGCTCGCGGAGCGGCAGGACAAAACTGGTGAAATCGTCATGTTCATGCTCATCCGCTCCGTCATGATGCGAAGGGCGCGCAGCGAGATCGTCCTCAGCCGCGGCGGAGAGGCCCAGAATGACGGCAGGATCGACGCGCCCTTCGCGTGCACGGATCAGGCGAACGCGCCGGGATCGCGTGGCGAGCCCGGCCTCGATCGCTGCCAGTTCTGCCTCATTGAGTAGATCAGTCTTGTTGAGTACCACCAGATCGGCGCAATCAAGCTGGTCCTCATAGACTTCCTCGATCGGGTTGTCGTGATCGCGCGAGTCATCCGCCTCGCGCTGGCGCGCGACCGCCTCGGGATCATCGGCGAAACGGCCATCGGCTACGGCCGGAGCATCGACCACGGTGATCACGCCATCCACCGTCATGCGTGTGCGCACGCTCGGCCAGCCAAAGGCCTTGAGCAGCGGCTTGGGCAGGGCCAGACCCGAGGTTTCGATCACGATATGCTCGGGCGGTGACGGGCGATCCAGAAGGGCTTCCATAGTCGGGATAAAATCATCCGCCACCGTGCAGCACAGACAGCCATTGGTCAGCTCGACAATATCTTCTTCCGGGCAGTTGGGCAGGCTGCATCCGCGCAGCGTCCCGCCATCGATACCCAGCGAACCGAATTCATTGACGACGATGGCGATGCGCCGCCCGTTCGATTTCTCGATAAGATGACGCAGCAACGTGGTCTTTCCGGCGCCGAGAAAGCCGGTGATGATGGTAACGGGTATCTTGCTCATGCGAGGTTTCCGGAAGCTTGTGGCGAGAGAGGATCTGACAGGGCAATATTTCGTGGCGCAGGGTCTTGTGGGGAGATCGTGCTATCCGCAGGAGAGGCCTTGCCGGGAGCAGCGTCGACCATGGAGGGAAAACGCCCCAGGATAACCTCACGCAAGCTCTCAGGGCGACGCGACGGCATGACCGTACCGGAGGGCGAACGCGCATAGGCCTGTGCATAGAGCAGCAGATCAGGCGCCAGTCCGGGATGAAGACGGCCCAGAAGCCAGGACCATTTTCCCGGCATGGAGAGCGTTGCCGTGCACCCCTGCTGGCAGGCTGCCAGGCAGCGCACCCCCTGAACACGCACGGCAGTTTCCCCTGCCAACGCGGCCAGCGCATCATGCAGGGCCTCGCCTCCGTCACGACAGGTCTGGCAGACATGCAGAACAGGCGTCTCGCCTGGTGAAAGAATCGGTTCGGCCATGGGCCCTCCCGGACCGGACCCGGCGTCCCGAAAAATCCGGGCGACGGGCAAGAAAGGCGCAAAGTCGATTGCCGGCACGAACCAGCCCGCCCCGACCTGCACCTCTCGGCGCTGGACAGGATCCGTCTCTCTCCGGGCACCCCGCCGGACAGCGAAATCAGCGATATGACGGCAGGTCTCCTGGCTCATGGCACCGGTTTCCCGGAGCCGTCGCCCCCTTCCCGGAGCACACTCCAGTGGGATATGGCGACGGTATTGCACCATCTACAGTTGCGGGGGCAGCGCGGGACTGGCGCGTCACCGCGCGCACCCGCTTCCCTTTTCACCCCTTGCAGGGCACCGTCGGCCCCTGTCTAGCAGGTTTGCCGAAACCGATGCAAAGCGGCAGAGCGCTGCGCCGGTCATCCTGTTTCCATCTTGAAACATCATGTCGACCCCTGACATCATCGGCGCGCCACCCCATGATACGAGTGAGGGATGACCCCCATGCCTCATCTTCTTGTTGTCGATGACGATCAGGACATCCTGACGCTGCTCGGCACGTTCCTGCGCAAGCATCAGCATCGTGTCTCCACCGCGCAGGATGGCGCAGCGATGTTCGCCATTCTCGATACCGAGCCGGTCGATCTCATCATTCTCGACATCATGCTGCAGCATGAAGACGGCTTCAGCCTGTGCCAACGCCTGCGTGCCACGTCCCGCGTGCCGGTCATCATGCTCTCCGCCATGGCCGACCACACGGATCGGGTGGTAGGGCTGGAAATCGGCGCCGATGATTATCTGACCAAACCCTTCGACCAGCGCGAATTGCTCGCCAGGGTGAAAGCCGTGCTGCGCCGCAGCAATGCTGCGGACGACCCGGCGCCCTCCCTGCGCCCCAGCCTGCGTTTCGGAAGCTGGGTTCTGGATGTCACAAGACGCGAATTGCGCGCCTCCGATTCCTCACTGGTTCCCCTCTCAGGTGGCGAATTCGACCTGCTGCTGTCCTTTGCCGAGCATCCACAGCGTGTACTGACACGCGACCAGCTCATGGATATGGCGCGCGGCCCTGATCATGCCGCGTTCGATCGCAGCATCGACGTGCAGGTGAGCCGCCTGCGCGCCAAGCTGGAGGAAGACCCCAGAAATCCGACCTTGATCCGTACCGTGCGCAATGGGGGCTATCTGTTCGCCTCCGCGGTAAAACGCTCATGACGCGACGCTTTCTCATGCAGGACACGATCTCGCGCCGCCTGATCGTGACCGTCGCTCTGGCGGCGGCGGTGACATTGCTTCTGCTCGAACTCTTTGTGGCCTTTGGCGGTCAATGGACAAAGCCCGATATAGAGGCAACGGGCATGGTGCGCGAGGTGGCGTCTGTCATTCGCATGACCGGCGCCGCGCCAGCAGAACACCGTCCCGCCCTGCTTCAGGCAGCCAATACGACCGAACTGCATTTCGCCTGGTATGCCCCACATTCTCCCCTCGCCCTCGCCTTGGAGCACGGCCATTACCGGGCGATGGAGGTCGGCGAATCCTGGCATTTTCTTAGCCCGCATCTGGGGCATCGGCCACGCCATATGGCCGTATTCCAGGAAGATAATCCGGTCTCGTTACTCCCTGGACTGCCGTATGACCGCTCTGTTTTTCACGATGCGTATTTTGCCGGGGTTCAGCTCGATGACGGAAGCTGGATCCTGTGCGTGGCCCTGCAGAGGTTCTGGGGGCTCTATGCCTTTCAGCGTCTTTGCCTCGAAGGCGCCATGCTCGCCCTCTGGATCATTGCCGTCTCGCTCATCGCATCGCGTCAGCTCTCCCGTCCGATCGAACATCTGGCTCATGGCGTACGTCAGATCGCCGGCAAGCCTGCCTCGGCACACCTCCCCGAAACCGGCCCGCGTGAAATCCGCCTCGTTGCAGAGACGATCAACACCCTTCAGGCCCAGATCGCGAAATTCGTGGCGGATCGTACAACCATGCTGGCCGCGATCTCCCATGATCTGCGCACGCCCCTCACCCGCATCCGCTTGCGCGGCGAATTCATCGACTGCACGGAGCAGCAGAGACTACTGTTTCGCGATGTCGACGAAATGCAGATCATGATCGATGGCGCGCTCTCCTTCTTTCGCGAAGATGCCGCGCGCGAGGAAAGCACGGCCTTCGATCTCTCTGGCCTGCTTCAGACGATCGCCTATGACTATGCCGATCAGGGGCATGATGTACGCTACGACAATCCGGGGCGTATCGGCTATCGAGGGCCAATCCATGCGTTGAAACGCGTTTTCTCCAATCTGGTGGAAAATGCCATCAAATATGCCACGCCACCCCACATCACCCTGACACATGAGGCCGAGGGCGCGCTGGTCGTCACGATCATCGATGACGGGCCTGGTATTCCGCCCGAAGCCCTGGATGCTGTTTTCGAACCCTATTTCCGACTGGATAAATCGCGCAACCGTCAGACAGGCGGCGTGGGGCTGGGCCTGACCTCGGCACGCACCATCATGCGCGCGCATGGCGGGGATATCATGATGCAGAACCGCCCCGAAGGTGGGCTCTGCGTACAGGTTTTTCTTCCCGCCAGCCCATGAATCGTCAATTGTTTCAGCGCGGGAATATGCAGGACATCAAGCAGCAAGAACCGGCCGTCAGAACAGGGTAAGCCTGCGGCCCCGGGAACATTCGATACAGGGCCGCTCCCCGAAAGATGGAGACGCCCTGTTCATGACCTGCCTTGCCCTTTCCCGACGTCCCTCCCTTCATGCCCCGCTTTTCTGGCGCCGATTGATCCTGCCC
Organism: Asaia sp. W19; assembly: GCF_003994335.1. GTDB lineage: Bacteria > Pseudomonadota > Alphaproteobacteria > Acetobacterales > Acetobacteraceae > Asaia. Next base: position 14,783 of record NZ_PNQZ01000049.1, read on the forward strand.
CTCACCATTTCCAGCATGGGTGCCCTGACCGCCTGCGCGGGACAGGGTACGACGAAAACAGGTTTCATCGCTCCCGAAACCTACGGCATGATGGTTCACCCCAAAGGACATAGCAATGATCTGGTCTATGCCGCCCCCGTTTCACCTGAGGAACGGTATCATTACGTGATGATTGATCACGCGCAGTGGCACCCCTCTGCCAAGGCTCCCCATCTGACCCCCAAGGCAGAAGCGCGCGTGACACAGGCCTTCGATGAGGAACTGCACAAGACGCTTGCCAAAGACTTCACGATCCTGCCGCCAGAGACACTCTCTCCTCCTCCCGGCACGCTGAGAATCCAGGCAGCAATCACCAATTTGCGCCGCAGCAAATGGTACTACAACGCCTTGCCCATCGTTGCCGGTTTTGCCGCAGGAGCGGCAGGCGGCGGCCTGCCGCCTATTCCACCCCCCGCACCGGGTGGCGCAAGCGAGGAGCTGGTTGCCCTCGATGCGTCGAACGGCAGGACGCTGATGGCCATCGCAACCTATAATAACGGCATGCCCTGGAACATGATGGGACAATGGCTGCCCTATGCCCATGCACGACGCGCCTTTCATCTCGCGGCAGTACTGATGGATGAGCAACTGCATCAGACGGGCATCGCCCCGCCCCCCATTCCCGGCTGAAGAACCCGGCTATCCCCGAGCTCGAACACGCATACCCAGTCCGATCCCCCCCCTGTTACGCCCATCGAAGGAGGAGAAACCATGCATCCGCTACGCCTAGCCATCAGACGCCACTGGCCTCTCCTGGGCCTGGYACTCAGTCGGGATACGCTG
>NZ_PNQZ01000050.1 GCF_003994335.1 Asaia sp. W19
CTGGGCCGTGTCTCAGTCCCAGTGTGGCTGATCATCCTCTCAGACCAGCTATCGATCATCGCCTTGGTAGGCCTTTACCCCACCAACAAGCTAATCGAACGCAGGCTCCTCCACAGGCGACTCGCGCCTTTGACCCTCAGGTATCATGCGGTATTAGCACCAGTTTCCCGGTGTTATCCCCCACCCATGGATAGATCCCTACGCGTTACTCACCCGTCCGCCACTCACCCCGAAAGGTCCGTGCGACTTGCATGTGTTAAGCATGCCGCCAGCGTTCGCTCTGAGCCAGGATCAAACTCTCAGGTTCAATTCCAGTAGGCCTAAACCCACCAAAACCAAACTATAGATCCCGAAACAAAAAAAACTGACGTCTGTAGTTCTTTCCAAAAAAAAGAATAAATCAGTCAGCACTCTCATCATCAGAACCACTGGTTCAGACAACACCAAAGCGCCGCCAACATATCCCTTCCATTCCTATTCAATTTTCAAAGAACCCTGCCTAAACTACTGATCTCACTCATTCTTTCAGGCAGTCACCGCAGCATCGTCCGCTGCGGTGAACGGGCTTTTAGACCCCCCACACACCACCGTCAACACCATTCTTCAAAAAAATGACATAACCCTTCGAAAAAACTGACCGGAAGATCGAAGGCGAACGCCGGAATAAGGAACGGGAAAAGGGGGCCAAAGCCCCCTCCCCCACTTCCCGAGGCGGAGTCCGAGATCAGAAATCGACGCTTGCCGTACCACCCACGAAGAAGGGCGACGCAACGTAGTAACTTGTGCTCCCTGCAGAGAGCTTGCTGCCGAACACACCCGTCGTGGCCTTGCCATTGGCTGCCGTGCCATTCACGAAGCCGAGGTAGTGATTATTGGTGATGTTCTGCAGATTAAGCTGCAGGACCGGATTCTTCATGAACCCGAAATTATGGAAGCGATAGCCTGCATGGACGTTCATCGTCACATAGCTCGGTATCGAGGTGTCATTGTTGAAGGTCGAGTACTGCTTGCCTACATATTTGAGCGCAAACCCGCTGAAGAGGTGCCCGTCGTCGTAGTCAAGATTAAACGCGACCTGTTGCTTGGGTGTCTGGGGGGCGAATTTGCCCTTGCTGAAGACATAATCCCCATTACTGCCAGCGGCGACATTACTATCGGTGCGCGCGTTGATGTACTCAGCCGAGATATAGGGACGTAGGTGATAGAGAATGGGGCGTGTGCCGATTTCGAAATCGACGCCGTCAGCATGTGACCCCCCGCCATTGATGCTCTGCGAATAATAGGAGCCGTTCGGCAGAACGACCGTCTGCGTATAAAGTCGGTTCGTGAAGTTGTAATGAAAGTAGGTCAGGGTGCTGTTGAAAAGCGAACCCTGATAACGAATGCCCGCCTCTTCGGAAATCGAGATTTCCGGCTTCTGATTCGGGTTTGCCTTGGTACTGTAACCAGCACCCTTCGTGTACGTGCCCGCATCATAAAGCGACGTGTTCATCGGGATACGGAAATTGGTCGTGCCTGAGGCAAAGAGCTGGAACTGGTTGTTCAGCTTGTAACGGATCGAGGCGGCAGGTAGCGGCTCATTCCAATTGCCGTTGATATAGGGCCCGGTAGAGGTGTTCGGCAGGTAGTTCTGCCCCTGGCGCGTGATCATCGCATATTTGAGCCCCCCTTCAATCGTCAAACGGTTGTTCAGAAGGGACAGGGAGTCATCGATGAAAAGCGTGTGGATGCGCGTCTGGGTCAACGTATCACGATATTGCGCCGTGACGCCGTTGGACAGAACGAGGTTCGGACCACCGCCATATTCGTCGAGAGGTGCACCCGTCGCAGGATCGACCAGGCTATAAGGTGCGGTCTGGATCTGCTTGGAATACTCGAACCAGTACCCAACCATCAGGCGGTTTGCGCCAGTATGGAGCGCGAGTTTCGTCACGGCACCCGGGCGGTAGGTCTGGGTGTTCGACGGGTTATAGAGGAGAAGGCTCTTTGTATTGGACGGATTATAAGGACCGATCGAGCCACTGAGAGACTGCGAACCATATTGCTGGCTAGTCAGGCTCTCATTATAGGCGCCCCCACCATTACCATTACCATACCAGAAATACGGTGTTTCGGTCAGCGTCAGATTGTCTGTCAGGGTAAATGTCGACGGAGCGCTGGCATAGATGTTGGTAAAGGGATTCTGGTGCAGCTTGTAATAATTGCCACTGGGTGATTTAGGATTCCACTTCGAGTCATATGTGTAGGTGGTTCCATATTTCTGCCAGTTCGCCAGGCTCATCGATGGAAACAGGGTGCTGTCGCTCTGGTTGCCGACGATCGCGAGCGAGATGCGATTGCCCTCTCCCCACTCATTGACCCATTTTGTCTCGCCATGGAGTTTTTTCTGCGCGCCTGGACCACGCCACGAATCTTCATGCGCCGCAGAGAACGAAATATAGCCCTTGAGATGAGTATTACCAATGCGACCCGTGTCGACACGCCCGAAAATACGGCGCGCGTTATAGCTGCCATAAGTGCCATCGAGGTGACCGCTGAATTTCTCGGTCGGGTCGAGCAGGTACATATTCACCGCGCCGCCCGAGGCACTGATATGGGGGCTATCGAGATCCGCCGAACCCTGTTCGACATTGATTGTCCTCAGATTTTCTGAGTCGACAATCTCCTGCGGATAGACCGCGTAATTACCGATATCGTTAATCGGAAATCCTTCGAGCGTGAATCCGATCTGACTCGCATTGAGGCCGCGCAGGGTAAGATTGCCGCCATTCAGACCGAGCGGGTCTACCGAGGTAGTGTTCACGCCGGGGAGCATGGCAATGAGCTGCATCGGATTCAGGCCCGGCGTCTGCTTGGCGATGAATTCCTGTGTCACGGTGGAGCGCGACTTGGCAGCATCCTCATGAACCATGAGACCGCCGCCAGCAGCCGTGTGGCGGCTTGCGCGCACCTGCACCGTCTCGCTCTTGGCAGCGTCTGTCGGTGCAGTCGAGCCCATCATGGACGGGCCGTCATCAGCCTTCGCAACTGTTTTGGGAGCGGTCGCTTTCCGGGAGCTACCCGCGCTGGAGGACAGGCTCACCTGTGCCGAAGCCGCGGAGACCTGCAACGCGAGGACGGAAGTCGCACAAAGAAAAAAGCGGGCTCTCACACTCATTATCGTTCCTGAAGTTCATCGGCTGATCGTTAACTAGGCTTAACGAATTCACGATAGCCATTAACACGAGGGCGAAACAATCACGATGAAACTTTCATGACGATACGATTCCAATAAGTCGTTTCTTTTCAGAAACATATGTAACAAAACTATCCAAACGGTCATTTTCTGCATGGGCGTCAACCCAATGGACCTTCCTCCTCATACAGCGGCTCACTCCGCGCGATTCGACGCACCCGAGCACCCTCGCAGCCAGATGAAGCCCCGTATTCTCAAGCCACACACACAGTCTTTACCGTGAGAACGGTGCCATCATATTGATAGACTCAAATACGTTCTCTACTTTCGTCTGGTCAGTATTTGTTTTTGAAGTCTTCTATTATGCGATCAACTCGACACTTTCGGCTTTTAATCGCGTTCGGCGCTTTAGCATCCCAACCCGTGTATGCTGCGAACCAGCAGGTGCCTGCGCACGAGGCTCCCGCACCGCCCCAGCCAACGCGCCTCCCCTGGATCCACGGCCCGGCAATCACGCGTATCGAAGGAGGCTCCGATATGCGTATCCCTGCAGGTTTCGAATTGCTCGTGCCGCCAGACGGGAAAAAGCTCCTCGCACTCATGGGCAACCCGACGACCGCGTCTGACGATCGCACCTACATCTTGCAACCGGAGGACGCAGGGCAGGATTGGTTCATGGAGTTTTCGTATCGCGACGCGGGTCATGTGGATGACACGGATACGATCGACGCGGACAAACTCCTTGCGATGATGAGCAAATATTCGCTTGAGGACAATGAAGTCCGAAAAGCGCGGCATCTTCCCGCGCTCGACCTCGTCGGCTGGCAAACAACGCCGCGCTACGATCCGCAGACTCATCGCCTCGAATGGGCCTACAGGTACAAGACGCATACGGACGACCTCATCTCCAACCTGCATACGCGCGTCCTCACCCGCACAGGCTATTATCGTGTCCTCATGGTCGGCGATGTTGCGACCTATGATGAGGACATGAAGGCCTTCAACACCGCCCTAACCTTTCTTCATCCCCTGCCCGGCAATCGCTACAGCGATTTTGAAACAGGCGACAAGCTTGCCCGGTATGGGCTTATGGGTCTGATGGGAGGTGGTGCCGCTGCCCTTGCCGTGAAAACGGGACTGGCAGGGGGCGCCTTGGCTCTTATCGTCAAAATCGGCTCTGCACTTCTGAGTTCGAAGGCGATCGTTGCCGTCATAGCTTTCCTTGCCCTCCTGTGGGCTCGGCTCAAGTCCCTCTTCTCGCGCCGGAAAGGAAAGTAGTTGCAGTATCTGAGCGCGCCTCTTGTGTTCGGCCTTTGCGCAGCTATCGGATTCTGGGCGATCATGAAGATCCTGCCCAAACGTAGCAAACCGCCCGAGGCACGCGAAACCGCGCCTGCCCCGAGCGAAAGCCCGCCATGGGACGGAGGGAACACCCCCCACCAGTTTGGAAGCAGACACGGCAAGGAATGACGTCGAGATTCCTGGACGAAGCTTGCCGCTCTTATTTTGAACTATGAAAGTTTTTGGCTGGGGGACCTGGATTCGAACCAGGGCTGACCGGGTCAGAGCCGGTAGTTCTACCGCTAAACTATCCCCCAGCATCTGCGCAGAAGCTGTTTGCCTTGCGGTGGCGGTGAGATAGCACCCGCCCCCACGGGCCGCAACCCCCCTTTCGGCATTTTTTTTCATAAATCGCTCATCCCGCACGTATAAAGTGCTTGCTGCGACCTGAGCGCGCTATCACATTGTTTTTGACGCAAGATTCACCGATGCGGCCAGGGAAGAGGGAGGACGATCATGGGCTACAGCCGTAGCGAGGCGCTATCGTCTCACATGCCAAATGGCGCTCTCCCGCGGCATTTCGCCGCTCTCGATCTTGGAACGAATAATTGCCGCATGATGATCGCGCGCAGGACGCATCACGGCGTGCAGATTCTGGATCGACAAAACAGGATGGTGTGCCTGGGTGAAGGGCTGGTTGAAACGGGGGAGTTGAGTTCCCGGGCCATGGACCGGGCGGTGCGGACACTTGAAGGGTATGCCGCGCGTATGAAGGGACTGGCCGATTTACAGGTCAGGGCCGTCGCAACCGAAGCGTGCAGGCGCGCCCTCAATCGCGACCGCTTCCTGTCGCGTGTCTTTGCAGAAACGGGGCTGTCTCTGGAGATCATCTCCCCTCGCGAGGAGGTCGAGCTGGCGGTGGAAGGATGCCGGGGACTCCTGCATCGCAACCGCGCCGCCGGGCAGAGAGCCATTGTTTTCGACATTGGCGGCGGGTCAACCGAGATCGCCTGGTTGCGCCTTGATCCTATGACACGCGGGCATGAGTTGATCAGTCTCGTCAGCTTGCCCTATGGCGTTGTCACCCTGTCGGAACAATTTGGACACGCGCGCGGGTCCATTGATGCCGTTAGTCAGGCAGCGCTTTATGAGGCCATGATCAAGGCCGTGCAGGAACCTCTCCGGCAGTTCGAGACGATTCACCAGATCGGTCGCGAAATGCAGGCGGGTGCCGTGCAAATGCTGGGCACCAGCGGCACAGTCACGACCCTGGCAAGCATGGCTCAGGATCTGCCGCGATACAGCCGCATGGCGGTGGATGGCTTCACCCTGACCGATCGTGCTGCCCACGATGCGATCACCGTCGTGAAGGCCACGTTATGCGGTGCGGAGGCGGCACCTTCTTCCCTCTCAGCCGACAGGCAGCACTTCATGCTGCCGGGCTGTGCGATATTCGAGGCGATTCACAGGGTCTGGCCGATGCAGGAGATCATCGTTGCCGATCGCGGGTTGCGTGACGGTATGGTCGCACGCATGGCAACCCAAGCGCGCAGCAGTCGGGTCATCCCGCACGGACAGGCACGTCACGGCGTGAACGCGCTCGGTGGACGCGAATATCGTGGCCATAATGCCTCGTCTTCCTTTATGGGTCGCGCATGACCAGAGATAGTGACAAGCGCGGCCGCAAGCCGGGCAAGCCGACTGAACGACGCATCCCAGGCAAAGCGCTCAAGAGTTCTGCCGCTCCCGGCGAAACGGACAGCGCCCTGGACGGCAGTTCGGTCCAGACGGCGCGGAACAAGACCATCACCCTGCGCACTGCGCGGGGGCGCTCGACTGCGCAGCAGCGTTGGCTGAACCGCCAGTTGAATGACCCCTATGTGGCGGCCGCCCGCAAGCAGGGCTGGCGTTCACGGGCCGCCTTCAAGCTGATCGAGATTGATGACCGACTGAAGCTGATCAAGCCAGGCATGAAGATCATCGATCTGGGTGCTGCCCCCGGAGGATGGACGCAGGTTGCGGTGAAGCGTGGCGCCAGTGAGGTGGTGGGCGTCGACCTGCTTCCGGTGGATCCCGTCAGCGACGCCACGATCATTGAAGGTGATTTCACCGATCCTGACATGCCCGCGCGGCTGATCGACCTTCTGGGTGGCCCGGCCGACCTGGTTCTGTCGGATATGGCACCGAACACGACGGGCCATGCGCCAACCGATCATCTGCGCATCATGGGCCTCGCTGAAGGCGCGCTTGATTTCGCGATGCAGGTGCTGGCGGTCGGCGGAGGTTTTGTGGCGAAGGTCTTCCAAGGGGGCTCCGAGCGGCAGATGCTCGAACCCATGAAGCTCGCATTCTCTCATGTTCGCCACCTCAAGCCGCCTGCATCCCGAAAGGAATCGAGCGAGCTCTACGTGGTGGCAACCGGGTTCAGGCCCGAACGCCTGAATCCCGGCTCCAGCTCAGAGGAGTAATTACTCCGCCACGTCCCACAGCCAGGCGGCGCCGCGTACGCCTGAGCTGTCGCCATGTTTGTTTCGGACGATGGGGGTGGTGCAGGTCGGCGTGATCACGTGACGCGCCAGCAAAGGCGGCACACGCTCGTAAATGCTGTCGAGATTCGAGACGCCTCCACCCAGCACGATGATATCCGGATCGAGGAAGTTGATCGTCAGGGCGCAGGCGCGCGAAAAGCGATCCATGTAGCGATCGAGCGCGCCGATTGCCGCGATGTCTCCGGCAGCCGCAGCCTCTTCGATGCCGGCCGTGTTATGATGCCCGACACCTTTCCAGTCTTTGGCGAGCTCGGGCCCGCAAAGATAGCGCTCAAGGCAGCCTTCATTGCCGCAAAAACACTTTGGCAGCGGGAACTCTTCCATGCGCACCCAGGGGAGCGGCGTGTGGCCCCATTCGCCAGCGATGCTGTGACGACCGCCGATCACCTTTCCGTCAACAACGATACCGGCGCCCATTCCGGTTCCGATGATGATACCAAAGACCGTGCGATTACCCGCCCCTGCGCCGTCAGCGGCTTCGGAGAGCGCGAAGCAATTCGCATCGTTCTCGACGCGCACCGAGCGGTTGAGTGCCCGATCCAGATCGATACCGAAGGGCTGGTTATTAAGCCACGTGGCATTCGCATTCTTGATCAGGCCGGTTTCGGGCGAGATGGAGCCCGGAATGCCGATCCCCAGCGTCGAGCTGAGCTGACCCGGCTTGGCCAGATGGGACGAGACGCTTCCAAGGCGCTGGTCCACGCTGGCGACCAGGTCGCGCACGGCGATCACTGCGTCTTCATAAATTCCCGGATTGGGGACGCGTTCACGCAATTGCAGATCGCCCGCGCGATCGAGAACTGCGATTTCGATCTTCGTCCCACCGAAATCGATGCCGAGGCGATAATCAGCCATCTCATGCCTTACTGATGTTGCTTCTGAAAACTGGCGCGCATGTTGCGGAGGAATAGGATCGGAGTAAAGATCTATTGGCAAAACAGCGCCCGATCTTGAAACACACATCAAGCTGCGCGCATAGTCCCGAATATGACGGTCTCCCCCACAGAAACGCTGCTCGACCTGCGCGGGCTTGCCTGCCCCCTGCCTGTGCTCAAGGCGCATCGCGCGCTCAAAGCGCTCTCCGGGGGTGCCAGGCTACGCGTACTAGCGACGGATCGCGCCAGCGTGGCGGATTTCCAGGCTTTCTGCCGTGAGACGGGACACGCGTTAGTTGCATTCTCTGAAGACGGGGAGACGCTTTCCTTCGTCATCCGTCGCAAATTGGACACAGCTGTGTCTTCCCCTGTTACGGAATAATCATAGTCATTACTTCCTTGGGCTTGGAGAATGGAGTGCGACACGCTATCCCTCCTTCCCATCGAGCCGTTTCTCATAACGGCGATTTTCCGAAACAGCGGAGCGGGACGGCATTTCAGGCATGGACGCACAGCTTTCACAGCTCTCTTTCGAGGATGCCCTGTCGGAGCTCGACAGGATCGTTCGCGGTCTGGAGAGCGGACAGATGAAACTTGAAGATGCGATCAGCGCCTATGAGCGAGGGGCCGCCCTGCGCCGCCATTGTGAAACCAAACTCTCGGAAGCGGAGATGCGTGTGCGAGCGATCACCCAGCGTGACGGCACAACGCAGGCGGTCCCCCTCCCCGAGTTCGACGAGCCTTCTGGCGGAAAAGCCCCATGACGATCACCTCTCCCACCCAGACTGCAACGCCCGAGGCCCTGGCCGCCTCGCTCGGCACTGCAGCCCGCGCCATCGAAGCCACGATCGATCGCCTCCTCCCCATGGTCGAAGGTGACGAATCGGTCTTGATTGACGCGATGCGCTACGCCGCTCTCGGCGGCGGCAAGCGCCTGCGCGGCTATCTTGTGACAGAAATCGCCAGCATTTTCGGTGCCGAGCCGGAAGGCGCTCTGCGCGTTGCGGCCTCAGTCGAGATGCTGCACGCCTATAGTCTCGTCCATGATGATCTGCCGGCAATGGATGACGACGATCTGCGTCGCGGCCAGCCCTCGACGCACAAGCAGTTCGATGAGGCCATTGCGATCCTCGCAGGCGATGCCTTGCAGACTTCCGCCTTCGAGATCCTGGCCGATCATGCCACGCATTCTGATCCTGCGGTCCGTATCGCACTCGTCACGGCGCTGGCTCAGGCTTCGGGTGCGGCAGGCATGGTGGGCGGTCAGGTGGTCGATATCCGAGGCGAAGGCAAAGCGCTTCCCCTCGATCAGGTACGGCGCCTCCATGCCATGAAGACAGGTGCGCTTATCCGCTACGCGGCTGAGGCCGGTGCCATTCTGGGTGGCGCGACACGCGTGCAGCGCGACGCCATCATTGCGTATGGGCGTGATATCGGCACAGCCTTTCAGGTGGCCGATGACGTACTCGACACGACCGCAAGCGCCGAGGAACTCGGCAAGACCGCCGGCAAGGATGAAGCCTCCGGCAAATCCACCTATGTCTCCCTGCTGGGTATCGAGGGTGCACGTGCGGAAGCCGCGCGCCTCTCCGAGCAGGCCACACAGGCCCTGACTTCTTTCGGGGCCGAAGCAGCCGCGCTCAGAGCCCTGGCCCATTACATCGTCGA
>NZ_PNQZ01000052.1 GCF_003994335.1 Asaia sp. W19
GATATGGCACGCAAAAAGCCTCTCGAAAAAATCTCCGACATGGCAGATCAGGACCTGCGCCTGCGCGCCCTCGGGTTCTTTGCTGTCGGCATCTGGCATGCGCTCATGCGGCTTGTTCTGGAGCATGGTCATGATGGTCGCCTCGCGTTCGGCCGGGGGCGCATGCCATCGCTTTCGGATATCGCGCGCATTCGGTTCGATATGTCGGAAGCGGAATTCATAACCCAACTCATAACCCAATCGAAAAGCGAATTGATCTATTGGGACGCAGCCAGCGGGACGGTCGGATGGCCCGCTGAGCTCATGCCTGATGCGCGAACGCTCGCGAACCGCGCAAACGGCAAAAAGGGCGGAAGACCGCCGAAAAACACCAATCCAACGCCCCAGCGCGACCCTCGCCAACGAACGGCCATGATGCCGATTGCAGGAGGTAAAACCATGGCAGAAGAGCACTTTTCAAAAACCCAAACTGAAACCTCCTCGCGCGTAGCTAGCTTAGCTAGTAATATTAGCTTCGAAGATAAAGCTAAGCTTGAGCCGAAAGACGTCGATCAGGCGTTTCAGCGTATTGGGCCAAAAGCCTTCCGGGAGGCTGGCTTTGACGAAGTCAGGAACATGAACGGTTGGGGTATCGTCCGAGACTGGGTTGCTGAGGGCATGAGGCAGAGGCTGCCCGAAGCTCAGATCGAGACCGTTATTTTGGGTGCAATCCAGCGGGTTAAGGCTCAGTATGACGCCAAAGAGCGGGCTAAGCCGATCGGAACGCTCAAATACTTCAACGGTGGTGTGAGAGACGATTTGCGCGAGGCGGTGCCTGACGTCTCGCCAGTGGACCGAGCGGTAAATTCCAAATGGCTCAGCGCTGTCGATGAGTGGCGCCAAAATGGCATGGTCGGCTCAATGCCTCAGCGCTCTGACTTCCTTGGAGAAAAGAGAGAGGCAGCGTGAATATTGGCAAGCTTCTTTTCGTTGCGAATTCTATGTCATCGCATAGATTTAAAGCGATTAACGATGACGGCTATACACTTCGGGAGCTTTTGATAGCTGCTTCGGGGCAACAGTATTCCGTTTGTCCAACTGAGGAACAGGCGAAACAAATTCTCGCAGAAGTCGGCATATGGTTTGTGGCCGAGGAGAAAGGAGTGTGGCTCAACCCTGAGCGCGAGTGGATCTCAACCTTAGCGCCCGACGTAAAGGATGTTCGCCAACGCGTTCGTGACCTGCTTCATAGATGCACCGAGGATAATATTCCTGAAGGACCATATCGAAAAATCGTGCCGCCGTCTGAACGGATGAAAGTAATTTGGATTCCTCTTTTAGTCTTCGGGATCGACTTTTCCTTCGGTGGGTGCCTTTCCTCATGAGCAAGATGCCGCTGCGTTTTGATCCTGACCGCAGCCTGCCCGAACAGGTGGGCGAATGGCTGGATGAGGCTGCCTTGACGCTTGCGGCTCTTCCAGCCACCGGGTTGCGTCCCGCCGGGACTGGTAGCACATGGCCCGACTATGTGCGTGATCTGGAAGATCTTGGCTGGAATCGTGAAAGCGACGACTTCCTGCCTCGGCCTACCGCCGACCAGGTTGAACGGCTCGATATCGTTCTGACCTGGGTGCCTATGATCGAAGACCGCAAGCTGCGTACCGTGGTCAACATGCGCCTAATCGTGCATCGGATTTCGGGTCGCCATAAGTGGGAATGGCGGAAGATCGGCGATAAACTTGGCACTTCGCACGTCACTGCAAAGGCGTGGCATCAACGTGCCTGTGCAGTCATTGCAAAAAAAATCCAGCCAAATGCATTTTCCTCTTTCCAATCTTTCCAATTTGCAGATATGTGAGAACCATACTCGCGAGACGCTTACCCATTCGGGCAGGCGTCTTTTTTTGTGCCTGATTTCTGGAGTGACGGTCCATGGCAGTCCGCAGATTGCAATGCGTCCTGCCAGCGGTGCGTAGCGTCAAAATCGGCATTGCAAAGGCGCTGCCGAAGCAGACAAACTCCCTCTATCTCTCATCCGAATGGCGCAGCTTGATGTCACGCCTTCTCGCCCAGCGCGGCCGTCGCTGCGAGGCTTGCGGCCGCACCGGCTGTCGTATCTTCGGCGATCATATCCATGAACTGAAAGACGGCGGTGTCCTGCTCGATCCGGGTAATGTCCGGCTGCTCTGCGGCTCCTGCCACAGCACCAAGACCGCCCGCGTTCGGGCGATCCGTTGGCGTGAAACCGTTTAGGAAGCGAGTCAGGCAGTTTGTTTTGAGCTCTCCTGGCCGCGGCGAGAACCATCGAGTTCGCACCACAGCATGTGAGCTGCAGCCACAATGGCCGGCCCGATGAAGAGGCCTACAAGGCCAAGCATGTGCAGGCCCCCCAGGATGGCAATCATCGTGTGCAGGAATGGCAAGCGGGTCTCGTCGGAGATGAACTTCGGACGGGCGAAATGCTCACCGCAGAATAGAACGAAGAGCCCCCAGCCAGCAACGGCGATGCCCATGTTCATCGACCCTGAAGCCGCTACGATGCCGCCGACGAGAATTGCCGCCGGATAGCCGCAAAAGGGGATCGAGGCGGCAATGGCCAGAAGGATCGTCAGAATGACGGCATGGCTGGCATCGGCGATGAAGATCAAAGGCGAGCAGACGAGCGCTTCACCGATACCGACAAGAACCAGTCCGTTGACGGCACCACGTATGCTCCGAACGATGTGCAGAAGAATATCGTCACGCTGGGTGAGCTCAATACTGACCCTGCGAAGAGACGAGGTGACCCGCCCATAGGAAAGGAGGCAGCATGCTGCGGTGAGCATCGCAATGAAAAAGGCTTCCAGGAGATGCGGGATGCTTTTGAGGATTTTGAAAGCCGCGAGCCCCGCGATCTTGGAGACCGACTTGGCTTGGGCCTTGGCCATCTTCATGATCTGCTGCGGATCGATCTTGTTCGCAATGCTCGCTGGAAGAACGCTTTTGACCTTGTCGATCCGAGCGGAGACGGCAGGTGGCAGGGCTGGCGTTGCACTGTCACCTGAGCTTGATCTTGCTTCTTCCCCATTATGATCTGTCGGCTCCGGCTTTCCCGCACTCTCGTCGTTCTGCGGCGGTGCGGCATGATCTTGCGTGACTGCGTCAGGACCGTTCGCCGCGGCCGATGTTCGGTGAGGAGCGATGAGATGGTGGGCTTTTTCTGAAAGCGATCCGATTTCGGTCACCGCGCCATAACCCGCTATGCCCGCCATGATCGTGAAGGCCACACATGTCAGCCCAATAAGGCTGATGGCCGCCATCTTCGCACCGAGAAACTGACCGAGTTTGCGCTGTATCGGTCGTACAGCAATGGCGATGACCGCTCCCCATGCCAAAGCGACAATAAGTGAGAAAGAGATCCAGATTGCCCCGGCATAGATCGCAACGCCCATGCTGATGAGTGCGAGATACTTTACCCAGGGATGACGTTCAGAAATGAGACGAGAGACCATGTGTTCGTTCGTTCCGTTCAGTGTTGGATCGGCTGAAAAAGAGCAAAGCTAATCATAGTGCCAATTGGTTACGGTGCATTGCCAACAGAACGGAAGAGACGCGAAATCGATTGCAAACGATGAAGTGGATTTCGAATAAAGCGTTTGGCTCGAAGACCAGGCTCTTGCCTTGGCACCCGCGAAACCCCGCCCCGCTGACCCCGAGGGGGCGGGTCGAAAGTCTGACCGGAGCTTACCCCCGCAACCGCGCAAGGCTCAGCGGCAGATTTTCCGGTCTATCAAGGAAATCAAGTTATCAAGGAAAGGGAGCATAAATGGCTCACGGTGGCGCGCGTCCTGGCGCCGGACGCAAAAAGGGCAGCCGGAACAAGAAGCAGGTGGACTGGAACGGCCCGCTCGTGGTCGATCCTTCGGCGCTTGCACCCGGCCTCGATGCCCTGAGCGGTATGAGCCCGCAGCAACTCGAGGCCTGCTCACCGCTCACTTTCCTCACGCATATCTACCGCAATCGCGGTCTGGCTGCCGCCATCCGCGCCGATGCCGCCAAGGCCGCGCTCCCTTATGCCCATGCCCGGCTCGCAGCTCCACGCGACGATCAACCTGCCCTACCCGGCCTCGATAGCGGCTGGGGCGACGATTTGCCCCCGATGAACAGAAGGAACTGACATGCTGGATCTGAGCCGGAAGGACTGGGAGGCGCGTTTGCGTGCTGCCCGGTCCCTCCTGCCGGATCTGGAGCCAGTCAATCCCGTTCTCGCGGCGCGGGCCGTGCGCTGCTTCGACCGGCTGCGCATTCCTGACGTGCCGGGCACGCCCGCCATGGCCGAAGCCTGCGGCGACTGGTTCCGCGAGATCGTCTCGGCCCTGTTCGGCGCGCTCGACCCTGACACGGGTATGCGCGCCATCCAGGAACTGTTCCTCCTGGTGCCGAAAAAGAACAGCAAGACTACAAACGGCGCCGGGCTGATGCTGACGGCCGTAATCGTCAATGAACGCCCGAACGCCGAATTCCTGATCGTCGCGCCGACCAAGGAAATCGCCGATCTCGCCTTCAGCCAGGCGCTCGGCATGGTGCAGAACGACCGCACGCTGATGCGGTGCTTTCAGGTGCAGCAGCATCTCAAACGCCTAAGATTTCATGCGACCGGGGCAACGCTGCAGGTCAAGGCGTTCAGCCCGGACGTCATGACTGGCGTGAAGCCCGCAGGCGTGCTGGTGGATGAGCAGCATGTGATCGCCATGCGCAACGATGCGGGCAGCGTCATGCGCCAGATACGTGGCGGCATGATCTCGCAGCCCGAGGCGTTCCTCGCCATCATCACGACCCAGAGCGACGGGCCGCCTCGGGGCGTGTTCGCGCAGGATCTCATCCGCGCACGCGAGATCCGCGACGGCAAACGCTTCCAGCCGGTTCTGCCGGTCCTGTACGAATTGCCGCCCGATATCCAGCAGCCCTCCAAACTGCCTGGCGAGGCCGCGCCCTGGGAAGATCCCGCCTACTGGCCGATGGTCCTGCCCAATCTGGGGCGGTCGATCACGCTGGACCGCCTCAAGCGCGAGTATGAGGATGCACGCGAGAAAGGCGTGGGCGAGCTGGCCAGCTGGGCCTCGCAGCATCTCAACGTCGAGATTGGTTTGGCCCTGCGCTCCGATCGCTGGGTGGGTGCCGATTACTGGCAGGGCGCAGGCGACGACACGCTGACCCTCGAGGCCCTTATCGAACGCTGCGAGGTGATCGTGGCAGGCATCGACGGCGGCGGGCTCGACGATCTGCTGTCGCTCGCCATCCTCGGGCGTGATCGTATAACCGGCCAGTGGCTGCACTGGCAGAAAAGCTGGGTGTTCGAGGGTGTGCTGGCGCTTCGCAAGCGTGAGGCCAGCCAGCTGCGCGACTTCGAGACGCAGGGCGATCTGGTCATCACGGCCGAGCCCGGCACCGATATCGACCAGCTGGTGGCGGTACTCGGCACGATCGACCAGAGCAACAAGCTCGCGATCGTGGGGCTCGACCCGATGGGCGTCGGCGCCATTGTCGATGCGCTGGCCGCAATCGGCATCGCGCATGAGCGCGTGGTGGGTATCTCGCAGGGCTGGACGCTTTCGGGTGCCATCAAGACCGCCGAGCCCAAGCTGGCGGATGGCACGCTCTGCCACGGTGCGCGGCCCATCATGGCTTGGGCCGTCTCGAACGCAAAAGTGGAGCCGAGAGGCAATGCCATCATCATCACCAAACAGGCGGCGGGCTATCTCAAGATCGACCCGCTGATGGCGCTGCTCAATGCCGTCACGCTGATGAGCCGCAACCCCGAGCCGCCCGGTGGCGGCCGGATGGATGATTTTCTTTCAACCGGGATCATTGCCGTATGAGCATCGCCACAAGACTGCGCGGCATGGCCTACAAGGCCGCAAGCGCGGCTTTTCACTCCGTCACGGGCGTATCGCTGACCGATCTGCGCCTCGGCGCTTTCATGGCAGGCGGAGCCAGCATTGCGGGGCAGAGCGTCTCGGTCGATACCGCGCTCCAACTCGACACGGTCTGGGCGTGTATCCGGCTCCTGTCCGAAACCATCGGCTCGATGCCGCTCAAGCTGCACGAGCAGCAGGGCGACGGGCAATCGTCTCTGGCCCGCGATCATCCGCTTTATCGCGTGCTGGCCCGCGCGCCCAATGCCGATATGACGCCGATCGAGTTCTGGTCGTGCATGGCCGCGTGCTGCCTCGCCTGGGGCAATGGGTTCGCTCAGGTCATGCGGCGCAGTGACGGCCAGATCGTGGCGCTCAACCCGCTGCGCCCCGATCGCATGACGGTGCAGCGTGACAGGGCGACCGGCGCCTTGGTCTACCGCTACAGCTATCAGGGCAAAACGCTCATCCTCGATGAGGGCCAGATCTTCCACATCAAGGGTTTCTGTTTCGACGGCCTCATGGGCATCTCGCCCATCACGGCCGGGCGGCAATCCATCGGCGCCGCACTCGCTGCAGAGGAAACGGCGGGGCGCATGTTCAGAAACGGGCTGCTCTCGCAAACCTATATCTCAGCCCCGACCTATCTCACCCTGCCGCAAAAGGAGCAGGCCAAGACCATTCTGGCCGATTACTCGGGCGCGATGAATGCGGGCAAGACGCCCCTGCTCGAGGGCGGGTGGAAGGTCGAGAGCATCGGGCTCAGGGCCGAGGATTTGCAACTTCTGCAAACCCGCCAGCTGGGCGTTGCGACGCTTTGCCGGTGGTTCGGGGTGCAGCCGGTCATGATCGGGGCCATGGACAAATCCACGGCCTGGGGCACCGGGCTGGAACAAATGAATCTCTGGTTCCTGCAATACGGCCTCATGCCCTGGCTGCAACGCATCGAGCAAGCCGTTGCGCGCTGCCTGCTCTCGCCCGCCGAGCGTGACCGCTATTTCGCCAGGTTCAATGTGGATGCGCTGTTGCGCGGCGATAGCACGGCGCGCGCGGGCTACATGCAAACCGCGCTGCGCTCGGGCTGGATGACCGTCAACGAGGCCCGCGCCAATGACAACCTTGCCCCCATGCCGGGCGGCGATGTGCTCATGGTGCAGGCCCAGATGATCCCGCTTGCCGATATCGGCAAGCCTCGCACACTGACCGCCACAAGCGGGCAAGACCCACCCGCCAGGAGTCCAACGCCCGGCAGATCCGGCATCACGGGAGATGACAATGAGTGAATATCTGGCCGCTGCTTTCGAGTGGAAGTTTGCCCCCGACGCGAAAGAAGGCAGCTTCGAGGGCTATGGCAGCGTGTTCGGCCATCAGGACGCGCACGGCGATATCGTCCTGCCCGGTGCCTTTGCCGAGACGCTGGCCGAGCGCAAGGCGCAAGGCCGCGGCATCCCCATGCACGTCATGCACGGGTTTTTCGGCGGTGACGGCCTGCCCGTGGGCGTGTGGGACGATGCCAGCGAAGACGCGCACGGCCTGCATCTGCGCGGGCGTCTGTCTGGCATGGATACCGATTACGGGCGAAGGCTTTACGGTCTGGTCAAGGACGGCGCGCTCGGCGGCCTCTCCATCGGCTTTTCCGTGCGCAAGAACGGGGCAGCCCAGGGCACCGAGCCGGGCGGACCGCGCCGCCACATCAAGGCGGTGGATCTGCACGAAGTCAGCCTCGTGGATGACCCGTCAAATGCGCTCGCCCGCGTGACCGAAATGCGCAGGCGTTTCTATCCGGTGGGGCCATTGACGCCAGTTCATGTGGCGGAGCTGCGTGCTGCCGATCGGGAACTGGTCGAGGCCCTCCGCTCGGGCTTCAGCCTGCCCGACCCGCGTGGGGCCAGTCGATCGGGCTGATCCCGCCCCCAACGAAGCTTTCCATCCATCCAGAACACAAAACAGGGCGCCTCGAGCGCCCTTTTTCATGAGGAAAACCCCATGTCCGATTACGAACAGGCCATTCGCGACCTCAAGAGCGCGACCGATGAGGTCAAGCGTTTCGCCGAAACCTCGACCACGGAACTACGCAACCTCGGCAAGGTCACGGAAGAAACCAAGGCCAGCGCAGACAAGGCCTTGGCCGAAATGAATGGGCTTTCAGCCCGACTGGCCGATATCGAGCAGAAGGCCGCCCGTGGGGGCCAGGAAGGCTCGCGCGAGACACGCTCGCTCGGCCAGCGTTTCGTCGAGAGCGATGAGGTCAAGGCCGCAATCGGCGCTGGTGATCGTTTCAAGGGCCGTGTCACGGTCGAAATGCGGGCCATTACTTCGGGCAGCACAACAGGCAACTCCGGCACGACCGGGCTTGTCGTGGCCGACCGCCAGCCGAACATCATTCAGGTTACGCCCGATCGTCGCATGACCATTCGCGGGCTGCTCATTCCCGGCACCACGCAATCGGGCGCAATCGACTACGTGCGCGAAACGCTGTTCACCAACAGCGCCGCCCCGGTGGCCGAAAATCCGAGCGCCAACAAGCCGCAATCCGAACTCAAATTCGATCTGGTGACGCTCGGCGTCAAAACCATTGCGCATTTCGTCATGGCCTCAAAGCAGATCCTGGCCGATGCCCCGATGCTGGCGAGTTATGTGGATGGTCGCCTGTGTTACGGTCTGGCCTTCAAGGAAGAGGATCAACTGCTCAATGGTGACGGCACGGGTCAGAACCTCAACGGGCTGATGAATCAGGCCGCGGCTTACGCCCAGCCCGCAGGCGTAAACGTCAAGACCGAGACCATGATCGACCGGCTGCGTCTGGCCCAGCTGCAGGCGACCATGGCCGAACTGCCCGCAACCGGGCATGTGCTGAACCCGACCGACTGGACATCGATCGAGATGACCAAGGATACGCAGGGCCGTTATATCTTCGCCAACCCGACCGGGCTTGCAGGGCCGGTGCTTTGGGGCCTGCCGGTGGCTGAAAGCCTGAGCATGAAGGCGGGCAACTTCCTGACCGGCGCCTTTGCCTATGCGGCGCAGATTTTCGACCGTGAGGATGCCACGGTCACGATCTCGACCGAGGACCGCGACAACTTCGTCAAGAACATGGTCACGATCCTGGCCGAGGAACGCCTGGCGCTCGCCGTCTATCGCCCGCAGGCGCTGATCAAGGGCACGTTCGCTGCCGCTGCCACTGGCAGCTGATCGGGGGGGCCGTTATGACGCTCACCATCCTCGAAAGTCCCGCCCAGGGGCTCGCTCTGGCTTCGCTCGCCGCATTGCGCGAGCAGCTGTCGGGCGAGCCTGCCGCTCAGATCAGCGACCCGGCGCTGAGCGAGTATCTGGCCCAGGCCACGGCGCTCGTTCAGGCCACGCTGGGTCGCCCGGTCCTGGCGGGTCTGTATCGCCAGACCCTGCGCGTCGGGGATGGCGAGCGCCGCCTGTCTCTCGCCCTGGCCGTCACGCCGCTGATCTCGATCGGCGACGTGACGCAGGACGGTTTCGCCCTCGATCCCGGGCCGGATGGCTGGGAATCCGGCGCATTGTCCGGCCTGCTCTGCCCGTCGCTCCTGCAGGGAGCCTGGTGGTGGCCGGGGTGCTACCGCGTGACCTATCGAGGTGGCTGGATCGTGCCGGGTATGAAAGACGTACAGGGCAATGCTCTGGCCGCGACCGTGCCCGCCGATATCCGCGCCGCCACGCTCTCAACGGCCCGTGCGCTGTTCTACACGACGCAGCGCGGCGATCCGCTCCTGCGTTCGGAAAGCGAGCAGGGTGTGGGCACGAGCAGCTGGGCCACGCCCGATGCAAGCCTGGGCGGTCTGCCGCCCGACGCCGCCGCCATCCTCGCCCGCTACGCTCAGGCAGGCCTGTCATGAGCGTGGGCGCCAGCCGACGCAGGAGGCAGATCCAGCGCGCCGGGCGGGTCATGGTGCTGAGTCGGGCCGATCTGAGCGCAAGCCTGACGGTCCAGAGTTACGCCCCGCCACCCCAGGTCGCCCAGCTGGCCGAGGGTGTGGGCAAGGCCCCGCTCCTGGCCCAGATCACCGCCGATGAGACAAACCGCTCCGGCTATACGCCCCGCAAGGGCGACCAGCTGCGTGATGGGCCGAGAACCTACACCCTGACCGATGCCAGCCCGGTTTACGACCGGGGCACACTCTGTGGCTGGTCGCTGATCGCTTCGGGAGGCTCCTAATGCTGTCTGAAACCGTCTGGAATGACGCCTTTGCCCGCGCCCAGCTCGTCGCGGAAGAACAGGAGATTCCGCTGGTCGACGTGCTGAAGCAGACACAGGAAGATCGTCCGCCGCTTCATTGGCGCATGGAAGCCCAGGCCAGCCGATCCGACCGGCTCGGCCTGGGCGAAACCGCCATGGAAGAGGAAGGCGAGATCGCGCTGTATCTGACCATGCGTGTGGGCCGGATCTCGACCCCTGATGCCCTGACCTATTGCAAGGCCATGAGCACCGCGTTTCGGGCGCCCTTGGTCGAGGCGGCGCCCTGGCCCGAGGGCCTCTATTACGACGGGCAAAGTCTGTATCCGCCCGATTCCGACACGACCGGGAACTGGATCAGCATGAGCCTCATGATCCGCTACCGCTATCAGGACAGGATAGAACGGCCATTATGAGCGAGACGCGTCAGACTGCCGGATGGGCTGCCGGTCTTTTGTGCGATCGCTCGTCTTTCGCGATCGCTCCTGAGCCAGCTTATGGCGAATTGCCGTCATCAGTTTTTCAGCGATTGCGCCTTTCTGGGGTCAGTCTCGCACTCTCTCAGGAGCGCGCTTATCCGGATGAGCGCAATCCCCAGGCGGTACGTGCGCCCGGTGTCACGAGTCAGATTAACGGAAGCGGCACGCTCAAGGGCCTGCTTTCGTTTGGCAGCCTGGATTTGCTACTTGCAGGCGCACTAGGCAGTTCCTGGCGAAAGGGTTCGATCACCAATGGCACGACGCGTCACAGCTGGGCGTTGCGGCAGCGTCTTGGTGAAGGATGGCTCTATCGCAAGGGAATGGTCATCCGCAGTCTTACCCTGACCGTTTCACAGGGTGGGTTCGTGGAAGTCAGTTGCGAGGTGATCTATGCCCGGGAGAGCGTCATCTCCGAAGACGCTGCGGCACCAGATGATCCGCCGCCCTCACGGGCGGCGCTGTGTTCGAGTGAGGCGCGTCTCGATCTCACGCTGCATGGACTGATCAGTCCCGGTGTGGTGCGCAGTATCTCGCTCACCCTCGGCAGGAGTGGGGCGACTCTCGATTTTGGCGCAGGATCACCTTTTGCCCATGACGTTCGTTTGGGCCTGTTTTCGGCCTCAGCAAGCATCGAGGTCATGCTGCGCGGGCATGACGCTTATGAAGCGCTTCTGTCGTCTGCGGTCGGCCCCCTCTCGCTCTCGGTCATAGACCGGGACGGTTACGGCTACGCCATCGCGTTTCCCAAGGCGGTGATCTCCAATCCCCACGTCAATGCGAGTGGGCGGGGCACAGTTCTCATGGCGGCATTCGATATCGAGGCACAACCGGGCAGCGTATCAGGCGGATCGATTTCGGTTTCGATGATCCAGCCTGATGGTTACCAACTCATAGCGGTCAACCAAGAACCAATACTCAACAACAACCAAACAATATCTCCTTGAGGTGTCATGACACAGGAAATCAGCGCATCGCCCCGCGTCGGACAGACACGTCAGGGAGATGCGATCGCGCTTTCGCGCAGGATCGGTGGGGATCCGACATTGCTCCATATCGATGCCGCCGATTACGAGGCGCAGGTCGCTGGCAAGGCCGCTGCCCGAACAGAGAGCGCAGCACTGTCGGCTCAACTGGCAGTCGGCGGGGTTGCTTCGGAAGTCGCTGCGGCCAAGGTCATGATCACGGCTGGGCTTGCAGGCTCGGCGCCACTCGTTTTCCGGGGCTATTGGGACGCGGCAACCAATACGCCGGATCTGCTTGCGTCCGATCCGCATGAGGGCGATCTCTGGGTCGTCTCGAAAGCGGGTTCGACCGATATCAATGGCCAGAAAGAATGGCATGAAGGGGACGCCGCCTGGTATCGAAACGGCGCATGGATTTACTACGCCCGCGCCGCGTGGGCAGCTGTCGCGCAGACTATTCGCTCCCTCGGGGCTGTGAGCGCGGGCTCCCTGACAATCCAGGATGGCAGTGCGCGTGCGGCGCTGGAACTCACCGACGATGTCGGCCATGTCATTGCCGTTATCGGCACCGATGGATCATTTACAAGCAGCGTCGCTGAGGCCCCCCGCTTCGGGCTTACCGAAGGCGGTGTTGCGGCCGGGGCGATCAAACTGCTCGATATGGCAGGTGATGCCGTCCTCAACATCACGGATGAATGCGGTTTCCTGTTGGCCTCGATCGGTGCAGATGGCTCATACAGAAGTGCAAATGGCCCTGCTGCAGCTTTTGGCCTGCTTCCTGAGGGCATCAAGGCCGGGGCGGTACAGCTTATCGATGACGGCGCTCCGACAGGGCTGACCGTGCTGGATGCCAATGGCTTCCTGCTCTGCCACCTGGGCGGGGATGGTTCCTATCGCTCCGACCCGAGCAATACGCCTGCTATCGGGATCATGGACGGTGCCGTGCGCGCAGGTGCGCTCAAGCTGCTCGATGATCGCCAGCCCTCTTTCGCCGTGACCGATGATTTTGGTTTCGTGATTTGGCGGCCGTATGAGGCGCAGGCCTCTGTGGCGGATACCCCCAGCGATGACGCCAGATCGCTACGTGTGCGCGATCCGAAGTACACTGACGACGCGAGCAAGGGCTTTTTACCTGGCGATCTTTGGCAGGCTCGTGGCACTTGCTGGCGTATGGCCTATCCCGACAAGGATTGCGCCATCTGGAGACGGATCGACACGATCCCTGCGCGCATCGGCGACCTTTTCGCGGATGACGTGGCTGCGCTCTATGGCGTGAGGCGTCTCAAATCGTCTTATCGTGGGCCGCTGCTCGATGTGGCTATCGATGTCGCAGGGGGAACGAGGCTAGTCACCCTGCATCAGGACGAGCGCGGTCATCTCAATGCAGACGATCTTTCGGCGGCAATGTCCGCAGCGAAAGGCAATATCAATGTTGTGCGGATCTATGATCAGAGCGGGCATGACAATCATGCGACGTCGCTCGGTTACAAGGCTGAAACCGGGGAAATCCTGCCCGAGCGCAACCCGCATCTCTGCGCCCGATATCACAATGGTGAGTGCCTCATATCATGGTCGACGGACCCTTACCCCCCGCAGGTGCTGCGGTTTCCCTCAACCCTGGCGCTTGCGGCCTCGGCCGTAACGGTTATCACGACCGGCTCGTTTGCGACCATCAACAGCCCGACATCTCGGCCCTACCAGGCGTTCTCACTTGGCGAAACTAACGACAGTTGCATTGCCCTTGTCGGTGGCGCCGGTAATGAGAGCGGGCGTTTCTCGCTCGCTGGCAAAGATCCTCACGCGGTCATCGGGCAATCGAGCCTGACGCCTGACGTGTCTCACGGCGTAACAGTGCTGCGCCTGGACCCCGATAGTCGTGCAACGCTCGATATCCTTGCGCCACGCCCCCAGAGATCCACAATCGATCTGCCTGCAGGGTTTGCGGCAAAGACGCTGACCGGGGGCGGCCTGGGGGGCACAGTTGCCCAGAGCGGCAAAAGCTGCGGCATGATGCTGGCGAGTGTCGCGATCCTGCGTCGATCGCTAGGGGATGCCGAAATCGAGCAGGTCATGGGCAATGCGGCAGCGACGGAAGCCATGGCCCCGCAGCTGCGCGATCGCCTCGACTGCATCGGCTCCAGCACGACACAAGGCTTTCTGAACCTTGATGGCTGGTGCTGGCCGCAGATGCTCGCCGAGTATCTCAGCCGCCCGCTCTCGGTCAGGAACTGGGCCGTTCCAGGCTCGAAAGCGCAGGATTTTCTGCGTTACACGATTGAAAATGTCTGCGCCGATATCGGACAGGCCCGCACCGCTTATGCGATCACCTGGCTCGGCAATAATGACATCAATACGGGCGTCAGCATCGATCAGATCGTCGCCGAGAACAAGGCAATACACGCCAGATTGAGAAAGGCGGGTTACAGCAGGCTGCTCATGATCGGCCAGTATAATCGCGCCCTGAATGATCGCCTGCATGCCGCAATCCTGACCGGGGATATCGATGCAGACTGCTTCATCGATCCGTGGGGCACAGGGCCGATCGCCAATCGCAGCGACAAATTGCTGTTCTGGGACACGACACACCCCACGGAAACCGGCGTGCGTTTCCTGGCATCCCTCGTGGGGCAATCTCTCAACAAATACCTTTAGGAGCCGAGCGGATGGCTAGACTGATATTGGGCAATACCGACGCCAGCGCGTCAGGGAGGGGATGGATCGCGCCAACGGCACATCAGCCGGTCTTTGCCTCATTTTTTACGGGGGATGCGGTCAACAGCAATATGTCGGTGGGTGGCAGCCTGCCGCTGGTCGTAGGAGCCCCCGAACTGCACCCGGGGGTGCTTGGGAATGCGCTCCCCTATATGGCGACCAGGGGAGGAAGCAATTATCTCAAGACAAATATTCTGGAGCCACGCGAAATGACGATTTTCGCCGTTGTCCGGATGCCGGTCCCGCCCGAGAACCAGGGAGGTGCCGGGCTGGTGACCGACGGCGCCGTGATGGGGGCTTATGGAGTCGGGATGGGTGATTTCATGATGGTCCTGACTGCTGCTACTGCGCCGGAGGGCGCAATACGGGCTCGCATTCCCGGCTCACCTCCGATCGCCTGGAATACGACGCCGCCGCGCACAGGAGACATGACGAAGTGGGGCCTTTATGCGCTGCGCTGTCGGCGGCAGGGCGCGCAGGTCGAGGGGCTTGTGCAGGCATTGACCTGGAACGCCTCGCAGGTCCGCACCGGCCCCGGTCTTGACACCGTCTCGTCGACAGCCCTCGAAATCGGATCGCAGCCCAATGCGGATAACACCGTGGCCCAGCGCGGCGAGGTGCATCACGCAGTATCCCTCATCTGGAATGTGCCCCTCTCGGATGGCGAGATGAGCGAAGTCGCTGCGCTGCTGCGTCGCTGGTGTGCCCGATACGGTGTCACTGTCTGACGGCCACCTCGTTACGCAGTTCGAGAGCTGAACCCGCCGCCTTGTGCGGCTTTTTTTATGGGGAATCGAATCCATGGCCTTTGCAGGTGCCACCAAGAATTACGCGGCAGCGTACCAGACGAATGACGCGCGGATCGCCTTCGCCTTCGAAGAGCAATTCAGCGTTCCCCCGACCGGAGCATATCAAGCGGCGCGCTTTACCGGTGAGAGCTTTCGCCAGCAGTTCCAGCGGAACCGCCCCGAAGAAATCAACGATACTCCCGAAGCGGCCCAGGCGGTCACAACACAGGTCAACGTGTCGGGAAGCCTCTCCGGAGCGCTCTCCTTTGGCACCTATGACGATCTGCTGGCAGGCGTCATGGGGGCTGACTGGACCGATGACGGACTGAGAAACGGCGGTTTGGTCAAATGCTGGACGTTTATCGAACGGCTCGGTGAGGCCTGGCTTGTGCGCAATGGCGGTTTTATTCGCCAGGCGCAGCTCAGCTTCAATCAGGGCGGCTTCGCGCAGACCTCTTTCGACCTCATGTTCAAGGGCGAACATCGTCAGGGCACTTCCCCGGCTGCGAGCCTGCTCCCGGCACCAGACGGCACAGTTTTGGATACGGTCAAAGGCTTCGCAGGGCTGACGATCGGCGGTGTCGCGCCTGAGGGATGCGTGCGGCAATTCGAGGTCACGCTGCAGCGCAACGGCGCAGATGCCGATTACGGCATGGGCCATGCCGATGCCTGCGGCATCCGGCCTGGTGAACTCCTGGCCACAGGGCGGCTCCAGATCCTGTTCCGCAATTACGAGCTGTATGACCGGTTCATCAATGGCCAGCAGGGCGAGATCGCCGCAACGGTGCGCGATGGCCTCGGCCAGGGCTACGATCTGCGGTTCCTCAACGCCTCGCTGCAAAATCCCCAGATCAATGCGGGCGGTAAAAATCAGTCTGTGATCGCGAGTTTTGACATCGAGGGTAATCCGCAGCCTGGCGGTGGCACATTCGCGATCCGGCGTTTCAAGCCTTCAGCTGCCGCTGGCGCGTAAACTCGCGCGCAGGCGCGCGCCCTAGTCTCCAAACCTATTGATCCAAACGCTAAGGAATTTTCCCCATGGCAAAACTCTCTGCTTTCTCCCGCAATGCCGACCGTATGCGCGAGGGCGAAACCATCGAGGTCGGCCCGCTCGGCAACACGTTCGAGATCACCACACGCGGGTTTACCCCGAGATATCGTGATGCGCTCCATGATCTGAAAATGGCGGCCGCCCGCAAGCTCAACCGTGGGCAAAAGCCCGGCGGTCTGAGTTATGGACCCGAGAACCTGCCTCCTACCGAAGACGATCTGGCGCAGGGGCAGGCCATTGCCGATCACTGCGTGATCGGTGTGCAGGGGCTGCTCCATGATGACGGAAGGGAGGTTACGTTGGATGAGTTTCGAACGATGCTCTCTGCTGGTGATCAGCCGATGTTGATCGCGCTCGCTATTTCGGCGGCAGCCCGTGTGGGTGACGATCGCGCCCGCGAGCATGAGGAAGCCGTGGGAAACTGACGGAGGCATTGGCCTGGGAACTTCAGTTCAGCCCGTTTCTCGGCCGGATGAAGCGCCGGAAATCAGGGAGGTTCTGCTGGCGGAAAAGCCAGTACTTCCTGCTGCTCTGGAACGCCCCTGGAGGTGCTGGCACGATCTGGAACATGACCGCGTCTGGTCTTTCGATCTGATCGGGGCCGCTATGGGCAAGATCCGGGGCGTGTCCCGCCCGACAGGAATCACCTGGAGTGCGCTCGCGCTCTGGTGTCAGGCCAATGCCGTCACGCAAGAGGATACGTCCTGGCTGATCGCTCAGGTCAGGGCGCTCGATGCCGTGTTCCTGCGGCACAGAAATGAGCAGATCACAGCCAGCATCGCTGAATTCCTCAAGGGATGACCCATGGCCAGAGCCGAAACCTTCAGCCGGTCGCTGCGGCTTTTTGTCGATCGCACGCTCTCGCCCGAGGCCTTGCGTGCCGAAATGGCGCGCAGGGCGATCGCTGCGCGAGATGAGCTGATCGCTCGCGGTGAGGCGCCGCCCAGCTGGCGGCGCTATGTGGATGGCAAGGCGGATGCGCCCGAAATCAGTGTGCGTCTGGATGGGGCCATTCTCTATCGCTTCAATCTCACCGGGGAGGCTGTGCAAGCAGGGCTCGACCTGTGCCGGTCGACATCGCCCACCCGGAGCGGAAAGTTCCGTGATTCATGGGTGGTCCTCTGCGATGACAAGCTCTGGAAGCAGCCTCTCAAGGATCTGCCAGCTAGTGCCACGATCCTGATCGTCAACCCGCTTCCCTACGCGCGGAAGATCGAAACCGGCGCGCTCGAGCCGCGGATCCGGCGCAATCAGATCGAGCGTGTGCGTCAGGGCCTGATGCGCCGGTTTCCTACCCTTAATTTCGGCAAGCTCTTCGTCCGGCTGGGCGGCGGCATTGCCCCCCAGGCCCCCTATCTCCTGCGCGGCGCATCAGGTGAGCGCAGGACGCGGGCGGGTACCCTCATGACTTATCCGGCGCTGGAAATTCGCCCAAGAGAATAAGCGAGATCACGACCATGGCGACGACCTATTCTGAGCTTTACATTGCCTTTCAGAGCAATCTTGCAAAAGCGCAGGACGATGCGGCGTCCCTGATCAAGCTGGGCGATGCGGCAGAGGCGGCAGACAGCAAGGTTACAAGGCTCGGTCGTAACGGTGCATCGGTAGCCAGGCAGTTCGACGAGACGACGCGCGCAGAGGCCAAGCTGAGCAGCGAGATCCGCCAGCGCACGGCCAATATCGAGGCGCTGCAGAAATCCCTCGCGGCCGGTGAAATCACGCAGGAGCAATATGCCGGATCTCTGGCGGGGATCGCCAGATCGGCCGGAGCGCAGAAAGAGAAATTCGACGCCGCAACAGGAGCCAGCAGGCAGCATAATGCCGCTTTGGCCGAGGGCGCGACGGCCGCACGGCTGTCCAGTTATCAGATCGGTATCCTGGCCGGTGAGGCGCATAAATTCGCCGACCAGGTGCTTGCCGGTGGTGGCGCCATGAAAGCTGCGTTCTACCAGGTGCCGAACATGGTCACGGTCATGGGCGGCTTTGGCAATGCCATGCGTATCGTGGGCGGGCTCCTGACCGGTCCGGTCGGCATTGCGGCCCTTGCCGTTGGGGCCGGTGCGGCCATCTACAAAATGGGCAGCATGGCTGAGTCCGAAGAGGCCCATCTGGCGGCGCTTGGGCAGACCCTGCGCGCCAC
>NZ_PNQZ01000053.1 GCF_003994335.1 Asaia sp. W19
GATCCCTGGCGGAAAGGTCACGCGCAGGCGCTTCCAGGTCTCACCCTGCTCCTGCCAGTCCTCCAGACGTTCCACTACGACGCCGGGAGCCCCCAAAAGGAATGGTACGTTGAAGTAGGTCCACATCGCGATGCCGGCGAAATAGGCGAGCTGCGGTTCCGTCCACGGCGTTTCGAGCGTGTGACCGGCAAACGAGGATCGGGGTGCGTCCAGGATTTCCGTCACCTTGCCCAAGTCGTCCTTGATATCGACCCTGTTTGGCTGGAACAGCGTCGTCCGGCGGGCCGGTCCGAACGGATGATGCGAGGCCCACTCAGTGCCGAGCCCAACGGTCACATTCGTATCGTCAAGCAGGCCCGCATGGCCCTTAAGCCCCCAGAGTGCACCACCCTGGGCGAGGTGGGCCGTCAGGCTGGTGTACCGGTTCCAGGTGTTAAGGCCGCCATGAGCCTCAATGATCTTTTGTGCAAGCGTGTCCATCGGGACATCCTTTCAATCGGCTGAAAGTGTTCAGGCCCCCAGGAAAATCTGGACGTGGGCGGCGAAGGTATCGGGGTACTGGAACAAGGCGCCGTGCCCGGAGTCCGGGTAGATAACGAGTGTCGCGTCGGTCATTCGGCTGGACATCTGATAGGCGTTGATGACAGGAAACATCGTGTCGCAACTGCCATGAACGATGAGTGCCGGTTGCGTGATCGTCTTGAGCAGTGCGTCATCATCCTGTTCGGCGCACCACCCGATGATCGCGGACGCCTGCGGATTGCTGACGTTCTCGCCGCTGTCGGGGTCACGGCTGTCCTTGCGCGCCTCAGTGCGCTCAATGAACGCGATGCCAGCTCGCTGACTGGCTGTATTCGGCGTGAAGAATAACGGCAGGCGCACGTCGCGCGCGCCGAGGGCCAATGCCTCCTCCACAACCTTAAGTAGATGCTGCACACCGCCCTTGGGAGCCGAGCCGACGATGATGAGCTTGCGCACCGCCACGCGATCCCGGGCAGCAATGACTTGGGCGATAAAACCGCCGAGCGAAAAGCCGAGTAGATCGACCTCGCCGAAGCCAAGTGCGATGATGAAATCCTCCGCGTCCGTCGACATCTGGTCGATGGTGTCAGGCACCGTGCCGGTCGATGTGCCGATCCCCGCGTTGTCGAACACGATTACGGGTCGGCTGTCGGCAAGCGCGTTGACCAAGCCGGGGTCCCACGCATCCATGGTTCCCGTGAAATGCTGAAGCAGGACAAGCGGACGCCCCTTGCTGCGACCAAGTGCCCGGTAAGCAAATTTAATCGCGCCGACGGCAATAATCTGTGTCGGTGCCGTCTCAAAAGTCCTTGTCATGTTTGCCGCTCCACGACGCGTGGCCTCTGCCGACCACGCTTTTGAAAGGATTCGTCGAGATGAACCTGATTGGTCAGGGCGCCTGGCGCCCCTCATCCCGTCGCATCGCGCCGACGAGAATTCTCACAGTCGACCAGATGATTTCGGGAGGCGGGATCGGCACTCCAGTAGAATTTTGAAGAAGCTGAGTGCCGATCCCGCCCACGCGCCGAAGATGACCCCAAAGGTCGTTCTGACGAATGGCCGCCATGTCGAATGCCGGGTTTACGACGACGATATTCATGGTCAGCCTCTGTCAGGATGAGGTGGGCGTGGATCAAAGCAGCTCGTCTTCAAGAGCCGCGGCGCCGATAGAGCGATCAGTTGCCGGTCGGGATCGGGTTATCGGCAATGCTCTGATTGAACGCATTGACGAGGCCGTGCTCGTTGACGCCCGGGTTGTCACGCAGAGGTCTGATCGCCTCGACGAATACTTCCGGATCATCGCTTCCGAGAGCTGAGATGGTTTGTTCGATGAACGTGTCCAGCGGCATCGCGCGCGGGTCGCCGCCTTTGTGGATCAGGTCGGTGTCCACCCATGGCGGGGCAATCTCCTGTACACGCACGTTTGTATGACGAAGCTGGAAGCGCTGGGACAGGGCAAAGGAATGGAGCGCTGCCTTCGTCGCCGAATAGACGGCATTGGTCGAGATCGGCACGAACGCCAGCACGCTCGTCGTATATAGCACAGTCGCCTCCTCTTTTGTCTTGAGATGCTCGATAAGAGCCGACGTCATACGGATGGAGCCGAGCAGGTTGGTGGTGATCACCGCGACGGCGCTCGCATCGTCGATCGTCGTCGAGGCGTCGTCGAACGGCATGATGCCGGCATTATTGAGCAGGACGTTGGTTGCCGGATAATCGCGGATGAGCGTTTCAGCGGCCTGGGCGATGCTGGCGGGGCTGTTGATATCCAGCTCTATCGCGGCCATGCCCGGATTGAGCGAAATCACCTCGTCCAGCAATGCACGGCGACGGCCAGAGATGATGATCTGATTACCCAGCTTGTGCAGGGCCTCGGCGAGACCCCGACCGATGCCGCTGGTGCCGCCGGTGATGAAGATAGTGTTGCCTGTAAGTTTCATGACACGGTTTCCTTCTTGGGAGTTCGCTGGATCAGTGTGTCGACACAATGCCAAAGCGGGTGGCGGGCGCGCGGGACGAAAGATGCGGCCTCAGTGCGTGGCGGGCGCTCTCGTATGCGTTCCATAATCCGGCATCGTCGAGCGCCGGGATCGTCGTCTTTTCGCCGCGGTCAAAACCGACCAGAGCCGCGTCCACCATGTCCTCGGCCCGCATGACGATCTCGGTCGGCAGATTGTCGATCCCGAGGCCGCCGACGTTCCAGAATTCCGTCGCCGTGGCACCCGGCAGGACCGCTTGGACACGAATGCCCTTATCGGCCAGTTCGTGGTTCAGGGAGGTCGAGAAGGCTTGGACGAAGGCTTTCGTTCCACCATAGACCCCGTTCAGTGCCTCGGGGGCGACCGCCACAATCGAAGCAATGTTGATGATCGCACCCTTGCCGCGCACTACGAACCCTGGAACGACAGCGTAGGTAAGGCGCATCAGTGCCGTCACGTTCAGCTGGATCATCGCCTCCATACGATCCGCGTCACTGTCGAGCAGCGTCGTGTGCGTGCCGATGCCCGCATTATTGACCAGCAGGGTCACGCTTGCGTCGCGGCGAAGGACGTCCTCGACCCGCTTTACATCGGCGGAGCGGCCTAGATCGGCGTCGACTACCTCTACAGCGCGACCGGTCCGGTCCGTGATATGGGCAGCGAGATGCTGCAGTTTTTCCTTGTTGCGTGCGACAAGGATCAGATCATAGCCGCGACTGGCGAGACGGTCCGCGTAGATCGCGCCGATACCGCTGGAGGCGCCGGTAACGAGGGCCGTGCCGAGAGTGTTCTGGGTCATTGGAAGTCCTACCTTTTAATCGGTGTTGACCCCCTTTTAATGCGCTCTCTGGACCGGCTCCGAAATGACGGATAACTTACGTTTTTCGGACATGCCTGACGGAGCTGTCATGCCCCACGTCGCTATGGTTCTGACCTCTCATTTTCAATTCCTCGCCCTTGGAGTGCAGGCGGCTTTCGAGCTGGCGAACACGATATTAGGCGAAGAATTCTATTCGCTCGGCATCTACTCAGTGGTTGGCGGTCCTGTAAAATCCTCTAGTGGGCTGGACGTTCCAACCGTCGCTTTGTCAGAATCAGGACCGATCGACACCCTCCTGCTCATGGCCGGTATGACGCCGCCGCCAATGCAGGACGATGCGTCGCTCGCCGTTCTAGGGCGGGCCGCGAGAGAGGCAAGGCGAGTGGCCGGCGTCTGCACGGGATCGTTCCTCGTCGCCCAACTCGGGCTTCTTGACGGCCAGCGTGCCACAACGCACTGGGCCTATGCCCAACATATGCGGGACTGCTTCTCACAAATCATCGTCGAGGGGGATCGCATTTTCATCAATCAGGGCTCCGTCTGGACATCCGCCGGTTTGACCGCTGGATTGGATATGGCCGTGGCGCTTGTTGAGAAGGATCTGGGCGCTGATGTAGCCGGTGCCGTCGCGCGCCGTATGGTGATGCATCACCGGCGCGCAGGTGGGCAGTCCCAGCATTCTGAGCTCCTGGATCTCGCGGCGAGCAGCGATCGCATTCAAAAGGTCCTGATTTACGCCAAGAGCCATCTCGCCAATCCGCTAACGATCGAGGAACTTGCCGACGTTGCAGCACTGTCCCCGCGCCAGTTTAGCCGCGCATTCCAGGCCGAGACAGGCCGATCGCCCGCGAAGGCGATCGAACTTCTCCGTCTCGAAGCGGCTCGGCTCCTGTTGGACAGCACCAGGCATGGGTTAGATGCCGTAGCGCAGGAAACTGGCTTTTCCGATCTGCGCCGCATGCGCGAAGCCTTCATGCGGCAATACGGCCAATCCCCCCAGGCTCTGCGCCGCGAGGCCCGTGGGGTTCTGGTAAATGCCTGAGTAGCTCGCAATAAGATACGAACAGGGTGAGACTGGAGCGCCACTGCTCATTAGAGGCACTCCATCCCTGGGGGTAAGCGCTTAATTTACCTTCGCAAAGGCATCGCGCAGGAAGTGGGTCGCTTGAGCGATAGCGGCGGTAGCCGCCGGAGTTCTGGCGAGCGCATTGAGCATTACGAAATCATGGATCGTCGCATCATAGCGCGTCGTCGTAACTGGCACGCCAGCTTCGATCAGACGGCGAGCATAAGCCTCCCCCTCGTCACGCAGAACATCGTTTTCATCTGTGATGACCAGGGCAGGTGCTTGCCCGTGCAGGATGGAATACGGTGTATTCAGTGGCGAGACATGCGGCTGAGCGCGGTCCGTGCCAGTGGTCAAATACTGGTCCCAGAAATAGTCCATTGCCTTCGCCGTCAGCCAGGGACCATTGGAAAATTCCCGATAGGATCTATCGTTCATCGCGGCATCGGTCACCGGATAGAAGAGCAGCTGCGCCACGGGTTTGGGTCCATGCCGTTCGGCCACCAGGGCAGAGACGACAGCCACCATGTTGCCGCCGACGCTGTCTCCGGCGATTGCAATGCGGGCCGGATCGATACCGAATTCGACCGCATGTTGGGCAACATACGTTAGAACCGCATAATCCTGTTCGATCGCGGTCGGGTAGCGCGTTTCGGGCGAGCGTTCGTAATCGACGAAGATCACCACCGCACCGCTACCCGCCGCCAGATCGCGCACGAGGCGGTCATGGCTCGCTGGGCCGCCCATCACCCAGCCCGCACCATGGTAATAAACGATAGCCGGGCCGTGGTTGGTGACGTTGGCCGGGCGATAGACACGAACGCGCGTGCTGCCGGTCGGGCCGATGGGCAGCACGCGATCTGTGATCCGGGCGAAGGGGGCAGAGACCTTCACCGACCCTTGCGCGCCGTCCAGTAGCGCGCGGGCGTCGTGCGGCGAAAGCGAGGGGATGGCGGGGACGTGGGCCGCGGCCAAGCCGTCAAGGAAATGCTGGGTCGTGGGCTCCAGCACAGGGGCCGCGAGCGCCGGCGAGGCGGCGAGGGCGGTGGCCAGGGCGATGGATGGGGCAAGGCGTTTCATGATGGATTACTCCGTATCGGTCAGGCCGCGATCGGTCTGTGCAATACAATATATCGCGCACGATATAGTCGTGAAAACGTTCTAAATGCATGGCTCCCATGCAAAAAAAATCGTCGGCGATTAAATATTGCGCGATATAATGAGTGGTGCTATGGAGGACGATATGCCCGAGGACCTATCCGCACCCGATCTGTCGAATTTCGTGTGTTTCTCGCTTTACGCCGCGAGTCATGCCTTCAATCGGCTGTATCAGCCGCTACTGGAACCGCTGGGACTCACCTATCCGCAATATCTGGTGATGACGGTCCTGTGGGGCAGCGACGGCAAGCTCGTTGGCGAGATCGGGTCTAAACTCCTTCTAGTCAGCTCCACCCTGACACCTTTGCTCAAGCGACTGGAAGGCGCCGGCTTGGTCGAGCGTGCCCGGGACCAGAAGGACGAGCGGCAGGTGCGCGTGCGTCTGACGGAGGCTGGTCGGGCCTTGCGCGTGCAGGCCGAGACGATCCCGGCCTGCGTCCTGGCGGCGACCGGTCTGTCGATCACCGAACTGCGGGACTTGCGCAACCGGATCGACCAACTGCGCGAAGCCGTCAGCACCCCTACGGCTCTGGGCGACAATTCCGGCAGTCAATGAAACGGTTACCCCTCAATAGCCATCTGCGGAGAGAGACGTCTTGAATTCCTTTCACGCCTTGACCCAGACGAGCGGGGTCATCGCACCTGGCCGCTGGCATATTGCACGCATTCTGGGTTGGATGCTTGCGATGTTGGTCGTGACCGTTATCGAGCTGAGCCTGCAGTCGATCATCCGTGAAAAACTGACGACCAGTCCGACGGTCATCATCAGTGCTGCATTCGTGACTGTGGCGTTGGCCTACGGCACTTATGTGTTGTTGGTGCGCAGGCTCGAGAAGCGACCGGTTTCTGAGCTGGCGCTGAGGCCTGCCATCCTCGAGCTCCCGCTGGGCATTCTCATAGGCGGGGGCATTACGGCCTCGGTCATGCTCGTGCTGCTGGCTCTTGGAGATGTCTCGTTTCAGGCAGCGACATGGACCGATTGGGCTCATGACATTCGCGAGACGCTGGGCACCGGGTTCCTGGAAGAGCTACTGGCCCGCCTGATCATCTTCCGGTTGTTGTCCTGTGCATTCGGCATCAGAACCGGAGTTGTGGTTTCAGCGGCCCTGTTCGGCGCGGCCCATTTGCATAATCCCGGCGCGACCATCCTTTCTTCAGCCGCCATATCGATAGAGGCGGGACTCCTTTTATCAGGTTTTTATATCGCAACGAACCGGATCTGGATGAGCATAGGCGTTCATGCAGGGTGGAATTTCACACTCGGCGCTGTCTTTGGCGCTCCCGTATCGGGCATGACAGGGGAGGGCAGCCTTATGGCTGCGCACTTCAATCCAGATGCTCCAACCTGGATTACGGGCGGCAGCTTCGGGCCGGAGGCTTCGGTGATCAGCGCCGTTATGGGTGTTGGCGTTTTCGTGCTGACGCTGCTCTTTGCCCAAAGGAAACAAATCAGCACATCGTGAAAACATCAGCAGCCTGGTCTGGATCAGAGTTCACAGCCAGAAGATAACGCTTGCAGCACGCCGAGATGAACACGACCGGACATCTTTCGTAGCGCGCAGCAACGCACGGACCGCCTCTGATCACGCCCAACCGAACAGAGGCATCGCGCAAAAAATCACGTCCCATCATGAGCTGCTAGATCTTGGCGTGAAGCTTCTCCACATCTGCAGGACTGGCCCCCGTCTCCGGTGTCGCCTTGCAAGAGAAAATGCCCGCCATGCCCTCAACTGCCTGACGCTTCCACTAGGCGATCATCGTCTGATGCGCACCTTGTTGCGATCCCAGTTCCGCCAGTGTCTGCTCGCCCCGGATCGCCTTCAGCGCAACCCGTGACTTAAACTCGCCCGGATACCTCTTCCGTGTAACCGCACCCATAAACCCGTTCTCTCTCAGGTCGGATTATAGCTTATCGCCCTGTCCAAAAGACGGGGACCACTTCTGGCAGCCACGACCCGCCTCAGGCGGAAGCAGCGTTCTAATGATTGCCCATCCCTCGTCCGAAAGCCCAATTCGCCCGCCCAACCACACCTCCCAAAGGCAGCGTTGAGTCATTTACGGACGTTACTGTCAACATTTGTCCACGAACCGAGGAAGTATTTGCTGATCGGATGATCCTAAGCCCTTATTCCCAAGCAGGATATGAAAAAATCACCAAGGTAAGCGCTTACCATCTTCGAAAAAGCCTCCCGTTGGTCCTTCAGCTGCAAGCAGCGCGAGGTCGATGGAGGTCCGTGCGCCGTCAACCGCCGGACGGCCACCTTCCAGTCCAGGAACAAGATCAGTATCGGTAAAATTTGGGTTCGAAGCGTTAACCTTGATCCCGGTGTTCCGCAGTTCCCAGGCCATCTGCACAGTCAGCATGTTTAGCGCAGCCTTGGAAGCATTATAAGCTAACAGCTTTGTATCAACGAATGGCCACTCTGGATCTTCATTCAGGGCCAGCGAGCCTAGCCCGCTGGATACGTTCACAACACGCCCGGCCGGTGACCTACGCAAGAGCGGGAGCAACGCCCTTGAAACCGACACCGCGCCGAAGAAGTTAGTCTCGAACGTACGCCGGAGAACCTCAAGTCCAACCTGGCTTGGAGGTCCGTCGGCCTGATCGATAAGCCCGGCATTATTTACGAGAATATCCAGTACACCGTGCTCGGCCTCAATCTTCTCCGCGGCTGCAGCAATCATTTTATCATCGGTAACATCGAGTTGCACGAACCGTGCATCTAGCCCGCTCTCACTCAAATCAGCCGCCGCCCTGTACCCCCTCTCGGCGCTGCGAGCACCGATATAAACACTAATTCCCCTGGATGCTAAAGCCTTCGCAATTTCGAAGCCGATACCCTTGTTAGCGCCGGTTACGAGCGCTACTTTCTTGTGCATCATTTCATTGACCTCACTTCAAACATCTTTGCAGGAAGATTACTGTCCTTGAACCTGCATATCCTCTTCCCAGAAGCCGCGCGTATCCACCCCCGCTTCATCAGAGAGCTTCTCCAACAGGTCAATCTCTGAGGCTGACAGATTGATCGCAGCGACCTTGGCGAGGCTGTCGACTTGATATGTTTTAGTCACTCCAACAATCGGCACCGTTCCTTTGGCTATAGCCCACGCGACCGCAATGTCCGCAGCTTTCGCTTCGTAGCGCTTGGCTATGTACGGAAGAAGAGCATTGTAGATTTTGGCTCGCTGGCTGCCCTCTGGTAGCGGATTTTCAGGACTATAATTTCCTGTAAGTGCTCCTTGCTCAAGCACCATGTATGAGAAAAATGCAATCTTGTGCTTGTGACAGAAATCAAGCAGGCCGGCCCGCTCCGAACTGCGGTAGAGCAAGCTGTAATGGTTTTGGATAGCGCTGATCCGAAAGCCAGCTTCTCTGAGGATCGCGTCGGCTTCCCTTATCTGAGCGAGGTTGTGGTTCGAAACGCCTACATGCTTAATCTTGCCGCTTTCGAGCAACGGAATAAGATGCGGCGTCCAAAGCGCAACGTTTGCCGGGTTGTGAATCCAATAGAGGTCGATCGTTTCACATCCGATGTTTGTAAGGCTCTGCTCTAGCATCTCCTTCACCGCAGTCTCGGATTGGGATGCAGCTTGTGGCCTGAACTTCGTTGAAACTTGGTAACTCGCCCGATCATGCCCTCTGAGTAGCCCACCCACAACTTTCTCGGAACGGCCCATGCCGTAAACGAGTGCGGTATCCCAGAAAGTCAGGCCGACCGCAAACGCATGTGCGACCACGTCCTCCAGGGTGGAGCCTGCCATTGTACTACCAAAATATCCATTTCCAGACTCGCCCGTATCCCCCCCAGGCCCAGGTACCAAGCGCTACCCTAGGCGGTATATATGATTCTGTAGCCACGATATGTCTCCAATGCAGATTTTTGAGATGATAGCCTTAGAAGGGTAACGTCCCTCAAGCAGTGAGACCCTCAAGTATGTAGACTCGGCTGGTCGCGCTCACGAGCCTCGCGCCAATAATGTTCTGATAAGCTGGCGACCCATACCAAGCCTGGGCCGAGTCCATATCTTTAAATTCTAGAATGACTACACGACCAGCCGGCGTTTCTCCTTCAAGACCTGCAATAACGTTAGTATTTGCGAGTGGTCTCGCGTCAAACGGCGCAAGCGTTGCCTCGACCTTGTCGAGGTAGGGTTGTAGTCCCTCAGAATCGTTGATAACGACTTCAGCTATGAAATAAGCTGGGTTTTCCATATCCATTGACTCCGTGGCAGGAGACGGAATCAGATCCGTGAAGTCGTCGTCACTCCACTCGATCGGGGACGATCCGTCGTTCTGCGCTATTCTTGCTGTGAAATCCACGCCGAACCTTTGCCCCCGTTGGACGGGCAATCTCGGATTGACGCGAGGTGATCAGCCGAAGGACCGGCATAGTTTGGCCAATCGCTCTGAGTGCATGCGCGCTCGAGCCTTGATGCTCTCGCGATCGGCCTCAGTGCTCAAACCCGGGATATAGTGCATCCCAGTGGTAATGATCGGCTCCTCAAATGACATCCCGCAATACAATGCAGTCTGGCGAAGCGGCGGTATAAACGCGGCTATTTCGTAATTCATAGCGCCGTCAATGGCGTATTCTTTCATCGGAGCGCCTGTAGTGAATGACAGTATGAGCTTTTTTCCCCAAAGCCTGTCCCCACCTGCTCCGAAAGCAAACCCGTACGTGAAAACATTATCTACCCAAGCCTTCATGCCAGAAGGTAATGCATACCAAAAGAATGGGAATTGCCAGACAACGATATCCGCCTCAAGAAGCGCCATTTGCTCGGCGGAAACATCGAAAATGCCCGTATTTACCTCACGAATTTCGATGTCTAATCCCTCGGCCTTCTGAAAAGCGTCGAGGATAGCTTTGTTGGCAACTGATGCTTCCAAATCCGGATGCCCTGAGATTACTAAAACCTTGGCCATGCACACAGCTCTTCCATACCTAAAGCGATTTACATCGACAGGGTGGATCAGGAGTGCTTTTATTTTAAGGCTTTTCGGGGTATAAACACTATTTCCCGAAAAGAAATAATGCGGTCATGAATAATGCGTCCTACAATCAGCTGGTTGTCTTTCACGCCATTGCGAGGGAAGGCAGCTTAACAAAAGCTGCGCGGACTCTTGCGATGGGGCCACCTTCGGTAAGCAAATCGCTCAAGCTGCTTGAGGAAAGTGTAGGAGCGACGCTGTTCCGCCGCACAACGCGTCGGCTCGCCATTACAGAGACAGGTCAAGCGCTACTAGAGGCGTCTTCGACAGGGCTTATGGCCCTTCAACAAGCAATCACGAGTATACGTGACCTCAACCGCGAAATCGCCGGCCCGCTCAGAATCACAGTCGCCCGATTTGCGTACAAATTGTATCTTGCCCCAGTTATCGCGCAATTCATCGTCCGTAATCCCGGCATCACGCTAGAAATTTCGGTTAACGACGGCACCGTCGATCTTCTTAGCGAAGGATACGACATTGGCATCCGCTTTTACGATAGACTGCAGGAGGGAATGGTCGCTCGCCGTCTCTCGGGGCCGGTTCGTGAGGGGCTCTATATGTCACCAGAGTATCTCTCCCGGCACGGTATGCCTCAAACGATAGAAGAACTGGAGCAACATCCCATCATAGGATATCGTTTTACAACGTCCAACCGTATGGCGCCGCTAGTGCTTCAAGGCAGAGTTACATTATGCGCGCAAATGCCTCTTGTTACCAATGATATTGATGTAATCGCCGACGGTATACGCAATAGCTTAGGTATAGGTAGACTATTCTCGCCTATACGCAAATTGCAAAACGACTCCGACAAATTGATCCCTGTACTCGAAGAAACGTGGATAACCTATCCTCCAGTATATCTCTATTACTCTAAGAATACTGATCGGCTGAAACAAATTCGGGCCTTCTGTGAATTTGTGACTGAAGCCGTTCGCAAGCGTGAAACGTAATGCCGACGCCAATTTCGTAGGCCTATTCTTATTATTGCCTTCGAACTTGGCGATAGGCTTGAGACCGCTTTCGACCTGAATTTGTCTCGCCAAGCTTAATACACCCGGCCATCAGGGTGCGCAGTCCGTGAGGTATGCAGTGTTGGTAGGGGGATGATATTGACAAAACGCCTCATGTAGCGACGTATCAACTACCGGCTTTTTGGAATTCCATCTTTTCGCCACTCTCGCGGTGTCATGCCGAACCTTTTCTTAAAAGCACGACTGAAATGGGACATATCATTGAATCCCCAACGCAAATCGACGTCGGCGATGCTATCCACTGTACGCGCTCCGCCAGTGACAGAAAGCGAGTGCGCACAGCGATCAAGACGCTTGAGAAGGACATAACGTATAAGCGACGTTCCCTCGGCAGCGAACAGCTTGTTGATATACCGCACCGATAACCCGCTGGCTGAGGCGATCATCGTTGCGTCAAGATCGGGATCATGAAGGTGCGCATTAACATACCGCTTGACACGCAAAAGGGTGCCCGAGCGCAAGTGCGGACTATCGCTAATGGAACCGTTGATCCCACCCAGAGTCATAGCCAACATACTTATTGCAGGATCGGCCAGGCGCGTCATCTCGTCAGTGCTCAGCTGACCAATCTGCCGGCTCAGCGCACTGAGGTAAGAAGAAAGTACGTTGCCGACACCACTAGATACGGCAAGCGATGTGGCTACCCTGTCTTCCGCGTTAACAAGTAGATTGTTGAGTGTAGGTCTGGCGATGCTGAAGACTACCTCCTGCCACTGTCCTTCGAACCGAAGCGAATGTGGCCGCGTGGCGTCATAGATTGCCATGTCACCGGCCTCAAGTATTGCGTGGCTGCCATTTTGTTCGATAATCTGTTTACCCTGCAACATCAGTACCGCAAAATAGCGATCCTCGTACTCGCTGCGAGCCTCACGAAACCTCCTGTCCACACTTTGCTCAGAAGCTGATATTACTGAAAGGCGTAGGTCGCTAAATCGCTGCGATAAAACTTTCCCGAAAAAATCACTCTGCGGAATTGCAGATATCTGTACATCTGCGAACAAGCGCAGGATTATTTCTCTCCAATATTCGATACGTCGCTTACCAGAATGGTGAACAGACAAGTCGAGCAGAGGGCCCGCCCAGTCCTCAGTTTGGATAATACTGGTAGGTGAGGGCCCGTCAGGTGATTTACTCACAGCTGGTAATCTTCCTCTCCACGAAACTCCAAAAGTCTGAGCCAGTTAACAAGATGAGAATAAGCCGATAGGCGTAGGGGCGCTAGACTTTGATCGCCGGACTTATGTGGATCGGAACACCCCGTAAGGGTGCCGTTGGAGCGCCCTCAGACGGCAGATTCATGCCATGCTCCGCCAAAACGACAGGCATACCGTGAGGTGTGTGGAGATGTGC
Organism: Asaia sp. W19; assembly: GCF_003994335.1. Classification (GTDB taxonomy): domain Bacteria; phylum Pseudomonadota; class Alphaproteobacteria; order Acetobacterales; family Acetobacteraceae; genus Asaia. The sequence continues at coordinate 12,920 of NZ_PNQZ01000053.1, forward strand.
ATGAGTCCATGCAGCATGCTTTGCATCAAGGCTCTCGATGGGGAGATACCCGTTCGCAGAGAGCAAGCTCTCCAGCGCGGAAGCCCATTGCCTGTAATAGGTGTCATTTACACATTCGCCAGCTTCGGCTGGCAAGGCAGCTACAGTACGGGAAAAAACGTTCACCCATTCCGGCCACGAAAAAAGTCCGGTCTCATGAAGATGTACGGCCAGCCCCCAGACGCGCGCATGCCATGGCGCGCCAAAAGGTGCGGTCTCCATAGGAACGGCCCGTGCCGTACTATCCTGTTGGTCGCAGGAAGAAACTTCAAAGGTGTTCAGCATATCACACACCCTCCAGATAATTTTCCCAAAGATCGATATGGACGCAGTCCTGCGCAGACGCACCCTCTCCCCACAGCTCAGATGCCTCGAAACGGATATTGTACACATGCTGTGGAGAGGGGATACTCCCATGTGCCATAGTGTCGGCGAAGGTGAAGACGCCATGATCCATGACAATTATACCGACGCGCGAACGAACATAGCGAGGTAGTCTTGTATGGGTGGCTGGGTTCATATTGCGCGCTCTTATACGGTCGCCGACTTTGAACCGCGGCGAGATCTCCTCAGTCGAGACCCGAGACGATGCCCCTGTTCGCACGACAATTGGAACGAGATCCAGAGTCAGTACAGTCATCCCGCTGATCCTTCGCGCATGCGCTTGCCAATATCGTCAACCGAAAGTACCTGACGTGATATAAGTAGAGCCTCAATGGCGTGAACCCAGTGTTCGTAGTAGCTGGATCGAAGATAAGTGGCTGGGTCCATCAGTTCGATTTCGTGACGGAACTCATCCACATTGAAATGCCCCCCCGCGAAAGTCGCAATGAATAAAGCGAAGATCCGGCCCTCCCAAACGTGGGCAAAGACGGGCTCGCTTGCAGGAGGATTGACCGGTCCCATACCGTGCATTCCGCCCAAGTCATGAATCCCGTTCATAACGGCGCTCCATTCAGGTCCGCCCTTTCTGCCTGTGCAGGGGGAGAGATGATACCCGTCCCAATCATTGAGTCACGCGTCACGAGGGAAGCAAGTTGCTCCACCGTCCACCCGTCAGTGCCAGCAGGACGTTGGGGAAGAACCATATATCTGATTTCGGCGCTACTATCCCAAACCCGGACTTCTTTCGTCTCGGGGAGTAATAACCCGAATTCCTCAAGTACCGCCCGTGGTTCGCGGACGATGCGGGCGCGATATGGGGCTGCCTTATACCATGCAGGAGGTAATCCCAGCACAGGCCAAGGGTAGCAGGAACAGAGAGTGCAAACGATGATATTGTGAATGTTATCCGTATTTTCGACAACGATCATATCCTCACCCTGGACCCCCGAAAATCCCATTTCCGCAATCGCAGCCGTGGCATTATCAAGCAAGCGAGTAAGATAGGCCGGTTCGCTCCAAGCTCGTGCCACTACGGCGGCACCATTTCTGGGACCAATCCGGTTCTGATAGGTATCGACAAGTGCATCGAGCGCCGCAGGGTCAACCAGGTTCTTGTCAACCAAAAGCGATTCAATAGACTTCACGCGCAGTTCCAGATCGTCTGGCAAAGGACCATGATCGTGGGAATGAGAATGGTCTGGGTGTGTACTCATGTCAGATATACTCCAAAAGAGGAGGCCACGGTTGTATTCTCAGAGCACTCTTGATCGCCAATCAAGGGTGTCTTCGAGAGCGGACGCAGCACGGTAGATTGTGGCCTCGTCGTAGTAACGCCCGACGAGTTGGAGCCCAATCGGCAGGTCTTCGCTAGAAGCGCATGGCAAGGAGATCGCCGGATGGCCCGAGGTATCGAACGGGGCGGTATTCCCTAACATTTCGAAGGCGCGCGCGAGATTGTCCGCTACCGACGCGTTCGAGCCAGGCAACCGGCTTGCTCGTATCGGGACAGTAGGCATCAGCAATAGATCTACCTCCTCCAAAGCAAGGTCATAGGCTGAGCGCAATTGACGGGCTAGATTTTGCGCTTTCCCATAGAATTTGCCATGGTAGTGGCGCTTCATATGTTCAGCAGTAATCAGGGTAGTCCGCAGTGTGGGAGGAAGTTTTTCAGCTTGATTGCGCCACTCGGCGTGGTGGGTCATCATCTGCGTCATATAAAGCCCCCGCCAGTTGTGCCCGTGACTATTCCCCACCATCATTTGCGAATTCGCCCCCTCGGTCGCAATTGCGAGCCAGATGGCGGGCGCAACTTTATGCATTGGAACCGAGATACGGTTCACCCGCCCACCCAATGCCTCACAGAAATGAGCGGCGTCCTCTACAGCGCGCTGTACTACCGGCTCGAGGCCAGGCACATCGAAAGCCTCGACCAGTATGCCGATACGCAGTCCCATCAGATTTCTGCCAATCCCGGCGGAGTAATCGCATTCTCCGGTATTGATTTGCTGACGAGGGTCTAGTCCATCATAACCGGCGATCACTTGTAAAAGAGCAGCATTGTCCGCAACGTTACAGCTCATGGGTCCGAGGTGATCGAGCGTTTGCTCGATAGGCATGGCGCCCGTATAGGGTACCAGACCAAAGGTAGGCTTCATGCCGATCACGCCGCAGAACGACGCTGGAATGCGTACCGATCCTCCCTGGTCGCTACCAATTGCCATATCGGCTTCGCCTGCAGCCAAAAGGGCACCGTTTCCCGATGAAGACCCACCAGCCGAGAAACCAGTCTTTCGCGGATTAGTCACCGGACCGGTATGACTAGTATGCGACCCCCCGGAAAAACAGAAGTATTCGCATACAGATTTTCCTGTGATTGTTGCGCCGGCGTCCAGGACACGCGAAACAACCGTCGCATCGACCTCTGGCACATAGCCAGCGAAGGTTGATGATCCATTATCCATCTCGACGCCGGCTACACAAATATTATCCTTGATGACAACGCGCTTACCATGTAGCGGCCCGGTAGCCGCGCCCGAGATCACTGTCTTCCTGTGCCAAGCGCCGTATAGATTTTCAGAGGCGTCCGGGAGATACCCACCATTGCGGTTGTGGTGCACGGCCGGCATGTAATCCGGTAGGGCATCCAACAGGTCATATACCTCGAAGGTTGAGGCCAGGGCTGCCCCGTAAGCGGTTACCTCACCCGACGTCAGAGAAAAGCCAAGATCTGCAGCGATATCGGCGATCTCTCCATGGGTTGGACGCCGTATCGTCATGCCGCGTCTCGCATCATACCGGTACCGGGATGACAATTGATATACTCGTAAAACTGATGCGTACCGTCGAAAACCGAGACCTCATGATACAGGCGAAGCTCGCGAATACCGGCGATCACCTCGAAGAAGACACCAAAAATCCTCAAATGGGTTGGATGGCTCTCAGCCCATGCCTCGAGATGGCGCAATGATTTCCAGTAACCGATGTTATAACTTTCGTCCTGCAGATTACCGTCGATATCAATCGATTGTACGTAGCGGTTGCTGTAGCAGCCTACCTCCTCTCCATTATCGCGGAGAAAGTCCATGCCGTCGCGTAAGGTGGGCTCTATGCGCTCCAGATACAAAGTTCGCTCGGCAGCTCCGGCGTCACGCCAATCCTGACCCGATCGTATCAACGCCAAATTGTCATGCGAATGGATGACTACCCTCGTGCCTTCGGCGGTTTCATGTTCAAGCCGACGTAGGATGCCGTTAGCTTCCATAGGATCGTTTTGCGATAGCGCAAATCGGTCACGCATCGATCCCCAGTAACCATGTTCCTGTATCTCGCCGCTGGTGCGGTCCATCACTGCACCCACGCCGGGAAAATTGGTTTGAAACGCGTAAAGGGTCTCAAACTGGCGCGCGTCCGGTGCCACACACTCGCGAAAGTACCCCAGCTTCTCGGTCATCCGCTCAGGGGCCGCCCACCAGGATGCAATAGAGGCATCGTTACACCAGCGTTCATAAGTCTCGAAGTCACGCCAATAACCAACAACAATGAAGTTGCCATACCCCTGGTTATCCTGATGAAAAGTCAGATCATGATTGCCAGGACCATTTTCATGGTCGAAGTCCGCAACTATTTTGCGTAGCGCCAAGAGCGCGGCCTCTCTCAGTGTCGCGTCTTTGAATTGCACCCCGAAATATCCCATTGAGACCCGAGTAAGATCGACATCTGCCCGCGCCACATACATGGGGAAGGGAGGCTGATAATCGTCGGCCACTCGTTTGGCCATTGTGCGTGGACAACGAAGGTGTTGGTCAACTGCGGATTCCATGACGGACCTCATTCAGTTAGCGTTGTGGATCGATCAGAAGATGTGCGCGTATCGACACTGCACCGTGATATTGCTAGCCAGCCCATTGGATACGCTCACGTCGCTTCCTGCTTGCAGAAGCAATTGGTCCCGTGGTGCAACAAACCGGATTGCGGTAAGGTTCAGACGGGTACTCGAGGAGGCCGCTGCGTTGGGGATGCCGTTCAGCAGCGTCTTTCCACCCCAGGACTGTGAAATGCCGAGCGCTAAGGTTGTTTTAGGGTTGGGCATGTATCGACCAATACCCTGCACGAAATAGCTCTCGCTTTGCGACATACGCCCATTCGAGACATTGAAGCGATTATTATCCCCATGCCAAATAATGTCACCAATTAGGTCGAAGGCCCAGTGGGTGCCGAAATGGTGGATATAGGCCCCTTGGAAGTCGAGGGAGACACGATTCTCCCCCAGGTTCAGCGAACGCTTGCGATCATAACTTCCCGTTGGCAAATAAAGATATACGGTCGCACTCAACGTATCATGATGATCATTGAGCCGGTATTTGAGCGGAGCGGTCAAAATAAGGTCGCCCACACCAGTCGTACTACCGAACGCTTTCGCTGCCCCGGAAGCTGTCACGTTCCCGAATGGGAGAAGAAACTGAGGGTCGATTGTCAGACGCTTCGTGAGCGAAAAAACGTGAAGCAGTCGCGCAATACCGAGGTTCGATCTTACATTGAAGTTTGATACCTTGGTGTCCCCCATGTACATGGAGTCCGTGTTGACATAGTTGTAGTATACTACAGCAATGGTGGAATTCAGTGGGTATTGCTCATAATCACCTGGATTAACTTCAGCCGCCTTGGCACACGCAGGGACCATCAAGGCGATCGCGAGGCTGAATCCAGCGCAGCGCAAGAATTTCGGCTTTCCATCCCCGAGAATAGTGCTCATAGCGCGGATTACCTGTTGTAAGACGTTGCAAGGACGCGGTCTTTGCGTGCCGCGTTCAGCGCCATATTGTCGGCTGATATCCTATTATTATTTCGTTTCCGGGATGATTTCTTGACCGAGAAGGCCATAAATTTTGACCGAGGCGGCCATGCCTGCACCTCGTCAGCACCCCTGCGGGATGCCGCGAGTCTCCCATTTGCAAGTGGTGTCGGCTGCCAGAACCAGCGCTCATGCGCATCTGGGCCAGGCGTTAATCCGAACACGTATTCCTTTCATAAGAGTAATATCTGGAAGCCTCGTGGCGAGGTCTCCGGCAAGTTGTATCTTCAGTTTCCTGAGGCAGTCATATCGATAAACAGACGCTCTCCTTCTTCGCGCAGAGCCTGCAGTATCTGGTGCGCGCGCTGAGGCATCCTTGGGCGAAGCAAATGAGCGACCATTCCGGGGAGCCTTGCGAACACTCAGTTTCCCTGATGATCCGCCTTTATGTGAGCACTTCTTCGCTCAACGCACGCGCCGCGTTTGAGTAATAACTATGAATATTCGTTGTTTGATATATGCACGATAGGATTTGACAGATTCAGACGCCTGAGGCAGGGTTATCTGGAAAACCAGCGTTATTTTTTGTGAAAACCTGAATTGGTACGCCGTTCGCATCCTTGACCTTACGAGTTGCCACACCGGAGCGGGTTCAGCCTGGCGAAGGACCAATCAACACAGTGCCTGCATCCAGCCTGTGACTGACGCTCAAGCTGGGCCGTTGGTCTGAGGGTCGTACCGATATCGCCTGCAAACACTACAGGCAGTTTTGACCAATAATTTTATCGTGGGATGATAAGCCCTGGATAGAGGATCTGACCGATCATGACCGAAATACTGATCAACGCGTTCGACATGACCTGCATCTCGCATCAGGCAAGCGGTCTCTGGTGCCATCCCGACGACCAAGCTTCCCGTTATAAAACGATTTCATACTGGACCGAGCTGGCCAAGACCCTCGAGCGTGGCCTGTTTGATGGGTTGTTCATTGCGGATGTACTTGGGATCTATGACGTCTATGGCGGGAACTCTCAAGCTGCTCTGCGCAATGCATCTCAGGTCCCTGTAAATGACCCTTCCCTCATCATCGCAGCAATGGCGGCGGTGACAACGCATCTGGGCTTCGGTCTTACTGCGACATTGTCTTTCGAACACCCTTATCCATTTGCGCGCAAGATGAGCACCCTCGATCACCTGACTCAGGGACGAATTGGCTGGAATATTGTCACCGGATATCTCGACAGCGCGGCCCGCGGCAATGGTCAGTCGCAGCAGCAAAATCACGATACGCGCTATGACATTGCTGACGATTATCTGGCCGTCGTAAAAAAGCTTTGGAACGAAAGCTGGGATGATGACGCAGTTATCAATGATCGAGCGAATGGGGTCTACACCGATCCTGATAAGGTCCGACGCATAAAACACGACGGCCCTTATTTTTCGGTGGACGCTATTCACTTATGTGAACCCTCGCCACAACGTGTTCCGGTTCTTTATCAGGCAGGGACTTCTTCCAAGGGGCGAGGATTTGCTGGAAAACATGCTGAATGCGTGTTTCTCGCAGGGCCTACATCAACGATTGTGCGCAGTAGTGCGACCGCAATCCGTGACGCGGTCGCAGCGCAGGGGAGAAACCGGGACTCTGTCAAAATATTCTCGTTAGTTACTGTCATCACCGCAGCATCTGACAAGGAGGCAATCGAGAAATATGAGGAGTACAGACGTTACGTTAGCCTTGAAGGGGCTTTGACACTGATGTCAGGTTGGACAGGCGTCGATTTCTCTTCTTACGATCCGGAGGAACCCGTTCGACTTATTCGCAGTAACGCAATCCACTCCGCGATCGATGCTTTGACCATAAGTGATCCCGATCGCATATGGACGGTACGAGAGCTCGCCGAACATTCCGCGATTGGCGGCATGGGGGTAACATTTGTTGGCGGCCCGCAGACCATATCCGACCAATTGGAGGACTGGATCGAGGAGACAGGTGTGGACGGGTTCAACCTTGCCTATGCCATCACGCCGGGTAGCTTCGAGGACTTCATCACATATGTCATCCCCGAACTACAGCACCGGAAGCGTTACAAAACCCAATACAGACCTGGCACTCTGCGCGAAAAGATGTTTCCGTCAAGGTAGACCGGAAAGTTGACGTTGACAAAAACGGTCCATCCCGTTGTAACCGCGCGTTATTTCGGGAATATTTCAGCCTACGTGTGACTATAGCGGGGGGGATTCCGCTTACCTGTAGGGGTATGTCATCAGAAAATGGGAGTATGCTCCTATTACGTGATTTCCATCTCTCATAACGAAAATGATGACAAATATTCTGTCGATATCATCTACTTTCTTTGCTTTCGACGAATGCAGCCTTCCGGTCTCCCAGGGTTTAGTAAACAAAGGTTGACAGTAACGTCCGTGATTGATCCACCGCCGCCTTTTGAGGACGTCGTTGGGCAAGCGAATTGGGCTTTCGGACGAGGAATGGACAAGCATTGGGACGCGGCTTCCGCCTTGGACGGGTCGTGGCTGCCGCCCGATACGAGGTAACCGGCTGTGTTTCGAGGGCATGATTTGGAGTGCCCGAACAGGGTCGCAATGGCGGCACCTGCCTGATGACTATGGTAAATGGAACAGCATGTTCCGACGTTACTGGCGATCGGTAATGACGGGCGTGTTCGACGCGATACTCGAAACGCTAGTTGAAATGGTGGAGCGAGATGCCACCGCTAAACACTGCGGGATCTTAGAGGCTCAGCCACATCTCGAGTAAGAAGAACCGCTCCGCTCCCCGCACGCGTTAGGCCACGTCCGCTTTGCAAAAGCGGCGCATTGCGCTCAAAGGTCCGAGATGAAGCGAGAGCTGACATCCTTCATTGAGCGCGGCCGTATAGGCTGGGAGAAGATCTGCGCCGCATCGAAAGCGTGCCTCTGAAGCACGCTTTCCAGCCCATCTACTGCCGTTCTCCGCCCATCATACCTACTCCCGATAATCAAAAGAATCGGAAGTAGATAAATGTCGGAAGACCGCCAATTTTCGCCTAACGGCGCTCTTATCACCCTAACCGCCCATGCGCTCGACGTAACGATCATCTTTACATCGTTGATGTAATGCATTACCTTACACGCATGGAGATCGAGAGCATCAGCCACAAAGGCCTCCGACGCTTTTTTGAGACGGGAAATGCCAAAGGGCTGGTCCGCGATGCAAGCCGGTTACGAAAGATGCTCGCCTTCATCGACGCTGCGGAATCACTCGATGAGCTCACGGTGCCTCCAAATTATAGCCTGCATCCTTTGGTCGGAGAGCGGGCAGGCACTTGGTCCATGACCGTCACTAAAAACTGGCGGCTTACTTTTCGTCTCAATGAGCAGGGACAACTCTGCGATATGGCTTTGGAGGACTACCATGGCGCTTAAGATGCATTGCTCGCTCGCAGTCCATGTCGGGGACTGGATCAAAACCGAGCTTCTTGAGCCCCAGAATATCAGGGTCAACACTGTCGCCGAGCATCTGGGCGTTTCCCGTCAGGCGATCAGCGCCCTTCTGAATGGAAGGTGTGGGCTCACCGCGGAGATGGCGATCCGCTTTGAGCAGGCCTTTGGCGTACGAGCCGAAACGCTGATGCGCATGCAGAGCACCTTCGACCTTGCCCAGGCCAGAGCACATACGAGCAATTTGTGCATTCAGCATTTCGGAATCCCAAATCGGGCAGATACCGTGGAGCGGCGGGTATGAAGCAGCATATTATCATGTAGACAGGGCAGGGGTTCATTCGACTGCCCCTCCCAACTCATCTCGACTGCTTCATTTGGCATGCGAATTGGGGAAGACTTAATCCAGGCGATAAGGGAGAGAGCCGTGCTTTCTTCCAACCTCTCGATCTTTCCGTGCTAGACTGCTGGCCTTCTGAGTATCGTCGCCACGCGTAACGCCCGGCTTGAACGATCCGGCTTAGCCCATGGGCATACGGTGCTGCCCCAATGGAGCTCTATATGCGTCTGCTTCTACCGATTGTCTTAAGTCTGCTGACCTCGACGGCATCCGCGGCCGCCTCGTTTGACCGCAAAGCGTGGCAACAGGATTATTCACAGCTCAAATCCGAGTTGGTGGACCGTTACGCTAATCTCGCATGGAAGGCGTCCGACGTCGGCGGAATCGACTTGCCTGCGCTTGATCGTAATACTGCGGCTGCAGTGGCGTCGGCGAATGACGACACCCAGGCGGCCGACGCCATTCGCGCTTTTATCGCTGGCTTTCATGATGGACATCTCTCGGAGTTGCCGTACCTCGCTGTAGCGACGACACCTCCGATTGAGCCCAGCCGGCCTGCTCTTGATCCGGCGGCACCGATCGAAGGATGCGCAGCGCTGGGATACGCCTCGACCGGATCAGTCGCTTTTTCTTTGCCATTGGAGGGGTTACCTGGCTTCAAGTTGATATTGGACGGGCTTGGCTCGACGTTCAGGGCCGGCACCATCACGCGATCGGGCGTGACGCTTGGTATCCTCCGCATCCAGAACTTCCGTGCCCGGGCCTTTCCTGCTGCCTGTTTGCATGCCTGGGCAGACCTGCGGCAGGCTGGCAGGGCAATCACTCCCGATTCAATGCGTGAAGCGGCGGAGTTACGCTGGTTTCATGATATGGCGGCTGAGATCAGGGCACTGCGTCACACCGGGGCCACGGCCCTTGTCGTTGATATTGGCAATGACAGCGGAGGCGACGATAGCGGCGATTGGACGCCCCGTCTCTTTACGGACAGGCCGGTACGATCCGCACGGCTTCTAATGGCAGACGCATCCGATGCTGGTCGCTACTTCGCTGACGAGATCAGAGATATCAACGAAGCGCTCACCGCCACTCAGTCGCCTGACGCCAAGGCTGCGCTCACAGATGCACGATCCTTTTTCTCCCAGCAGACCGCGGCGATCGGTGAGCATCGTTGCGATCTGTCATGGGTCTGGCGCGAACAACGCGCCTGGTCGCCGACGAATTGCAATCGGCTCCTCTCTGCGGGCTATGCTGGAGGCTACTCCGCTGGCCTGGCCCGAAACGCCCTAGGCGACAGCAAAGCTGCAACCGCTCTTTCTTCTGCATCCACAGTTCAATCATTCGTTGGCAGCTGGACCGGGCCGACTTACGTCCTTGCCGACCAGCGCTCCTATTCGTCGGCAGAAATGTTTGCAGCCGTTATGCAAGACAACCGGATCGCAAAGCTCGTTGGCAATCGCACAGGTGGAGATGGGTGCGGCTTCATGACGAAAAGCGACCCCATCATCCTTCGACACTCGCGTCTTCGTTTCCGAGTGCCGAATTGCATGAGATTACGTGCGAAGGGTACGAATGAGGAAGCTGGCATTGTGCCCGACATTTCCGTGCTACCAACCGAAGGCGAAAGCGAACGGGCACGGGCCGAACGGGCTTTGCTGGCGATCACCAACGACCTGGCAGGCGCTTCTCGAAAACCCCACTAGGCGCAGATTTTGGCAAGAATTGGCTTTTACGCTTCTCGATCCCGACTAGGCTCAGGACTCATAGCCAGAACATGACGGTAGCGGCGAGGCAGATGGCTGAGAAGAAGACGGTCGGGCATCTGTCGTAGCGTGTGGCGATGCGCCTGCAGTCCTTGAGCCGGCCGAACATGATCTCGATACGATTGCGGTGCCGGTATTTGCGTTTGTCGTAGTTCACGGGCGTCGTGCGGGATCTCCGGCCTGGAATGCAAGGTCTGATCCCCTTTTCCTCCAGCCCGTCCCTGAACCAAGCGGCATCATAACCACGATCAGCCAGGGGGCCCCTTTGCAGCGGGCAGATCGTCCAGCAGGGCAGCGGCCCCGGTGTAATCGCTGATCTGGCCTGCCGTCATGAAGAACCTGATCGGGCGGCCATTCCTGTCTGTCACCGCGTGCAACTTCGTGTTCATGCCGCCTTTGGTCCGCCCGATCAGGCGGCCTGGGCCCCCTTTTTCATCCGCAGGCTCGAGGCCGTACGGTGCGCCTTCAGGTAGGTCGCGTCGATCATGATCGTCTAATGGTCCGCCCTGCCAGTAGCCAGGCCGTCCATCAGACGGACAAAAGTCCCCGCAGCGCTCCACCGCTTCCAGCGATTGTAGAGCGTCTTATGCGGCCCATATTCCTGCGGAGCATCTCGCCAGCGCAACCCATTGCGGTTCACGAAAATGATCCCGCTCAATACACGCCGATCATCAACACGCGGTCTGCCATGGCTCCTTGGGAAAAGGGCTCCAGACGCGCCATCTGTTCATCCGTCAGCCAATACAGGTCGCTCATCTTCAGTCGCCTCACAGAGCCTGAAGCAGATTTACCCACCTAAATCAATGGGTCCTGAGCCTAGGGAGGCGATCCGCTCACGGTCAAGATTGCGCCTTATCTACCGCGCTCAAAACGGCGAGAAGACCGAGCGAACGATCTGGCCGGTCGCTCTCGGTTACTCGGATGCCGGTCGTATTCTGATAACATAGTGTGAAGCGCGACAGGGATTTCGACACTTCCGCACCGATCGGATGATGGCTGCTGGAGTGTTGAATCAGCGCATTCCTCGCTCGAAGGGCGATCTGCATCGGAGGTGGGAGGAGTGGCGGACCGCCCAGCTTTCCATACGCCAGTAGAAATTTGATCAGAATACCATCGCCTTTGGGAACGGCTCAAGCAAACTCATTCAGCCATGCGTGAACCCGTTAGCGTATATCCGTGCACGTTTTGTGTGACGCCCTCTAAGACGAACAGTTAGGGCAAATCATTATCAGGAAATCCTGCTTCAATCGCTGGGACTCCCTATAAAAAATCTTGACTTACCATCGATACGTTTCGTTATAATAGCGTCACAAAATCATACAGTGTTGCGAGAGAGGTAAAATGTCAGATCCCTCAAATTGGACACCTATCGCGCCCACGGGGCCTTCTGACGATCATCTTCATAAAATGCTCGGTAGCGCAGGTGGTGTTCATGCGCCCAGCAGCGACACGTTTACATCACTCAATATAAGCCGATCATCTGAGTATCCGCAGCTTACCGTAGCTGGACAAGGATCGGACTACAGCGCCGTTGCGAATGGAACATTCGATTACAGTCGCAACGGCCATCTCAAGAATATTGATGCACTGATTTCCACTCAGAACAGATTTTCTCAACTCGTCAGCATCAAAGCAGACGACGAGACTATTAACGTTCCTGGACATCATCGACCATCCCCTACTCCCGACCCGCCGCCAGCTCCTAGCGGCGGTGACTTCACTGGTGGGGGCGGTAATGGCGGCGCGAAAAGTAGTGGAAACACGTCAAGTGGCACATATTGGTCTACAAGAATAAATCTCACAGATCAGCAAAAAGACGCCTTAGAGAAGATATTGAATAAAGGAATTTCTCTTAACCTTCCTAATCAATATCTGTTCGTAGCAGCGGATTTAGCCTTTTCAGAATCATCATTTGATAATACCGCGAAGAATCCTTCCAGCTCCGCCTCCGGTCTGTATCAATATACAAATGGAACTTGGAATACGTATCATAGTAATTTAAATAAATCCAACGAAGATGATCAAATTACAGCTTTATATGAAGACCTGCAAAAATGGCATAACATGTTTGACGGGGCCAATATCAAGAAATCCGATGGTAGTTCAATGACATTTGCGGAATTTGCAGAGATAAAACATCATTACGGAGATTCTGCTGGTGAAAATACCATCCCGTACTCAGGATACAATGTAAAAGACTTCGATAAACAAGCAAATAATTTGGGTTTAGGATTATCTCCCAGATAGTGTTTTCTTGAACAGGTGATGCGATGAGATATATTATATGCGTTTTATTTTTTTCGTTTTGCACAACAGCTTTTGCTAAAGAAACGCAATGCTCTCTCGGACACGCAACATACGAACTAAAAAATCATTCCTTCCAGATCAGATTTATTGAACCTGCAAAAAAAGGGTCACCGTATGCGGATCTGGTAATGCTTTTCCCCAGAACTGCGGGGAAACTTCTTTTCAATGTAGACGCGGGAAACGGTCCAGAAATATCAGCTATTAGTACAATCAATTCTGGATCAAGGAAAAAAGACGTATGGTTTTTCTATATGTTCGACAAAGATTTTTATGCAATAGATGGGGGGCTTGGAATGAATGATGCTGCTCCAGCATATATATTCCTCCCCAATATTCTATCCATGTCTTCATCTATCCGTGATCCAGGGCGAGGCCCTACGAACGGCATTCTAACCCTTGGGACCTGTGATTAAGCGAAGGCTACCGCCAGCCTTGCGATTACCCTCTCAATCTCAGAGAGTTCGTCCGCTTGACCGGGTATACTCCTGCTGCTGTTCCTGAACGGAGGCTGTCACGTTAACTTACGTGAGGTAGAGCATATCAAGATTCAGTCGGCGAGGTCTGCGAAAAGACGAAAGCTGACAACCGACATGAGGGCGGCCGTACCGGCAGACAGACGATCTGCGCCGCATCGAAAGCGTGCCTCTGAAGCACGCTTTTCAGCCCATCCCCCGCCGTTCTCCGCCCATTATACCTACTTCCGATAATCAAAATTATCGGAAGTAGCGGAAAAGAGATGTCTATTCTATAGGCGTTGGCTCATTAGCCTCAATCTTGTCCGCGAGTTCCTGCATGATGGGCTGGTAGTATCGATCGAGCGATTTCAGATCACGATGTCCGGTGACCCGCATCAGATCGAGCGGGTTTGCAAGATAGCGCGCGAGACGCGACGTCGCCTCGTGGCGCAGATCGTGGAAGGTGAGATTGACCAGGCCTGCGCGCTTGGTCATCCGGCCAAAGCGGACGGAGAACGCCTTCTCATTGCCGATATCGAAGATCTTCTCGTACGGTTCAGGCCTGTGCGGCATCTGCTCGAGTTTCTCGACGAGGAGACGCCGTGCAGCGGGTGTCAGGGGGCGCTTCTCGAGACCGAGTTCCTCCCGGTGGCGCTCGCTCTTCACTCTGGCAAGCGATAGCGTGCGACTGCGGAAATCGAAGTCTTTCCAGCAGAGAGAAACGGACTCCGATAAACGACAAGCTTGTTCGATCGACCATTTGACGAGCCATACGTCGTCAGCATGCTCAGAGGCCGAAACAACATCTACCAGGCGGTCATATTCACTCTGGTGGGAGTTGTCATTGTCTAGCATGGCCAGTCGCCTGTTACGCTTTCTGTCAGCACCTTGTGGACGTTTCACAACTCTGCCGGAGGCATGATTGACCGCGTGGATATCCCATTCACTGATCGCGTGCTGGACGATGCTGGCGAGAAGATTGAGCCGCTTGACCACGGTCGCTGGCGCATAGCCATCCGCAAGCATGCGATCACGGAAAGCCCGAACGTCAGCTGGCTGCCATTTGCTCGCCATGACATTGACGACAGGGTCATCAAGCAGGGCAGGGATGTGCCCAGTGCGATCCGCTTGGCGATGGGCCATACATTCGTCGCGATAGCGTTCCACCAATCGTCTGAGAGGTGTCTTGTCGAGGGATGATGTGTCCTTGAACTGGCGTAGATCGACTTCGGCACGTTTTTCAGTGAGCCAGCGACGAGCCAGTGCTGAGGATGCGAAGGTCTTTCTCAGGCGTTTGCCATCGACCATCTTGCGGGCCTGATACTGACCTGCGCCGCGGAACCATACGCCCTTGGGAAGTGGTTTACCTGTGGCTGGATCGATGCCTGATCTTTCTGATTCGCTCATGCGAAGCCCCTGATACCAAAGAGCCATAAATTCCTGATTGGCTCAGGAATGGCTCAAAATCAACACTTTGGTAAATCAGGATTCTGCTCTTTACCCATTGGAACCCGCAGAAAACTGCGGAAAATCAAATGGCGTCCCATAGGGGATTCGAACCCCTGTTGCCGCCGTGAGAGGGCATCGCCAAATAGGCGATTTCAACGCACTAGCTGCAACTGTCCACAACCTTCGACACCCGCGAAAGCTATATCCCACGATGGGTGACGACTCCTTTGTGGTCCATGTGGACCTGAGGATTCGTGTGATCATTTTTCCTGCCGTACGCCAACAGGGGTCTCAAAGAGCGTTTGCGAAAGGCATTCGCGTCAACTGCAACGGACACCATGCCTCCCTTTGGCGATCAGTACTCTGATCGCGCATTGCAAGCCGATGTGTGCCGGATTATGCCATTATCCTCAGGAGGACTATCTGACTCGATGGACCGCCAGACATGCGAGGAACCAAATATGCGTCTTTCCGCTCGGTCTGTGATCGCTGCATCGTCTCTCATTTGTTCAACCTTGATCGACGCAAATGCTGCTTCAGCGGCATGCATCCGAGATGAAGCCCCGACGAGTATTCTAAAATCGATAGGCGAGGCAGCCTATATACTTCAAACTGGTGACAAAAACGAACTTGAACGATTTGCAAGCTCGAGTTTTCAGGCAATTGGAGCAAAAAACAACCCTGCTCAAGGCAAACCGGCTTTCGGGACTTACCTTGGTGACGTGAATAAAAAGCCATTTGTTAAATGCGATATCTATTCACCCATCATAAACGTTTACGGAAATTTCGGCACTGGCACTTTCACACTGATATTAGAAAGAAGCTTACAGACGGCAGCACCTAAGTTTGTCGTCATGTATCCCACGATTATACTGAGTCGTGCATCCGAGGGCGCACCCTGGACTCTCCGCGAATTACATTTTTCTCTGGTTCAAACGGCGAACAAGATCAAAGTAGACTGACTTTCATTGCTTGGAGGTCGGTGGCGCGGATCCCTCTTTGGTGAGAGAGGTCTGACAGCCGGGAAAGACTGGCACCCATCATCGGTGATGGGCAGGGGCGGCTTTCGGGCCGCCCTTTGCTTACGCGGGCGGTTTTAATTGACTCCCGCCCATGTTCGCGTTCTGTTCTTGTTCATGACAGACTTGACCCCAGCCTCCGAAGAAGATGTGACATTTGCCATCCGCATGTCGATCTCGCTCGACTATCGCGGCAAGCCAAGGCGCGTGAACGCGAAGATGACCGGGGCCGAGATGGACGCGCTGGCCCAGAAGATCACCGAGCAGTTGAAGCGCTCGAACATGTGGCCGCATCGGGGCCCAGGAGCGCCCGCGCATCAGGCACCGGATTACTCGGTGGCTTGGCGGAAGGTCGATCCCTCACCCGATGTCTCGATAGGCGGCACGGCGGACAAGCAGGAAGACCCCGTGCAGGATCCAGAGCACCCACACGGCGTGAGCGACACAATCCAAAAGATCGGACATCGTACCTAAATTCTCTGCTGCACTCGTCACCGTTGAGATGCAGCACGTGAGCCCGGCGATTGCCGCGAGGATTAGGTTCTTTGTCATAATTCGCTGTTAAACGCTCGGCATAGACGGTTAAAGCCACGGTAGGACCATTATTGACCTATTAACGATACGATATGAAAACGTATAGTTACCGTAAGTTACCCGTAATGATAGAAAGATTCCGAGGTCAATGATCTTTCACCATGTCGTTATTTTAACGTTACTCGACTCCGTAACTCACGGTAACGAGAGCGGCGCTATGCATAAGCGCGGGCGGTTCGGTTCGCAATCGGTGCTTTTCAAGGCCGAGCCGCCTCACTTCTGACAAGCCCGCACCTGGTCCCGCAGCCCGATATAGTCACCAATCCAGCGCACCGTTTCCGGTCTCGGGCTGGTCTTAATCTCAGCAGCAAGCGCAGCCTGATCGGCCTTGCTGTAAGTCACAAGGGTAGGGCAGGGCACATACT
Source organism: Asaia sp. W19 (assembly GCF_003994335.1). Taxonomy (GTDB): domain Bacteria; phylum Pseudomonadota; class Alphaproteobacteria; order Acetobacterales; family Acetobacteraceae; genus Asaia. The sequence continues at coordinate 29,862 of NZ_PNQZ01000053.1, forward strand.
CCACCGACGAACAGGCGGAGAGCGCCAGCAGGGCGCCAAGAGAGAGCCACCTCATGCCGTGCCATCCCCAAGCCGCTGCAACACGGCATCTTCCGTTGCTGGCTTGTCGGCCTGAGCCTGGGCCATGGATTGGGCCTTGAGCGTCGTCGCATCGGCAGAGGTCTTTGCAGCCTCGGACGTGCTGACAGACGCCGCATTCTTCCCCGCCCGGTTGGCGTACCAGATCAGGGCACCGAGAGCCGCGATGATGAACGCCACGGCCCCGGCAATGAGATCAACGGTCACGCGGTCTGTGCCGTCGCGCTGCTCGTGCCCTTGAAGGCGGCAACGAGCGACTTGATGTCGGTGTCGAGCTTGTCGGCATCGTCCTCGATCGCGCTGATCGCATCGAGAATGCCCGACAGATCCTTGTTCGAGTTCTCGAGCGACGGAATGATCAGATCACCAACCTCGCCGATGATGGCTGCGGCCGCCGTCAGCTTGGCCGTGGTGGCGGTGCTGACGGAACTGCCAGCCGCATCGGTGATCAGCTTGACGAGCTTGGTGACGAGCGTGTTCGCGCTGGTGGTCATGGTCTTTTCCTTCTGAATGGTGATGACTGATCCCGGCCCGATTGCCGGTGTCGTCAGTCAGGGCTTGGCGTCGTCGGCGTTGGTGGCGTGCTTGCCGTTCATGCCGATGCTGTTGACGAGCAGGTAAAGGGGGAGCCATTTCGAGCCGTCAGCCGGTCTGGGCCAGAAGCGGGCGATCACGGCGGCCAGGGCCACGACAAAGGTGAGGATCGTCGTCGCGTCACCGGCGAGAGAGGCAGGCAGGAAGGGGAGGACGGTCTCGAAGATCGTCTGCCAGTCGAAGTTCATGCGGATACTCCGGTTGTGGGGATACCGCGCCCGAGGAACACGCCGCTTTCGATCTTGCGGCGGCGCTGAAGCCCCGGCAGAACGACGAGCTGTCCGTTCACCGTGGCCTTGTCCCAGACGAGGAATTGCTGTGCGGCCGAGCTATAGAGGCGCTGGTTCAGGCGGCGCACGAGGGTCGAGCCCTTGGCCGCGTTGGTGCCGACATTGAACTGCCATGAGAGCAAGGCGCCCTCCTGGTAATCCGTCAGCGGGACGGTCACGAACGCGCGCAGCTTCGCTTGCAGGGTCATGACCGTGTTCCGCAGCAAATCTAGGGCCTGCGCCTGGGTGATCGGCTTCGTCGTCGCCGTGACAGGCGTGCCGTCACCGAGGAAGCGATTGCCGTAGCCAATGGTCCAGTAATTAGCCGGGCAGAGATAGGGCTTGAGGCTCAGCCCTTCGAAGTCGTCGCGCGAGATTAGCGCGAGTGCGATGTCGATGCCGGTCATTGCACCCACCCCGCGAAATGAGCGCTCGCGTAACCGAACGCGATGCCCGTTACGACGAGCGCCCATTTCGCCCAACCCCTGAGATCGCCAAGCCTTTCGACCTTGATCGCCACGGCCCCGATCGCACTCAGGGTTGCTTTCTCACGAGCTTCCGCACTGGCCTTGTTCTCGCCGTGCATCTGCATCAGCTTGTCAGACAGCGATCGATGTTCGAGACGGATCTCGACAATTGCCCCCTCGACCGCGCTCAGGCGGCGCCCGTGATCGGCAAGGGTATCGATAGGAACGACATCAGATACGGCGCTCATGTCGCCTCCAATAAAAAAGCCGCCCGGTGAGGGGCGGCGGAATGAGATAAAGGCGGG
>NZ_PNQZ01000054.1 GCF_003994335.1 Asaia sp. W19
CCTATAGAATAGACATCTCTTTTCCGCTACTTCCGATGATTTCTATTATCGGAAGTAGGTGTAATGGACAGAAAACGGCCGCGGATGTGCTTGTAAGCATGCCTCAGAGGCAGGGTTTGGCTATGCCACAGATTACCTCCGCGCTTACACGGCCGCGCTCAACGAAGGATGTCAGCTTTCGCCTTCTTTCCGGACACTAAACATGCCGGCACAGGTTCCTCGAAGCGGACGTCAGACACAGCCGATCGTTCGCATCGATCTGTTTGTCACTTTCATCCCAGTCGTAACTCCGGGCACAAAGTCCGTAAGATAAGCACGGCTGCCAACGTCAGCATGACGCAACCTACGATCGCATCGAGTATGCGCCAGGCGAACGGACGCGCAAAAATCGGTCGCAACAGACGACTGCCGTAGCCGAGGGATGCAAACCATACCACGCTCGCGGACGCGGCGCCGACGATGAAGAGCGGGCGTTGTCCGGACGGTTCGGCCGCCCCAGCCGCTCCCATCAGGAGCACCGTATCGAGATATACGTGCGGGTTGAGGAACGTGAATGCCGCCAGCATAGCCAATACCCGCGCACGCGGGATTGGGGGCGTCTCGCCTGCGATCATGCGTCGGGGTGTGCGCATCCGGCGCAGTGCCGCAAGGCCGTACCAGGCCAGAAACGCGCTACCGCCGAACGCCAGAACCCGTTCGAGCGGCGGAACAGCGCCCAGAAAAGTCCCAAGACCGCTGACGCCTAGCGTTATTAGCAAGGCGTCGGCAAGGCTGCAGAACAGGACGACCAGGGTGACATACTCGCCCTTCAAACCTTGCTGAAGGACGAACAGATTTTGCGCGCCGATCGCCATGATCAGCGCGGCCGACAGACAGAAACCGGAAAAGACTGGAAGCAGCAGAGGCATCATTCCTGAGGGAGGTATCAGCCAAGCACTCGAAAGGAAAACTTGTTTTCTTTCATCAGATGAAGCAACGCTTCATCATGCTCGATTATCCGTCGCTTGCGGCTGTCGCCGCCGTCATTCGCGAAGGCACGTTCGAACGCGCTGCAGCTGTTCTCGGCCATACGCCTTCCGCGGTTTCGCAACGTGTGCGCGGTCTGGAAGAGCGTCTTGGTGCGATCCTCATCCAACGCGGGCAGCCATGTCAGCCGACCGCACTGGGCCGGAAGCTGTGCGATCATGTCGACCGCGTGCGCCTGTTGGAACAGGATCTCGGCCCCGCTCTGGGGCACGGCGGCGGCAGCCTGTCTGGCGGCGTTGCCACCATTGCGATCGCCGTCAACGCGGACAGCATGGCAACATGGTTTGCCAAAGCCGCCGCCGATTTTACGCATCAGACTACGGTCGCACTTGATTTCAGGCTGGATGATGAAGCGCATACAGCCGATCGCCTGCGCTCCGGCGAAGTGCTGGCCGCCGTCAGTTCCAATCCTGCTCCCATTCCAGGATGCAAGATCATCGAATTAGGCACGCTACGCTATGCCGCCTGCGCCAGCCCGGCCTTCATGGCGCATCATTTCAGTCAGGAATTCAGTATTGAAAGGTTGGCGGCAGCGCCATCCTTGCGTTTCGATCGACGCGACGGACTACAGGCCCGCTGGCTACGCGAAACCCATGGAACCGAGCCGGGCAAGGTGATTCATTGGGTGCCGTCCACCCAGGGGTTCCTTGACCTCGGGCTCGCCGGCGTCGGCTGGGGGATGCATCCGATCAAGTTGGTCAGGGAACACCTGACGGCGGGACGGCTGGTCGAACTGCCGCCGGGCATCAGGATTGGGGTGGCGCTTTACTGGACTGTCGCCCGACTACATGCCGATACCCTGATCCGTCTAACGCAGGCCGTGCAACGTGCCGCTGCTACGGAACTACAGGCGCATGATGGGTGATTGTCCCCCTCCCCACAGCTGGGTCATGGAGGCCGGAAGCCGTTCCGGCCCGCGCAATAATGAAAACGACGATCCAACGCGTCTTTGAAACGAGAGGATATCGCCGCGATCATGCCCAAAACCCTGGTCCTGCCGGGTGCCGCTGGAAGCGCCACATTCTGGCGACCGGTCGCGTCCCACGCCGGACTGGAGGGCCTATTCTTCGCCTGGCCCGGTCTGGGTCACGAGCCGCCTCAGGGCGATATCCGTTCGATCGACGATCTGGTCGATACGGTCGGCGCCCATATCACGGAGCCGGTCGACATCGTGGCGCAGTCGATGGGCGGCTTTATCGCGCTGCGTCTGGCATTGGCGTTTCCGCATCTGGTCCGGCGCCTGGTCCTGACGACCACGTCCGGGGGCGTGCCGGTCGCGGATCTGGGCGGCTGCCCCTGGCGTGATGATTATGCGCGCACATTTCCGAATGCCGCGCTGTGGATCGCCGATCCCGTCAGCGATCTCTCTGCCCGGCTTCCAGCGGTTACACAGCCTCTGACGTGCTCCGCTTGAATGTGACCGTTTTGAAGTAGAGTCCGATCGAGAAGGATACGGACGAATGAAGCGCAGTCGATTTTCGGAAGAGCAGATCATAGGCATCCTGAAGGAGCAGGAGGCGGGTCTGAAAGTTGCGGATCTGTGCCGCAAGCATGGGATCAGCGATGCGACTTTTTACAAATGAAAGACCCGTTACGGTGGGCTTGAGGTTTCCGAGGCAAAACGGCTCAGGACGCTGGAGGATGAGAACGGTCGCCTCAAACGACTTCTGGCGGATGCCATGCTGGACAATGCGGCGCTAAAGGAACTCGTTGGAAAAAAGTGGTGACGCCTGCCGACAAACGGCAGGCGGTCCGACACATCCGGGAAGTTTTCGCCCTGAGCGAGCGGCGTGCGTGTGCACTGGTGGGTGTGGCTCGCCGCGTTTTTCGCTACGCCTCTACGTGGCCTGACGATGCGGCCCTACGCCAACGTCTGCGCGCCCTGGCGGCCGAGCGTCGCCGGTTTGGCTATCGGCGGCTGGGTTATATTCTGGCGCGGGAGGGCCTTGCTCCCAACCACAAGAAGCTGTTGCGGATCTATCGGGAAGAAGGCCTGCAAGTCCGTGCACGGGGCGGCCGGAAACGGGCGCTGGGAACGCGGGCGCCGATGACGCTTCCCCAGGCCGCCGGTCAGCGGTGGAGCCTGGATTTTGTTTCAGATGCGCTCATCTGCGGTCGTCGGTTTCGCATTTTGGCGGTCATTGATGATTTCAGTCGGTAATGCCTGTGTCTGGTGGCCGACACGTCCTTGTCCGGCGGACGAGTTGCGCGGGAATTGAACGCGCTGGTCATGAAGCGCGGCAAGCCCCTCATGATCGTCAGCGACAATGGAACGGAGTTCACCTCACATGCCATTCTGAAATGGACCGAGACGACATGCCTCGAATGGCACTTCATCGCGCCCGGCAAGCCGCAGCAGAACGGATATGTCGAGAGCTTCAACGGGCGATTGCGCGATGAATGCCTCAACGAGACCCTTTTCACCTCCCTGGCGCAGGCCAGAGAGATCGTCGCTGCCTGGCAACACGATTACAACACCGTGCGCCCACACTCGCAGCTCGGAGGCAACACACCCGATCAGATCGCCAGGCAACGCTCCTGGGGGCATGCCCCCAGGAGCGTTGCCATCACATCACCATCAGCCCATAACAGAAGGGAACTCTCCTTTTGAGCGGATACACAAAGGGGAGCACGTCAGCCGCCCCAGCTCTTAAGCAACAATTCAACGTCGCCATTCTTAATTTCGATCGGATGCGAGATCATCCAGAACTTGTTGGAGCGGGAGTCTCGCTGATCGCTCTGGTAGGGACAGTCGGCGAACAGCTGATCGGCGATTCCTTGGCTAAAGACGCCGGCAGCGACCTGAGCAGCGAAGCGCGACCGAACATTATTGAGAGTCGATGAGTAGATGCCGTCTTGCAGGAGGACGTCAGTCTCGTCATTTGTCATTCGCGTATAGTGCCAGGCACGGATCGTGCGTGCCTCCATGAGCCGAGCAATGTGCTCCATCGCCCGGAGGAATTCGCCCGCATAGGGGTTCTCTGGGTAGGGCATTGTCCGGTCAGAGGCCTCGCGTTCGAGCTATTGGCGACGAGAGGTGAGCAGATAGTCATGAATAACGTCACCATGGGAATCGAGGTTGCCGCTCAATTCGGCATTGAACGTCTCGACACTCCACACGTCAATGATATCCTCGTGCTCACCCATGTTGATCCATCACCTTACAGGCAACTTTCAAGATGTTCGCCGTTTAACAGCCTCCCACGATCGCGATCGTCCGCTGAGCATAAGTCCGCACCTCGTCTTCGACGAACGTAGTGTTTGGGTCGTGATGGAACGGCGCTGTATAATTGTTGATGTCGTCCAGATCACTATATTGTGGCGTCAATGGATGGGCTGTGTCTGCTCGAATGATTGCCAGCATATCACCTAACCACTTTCCCTCGAGAATCTGATTGGGGAAGCGGTAGCGAATATACTTTTCCAGCAATGGCCGCATCACCGTTCTCATGTCACGCGCATCGCCGCTGCGCCCTTCGGCAAACTCCTGCAGCCGCATGTGATCGTGCAGATAGCCTTCTTTGACCTCGCACTCGATGTCCCAGGGCTCGATCGACGAACCGCCCGCGCTGGCCGAGATCTGGAGCGGCGTGCATGTCGCGCCGTGAATCATGCCGCGCACGGCATCTAGGAAGAACTTGTCATGGCTGAGTAGGATGACTTGCGCTGCCTTTCCCGGCTCGCCTGTCCGCCCAATCTCCCTCGCAGTCATCGCCCTGCGGAAGTCATCAAGGCTGGTGAAGGGATCATCGAACACGACGATTTTGTTCGCGATGTCGGGATCGCGTTTGAGTTGGGACAGGAAGAAGGCGAGCGCGAAGGTGTTTTTGTCGCCGGCGCTCATTGTGGTGTCGAAGCCAGGATCATCGGCGTTGGCCTTCGTCACATCGATATCGCTGGTATCAAAGCGCAGGCAGTAGGTGGATTGCGGCACCTTGCCGACATAATTTTTGCCACATTGTGCGAGGCGGAAGCTGGCGCCGAACGACGCTAGAAACCGATTGATATCGGCCTCATAGGCGCCAAGAATCGTTTCGTCGTAGGTGTCGAGGGCGGCTTTCTTCGCATCTTTCGCATCAATGAGGGCCTTCTTGTCGTTCAGTAGAGTGGCATAGTTGGACGCCAAACCGAGCACCGGTGCCGAGTGCCGCTTCTTTATCGCTTGAAGGTTGGCGAGCGTCGCTTCAGCGCTGGTCTTGTTCGCTACGGCATTGGCATCCTTCACTTCCTGGATAAGGCGATTTGCCTGGGCGAGCGTCGCCACGTTAGCGTCCAACTCCACACTCGTCGCCGACCAAGTGGCTTGCGCCTCAATGAAGGCGATGGATGATTCTATCGGCTCGAGCGGCGCGGCCTCCTTCGCCGCCAGCATCGCCTTGGCCGCATCGAACAGGGCTTTGACCTCGCCGCTAATACGATCGGCGCTGCCGGACCCAACATAGCCATGGTTGCAATAGGCCTTCCAAAACTCGGCATCGTTCGAGGCCTGCGTAAAGCTCTGCTCGACCCTGAGCGCTGTCGTCAACGACAGCGCTCCGCTAAGCGCGGTGCTCATGCTGGTAATGGCAACCTTATGCGCTGCATAGGCCTCGCTGAAATATCCGTGATAGGCGTCGATCAGGTTGTTGCCGTCGAGCGGTGTCGCGCAAAAAGGGCAGCGATCGCTGACGATGTGCGACAGACCCTGCGACAACCACGTCTCGCCGCCGTTGCGAAAATTATGGTGGGCGAGTTGTTGCTGAATCCGTTCCGCCGCATCGGCAGCAATCCCATCGACACCTTTGGCCAACAGATCGAGAAACCCGTCAGGCAAGGTAGGCAGCGCCAGCACGCTTAAGGTGTTGCGCGACGCGATCGTCGCACCATCATTGATCGCCTTTAGCGCTTTCGTCGCCTTGTCGATTCTGTCGTCGATGTTGGCATCCGCTGCGAGCTCCAGAAATGCTTCCAGCTTCATGCCGGCGGGCAAGTGCTGCTCCAGAACCTTCTTTTCAGATTTGATCTCTGATTGTTTCATGGTTGCATCGGTATCGAGCCGATCCACCTCCTCGGCCAAGGCGACGCCTGCGGGACCGACGACAATGCGATAGAAATTACGACGATGCTCGACATCGATCTGATCACCGCCGTGAATATTGTCGGTGACGAATTGCTGATCAAAAATATGGATGCCGGACTGAGTGGCAGTCCAGGCGCCTCCTGAAAATCGAACCGGACCACTATCAAATAGGAGTCCGATCTCAGGTTCCGATGTAGCCAAAAAGGTCTTTCGGCGTTGGATGAGCTTGGGCTCGTTGCGTTGGAGCGAGCGTAGAACTGCGCACAAGGTTGTCTTGCCGCGTCCATTACCACCATAGATTAGGGTAAAGCGGCCATATTCACCACCGGTGATGCGCGCGGCCCTGTACCGGCCGACATTCCTGATCGTCGTGATTTTCTTCAGAAACACGCCCCGAGCCCCTTCGATCTGTAGTTCTTTACCGGCCTCATTCGCTCCACGCCAGCATTGGGAACCAGAGTAAAGCATAGTGTAGTGATGTGCCAGATTGGTTATGGATTAGATGGAGTTCGAACACTTACACTGAATCAATTGACTGACGCCTGGCCGGTTCATGAGCTCATATCGCCTTTCAAAACATCTCACGGGTTATTTGAACAACCGGAATGGGATGAAAGCCTTCGGGGGGCGTCAGTGTGCATGTCCGGTTTTACCAATCGCCCTATACAAAGCCCACCTTCCGTTTACCCTCCAAAACTACCCGTCTGTTTTACGAGATGCGACACAACAGGTGGTAGTCGCTTTCGACTTGGCCACTTACAGTTCCCAAATATGGCCTGACAGAGGTTTTTCGCTCGTGCGTTACCGGGTTGAGTGGCAATTGCGACCCGGCAGCTAATATGCGTCCAAAGCAATAGTCGATCAGGCTTTTGGTTGACCTTTTCCAATCGTCAAATCGCGAGTGCTCCGGTCATCGTAGAACTGACGTAGCCCAGGATAGGGCATCGGTGCTGCTGCTTCTGTCGGGGAATAGCGCGGTACAAGTTCTTCTCCGCACTGTACGATCAGGTGACCTTCTGCCAAGCGGAAATTATGTGCGAGATGCCGACGGATTTCATCGCAAACTAAGTTCGCTGCACGCGTCAATTCAAGCATTAGGTCGCTAACCAAACGGACATGGAAGTAGTACCGCTCCAGAAGCTCTGCGTAGAGCGACTGATCCCATTGTCTGATCTTGTAGAACTTTTCAGTCCAGAGTTCGGCACCTGCGCCATGTGGTTGTAGGTGCTCTTGCAGAATTTCCTTAAAGTCCGCCAACACTCGGCGGAAATTGTCAAAAGCGATTTCGAGTGAAGGATAGCGATTTGGCCAGACGCGTCCGAGCAGCCACCGGTTTAGCGCTGTGAGATCATCATAAATATTTACCCGAATGCGCGGCTGCCCAAACTCAAGCACCCGGCCACTCCATGCTAACCATTCGTCAAGATGTGCAAGTTTAACCCATTCGTCGACATAGCCGGCATAGACAGTGTCATCGTGCATCTTGGCCTTATCGAGTCCAAGCGACTGCTCTACCCAAGTCTCGTGTTCCACCTTCAACTTTTTCAGGCGGTCGACTGTCCAGACTGCCTCATTGTCATCAATGATCTTATGATGGACGTTACAGAGTAGGGTGAGGTTTGCGTAACGATTTCGGTCTTCGACTGACATCGTTGGATCGCTGCGTGGTCCGCCGTCCTTCTCAGCAACAATGTGGCAATTCTCGCCGACGAGTGTGGGATCGTCGGTCTCGCTGATATCTTCGACGAGTTGTCGGCGGCATTCGGGCATTGAGCAACGTGCGGCCGCCCTGCCCCACAATATTTTCTGAGTCTTTAGGCTGACGGTCACAAATAAATTTCCCGATGCGTTTGGCATGCTGATATAGACGCTTTTTGCATATCGACCAATCGACGACTCATATCTTTAATCGAACGTTTTATGCGAGGAAACATAATGTCCGCATATCGTCAGTAGACATCATAATGCCGACCTTCCGCTTTCCCCCCATTCAAGACGGAGAGCCTTTGGCGGGGTTCTCTCAGTGACGACCTACTCCAAATAACTGGGCGCTAAAACGTTCAAAAAATAACCGCCGATGCCGGTCGTCGTCTGCCGATCAGATCGGTCGATAACGCGTAGCGAGATAAGATTGCCGATAGACAGAAAATGGCGGCCTTCCGCCTTTTTCCTACTTCCGATGTTTATCATTATCGGAAGTAGAGGGGGGCGAGGGGGTTATAAGGCCTAAAAGCCCCTCCTCAGAGGCATGTCTCCACCCAGGTGCGTAACCGTCAGAATTTTTGCCGACATAGCATTATCACGCGTCGTGAGGCGAGCCACGCTCAACTACGCGTGCCGACGAGTGACTCTATCAGGGGAAGACGATACAAGACTAAGCTATGCGAATTTTGATTCACGCCTGCTACGATTCAGTATGTTCGCGGAGCCGCTTCCGATATCGATCATCCTTTTCCCAGACTGCTACCGCCGTCGATGAAAAGCGACTGGCCTGTAATGAAGCTGGCAAGGTCTGAGCAGAAGAAAGAAATCGCTGCTGCGATTTCTTCGGGGCGGCCAAACCTTCCGGCAGGCACGCCTGTAAGATATCTTGCCTCGCCTTCGCTACCAGGCTGATTATTTGCGCGAAAGAGCTCCGTCTCCGTTGGACCTGGGGCGACGATGTTCGCTGTGATGCCATATGCAGCGTATTCGATCGCGATCGTCCGCGTGAGGCTCTCGAGTGCAGATTTTGCCGCCGCATACCCGGCGCGATAGGGCAATCCACGCGTGGTGAGACTGCCAATATTTACTATGCGCCCAAACTTGGCATCGCGCATCCCTGGAAGCAAAGCCTGCGTAACCTGTAATGCCGGGCGGAGGTTGGCCCCGAGCAGCGCCATAAAGTCGACGTCCGTGACGCTCTCAAAGCGCTCATGTCTCGCAATACCGAAATTATTGACGACACCCAGCACGTTACCACGGCTGACGACATCTCTCGCCAGTTTCCGGATTGCGTCGCTATCGGTCAGATCGCACGAGACGAACTCGCCCGGAAATCCTCCCGCAATTGAACGGGCTACGCCGATAACGTGCCAGCCCGTGTCAGCAAGTGCCTGCGCTGCCGCCCGCCCGATGCCTTTCGACGCGCCCGTGATGAGAATGGACTTATCCAATGGAAGCTTCCCTGATCAACAAATTTGAGGTTCAGCCAATGAGCCCGGGGGTGTATCGAGACACCTCCGCGACACCTCGGCCGAAGGACTTGCTTCGGCCATTTGCCAAAATGGGCTGCGTTCAGCCTGCTACACCCAGTTTACCCGGGGCGGTCCATTCGGCACCCGCCATGAAGCTGTCCAGAGGTGTATGAGCGAGATGGTTCGTATAATTCGAAATCAGTTTAGTGGCTTCAAGCACCAGCACGTCAAGTACGGACAGATTGGTGTAGCCAGCAGCTTTAAATGCATCGACATCGGCTTCGCTCAGGACGCCACGATTGCGTGTTACCAGCGCCGCGAATCTGCGCAAGGCCTCAAGTTTGGGGTCAGCAAGGGGCTTCCCCTCACGGATCGCCTCAATTGAGGCATCGTCGACTTTTGCCATGCGCGACAGATTGGTGTGACCTGCCATGCAGTAGGTGCATTCGTTCTCATAGATGATCGAAAGATAGGCAATATTCCGTTCGACAGGAGAGAAGCTCGTTTTCTCGGCAATCCCCCACAAGGTAGCGTATGCCTCAAGCGCCGCAGGGCTCTCGGCTAGAACGCGATGCAAGTTGGGGATAAAGCCCCAGGCCTGCTGTACCCCGTTGAGAATGTCTGCTGATGCCTTCGGTGCATTTTCGATATCATGCAGCTTGAACGCATTGGTCGTCATTATGAAAACTCCTGTATCCTTGCTTGCCAATATGACAATCAGGAAACGGAGATTTCGTATTTTCCTCTCGCTTGGGGAGCGGGGTAATGGCAATAACGCTTATTCCCGAATGGAATGGCCAAGCCCGACTGTAGCGGATTGAAGAGAGCAACATATCGGGTCAGGCACCACCCATCGTTGACCTGTCGATGTCGATGTCGAACTCTGCCTCGACGTCCCAGCATAGCTGGCACACTTTCAGGGCTGCGTGCTCATCTCCACACTGATCCGTCCAATTATTTCAGTATAGTTATGGGTCTCACGAGAGTGATTTTGCTTCGCAAATTGTAGGAGTATGGTCCGTAACACCGAAAGCTGCGCGGCCGCCAAAACCAGAGACTTCGACTGGAGGCAAACATCGGTTTGGGATGATTGGGTGAGATTTCAAGGCCGCTTCGACAAATGGGGAATGTCGGGACATCGGTATTCTCCCCGTATGGATGATTGCAATTAGTGCATAAGGTACCGTTATCTCTTGTAGTCTCCCTACTTTTCGAAAGGCTGCTTTGCTGAGCGACTTGCATGGCGCAAACGGCAAACCAAATCGATCCGAGGCTGAGCCGCCCCCGGAGATTCATCAGAAACCTGCTTTGCTAGCATAGCTGAGCGAACGCGATCGCAACGCCAGCCCTTGTCTTTCTGAATATCGCAAAAGACAGTATGCGCACCAAACGGCGGCATCTTGCTTTCATTCCATCAAGCCCTGAACAAAATCTGCAAATTGCCTTGCCTTTGCGGTCATCATTCTCCCCGTGGGGAAGACAGCCCACAGGTCGATATCAGGCAAAGACCACGCCGGAAGCAGGCGCGTTACGGCGCCGTTCTCCAGTTCAGGGGCAAACATCCAGTCCGAGGTGATGGTCAGGCCCATATCAGCGAGTATGGCTGCCCGCAGGCCTTCGGCAGCGCTGACCCTAAGACGCCCCGCAACGGACACCGAGACGGCCGAGCCATCCCTGTGAAATGACCAGACATTGGGGAGCTGACTGTAAACGATCGCGTTGTGATCAGCCAGATCGGCAGGAACCAACGGCATGCCCGCACGCGCCAGATAGGCCGGTGTGGCGAGCACCGAACGTTTTCCCGTCGCCAGCTTGCGCGCGACCGCTGAGGAATCGGCCAAAGCCCCCATACGCAACGAGATATCAACCCCCTCGGCCACGAGATCGATCATCCGGTCATCAAGCAGAATATCCACATCGAGCTGCGGATGCGCATCGAGAAACGCTGGTAGCCGCGGTATGATGTGCAGTCGTGCAAATGTTGTCGCCGCCGATACACGCAAACGCCCGGACAGACCGCTCCCCGCACCACGCGCGGCCAGCTCCGCTTCGTCGGCTTCCTGAAGCGCATTGCGTGCGCGTTCATAATATGCCTGCCCTGCTTCGGTGGGTGTAAGGCCATGAGTGGAGCGTATGAGCAGGCTGACCTGTAGCCTTGCTTCCAGCTGTGCCACGATTTTCGACACAGCGGGCTGACCGACATGAAGCTGCCGTGCCGCTGCTGAGAATGAACCCGTTTCGACCACACGCACGAACGTGGTCATCGCCTGATATCGGTCCATCCTATTCCTCCGGGGAATGATGCTTATCGCATCGAGCCATCTGCCATGCCCAGTGAAACAGAGGCAAACCAGACCTGCAACCCGGTCAGCATCGGGGAAGGATGGAGCAGGCTTCAGGATGATCGTTCATTTCACCAACGCCGTGTCAACACGACCGGTGTCGCATTTCATCTCGGCCTATCAGCTCACGGGTGACCTGCCACAAGCCATGGTCGCTGCCCTTCTCCCGGCGCTCTCCGCTCTCCTTGCAAAACCTGATGGAGGAACCGCTCATGATTGAGGTCTACGCTTTCGCGACGCCCAACAGCGTCAAGGTCACCATCGCGCTGGAAGAGCTCGATCTCGCCTATGCGCTACACGGCATCAATATCCGGCAAGGCGAACAGGGTACCACGGCCTTTAAGACGCTTAATCCCAACCAGAAGGTTCCCGTACTGGTTGATCACGACGCGAGGGATGAGAACCTCGTCCTCACAGAGTCTGCAGCCATACTCGTGTACCTGGCTGAAAAAACCGGCCGCCTTCTCCCTGCAACCGGGGCCGAACGGGCGCGCGTTTTCGAGCAGCTCTTCTTTCACGCCTCTGCCCTGAGCCCCGCCTTCGGCCAATCGGGTTTCTTTCAGCGTTTCGCCAGCGAGAAACTGCCTCTCGCGGTCGAGCGCTTCGACAAAGAGGCAAAACGCGTCCTGCATGTGCTCGACACCTTATTGGCGCACCGGGATTTCATGGCAGGCGATCATTTTACTATCGCAGATATTGCCCATTTCGGTTGGCTCTGGCGGCGCAGTTTTCCCGGCCTCACCCTCGATGACACCCCTCATATCGCCCGCTGGTACGAGCGGATTGCGGCCAGACCTGGCGTTCAGCGCGGTATCGCCCGGGTTGAGACGCTCGCCGCCCCAAACTGATCCTTTTCTGATCGCTCCGAGGTTATTCCCATGAACAAACTTTTTACGCCTTTCAATGCCGGGGCGCTGTCGCTCGGCCACAGAATCGTCATGGCACCCCTTACGCGCATGCGGTCGGACCATACTGGCAAGGCCAATGCCCTCATGGCGCTGTATTACAGCCAGCGCAGCTCACCCGGCGGTCTTATCATCTCAGAGGCAACACCCGTTGCGCTCGAGGGATACGGCTATGCCGGCGCGCCAGGTATCTATGACGACTCCCAGATAGACGGGTGGCGCAAGGTGACCGAAGCCGTTCATGCACGCGGTGGCAAAATTGTCATGCAGTTGTGGCACGTAGGGCGACAGTCGCATCCTGATCTGCAGCCAGGTGGTGCAGCCCCGGTCGCGCCCTCTGCAATCAAGGCAGAAGGTGACGCCTATACGCCCAGTGGCCCTGCCCCGTTTTCCATGCCGCGTGCCCTTTCGCTGGAGGAAATTCCCGCGGTGATCGAGCAGTTCAGGGAAGGTGCCGCAAGGGCAAAGCAGGCAGGTTTTGATGGCGTGGAAATTCATGGCGCCAATGGCTATCTGCCAGACCAGTTCCTGCAGGACGGTACCAACCACCGCACCGATGAGTATGGTGGCCCGATCGAGAACCGCGCCCGCTTTCTGTTGGAAGTGACCCAGGCAGTCATATCCGTCTGGGGGGCAGACCGCGTGGGTGTTCGCCTGAGCCCAAGTGGCACCTACGGCTCGATGTCAGACAGCAACCCCAAAGAAACCTTCGGTTATGTGGCGGAGCAGCTGGATAGGCTCGGCATCGCCTATCTGCATGTGGTTGAACCCCGCATAAAGGGCACGGAACTCATCGCCGAGAGCGAACCTGTGGCCGCGCGTGATCTGCGCGAGAGATTTCGGGGCACGCTGATCGCGGCAGGTGGGTTCGACAAAAACAGTGCCGCAGCCGTGCTTGGGTCCGGTGATGCCGATGCCGTCGCCTTCGGCCGGCATTTCATCAGCAATCCCGATCTGCCTCAGCGCCTGCGCGAGGACCGTGCTCTGACAAATTACGACCGCTCGACCTTCTACGGCGGCGATGCTCGTGGCTACACCGATTATCCCTTCTTCGACGCCTCGACAGCAGAGCAATAACCACCGCGGTTATTCCACCAGGGAATGACCATTAGTCGCCCCTGCCATCATCCCTCCGGTACGGCGACCTCCTATCGTCAGATCTGTCACCAGATTTCGAGGAAACGAACCCATGACACTTCAGACAAAGCTCGATGCCTTCAAGACCGATTTCGAAGCTGGAAAGCCCCCCTATAACGCTCCGCATAGCGTCATCGAAACCATGCACCGTGCCACCGCCGAGCTGGTTGCGTCCGGCGCTGCGGAAAAAGCCCTCAAAGCCGGAGACAAGGCACCCGTTTTTACGCTGAACGACCCCGAGGGTAACCCTGTCTCTTCTGCTGATCTTCTGGCCAAGGGGCCTTTGGTCATCAGCTTTTATCGCGGTGTGTGGTGCCCTTACTGCAACATGGAATTGCAGGCTCTCGAAGCGGCACTTCCCTCATTTCGTGAGCTTGGCGCCCATCTGATCGCAATCTCCCCGCAAACTGCGGTGAACAGCCGAAAATCAGTCCGCCAGAATGAACTGCAATTTCCGATCCTGTCTGACACGCATAATGACGTCGCCGCGCAGTTTGGCCTTCGCTTCACCATGCCCGATTATCTGATTGAGCTTTACAAGAATCTCAAGAACGATCTGCCCGGTTTCAATGGTGACGACAGCTGGACGCTGCCTATGCCTGGCCGCTTCGTCATCGGTCAGGACGGCGTCATTCTCTATGCCGAGGTCAACCCGGATTATACGCGTCGCCCGGAACCTGCCGACATGCTTCCTGCCCTGCGCCACGCTACCCAGTCGGCCGACTGATCGCTCCATCCATACCGCCCCGGCTCGCGCAGGGGCGGAGTTTTTCACTGAGGATACGGAGAGAGATATGCGCTCCAATGACATGGGCAATAGCTTCACTCGCCATTTGATGGGTGACGAACAATCCGCCAAGCTCATCGCGGCATCACAGTCAGGCACTTTCGGCGCAGCCATAGCCAGGTATGCAGTTGATCATGTTTTCGAGGACATCTGGACACGTGAAGGGCTCGATCAGGCGCGTCGAAGTCTCATCACCATGACCGTCATGGTTGCGCTGCGCCAGCCTCATGAATTCGGCCTCCATATGGGTTTTGCGCTCGATCACGGTATGAAGCTGAAGGAAATAGAGGAGGCTCTGATACAGATGCTTCCTTATGTGGGCTTCCCCGCCATTTCGGGTGTCATGCCTGTCGCTGCGAAGATCATTGCTGAGCGTGGACTCGACAAAAGCGAAGAGTATGAAGGCCATCGCGGTCTGCTCTGAGCCCTCACCCAAGTACTGTACCCTGCCGGTAGAACGGGCCTCGTCTCGCGCTCCCGATGACATCCAGCCTGCGGCGTTCACGAACCTCTCTGCGCCCCTCTCGCGCTTCGTGAGTACTTCACGGCAATCTGCCTTCGAAAAGGAACATTTATGACGAAACTGCATCAAAAAACGGCCCTTGTGACCGGAGGAAGCAGCGGGCTCGGGCTTGCAATCGCAACGCGTTTCATCGCTGAAGGCGCATTTGTCTATATCACCGGTCGGCGACAGGCCGAGCTTGAGCGGGCTGTAGCGGCATTGGGCAGTCAGGCCGCCTCTATACAGGCAGATGTCAGTCTTCCCGGCGATATCGAACGCATGGTGGAAACGATACGGCGTGAACGTGGGGCTATCGATATCCTGGTCGCCAATGCCGGTATCGTTCTGCCTCAAACCCTCGAACAAGCGACACAAGCCAATTACGATCTGACGTTCGATATCAACGTGAAAGGCCTGTATTTCACGATCAGCAAGGCACTTGGCCTGTTGCGGTCTGGCTGCTCAGTCATCCTTGTCTCATCCATCGCTGCCAATAAGGGTGTGCCTGGCTATGGCACATACAGCGCAAGCAAGGCTGCAATACGCAGCCTGTCCAGAACCTGGACGGCCGAACTGGTCGAACGCGGCATACGGATCAATACCCTCAGCCCCGGACCGTTCGACACACCAATCATGGACAGTCAGGCCGATACGCCGGAAGGTGCCGAAGCCGTCAAGCGTCAATGGGCTGCAGCCGTGCCCATGAAGCGATTGGGGCAGCCAGAGGAACTTGCTGCGGCCGCGCTCTTTCTGGCTTCTGATGAAAGCAGTTATGTTGCAGGCATTGACCTCATTGTCGACGGTGGTGCGGCCGCGGTCTAGGGCTCCGTGATAACCACAGGATTGCGATCACCAGTACGGTGGAGCGTCAGCAGGACCCGCCCATACTGCCAATCAGACTGACATGGTTTCGCAAGGGTGAGCTATCATGATCCGTTTTTATTTCCATCCCACGCCCAACCCGGCGAAAATCGCCCTCATGCTCGAGGAAATCGGTTTGCCCTATGAGGCCATACCGGTCGATACCCGCAAGGGTGATCAGCATGACCCGGCGTTTCTCGCGATCAACCCCAATGGCAAGGTGCCTGCCATTATCGACACCGAAGGTCCAGCGGGCCCGGCAACACGCGTGTTCGATTCCAATGCAATATTGATCTATCTTGCTGAAAAAACCGGGCAATATCTCGGGACCCCCGCGGACCGACCTGAATTGCTGTCATGGTTGATGTTTATCGCATCCGGGCTTGGGCCTTTTTCCGGTCAGGCCGTGCATTTTCAGCATGCAGCGCCCGCCGGGCTGGACTACGCCGTCAATCGGTACAGGCGCGAGGTCGAACGACATTACACAGTTCTCGACCAGCACCTCACGGACCGCCGTTACATCGTGGGCGATACTTTCACGATTGCCGATATGTCTGCCTGGGGCTGGCTGGAGCGTGCGCCCCGTGTGCTCAAGGAAGATTATCCGCTCGAGCGCTGGCCTGCACTTGCTCGCTTCATGCACGACCTCAACGCCCGTCCGGCCGTGTCGCGCGTGCAGGCGCTCATGAAGAGGCACGCATTCAAGACAGATATGGACGATCAGGCACAACGGGCCCTCTTCCCATCCAATTTCCCTATCTACAATCGGGAGCAGCGCTCATGACCGCTTCGGAAAACTATACACCGCCCAGCGTCTGGACATGGGACAAACAGAATGGTGGCAAATTTGCCAGCACCAATCGCCCTGTCGCCGGGCCGACGCATGAAAAGAACCTCCCCGTAGGGCATCACCCGCTCCAGCTGTACTCACTGGGTACGCCCAATGGGGTAAAGGTGACGATCATGCTGGAGGAACTCCTGGCCCTGGGACATAAGGGGGCGGAATATGATGCCTGGCTGATCAATATAGGGGATGGCGATCAGTTCGGATCGGGTTTTACTGCCATCAACCCGAATTCCAAGATCCCGGCGCTGGTTGACCAAAGCGGGGCCACCCCCCTGCCCGTTTTCGAATCAGGATCGATCCTGCTTTATCTCGCCGAGAAATTCGCGGCTTTTCTGCCTCAGGATGTTCCATCGCGCACGGCCTGTCTGAACTGGCTTTTCTGGCAGGTCGGCAGCGCACCCTATCTCGGCGGCGGCTTTGGCCATTTCTATGCCTACGCCCCTGAGAAGATCGAATATGCAATCAACCGGTTTGCCATGGAGACCAAACGCCAGCTGGACGTTCTCGACCGGCAGCTTGCCAGGCATGAATATATGGCAGGCGACACCTATACAATCGCCGATATGGCGATCTTTCCCTGGTATGGCGGCCTTGTTGAAGGCTGGCTTTATAATGATGCTGCACAGTTTCTGAGCGTTCAGGAGTATTCCCATGTGCAGGCGTGGTCAGCCCGGTTGCTCGAACGCCCTGCTGTCCAGCGGGGCCGGATGGTGAACAGGCTCTCAGGCCCGCTCTCTTCCCAGCTTCGCGAACGCCATGACAGCTCGGATTTCGAGCTTAGAACGCAGGACAAGTTGCCGAAAGACAGCGCGATCTGATCGCTTCCACCCCGCCGCATCGGGCGATGCACCCCGCATCGCCCGGAACTACCAGCGTATCAGCCACGGCAATACCAGACGCGTGCTGCAGGCCACCAGCGCACAGGCCAATGAATACCAGACGACGAGATAAAGCGGGTCATCGAAGGGGCAGGCAAGAGCAAAGACGAGCGCACCAAAAGCCGCGCCGGCAATGCCTGTGACCCACGCCGTTCCGCGCACATCAACCGGTGCGCCGCGGCGCACGATAACACCCAGCGCGAGGACAGCAGGCAGAGCAAGCTCTACGATCTTGCGTGCACAGACCATGCCGTGCGCCGGATCAAGCCTGAGCCATAAGGCCTCTGGCCCAGCCTGAAGCGCGTCCACAAGCCAGCCAAGGGCAAAAAGTGCAAGAGCGGTCACGCCCAGCCGACGCAGCCCCTGCCGGGGCGAACGCGTCGGGTCGAGCGAGACCAGCGCCGAAGCAACGCCCAGCCCGACGATCAGTAGCAGCCCGATTGCCTTCCACCAGAAGCTCATCATGTGCATGGCATGGGGCATGTCAGGGCGCATCAGGCCAAACCCGAGCACTGCACCAATCTCGACCCCGGCGAGAACCGCGAGGGTCAAGGCATCGCGCCAGAGCGAGCGCCTCCGGACGGGGCGAAGATCGGTTACAAACTGCTCGATCAGGGGATCATTCACCATCATTGCCTCCCATCACCAGCGTGCTCATACGACTCAACCCACGATGAATATTGACCTTCACCAGCGTCGCGGATTGCCCTGTGCGACGTGCTGCCTCCTCTATGCTCAAACCCTGCAACTTCACCAACCTGATCGCTTCTGCTGGCCCCGGCTTCAACTGCGCCAGAAGCTTTTCCAGTGCATGAGCCGTGGTCACCTGTTCCTCGTGATCGCCCACAGCCACCGTCTCATCAAGCAGGGTCGTTTGTGTACGCCTGGCGGCCCGAAGGCGATCAATCCATTTGTAACGCGCAATCGCCGCAATCCACGGGCCGAATTTCTGGGAAGGATCGAAGGTGTGACGCTTCTCATGCACTGCCATAAGGGTGTCCTGCACGGCGTCATCGACCATTGAGGGCGGCAGGCGTTTGAGGAAAAAACGGCGCAACCATGCCTGAGCCTCGCCCAGCACCAGGCGATAAGCCTGTGCATCTCCTGCCTGCGCGGCCTCCATCCAACGGCTCCAATCCGCTTCTGTCAAAAATCTGCTGCCTTCATGCGTGATCGGAGATCATTTCCTACCGCTATCATTTGACATACGTAAAGACCCAGGCGCCGTAGAAAGTGCGAGGACTGGCTCTGTCCGCCAGCTTGCCGGGAAGCTGGCACGCAGTGCGTCCAGCCGCGGGGCATCATAGGTCTCGATGTAGATATTATGCGGATAACGCGCGGCGAAATTCTGGTGCTCTCTTTCCGCCCCGGTAAACGCCTTGTCAGGCTGAACATGCGTTGCGATGGGCTGGGCAAAAATGTGGGCGGCATCGAGCTGCGCGATATAGGCCTCTGCCTCACGCGCCTGTTGCGCTGTGCGCGTGAAGATGACGGAACGGTATTGTGGCCCCGTATCGGGGAATTGCTGGTCGATCTGCGTCGGGTCCAGTGCCACGGTGAAGAATATCCGCATCAGCGTGCCAAAGCTGACGAGGGTGGGATCATACTCGACCTCAACCGATTCCGCATGACCGGTATCGCCTTCGCTGACGCGTTCATACTGGGCCGTGTCACGCGCACCGCCGTCATATCCAGCTCGGGTGGCTGTGACGCCTCGCACATGCTGGAATATGCTCTGCACCCCCCAGAAACACCCTCCCGCAAAAACGACGCTGGATGGGGTTATCCCCGGACGGGAATCATCGGGGGGTGCCGTCATCTGCCCGATGGGTTTGTCGTTACCGGTCTTTGCCACGATAACGGGCTCAGGCAAGGTCGGATAGGCAGACGCCCTTGAGGTGACCTCGTGCAAAATTCCATAAAGGCTGAATGTGGCGAGCGCGACGCCAAGCACGTTTTTTCTGATCATCATGCGAACTTTCAGACTGGCCTGAAGGTAAGGGCTGCACCGTTCATGCAGTAGCGCAATCCGGTCGGTTGGGGACCGTCATCAAAGACATGGCCAAGATGACCACCGCATGTCGCGCACTGTACCTCCGTACGCTCCATGCCAAGACTGTCATCCCCACGCTCCTGAACAGCATGGGGCAGCGCTGCCGTGAAACTTGGCCAGCCCGTCCCGCTTTCGAACTTGCTGCGTGAGTCAAATGCCGGCGTTGCGCAGCCTGCGCAGGCAAACCGCCCCTGTCGGTGTTCGTTCAGGAGCGGGCTGGACCAGGGTGCCTCTGTGCCAGCCTCGCGCAGAATCTCGAATTGCTCCGGTGTGAGCAGGCGCCGCCATTCAGCAGCACTATGCGTCACGGGATAAGGTTCTGCGCCCCAGGCGCGGCCCGACAGAGCCAGACAGACTGAAGCAAGGCAGAATTGTCGACGCGATGTCATGATCTTCGCCCTTTTGCTGAATTTCACACCATCCTTCGTGCTGCACCGCGCAGAGGTTACGGGCAGTCACACTGTTTTTTTTCGTTCCGTGCCGTAACTTTTAGGGGCCTGCGCACGAAGGAAGCTCTGCCAGCCTCCAGAAGACTCAGGGAACGAACTGCCATGTCACGATCGCGACGCGCGCCCGCACCGATCATACGCCTCACCCATTGGGCAGGCGCGCTTGCCATGCTCGTCATGATCGGTAGTGGCTGGCAGATCTACAACGCCTCCCCTATCCTGCCTTTCGAATTCCCCGCTGCCATCACTCTTGGAGGCTGGCTTGGCGGCGGCATTGCCTGGCATTTTGCTGCCATGTGGGTGCTGATGGGGGCGGGGCTGGTTTACGTTGTGTATGGCGCCGCAAGCGGGCATTTTCGCAATGACCTGCGCCCCGCAGGACCGCGATCTGTGGTTAGGGATATAGGGCAGGCCGTGCGCCTGAAGCTCTCCCACAAGGCTGGTCACTACAACGCCGTGCAACGTGCGCTCTATACGGGCGTGCTTGTGGTGGCTGTGCTGACGGTCACGACGGGCCTCTCGATCTGGAAACCCGTGCAACTTGGATGGCTGACCTGGTTGTTCGGAGGCTACGACATTGCCCGGTGCATCCATTTTGCCATGATGAGCCTGATTGTAGGCTTTCTTTTGCTCCATGTCGCGCTTGCCCTGATGGTGCCTGCCACCTTGTGGGGCATGGTGTTCGGGCGACGCATGCCAGATAGCGACAAGGAGAGCGCATCATGAGTCCGCCGAAAATCGACCGCGCCGGTGCCGCGCCTGAGTTGCGCAAGCTCGAACGCAGGCTCTTCCTTCGGAACAGTCTTTCGCTTGGTGGGCTTTCCCTGCTGTCAGGCTGCGCACTGGACGATAATGCGTCGGTGGAACACGCCCTCAGCCTGATGTCACGTTTCACCGACCGGATGCAGGCGCTTCTTTTCAGCCGTCAGCGCCTCGCAAGGGGATTTGACCCGTCACGCATCACACATCCCTTTCCATTCAATGCCTATTATGACGAGAGCGACATAAGGCTCGTCGAGACTTCATCCTGGCGGCTGGAGGTGAGCGGGCTTGTTTCAGACAAGAGCCCCTGGTCCGTCGCCCGGTTTCGCACCCTGCCGCAGAAAAGGCAGATCACGCGACATATCTGCGTGGAGGGGTGGAGCGCTATCGGAGATTGGTCGGGGGTTCCGCTCTCTGTATTCCTGCAACATGTCGGGGCCGATCTACGGGCAAGATATGTGAATTTCCGCTGTTTTGATGATTACAGCACGAGTATCGATATGGCGACGGCACTTCATCCGCAAACAATCATGGCGCTGGATTTCGGCGGGAACCCTCTCCCACCCGCCTATGGCGCCCCGATGAAGATCCGCATCCCTACAAAACTCGGCTATAAAAACCCGAAATATCTCGCCTCTATCGAGGTCACGAATCATTTCCCGGGCGGATATTGGGAAGACCAGGGGTATGACTGGTTCGGCGGTTCATAAAAAACCACACAAGCGTGTAACCTGCGGCAAGGCTGAGGCGAAAGAAAAGATATCGGAAGCTGGCGTGTCCATTTTCCGATCCTTTAAACCGATCTAGGAATGTAATCATGTCTTTTCGTACACTCGCTCTCGCCTGTACCCTCTCTTCGACAATGCTGCTGGGAGCCCCTGCCTTCGCTCAGGACACCATGTCACAAGGGACGATGTCGCGGGGCGCTATGGCACATGACAGCATGTCCCACGGTGACATGTCCTCCGACAGCATGAAGAAGCATGCCATGACGAAGGACGAAATGGCGCCCCACGGGATGTCGAAGCAGTCCATGAGCAAGCACGGCAGCATGATGAAGTCAGAGGGTATGGAAAAGAAGAACAAGATGGGCAGTGCGATGAAGCACGACCCGATGGAACATGACGCGATGAGCAATGACTCGAAAGGCGACATGGCAAAGCCGAACTAAGGGCCAGACGCCTGTGGCCAAAAGCCACAGGTCGTCCCTTTGGGGCGTAATCGGGTTCTGGTCCTAGCGAAATGTCAAACAGCGCCGGGGCACGTTAGAAAAAGATGACATCAGAGAGCTTTCGCCTTCGCTGCCGATAAGCTGTATCCCATAGGATAATACGAGTAGCTATCGTGTCAGATGTCCACGCAAGGCATCGTTAAAAACTCGAACCTTGGAGGAGAGGCTCCGATGCGCGGCGTAGACCGCATGTACCTCCACCGTCTCCGCTTCATAATCGGGGAGCAGTCTCACAAGTCGCCCTTGCTCGATTAAAGGGCTTGCCAAGAAGGCAGGCAAACGCCCGACACCTCCCCCGCTCTCTAGGACGACCTGCAGGACGGCGGGCTCCGGGATGACGGATCGAACAGCGACAGGTACGCAATGCTCGCGATCAGAGCGATCCCTGAAACGCCAGATCGACGGTTGATCGGTCCACCCAAGCAACTCGTGATCGGCCAAGTCGTGTGGCGTTTGGGGCCTACCTCTTTCCAAAAGGTAGGCTGGGTTCGAGCAGGGCCATAATTCGATCCTGCCCAGCTTGCTGGCGATTAGGTCGGAGTCGGGCATGGCCCCTATTCGGATTGCCACGTCGACATCCTCCCTCGCCAGATCGACGATCCGGTTCTCGGCCTCAAGATGAACGCGCAGATCAGGGTAGTCTCGCAGAAAATGCGGCAGCATCGGCGCCACCAGCCCGATTGCGAATGTCGTTGCTGCGCTGATCTTCAGAACGCCTCGAGGTTGCCCCGTCACCCCATCGAGGGCCGCGGCAGCCTCATTCAGATCGTCCATGACGCGTCTAGCATGGATCAAGAGTATGCGCCCGGCCTCGGTCAGTCTGAGGGCATGCGCGCCGCGTTCGAACAGCTTCGCCCCAATTTCCCTCTCCAGACGGGATAATGCCCGGCTGAGCGATGATTTAGGCGTTCCCGTGACGCGCGAGGCTGCGCTGAGGCTCATGGTCTCCGCGATGCGCAGAAAGCTGCCGAGATCATCTGAGTTCATGGGCTCGTGTTCCAGATATGGAACAAGACGTCTACGATGACGCACCTGCCCTGTCCAACGGGAACGGCTTATCGTACCTCTGTATTGAGGGGGCCGAGATGTCAAAACCAGTCATTCTGATTACGGGCGCGACCGGACAACAAGGCGGAGCCACGATCCGCGAGATGCAACGTCGAGGGCTTTGGCACATTCGCGCGCTTGTTCGGGATTTGAAGGCGCCAAAAGCAGTCGCTCTGGCAAAACATGGAGTTGAGCTTGTTCTCGGCGATCTAGACGACGATCACTCCCTTCGATTGGCGCTTGATGGGGCTGAGGGCGTTTTATCTGTCCAGTCGCCCATGAAGATC
The DNA here is from genome assembly GCF_003994335.1 of Asaia sp. W19. GTDB lineage: Bacteria > Pseudomonadota > Alphaproteobacteria > Acetobacterales > Acetobacteraceae > Asaia. The sequence goes on from NZ_PNQZ01000054.1 coordinate 23,350, forward strand.
GGTCCAGTCGGCGAAGAGCGACAAGGGAAGACGCTTGCCAGGGTTGCCAAGGAGAGTGGTGTGAGGCACTTCGTGCAATGCTCCGCAGGCGGGGTAGAGCGACGGAGCGGCGTGCCGCATTTCGAGAGCAAATGGGCGATCGAGCAGCACATCTCGTCCCTTGACTTACCCTCTACAATTTTGCGTCCGGCGGCATTCATGGAAAACTTTTCGAGCATGATCTTTCGGATCACCATGCTCTCCATGATGAAGACCTATCTGAGGCGGAATCAGGCCATGCAGCTTGTCTCGGTGCAGGACGTCGCCTGGTTCGCGGCGGAGGCGTTCGAGAAACCTGATCAGTACCTTGGTCGGGTCATGGAGCTTGCAGGCGATAGCGTGACGGCCCGCGCCGCAGCGTCAATTCTGAGGGATGCCGGAATACGTCCTAGCCGCAGCTTTACGATACCCTCTGTCATGCGGAAGCGCTTTCCCGAGGATTTCCGTTTGATGTTCGAGTGGATTGCCCGAGACGGGTTCAAGGCTGATATCCCCGTTCTGCGCCGCGAGCACCCTTCATTGCTCACACTTGAGGACTGGGCGCTGCAACGCGCAAAGTATTGCCGTTAACATCTGTCGTAGTCTGACGATCGGATCGGTCGATGCCGCATAGCGAGAAAGGGAAGCCGATATTTGAAAATTGACAAGCTTCTTTCGGTTTTTGACTCCCGGTTGCCTCTATTACCGGTAGTGCGGCCAGTGGGCGCAAAATATCGAAGACCGAGCTTATCATGCAACCAGGCCCGGAGGAATTTTAAGCGCGCGATCTCCTCAGCGAAACCAGACAGTTTTGGCTATCGGTTTTTTTTTGGAATGGTCGGCCTAGGGTTCAGATCGAGTGCCGCACCACACGTTCGAGAGATAATCCTCTGCATCTATGAAAAGGAAGCATAGTAGTACATGTGACCGGCCTCTCTCTAAGGGCAGCATAGAGAGACCGATTTGTGTGAGTAGTACTCTGACGATGATGATCTACGCTCCTCCTTTGAGCCAGATTGCGGAGACCGTGCTGCTTTTATGGAATGCAACGGCGGAAGTGAGTGGACAGTCGCCTGATTTCTTTGCAGCCCGTATATTTATAAAGAAGATACTCTAGCGAGTTCGTTCTCCAGTTTCAGTCTTCGCGGGGCGCAGCACGTCCGCGCTTGATCCCCGCACGATGGGATTTGCCGTCCATCCGGCGCGCGCGCGCCGCTCGCCCCGGGCGCGTAGGAATCCTGAACGCCTGACGGTGGGCAGCTTCGCGGATCATTGTGGTCAGACGTTCAATTGCGTCCTCGCGATTGCGGATCTGCGTGCGGAAACGCCGGGCCGTAATGACGACCACGCCATCTCGCGTCGCCCGGCTTCCAGCGATTTTCAGCAGTCGTACGCGCACCCGTTCAGGCAAGGACGTGGAACGCGCGGTATCGAAACGTAGCTGTGCTGCGGTCGCAACTTTGTTGACGTTCTGACCGCCGGGCCCGGACGCCAGAATATAGCTGATCTGAAGTTCGTCATCGGCAAGAGACAGGCCGGGGAGAATGGGAATTGCCATGACGCGCCCCATAGCATATCGCACCGCGAAATGCCCGCATGCGCTGTCTCTGAAGCGTTCAGGCGCTTCCCTAAAGAGGTCGATTACCCCGCATCCTCCCCTATGTGCCGGCCGCAGAGCATGCCTCTAACGCTATCGCATTTGGGCGCGATCGAGAGCGAGCGACCCCACTGGCTTCGCCATATACATTTCAAATAAGAAATTTAGGATGCCCTTGGGTAAGTTCATCGTGATCGCGAATACTTTCATCAATTAGGGAACTTTCAGGTGCCCGCTTTGAATCATTGTCCTTTGGTGCGGCTCAAGCATTTCAACAATAAACAAGAAAGCGCACCTCAGAGACTGCTGACTCTCACCGATGTACTCGAAGCCGTACAGCTGCGCCGCCTTCTTTGCGGACGCTTGCGGGCGTGAGCAGGTAGCCGCAGAGCGGACATCGCGTCTGGGTGTATAACATGACAATCATACCCCGATATCCGAAACCGTTGTCCGAGCGACGACCGCGATCATCTCGCGCATCCACCGGTGCAACGGATGCGTGGCGGTGCGATCATGCCAGGCCATGGCGATGGTAAAGCCCGGGACGCGGATCGGCGGCGGCAGGATCTGCAACGCAAGGCCACGTCCCTGCACGATGCGGCGCGGCACGAGGGCGACCATGTCCGAGCGGGCGACCATCTCCGGTACCATCAGAAAGCCTGACGCCGAGAGCATGACGCGTCGGGTATGTCCCAGGGCCGCCAGCGCGACATCGGTCGGTCCTGAGAACCCGCCGCCCTCGGGGGAGACGATGATGTGTTCCAGGCTGCAAAACGTCTCGAGGTCAAGCCAACCCTGCAGGACCGGATGATCGGCCCTGCCGATCGAAACGTAATCTTCATCAAAGAGCGGCTTCATGCGCAAGCCGTCTGGAATGTCTTGCGGTATTGTCAGATACAGGTCTGCAAGGCCCTGTTCGAAAGGACGAATTCCGGCCTCAATGTTGGCGGTACGCCAGGCGATCCGTATCCCAGGCGCTTCCTTCCGCAGACGAAGGACCAAAGGCATCAGCACGGCGTACTGAACATAGTCGCTGGCAACGATCGCGACAGTGCCCTCAGCCGTTGAGGGAACGAACGGGTTTGCGGTGGCCACCACATCGCGCACGCCGTCCAGGGCAGCGCGCAACGGCTGCCGCAGGGCGATGGCGCGGGCGGTCGGCACCATGCCGCGCGGCCCGGGCAGCAACAGTTGATCACCCAGCACGATCCGCAGTCGCGCCAGCCGCGCCGAGAGGGCGGGTTGGCTGAGGTTTAGCCGGCGCGCGGCACGGGTGACGTTTTGCTCGGTCAGCAGCACGTCCAGCGTTGCAAGCAGGTTGAGATCGAGGGATCCGATATCCATTCAGTGGATAGCAACACACAAATCATTCGATTTCAACAATACCTTATATCGGCGCATCATCCTCAGATACAGACCACGTAGGACATCGCCGACATGAGTTGCATCTTGAACGTCCACGCCTATCGCGAGGCCTGCGATGAAATCGATGCCGTCTACGGACACCCGGCGATCGACCGTTCCTTTCCTTTCGCAGAGCTCAACGACGCCGTCCGGCTACAGAAGAGCGGCAGGCACGCCGGCAACGTCGTTGCCGAACTCTGATCAACGTATACAGTGGGAGCATCGGACCATGAACATACTTATCGTTTACGCGCATCCTGAACCCACTTCGCTGACACGGCAGTTGGTCGACGTGACCGCCGAGACGTTGTCGGCAGTGGGACATACCGTGGTTCATTCGGACCTCTACGGCATGAAGTGGAAGGCGGTGTACGACGCCGCCGACTTCCCCATGCGTGACAACCCCGAACGGCTGTCTTTCATCGCGGAATCGGGACACGCTTACGCAAGCGGGCATCAGACGCCCGACGTGATCGCCGAGCAGCAGAAACTGCTCGCGGCTGATGCAGTGATTCTGCAATTCCCGCTGTGGTGGTACGGCGTGCCCGCGATCCTGAAGGGCTGGATAGAGCGGGTCTATGCCTTTGGTTTCGCTTACGGCTATCACAATGGCTCCAACCAGTACCGCTTCGGCGAGGGTATACTCAAGGGCAAGCGAGCGCTGGTTAACGTGCAGGCCGGCGGCCCAGCAGCCGATTACGGCCCGCGGGGCATCAACGGGCCGATCGAGCAACTGCTGTTCCCTTTGACTCATGGCGCGCTTTTCTACCCCGGCATGGAGGTGCTTCCAACGCATGCGGTCTACGGCGCGGGTCGCGTTTCCACGGCGGAAGAAATGCAGGCGATCAAGATAGCTTGGCGTAAGCGTCTTGCCGGGCTGTTCACAGACGCGTCGATTCCTTTCCGGTTACAAAACGGCGGTGACTTCCCCGATCACCACACCATGGCCGACCACGTTGCGCCGGGCCAAACTGGCCTCGCCGCGCACTTTTCCGACCGGGCCGACCCACGAAAAGCGAAGAAGCGCGGGCCGCGCTGCCGAGACGCTAAACCAAATCAGACTTAGACGCTGGCCGCGCTGGCATCAGAAGCCGCCGTTTGATCGCCACTCGCGCGGAATGGCACAATTTCACATGGTGCCGTCGGCTGCGTCCGCCTTCAAGGTAGACATCAAAGTGGTGATGGCGGTTGCCCGAAAGCCGACATTGTCGGACGAACCGCGATAGACAGAGTTTGGGACTTTCTTGCCGTTTCCACGCAACGTGTCGAGCGGCAGGTTTTGTCAATCGCTGACATCCGCACGCATCTGCCCACCTTTCCCCTGTCGTTTCGGGCGTCCTTCGTCATCACCGACGATGCACCCTATGGCCCACGATGGGTGCCCCCTGACGCTTCGGTGAGCATGGCAGGGCTGGATTTGCTGTTCGGCCCAAACCGGATCATAAATACCCTCGGGACACGGCTTGGCAAATAACCTATAAAATGGATGCTAATCGTATGCCGGTCGCGACGTTGGAGGGGACGACCTGTCTAATATCACTGTCGAGAATTTGAATGCCGCGCTTACCGGCAATCCTGAGACTCTCGAAGTTCACCTTGAGCTCGTCGAGCGCGACGCCGTTCTCGATGGACACCAAGTAAAGATTCACTGTCACTGTCTGACAGTCGACGCGAATGGCCGTGTCGATCCGCACCGGCTCGCGGAGTTTATGCGAAACGCAGTGACCAATTACGCCATCCCACGCGCGAAAATGGCTGACGCGAAGGCGCGGGACGAGAGATGGAACAGCGGCGAGGCAATGGCCGCGCTTCACGAGGAAGCGAAACGGTCTTTCACCGATCTTGCCCTCACGGGCGAGGGCGGGGAGATGCTGCTGTTTCTGCTTGCCGAGCGCTTTTTGAAGCTCCCACAAATCCTCTGCAAAATGGACCTGAAAACCGACACCCGCCTGCATTATCATGGCGCAGATGGCGTTTACGCTGGCGTCACAGAAGATAGGGTTTTGAAGCTCTTTTGGGGTGAGTCCAAAGTCTACAAGGATGTCGGAGACGGCATCAAAGAGTGCTTCGCGTCAATCGCGCCTTTCCTGATCGAGCCCGATCATGAGGGCGCGGAGCGAGAAAAGGACCTAATCCTTCTGAGCGACAAAGCCGATCTGTCGGATCCAATCGTCACGACGGCTCTCCGACAATATTTCAACAAGGACTCAAAGCAATCCAAGCGCGTTCGCTACTGCGGCATCGCTCTGATTGGATTTGATGCGGATTACTATCCGACCGACGGCGTGAAGGGCATAGCGGAAGAGATCGCCAAAGCGGCGAAGGCCGAACTGGAACATTTAAAAACCCGTATCGGCAAGCGACTGACAGCCGAGAAGCTTAATCAAATTGAAATCGAGGTGCTGTGCATTCCGTTGCCCTCGGCAGATGGTTTTCGAAAGGCGTTTCTCAAAGCGATGGGGCTTACTGAATGAGCCTCGACCAACTTGCGACATGGCTGATGGACGAGGGGGTTAAAGATGATGTCAAAACCCTCACGCGTTTGGCCGTTCGGACAGAACTCGACCACCTCGCGCCCGAAACTGCGGAGACAGCTCCTATCGATTGGCACCGTCTGCTGTTCGCGGGCAGCATTTTGGCTCGGTCAGCATCTCGGCAGCATCAGGAAGCGGCTTTGCGCATCGCGACTGGAGCCGTGACGATGGCTGACACTCAGCCAGTGAAGGACGCGGGAGCCGTCCTTCTAGGCAAGCTGACAAATTTTCGAGCTGTTGCCCTGGCGAACGACCGCAAGCTGCTCGAAACGGACCTAGAAGGCCGGTTAGGTTTCGGTCTACGGATGGAGGCCCAGCGTCGCAAACTTGATCATTCGGTTCTGATAGAATCTAGCGGCCACTGGCTTCAGGTCAATGATTTTCAGCAACGGTTCTGGGATAGCGCCACGCTGAATAATTGGCTGTCGGCCTCGGCGCCCACAGCATCCGGTAAGACCTTCCTAGTCCTGCAATGGCTGATAAATCATATGCGCTCGGCCGAAACGCGGGTATCGGTCTACCTAGCACCCACGCGCGCGCTTGTTTCCGAGATTGAGACAAATTTGGCTCAGCTTTTGGGCAAGGCGGCAGAGATTGAAGTGTCGTCTCTTCCTCTACCGGAGAAGTATGATGCCGCTCAGTTAGGTGGAAAGAAGCTCATCCTGGTGTTTACGCAGGAGCGCCTGCATCTGTTAGCCAATGTTCTCGGAGAAAACGTCCACGTCGATCTGCTCATCGTCGATGAGGCTCACAAGATCGGGGACAATCAGCGCGGCGTCATTTTGCAGGATGCGATCGAGCGGTTAGAACGCTCGAATGATGATCTCAAAGTGGTCTTCATCAGCCCGGCCACGCAAAATCCCGAGGAGTTATTGGCCGATGCCCCGAGGACAGCGAAAACGGATGCCGTCGATAGCGACGCCCCGACGGTCATTCAGAACCTGATCGTTGCCGAGCAAGTCCCGCGCAAGCCGAAACTCTGGAATCTGTCGATAAGGGAGGGAACGGCATCCCAGCCCGTGGGTGTTTTGGAGCTTGCCAGCTCACCTGGTAACGTCACCAAAAAGCTGGCCTTCATTGCAGCCGCAGTGGGTGAGCGAGGCGGGACGCTGGTTTATGCCAACCGAGCTGGCGATGCCGAAGATATCGCCGACTTGATCGCCCAGCTTGTCCCCGCGATCGACGGGACCGACAAGGAATTGATCGAATTGGCGGACCTGGCGCGGAAGGGTGTTCACCCAAATTTTGCCCTTGCATCGCTCGTTCTGAAGGGCGTTGCTTTCCACTACGGCAACATGCCGTCCTTGATCCGACAGGAAGTAGAACGGCTCTTTAAAAGCGGCAAAATCCGCTTTCTTGTTTGCACCTCTACCCTGATCGAGGGCGTCAATTTGTCCTGCCGGACAATCGTGGTCCGTGGTCCCCGCAAAGGTATGGGAAATCCGATGGAGTCCCATGATTTTTGGAACCTCGCTGGTCGTGCTGGGAGGTGGGGAAACGAGTTTCAGGGTAATATCGTGTGCATCGACCCGGATGACACAACAGCTTGGCCTAATGGCGTGCCTATCCGCTCACGCTATCCGATCAAACGCGAGAGCGACGCTGTTTTGGAGACCGGTGACGGCATGGCTGATTACTTAGAGAGAAGGGTAGATACACCCCTCTTCGAATTGGCCGACGTCGGCCGGTTCGAACAGGTTGGAGCATATCTCCTATCCACCTACCTGCGACTGGGCTCGATTGCGCAGGCGAGCTTCGCAAAGCGTCACAGTCCTAATACCATCGCAAAGATCGACGAGCAACTCGCTGCTTTGGCTGACAAGATCGAGATTGGATCAGGCTTCGCAGAGCGACACCCAGGCGTGAGCGCGCTTGGCCTTCAGTCATTGTTGGAAGCGTTTCGGGCCTACGAAAAGGATGTCGAAAACCTGATACCGGCGCCGGTCGAAAGCCAGGACAGCTACGATCGCTTCGTCACCATCATGCGGAGGATCAACGAGCATCTCTATCCGGCGTTCATGCCGGACAGCCTAATCCCCCTATACGTCGTGATCGTCGTTCAGTGGCTGAAAGGTTTTTCCCTCGCGGCCATGATCAGAGCGAACATCGATTATCACAACAGGCATGGTCGGAAGTTCGTCCTGCCGAAGTTGATCAGACAAACAATGGAACACGTCGAGCAGGTGGCTCGCTTCAAAGCGCCAAAATATCTCTCGGCTTACATGGACATTCTGCATCTACATTTCCGCGAAATCGGTCGTGAAGATTTGATCGATACCGATCTTGATATCGGCACCCAGCTGGAGTTCGGCGTGTCAACGCGCACTCTGCTGTCTCTCATGGAGATGGGCCTATCTCGTATGAGTGCCGTAAGCCTCTACGAAAAGATCGCGCGAGATAACCTTACCAAAGAAGAATGTATGAAGTGGATTCGGGAGCGCGACGACCAGTTCGATACAATGGACATCCCAGCGATCATCGTTCGGGAAATTCGAGAGAAGATACTTGCTATCGATGAAGGCAGTCCGGATACCGTTAGTCCGTAACGAGGGAGGGTAAACATGCCTGCGAAACCTTTCAGCTTGGGTGAGCTACATTTCGCTAGCAAAGGTGATGCGGTAGCCTACCTCAATGCCATGCTGCGCAAGTATGATGTCGGGGACAAAGTGAGCGCGGAAGACTCAAAGATTTTGATTGCAGCGTTGGCTCGCCACCCAGAGGGTGATAAGAAGATCGGCTCCGGCGTCGCTGATTTCAGCGTGAGGACCGCTGATTATGGTACCAAGTGCTTCTGGGTAAATCGGACCGATGGAACCACCGAAAAATTCGCTCATCGCGCCTGCGTTTACGGCAATGTCCGTCCCGGCTAAATCCCGATATTCTGGGTTCAGCATTCCGCTATCGTTGCGGACTGTCGAAAACATGCTGTTCGAGCGCGGCATCGACATCTGTCACGAGAGGGTACGGATGGGTGGACGAGTGTGAATAATCCACGCCTTAAGAGATGCAGATCGTGACACTGACTTCGGCATAGGCGCGGGAAACGTACGTTCGCTTTAGGGAGCGCCCGCAACAGCGCGGAAAGACCGAGAAATTTGCGCGCAGCCGACCGGCAGACACCCAATCCGACGTTCCAGCGGCTGCCCCGGAACGGCGTGACTTGGTCGATAGCCGTCATGAGCGTGAAAGCTGTGAATGGCAGCATTCAGTCATTTCTTCCCGATAACCGACATTCTGCTGTCCCCCCCATAGCTGTCCCCTCGCATCAAACCTAACGCCCCTCGCCACGTTTCCTGTCCCGGAACCGGTCATTACTGTGTCGGTGTCAATCGGACCGACCGATCGATCCGGCCACCCGTCCCGGAACCTGCGTTTCCGGAACACTTTCCCCCGCAGGAAACCGCGCGCCAGATTGTGGTTTTCGAGACGGCCATGATCTGCGCAATTTCATGCAAAGATTTTCCTGATGCGCGCAGTTCGACCGCGTGGCGACGCTGCCTGTCGGTCAGCCGAGCAGGCCGTCCCATCCGTGCCCCGCTACGCCGTGCTGCCTCGAGCCCGGCCCGCGTTCGCTCCCGGATGATCTCCCGCTCGAATTCGGCAAACCCAGCCAGGATGGTCAGAAAGAGCTGCCCGTTTGCCGTGCCGGTCTCGATCCCGACATCGAGAAGCCTCACGCGTACCTGACGTTCCACGAGAGTGCCCACCAGCCCCATGACGTCGAGCATGGTCCGCCCCAGTCGGTCGAGACGTGCTGCCACGAGACTATCGCCCGGCTGCAATTTCGCCAGCAGCCCTGACAGACCCGGTCGTGACGTCGCCGGAACCCCGCCCGAGACCGTGTCGAGCACGATCTCCTGCACCCCTTCCCGCTCAAGTGCCAGAAGCTGCGGATCATGCGTCTGTTCCTCGGTCGAGACGCGCGCATAGCCATACCGTGTCATGAAAACCCCCTCGCTGATTTCGGAACACGGTTTGGAGACGGGACACCCGGCCCGATGCCGTGCCGTCCCGAAACCGACGGATTGTGGACCGGTCATCACAACCGGCCAGGACACGGTCGAGCCACCAGAAAATCAGTCAGGGCAAAGGTTTTGCAAGGTCGGGCTTCCGCTCCCCCATAACCCCATTGTTGCCCTGTCGTGTCTTTTGAGGCGGCTCAGACTGACACCTGTCCCGACCCTGTGTTGGCCTGCGTCACATCACTCTGGGGGAAACCATGAAACGCGTCATCGCCTGCCTCTTGCTGTCTGCGGCCTCAGCGCCGCTCGCTCAAGCCCAGGATATGGAGGCTTTCCGCCGCAACATGGTCAATGCGGCCAATGCGCTTGGTCAGGGGCACGTCACGGAGCCTCCGACCTCTCCTGCGACACAGGATAATGGCGGCGTCGCACTCACGCAGAAGCTCACCTATTCCAGAATGAGCAATGCGCTCGGTCAGGCCTCCATACTCGGATTGTCGCTTGGCATGTCCGCCCCGGAAGCCACCAGTGTTCTGCGCCAATACTGTCAGACAGAACCAAGCCTGCGAACCGAGACGTTGCGCACATCGCATAAGGGCGTGGATATCGAGAGCCAGCCCTATCTGGCATCGCTCGCCTGCCAGCGCGAGAGTGACAGAATCGATGTCACCCTCGCCCCACCGGTCATGGGCGGCGTGGTGACCCGCATCGAGCGCACTGTCTCCTACCCGCCCCTCAATGCACCGGGATACGATGCCCTCAAGGCCGAACTCACCAGGCATTACACGGCGCATCTGCCGCCGCTGTCGGATGGAAGTGCCGCAACCGCGCTTTACGCGCTCAAAAGCGGCAACGTCATCGAGAAAGCGGATGGCACCGGGATTGATCCTTCGCCCTCGTCAGACCCGCGCGCTGCCACCACACAGGCCTGGCTGCGCATCGCTGTCAGCGTCGTCCCGCAAAACCCTTCCGCCGTGCGCAGCCTGAGCATCACGACCGAGGATATCGGTGCCGAACAGGCCATCACAGCCGAGATCATCCGGCAGCTCAATGCAGCCATCGAGGCCAAACTCGCGCATGCCACCGCGAAGGCCGCCCTGTGAGGACAGACCGATGAACCATTCCTCCTCTTCGCCCAGAACCATCAATGCCGATGATGCCAATCGCGGCACAATCATCCGCATTCCCGACACCCAGCCAGGCCTCCTCGTGTCCGACGGAAAACAACATGAGTTTACGCTCTCCGGCATCTGGCAGGGACCGGCAGCCCCGGCCCTGAACCAGAAAGTCAGCTTTATCCTGACACCGGAAGGACGCATCGCGTCCATCCATGTGCTTGGCCGCGATGTGCTGGCCAATGAAACGCTGAGCGCATTCGGTCAGACCTTGCGCAGCAATGGCGGCTCACTGGGAGCCGTGTTGTTGCCCTACCTACGCCAGCAGAGGGACCGCATGACCCTGCCCGGCATGGTCATGTCAGGTGCCTTGCTGCTTGGGTTCTACGCTCTGCCGGGATGGACGCTCGATGCAGGCAATTCCATGCTGGGCATGAGGCTTGATTACACGCTGAACCAGCTGCTCGGTGTACAGACGGGTGGTGCAGGCATCACTGTGACGTTCGGCTTCTGGCGTCTGCTCGGCTGTACCATCGCGCTCCTGCCCTGGGTGACACCGTGGCTCGGTTTTGCCCGGGCGCGTCTGCTCAACATCCTGCCACTGCTCTTGCTGCTGGCCCTGCCTCTGGTCGTGCATGCGCGGCTGCGTCATCTCGCAGCCGAGGCAGCCCAGAGCACAGGTCAGCTGCTCGGCGGTTTTGGCGGTAATGCCGCGATGCAACATGATTTGCAGGCCATGGTACAGAAACAGGCGACCGCGCTGATTGATGCGACCTCATGGAATAGCGGGTACTGGCTTGCGCTTGTCGCCGCCTGCGGTCTGGCAGGTCTCACGCTGGTGCGAAGGCCCCGTCACTGAGGCAACACACCACTCCAGCGTCAGGCTCAGGCTGCGGCGCTGGAGGATTGCCCGGCCTGCTGCGGTCCAGCCTCGCACTGCAGCGCTCGATGCACGGTAGCGCGCCCGACATTCATGACGGACGCGATGTCCCGGATAGACAGACCCTGTGCCGCCAATGCCCTGACATGCTGCGTCTGTGCCAATGTCAGCGCACGGGGCCGTCCGATGCGACGCCCTGCCGCCCGCGCTGCTGCAATCCCCGCCCGGGTACGTTCGCGAATGAGCTCGCGTTCGAACTCCGCTATCGCCATCAGGATAGTGAGGAACAGGCGGCCATTGGCCGTGCCCGTCTCGATGCCCAGAGAGAGAATACGCACTCTGACGTTGCGCTCATCCAGCGCGGAGACGAGCTGCAGCATATCGATTGCATCGCGCCCCAGCCTGTCGAGACGCACCACCACAAGACTGTCGTGAGGCTGGAGCCGGTCCAGCAGCGATGCAAGGACGGGACGCTCTCTGGCAGGCACGGCACCCGACACGGTCTCGACGAAAATCATGTCCAGCTTCTCGGCTTCGAGGGCGGGAAGCTGGGCATCGACACTCTGCATATCGGTCGAGACCCGGGCATATCCATAGCGCGCCATGACTGCGTTCTCCTTCTCGAGACGACAGATAGCGGCGTTCTTATGTCGTAGTCAACGTGTTTGGACTCCAAAACATATTTGGACTCCCTACAATCCTGTTTGGACTCTTTTCGTCACACCCAGCGCACTAAACCACGAAAAAACCACGCCCTTTTTTTCAGAAAACCGTCCGGGTGCTTCCGAAAACGACGCATATGAGGCAGTATCGACATCAATCTCCCTGCCCTATGTTCTGTCCCTATCGCCTATCGCCTGTCTCTCTTCCTCTCCCTCTTCTCTTCCACCCCCTGCCCTTACCTCTACGGAGACCTCCATGACGCTTGTTGCCTCGCAATGCCGTGCCGCCCGCGCCATGCTGGGTCTCTCGCAACGTGACCTCGCCAGGATGGCCGAGATGGCGCATCGCACCGTGGCCGATTTCGAGACCAATGCCCGCACACCCCATATCCGCACCCTGCGGGCCATGCGTGAAACGCTGGAAGCCTGCGGGGCGGTGTTCATCCCGGCCGATGAGCAGTTCGGCCCCGGCGTGAGGCTGAAGGCCGTCGAGGAGCCGAAGACTGCCGTCGATGCGGATGCTGGTACCGCAGAGACTGCATCACAGGAGACCGGGGCAAGCTGAAGGAAAGCTCTCCGGCGACCGGACGCGACAGATAGCAAAGGCGCAGATTTTCCGAGGCCGGAAGGTAGAAATTTCCCCTCATTCTTCATGGGATTTGTCAGAGGCCGCCTGCTCCACCCGGCATCTGTTCTTGTCCTGTTCTATCATGAGGACATGGGTTGGCTCCCCTGAGCCAGCAGTGCTTCGTGGCTACCCGTTGGGTGCACGAAGCAGCTGGCAAGGGGGCTGTCGCCCCCGTTGACCCCCTTGATGGAAAGCGTAACCCATGTCTGCCTCGCCCCTTGTTCCTGTGCCCGTGACGCCTCCTGTTTCCAGCCTGTCCCGCCCTGCCCGCTCGTCCCGCCTGTCGGTTCGTGCCTCGCCTGACGAGCTCGCTGCGTGGGCCGGTACAGCGCGTCTTCTGGGTCATGAGACCACCGCTCTCTGGGTACGATCTTTGCTGCAGGAGGCGTCTCTGACCGGTCATGACGGGATGGCGGTGGGTGCCTCATTGCGCAAGCTGCGGGGCGAGCTCGGGCGCATCGGCAACAACCTCAACCAGCTGGCTCATTATGCAAATTGCGGCGACGCTGTCCGGGCGGGGAATGTTCTGGATGCGCTGGAAAAGACAAAGGACCGCGTCGATGTCCTGCTCAAATCCCTGCGTGTGACAAGGACAAGCAGGACGTCCCGACAGCGGAAGATGGTCGAACCAGAGACAGGGATAGACGCAGGAGCATCCCAGACGCCAGCGACCTCGCCCACAACACTGCACTAAGCCTCCTCATAGTCCGGAGGGGAACGCATGATTGTGCAGGAAACCCGTATCCGGACCAGAAGCGGCCATCAGGCCGTTTCCCGGCACGTGCTAAAGGGCGCGAGGAATGAGGCCATACGCGTTCTGTATGGCAGTGACTGGTGCCTTGCGGACTGGATGAAGGAAGCAAGGCGTGAGGGCATACGCTATGGCCTGCGTCATATCGCCTTCAGCCCTGCCGAGCCCATGAGTGACGAGGCACTCGCGTCTTTTGCCGCCAGGCTGTGCGATGAGCTGCAGGCGGACAGGGAGCGCATGACGCTGGTCGTGCATCAGAAGGATGGCAGCCCCCATGGTCATCTTCTCCTGCCCGAATGGCAGGACGACCATGTGCTGAGCTCGCGCTTCTCCTGGCAGCGTCTGGAGAAATGTGCCCGTCTCGAGGAACTGCGTCTGGGGCATCCACTGGTACCGGGGCGGCATGACCGGGCCATTGCCAGAGCCCTGCGTCAGGAAGGAAAGACGGCAGAAGCGGAGCGTGTTGAGGCGGTCCTGCAGGGGCCAGCATCCGGTGCTGCAAACCTCCCCGCCCCTACCCATGCATCTCCTGACACACCCCTCTCTCCAGCCGCATCCGCATCCAAACGCGGACCCCAGCCCCTTCCACGTGCAGCCTACACCTCGCAATCACGTCGTATAGCCGAGCGACAGGGGCTGGATCTTGCCGAAGCGAAGAAGACCATCGCCTCCTTCTGGGCGCGGTCGGATAATCAGCTGCATCGCTTTCGCGCCCTGCTGAAGATAAGGGGCTGGGTCATGCGCGCTGGAGACCGGCAGGATACCCGCAAGGATGCGCATATCATCGAGACGTCAGACGGCGTTCTTATCGGGTCTTTCACGCGCCTGACGAAAACGCGCATGAAGGATTTCCGCCAGCTTCTGGTGGATGAAGCAACCCGACCGAAATGCGGAGATATCCGGGCAGTAGTCAAACCGCTCCTGGAGCGTGCTGCTCTGGCGACGGCTGCGATGGAAAGTCACGCAGAGCAGAGCGGTCTGCTCCTGCCGCCCTTCGAGGAACTGACGCGTGACCCCGAAGCATTTGCGAGAGCGGCTTCGAAAGCAAGGCCGTCACAGCCTTCGCAAAAACAGCCAAAGATCGTTTCGCTGGATCGTATCGATGAGCTGCCACCGAACTTTGCTCATTACATCCAGCAGTGGAAACGAGAAGCCCGAGCGTGCCGCACGGTACTCAATGCAAGACCGCCTCTGGAGTATGGTCCACGGCACTCTGTCGATGAACAAGGCGCTGCTCTGCTTGCGCAGATTGAAGACACGCGCAGGCACCTCTGGCAGACCGGAAAACAGCTGCAGGAAACACGACAGGAGCGTGACGCTCTGCGTGACAGGGTATTTATCCTTTCAAAGCAGAAACGCCTCTCTCATCTCGACGAGGAAATCGAACGGCTCGCGAAAATGCTGGCCGAGATCCTGCGCTATCTGCTGGAGACCGTGTTCTGGCATCTTGGCCTGCGTGCCACGCCACCCGAGCCGCTTTGCCTGCCTGTGCCGACAGAACGCGAGGAGGCCAATGCGCAGCTGCGGAGAGAGAACCGTGAGCTGCTTCAGCAGATCGTCAGACGGGATACATGCAGGGAATGGCTTGTCACGCTCTGCCGCGAGGCCGACAGGCGCAGGCAGGAGGAGATCGCCGCTTGGAAAGAACGCCATGTCATCCGGTGTGAGGATGCGACGCGGAAACTGGACCTGCTGAAGGCCATCTGGATGCCGCCAGCAAAACTGCCGCGTGAGACACAGGCAGAGATCATGAAATGCAAGCTGACCGGCAATCTTGAAAAGGCCAAATACGTGACACGTGCCGCTTTGAGAAAGTTGGACCAGGCAGAGGCGGAGCGACTGGCAGAGGAGATGAAGAGCGAAAAAACTGCGCCTGTCGCTGAGGTTCCAGCTCCTTGCTCGGTGAAACCATCTTCCGTTTTTGAGCCGTAATGGTCAGATTAGACCAGACCCGAATACGTCACAGGAACAGACTGATCAGCCAGATGATGAGGCCAATGAGACCTAGCAGGGCTGGAACGAGCCAGACGGTCAGACCTCTGCGCGGTCTCTTGGGGCGTTTACGCGCTGGTTCGGGTGGCAATGCCACGCCTGCTTTCTGGTCGAGCCATGCGTCCAGATCAGTCACGCGAAAGCGCACGTCGCGTCTGCCATAGCTGATGGATTTCGGGGCGATACCCATCCACTTGAGATTGCGTAAGCGCCCAGAAGAAATGCCGAGATAGCGCGCAGCATCCTCGTAGTTCAGCACGGCCGGTCGGAGAGGATCAGGTGTATCGGCCATGAGTCCAGCGTTCGGAAACGAAGCCTCTTATTAAGCCGTCAGATGATAAACACGTCAACTGAATGTGGCTGAGCCATGAGCCAACTATGAGCCAAACGGAGGAAGATCAGGGGTGACAAGCAGTGACATGTGGTGATACAAAACGCATGGAAATCAGGGATTTGTCTTCTTACCTTCAGGAACACCAAGGGTTGTTACTGCCCTCTCACGGCGGCAACAGGGGTTCGAATCCCCTATGGGACGCCATTGATAACATTGAGGTTTCTCTGTTATCCACAGGCATAGTAGCGGTCCACATGGACCACTACAACTTAAAGCCCTCCGCAATGGTCTTCAGGTATGACGGGTCGAACTTCCGATAGACGCGACGCAATGTCTGCGGATCAGTGGCCAGCCAGTCTGAGGTCTGATCAATCGGCACGCCGTCCATCGCGAACCATGACGCCAGAGAGTGCTTCAGGTGATGGGGCGTTGGCTTCCATGTCAGCCCTGCCCGTTCGCAAGCTTTGTTGAAAGACCAACGCAGCCCGGTGGGGATCTGCTTGCCGTGCCAGTTCACGACATAGTCCCCATTCCTTTCATCAAACGCTGCCTCCATTTCATCGCGCAGCGCCTTGGTCATTGGCACGGTTGCGCGGCGCTTTCGGGTCAGGGCGCGGCCCGGCTCCTGGAAGTCGATCATGTTGGTGGTCCAGTGGACCCGGTCCCAGGTGAGCGCCAGAATCGAGCCCTTGCGTGCACCGGTGTAGATGGCCAAGGCCATGAACAGCCGAACATGCGGGGTCTGCGCAGCGTCGATCAAGCGTCGGGCTTCTTCCTTGGTCAGGAATCGGTCGCGCGGGGCGCTATCACGTGGCGGCTCGATCTCAGGCGGTCGGACGAGATAGCCGTCCTTCCACGCTCGGCGCAGCGCCGCCCGCAGAACGTTAAACTCACGGCGCAGTGTTCCGGGTGAGATCGGGACATTTGCCTCTCCACGTTTCTTGAAACGGCTTGCGGCGAATGCGTCCCAACGCTTCTGGTCGATCTGGTCAATGCGGAGATGGCCCAATGCCTCTTCGAGCGGCACGGTGGCTTCTTCAAGACGCTTCAGCGCCGATACCTTCCCCCTTCGGCTTTCGACATATCGTGATAAACACTCAGACACAGCCATCTTGAGGGGCGCCTTCTCCAGCGCTCCCTCGAAGTCTGCTAGCGCTTGGCGAGCGCGTTTCTCGTCCTCTGTGCCAGTCGAAAGTCGTTTTCTCTGTCCTTCTTCCCACCAGACGATCGCCCATTTGCCGCGACGTAATTCCAAGTGGGGCTTATCATTTCTGATGCGGGGCAATGGTAGGTGTCCATGTAGGCTTGAAGGTCAGTTGTTGAGACGCGGTATCCGCCCGGCCTGCGATAGGCTGCGAGCTTCCCAGCCCTGATGGCCCGGCGTACCGTCTCAGGACAAACGTCTATTTGAGAGGCTGCTTTCTTGACGGTAAGCAGCCGAGGCATTCCCTCACCCATCTGCCCTCTCCTTCCGATGCTCCACAAAGTCGGCATAGATCGCCGCCATGACCTCAGGCGGGGCCTTGAGTGCGGCCATGACGCTCAGAACCGTGTTGATCGTGCTGTTCTGGCCCTTGATCAGAAAGCCGAGCGTACTCGTGGAAATTCTGGCCTCGACGGCCACGCTCTCCTGAGACCGGCCTTGTGCGACGATCATCCGCCGTACCCGCTCGCCCAGGAGGCGGTTAAAGGGGGTGGGGTCAGTCATGGGCGGCTTCCTCGATCATCACCCCGGCGAGATATCCGCCAAGCCTTTCGAATTCGGACCGAGGAAAACTGACCTCTCCACCCCAATCATTGATGATGGTGATCTCGTCTTTGGCAATATCGGCCACGCCATAGAGCGCCCCGAGATGAACGGATATCTCAGGGTCGTGCTTCGCGAACCCAACGATAGCGTTTTTGGTGGCCTGCGCCTTCTCCCATTCACCCATGCTCGCCTCCCGCGCGGATGGCTGAGCGCAACGCTTCGAGAGCGTATTCACAGTGCAAAGTGACCTCACTGTGGATGATATCGCCGCGTTCACCGTCACTCATCTGGAGAGAGACAAATTTGCCGTTGCGGGCATTGTATCCGCCGCGCTTTCCGTCTTTCACTCGCTCAAGAGCGTATGCGGCTTCCTTCAAGACCCCCTCCAACTCCTTCACCCGATCCTCAAGCGTGGCGACGTTGGCGGGGCGGAGGTAGAGGGGGCGGACTTTTGTGCCTCGTTCAATGAACCATTCAGGCGATCTGGTATCATGCCAATCGCCACGCGCGTATTCATATTGCCATCCGTCCGGCTCCGCCCCCTCCGCATCCTTCCGGCGCTGCTCGGCCTCTCGGTCAGCCTTGAAACGCGGGACGACATAAGCCGCATAGGTGACAAATTCATCGTCGCTTCTGCCCTTGTTCGTACTTCCGGCGAGAATGTTCGTCTCCTCCGCAAGCACCTCGGCTTCTGCTCTGGACCCGCATGGATGCACATCATCAGGCCCGAGAATATGCACTGACCATTCGATCAATCCCGGCTTGTCGAGATTTGCCGAGATCAATTCGCGCTTCTCTTCGTCCTTCTGGCGCTGCTCTGCCGCACCTCGGGCTTCGGCTTCGAGGATGTGAGCGGTCGCAACTTCCTCGTGAGAGCAGCTTGCGCACAGTTCGCGCACCTGATCCGCCCGCGTCCGAAACTCCGCGCTCTCCGGCTTCTGTTCGTGCTGGGTCACTGTGTAATCTCCGCCGTCTCTCGTTCTTCACAAAATATGCCGCACTCCGGCATTTGGATCGCTTTCAAAGGTCCGCCCATTACGTCAGGGGATAATTCGTCCAAGAAGATCCGCTCTTTCCTCACCTCGACCAACCGGGCACCAATCCGGCGTGACTGCTCGCACCGGGCATGGAACACATCAGGCGCAACCTGTCGTATGAGGTTCCAGTATGTCGGGCTGGTCGCTTTGACACACCCAATGCAATTCGCATTTGGCAGTCCCAGCGCGTAGGCCTCAGGTAAACGAATTCCCGCATCAACAAGGATCTGGGCGCATCGCTCCTTGGTAAATCCTGCGTCAATCAATACAGGCAGGACATTCGCCCGCTCTGTAATGGTGAAATTGCGATGCCTGCGGCTTTCTCCCGCATGGAAACCCAGAACATGCCAGTCACAGGGGTTTTCAGCTTCCCATTTTTGGCGGGCCTCTTTCTTGAGGAGCGCGGTGCAAGGCGCTCCCCTTACCCCGGCCATATATCGTTTCTTCTCCCAGACAGCGGCGGCGCTCGCCATAGGCCATTTGGGGTGTGTAACCGTCTCGATCTTCCGCCCGATCCATTCTTCCACATCAGCCAAAAAGCGGCGGTTGTCCCACCCTTCTTCCATGACTGGATTATTCAGAACCCTGACGGAATTACGCGCGCCGTAAAGGCGGATCGTTTCGCGAGCGGCCACGGCACTTGCTGCCCCGCATGAAAACCACACCGCTATTTTTTGACCGACGATCTCCTTCTTCTGTTCGAGGGTCATCCCCGTCTCTCCCCTGCGCTCCGGCCCTTCATGGCCTCCTGCGCTTGTCCCTGCGCTGCTATCCGGGCGCGAATTGCATCCTGTGCCGCCTGCTCTCTCATCAGGCGGTCCGCTATTTCCTCGTCGCCGGGTTGGGTCATGCGGGTACCTGTTCGAGCATTTCGAAATAGATCCGCTTGCAGGCGCGAACATCGACCAGCGCGTCATGAGCGCCGTCCAGTTCTTCGCCATAGAAATGGCGGATGCATTCGGCCAGGCTCGGCGCTTTGGGCTTGTCGCCATACCCTGCAGCAATCATTCGCTCGGTCGGGGGCAGGTTCACGATCGGTGAGGCGTTCATCATCGTGCAGGCCTGCCGCTCGGGCAGCTTCCAACCACGCCCAGCGCGCGCGAACATCGTGCCGACAATCTGCCGGTCAAACTTGATGTTGTGCGCTACGATCGTATCGGCAGCGCAGCACAGATCATACATCGCCCCGGCTGCGACCACTTCGCGGATACCGTATCGGCTCGCCTTCTCTGTCGTGATGCCGTGCACCCTGGCTGCGCCTTCAGGGATCACCCATCCGTCAGGCTTGATGATGACGCTCAACTGCGCCTGCTCTTCGCCTCGCTCATCCGTCAGGATGGCCGCAAGCTGAACGACATGCGGCTGGTCCTCGTGGTTGGTGGGGAGGCCATAGTTCGGCAGCCCCGTGGTTTCGGTGTCGAAGAAGAGGATACTCACGCTGCTGATCCTTCCAATTCGCGGGTTTCCTCGAGTACAACTCCATCGTCATCATGCTCGAGCGCGTCGAGCTTGGAAGGCGCTTCCGCCTCAACCCGGATCGTCGGCGCAGCGACATCCTGTGCATCGTTCTCGTCGTCCCGGCGCATAAGGTCCTCGGCCTCGGTATCCATCGGCAACCACTTGGAGAGACGACGAAACACTGTCTTGCGGGCCATCTCGTCCCACCACTGAACCCAAGGCCCGCTCTTGCCGGCGCGGCTGACTGCGCGAACCTTTTCGATCGCGGCTACATCCATGACCTCGAACTGCGGGTCACTGCCGTCTTTGAACTTGGCTACAGCATAGGCGCCGATTGCCTTTCCGCGATCGCCGGGAAAAAGCGGACGGTGCTCGATGCTCGCATCTATGCCCTGGTGCCAGATGAAGTGATCGTTCTCGTAGATGACATGTGCCTGAATGCTTGCGATCTCACCGCTGTTGCGGATGCGCTTCTGAATACCGGCCAGCATCGGCATATACTGGACCTGCTGCCCAAACATCACGAGCGCGGATTCGCGCCCATATGGGATCAGCCCGTCAGCCGCACACTTCAGGCACGATGCGAGC
>NZ_PNQZ01000055.1 GCF_003994335.1 Asaia sp. W19
CCCACACCAATATCGAGACCGACTGAAGTCGATTTCGACTTCATGTCGCCTTCGCTATGGGTCGTATCCCAGCCCGCCTGCAGCGTGATGTCCTTGCTGGCCGCGAGAACTACATCCTTGCCCGACAGGCTCGACGCCGTCGCACTCAAAGAGCCGTTCTGCGCATCCGCTGCGTTATCGCCACGCGCCACGACAGAAAGCGTGTTGCCAGCTTTAAGGGCCGAGCCGACGGCCTCGGTCCGTGTTTCCGTGCTCGACTGATGCAGCGACGACGAGCCAATGGATTGGCGTACGCCCACAATATTGCCCGCAACTGCATCGCCCCCTCTTATGATCGAGGTGACAATAATCGCCGCGCCCTGCATCGCATTCAGCGCAGCAAGCGTCCCGCTGCCGCTACCTGACGTCTGGCTTGCAGCAAGCCCCGTATTGACCACCTGCCCGACAATGGATGTTGGAGACAATCCGATTCTGGCGCCGATGGATTTCTCCTTATGCGCCATGCTCTGTGTCTGGCTGTTCTCCTTAGCCAGCAGCGAGACGGACGAGCCTGAGAGCGTGAGATCATTCGCCGCCGACAATGCCGAGCCATCGATCGTGAGCGCCTTACCTGCGTTGAGCGCCACACTGCCGCCCAGCGAGGCCAGAACCGACGGGGTCCAGACCGTGCTCGACGACGATGATCTGTCGTCGCGCATGCCATAGCCCAGCGTCCCCTGCGCGCCCTGGCTGCTCAGCGAGATCCCTGCCACGTGATGCGACGCACTTGCTTCGTTCTGCGTCTTCGCAGCAATCAGCGTCAGAGTGCCGCCTGCGGAGAGCGAGGCATCGCCCTGCGCGCCGATCAGACCCTTGAGGCTCATATCCCCGCCCGACACGACCCTTACATGAAGCTCGCCGTCCCATTCTTTGGCTACAAATCGCGTGTTTCCATCGGCCGGAAATTTAGACTGACCTGGAAATAGAAGATGCCAGATGCCGCAGCCTGTGATGGAGCCACAATGCAGGTCGTGTTGCC
>NZ_PNQZ01000056.1 GCF_003994335.1 Asaia sp. W19
CAGCCGGTAACTATCAGCCAGCCGGTAACTATCAGGCAGCCGGTAACTACCTTGAAACTGCCGACACGGGCCAGCAGAGCGTGGCAGGGCCGGTCTCCTTTATGCAGAATCCGACTGGAACGACCGCGCCTCTCGGAACGAGCGACAAGTCTTTCGCTACGACCGAATTTGCCGCCCGGCTGAATTCCGGTCGCAACCTCAATACGACCGTCATTACATCGTCCCAGACTTACACTGTCCCGGCTGGCGTCTATAAAATTCGTGTTCGCCTCCAGGCGGCGGGCGGTGCGGCGGGGGGAAGCGCCGATAACACCAGTGGGGGCGGCTCGTCCTGCGCTTCAAGCGGTGGCGCGGGTGCCTATGTAGAGGCGATCTTCCCCGCCACTCCTGGTCAGCAGATCCCGATCAGCATCGGCGTCGGTGGCGTTGGCGTGACTGGCAAGGCGGGCGGAACCGGAGGCGCCAGCACATTCGGCCCGTTTGGCTCGTTTGCTGCGCTCTCATGCCCCGGTGGGCTTGGCGGCTATGCCGGAACACAAACATCCTCCAGCGCTGCGTCGTCAATTCCGGGATGCCCTGGCAATGGACTGCCGAGCGGCCCGAACATTGTTTACGCGGTTGCAGCGGCGGGCGGGTTGCCCGGGATCGCTGTGCTGGGAACAGCCGCAGCTCCCCCCGGCAGCAATAGCCCTATGGGGGCGGGGGGGGGCGGGATCACTGTCTATAATGG
>NZ_PNQZ01000006.1 GCF_003994335.1 Asaia sp. W19
GTCTAGGCTCGATCATCCCTGGCATCGGCACGCTTCTCGGCGGTCTGATCGGTGGCGGGGCCGGTGGTCTTCTGGGCGGGCTCTTCGGGCACAAAAAGAACCCCTACACCATCGATCAGGTTCTGCTCGAGGGCGATCAGTTCAGCATCGGCAAGACCTGGAACCAGAAGCAGACCGACACCATCACCGCGCAGCTCAAAGCCGATATCGCGAGCCTGAATACGATGATGAGCAGCATGGGGCTCAAGGCCGGGAATGCCTATCTCGGCACGGTGCGCGACGATCCGAATAACAAAGACCCGGATCAGCGTTCGGTGAGCCTCAAGGATCTGCTGGGTGGCGTGCAACTGCGCAGCGACGACAATGCGACATTCAGCCAGGCACTCGCCCAGGGAATGCCCGCAAGTTTCGACAGCGTGGCCGCGTTCCAGACGGCCGTGACGCAGCTCAAGGGAATGGCCGATACGGTGGATGCGCTGGGCGTTGCCGTCTCGAAATTCAACAGCGACGGCACGGTGACCGTGTCGGGCTTTACCGAGGCCACGGGGGATCTGCGCACCGCGCTCGATGCCATGCTCAACGGCAAGACGGTGTCGACCAGCGATCTGCAATCCCAGGTGGCCACCATTACCGAATTCGTCAGCAACACCATGCCCAATCTGATGAAAGCGACGGTCGACGGGCAGCAAAGCTGGGTCGAGCAGATGGAGGCGCTCAAAAAGACCTATGCAGACGCGGCAAGTCAGGCCGGTTCCTACGGGCTCGACGGCAACGCGCTTAACGACAAGTTCAGCGCGCTCTATCGGGAAGGGTACGAGCAGAACATGCGCAGCCTGAGCGAGAGCGGGCAATCGGTGAAAGCCCGGCTTCTGGCAGCCCAGGGCGATCAGCAGGGCGCCGATCTGCTCGATTTCGATCTCTCGGCGTCCCAGCAAAAGCGTCAGCTCGCCGAAAGCTGGAAGGGCTTTCTCGGCGAGGCCTATACGGGGAACCAGACCTATCTCGACCAGGCGACCGCGCTCGAAAAGACCCTCGCGGCCGAGCGTCTCGCCATCCAGAAAAGCTACGCCGACAAGGCCGCCGCCGCTGCCAAGGCAGAGGCCGACGCCAAGACGCAGGCGAT
>NZ_PNQZ01000057.1 GCF_003994335.1 Asaia sp. W19
TCGTCTTTGGCAATATCGGCCACGCCATAGAGCGCCCCGAGATGAACGGATATCTCAGGGTCGTGCTTCGCGAACCCAACGATAGCGTTTTTGGTGGCCTGCGCCTTCTCCCATTCACCCATGCTCGCCTCCCGCGCGGATGGCTGAGCGCAACGCTTCGAGAGCGTATTCACAGTGCAAAGTGACCTCACTGTGGATGATATCGCCGCGTTCACCGTCACTCATCTGGAGAGAGACAAATTTGCCGTTGCGGGCATTGTATCCGCCGCGCTTTCCGTCTTTCACTCGCTCAAGAGCGTATGCGGCTTCCTTCAAGACCCCCTCCAACTCCTTCACCCGATCCTCAAGCGTGGCGACGTTGGCGGGGCGGAGGTAGAGGGGGCGGACTTTTGTGCCTCGTTCAATGAACCATTCAGGCGATCTGGTATCATGCCAATCGCCACGCGCGTATTCATATTGCCATCCGTCCGGCTCCGCCCCCTCCGCATCCTTCCGGCGCTGCTCGGCCTCTCGGTCAGCCTTGAAACGCGGGACGACATAAGCCGCATAGGTGACAAATTCATCGTCGCTTCTGCCCTTGTTCGTACTTCCGGCGAGAATGTTCGTCTCCTCCGCAAGCACCTCGGCTTCTGCTCTGGACCCGCATGGATGCACATCATCAGGCCCGAGAATATGCACTGACCATTCGATCAATCCCGGCTTGTCGAGATTTGCCGAGATCAATTCGCGCTTCTCTTCGTCCTTCTGGCGCTGCTCTGCCGCACCTCGGGCTTCGGCTTCGAGGATGTGAGCGGTCGCAACTTCCTCGTGAGAGCAGCTTGCGCACAGTTCGCGCACCTGATCCGCCCGCGTCCGAAACTCCGCGCTCTCCGGCTTCTGTTCGTGCTGGGTCACTGTGTAATCTCCGCCGTCTCTCGTTCTTCACAAAATATGCCGCACTCCGGCATTTGGATCGCTTTCAAAGGTCCGCCCATTACGTCAGGGGATAATTCGTCCAAGAAGATCCGCTCTTTCCTCACCTCGACCAACCGGGCACCAATCCGGCGTGACTGCTCGCACCGGGCATGGAACACATCAGGCGCAACCTGTCGTATGAGGTTCCAGTATGTCGGGCTGGTCGCTTTGACACACCCAATGCAATTCGCATTTGGCAGTCCCAGCGCGTAGGCCTCAGGTAAACGAATTCCCGCATCAACAAGGATCTGGGCGCATCGCTCCTTGGTAAATCCTGCGTCAATCAATACAGGCAGGACATTCGCCCGCTCTGTAATGGTGAAATTGCGATGCCTGCGGCTTTCTCCCGCATGGAAACCCAGAACATGCCAGTCACAGGGGTTTTCAGCTTCCCATTTTTGGCGGGCCTCTTTCTTGAGGAGCGCGGTGCAAGGCGCTCCCCTTACCCCGGCCATATATCGTTTCTTCTCCCAGACAGCGGCGGCGCTCGCCATAGGCCATTTGGGGTGTGTAACCGTCTCGATCTTCCGCCCGATCCATTCTTCCACATCAGCCAAAAAGCGGCGGTTGTCCCACCCTTCTTCCATGACTGGATTATTCAGAACCCTGACGGAATTACGCGCGCCGTAAAGGCGGATCGTTTCGCGAGCGGCCACGGCACTTGCTGCCCCGCATGAAAACCACACCGCTATTTTTTGACCGACGATCTCCTTCTTCTGTTCGAGGGTCATCCCCGTCTCTCCCCTGCGCTCCGGCCCTTCATGGCCTCCTGCGCTTGTCCCTGCGCTGCTATCCGGGCGCGAATTGCATCCTGTGCCGCCTGCTCTCTCATCAGGCGGTCCGCTATTTCCTCGTCGCCGGGTTGGGTCATGCGGGTACCTGTTCGAGCATTTCGAAATAGATCCGCTTGCAGGCGCGAACATCGACCAGCGCGTCATGAGCGCCGTCCAGTTCTTCGCCATAGAAATGGCGGATGCATTCGGCCAGGCTCGGCGCTTTGGGCTTGTCGCCATACCCTGCAGCAATCATTCGCTCGGTCGGGGGCAGGTTCACGATCGGTGAGGCGTTCATCATCGTGCAGGCCTGCCGCTCGGGCAGCTTCCAACCACGCCCAGCGCGC
>NZ_PNQZ01000058.1 GCF_003994335.1 Asaia sp. W19
CTCGAGCGCCCTTTTTCATGAGGAAAACCCCATGTCCGATTACGAACAGGCCATTCGCGACCTCAAGAGCGCGACCGATGAGGTCAAGCGTTTCGCCGAAACCTCGACCACGGAACTACGCAACCTCGGCAAGGTCACGGAAGAAACCAAGGCCAGCGCAGACAAGGCCTTGGCCGAAATGAATGGGCTTTCAGCCCGACTGGCCGATATCGAGCAGAAGGCCGCCCGTGGGGGCCAGGAAGGCTCGCGCGAGACACGCTCGCTCGGCCAGCGTTTCGTCGAGAGCGATGAGGTCAAGGCCGCAATCGGCGCTGGTGATCGTTTCAAGGGCCGTGTCACGGTCGAAATGCGGGCCATTACTTCGGGCAGCACAACAGGCAACTCCGGCACGACCGGGCTTGTCGTGGCCGACCGCCAGCCGAACATCATTCAGGTTACGCCCGATCGTCGCATGACCATTCGCGGGCTGCTCATTCCCGGCACCACGCAATCGGGCGCAATCGACTACGTGCGCGAAACGCTGTTCACCAACAGCGCCGCCCCGGTGGCCGAAAATCCGAGCGCCAACAAGCCGCAATCCGAACTCAAATTCGATCTGGTGACGCTCGGCGTCAAAACCATTGCGCATTTCGTCATGGCCTCAAAGCAGATCCTGGCCGATGCCCCGATGCTGGCGAGTTATGTGGATGGTCGCCTGTGTTACGGTCTGGCCTTCAAGGAAGAGGATCAACTGCTCAATGGTGACGGCACGGGTCAGAACCTCAACGGGCTGATGAATCAGGCCGCGGCTTACGCCCAGCCCGCAGGCGTAAACGTCAAGACCGAGACCATGATCGACCGGCTGCGTCTGGCCCAGCTGCAGGCGACCATGGCCGAACTGCCCGCAACCGGGCATGTGCTGAACCCGACCGACTGGACATCGATCGAGATGACCAAGGATACGCAGGGCCGTTATATCTTCGCCAACCCGACCGGGCTTGCAGGGCCGGTGCTTTGGGGCCTGCCGGTGGCTGAAAGCCTGAGCATGAAGGCGGGCAACTTCCTGACCGGCGCCTTTGCCTATGCGGCGCAGATTTTCGACCGTGAGGATGCCACGGTCACGATCTCGACCGAGGACCGCGACAACTTCGTCAAGAACATGGTCACGATCCTGGCCGAGGAACGCCTGGCGCTCGCCGTCTATCGCCCGCAGGCGCTGATCAAGGGCACGTTCGCTGCCGCTGCCACTGGCAGCTGATCGGGGGGGCCGTTATGACGCTCACCATCCTCGAAAGTCCCGCCCAGGGGCTCGCTCTGGCTTCGCTCGCCGCATTGCGCGAGCAGCTGTCGGGCGAGCCTGCCGCTCAGATCAGCGACCCGGCGCTGAGCGAGTATCTGGCCCAGGCCACGGCGCTCGTTCAGGCCACGCTGGGTCGCCCGGTCCTGGCGGGTCTGTATCGCCAGACCCTGCGCGTCGGGGATGGCGAGCGCCGCCTGTCTCTCGCCCTGGCCGTCACGCCGCTGATCTCGATCGGCGACGTGACGCAGGACGGTTTCGCCCTCGATCCCGGGCGGGATGGCTGGGAATCCGGCGCATTGTCCGGCCTGCTCTGCCCGTCGATCCTGCAGGGTGCCTGGTGGTGGCCGGGGCGCTACCGCGTGACCTATCGAGGCGGCTGGATCGTGCCGGGTATGAAAGACGAACAGGGCAATGCTCTGGCCGCGACCGTGCCCGCCGATATCCGCGCCGCCACGCTCTCAACGGCCCGTGCGCTGTTCTACACAGC
>NZ_PNQZ01000059.1 GCF_003994335.1 Asaia sp. W19
GTTTTTCACAATATTCGGGGCATTCCTATCCTATCCCGTATTTCATTTCCTTCTATGGTTTTCTGCAAAGAGAAGAGCGCGCGCTGCGCCTGAACAGAAAATGAGATATTACGTAAAAGACACAAATAACGTTTTCGCCAACACAAAGGGCGAGAAATCGTTTATACTTCGCCTAGCCATCAGTATATGCGTCATATCTATGTTGTCTTACTTGCTATTCTTTCGCAAGATAGACAATAATTATCACATTCTTTTAATGTCATCATATGTATTTGTAACTGGATTTCTGTTCGTTGTTTTTACCAACGCTTGTTTTGATAGTGAAAGCAAGGAATTCAAATCTCGATCTTTCCTGTTTATACCATTACTACCTCTAGCAATACTGCCGGTGTTAATGTTTGTGAATTCAGCGTATCTGACCATGATCGGGCTCAGACCACGCCCGGACACTAAATTTTTCCTCAACGAAGAAGCTGCCCATATTGTGCGTCTTACCTATCACGCAGTAGATACTGCCGACGACGAATGCACAATCGAAGTCGACGGGCAAAAGGAATCGTATTTCCCTAAGCTGCACGCCATACTTTACGGGATAGGCGATTTTACTTTTTTCGAAACAGATGCATCAAACCTTCCTGGTTCGATGACTATTCGTCTGCCTACGAAGGATCTTTACTCAATAAACGGACTAAGGTCGGTGTCATGTCGAAAATAGACCGCCCGGCCGGGCAGATATCCTCGCGGATACTGGGGGCGGTTCCTATACCAGGTCGCGTTGACAAAAGATCTGATCCAATGTCTGTAGACATATCGCAAGGCCTTCACAGCGAATACGCCTTCTATAGACGTCCCTCAGCGAGGCTTTGAATATCGGCGTAAATCTCGTTCCACTCTTCGGTATCCATGTCGAATAGCCCGAGAAACTTCATATAGAACATACCCTCGCTTGCGATGAAGGCGAGACGCGCCTTCTTATTGTCCTGCGTATTTGCGGCAAGCGTCTCATATCTCTGCCGGTACCATTGGCGCGCTCTACCGTTGGACTGTTCCTGTGCGAGAAGACCGGCGAGAACACTGCATATCTTGCTATCTGGCTCCGAAAGCAGATTCCTGGCTGTCTCGACATGCGCCCTTATCTTGTCACTCTCCGTGCCATTTTCGCCAGCCATACTAGCGAAGGCGGTCTCTTCACGGGAAAACCATCTGTCGACGAGCGCCTCCGTCAATTCTTCTTTCGAACCAAAGCAGGATTGCACGCCCCCCTTGGTGATTCCTGCCTCTTTCGCGACGGCTCCTATCGAGAAGGCGCCAATGCCTGCTGTCACGATGACCCGCTCAGCCGCCTCAAGGACCTCGTTCCTGTCTATGGTTTTCGGGCGTCCCACGATTGCTCCTTGCAATTAAAATACGATCGTATTAGAACTCTCTCAACAATCTCCTGATCCTTCCCGGCCCGCGAGCTCAGTGCCGGTATCGAGCCAAGAGGAAATCCACGTTTCATCATTCGATCGAATCGAATGATGAAACGTGGAGAGAAGAAACGCGAATAAAAATCAGGTCATCCCCAACAAGCATTTTCGTGATGGAGTAAGCCATGCCCTATCTGAATGTCACTCCCGGCGTCCCTGCACCTTATAAGGACGGGGGCGGCATGTACATGCTGAATGGCGGTACAATTACTGTTGACACAGATCAGGGCCTTCTTGGTCTTCGTGATACGACCTCAACAAATTATGGCCATGTGGCCTCCGTGGCAGGGAATATTTATGTCCATTTCGACGAGCGCGCATTCTACGCCAATCCTGTAAACAAGATATTCAAGCTCGAAATAGAAAATACGAAACCAGTCGATAACGTCACAATCAATTATCTGCTCTCCGGAACGGAGAAATCCGTAACTGCCCAGTGGAACGGAACAAAGACGATCATTACCTTTGTTCTGAGTGATGGACGTGGTCATTCAGTCACATTGACTATCGGCACCCGCTTCAACTCACTGGGCCTCCCAGTTGGCAAGACAGTCTCTTTCCCGACTGACAACAATAGCGGCACAATTAAAATTGTCTGCTATGCTCGGGGGACCCGGATAGAAACACCGACCGGTGAGCGCCTCATCGAAGATCTCCGCATTGGAGACGAGGTCATTACATTTAAAGGTCAAGGCAGAACGCCAGCTACCATTACGTGGGTCGGAACGCGTCGTGTGATCGCCACAAAAGAAGCTGAAAAACTCGTTTGCGTACGCAAGGATGCACTTCAATCCGGAATACCGAACAGGGATCTTCTGATCACACCGGAGCATTGCCTCTTCATTGATGGCAAGCTCTTTCCTGTGCGCACGCTCGTCAATGGTCGTTCAATCGCGATTAGTAATGAGCCAGATTTTGAGGTTTTCCATCTTGAGCTGGAAGAGCACTCGATTATTTTCGCTAATGGTACGCGCTCCGAAAGCTTCCTTGATACAGGAAATAAACATCTCATGTTTGGCGAGAATGCGAGATCGTTGACTCTGGGCAACTCAGAAACGGCGTGCCGAATCTCTGCGGCGCCCATCTGCACTGCGCCGGAACAAATCAAACCTGTGCACGACGCTCTTGCCATGCGCGCCACTATGCAGGGCTACGCTCCACCCGAGGCTCCGCCTCCTTTCACTCTCTATCCTGACCTTCACCTTGTTTTGGATGACCACACGAAAATAGCGCCTGCCAGAGTAAAGGATAGGCAATATATATTCTTTGTCCCCAGTACCGTCGAAACGTTCTGGATCGGATCAAATACTTTCACACCCAGCCAGTCTTATGGACCATGGAATGACGATCGGAGAATACTTGGCGTTCTCGTGGGAAGCATCAACCTTTTTACCAGCACAACGCATATCAATTACATCGACCATCTCAACCATCCTGAAAAAGAGGGCTGGCATACCATCGAAAACGCGGCATATCGTTGGACGGACGGTCATGCCAAGCTGGATATTGGTAAAGATCTTTTGGGTGAGAGGATGATAGACGCGATGATGGTCATCTCAGTCGAAATTGTTGCGACGGGTGCTTATCTTGCGCGCCCAAGGCCCGCAGAACGCAACCTAATCCGCTCCCCTCATTCGAGAGGTTTTCAGACACAACAAGCGTCGCCTGCTGCCGTTGCATCCCTTGGGAATCTGGGCATCCATCATGAGAGCCTGAATAGGTCACGTTGACGAGAGACCTATTGGTTTAGGACAAGATCTGTCTCAGTTCCTGACTGAAAGTGGTAGGCAGTCGGCACGGAATGTTCAAAAAAATAGATATTATTATGATTGTGATGACTTCCGGCAACGCTGCGCGCAGCAAGCGGATCTGCGCTCGAATCATCGATCAAACGTGCATCGAGTTCCCTGCAAAGCAGAGTGGCTCGTTGAGGCGCTGAGCGACGGGGGCAAGGCTGCATCAACGGCGTCGCCGAGCAGAACGGGCACCCGCTGGAAAACCTGCCCGGCCGTCCATATCATGGCGTGTAAGATACGGCGATGACCGTCGTTACCTCGGCATCCCTGTAGGCACCATCTCCCAGTACGAGAGTGGCCGGACATATCTACTTGAGGACCATCTCGAGAAACCAGCGCTTTTTGGTTGGCAAGATTTGGAGAGCAGGAATGTCCGCTGGACGAACGGAAAGGCCCTGATCCCACTTGGGCTAGAGAACATAATAGTCATGGCCTTCTCGCCATAAAGGTCATTGAGGCTGGCCCGTATGTCATTCCTCATAAAACATGCCCACGGGAGAACATTAGAGCTGCCTCATCATGATCAAGACACACTGACGACCCAACGCCGCCCCCTCCGCCCTTCGATCACGGGCCGAGGGGGGCGTTCAATACAACGCACGCCGTCTTGCAGAGCCCGGAAAATTCTCCAGCAACTGCTGCCGCTTGAAGCTGGAGACGGTCGGGGCTACGGACGCACACCTTCAATCGTTTCGACGCCCTAAAAATCCTTCCGACGCACCGATCATTTTACAAATTGCAAGTAACCCATTGATTCCGGGGAGCCATTCGGAGTGTTTTTACAAAGTTAAGTTATCGTCTTTGTTGAATAAATGTATTCCCGCCCGGACCTCCATGTTTCCTTCGCAGACACCTGATTGTCACCCTCACGGGGGGTGTTTGGAAGCGTTATCCCCTCAGGCGTTTCGTCTCGGCAGGACGATGTATACTCCCTGGGGCCTATCCCGAGATATGTGCAGTTCAGCATTACGTCCCATCGAGTAATGCGTCAGGATGTCACGAAGATCGTGGTCTGACGTTCGCGACGCTCATGGTTCAGGCACTATCAGGGTGCAGTCACCGCGCATTGTGACTGGGGAAATCACACTCTTACACGGGTCGATCGTTTGAGGCGCAGAATCGGGTGACGCTGTCCTACGATCGAACAAATCGGGACTGATCGCTGCGAGTGTGAAGGGGAGCACTTTGTGATAACGTTCGATCATCCGTCCCGTAAATCGGATATCTGCTCTGTCTCATCGAATTATCGCACCTCATATCAGGCTTTG
Organism: Asaia sp. W19; assembly: GCF_003994335.1. Taxonomy (GTDB): domain Bacteria; phylum Pseudomonadota; class Alphaproteobacteria; order Acetobacterales; family Acetobacteraceae; genus Asaia. The sequence goes on from NZ_PNQZ01000059.1 coordinate 4,534, forward strand.
CCTTCCCATTTCAGGTAAGCGCCGCATCACGCAGATATCTCCCTATAGCAATAGCGTCGGACATCACGTCGCATTGTATAGATTCGTCAGAGCGCGGCTAAGAAAGTAAATTGGTCGCCGGAATAACCACTAAAAATGCAGACGAGCAAGATATCGATGCCCCCCCCCCCGATAACCATGCGAATTATATTTCGCGATTGGACACCTTGGGAATATCTGAAACCTCTCAAGGCGCGACAAACAGCGCGCGGAAACGGCGCAAACCGTCGACACATCATCACGAAGATCGGGCATTCATCTTGGGAGATAGGATCAAGAAAAATGTGAAAGTCGTTAATGCGTCCTCCGTACTGTCTTGAGACCGCATTAGAGGGGCTGTGTGCAATTACGCTTTCCGTCACTTATTGGCCCGCCCCCTACCCGAGAGAGGCAAGCAGTCTGAGATAGAGGTTCTCGAGTGGGTTCACGCCGCGCCCCGACTTCATACGGGACACATCGCGAACAAGCTCTGCCCAGACTGGCGAGATATCGTCGGCTTTACCATATGGGGCAAAATGATCGATGTATCCGCAGAGATAGTCTCTTCTACGTAAAACCCTCGCGGTCAGTATGCGCTTTGTCGTCGAGCGCACAATCATGAGGCCTGCCGGGCCAATACTCCTGATCGCCTCTGCCAAATCCTTGACATCACGTGATGAGATGCTGTCGTTAGTTTTGTAGACGCAGATAACCTCACGATCCGCTAATCGCTCTAAGAACTTACGCACGAGATAATCGATTTTCTGCTTTTCACCTATGTAGATTTCCTGACGCTCGGCCTCACTTTGCAGCCAGCGCTTATCTTTTGAGATCATTTGCGAGTGAAATCGGAATCCGTAGCGTGAATCGAGTACGACGTTATCCCAATAGGGAGTAAGATTTTCGTAAGCATATAATCCTTCAAATCGATGCCGCAGGCCTTCGATCAGCACTCTTGGGGGAGACGTGGCCCACCTCAAAAGGCCACCGTCTTCGTTGCCTAAAGATCGCTTCAGGAAACCGAATTCACAGTTGTCACCTATGCTCTCGAACTTCGAGATATCCATAACAGTCTCCACGAAGCCTTACGGGACTTGGTACCTATCAACGAGGTTGCAGGTTTCGCAGAACGATTGACGTCATCTGCGTAAGTCAGAGGTGAACCACTCCGAAATTAGCGGAGATAGGTTCGCACAGATTAAGTAGCCAAGAGGATATGGTCCATAGCAGCGCAAAACCAGCGTTTGGCCCCAAAAGAGCGTGGTGTTACAGATCGGGTCAAGGATGCGGCAGCTGATGAACCAGTCGACCTATTCATGGATAGCGTATCCCACCTTATCAGGCGATCGCCATGGGTCGCGCCGGTCGATCACCTCTACATTACGCAAGGCATTGATGATTTATAGCAAGACGTTGTCATATCTTGCGCGGAGACTACGGGCCGGAGGCTCTACCTGTCTTCGGCCGAGCTTTCAGTACATTGTGGGCGGCGACTTTTGGGTATCCACCATCCGCCGCGCCGAGGTCAGCTGTGATGTCATCACGATACTGCTGACATCAGGCATTCCGCTTGCCATTAACTTCGGAGTGCTTCGAGAAACGCTTAGGGTCCCTAGCCTTACGTCCTTTTCGCGCTCGCTTCCGAGCGATCCGAGATCTGGCGTTTGTTATCGGCGAGCAGCTGTCAGTGAGTTGATGGTGCAATGTCTCTGACTGTTTCCGGGGCTCCTCTAGGAGAGAGCATCAGCGCCAGCGTCCCGCGGCAGCAAGGCCAACGGAACGCGATGAATTAGAACAACCGGAGATGCGAATGCGCTGATCGTCTCACGGCTACGGGAAGAGGACATGATCAAAGGTGGCAGATCGTAACACGCTATGAAAGATGTCCAAGGTTCACCTACTCAAGCTGATCCCCCCATCCCCTTCATGTTCTGGCTTCGAACCTATAGTCGGTAGAATTATCGGTATGAGCCTCAAAATCGCGATCGGTCGGGTGTCAAATAGGCCATCGCGACTGGACGGTCCGGAGAATAACCCATTCTTTTCGCCCGAAAACTGTTTCGGGGGAGGCCTTCTGGTCGTCCCAAAAAATCGGCTTATCTAGTAAAGACCTAGCGGTAGCGCGATTTTAGGATTCTTTTAATTCTTAGGCGACGAGCGTTCCAACAATCCGCCTTCAGACGATCTATTCCTGCTCCATAGCTGGCAGGAAATCGCATTTATCCAGCCCTGTTAAGGCATCGAATAACGTTAATCGTCAGGCCGCAGCCTCGAGGCCAGCCGACTCACTATCGACGAATACAAGCGATTATGTCGTTATTGGAAAATGGCGGAGGGGATGGGATTCGAACCCACGGTACGGCTTGACACCGTACAACGGTTTAGCAAACCGCCGCCTTCAGCCTCTCGGCCACCCCTCCGCCTAGAGGGACGCAGTTTTCACGGCGTTTGCAGAACTGCTTCTAGGGGGATTTGAACCGCACGTCAAACCCCCCTTCGGCAGATTTTTTACTCGGCGAGAAGCTTGACCAGAAGCTCGTTCACCATGGCCGGATTGGCCTTGCCTTTCATGGCTTTCATGGTCTGTCCCACGAAGAATCCGAACAGCTTGTCCTTGCCGCTCTTGTACTCTGCTAGCTTGTCGGCATGGGTCTGAAGGATACCGCGAATCTCGGCTTCGATGGCCCCCGTATCCGTGACCTGACGCAGCCCCTTGCGCTCGACGATGGCCGAGGCGGACTCGCCCGTCTCGAACATATCCTCGAGCACTTCCTTGGCAATCTTGCCGTTGATGGTCGAATCCGTGATCAGCGCCAGAAGCTCGCGCAGCCCGTCAGCCTTGACCGGGCTCGTCTCGATGCTCGCCCCGGTGCGATTGAGGGCCCCAAAGAAGTCACCCAGCATCCAGTTCACGGCCAGACGGGCATCGCTGCCCTGCGCCACGGTCTCATAAAAATCTGCAATCGCTTGCTCGGCCACGAGCACACCGGACTCATAGCGGGACACGCCATAGGTCTTTTCCAGACGTTCGCGTTTGGCCTCGGGCAATTCCGGCAGAGCCGCCTTGAGGCTGTCCACCCAGTCCTGCTCGATCAGCAGCGGCAGCAGATCCGGATCAGGGAAGTAGCGGTAATCATGGGCGTCTTCCTTGGATCGCAACGAGCGCGTCTCACCACGAACATGGTCGAAAAGCCGCGTCTCCTGATCGACCGTGCCTCCGGCCTCCCAGATCTCGACCTGGCGCTGCGCCTCGATCTCGATGGACTGCATCACGTAGCGGATCGAGTTCACGTTCTTGATCTCGCAGCGCGTGCGATAGTCTTCACCCGCCTTGCGCACCGAGACGTTCACGTCGGCGCGCATCGAGCCCTCTTCCATGTTCCCGTCGCAGGTGCCGAGATAGCGCAGGATCTGGCGCAGCTTGCGCAGATAGGCGCCAGCCTCTTCCGGCGAGCGGATATCCGGTTCGCTCACGATTTCCATGAGCGCGACGCCGGCACGGTTTAGATCGATGAAGGAGCGCGTCGGATCCTGATCATGGATCGACTTGCCTGCGTCCTGTTCGAGGTGCAGACGCGTCACGCCGATATGGCGCACGCTGCCATCGGCGAGCTCGATCTCGACCTTGCCCTCGCCCACGATCGGGTGCGCGAACTGGCTGATCTGGTACCCCTGTGGCAGATCGGCATAGAAATAGTTCTTGCGGTCGAACCGGCTCATCAGATGGATCTCGGCATTCAGCCCCAGCCCCGTTCGCACGGCCTGCGCGACGCATTCGGCATTGATGACCGGCAACATGCCCGGAAAGCCCGCATCGATCAGGCTGACATGGGTATTCGGCTCACCGCCATATTCGGCCGAGGCGCCGGAAAACAGCTTGGCGTGGCTGATAACCTGTGCGTGGACCTCGAGACCGACGACGATCTCCCAGGTGCCTGTGGTGCCTTCGATGTGATAGCTGCTCATGCGAACGCTCCCGCATGCAGGGCGGGTCTGTGCGTGAAGCCCGCTGCCTTTTCCATGACACGTCCGGCGGCGAACAATGTCTCTTCCTCGAAATAGCGCCCGATCAGCTGCAGACCGAGCGGCAGACCGTCATGGTCGAGCCCGGCGGGCAGCGACAAGGCCGGAACGCCGGCCATGCTGGCGGGAACCGTGAAGATGTCGTTCAGATAGATCTGCACCGGGTCCGTCGGGCGCTCGGAATGGGCGAAGGCCGCAGAGGGCGCCGTGGGCGTCAGCAGCACATCGACCGTGTCGAAGGCGTTCAGGAAGTCACGCTGGATGAGCGTGCGAACCTTTTGGGCGCGCAGATAATAGGCATCGTAATAGCCCGAAGACAGCACATACGTCCCCATCAGGATACGACGTCGCACCTCCTCGCCAAACCCGGCATGGCGCGTCGCCTCATACAACTCGTCGAGCGAGGCCGCATCCACACGCTCGCCAAAACGCACACCGTCATAGCGGGCCAGATTGGACGAAGCCTCTGCCAGAGCCACGATATAATAGGTCGGCAGACCGTATTTCGTGTGCGGCAGAGAGACATCAACGATCTCGGCCCCTGCGTCCCGCAGCCAGGCAATGCCCTGATCCCAAAGGGCTGCAATGTCCTCGGGCAAACTGTCCGGGCGATACTCGCGCGGAATACCGACCTTCAGCCCCTTCACGCCGCGCTCGAGTGCGTCCTCGTAACGCGGAACGGGGCGATCGACGGACGTACTGTCCTTGGGGTCGAAACCGGCCATGGATTCGAGCAGGATGGCACAATCTTCCATGGTGCGCGCCATCGGCCCGGCCTGATCGAGCGAACTCGCGAAGGCAATGGTGCCAAAGCGCGAGCAGCGGCCATAGGTCGGCTTGATACCCGTGATGCCACAATAGGAAGCAGGCTGGCGAATGGAGCCGCCCGTATCGGTGCCCGTCGTGCCAAGGGCGAGCCCCGCCGCCACCGCCGCAGCCGAGCCACCAGAGGAGCCACCCGGCACCAGGCTCACATCCGAGCCCCTGCGACGCCAGGGATTGGTCACCGGACCGAAAGCGGAGGTCATGTTCGTCGAGCCCATGGCGAACTCGTCGAGATTGGTCTTGCCCAAAAAGATGGCGCCGTCGGCCAGCAGATTCGACGTGACCGTGCTCTCATAGGGAGGCACGAAATCGCGCAGAATATTGCTCGAGGCCGTTGTGCGGACACCGTTGGTGCAAAACAGATCCTTGATACCGAGCGGCAGGCCGCACAGCGATGGGGCATCGCCAGTGGCCAGAAGCGCATCGGCAGCGCGTGCGCCAGCACGTGCCTGATCCTCGGTCACGGTCACAAAGCTGTTGATGTCGCCATCGAGCTTCTTGATCGCGCCCAGGAAATGATCGGTCAGGTCGATCGCCGAGAGGCGGCGCTCACGCAGCGCCTTGCGTGCGGAGGCCAGGGTCAGATCATGCATCACTCGACAACCTTCGGCACAGTGAAATAAGGGCCGACAGAGTCGGGGGCGTTGGACAACACGGCGTCGCGCTTGTCGCCATCGGTCACGACATCATCCCGCAGGCGCGGCGTAGCCAGGCCGGTGCCGATCATGGGCGGCACGTCGGTGATATCGACCTCGTTCAGTTGCTCGACCCAGCCCAGGATGCCGCTGAGCTCCTGGCGCATCGCCTCGCATTCCTGATCACTGAGGCCAATTCGGGCCAGTTTTGCTATGCGCCTGACTGTGCGCGTTTCCAACGACATAAAGGATCGACTTTCCTGAAAGTGAGCGGATAATCCCGAGTGTCCAGAATTTCGCGAGATCATAACGCCTTCCCATGACTCTGTTCAATCCATACGCCCTGCGCGACGCCCTCCCCTCAGGTGCTCGGTTGCTCGGGCTCGATCCAGGCCAGAAGACGATCGGCCTCGCCTTGAGCGATGTCACGCTCATGCTTGCCTCGCCTTATCTGAGCCTCAAGCGGAAGAAATTCGGGGAAACCGCCGAGGAGATCGGGCGCATCGTGCGCAAGGAAGGGATCGGGGGGCTGATCTGCGGACTGCCGCTTTCACTGGATGGCAGTTTCGGCCCTGCGGCCCGCTCGGCCCAGGACTGGATGACGGAGCTCTCCACCCGCCTTGACCTTCCCGCCTGTTGCTGGGATGAGCGGCTCTCCTCGAGCGCGGTCAATCGCTTCCTGATTCAGGAGGCCGATATGACGCGCAAACGTCGTGCCGAAGTCGTGGACAAGATGGCCGCAGCTTACACGCTGCAATCCTGGCTGGATGCGACCAAACCCGAATGAGCCTGCCTCACCCGGGCGCCCTCCGGGGAGAAAGGCTTTACAGGCGCGCCGCAAGAATCGCGAAGGACGAGCTCAGGGGCGAAGATGCGCGTCTGCGGCGGCGCGGCCGGCGTCTCCATTGCCTGATCCAACAGGGTGAGCGCGGCCTCGGCAATTGCCTCGACCGGCTGGCGAACCACGGTCAAACGAGGCTGAAAGCAATCGGCCCATTCGAAATCATCAAACCCGACCACCGCCATCTGCTCGGGCACCGTCAGCCCATAGTCGCGGATCGCCTGCATCACCCCGATCATCGCATGATTATTTCCTGCCATGATCGCGCTGGGCGGCTTCGGCGCAGCCAACAGCGCGCAGGTGGCGCGTCGTGCGGCCGCAACATCGCTTGTCCCGGTCACGATAAGTCCCGTCACAGGGGCGTCCGCCGCCTGCGCACAGGCCCGAAATGCCGCCACACGCTGCGTGGTTGAAGCAATGAGGGGCTGCCCTGCCACGAGAGCGATGCGCTCGTGCCCACGACGGCGCAGATGATCATACAAGAGAGTGATCCCAAGAGCATTATCGCATCCGGCCTGGCTGAACGCCGGAGCAATCAGCCTGTCGACCAGAACGCTCGGTATCTTGTTGCGGGCAAGATAATCCAGCGTGGGCCAGGGAGCACTGACGCCCGCAGGGGCCAGCAGGATTCCGTCGACGCGTCGACGATGGAAGGATCTGATGATCTCGATCTCGCGCGCGGGGTCCTCGGCCGTATCGGCCAGAAAGACCATCTTGCCCCGCGCCGATAGCCCGCGGACGATCGCCCCCACCAGATCGATGAAATAGGGATTGGAAACCGCCGCCAGCGCCACGCCAATCGTGTTGGTCTGCCCGCCACCACGCGCGAGCTGCCTGGCGAGGCTGTTGGGCACATAGCCGGTTTCGGCTATGGCCGCCTCAACGGCGGCGCGCGTTTCCGGTTGGACATGGCGCGTATTGTTGACGACATGAGAGACCGTCGAAACCGCCACGTTCGCCCGGCGGGCCACATCCGACATCTTAACCAGAGCGGTCACTCCCTTCCAAAGGCGTGCCCCGTCCCGATACCGCAGGACCGGGGCCGCGCTCCCCGTCTCAGAAGGGGAATTCATCCACAGTGGCGGGCGTTGCTACCTTGGGCGGACCAAGCAGGACGAGCCCGTCTTTCCCGACCGTGTACGAGCCGAGATGCCCCGCCGTAAAGGTCGCACCGGCCTCTGGCTTGAACCTGCATTGCGCGAGACCCTGAGCCGCGTAATAGGAGAGATAGCCAAGGTCAGGCACGTTCCACCACACATCGGCCAGTGAACCGTCCTTGACGTATTTCTTGACGAGGCTCACCGGACCGAGGCCGGAAAGCTTGATCTTTCCTGAAAGCCCGGCCTGATCGAGGGCGCGTGCAGCCGCAGGCAGTCCGATCCCCGCCGGGACGATGATGCCCTTGAGATTGGGAAAGGCCTGAACCAGAGCGAGAGTCTGCTGCTGGTTGATCTGCTCGCTCTCCTGCCCGTAGGCGACCTGGACCAGCTTCATCTTCGCAAATTTCGGGTCGCTCGCGATGGTCTGCTTCATGTTCGCGATCCAGCGATTCTGGTTCGTCGCGGTCGGAGTGGAAGACAGGATGGCAAATTCACCATCGTAATTGATCGCCTTGCCGAGGCTTTCGAGCATGCTCTGACCCAGGAGTTCCGATTGCGCCTGATTGATGAAAATCGAGCGTGCCTTGGGTGCCACGTCGGAATCGTAGGTGAGAACCCAGACATTCTGGGCCTGGGCGCGCCTTATCGCTGGCGCCAGGGCGTTGGCGTCATTCCCCGAGATCACGATGGCATCCACGCCCTGCGTCACCATGTTATTGATGAACGCGATCTGCGCCTCTGCAGTCGCCTCCGAAGGCGCCTGCAGCACGATCTTGCCGCCGATCTCCTTCTGCGCCTTTTGCGCGCCCGTATTGGCGGACTGGAAAAAGGGATCAGTATCAAGCTTGGGAATATACCCGACCGTCACCGGGCCCTTGCGGCACTCGGCGGCTTGTGCCGTGGCCCCAAGCGCGAGGGTCAGAGCGGCGACACCCGAGAGGCAGGCCATACGTGAAGCGGTACGGAAAGAGAAAAGAGACATGATCTTCTGAACCTTGTCAGAGCGGGAACGAGAGAGAGAAATGTCCTGAACGGGCCTAGAGACGGGCGACTGATCAATGCGCTCTGAAGGCCCTGCACCGGGCCCGACCTAAGATGCGGGCTCTGGCAGTACCACCTCGGGTGGCGGCGGTGGGGCCCGGCGCCGTGCCGCATCGAGACGCGTCTGAAATACGCCCCCAAGCAGCAGCGACAGGATCAGGAGCAGCCCGATGGAAATGCCCTGGGCATTCCCCCCTACCCCTTCCAGACCCAGCACATCGCGCAGCAGGGCCACGAGAATCACCGCCCAGATCCCGCCCGACAGGCGACCGCGCCCACCAAAGACGCTGATCCCGCCCAGGAGGGCCATGGTGATGATCTCTAGCTCGAAACCCTGTGCGTTATTGGCGCGCGCATTGGAGAGGCGCGCCGTGAAAACGATCCCGGCAATGGCACAGACCAGACCGGAGAGCGTGAACAGCCACAGCCTCAGCCGGTCACTGCGAATGCCCGAATAGCGGGCCACCTCGGGACTGCCGCCGATTGCATAGATGCGCCGCCCTATAGCTGTACGATGCAGGACGATCGCGAATATTGGCGCGAGAATCAGAAAGGGCAGGATCGTCTGTGGAATGGCGGCGGTGAACAGAGGCGCGATGCCGAAATCCGTCAATGCATCGGGCAGTTCATTCACTGAGTCCGCCCCCAGAAGCACATAGCCCAGCCCACGATACAGCCCCATCGTTCCCAACGTGACCAGCAGCGATGCCAGGCCAAGCCGGGTGACCAGCCAGCCATTGAGCGCCCCGCAAAGGGCGCCAGCCAGAAGCACAACCGGTATAGCGTCCATGAGTGGCCAGCCTGATTGAAGCAGCACGCCCAGAATACAGCTCGTCAACGCCAGGATGCTGGCCACGGACAGGTCGATCTCGCGCACGATCATCAACAGCGCCATAGGCAGGACGATCAGGGCTTTTTCGGAAACCAGGGCGATGGCCTGGGACAGATTGAAGCTGGTCGCAAAGCGCGGCACGAAAACCACCGCAAGGAGGAGCGCGATCAGGGTAATAATGCCAAGCCCCGTATCCCAACTCGCAAAATCGCGCAGAGAGATTTTTGGGGAGCGTACAGCTCCGGCTTTCCTGCCCTGCAGGGAAAGGGACGCACTCATGATACGGCTCCGATCTGTGCGGATGTCGGGAGTGAGGACGACGCGCGTGGGGTCTGTTTTCTGTCGGGTCCCTGTTGGGCTGCGCGGTGCGTGACCGTACGAGTGGCCCGCCGGGAGACGAAGGCATCGAGCGCGATGGCCAGCACGATGACAAGGCCGTAAACCCCCTGCAGCCAGAGCGGATTGACGCGAACCAGTGTCAGACCGTTCTGTATGGCGAGGAGCAGGAGTGCGCCGAGAATGACACCTGTGATCGTGCCGACACCGCCCCTGATCGCTGTGCCGCCTACGACGACAGCAGCCACCACGGTCAGCTCGTACCCATAGGCGACGCGTGCGTCGACGACGGCATAACGTGACGCCCAGAGAGCGCCATCGAGACCTGCCAGGAGTCCCGAGGCGATGAAGGCCATCAGCACGAGGCGTTCGCGCCGGATACCGATCAGACTGGCCCCATCCGGGTTGGAGCCGACGGCGAAAAGCTCGCGGCCCGTTGAGCTGCGTTTCAGGAGGAAAGCCAGAGCGGCCATGACCAGCGCCGCCAGAACGAGAATACCCGGAACACCGAGAACATGGGCACCCGTCATATCGAGCCAGGATTGCGGCACCTGCTCGGAGCTGATCTGGCGCCCCCCGGCAATCAGGCTGTTCACGCCGCGATAAAGCGAGAGTGTTCCCAGCGTCACCACAATCGAGGGAACCTTGCCATAGGCCACGACCAGACCATTGGCGAGACCGCAGCCGGCCCCGACCAGACAGGCAATCATCACCGCCAGAGCTACGGGCATATGGGGGAAAAGCCGGAGCGAGTCTGCCGCCATATAGGCCGAAAGCCCGATGACCGACGCCACGGAAAGATCGATATTACGCGTAATCATCACGAGCATCATGCCAGCCGATGCGATCATCAGCAGGGCCAGATCCATCCCCACCGTCTCTATATTGGCGAGTTGCAGCATACGCGGGTTGATCAGCGCAGCGGGAATGATCACCGCCAGAATGGCTGCGAGCAGCCCGAGCTCACGCCCCAGCAGCCAATGCCGCCCCGCAGGACGTGGGTTCGTGGCTGGGTCGCGTCGTGCGGCGACAATGGCTGCGCTGTCTTCTATCGCATATTCTGCCAGGGGCTCGCGGCTCTCTGCTGCGCCGGGAATTCGTGGCAGGGGGATATCGGGTTCCGATATGACCGGCCGCGCGGCCCCAGCATCCGTCGCAGCAAGAAGAACGGCCTCCTGCGTGGCGAGCTCGCGTGGCATGATGGTAGAGAGATGCCCCTCGCGGAACACCGCAACATCATGGCACATGCCCAGCAATTCGGACATGTCGGATGAGATCAGAATGATAGCCATGCCCTGACGGGCCAGATCGGCAATCAGGGCATGCACCTCGCTCTTGGCGTTGATGTCAATGCCCTGGGTCGGCTCGTCCAGAATCAGGACACGCGGCCCGGTTGCAAGCCATTTGGCCAGCACGACCTTTTGCTGATTGCCACCCGACAAAGTGCGCACGGGCTGATCATAGGAAGAAAAGCGCAGTCGCATGCGCTCCAGAGGGTGCGCGACAAGATCGAGTGTCTTATCCCTACTCACCAATCCGTTTCGCGTGGTCTGAGGCAGAACCGAAAGCGCTGCATTGTCGAGAATGGAAAAATCCATGACCAGGCTCTGGCCGAGCCGGTCCTCCGAAACATAGGCGATCCCTGCCTTCATCGCCTCGCTTGCGCTTGCGAAAGTGATTTCGCGACCCTCCAGCACGATGTGACCCGCATTGGCGCGGTCGATCCCGAACAGCACGCGTGCAACCTCGGTCCGCCCCGCCCCAACCAACCCGCCAAAACCCAGAATCTGCCCCTTGCGCAGACCAAACGACACATCGGTGAAGACACCCTGACGGCATAGACCGTCGACGCGCAGGATCTCGTCCTGACCAGGAGGTGAAAGCGGAGGGTAGAGATTTTGCAATTCGCGCCCGATCATGAGCTGGACGGCGGTGTCCGGGCCGATCGTTGCGACCGGTCCCTCCCCGACCTGATGCCCGTCACGCAGCACCACGATGCGATCGGCAATACGATAGACTTCCTCCATACGATGACCGACGAACATCATCGCCACGCCCTGACGCTTGAGGTCATCCACGACTGCGAAAAGCTTCTCGACCTCGCCACGAGAGAGTGAGGCCGTGGGCTCATCCATGATGAGCACCTTGGCATTCACCGATAAGGCGCGCGCGATCTCGACGAGCTGCTGCTCCGAGGAGCGCAAAAGACCCAGAAGACGGTCAGGCGGCGCGTCCAGCCCTACGATTTTCAGCAGGCGCGCGGCCTCGCTGTCGATACGGGTGCGATCGAGCGTGTGCAACGCGGTGCGCGGCATATGCCCGATGGCGATATTCTCGGCGATCGTCAGATCTGGAAACAGCCCGGGATGCTGGTGCATGACTGCCAGCCCGCGGGCCAAGGCGTCCTGCGGAGAACGCAGGACGATATCCTCATCCCCGATCCGCACACTCCCCGTATCAGGCCGGTGAACGCCGGCCAGCATCTTGACGCAGGTACTCTTGCCGGCGCCGTTTTCACCCAGCAGGGCGACCACTTCTCCGCGGTAGAGGGAAAAATCCGCATGGGCGAGGGCGATCACCCCACCAAAGACCTTGCTCACCCCAGAGAGCGCCGCAGCCACCTCAGGTATCCGAGCGCCTCCCGCTTCCTGCTGGGAATCATATATGCCCTGAGGAGAGATACCGGGCGGTGTCCCCGCCCTATCTCCCATCTCAGAATTGGCTCCAACCTCGACGTCAGCCATCACGAAACTCCGATCAGAGGCCGATCCCGGCACACAGGGCGAAAGCCGTTCCTGCACCGAACAGAATTGGACGCTACGGAGATCGAAGCGCTTGCGCAAGCGCTTGCCTGAAAGAATCACAACTATTTGTTTCTCGTTATCATCGATACGTTATTTTCTGGAGCTCGCGGCGCGTATGGATCACTGAGGAAGTCTGAACCATCAGCGCCACTCGGTGAGGAGAAACATGCCCTGTGCGCTCTACCGCGCGCTGCAGCCGGGATGTGCCCTCGGGGAAGAAGATAACGCTCTTTGCGTCGCTCATCGGCTCAGGCCGAGCGCCGCGCCATGGAAAATAGAAACTATGATAAATATTTATAATCAGTAACTTATATGGTTTATATAATAATAGACTTCAAGTTGAGCATCCGAGAGCGCTTCGGGCAGCCTCAGTCTCGCGTGCACGGCCTGTAACTGGCTCAGGTACCCGAAAAGCCAGCCATTCCAGATGGAGTCACGAGCGAGACCTAAAGCGGAGAGAGCCGTTATCCCCTTCCGGGCACGCGTCTCCTGAGCTGCATGATGCCGACCAAAGAGCCTCGCTGAGTGCGGTTAGGACGCCATATCTAACAAAAGAATGTTATGATTCTGAGACGCACGCATCTCAGCGTATGCCTGTGTGTAGAACGCGAGCAAAAGCCATGCTCGACAGGTTACCAAGCCGTTCTCTGTCGTGACCTCACCAGATCATCGCGAGACGGCATTCAACAAGACGCAACGAGCACGATTACTCCGCAGAACATCAGGCCTGGTCAGGCACTCTGGGAAACGATGCTGGGGTAACGACGGGCCTCGCCAACAGAAAGACTGAAGACAAGCCCCTTCGCCATGCCGGGCTCTTCGGCATCGGGGCATGAGCACCCAAGCCGGGAGCGAATATCAGGGAAATAGAGACCGTTAGTCGGCCTTTTCTCACGCGATGGGTGAGCTACCCTTGGAGCCTATAGCTGGTTATGCGAAGACGCGTATGCGTCGTTCGCAGAAGCGGCGATGCCATGACAGGCATGGTCCTGAACCTCCTCGCCGGAAGCACGGTCATCCCCTTGCGCCACGTCATCGAGGAGCGCGAAGCCTGAGCCCAGCGGGGCGAGGACAAGCGTATGATCACCCATATCCCGCTCGGGATGAGCCAGCGTAGCTGCCAGGATCCGGAAAGGCGATCCGTTCAGTGTCGCCAGATAGAGTGCGCGGTAGCGATGCCCATTGAACGCCTCAGGCAGATCCGACCAGGACGGCCCGATCTGAGCCGCGTCCCGGTCCAGCAAAGCGCGCATGCGGGGCTCGAGACAATCAAGATGGATATGCAATTGATTCTGTGAGCGCCCCTTCTGCGAGTTGATTGCGAGAGAAAGCCGGGATTCAGGGATCGTCTGATGATAATCCCGCCCGACGCGCTCGCGATAGGCCCAGGCCGAAGCAAAGTAATTGGGCTGGTCGGACCTTAGCAGTGCCGGGCTTTCCATCCCCGTGACCTTTTCGGTCGGGATCAGCAGATACTGCCCCTTCCCCTCGATCGAATGCAGGAGTGCAATGCCGCGCTTGTCGTCATAGACCGCACAGGGCTTGAGACCATGCGCGCATTTCTGATGAACGAGCTTCCAAAGCACATCCGGATCGTGATCCTTGTGAATGACGACCCCGGAAGATGCAGCATGGGCACTGCCGGCACCCAACATGCATGACAGGGCCAGACCCAGGAGGCTCTTCAGCACGAACGTGTCGCCGCAGCGAGAGTCATGCTCTGTCCCAGTCTCTCGAGGCGGCGCTTTACTCCGCCACCGGCAGCAAAGCTGCTCTGTGAATCATGGCTCAGCCAGAGCACGCCATCCTCGATACTGAGTGAGGTGTTCTTGAGCAATGCGGCAGTACCACCACAGATTGTATAGGCCAGACGCAGCGCGAAACCGAGCTGGACGGCACGATCGCAATCATCGGGTGCGAGAAGCCGTCGCGAAACCTCCATCAGTGGATCCGCGGGATCGGCCTCGTAGCGCACGGCTAGAGTAAGGGCCACGAAGGCGCGTGCCTGATGATCGAACCCGACACCATGCATGCGCATCACGCGCAGATAGGTCTGGGCGGCGCGATATTCCGGGTGGTCGAAGGAGCCAATATCGGACATGCGGCACGCCATGTCGCGCAGGGCGGTTTCGGAGGGTGTTTCATGCGCGAAAAGCGGGGCGGTCCAGCGTACGAGATCGCCCGGCAATTCCATGCTGCGGCTCAGACGCTGCGAGGTCTCATCAGCCAGGGCACGGCAGGGATCGAGCGCAGCCACTGCCTGCCCAACCTTGCGCATGTACCAGCCTTCGCGCAGGCCATCGACGCTGAAGACGATCTGGGATGGCTGCACGATGCGCATCAAGCGACGCAGCACGGTAGCCGAAAACGGGACATCATCGAGGCGTTTGCGGGGAAAGCCCGGGACCTTCTCCAGCATCTTGCGCGGCGTATCGATCAGCCAGGTGACCATCTCCCGCGCCTCGTCAGCACCCAGCGTGTAAAGGTGAACGATGTTGAGCGGATAATGTGTGCGCGCGATCTGCAGCCGTGCCAGTGCGCGGAAAGCCCCACCTACAAGATAAAGCGGCTTGCCCTTGAGCGCTGGCAGCCAGTCGACATCGTCCAGATCGGCCTCGACAACCTCACGCGCGCGCTTGAGATCACCACCCGAGCGGTCGGACAGGCGTATCACGCCGAGCGGCTTGGTGCAGGCCTCGTGATGCCGCCCCCCGGCCACGCGGATGAGTTCGAGAGAGCCACCGCCAATATCGGCCACGACGCCATCGGCATCCGGCAAGCCGCATAGCACACCCGTGGCGGCGTAATCAGCCTCTTCCTCACCCGAAAGAATGCGGATGGGCACATCCGGCATGCATTCATGCAGGGTCTCGACAAATTCACGACCGTTACTGGCATCGCGTACTGCCGCGGTCGCCAGCACCTCGAAAGGATGAGCGTCCATGGCGCGAGCGATCGCGTTGAAGCGGCTCATCACGTCGCGAGCAAGGCGCAACCCTTCCTCATTCAGACGGCCCGTCTGCTCCAGACCGCGCCCAAGACGCAGTGTCGCCTTCTCGTTGAAGATCGGGATGGGGTTGCGGGTGACACCCTCGAATACAACCAGTCGAACCGAGTTCGATCCAAGATCGACAATGGCCGCGCGATGATGGCCTTGCGGTGCGTCAGAACCCGTCACTCTACCCGTTTCCTCAATCTTCGCGGATGCGATCGGGCCGTTCACGACGACCCGCATCCTTGTCCTGCGGTTTTTCCCTGGCCGCCGAGCCACGCCCGGAAAGCGAGGGATTGTGCATGAAATACTCATGCGCCGAGAAGGGATTAGCCCCGGCAGACACACGATGCCAATCCCCCCGCGAGGAAAGCACCCAGCTTTGAAGCGTGTCACGTAAATCCATGGTCATGATCTGACCCAGGATCTGGGCGTGGACGGTAGAGTTGAAGATCGGAACCATGGCCTCGACCCGGCGGTCCATGTTGCGTCCCATCCAGTCGGCGGAGGAAATGAACAGCTTCGCCTTGTGCGATGGCATGCGGTGCCCATTGCCAAAGGCAAAAATGCGCGCATGTTCCAGAAAACGACCGACAATCGAGCGTATCTCGATATTCTCCGAAAGACCCGGCACGCCTGGGCGCAGACAGCAAATGCCACGCACAATGCCGACGATCTTCACCCCGGCGCGCGAGGCGCGATACAGCATGTCAATAAGCGAGGGGTCGACCAGCGAGTTCATCTTCAGCCAGATCTTTGCGGGACGCCCTGCCTTTGCATGAGCGATCTCGCCATCGATCAGATCCATCAGCGTTTCGCGCAGCGTGATGGGCGCAAAGGCCAGTGCCTCCATGTCCACCGGGGTCGCATAGCCTGTCATATAGTTGAACAGCTTGGCCGAATCGCTGGCCAGTTGGGGGTCGCAGGTAAAGAATGACAAATCGGTATAGATACGCGCGGTAATCGGATGATAATTCCCCGTGCCGAAATGCGCGTAGGAACGCAGCCCCCCCGCCTCACGACGAACGACGAGGCTGAGCTTCGCGTGGGTCTTGAGATGGGTAAAGCCAAAAACGACCTGTACCCCCGCCGATTCGAGGGACCGGGCCAGACGGATATTGGCCTCTTCATCGAAGCGCGCGCGCAGCTCGACCATGGCCGTGACCGATTTGCCGAGTTCTGCCGCCTCGATCAGCGCGCGCACGATCGGACTATCGCGTGACGTGCGATAGAGGGTTTGCTTGATGGCGACGACATTGGGATCGAGCGCTGCCTGCTTGAGGAATTGCACCACCACATCGAAGCTCTCGAAGGGGTGATGGACCACAATATCCTTGGCGCGGATGGCCGCGAAGCAGTCACCGTCGTAATCGCGAATACGCTCGGGGAAGCGCGCCTTATAGGGCTTGAACAGCAGATCAGGGCGATCCGAAACAATCATCTGCTTCAGATCGACCACGCCGATCATGTCGGGCTGCACGACGACGTCATCCTTGGCGACATCGAGTTCCTCGGCGAACTCTCGTCCCATGCTCTCGGGTATGGAGGCGTCGAGTGCGAGATGGATGCCCACGCCGCGTCGGCGCTGCTTGAGCGCGGTCTCGTAGGAAAGAACCAGATCCTCCGCCTCGTCCTCGAACTCCACATCGGAATCGCGGATGATGCGCAATACTCCGCCCTCAGCAATCTCCATGCCGGGAAACAGACGATCTATGTGCAGGCGAATGACATCTTCCAACGCCACGAAACGCACATCGGGGCGGATTTCGGGCTCCTCTCTATGCGGTGCAGGGAGACGAATGAAGCGGTCGATCTGTTGCGGCAGAAGGATGAGCGCATCCATCGAAAAACCGGGAATGGTCGGGTCGATCAGTCGGAGCGCCAGCGCCATGCCCAGATTGGGGATGAACGGCATGGGGTGAGAAGGGTCGATGGCAAGCGGGGTGAGAACCGGATAGATTTCGTCCTCGAACTTGGCCGCAATGCTTTTGCGTTCGGCCTCGGTGAGTTCCTCTCGCGTGCAGAGCCTGAGCCCCGCCTGAGCCAACTCCCCACGGAGCAGACGCCAGATGCGCTGCTGGGCCGCGAAAAGCTTGGCGGCGCTGCGACGCACGCTGGTGAGCTGGCGCGCAGGTGTCAGCCCGTCTGCCGAGGGTGCGACCAGCCCTTCCCGCACCTGACCAACGAGACCGGCGACACGCACTGAATAAAATTCATCGAGATTACTGGCACTGATCGACAGGAAACGCAGCCGCTCCAGCAAAGGATGACGGCTGTTTTCAGCCTCCTCGATCACGCGCTGGTTAAAATCGAGCCAGGATAATTCGCGGTTGATGAAGCGCGCCGGTGAGGTGACGATTCCCGGATCGGGGATACGCGCCACCGCCCGCGTAGCGCGAGAGGCACGAGGGCGCCTGTTTCCGGCTGGTCGGGCAGCCTTGAGAGGGGCTGCCTTTGGATCCTTGACCGAATCCTTTTCCGAAGACGACGTCACGCGATGCGTTTCCTGTTTCTATCCAATGAGTAACCGCAGCATCGACGCAGAAGACACCCCGCGTCAAACCCCTTCACCTAATCATCATAAACACAAGCCGGTCATGAGAGGCTTTCATCTTCTGCGAAGAGCAATCCAGACAGAGCCTCGCGTGCCAACCCGATTGTCAGGGGCTTCTTATGCGCGAGGGTCGCGCGGTCCAGACACTCCACCGCCTCGACCATGGCATCTCCGGTTCGAGGCAGATGACACATCAGCCAGTCCAAAATCGGCTTGGAAACCACCATCTGCCGTTCTGCGATCAGGCGGAGCAGCAGGGCGAAACGCAGAGTATCTTCAGGAGGCATGATCGGGACGAGCGTTACCGCCCGCAAACGGCTGGCCAGGTCGGGCAGGATGATCGGCATGCGGTTGGGCGGCAATCGGGACGCCATCAGTACCGTGATGCGATGCTCGCGCGCCAGATTGAGCAGGTGAAGAACCGCGCGTTCCGATGTTACCCGCTCCAGATGATCGAGGGCGAGCGCCAAGGGTGCGTTCGCCGCGATTTCCGCCAGATCCGATACATCGAGACCCGCGGCATCGAGCACGCGCGCCTGACGACGGGCGGCCCATATATGCAGCAGGTGCGACTTCCCACAGGTATCCGCCCCGTGGATTAGCAGCCGCCGGTCCGGCCAGCCTGTCTGGTTCAGCCAATGGCGCGCCTGTGCATTTGAAGCCGCCGGAACGAAATGGCGCTCGGCGACGCTGGCGGGTGGCCGCAGCGCAAGAGCAAGCTGCAAGGCACTGGCCTTTGGCAGCAATCCGTCATTTCCCGCCTCTTTGTCCATCCAATAGCCGTTCCGGTCCTTTCCGAGCCGGGTCGGCTCCATTAGAAGGACTGATGATAACGCAACCGGCCAGGTTTTTCGAGCGAGGCGACAGCATGACCGACCCAATCTCTCCTTCAGCTAGCTATCGGGACTCCGGGGTCGATATCGAGGCGGGCGATGCGCTGGTCGAGGCGATCAAGCCCGCCGCAAAATCCACCGATCGTCCCGGTACGATGGGGGGGCTTGGTGGTTTCGGCGCGTTGTTCGACCTCAAGGCAGCCGGGTTCACCGATCCGGTCCTGGTCAGTTGCACCGATGGCGTCGGCACCAAGCTGATGGTCGCCATCGAGAGCGGGCAGCATGACACGGTCGGTATCGACCTCGTGGCAATGTGCGTGAACGATCTCGTGGTGCAGGGTGCACAGCCCCTGTTCTTTCTCGACTATCTCGCGACCGGAAAACTCTCGGTGGAGGACGCCGCGCGCGTGATCAAGGGCATCGCCCAGGCCTGCCGCGATACGGATTGCGCCCTGGTCGGCGGTGAAACTGCAGAGATGCCCGGTATGTACGAGGCGGGGCATTACGATCTCGCCGGGTTCAGCGTCGGGGCTGCCGAGCGCTCCGCCTTGCTCCCTGCGGGGATTGCAGAGGGCGACACGCTGATCGCGCTGCCCGCGAGCGGTGTGCATTCCAACGGTTACTCCCTGGTGCGCAGCATCAAGGCGATGAGTGGTCTGGAATGGAACAGCGAAGCCCCGTTCGAGCCAGGCAGCACGCTGGCAGAGGCGCTGCTGCGCCCAACGGCGCTCTATGTCCGCACGGTCATGGCCTTGCATCATGCCGGTCTGCTTCATGGCTGCGCCCATATCACCGGCGGTGGCCTGCCCGGAAACCTGCCCCGCGTTCTGCCCGAGGGTCTGGGCGTACAGATCGAGGCCGATACATGGCCCGTGCCGCCGGTATTCCGCTGGCTTGCCACGACAGGCAATGTCGCCCATGACGAAATGCTCAAGGTCTTCAATTGCGGCATCGGCATGGTGCTGATCACGCCGGAGCCCGACAAAGTCCTAGCGCTCCTCGCCGAGCGCGGCGAGAAAGGTTACCGGATCGGCGATGTCACCGCCAATGGTCCGCGCTATGCCCTGGATGGCAAGGTCGATTTCGCCCTATGAACAAAACGCCTATTGCCGTTCTCATCAGTGGGCGCGGCAGCAACATGAACGCGCTGATCGAGGCATGCGCGCGGTCAGAATACCCGGCGCGCATCGCTCTGGTGCTGAGCAACAATCCCGACGCAGCGGGGCTCGAAACGGCGCGTCAGGCGGGACTGGCGACATTGGCGATCGATCACCGCCTTTTTCCGAAGGATCGCACGGGACATGAAAAGGCCATTGATGAGGCGCTGACCAGGGCCGGCGTGAAGGTGGTCTGTCTTGCTGGCTACATGCGTGTCCTGACCCCCTATCTGGTGGGGCGCTGGAGTGGTCACATGCTCAATATCCATCCAAGCCTCCTCCCCCTCTACCCTGGCCTCGACACTCATGAACGGGCACTCGCAGCGGGCGATTCCCGTCATGGCTGCACCGTTCATCTGGTTACGGATGGGGTTGACGAAGGCCCAATCCTTCAGCAGGCGGAAGTTCCGATCCTGTCTGGGGATACTGCCGATAGCCTGGCAAAGCGTGTGCTCGAACAGGAGCATCAGCTTTATCCGGCAGCGCTCGCGGCCTTCCTGTCCTGAAACAACCGTATCACGAATAAGCCCGGTCTATTGCCGGGCTTATTTATGCGCGCTGCGTATCACCAATATCGCGCGGCAAGAACGCAGGTCAGCGCCAGTGTGTCTGCGGCCAGAAACAATGCCGTCACTGCCATAATGCCCTGATGCATCAGGCGGGATGCGCCTATCTGCCCCGCACGTGCTGCTCGAGGAAAAGCGACGACGAGAAAGGGCGCGATGGGCAGGAAATATCGCCCCTGTATCCCATCGACAACCGGTGCCCCCACCGGCGTCCAGATTACGTAGATCGAGAAATACACAGCTCCGACAGCCAGCAACATCGCGAGAATCGTCACGCTTACACTTGTGAGTGATTGAAGCGCCGCACGCTCCCGCAAGCCAGGCAACAAACTAACGGCAACGGCGAGGACTACAGCGAGATAGATCAGACGGTAATATCCGTGAGGGAGAACGATATCCAACCAACCGAGGACGCCAAAGAACTCATGGATCGTATGGCCAAGATTGCTGCGCAGTGACCGCACAGCCAGCCGAGGGAGATCAAAAGGATGGCTTAGAATCCACGCGATCTGACCGCTATCGGATACGCCAGTCCGATCAGTAAACTCGATTTTTGTAGGTTTCAGCGCGAGCCGGTTCCATATCTCAAAGGCCGCGACACTACATGCAAACGGAATGCCTCGAACAAGCCGCGCATTTGGCAGGCTAAGTCCCAGCGGTACCAGGCTACAAAGCAAGAGTGGCGGCTTACTAATCGTCAAGATGCCGAAGAGAATACCGATCCCGACCCAAGCGCGAATTCCACCGGGATTATCCCGGTCAAAACGGGTGATGAGAGCCGCTGTCAGTACCGAGAGCCCGATCAGAACGCCATCCTGGGAGCAGGAGCCACCCAGGGCAAGCGCCATCGGCAGGCTAGAGAGCACGATCAACAGCAATGTGCCGCGCCGCGCCAAGGCTATACCGAGGGCGCAAAGCGCCAGCATCGACGCCATATTGGCGAGCCGGACAAGATAGAGGGTGTCGATGATCCTGAAATGCGCATGACGTCCTATCCAAGTGACGAACGCGGCCGGAAGATAGGTGACAGGCGCGTAGATGACGGTGTTAGGAAACGAGAACCAGCTTCTCTGATCGGCCCAGCGCCTCTCGGAAAGAGCCAGAAACTCAGTCATCGGCATTTTCATGGCGGTATTGGAGTGCAGATCGCCGAGCAATTCCAACTCACTCGGAAAATTCTCAGCCAGATAGCCACCAGCCTCCCGCGTGCCTTTCTTGAACCCGACAATCCCGCCTTGGGAGATCTGGGTGATGCGCGCGAAATGATTGCGTTCATCTGGCACCTGCCCCGGCGGAGTCAGCAGAATGCAGGCCATTCCCATAAGCGCAGCAAAGAACAGATAAAGGATCGCCGGTGAAACCAGCGGCAGGGTTTTCAGGCGCGCGAACACGCGATCAAAACTCTGCTGAAGGGCGGAGAATCAAAGATGCCTGCACCGTCATGACATCACGCATCCAAGCAGGGCGGAGCCTGCAAGGCGAGATAGGCGAGACGCTTGTTTTCCTGACGGCCAAGAGTGACGCTGTTCAGGATCAGGCCGCAAACCAGAGACAGGGCGGCCAGAAGCTCGAGCCCCATCGCAAGCACCGCCGAGGGAAGATGCGGCACGGAGTGTGTCTCGACAAAATCAAGCACCGATCGCATCCCGACCAGCATTCCGATCACCGCAAGAACGACCCCGATCATCCCGAAGAACAGGAACGGACGCTCCTGCTTGAGCAGATTGACGATCGTCCCCAGGATCCTGAAGCCGTCGCGATAGGTGTTCAACTTCGAGAACGAGCCCTCAGGACGTTCGATATAGCGCGTCTCGACCTCGCCCATGGACATATTGAGCTGAAGCGTATGAACGGTGAACTCCGTTTCGGTTTCGAACCCGGCTGACAGCGCAGGGAAGGATTTGACGAAACGCCGGCTGAACACCCGGTAGCCGGAGAGCATATCGGACTGCCCTCGCCCGAAAAGATTGACCACGAGCCCGGTGAGCACCTTGTTGCCCAGTACATGGCCAGGACGATAGGCTGCCGCTTCTTCATGGATGCGCACGCCCATCACCGTGTCGTGACCATTCTCCAGCGCGAGGCGTACCATTTTTGGTGCGGCCTGGGCCTCATAGGTTCCATCGCCATCAATCAGCACATAGAAATCGGCCTCGATATCCGCAAACATGCGGCGTATGACATGGCCCTTACCCTGAAGGCGCTCACGCCGCGTAATCGCCCCCGCCGCGCGGGCCAGTTCCATCGTCCGGTCGGTCGAATTATTGTCATAGACGTAGATCGCGGCGTCAGGAAGGGCGGTACGCATGTCACGTACCACCCCGGCAATCGTCACTTCCTCATTATAGCAGGGAATGAGCACGGCGATCCGGTGGGCGGACAGTGACAAGGGACTGCCTACTGCGGAATCCGGGCGTGGGGTTTCGGCCTGCATCACTCTCTCTATGAAACGATCCTGATACCGGGCTCCTAGCATCTCGACACAGGCGACGCCAGATCATCCCGCTCGCGACCCCGGCCCCATCCCGGTAGGAGGATCAGCAATATGCCGATCATGACATCAAGAATGCGGCGCGTATCCCGCTCTCCTATCCGACAGGACTCATATGGCTGCGCAGAATCGTCTGAAGTCTGGGCAAGAGATCCTGGGGGTCCTGCTCCCAAAGCGCCGGACTGATCAACTCGATCGACCAAGGCCCCTCATACCCACTGGAGCGCACGGCCTCGGACCATGCCGGAAGATCGATTTCACCCTGCCCTGGCAGACAGGAACGCAGCACGGTTTCATCCCACGCCTCCCCCGCAGCAGGACGACGCCCATCGCAGAAATGCACACCGAAAATCCGCGCAGGATCGAGCCGCGCAACGTCTTCGGGAGTCGCGCCAACTGCATGGAAATGCCAGAAATCAACGACCACGCCGATATTGGGCGCGCCGACGCGATCGAAGACTTCCTGCGCCTGGCTGAGGGTTCGAAACTGCGTGAAAGCGGGTAATTCGATCATGAAGCGAATGCCATGGTCGCGCCCGATCGCGGCGATAGCCCCTATATTGCGGACCATGATGTCCATGATCCGCTCTCGCGGCAGATGATCGATACCATTTCGGGGAAGCACCATCACGGTTGCTGCACCGAGCGCTTCGGCCTCGCGCGAGATCTTCCTTGCCTCCTGTAAAAGCGCCTCAAACTCTGAAGAGTCATGACGCTCGATGTGGTCGAGCGCGCTGACATAACTGACGCGCAGCCCTGCTGCGTTCACATGTTGCCGCACATCTTCCAGAGTGCCGCCACAGGCGAGGTAACGGGCCAGTTTGGGATAGAAGATTTCGAGATCGTCAAAACCTGCCTGAGCGGCGACACGGATATCGGTGATCAGATTATTATGAAAACTGGAAATACCATGAAGGGCCGTACGCATGACGTCTTGTCCTTTGAGCTTCGTTTCGGGGAGGAGTGCCCCTTTGGGACGTACTTCTCGAACCACTCAGAACGTGACCGGTCACGCTGCTCTGGCCCATGCAGGTCTTGATGGAAAACCATCGAAATCGCCATTCGCTTTCCGCGCCCAAGCCCTAGGCTCAGAAAGTTACATGAATGTCATATTCGAGGTTATCCATGTCTCACAGGGCATTTCTTCTTATTCAGCCGCGGTCGCGCATTGCGCCGGGGTGCTTCGATGATCCCTCCCCAAGGCTTCCCTCTGCCTGTTACCGGAGGGTATGGCCATGAACCGAATCAGTGCGCTCATAGGCGTGTCATCCGAGCGTCATGACGTCTCTTACGTTCTGCGGATCTGTGCCGTCGCTGCGCTTGGCGGAATCTTGTTCGGCTATGATACTTCCGTCATCTCGGGGGCCATCGGCCCGATCAGGGCGCATTTCCAGCTCAGTGACGCCGCCACGGGCTGGGCCGTGTCCAGTGTAATCCTTGGCTGTATCATCGGTGCTTTCTCCTCTGGCTGGCTTGCCCACACGCTGGGGCGCCGCATGGCTCTGTTTGTCTGCGCAATCCTGTTTTCGGTTCAGTCGATTGGAGCCGCCCTCGCACCGGATTTTCTGCAATTCGTGCTCTACCGTATTCTGGGCGGGCTGGCGGTAGGCATCGCCTCCGCCGTGTCGCCCATGTATATGTCTGAGGTCTCTCCCAAGGATATGCGCGGAAGAGCGCTTTCTATGGAGCAATTCGCCATCGTTCTTGGGGCCCTGCTCGTTTACGTCGTGAACTACCTCATTGCCGCCCGCGCCAGCACCGCCTGGCTCGAGACGATGGGCTGGCGCTGGATGCTTGGCTCAGAGATCGTGCCGTGCCTGATCTTCTGCGCGACAATCTTCCTCATTCCCGAGTCACCGCGGTGGCACATGATCCGCGGGCGTGAGGATCACGCTTTCCGCACGCTCAGCCGCATCTCGAATGACGCCCATGCGCGCTCACTCATGGCGGAGATAAGGGAGTCCATGTCCCGACATGGCGGAAAGGGCCATGCACTCGGTACGATTCTGAAAGACAAGCGCGCACGCTGGATCGTGTTTGTGGGCGCGATGGTCGCCGGGTTACAGCAATTCACAGGCATCAATATCGTCGTCTATTACGCCCCAATGCTGCTGAGCGCGACAAGCGGTAGCCTGCAGAATGCCCTGTTCCAGACGATCTGGATTGGTGTCGCCAATCTCGTCGGGGGAATGATCGGTGCCTGGATCGTCGACAGGAAGGGCCGTCGGCCGCTCATTCTCTGGGGCTCCCTTGGCATGACCCTTGGGCTGCTTGTGTCCTCGGTCGCGCTATACACTCAGGATACCGGCCTTCTGGCCCTGTTCGGTCTGCTCTTCTACATGTTGATGTTTGGACTCTCCTGGGGGCCCGTCGCGTGGATTCTCGTATCGGAGATCTTTCCCAATCGCATCCGTTCGGCCGGGATGAGCCTTGCTGTCGCCTCGAACTGGGTGATGAACTTCGTGGTAGCTCAGGGCTTCCCGATGCTCGCGGGCAACAGAACTTTGAATGAAGCCTTTCACGGCGCTTTTTCGATGTGGCTGTTTGCCTTGCTTTGCCTCGGATCCATGATTTTCGTTCTGCGCTATGTTCCCGAAACCCGTGGTGTGTCTCTCGAAAAGATCGAGGAAACCATGCTCGGTAATCCCAACGCTTCGGCATCACGGCCCCTCAAGGCCCAGAGCGGCATCGGTCATCCGGATCCCGTCTGACGCGCGCGATCCTGCCCGCGCTAACGAGCCCTTCGCCCTCGCAGAACTTTCTGAAGGCGCGAGGGCTCATGAGCATGATTTTGGGAAGATTCAGCGATTCGAAAAGGCGGCGATAGCGCGTTCTGTTATCGCGTGTCGCGCCGAGAATATGCCGGATCATGGCGAGCCTTACGGGTTCTCTGACCCGCCCGGGAAAAGCCCCGGGCCGCACGCCAGGGCGGAAGCAACGCCGGATATAGCGTCCCACACTGAGCCAACTCGGGCAGTCCAGAAGAATAACGCCTGTGGCGCGATCGAGCCGCTCCTGCAGACAGGAGGAATAATTGCCCTCAATGACCCAACCAGGATTGGCTAGAAGCCGGGCATGATCACCATGAAAATCCTGAATGCTCCGCAAGTTCTCGAAGCCGCCCGGCTCATAGCGAATCAGGTCGAGAGAATATACAGGGATGCCGCGCGCTCGGCTGATAAGACATCCCAGTGTCGACTTGCCACTATTCGAAGGACCGATGATGGCGATACGCGCGCCGAGCGCCTCAAGACAATTCGTCAAAACTAGAATCCCTCCGGCTCTACCCCTGAACGCTCCGCTCGCTTACCTGACGAAGTCAAGCACAGTGATCACCAACCCTTTACCGCTCTGAACCCATGGGCGTCCGGATGCATGATGACCGCTCCTGTGTCACAATATGGGCTCTACCCACCTTATGCGACGCTGCCATCACAGGAGACCATCATGAATCGTCACCACGAACGGGGAATGGGTCTCGCGGAGTGGTCGCTCCTCCTGGTACTGGCCTTGCTTTGGGGCGGGTCTTTCTTTTTTTTCAAGGTTCTCGTCGCCTCGATCCCACCTTTCACGGTGGTTCTGGGGCGTGTGGGTCTGGCGGCAATGGCGCTCAATCTCCTTCTGCTCGTTCGGCGCGATCCGCTTCAGATCGACCGGTCCTGGTGGGGACAGCTTGCCCTGCTCGGCACACTCAATAATGTCATCCCTTTCACCGCTATCGCCTTTGGCGAGACGCGTATATCCAGCGGTGTCGCTGCAATTCTCAACGCATCCACCCCCGTCTTCACCATAATCGTTGCGCATTTCCTCACACATGACGAGAAGCTGCGTTGGGGCAAGATCGTCGGAATCATCACGGGATTCTGCGGCGTAGCGGTGCTGATCGGTCCAGCCCTATTCAACACGAACGCCCAGCACCCTCTTATCGGCGAGCTCGCTTGTCTGGCTGCGGCTTTAAGCTACGGATTTGGGGGGGTCTACGCACGCCGTTTCAGAAAACTGGCCCCCATAAAAATCGCAACCGGACAGCTCAGCGCCAGCGCGCTGGTCGTGCTGCCTTTTTCTCTCATCATCGACCGCCCCTGGACACTGCCGACACCCAGCGCCTCGGTCGCCTGGGCCTTCGCCGGGATCGCCTTCCTCAGCACAGCGCTCGCATTCATTCTCTATTTTCGGCTTCTCAGCACGACCGGGGCGACCAATCTGTCCCTCGTGACCTTTCTTCTGCCCGTCATGGCCTTGCTTCTCGGCACAGCGTTTCTTGGCGAGACCATTCGCTGGTATGCCATTGCTGGACTCATCCTGATCGGATCGGGCCTGGCCGCGATCGATGGGCGTCCATGGCGCGCAATCACCGGACGAACAACCTCCGTCAGCACCCCGCCCGTATAAGGCCGATCCTGCCATGCGCGCCCGTTGCTTCATTTGACGCGTGATGAGAGTACCAGGCAGGAATGTCAGGCAGATCTCAACCGCGTACGAGTTCCAGCTTCAGCGCCAGCAACGCAACCTGATCCGGCGAATGCCTGTGAAGATGCAACTGTTTTCCGCGCTCGATCCAATACATCCCGCACGCTGACTCTGCACTTGAGCCGGTCGATGACCCCGGTAGACAATCGATTTCCGTCACGGCTTCCGGCTCGGAGAGCACAATCTTCCTGATCGCCACACAGGGGATGGGCCGACCATCGGCATCGACGACGGGAAGCTGGGGAAACTCGAAGAGAAGAGTCTGGCTTGCGGGTAAAAGTATATAACAACATTCGTCACCGGACATCCCCAGCCGGTCAAGATGCCGGCCGAACTCATCCGTAACAGTGATGCACGGGTCCTCTATTACTGAAGTGTCATTCCGCCTATGGCTATTTTTCGTTGGAAACTGGATGATATTCCCAGTATCCGAGTTTTCTATAGACGAATTTTCTTGATCCATTTTGGCAAAATAATGTATCATTCTATAGTCTCTACCCCATCACTACGAACTGGCAACATTAGCTGGTCAATTCTAGCACTACCGTTACCCGAGTGCTTCGCGGATGACCGGTCTGGTAGATAATTTTCTTCCTACTATAAACTTTGGGCGTTAATAGTAAGTATTTCCTGACGATAGCATCCGAAAACACGGCGCGAATATCGCCTTTGAGGATCGATCATGATCGGAAAGTTCATGATGACGGGTGGTTTGGGATGAGCAGAATACGAAAAAGGCGGCCCGAAGGCCGCCTTTCAACGCCGTGAGGTCACGCAGCCTTACGGCAGGATCTCCGTCTCGGCGAAGAAGAATGCGATCTCGTTCTTCGCATTCTCAAGGCTGTCGGAGCCATGCACGGAATTGGCTTCAATGCTCTCGGCATACAGCTTGCGCACGGTACCATCAGCAGCCTGAGCCGGGTTGGTGGCGCCCATGACTTCGCGATGATGCGCAACAGCGTTGTCGCCCTGCAGCACCTGCACCACCACCGGCTCTGCCAGCATGGAGGAAACGAGGCTGCCGTAGAACGGACGCTCGGCGTGAACGGCGTAGAATGCCTTGGCCTGATCTTCCGTCAGCTTGATACGCTTCTGGGCGACAATGCGCAGACCGGCTTCCTCGAAGACGGCATTGATCTTGCCGGTCAGGTTGCGACGGGTTGCGTCAGGCTTGATGATCGAAAGGGTGCGTTCCAGAGCCATGGGGCATCTCCAGCATTAAAAAAGAAAAGCGTTGGACGCCCCTCCCCTAGAGCAAAACGACAACTCCTGATAGTCCGCTTGGCATCAAAACACGTCCATCCTGCCTGAGGAAATCCCGTGAGCCTGCTGACCATCACCGATCTGACACTGCGCATCGCCGGGCGTGTGCTGCTCGACACGGCCTCGCTCAGTATCGATCCCGGACGCAAGGTCGGCCTGGTCGGGCGAAATGGTGCGGGGAAGTCCACCCTCCTCGCTGCAATTGCGGGCGACATCCACCCCGATGGGGGGGCGATCCAGCTCTCAAACCGGGCGACGATGGGGCGCGTCAAGCAGGAAACGCCCGAAGGCGATGCCTCGCTGATCGAGACCGTCCTGGCAGGCGATCTCGAACGCGCGCGTCTGCTGCACGAGGCCGAGACGACAACTGATCACGCCACAATGGCAGACATCCATGAGCGTCTCCTGGCGATTGACGCCCATTCCGCCCCGTCGCGCGCAGCAAGCATCCTGTCGGGGCTCGGTTTCGATCATGCGGCCCAACTCCGACCGGTCTCCTCCTTTTCGGGAGGATGGCGCATGCGCGTCGCACTGGCCACCGCCCTCTTCCTCAATCCGGATCTCCTCCTGCTCGACGAGCCGACGAACCATCTCGATATCGAAGCGACAATCTGGCTGGAAAACTGGCTGAAGAGTTTTCCCGGCGCGGCTATCGTAGTCAGCCATGACCGGTCCCTGCTCGACAGCGTGGTCGACTCGATTGCCCATCTCGACAAGGGAAAGCTCAGCCTGACACCAGGCGGCTATAACGAGTTCGTCCGTATCCGCACCGAGCAGGCGTTACAGCAGAACCGCGCGGCGGAACGTCTTGCTGCCCAGCGCGCCCATATGCAGTCCTTCGTCGACCGGTTTCGGGCGAAGGCGACGAAGGCGCGGCAGGCGCAGGCGCGCCTCAAGGCCCTGGCACGCCTGCCTCAGATCGACTCAGTCGTTGAGGACAGCCCGACGCGTTTTTCCTTTCCAGAGCCTGCGCCCCTGCCGCCCCCGATGCTCATGCTTGACAGGGTAACGGTAGGCTATGAGGGCAAGTCCGTCCTCTCCAACCTGTCCTGCCGCCTCGATCTGGATGACCGCATCGCCCTCCTCGGTCAGAACGGTAAGGGGAAATCAACGTTTGCCAAGCTTCTGGCAGGACGGCTCGAACCGATGAGCGGATCGATGCAGCATTCGCCGCGCCTGCGTATCGGGTATTTCGCCCAGCATCAGGGAGACGAACTGATCCCGGGAGACACCCCGATCGACCATATGAGCCGCGCCATGCCAGAGGCGCCCCCCGTCGCGGTTCGGGCCCAACTCGACCGGTTCGGGCTTGATGCTGGCAAGGCTGAATCCCGTGTGCGGGATCTCTCGGGTGGTGAGAAGGCGCGTCTGCTCCTTGCGCTCGCGACACGCAATGCCCCGCATCTGCTTCTGCTTGACGAACCGACCAACCATCTCGACCTCGATGCCCGCGACGCGTTGATACGCGCCTTGTGTGACTTCGAAGGCGCCGTCGTGCTGATCAGTCATGACGCCCATCTGGTTGAATCGGTAGCCGATCGCCTTTGGCTCGTGGATGACGGCACCATCACCCCGTTCGATGACGACATGGACGGTTACCGAAACTGGCTTGTGGAACGCGCACGAAAAGCCGCAAGCGACACCAGGACAGAGGGCGACTCCGAGAATGCTGGCCGCAAGGAAGTACGACGCGACCGGGCCGAGCAACGCAAGGCGCTCGCGCCGCTGCGCAAGGAAGCAAAAGCAGCCGAGCACCTCATGGAGCAGCTCGGCAAGGAACGCTTGAAGATCGAGGCGCGGCTTGCCGACCCTGCCTTGTACGAAAAGAGCGATTCCGGCGAAATTACCAAACTCAACACCCGACTTGGGGCGCTGAAGCTCGAAGAATCTGCCGCAGAGGAGCGATGGCTGGCGGCCGAAGCCGAGATCGAGGCCGCGAACCAGAACTGACGAATATCGTTACAGTGTCATCAATGTATCGAGAGCGGGAAATGATGTCCGAATCCCAAGCCAAAGACGCCCCGACCGCCGGGCGCGAATTACTGCAGATCTTTCGTATCCTGCGCTTCACGCTCATCATCACTGTCGTCGTCCTTGCGGTATGGCTCATTGGCGACGTTCTGATGGTTGTGTTCGCCTCCACGCTCTTTGCGGTTATTTTGCACGGGCTTGCGCGTCTGCTGCGGGACAAGGCCCGCATGCCCTATCAGCTCGCTGTCGGTTTGGTGGCGCTACTGATCCTTGTGGCGATTGCCGCCCTTTTCTTCTTCAGCGGCCCCCAGATCGGCGATCAGTTCGTCAAGCTCAAACAGGCGCTCATCACCCAGTACGGCCAAGTGCGCGACCAGATGGGTACGAGCGCCTGGGGCCAATTTGCGCTCGATCATCTGCCCAAGTCGCTCGGTGGCAATGAGCAGAGCAGCGGCCCCTCTCTAGGAGCCGGAATCGCCAATTCGGTCACTGGCCTTCTCAGCAGCGCCTTTGGTCTGCTGGGCACCATCGCCGTGATCCTGATCGCGGGGCTTTATTTCGCCATGTCTCCCGCCATCTATGTGGATGGCATGTTGCGCCTCGTGCCTGAGAGCCATCGCCCGATGGCGCGCAATCTCATGCTGACCGCTGGAGCGACACTCTGGTCCTGGACCATGGGGCAGGCTTTCGACATGCTCGTGGTCGGCCTCGCCTCCGGTATTGGCCTGGCATGCCTCGGGGTACCTCTTGCCATGGCGCTCGGTGTCGTGGCCGGGCTTTGCAACTTCATTCCCTATATCGGCGCCATTCTGGGTGCGATCCCTGCCGTGCTGATCGCCCTTTCGCAGGGAACACGCACGGGGCTCATGGTGGCCGGACTCTACTGCGTTATCCAGTTTCTGGAAGGCAATGTGCTGGCCCCGTTCATCCAGCGTCATGCCGTGCACATGCCGCCCGCGCTCGCCATTCTCTCTCAGACCGTCTTCGGGACGATCCTTGGAGTGCCGGGGCTGATCCTGGCCTCACCGCTTACAGCCGCGCTGCTTTCGATCGGCGATCACGCCACAGCACCGCTGGAAGAGGAAATGCGCACTGGCAAGGCCATGGGCGATGCGCCCCTAGCCCCTGCAGCAGCTGAATAGCATATGTCGGGCACTCTCCTGGCGGCGGATTGCCGCGCCGCCGGGACAAAGCCCCCTAGACGTCCATCAAATTCCCAGGATAGCGCCTGTCCGCTCCCGGATTTCACGACAGGCCGTTTCGTCCTTGCGTAGATCAAGCCCATAACCTGGGATGACAGCCCTAAGGCGGTCCTGCCATTCAGGCAGCCGGTCAGCGAAATTTTTCTGCACCACCTGCAACGCGACTGAAGCCGCGATGGAGGCACCTGGAGAAGCGCCGAGCACGGCAGCCAGAGTGTGATCGGCGGTGCTAAGCACTTCGGTGCCGAATTTCAGGGTACCCCGGCCATTTTCCTTCTTGATGATCTGAACCCTTTGTCCAGCCACCGCGACGCGCCAGTCATCGGAACGGGCCGCAGGATAGAACGCGCGGAGCGCATCAAAGCGGGCCGTTTTCTTCTGGAGAACCTGACCGATAAGATACCGTACGAGATCCCGGTTATCGACCATGACATCGAACATGGCCTTGGCATTATCGGTGGTGATCGAACGGGGAAGATCGCTCCAACGACCCGACTTGAGAAACTTGGTGGTAAAGCCCGCATAGGGACCGAATAGCAGATAGGGCCTCCCGCCGATGATACGCGTATCAAGATGGGGCACCGACATGGGGGGAGAGCCAACGGCCGCCTTGCCGTATACCTTGGCCGAATGGCGCTGGCAGAGATCGAGGTTATCGGCGTGCAGAAACAAACCGCTGACGGGAAAACCGGCATAGCCATGCGCCTCTGGCAGATCCGCTCCCTTGAGCAACTCAAGAGCTGCGCCCCCTGCGCCCACGAACACGAAGCCGGCTGAAACTGTCGTGGTCTGCCCTGTCTCGAGATCCTGCACGCTGACGCGCCAGCGCCCACCAGCTTCTCGGTCGAGGGACGTCACCTTGTGACGGTAATGCAGATCGACCCCGCTCTCCTGCTCCAGCCTGCTGAACAACGTGCGGGTCAGGGTCCCGAAATCCACGTCGGTTCCCTGCTCGACGCGTGTTGCGGCCAGCGGTGTCCCGGACGAACGACGGGCCATCATGAGCGGCGCCCATTGAGCGATCTCTTCAGGGTTTTCGGTATAGCGCATGGTGTCGAAACAGTGATGACTGACCATCGCCTCGTAACGCGCCTTGAGAAAAGCGACGTTTTCCCCCCCTTGCACAAAGCTCATATGAGGACAGCGACGTATGAAGCTCTGCGGGTGCCCTATCCATCCCGTCTGGGTCAGATGAGCCCAAAGCTGACGCGACAGATCGAACTCCGTGTTGACGTCAAGCGCCTTGGCAATATCGATACTGCCATCC
The DNA here is from genome assembly GCF_003994335.1 of Asaia sp. W19. Taxonomy (GTDB): domain Bacteria; phylum Pseudomonadota; class Alphaproteobacteria; order Acetobacterales; family Acetobacteraceae; genus Asaia. Next base: position 37,755 of record NZ_PNQZ01000059.1, read on the forward strand.
TTGCGGCGGGTGGTATAATTAAGCTCGCAATAGGCTGCATGTCCGGTCCCGGCGTTGTTCCAAGCCTCGGAGCTTTCCTTCGCGCAGGAGTCGAGGGCCTCGAACATCGATATGCTCAGACCAGGATCAAGAGACCGGATCAGGGCGGCAAAACTGGCGCTCATGACGCCAGCACCGATCAGCACGATATCGGGTCGCTCTTGGCAGGTCATGGTCATGAGGCAGCTCTTCCAGTCAGGGGACAGATGGTCGACGCTTGCGAGACGCGTCGTATCGGCACGCGTGCGTCGGGTCTCTTCAAACACAGCTTCATAGCATCAATCGAGCCCCCCCGGCCGTGAATCAGCCGGAGTTGATCAGATAGCGGGTCGAAAATCACAGATTGGGCGATACGCAAGCCGGTGATTTCACAAGTTTCTGCGCCAACAGAACGAGATCGGGCAGAAGAGCCTCGATTGTTATCTGCACCGCCGCAAAACCCGGCGAGGGCTCCAGGGTCAGCTCGTCCAGATACAGATTACGGCCGATCTCAACCTGGATGACATGCACATTGTCCGACGGGCAACCGTGTCGCGCCGTGATATAGCCGCCCGCATAGGGACGATTGCGACCGACGCTGAGATTTCGCGCGGAAAGCATCCCCGCAAGCCCGTCAACGATCTCCCCCCCGCAGCTTGTTCCGTGCAGATCACCCAGAACAATGTCGGGCAGACGCAAATGCGGCAGCGTGGGCATGGAATGCAGATCGAGCATCAGACAAACACCGAACCGCGCCCTGCACCGAGCGATCAGCGCTTCGAGCGCCTCATGGTAGGGTAGCCAGCATGTCGCTATGCGCGCATGAGCCTCGGACAGAGGCAGTTGATGACGATAGATCCCTTTACCCGGCCCTGCGATGCGCGCCATCATTCCGAGACCGCTCCTGACCTTGGCTGTGTTGGTCAGGGCCCCTTGCGGGAGGCGTTCGCGAAACATCCCGGGGTCCAGCTCCCAGGCGTAGCGATTAACGTCGCAATAGGCGCGCGGAAACTCGGCACATATAAGCGGAATGCCCAATTGAGGGGCCGCCCTGAAAAGCAGATCAACATAAGCATCCTCACTGCGACGAAGCGACAGCAGATCGAGGCGGGACTGACGGAGGAAGAGCGCAGGATAGCGGCGTCCCGAATGCGGCGAAGCGAGGATAAGAGGGGCTACCGGCTGCGCGCTCTCCTGCAAAGAAAAAGCTGAGGAAAGACAAGGCTCTGCATCCAGAGAGGGGCCGAAAATCATTTTTTTTCCGCTTTGGTGATTTTTTTAGAAAACCCATCTTGCCAGCCCCGTCAACGCCCGCTAAAACGCCGCTCACGGACCGGATGGGCGCATAGCTCAGCGGTAGAGCACTACCTTGACATGGTAGGGGTCACAGGTTCAATCCCTGTTGCGCCCACCATCCGGTCCGCTGAATACCCCCGACAATCCAACGCCTAATGACGGTCGCCTCCAAAGCGAAACCGGCATATTGCCTCGCACTTCGCGCTGCTGCCTCGACCACAGGACGCTGCGCAAAGAGGTCCGGGTCGCCACCCGCCCCCGGCCGATTGGATGGCCTCAGCGCAGACTTCAAAAAGCGGCCACCCCAGGATCTGTCAGCTTGGATCCGCGTAATATGCCTCCCTCCCCCCTGCTGCGGGGAACGCTTCGTCCGCCCTGCAATGACATCTTTCCAGATTGACCGTTACGTTTGGTTACGGTCGAATATTGGCGCTCCCTTGCGTGCGACGTCCTCCATCCACGGCCGCCCGATAGCGGTCTAAGCTGTCCGAGCGACACCGCCGGATGATTTCTACTCCGAGATTCCTGCCCTCGCGCTCGCTCGCTTGCAGCGTGACGGGATCGGCGCGTCAGAAAAGCTCGAAGCGTGCGGAACAGCCCAGATGAGCGCAGCCATACCGAAGATTAATGAAACCGCACCTAGGGGAATCAAATTAACGTCAACGTTCCGTTTGCCATGCCATGATCCAGGGTCGCGCTTTAACGACCAGCCCAGTCCTCTTTCCGGAGGCGAATCGTTTCGTTCCATCTCGGGCATTCTGGACGCGCCGTAACGCTTGAAATCCGTAGAGTTCCCGCGTCACGAGAAAAAATTTTGTTCGCGGATTGCTCTTGCTTCTTAAGCGTTAATGAACGTTAAATAACCTTAACACCTCTTTGTGAGGTACGTGACATTTTGTAAGGGAGCCTCATGTTCAGGAATACGATTCTCATTCTCGTCGCGCTCGGCGTCTGGGCGCTTTCCTCAGGCATAAGTGCATGTGCGCTTCCCGGCACTACGCAGTTGACGGACATGCTCGACTTGCTGGGCGAGGTCGTGTTCGCGCTTGGCCTGGTAACGGTCTTCGCGCGGCTCGCGATCGGCATGGCGCGCGCACCGGCGCAGCGTCGGCCGATTCGCTAACTTCCGTCGGGGCCAAATGATGGGCCGCGATCGCGCCGAAGCGTGAAGATGTAAGGGAAACACGCCTGGACGGCGAGTGACATCTTTCAACCCTCAAGCGCATTTTCCTCGGCTTCAGGAGTGATCGACCAAGGTTCACCGGTCGAGAAGTGCCTATTCGTCCCATCGAACGCTTACGAATGTCGCAAGGTGCCTGCCGCTCCGCCCGCCTCAAGAAAACCTGATCCGGGCGGGGAGCGCTTGATCTGTTAAGGATGGCTTGCGACGCTTCCCGAGCCAGCGCTTTCGCGCTGGCTGTCTTGCGGGCTACCAGTCCATATTCGGAGAGCGACGTCATCGGCCCTGTGGAAAATTCACGGCATCGATGTTCTCAGCCCCAGTCAGCGTCGCTTCACGCTTAGTGACCTGAAGAGGGGAAACTGATGCAAGCACGGAGAAACGCGCGCTCATGGCCCAGCCTCGCCCCCCTTCTGAAATCCTCTCCTCCGTTTTCCCCGACAAGCATAAGCTGATGCGCAACCTGGTGCAGAGGGCTGCGGAGCTCGGCCCGGTACCTTATGCCATTGTTTGGCCCTGCAGCGGCCACGCTCTCGGGGGCGCCGTGGAGGCGGCACGGTTTGGCATCATCATTCCCATCCTCGTGGGAGACGGGGATACGATCGCGCGTGTTGCAGAGGAATCGGGACTCGATATCTCAGGAATGCGCATCGAGCAGGCCGATGATCCGGCCAAGGCCGTCTCACGTGCGATCGCCCTGATCCATGAGGGTGAGGCGAGAGGTTTGACCAAGGGCAGTCTGCACACGGACACGTTTATGGCCGGGGTGATCCGGCAGGAAAGCGGCCTGCGCACGAAACGCCGAATGAGCCATGTTTTCTGCATCGCGGTCCCCGATTATCCCGACCTGATCCTCGTTTCGGATGCGGCCATCAATATCGTGCCCGACCTCATCACCAAGCGCGATATCACCCAAAATGCCATCGATCTGCATCATGCGCTCGGCCTGGGAACGCCACGTGTGGCCCTGCTTTCCGCCGTCGAGACGATCAACACAAAAATCCAGGGTACGCTGGATGCCGCAAGCCTGTGCAAGATGGCTGATCGCAAGGAAATTACGGGCGGAATACTCGATGGCCCTCTCGCCATGGATGCCGCTGTCAGCCTCGACTCCGCTCAAACCAAGGGAATCGACTCCCCCGTTGTGGGCAAGGCTCAGATCCTCATCGCCCCCGATCTCGAATCCGGGAATATATTGGTGAAAGCGCTCGCCTTTCTGGGCAAGTCCGCGACCTCGGGTATCGTGATGGGTGCCAAGGTGCCGGTCCTGCTCACGAGCCGTGCCGATGATGCCACGGCCCGCCTCGCCTCCGCAGCAATAGGCGCGCTTTACGCGCGGGCGCTTGCCGAGCAGGCGGCCTGAGAGCGCCGCAGCCGGAGAGGCCATGGGCAACCTTTCGACTTATGCCGCCGGATACGCGAATGTTGGGTGCCCTTCGAAGCCTCTCCTCAAAGACGGCCGGCGAGCCATTCCTCCTGAGGAGGCGTGAAGCCGTGCCATGCGGCGGCACCCATCTCCATGCTGTTATGCGGAACGTATTTCATGACCATCAGTCTCGCCCCCTGAGGTGCCAGTTTGGCCAGCACATCTCGCAGGTCCGAGATGATCAGATTGGAAGAGATGATCCAGAAATTGTCGATTTCGTGAAATCCCTCCGTAAAGCTAACGAGCTTCTGCTCGAGAGCCTCGTAGGTCATGCCGGGTATCTTCTCATAGGCAACAAGGTAGGTGGTCAACTTAGACAACTCCAACATTAACGGCCATAGCGGCTAAAAAACGGTTTTTGACTGCGCTGCGGCTTTAGGTCGTCAAAAAATATGACAGTGACGTGAAATATTTGCCATAGACGTGCCGCTATCAGCGTATTTCTCCCCAGACAGGAGGCACGAAGAATGACCATTTTCGAAACCCATTACCGCTCGTTCCGCGTCTGGCTGCGCCAGTTCACGGTCAAAGATCAGCGCCTCCCCGAGGCATGACGCTGCCTGGGCCCATGTAGGAACCCGGAGGTGGTCTATCGATCACCGGTGAGATCGCCTCAGCATTGGGCCAAGCCTCCTCACCCGGACGGGGCGGAACCATAGCAAAGCGCGAACGCGGGAGCGCCTCCGGACATTCCGCCCGCATGCGCATGATGATTTTTTCGCGAATGTCGCATCGCAAATCCCAGCTCTGCAGGGCATTGCGGGCGCTGGCGATAATACGAATCTTGAGGGTCTGCGCGTCACAATCGGCCACCTGACAATCGAAGACCTTCCCGTCCCACAGCGGACAGGTCTTGATGATCTCATTCAAAAATCCGCGTATCGTCTCGATCGGGGCCTCATAATCGACGTACAGAAACACCACCCCGATGATCGCCGCAGAATTATGCGTCCAGTTCTCGAAGCGGTTCTCCAAAAAATAGGAAATCGGGACAATATGACGCCGCCAGTCCCACACGCGCAGCACGACATAGGTCGATGTGATTTCCTCAACCCATGCCCAGTCGCCGTTGATAATGATCAGATCCTCCATACGGATCGGCTGGGTGATGGCGATCTGCACGCCCGCCAGCAGGTTGGTCAGCAATCCGCGCGCCGAAAGGCCCACAATCAGCGAGGCCGCTCCAGCTGAAGCGAAGAGCGACACGCCATACTGTCGCACTGAGTCGAACGTCATCAGCGCAGTGGCCACCGTGACGATACCCACCAGAATTTCGGTGAGCCGACGAAGCACCCTGATCTGGGTCTGATGCGTGCGGATCATGATGTCATCGCTATGGTCGCGCGAGGTGATCCGCTGCAGATAGGCCTCGGTCATGATCCGGAAGGCCACGATTGCCGCGTAGCCGACCATCAGGATACCGATAAAGAGCAGCAGCTTCTGAAGGAGCTGCGTGGTTTCCCAGGTGAAGCCCGAAGCCGCTGGCAAGGCGGAGAGCAATACGGCCAGAACCACCATCACGCGCACCGGCCGACGCATGGCCAGGATGATCTTGCGCAGAACCGCATCCTCCCGGTTGCCGAAGATGCGCAGGATGATCACTGATACGAGCTTGCTGGCGTAAAAGGCGACGGTCGCCAGCGCGAAGAGCATAAGAATGGAGACGAGCTGCGCAGGCAGCCAGTCGAAATAGGAACGCAGGGCGAAAAGTGAGCTCAGAAACTGCTGCTTCAAACTGGAGATCCGGATCCTTGGGAGGGATGGGTCGTACCGGGCTCATGCCCGGGCATCATGGGATAACCCCTTGGGATACAATGCCACAGAGTATGGACTGCGTAAAAACACGAAGCACCAAAAAACCTCGCAGGGGAGTGTTGACACATCGTCCCAACCCTTTTAATTCCACGCCCACCGGTCGCGATGGCGGCGTAGCTCAGCGGTAGAGCAGGGGAATCATAATCCCTTGGTCGGCGGTTCAAATCCGTCCGCCGCTACCATCCGACCGGTATTCCCACATAGACATAAACCGTTTCGCTGCGTAGACATCGCTCATGAGAGCGCCCTTCGCCGTGGTCACAATGGTCTATAACGAGCCCGTGTTTCTGCCGGTCTGGCTGCGCCATTATGCGTCCCAGGTGGGGATGGCGGCGTGTCATGTCATCGATCATGGTTCGGATGACGGCTCGACCAGCGCCCTCCCCTGCAACGTCCTGCGCCTTCCGCGTTCCCCCCAGGACGATGCACGGCGCACCCGGATGATCGGTCTGTTCTGCGCCAGTCTGCTGGAGTGGTATGAGGCCGTCATTTACTGCGACGTCGATGAGATCCTCGTCGCCGACCCCGCCCTATATGGCTCTCTTACCGAGCTTAGTCAGGCGCGCCCGGCGCCCTGCCTGACCGCGACTGGCTTCGATCTGCTGCATCGCGTCACGGTAGAGCCGGCGCTTGATTTCAGCGCGCCCATTCTTGCACAGCGCAGCGCTCTGCGCTTCTCCGCGGCCATGTGCAAGCCGTGCCTGATCAGGGAACCCGTCACATGGTCGCCGGGCTTTCATAGTATCCGTGAGGACCTGCCAAACCCTAACCCCGCGCTGATGCTGTTCCACCTGCGCTATTGCGATGTCGATGAAGGGCTGAAACGCCTCGCGCGCACACGGACGCAACCCTGGTGCAGCGAGGATGCGGGCGCGCATCAGCGTATGCTTGATGAGCCCTGGCGAGAAATGCTCGGAAACATGGCCGGGCTTCCGTTCCAGCCCGCTACCCTCGGTGAGGAAGACCCCGCCCTCAGGCCCTGGCGTGAGCGGCTCATCCGCGAAGGCAAGGAACGGGCACACGACCCGTATCCTATCGATCTTGGATTGTCCGGCGACAGGCTATGGGCCGTGCCGGAGCGCTTCAAGACACAATTCTAGAGGCTCGGAAACCGCCTTATTCAGCAGTTTCCTCAACAGCTTCCTCGCTCTCATTTTCGGCCGCACCCTCATCCTGGCGTCGGTCGTCCTGATCATGCTGCGCGCGTGCACGTTGCTGATGACGCTCCTGGCGCTCCATCTGGCTCTGCTGAGCGGCCTGGGTCATGGCGTTGAGAATGCGGAAATAATGCTCGGCGTGCTGAAAATAGGCTTCAGCCAGGATGCGATCACCCGTCCCGGTCGCGTCACGACCAAGCTGCAGATACTTCTCGAAAAGCTGCTGGGCCGTGCCACGCACGCGCATATCCGGACCGTTGCTGTCGAACACGTGGTTGCGGTTCAGGGGCGTCTGGCCATTCGAATGACGCGACCCGCCACCGCTCGGACGATGGTGACGGCTTCTCATACGTTTCATGTTCATGGATCCGCGTAGCACTTTCGTATTCGCAATCCCGACCCGCTTGCAGCGGGATGCGGCGCGATTGCAGGGAATGAATGACCCTTGGTTTGTCTCTAGCTGGCCGGATGACATGATCAGGCCATAAATCCGCTCAGCCTGATCATACTGATCACTGCACGATTGCGGAAAACAGTTCGTCTTGTCGGTGCATGCACCAGTGACCGCGACGGACCGATCAAAGGAAACTAGCAAGTTTGGCGCGACCTGCCAATCATTATTCGTGACCCGGACTCAGAGTGCTGTCCTTCCTCTCGAAGCATAAGGCCCTGATAACGCCGCCAAGATCAGAGCGGGCCTCACACAGCTTCAGCCCCTTCTCCTGTGCGATCCTCGTGACATCCCTCTCCTGCCCCTGGCCAATCTCGAAGATCACCAAACCGCGCGGAGACAGATAGTCAGATGCCTCAGTCAGAATTGCGCGATAGGCGTCCAGACCATCATTCCCTCCGGCCAGAGCGCGAGTTGGCTCATAATCCCGTACCTCCGGCATCAGTCCGGCGATCTCGCCAACCGGGATGTAGGGCGGGTTGCTCAGAATGAGATCAAATTGCCCCTTCAGAGCGGCAAACCAGCTTCCTGCAAGAAACACACTGCGCGTCTCGAGCCTGTTGCGCGCGGCATTACGCGAAGCGAGACATGCTGCCTCAGGCGCGAGATCGATGCCCACGCCAAAAGCCTCCGGATATTCGCTCAAGGCAGCCAGCAACAGACATCCGGTTCCCGTGCCAAGATCGAGTATCGTCCTGACAGCCCCCCGGTTCGGTCGCAGAGCGAGCAGAGCCTCGATAAGGGCCTCGCTATCCCCACGCGGGATGAGCGTTGCTTCAGAAACACCCAGCGTCAGGCTCCAGAACCCCGTCTCTCCCTCGATCATGGCCATGGGCTCCCGCCGGCAACGCCGTGTCACAGCGGAAACGAGCCGCCCTCGAGCGTCCTCCGGAATGGTATCACGCGTCAGAAGTCCCGCTGCATCGCAACCGAGCGCCCAGCAGGCCAGACGACGCGCTTCCATCCTGGCGGACTCGATTCCGGCCTGAGTGAGCGCCCGCGCCATGTCGTCGAGCACTTGTTTGAGCGAGACTGGATTTGCGCTCACCTGTTTCTCCTGAATCGGCCTATAAAACAGCCATGAGAAAGATCGTCTTCCTGCTCGCCGGGCTGTTCGGCGCGCATCCTGCCCTGGCCCTTGCTGAAAGCTTCACAGTCACGGATGACCGGGCGCCCATCGAGATTTCCGAGGTGTCGCGTCTGTATATCGACGGAACTTTGGCGGCGACATTCCGGCTGGATGACAAGACCCCGAGCCTGACCAAAACAATCGAGATCCCGTTGGGCAGGATCAACCATCATTACGCGCTGTGCGGCCAGATTACGGTCATCAACCCCGAGGGACGGGCCGAAACGCATCAGGTCAGCAGTGAAGGCACGCTGAACCACCCCGAGGGGCATCACCTCCTCGCTCTGGGCGACGAAGGCTTCACCGATTTCTTTCTGCGTGATCCCAATGACCCGGAAATCGCCAAGCATCATCCCGGACATGCCGAAATCTGCGCCTCGCCTGTCAGTTGATCGACGCAGCGCAGCAAGGATCAATTCAGCCCTTCTGCTGCAAGCAGGGCTGTCTGCTCCTCCTGCGTCAGTGCATCGATGATCTCGTCGAATTCGCCCAGCATCACCCGGTCAATCTTGTGCAGGGTCAGATTGATGCGGTGATCCGTCACCCTCCCCTGCGGAAAGTTGTAAGTGCGTATCCGCTCCGAGCGATCGCCGGTGCCAACCTGTGATCTACGGTCGGCCGCGCGGCTGGCATGAGCCTGGGCGCGTTGCATCTCGTACAGGCGCGCGCGCAGGATCTTCATGGCTTTCGCCTTGTTCTTGTGCTGGCTTTTCTCTTCCTGCATCGCCACCACAATGCCGCTGGGCATGTGGGTGATACGAACGGCGCTTTCGGTCTTGTTGACGTGCTGCCCGCCGGCACCTGAAGCGCGATAGACATCGATACGCAGATCGCCCTCGTCAATCGCTACATCCACCTCTTCAGCCTCGGGCATGATGGCGACCGTCACTGTTGAGGTATGGATACGCCCCTGGCTCTCCGTGGCGGGAACGCGCTGCACACGATGCACCCCCGACTCATACTTCAATCGGGCAAAGACCGATCGACCAGACACGGTGGCGACGCCTTCCCGTAGCCCGGAAAGGTCGCTCTCGTCATATTCCATGATTTCGAAACGCCAGCCATGGAGATCGGCGAAGCGCTTATAGGCGCCGAAGAGTTCGGCCGCGAAAAGTGCAGCCTCATCTCCGCCCGCAGCGGGACGGATTTCCAAAATGGCGCTGCGCTCATCCGCCTCGTCACGCGGCAGCAAGGCAAGACGCACCTGCTGATGCAAACCACCGAGCTGGCGCTCGATGACCTCGATCTCACCCTGTGCAAGCTCCCGCATCTCGGGGTCGTCCAGCAGAGTCTGCGCCTCCTTATGCGCCGCCTCCGCCTGACGATAGGCAAGAATGGACGACACAACCGGCTCGAGTTCGGCAAATTCGCGCGACGCCCGCACGAAATCCTCACCCTGCATCTCGCCGCTGGACATCATCGCCTGCAGTTCATCCGACCGGGCGACAATACGCTCCAGCCTGTCGTCCAGTGCCACGGTTACTGTGCTTTCAGGAAATGATCCGCCAGAGCGTCCAGGGCAATTTCGGTCTGCTCGCGTTTACCGAGGTCGCGCACCGTCACGGCGCCACGGGCCAACTCATCCTCACCCACAAGCACCATATGGGCTGCACCGGATTTGACGACGCGCTCCATACGCTTCTTGAGCGATGAACGGGTCTCGATCTCGGCAGCAAAACCCGCATTCCGCAGGCTCTGCGCTGCCGCGATGGCGGCAGCCAACGTCGCCTCACCCGTCGGCAGGATCGCGACAGGGCGCGGCTGAGCAGGAGCGGACTCGATCAGCAGTGCGAGACGTTCGATACCGCCTGCCCAGCCAATCGCTGGCGTAGCCGGACCGCCCATCTGGGCCACAAGCCCCTCATAGCGGCCCCCGGCGAGAACCGTGCCCTGAGCCCCAAGGCGGTCGGTCACGAACTCGAACGCAGTATGACTATAGTAATCGAGGCCGCGCACGATATGTGGATTCTCGACAAAGCCAACACCGAACAGATCAAGCTTGCGACGCAGATCGTCCCAGAAGATTCGCGATGCCTCGTTCAGATAGGCGCCGAATTTCGGCGCTTCTTCCAGAAGCGCGCGGTCCTGCGGCGATTTGCTGTCGAGGATTCGCAACGGGTTGGCTTCGAGGCGGGCACGGCTCTCATCCGAGAGCGCCCCCTCATGCGCCTTGAAATACGCCACCAGAGCCTCACGCCATGCCTGTCGGCTGTCGAGATCCCCCAGCGTGTTGATTTCGAGGGTGACTGCGTCGCCCAGACCCAGCGCCTTGAGGATGGCATGCGCCATAGCGATGGTCTCGGCATCCATCAGAGGATCAGTTGCGCCCAGCAACTCGGCCCCGATCTGATGAAACTGACGAAAGCGCCCCTTTTGCGGGCGCTCGTAGCGGAACATCGGCCCGTTATAAAAGACGCGCTGCGGGAGGGCCTGGGTCAGACCGTTGGTCACGAAGGCGCGACAGATAGCCGCCGTTCCTTCCGGGCGCAGGGTAAGACTATCGCCGCCGCGATCCTCGAACGTGTACATCTCCTTGGTGACGACGTCCGAGGTGTCGCCCAGCGTGCGGGAGAACACGCGCGTGTCTTCGAAGATCGGTGTCGACCACTCTTCATAGCCATAACGGCGCGTGACTTCGCGCGCCGTCTCCACCACATGGGCATGGCGGCGCGCGGTATCGCCAATCAGGTCATGCGTGCCGCGAACCGGCTGCAACTGGCTCATCTTCTCAGACGCCCGCCAGCGCGGCCTCGGCCTTCTGGGCCTCGTCCTGCGCAGCCTTTTCAGCTTCGATCTTCGCCACGCGCTCTTCCACGAGGTCGACGATATGCTCGATCATATCCTGACCTTCGTTCAGTCGATGATCCTGCTTGCCGGCCGAATAGACCATGTGGCGGCCAGCGCCACCACCGGTCACACCCAGATCGGTCATAAGGGCCTCGCCCGGGCCATTCACCACGCAACCGATGATGGAAAGCGTCAGCGGCGTCTTGATGTGCTGCAGGCGGTCTTCCAGGGTCTGCACCGTTTCAACCACGTTGAAGCCCTGGCGCGCACAGGACGGGCAGGAAATGATCTTCACACCGCGATGGCGCAGGCCGAGGGATTTGAGAATGTCCCATCCAACCAGAACTTCCTCTTCCGGAGGGGCGGAAAGCGAGACGCGCATCGTATCGCCCACGCCCGCCCAGAGCAGATTGCCCAGACCGATGGAGGATTTTACGGTACCGGCACGCTTCGACCCGGCTTCGGTGATGCCGATATGCAGCGGGTGGTCGCATACTTCGGCGAGCTGCTGATAAGCCGCGACGGCCATGAAGACGTCCGATGCCTTCACGCTGATCTTGAATTCGTGAAAATCATGATCCTGCAGGATCTTGGCGTGTTCCAAAGCGCTCTCGACCAGCGCATCGGGGTTGGGCTCACCGTATTTCTCGAGCAGGTGCTTCTCGAGTGACCCGGCATTCACACCGATACGGATGGAGCAGCCATAGTCACGCGCCGCATTCACGACCTCACGCACACGCTCGGCGCTACCGATATTACCGGGGTTGATACGCAGGCAGGCCGCGCCGGCCTTGGCGGCCTCGATAGCCCGCTTGTAATGGAAATGGATGTCCGCAACGATCGGCACATTCACTTCGCGCACGATCTCGGCAAGCGCTGCGGTGCTTTCCTCGTCCGGACAGGAAACGCGCACGATATCGACGCCCGCGATCTCCGACAGGCGGATCTGCTCGATTGTCGCCTTGGCATCCGATGTGAGCGTGTTGGTCATGGTCTGGACCGAAATCGGCGCATCGCCGCCGACCGCTACCTTGCCAACATGAATCTGACGGGATTTGCGACGTTCGATATACTGGTAGGGGCGATATCCGCTCATAATCTCGTCTCCGTAACGGGTGGCGCGGCAAGGCCTGCCGTGCACCCCGGGGGCGCTGCCGGAACCCCGTTCCGTGTCACCACCCCTTGTCCATTGTCATGTTGGCCAGAGCATCCCGATTGATCGAGGGCGCTCTGCCCGTCTTGTTAGCGCGGTTGCGCCGTCTTTTCCAATTGGCTTCGATTGAGCCGGTCCGTCTCGGACTCATGCTCGGCTGCCGTAACCTTTGGTGCGGCACCCGTCTTTTTCAAGGCTGCAGGAGCACCCGTCGCGCGTGAGGTGTCGCCATTCTGCGTCTCATCGTGCTGCGGCAGAGCGCTCTGACCCGGCAGGCCCTGCGCCGGGCCGGAGGACACGTTGCCGGGCATCGGGGCCGCGACAACGCTGCCCTCCTGTCCCAACTGGCCCGAGCGGATCGCGTCAGCCGTAACCGTCAGATTGCGACGTACTGCGCCAACGCGCCCCAGTGCGGCCGTGGTGACATCGCCGGCACTCAGTGTCAGGCCGCCCGCGTTGCCAAGCGTCATATGGTAGGGGCCGTTCTCTTCCGGCCCCTGCCAGGTCTCGCCCGATTTCAGCACCCGACTGAAAACGGTCGCGTTATTCTTGTCCCGGATCGACACCCAGGCATCTGCGCCCGCATGAAGAACGATCATGTTCGCAGCGGGTGACGCTGCAGTCGTCGCCACGGGATTAGCGGTATCCGGAGTGGCAGCGGCCGCGGGTGCCGGGACAGCGGGCGTCGTCGCGTTCGAGGGAGTCATTCCGGTGCTCGGTAGCGGCGGAGCGACAGTAGCGGGCGCTGGGGTTAAGGCTGCGCTCTGCTGGCCATTCTGCTCAGCCGGTATGGCATGGGCTGGAAGCGGCACGGCACCGGGCTGATTCGCCGCGCCCTGAACGGCATTCCCGGCATTATCCGGACTGGCCGCGTTTCCCTGTCCAGTTCCCGCCTGCGCGGCATTCGTCTGGGCTGGGGCAAGCTGAGGGGACGGAGCAAGCCCCCGATCGGGCATGACCGCCGCAATCTGCGGCGACGTCGTGCCATGCTGCGTGACCCCAGGCATGATCTCCGCCACTGGCGGCATCTGATGGGTCGGGGCGGGATCAGCGCCAAAGAAGTGATAATAGCCGATATAGGTCCCGACCAGGACGGCCAGCCCCGCGCCGACCCAGAGCCCGACTGGCACGCCACGCTCGGAGACGGGCTCAGGAAAACTCAACTCGGGCTTGGCCGCCAGCGCGCCACGGGCATCCTGCCGGAAACGCGCCACGGCCTGATCGGGGTCCATACCCAGGGCGTGGGCATAGCTCCGAAGAAAGCCCAACGCGTAGGCGCTTCCCGGAAAAACAGACAGATTGCCTTCCTCGAGCGCGCGCAGGTAGGTCTCGCGGATACGTAGCCAGTTGGCCACATCTGGCAACGCCCAGCCGAGCTCATCGCGCCTGGCGCGCAAATCGGCCCCGAGGCCGCGTGCACCCTCGGCATTGCCGCCCTGCCATCCCGGAATACGGTCTGTCGTCTTCTCTGGCATGATTACCCGATTGCGGTCTCTGTGGGGTGAAGATGCCCGCAACGGGCCTCTCTTGCAACCAGCGCGTCCACGGCCTGCTCAACCAGATCGTGCAGGATCTCGGCAACCGGGCGTACGGCCTTCACCATACCTACCGACTGACCCGCCATGACCGAGCCCTCTTCCACGTCGCCCTCGATCACTGCACGACGCAGGGCGCCCGCCCAGAAATGCTCGATTTCGAGCTGGGCCTCTTCCTTGGTGAGTTCGCCGGAGGTGAAGCGCGTCAGCGTGGCCGCCTGGTGTGCCATGAAACGACGCGTTCCCGCGTTGCTCAAGCCGCGCACCGGAATGACGGGAAAACGCTCATCGATCTGGTTAGAGGTGACCGCATCACGGGCCGAGGCGCGCACAAAGGCCTTCTTGAAGGCTTCATGAGCGATACTTTCGCTGCTCGCTGCGAAGAGCGTTCCGAGCTGCGCGCCCGAGGCCCCCTGCTCGAGATAGCCCAGCACCGCATCGCCACGGGCCAGACCGCCCGCCACGAAAACCGGTACATCATGGATATGGGGCAGGATCTCCTGCGCCAGCACATTGAGGGACACCGGACCGACATGACCGCCAGCCTCCGACCCTTCGATCACGAGCGCTTCGATCCCCTGCTTGACCAGGCGCTTGCCGAGCGCGAGGGCCGGGGCGAAACCGATTGCCCGCGCGCCACCGTCGCGCACCTGCTTGATGGTCGCGCCGCTGGGCACGCCACCGGCCAGAACCACATGGCCAACCCTGGCCTCGACGCAAACATCGACGAGCTTATCCAGCTCGGGATGCATCGTGATCAGATTGACGCCAAAGGGCTTGTCGGTCAGGGCCTGGGTCGCGGCAATTTCCTCGGCCAGACGATCCGGGTTCATCGCACCGCAGGCGATCACACCAAAACCGCCAGCATTCGAAATGGCGGAGACCAGATTACGCTCGCTCACCCACGACATCGCGCCGCCGAGAATGGCGGTCGGGGCGCCCAGAAAGGCGCAGCCCGGTGCCCAGAGGCGCTCAAGCGTTGCGCGGGCTTTCTGACGAGCTTGCTGCTGAGCCTGATCAGTGTCGGTCATGCTCATTCCCCATCCAACCCGTAAGCCGTGTGCAGGGCGCGCATGGCGAGTTCCATGTATTCGGCGTCGATCAGCACCGAGATCTTGATCTCGCTGGTGGAGATCACCTGCACATTGATCCCGCGCTCGGCAAGGGTCTGGAACATGGTGCTGGCCATGCCGGAATGGGAGCGCATACCAATGCCCACGACGCTGATCTTGACCACGTCATTGGCGGTGTGGATCTCGCCATACTGGATATCGGCTCGCGCAGCCTCGAGCGCGGCGAGCGCGCGCGCCTGGTCGCCCTTGGGAACGGTGAAGGTCATGTTGGTCGAGCCATCGGAGCCGACGCTCTGGACGATCATGTCCACATTCACCCGCGCCTCGGTCAGGGGGCTGAAAATGGCGGCGGCGATGCCCGGACGGTCCGGAATGCGGCTGACTGAGATCTTTGCCTCGTCCAGAGAATAGGCGATCCCCGTGACCAGTTCCTTTTCCATCATCTCGTCCTCATCCACCACCAGCGATCCCGAGAGCTCCGTCTCGGGTTCAAAACTCGACAACACGCGCACGCGCACTTTTTCTTTCATGGCCAGACCGACTGAGCGCGTCTGGAGTACCTTGGCCCCTACCGAAGCCAGTTCGAGCATCTCCTCGAAGGTAATGCGATCCAGCTTCTTGGCCTTTTTTACGATACGCGGATCGGTGGTGTAGATTCCATCGACATCGGTATAGATATCGCAACGATCGGCCTTGATGGCCGCCGCCACGGCGACAGCCGAGGTATCGGAGCCACCACGACCCAGCGTGCTGATCCGCTTACCCGGCGCGACACCCTGGAACCCGGCAATGACCGGCACCTCGCCCCGCTCCATGCAGGCGATCAACGCCGCGCCTTCCACATCGCCAATACGGGCCTTGCCATGCGCCTCATCGGTACGGAAGGGGATCTGCCAGCCCTGCCAGGATCGGGCCGGAACGCCGAGCGCCTGGAGCGCAATGGCTGTGAGACCGCTCGTGACCTGCTCTCCACTGGCGACGACGGCATCGTATTCGCGTGCATCGGCCATCGGATCGAGCGCATTCACATACCCGACCATCTGATTGGTGACGCCCGCCATGGCCGAAACCACCACCGCGACCTGATGCCCCTTTTCACGCTCCTTGCGCACGCGCTCGGCAACGGCGCGAATGCGGTCCAGATCAGCGACAGAGGTACCGCCAAACTTCATGACGATCCGGGTTGGGCACGGGTCTGAAGACGTCATAATTGTGCACCTGGCTCCGTACGTAGCAGAAAGCGGTCAATCACAGAGCGCCGGGGAAGGATTTTCCAGCCTGCGATGTTGCGCAAGGAAAGGCCGGTCACATACTAAGTCCAGATCGCGCCGTCCAGATACTCTGGAACAACGGACCCATTTCTGTATGCCTGGAACCACAATGCCGGATCACGCAGCCTCTTCCGTCTCTGATCGCGAGATCGCCCATTTCGACCAGTTCGCCGCCACGTGGTGGGACCCCAAAGGCCCCATGAAGCCCCTGCACGATATGAACCCGATGCGTACGGAATGGGTCAACGCCCATCTTCGCCGACTGGAAGGGCTACGGGGCGGTCGGCTTTCTCTACTCGATATCGGCTGCGGTGCAGGCCTTGCGAGCGAGGCCTATGCGCGCATGGGGCATGACGTTCTTGGGCTCGACGCCTCTCCAGAGGGAATCCGCGCGGCTCAGGCGCATCTGGCTGAGCATCCGCTCCCCGATAATTCCGGCCCCCTCACCTATCGTAATGGCAGCGCCGAGGCGCTGGTGCGGGAGGGGCAGAGCTTCGATGCCATCTCGGCGCTTGAAGTGATTGAGCACGTCAATGACCCGCAGGAATTTCTCGGTCTACTGCGCAGCCTGACGCGTCCGGGCGGTCTGATCGCCGTGTCCACGCTCAATCGCACGCTGCTCTCGCTGGCCGTTGCCAAGATCGGAGCCGAATATATTGCGCGGCTCCTGCCCGTGGGCACACATGACTGGCAGAAATTCATCAAACCCGATGAGCTGCACAAAATGGGTCGCACGGTCGGTCTGCGCATGATCGACGTGGCCGGAATGAGCTATCGCCCGATGCACTGGCGCATCACACGCGATACAAGCATCAATTACATCACGATGTTCGTGAGGGATTGAGGGCCGTTCGGGATCGGAGGGGACAACCCAGCTGGTGTCCCCTTTCCCCTGCTGCGCATGAGGAGATGATCTCCCGCCACGCGCCGCATGACCCTCAGATTTCGGTATCCATGAAAGCAAAGGTGGTCGGGCTGCCCACCGGTGTG
This sequence comes from Asaia sp. W19, assembly GCF_003994335.1. Lineage (GTDB taxonomy): Bacteria > Pseudomonadota > Alphaproteobacteria > Acetobacterales > Acetobacteraceae > Asaia. The sequence continues at coordinate 55,036 of NZ_PNQZ01000059.1, forward strand.
AAGTTCTCGGTAAATCCGAGCTGGCCGCTGGCCTTGTCGATGCGGAACGAGGTCACGGCATCGCTGCGCTGATTAGCGCAGAAGAGGAAGCTGCCCGAAGGGTCGAACATCATGGCGCGGCCGTAATCGGCATGCATCCAGGCTTCGTCCTGCAGGGTCAGGGTTCCATCCTCCCCAACCTTGAACACGGCCAGCGAGTCACCAAGTCGGTTCGACGCATAGACAAAACGGTCATCAGCTGAGATCAGGATCTCGGCGGCCAGAGTGCTGCCGCGGAAATGCGACGTGACCGTGCTGACCGATTGCAGGTTGTTGATCGCACCGGTCTGGGGATCGAAGGCGCTGACAACGATCTTCGAGTCCTGCTCGCACAGATTATACATCAGCTTGCCGGAGCGGTTGAACTGGAAGTGACGGGGAGCACTGCCCGGCGTCATGTCGTAATAGGGCGTCTTGGCCGGAACGAGCTTGCCGGTCTGGAGGTTGAGCGTCCAGACATAGACGCGATCGAGCCCTGCATCATCGGCGATTACGAACTTTCCGCTCGGATCGCTCTGAATCATGTGGGGATGCGAGCCCGAGTGATCCGAAACCGCGAAATTGCCCTGGGGGTTGTCAGCGGCGCGCTCGGGCTGGCGGGGTCCCGTATTATGCACCACATCGGTTGCCGGTCCGAGCGAGCCATCGGGACGGATGGGCAGTACAGCTACAGAGCCACCCATGTAATTCGCCACCAGAATGTATCGTCCCGAGTGGTGAACGCTCAGATGCGCGGGTACCGCGCCACCGGAGCTGACGGCATTCAGCTTCTTGAGCGAACCGGTCTTGCGATCCACCGCGAAGGCCGTGACCGAGCCGTCACCATCCTTGTTGAAATCGTCGATCTCGCTCAGCGCGTAGAGAAAGCGCTTGTCGTGAGACAGGGTGATGAAAGAGGGGCTGGCAATATCGGTAAAAGTCGTCACCGGAGTCAGAACGCCGGTCTGGCGATCCATCTCGAACACCGCAATACCTTCGCCATTGCCCGCGCCACCCGGAGGCGCATGCTTGGTGTAGCCGCCTACGAAGCAGATGGTCTTGGAGACCGGTTTGGGCGGCGGCGGCGGTGTGGCCGGTGCCTGATCCGTTGCGTCCTGTGCCAGCGCGTGGCCACAGCCCAGAAGTCCCAATGTACCCAACGCAAAGCCGCGACGGGAAAGCGAAGTCGTCATGTTCTGCTCTCAAGCTCCTCGAGCGATCCTCCCGCTCAGGGCAGTTTGCACTCCGGACCGATCGTGCCGTGATAACGGGTCCAGGTCTGCGTCTTGCCGAAGAGGGGGATTCCCAGAATGAACCCGCGCAGCTTGAGCACCTCAGACGACTCGGCATGGATACGGGCGTCGTAGGTCCGTCCGGTCTCCGGGTCGAGGATATGCCCCCGCCACACGTTCTCGTCCCTGATTAGTCGGAAATCGGTCAGCATGACCAGCCCACATTGTGAACGTCCCCACACATCCTTGGGAACAGGCCCGTCATATTGCATGCCGATCAGCCTTCCGCAGAGCGTATCGCCACAATGTCCAATCTGGAACACACCATCGTGATCCTGCGCCAGCCACAGCCCCTCCTCAGGAGCTGGCGGATTACCCGCAATCTGGGCAAAGGCATCTCGGGACGGAGAAGAGAGGGCAAGAAGGAGAAGCGAACACAGGACGAGGCACCGCACAACCGCTGGACGCACGACCGACAAACGTTCGACAGATCGGCCTGCGACGCGGTCAGTTATCCGAGCGATCGATCCACGGAACCGGGGTAAAGTCCACGCCTTCATCTTCGAGCCTTTCGCGTTCGGTATCGCTCATCGTGCCATAGATGCCGCGCGCCGGTTGCCGGTCACCATCCTGGTTCGCATCATGACGCCTCAACGCCTCTTCGGCAAATCGATCACCCACGTCTTCGCACTGCGCCTCAACCTCTTTCCGCAGCTGACGCAGGGCAAGGCGCAGCTGATCTACCGGAGAGAGCGGCGCAGGGTCTTTTCGCGCTATGGCGGGTCTGGCGAGCGCAGGCGCCATGAGGCTTTTGGATACTTCCGTCGCGCCACACTCGGGACAGGAGACGAGCCCGGTTTCCTTCTGTCGATCGAAAGCGTCACCCGAGGGGAACCACCCCTCAAATTCATGCCCCGTCGGGCAATGCAGGCGATAGCAGATCATTCCTGAGCGAGAATCCTGTCGAGTTCCCCGGTCGATTCCAGCTGCATCAGATCGGTGCAGCCCCCAAGGCAGCACCCATCGACGAAAATCTGCGGCACAGTGCGCCCCCCGCCCGAACGACTGATGGAGTCGAGGCGCGCCTGCGTGCCATGGGGAGCATCGATTTCGGTGAAAGGGAGTTTTTTCGAGGCAAGAATCTGCACCGCGCGTACGCAGTAAGGGCAGCCAGGTTGGGTATAGATCTCGATCTTCGCCACGTTGGGGGATCACTCCTCTGCGTCAATGATGTCTCCCCCTGGGTCAGAGGCCACGTGTTTCACTGCCCGGGCTGCAACGAGCAGGTCCACACGCCGCGCACCCGCCTGGAGGAGCCTTGATGCGCAGATGGAGGCGGTAGCGCCGGTGGTCAAGATATCATCGACCAGAACGACATGCCGCCCTGCCACGCGGATACGCGCAGCCGGGCGAAGAACGAATGCATCTCCAAGCGCACGACGCCTTTCACCGGGATCGAGCCGTGCGAGCGTTTTCGTCGCCCGTCTCCGGATAAGGGCATCCGGAATAAGGCGCGCCTGAGGCGCCGAGCGCGACAGGACACGCGCCAGAATAGCCGCCTGATTGAAGCGCCTGTGCCAGAAACGATGCCTGTGCAACGGGACCGGCACGAGGCATTCGGCCTCTGCGAGAATGTCCGCCCCGCCTTGTTGCATCGCTCTGGTGAGGAACGGCGTAATGTCGAGCCGATCGGCGTATTTCAGCTGAAGTACGAGCCTGCGCGCGGTCCCCTCATACTGGAAAGCCGCGCGGGCTGCGTGCCACAGGGGGGGAGACTGCGCACAGGAGGGGCAATACCCTCGGGAATCCGCATAATCCGGCGCGGGGAGAGGCAAGGCACACCGTGTGCACGCACCGGTGAGATGCGACAGCCCGGTGAAGCAGGCAGCACAGACAAGCCCTGATGAGCCGGTTTCGGCACTGCATGCAAGACAGATCGGGGGAAAGAGAAAATCGAGCCCCGCGCGAGCCAGCTTGCGGAAAGGCGTCATGAGGCTCGCGGAGCGATCACTCGATCACCACAAGATCGACGAGCATCGTATTGATCAGGACCTTTCCCTGATTCTCGAAATTGACCGTGACACGGTGACCCGTAACGCTCTGAATTTGACCAATACCCCAGTCAGGGCAATGCGGATGGGAAACGAACTGACCGGGCTCGAAGAAACTTACGTCGTGCTTCATGCGCCGTGCCTCGCATCTGCCGCGTCAGCATCGTTGTTTTTCGGCCTCTCGATCCCGACCCTCGCAAGCATTTCATCGACCCGTGCCAGAAGCGCCGCGCAGACCGTTTCATCCTGTCCCTCAGCGCGCGCAACAAGGGCTGGCTGGGTGTTGGAGGCCCTGAGCAGCCACCAGCCCCCCTTTTCACGCACCCTCATGCCATCGATCAGCGTCATCTCCATCCCTGCCGCCCTGCATCGCGCGATCACGGCGTCGATCACCTGAAATTTGCGGTGATCAGGGCACGCGAATCTGATCTCGGGCGTGGCGACAGCGCGCGGTAGCGCTTCATGCAGCACCGAAACAGGGCGGGACTGATGTGCCAGGAAGTCGATCATCCGCATGGCGGCGTAGAGCCCGTCGTCGAAGCCGGGCCAGCGATCGGCGAAGAAGAAGTGACCCGACATTTCACCGGCGAAGACGGCCCCCGTTTCGCGCATGGCGTTCTTCACCTCGGAGTGCCCACTCGGACAAAGAGCCGCTTTTCCACCAGCCGCGACGATACCGTCGAAAAGAACCTGTGACATCTTGACGTCGCCAAGAATCCTGGCCCCGGGCCGTTCTTCTAGGATCGCCTGCGCCAAGATCAGACTCAGCATGTCCGCAGGGATAATCCTGCCCTGCTCGTCGATAACGCCCATGCGGTCGGCATCGCCGTCAAAACCGAACCCGATATCTGCGCGATGGTGAAGCACTGCGTCGCGCAGTTGCACCATGTTCTCCGGCAAGGTCGGGTCCGGATGGTGGGCCGGAAAATTGCCATCTATCTCCGCGTTGAGAATGACATGTGTTCCCGGCAGGCGCGCGACCAGAGCCTCGAGCACTCTGCCTGCGGAGCTATTCGCATTATCCCACACCACACGCAGTGGGCGTCCCTTTGCACGCAAGGCTGAAAGAAGGGCGCGACAGTAGCTGTCGAGCGATTCGATATTGGCCAGGCTGCCAAGCTCTGCCGTCTGAACCACTCCCCGACCCAGAAGCGTTGCCACCTGCCGCAAGGCCTCACCGTAGAAGGGTTGGTTGCGCAGCATGAGCTTGAAGCCGTTATAACCCACAGGGTTATGGCTGCCCGTTACCATGATCGCGCCCGAAGCCCCCATCTCATGGGATGCGTGATAGAGCATGGGGGTGGGGCAACATCCGATGCGCTGCACGCGCATTCCCCCGCTGATGAGCCCATTAATCAGAGCGCGCTCCAGTGCGGGAGAGGAGGTGCGGCCATCGTGACCGACCACAACGTCCTGGGCGCCATTCTCCCGCAGGATCAACGCAAAAACGACGCCCAGGGCCTGGGCGTCGTTATCGAAAAGCGTCGTACCGACAATCCCGCGAATATCGTATTCTCGCAGGATCGTCGGGTGGAACTCATGCCGGAACATAAAGTCCATCAGGCATTGGCGTATTTCTTGATGAACCCACGCATGGCTTCACGCAGATCAGGCCGCTCGAGCGCGAAGGCAATCTGCGCCTCCAGATACCCGGCCTTGTCACCGCAATCATAGCGCGTGCCCTCATAGCGCAGCCCATGGAACGGCGCATGGCCGATCATCTTCGCCATGGCGTCGGTGAGCTGCACTTCGCCGCCTGCGCCGCGCTCCAGCTTGGAAAGATGCGTCATGATCTCGGGCAGAAGGACATAGCGGCCGATGATCGACAGATTGGAGGGAGCATCCTCGGGATTGGGCTTCTCAACCAGCCCCTTGACCTCGACCAGCTTGCCGTCATCCTTGCCGACATCGAGAATGCCGTAGCGGTTCGTGTGTTCCTTGGGGACCTCGGACACGGCAACCACGTTGCCGCCGGTCTGATTGTATACCTCGACCAGTTGGGCCACGCAGCCCTTCTCACCCTGAACGATGTCATCAGGGAGGAGAATGGCGAACGGATCGTCACCGATGAAGGAGCGCGCACACCAGATGGCGTGGCCAAGCCCAAGAGGCTCCTGCTGACGGACCGCTGCAAGCGAACCCGCCTCGATCGAGCTCGGCTGCAGCGTTTCCAGCAGAGCATTCTTGCCGCGCTCGCGAAGGGTCGTCTCCAGTTCGAAGGCAACGTCGAAATAATCGATCAGGCTGTCCTTGCCACGGCCGGTAATCAGGCAGAACTGATCGATACCGGCCTTGCGCGCTTCATCGATCGCATACTGGATCAGCGGGCGGTCCACGACCGGCAGCATTTCCTTCGGCATGGCCTTGGTTGCAGGAAGAAAGCGCGTTCCCATACCCGCAACGGGGAGTACTGCTTTTCTGAGCGGCTTGATCACGTTATCCGACCTTTAGATCTTTGTAGGAGTATGGAACAGCGACCGAAGGGGGATTTGATCTTGCCTTTACCCTTCAACCGCGTGCCAACTTACACGACGACTGTCTCGCAACCACTCTCTAGCAACAAGACTTCGACAAAGTGATGGCAGAGGTGAAAAAAACATGAATCGTCATGCGTTAACAAGACTGACCGTTAACGAAAGTTCATTTCATTTTGCGTATTTTTGGGGGAGCCGGTCGAACCGGGGATGAACTGGCACCCCCCGAAGGGGGTGCATCCAGTTCCGATGGTGCGGTCGAGAAGACTCGAACTTCCACGGGGTTGCCCCCACAAGCACCTCAAGCTTGCGCGTCTACCATTCCGCCACGACCGCATCGTGACAAGCGGCCCGCTCTGGGCGATACCGCTCGTGTGAAGGGGGCTATAGCCGATGAGTGATGAGCAGGCAATCGCGGAAAAGGCGATTTTTAAGAAAATATCCTGGAAACGAGAGAAAGACCTCGTTTCCTATGACCATGCACTGACCGCCATGCAGGAAAGGGCAGCGGCGATCCGATCTGGCAAAGCAGAAGAGTTGCTCTGGTTTCTGGAACATCCGCGTCTTTATACCGCGGGCACCTCGGCCAAGGCTGACGATCTGATCAACCCGGAAAACCTGCCAACCTATGACGCTGGGCGGGGCGGCCAATGGACCTATCATGGCCCAGGGCAACGCATCGTTTATGTGATGCTTGATCTGCAGCGCGCCCACGGGCCGACCCCGCCGCGTGATCTGCGTGCCTTCGTTCAAAGCCTGGAGAGATGGATCATCGCCAGTCTCTCAATGCTCGGCATCAAGGGGCGGGCCGAATGCGGTCGAATCGGTGTCTGGGTCGATGACCCGATAACGGGTCAGGAAACCAAGATCGCCGCTCTGGGGATCAGGCTCAGTCGCTGGGTATCCTGGCATGGGATAGCGATCAATCTGGACCCGGATCTCGCCGATTTTGAGGGGATCATCCCCTGCGGGATCAGGGAATACGGGGTGACCAGCATCAGGCGGTTCAACCCCGACCTCTCAATGGACGCTCTCGATCACGCCCTTCTGTCGACCTGGGCTCAGTTTTTCGGGGAGACGCCAGTCTCACTTACATCGGCGAGCGACAGCACGATGTGATTGCCCCGTGCGTCCACCCCATCGAGCGTCGAGAGAACGAGAGTCCGGTCGTGGTCGATGAAGCGCAGGGTGAGCAGCCCTTGCGAGGGATTATCGGCCTCGGCCAGAGAAATCTGGCTGGCGCCTGGCACACGACGCATATCGGTGACCCTTATCGAGCCGCCAAAGCGCACAGGCACGTGAAGGAGCAGGCCAAGCGGGTTACGCGACAGGCTGAGCCGGGTCACGGCGCCAGTTTGCGAGTCGTCGAGCACCAGATGAGCGCCGCTCGCCCGCAAGGTCATGGGGTGAGGTGAAAGATAGTCGAGGGCCAGCGCGCCTGGCTGATAGGTGAAGCGCCCCGCGCCTCCATTGTCGCGCGGACCGACCTGGGTGAAATTGCCCTGCAACATCACCGGACGGTTCAGATAAGCCTCGACGCGATGAGCCGCGCTTTTCTGCTCAGGAGAGAGCCCGTCCAGCCCCCTTACCGCGCAGCCTGAGAGTAGGCCGCATAGCGCGACAAGCACAAGACGTCGGGGCGCTGCCCCTCTGCGGGAAGACTGCACGAGGGCCTGCCCTTTCATGCCCCACCCGGTGTGGAGAGCGTGAGCGAAAGTGCATGCAGTCCGGTATCGAATTCCGGCTTCAGCAGATCATTGACCAGTCGATGCCGGGCTACCCGGTTCATGCCATCGAAGCGCGCGCTGACGATCGTCAGTGTGAAATGGGTTTCATCCCCCTCAATGCCATTGCGCGCCGCATGCTTGGCATGACGCTTACTGTCATCACGAATGGTCAGGGCTTCGGGCTGCAGCGCCTCGTCAAGCCGCAGCTTCATTCTGGCCGCGCGTTCCTTCAGTTCAGTCATGAGCACTCCCTTCTTGCATCGGCGTCTCTTAGGACGCACATAAACCCGATCATGCAGCGCAAATCCACCAGACATAGGGCATTCGACCCGGATCCCGACGCGCCCGAGCGCTATTGCGACATGCCCGGCTGCACCGAACATGCCGGATATCGTGCGCCCAAGGACCGTACGCAACTCAGACAGTATTTCTGGTTCTGTCTCGAACATGTGCGGCAATACAACGCGCGCTGGGATTTCTATAAGGGCATGACGCCCGGTCAGATTGAAGCCCAACTTCGCGCCGACATCTCATGGCAACGCCCCTCCTGGAAGCTCGGCACACGTGGCGGCCAGAATTTCGACGAAGAGGAAGTGCTGGACCCGCTCGATATCCTCTCATCCACGCGCGCGCGACGCGCACAGGCCGCGAAGCAACGTCACAATCCGGGTCGCGACTCTGCGCCCCCTGCCCTGCGCGACCATCTGCGCGCCCTCGCGCTGGACTGGCCTGTGACTGTGGATGCCCTCAAGATCCGGTACAAGGAACTGGCCCGCAAGCATCATCCTGATGCCAATTCGGGCGATCCCGCCGCCGAGGACCGCTTCAAGACAGTAAGCGTCGCCTATAGTGCGATTCGCGCCCATCTGGTCAGTCTCTAGACCCGATAAATGCGCGTTTCCCTCTGGCCATGGGAGGAAACATGACCATATCCTTGGCCGGAACCTGACATGATTGAGTGAAAGACGGATTGAAACCATGAGCGATCTCGCCTCCATCGACGCACCGGAAACGGTTGTCACTGCCGAACAGAACGCGGTGCCGACCCATGTCCTCGGCGCGCCGGACCGGATCGTCTCTGCACGTGACGTTTTCGGAATCGATTGCGACATGGAGGTGCCAGCTTTCTCGATACGCACAGAACATGTCCCCGATATCGACCCGAGCTATCAGTTCGATTGCGATACCACGCGCGCCATACTTGCCGGGTTTGCCAATAATCGCCGTGTCATGGTGCAGGGCTTTCATGGGACTGGCAAATCCTCGCATATCGAGCAGATTGCGGCACGGCTGAACTGGCCCACCGTGCGCATCAATCTCGACAGCCACATTTCGCGCATCGATCTGATCGGCAAGGATGCCATCGTGCTGCGCGACGGCAAGCAGATCACCGAGTTCCGCGAAGGGCTCCTGCCCTGGTGCCTGCAGCACCCTGTGGCGCTCATTTTTGACGAATATGATGCGGGGCGCCCGGATGTGATGTTCGTGATCCAGCGCGTACTCGAGGCCGAAGGGCATTTGACCCTGCTCGACCAGAACCGCGTGATTCGCCCTCATGCCGGATTCCGCCTTTTTGCCACGGCGAATACCGTGGGGCTGGGCGACACGACCGGGCTGTATCACGGTACCCAGCAGATCAATCAGGGCCAGATGGATCGCTGGAACATCGTGGCATCGCTCAATTATCTGCCCCTCGAGCAGGAAGTGGGGATTGTCCGTGCCAAGCTCGGCCTAAACGACGACGCCACCGTGACCAAGCGCCTCGAGAGCATGGTCGCGCTGGCCAACCTGACGCGCGCCGGGTTCATGGCAGGTGATATCTCAACCGTCATGTCACCGCGCGCGGTGATTACCTGGGCCGAGAACGAGCGCATCTTCGGTGATCTGGCTTTCGCCTTTCGCCTGACGTTTCTCAATAAATGCGACGAGGCCGAGCGCGGAATCGTGGCCGAATATTATCAGCGCTGTTTCAATCACTCACCGTTGAACAGCTGACAGGCGCGCGCTCATGGCCTCTCCCAGAGCAAAGACCCCTGACAGGAGCACGACCGATCTGGCTCTTCCGGGCAGCGAACGCACGGATGCCTTTCGTCGCGCAACGACTGCTGCCCTGCGTGCCATGTCCGGCGAACCCGAGACGGAAATCAGCTTCGCAGCTTCTGCGGCTGCCAAATCCGGCAGTGGTATCCAGCTTCCCTACGTCTCGCGTGCGCTGACCCCGCAGGAGATGACACGGGTGCGCGGCGCGGCCGATGCGGCTGCCCTGCGTCTCAAGCATCATGACGCGACGCTCTCTCCCCTGCCCGCCAACGCCGACAGTGCCGAAACGCGACCGCTCTACGACGCATTGGAGCAGGTGCGTTGCGAGGTTTTCGGCGCGCGTCATATGGCGGGGGTTCAGGCCAATCTGAGGCAGAAACTCGCACTCGACTGCAATGAAGGCGGCTACGGCCGCATGAGCGCGCGTGACGACATGCCCGCGACTGTTGCTCTACCCCTCCTGGTGCGCGAGGCCCTCTCGGGTGAGAAATCACCAAACCAGGCTGGCCCCGCCCTTAAATCGTGGCGCGACACGCTTTCCCCCGAAGCTCAGAACGCCCTTGCGCGTCTGGCCTCGGCGCAAATGGATCAGACGCGCTTTGCCGAGGCCTGTTCGGGGCTCTTCAAGGCGTTCGATTTGACCGAGGAGCCCGAACAGGAAGATCAGAGCGAGGCGGATGATCCGGACGAGGATGATGACAGTCAGACCGAGTCGGACCAGCCGGATGACGAGCCCTCCCCCCAGGATCAGGACGACAGCGAGACACACGGCTTTCAGCCCGAGCCGACCGAGCAGCCTGACAGCCGCGAGGCGAGCGACTCCGAGCTCCAGGATGAAGGCGCTGAGCAGCCCGCAGGAACCCTCGAAGACGACGAGGGCAAGGAAAGCGAGGGCGCCTCTGCCCTCCCGGCGTATAAAGTCTTCACCACGGCCTTCGACGAGGAAGCCGATGCCGCGAATCTTTGCGATCCCGATGAACTTGCTCGCCTGCGTCAGCAACTCGATCAGCAGCTGAGTAGCCTGCAGGGTGTCGTTTCGCGCCTTGCTCATCGCCTGCAACGCAAGCTCATGGCGCAGCAACAGCGCTCCTGGGCCTTCGATCAGGAAGAAGGCATTCTCGACGCGGCAAGGCTTGCCCGCGTGGTGGCCAATCCGACCTTGTCCCTGTCGTACAAGGTCGAGCGTCAGGCCGAATTCCGCGACACCGTGGTGACGCTGCTGATCGATAATTCGGGCTCGATGCGCGGGAGACCGATCTCAGTGGCCGCCATGTGCGGCGATATCCTCGCCCGTACGCTGGAGCGTTGTGGCGTCAAAACCGAGGTGCTCGGCTTTACAACGCGCGCATGGAAAGGCGGCCAGAGCCGCGAACGCTGGGTTGCGGCCGGACGCCCGCCCGATCCGGGACGTCTGAATGATTTGCGCCATATCATCTACAAGGACGCCGACACCCCGCTGAGACGGGCACGCAATAATCTCGGGCTGATGCTGCGCGAGGGGCTCCTCAAGGAAAATATCGACGGCGAAGCCCTTGTCTGGGCCTGGAAACGCCTACGCCGCCGCCCTGAACACCGGCGCATCCTGATGGTGATATCAGACGGTGCACCCGTGGATGACAGCACGTTCTCGACGAATCCGAGTTCGTATCTGGAAGATCATCTGCGCTCGGTCATTGCCCGCATCGAAGCCTCACCCGAAACCGAACTCCTCGCTATCGGGATCGGTCATGACGTGACGCGCTATTACCGCAATTCGGTCACGCTCACGAATGCGGAAGAACTTGGCGGCACCATGATCAAACAACTTTCGGATCTCTTTGTCGCCCGCTGAGAGGCTTTCCTGAATCGAACCGCGCCCACCGGCCCCTGAAGGCCGGTGAGGAGACGTCAGATCCCGGCAAGTCTCTCGATTTTCGAGAGCATGGCGTCGATAGTCTCCCGTGTTGTACGATGATTGACGATAGCGGCTCTGATGACCAGTCGCCCTTGGATACGCGTGGTCGAGGGAGCCGCAACGCCACTCTCATGCAGATCCTTCACCAAGTCATCGATCGCCTTATCATCGCGATCAGCCAGAGTGAAACAGACGATATTGAGGGCTACCGGCGCCATGAGCAGATAGCGTGCATCTGCCTCCACGCGCTCTGCCAGATACCGGGCCACGGCGCAGCATTCCGCCACCATCTCCCCCAAGCGGCGAGCGCCATAATGGGCAATAGTCATCCAGACCTTGAGCGCCCGAAATCCACGCGAAAGATCAGGTCCGAAATCGCAGGGCCAAGGCGCGTTACCCGCCAGCCCTCGGTCAGCGCGCGTCAGATAGCTGAGCGATTGCGCGAAGGCCTGGGCATGGAGCGCCCGGTCACGCACAAGGACACACCCCGCGTCGTAGGGCGCCTGCCCCCATTTGTGGAAATCGAGGGCAAGGCTATCCGCCTGCTCAATTCCGTCCAGCATGATCGCATGCTCAGGGGAGAGCCTTGCGAAGGCGCCGAACGCACCATCGACATGAAACCAGCAATTCTCTGCCCGGGCGATGGCGGCCAGTTCATCGAGCGGATCAACCGCGCCACAATCCACGCTGCCGGCCGTGCCCACGATGATGAAAGGGGCATACCCTGCCTGCCGGTCCTGCTGGATGCGCGCCGCGAGGGCTGCCCTGTCCATGCGATAAAGCTCGTCGACAGGAATCAGACGCAGCGCATCGCTCCCGAGCCCGGCCAGATCAAAGGCGCGGCTCACGCAGCCATGGGCGGTCTCGGCGGCATAGCCAACCAGCTTGCGGTGCCCTACCCCACCTGCCCGTAATCCGGGATCAGCCGCACGGCTGGCTGTAATGATCCCGATGAAATTGGCCAGTGACGAGCCTGTGACCAGACAGCCGGAGGAATCGACCGGCATCCCCACCATTTCAGCCGCCCAGCGGATCACCTGACGTTCGACCTCGATGGCCGCATGATCCCGCCCGCCGCAATTATCGTTGAGGCTTGCCGCCAGCAATTCGGCCAGTATGCCGATGGGCGTACCCGCGCCCTGGACCCACCCCATGAAACCGGGATGGGTGTTGCCATTCGAATAAGGGCGTATCTGCCCCAGAAACCGGGAGTAGAGCACCTCGGCCGCCTCACCCTCCTGCGGCAGGTCGTGGCGGAACGCGTCGCGTGCCTCCTGAGGCATGGGCTGCCAGACCGGCCCCTCCCCCATATGCTCGGCACGATCGAATACATCATCCAGCATGCGATGCGACAAGGCGCGCAGCGCCGTCCAGTCTTTCGGATCGAGCCCACTCATCGCCAACACTCCCCTGCGCCATGAACCGGCCTGACCGGCCTTGCCTCTCTCATAGCGGGCTAGAGGCGGCGCGCCCAACTCCTGCCGCAAAATTCCGGTTGTGTGCCGGTATGAAGAGCCCCATCCTCCCCCATATGAAAATAGCTGCCGCCTCTCTTATCGGTATGATCGCCCTCGGTACCCTGTCGGGTCAGGCACGCGCCGATGCTATCCCCGCCGCCTGCATGAGCGTCTCTGCCGCGTCACGCACCATGGGCTCGGCCAGCCTTGCGATGACGGGATACGGGGCCACGCTTTCGGGCAACAGCGCCCATCTGACAGTAGGGCAGGTTTCAGTTCAGGATCGACAGGGCCATCTCACCCTGCCCAATCTGCGTGACGCGAACGCCCTGATCTCCTTCGGGCTGCTCAAGCTCGTCCATAACGGCAACCCTGCCGGGTGCCGTGGCGTCGATGGGCGCCCCGCACTGAAAAATCTGCGTGAAGCCCTGCATCAGGGCGCTGTTGCGGAGCTCGTCTGGCATCAGATCGGCCTGTCCGAGGGAGACTCCCGTTACACTGCGGATCAGATTACCGCCACGCTGCGATCCGGTCAGGCGCCAGGAAGTATCGACATCGTTTTCTCCGTGAACGGGCTGACCTCGCCTGGCGGCTCGGCCCTGCCAGGCAGCGTGCGCACGACACTGACGATCCCCGAGCAGATGCTCGACGACACCAAATCGCCTACCGGGCGCATCACGATTTCGTCTCTTCAGGGAATTTGGGCGAAGGGCAGACTGGATGGCAATGGCTGGGTCGCTCCGGGTCATGCCGCGAACTCAAGCTCGGGCGAGCTTCACCTGACAATCACCGATCTCAACGACCTGCTTGCCGTCATCCGGCCTGTCCTGCCGACTGGAGTCAGTACCGCCCTCTCGGTGGCGCAGTTCATGGGGCATCGTGACGGGAACAAGGTAACTTGGGATCTGACGCTCTCCAACGGGATCCTCAAGGTCAATTCCATCCCTATTCCGGTCAACTGAGCGGAAGTCAGGACACCCCGTAGGGCGCCCTGAGAAACGATTATCCAGGATGACGCAGGAGCCCGCCCTCGACACGGAGCGCCGCTCCTGACGTCGCAGAGGCGAGAGGTGAGCACACATAAGCGACCATGTTCGCCACCTCCTCAGGATCAGCCAGTCGGTTGATCAGCGTGGTCGGGCGGTTCTCCTTCAGGAAGCTGGCCTCTACTTCCTGCGGAGAACGACCCGACTTCCCAGCTGCTTTCTCGATCATGCTCATCACGCCCTCGGTCCGCGTTGGTCCCGGTAATACGCTGTTGATCGTCACGCCGCTGCCGGCCACGCTCTCCGCAAGACCGCGCGCGATAGCGATCTGTGCAGCCTTGCTGAACCCGTAATGGATCATCTCCGCCGGGATATTCAGACCCGACTCGCTGGAAATGAACACGATACGCCCATTCTTACGTTCCACCATTCCTGGCAGATAGGCGCGCGAAAGCCGCACCCCGCTCATCACATTGATCTCGAAAAAACGAAGCCATTCCTCATCGCTGATCTCACCGAACGGCACCTCTTCGAAAATGCCGAGATTATTGACCAGCACATCGATGTCTGGGTGGCTCTCAACCAGCGTCGCAATGATCTTGGGCTTGGCAACATCGCCAGCGAACCCCGTCAGACTAGCCTGGGGTATCCCTTTTCTGATCGTCTCGATCGCCGCCGAGGTGCGTTCCTCCCCACGGCCATTGACGATTACATGGGCGCCCGCTTCCGCCAGCCGCGTAGCGATCGCCAGCCCGATTCCGCCTGTCGATCCCGTGACGAGCGCCTTCTTTCCTGAAAGATCCAGTGCAAGCATCATCCGCCTCCATTCATTCGATATGAATCGAACAAACTAATCCGAAGGAAGTTTCCCAAATTTGCACATGAGGCGGGGTAGCAGATCGTGAGAGGCTACGCAGATGGGGCATTGCCCCTTTCTCACCAAAGGAAGGTCGCCCTCTGATGACGCCGGCCAATACGGTTGAAAAGGAGGCCCATCTCAAAGACTACCGCAAGGCATTTCTGGATCGCCTTTAATGGTGTACGCAACTTGTTCAACGAGAGACGCCTCATGCTCCCTTGAGAAGGGCCGCCCCTTTTAAGGGGACAGGACAGCGCTCCGCGCTCTAGCTATCCGCCTTCTCCGCCAATTTTTTGAGCGCCCCCATGACCTTGCGGGCCATCGTGATTCTCTGGGCGTTCGTCATTTCACGCACGACCGCCAGTTTCTGATCGGGGCGCAGCTTGACGCCCTGATCCTTGTGACGTTCCACCCATTTCAACAGCCCCATGGGATTGCGGAATTTGCGGTTGCGAAACTGAATGACCATGCCCTTGGGACCCGCTTCGAGGCGATCGACCCCAGCAGCAGAACAAAGACGCTTGATGACAACGACATCAAGCAGGTTTTCGACCTCCTGCGGCAGAGAACCGAAACGATCAACCAGTTCAGCGCGAATGGCCTCTAGTTCGGCCTCTCCTTCCAGACCCGCAATCCGTCGATAGAGACCCAGACGGACGGGAAGATCGCGCACATAGGCTTCGGGGATGAGCACTGGCAGTCCGAGAATGATGTTCGGCGTCCAGTCCTTGTCCTCCGCCCGCTTCTGGTCCTTCTGCAGGCGCATCGTGGTCACGGCGTCTTCGAGCATCTGCTGGTAGAGCTCGATCCCGACCTCCTTGATATGCCCGGACTGTTCATCACCCAGCAAATTGCCAGCCCCACGCAGATCGAGATCGTGCGAGGCAAGAGTAAATCCCGCACCAAGCGTATCGAGCGTCTGCATGATCTCAAGACGCTTCTCAGATGCGGGGGACAGGCGATGGCTCTGCGGCCAGGTCAGGTAGGCGTAACCACGCTGCTTGCCGCGACCAACGCGCCCGCGAAGCTGGTAGAGCTGCCCCAGCCCGAACATGTCGGCCCGATGGATGATGAGCGTATTCACCGCGGGCATATCGAGCCCACTCTCCACGATATTGGTAGAAAGCAGGATATCGTAACGCCCGTCAGAGAACTCGGTCATGACGCGCTCGAGCTCAGCCGGGGTCAGGCGACCATGTGCCTGGACGGTCTTCGCATCGGGCACGATATCGCGCAGACGATCCGCCATGCGGTCCATATCCTCGATGCGCGGGACGACGCAGAAGACCTGACCGCCGCGGAACCGCTCACGCTGGATGGCTTCACGAATCATCACACTGTCAAAAGGCGTGATGAAGGTCCGTACCGCGAGCCTGTCGGTCGGCGGCGTGGCGATCAGACTCATTTCGCGCACGCCGGTCAGCGAGAGTTGCAAGGTTCGCGGCAGCGGCGTGGCCGAGAGCGTGAGCACATGCACATCCTCGCGCATGGTCTTGAGGCGCTCCTTGTGCGCCACACCGAAATGCTGCTCCTCATCGATGATCAGCAAACCCAGATTCGCGAAATTGATCGATTTGGCGATCAAAGCGTGGGTTCCAACCACGATATCAACCTGGCCCTCCTCCAGGGCACGACGCGTCTCAGCGGCCTCCTTCGCCGTCACGAGGCGTGAAAGCTGCGCGATGCGCACAGGAAAGCCCTCGAACCTGGTCGAGAAGCTACGAAAATGCTGACGCGCCAGAAGCGTGGTGGGAACCACGACGGCCACCTGCACGCCCGAAAGCGCAGCAACAAAAGCCGCACGCAACGCCACCTCGGTCTTGCCGAAACCTACATCGCCGCAAACGAGGCGGTCCATGGGACGGCCGGAGGTCAGATCTTCCAGCACGTCGGCAATCGCGCGGGACTGGTCTTCGGTTTCCACAAAGGGGAAGCGGGCGCAGAACTCATCCCACATTCCTTCAGCGGGCATGAGAGAAGGCGCTTCCTTCATGGCGCGACCCGCAGCCGTGCGGATCAGCTCGCCCGCCATGTCGCGGATACGCTCCTTCATCTTGGCCTTGCGGGCCTGCCAGGCCTGACCGCCCAGCTTGTCCAGCGCGACTCCGCCCTGTTCGGAGCCAAAGCGGCTCAGCAATTCGATGTTCTCGACGGGCAGGAAGAGCTTCTGCGCCCCGTCATAAAGCAGCCTCAGGCAGTCATGGGGCGCGACGCCATCGCTGACCGTCTCGAGCCCCTCGTACCGTCCGATTCCGTAATCGGCATGAACGACGAGATCCCCCTCGGCAATCTCCGAGGCCTCGGTGATGAACTGTTCAGCCCTTCGCTTGCGGCGCGGCGGCCGGGCTATACGCTCACCCAGCAGGTCCTGCTCGGAAATGAAGGCCATGCGTTCGGCCACGAAGCCACGTTCGAGCCCGAGCAGGACAAGCCCGATCGTGCCCGGCGCGATGCCGGCCGCACTCGCCCAGCTATCATGGGATTCGGTAGTGAATTTGTGCTCCTTGAGCAGCGATGCGATGCGCTCGCGCGAGCCTTTGGTCCAGGCCGTGACGTAGCAGCGCCGTCCGGCCTTCTCCCATCCCTCGAGCTGGGTACGAAGCGCCTCGAATGCGCCCTCGCGCGTGCCATCCTTGCCGCGCACGAAGATTGGCCCGGGACGTCCACCGGCATCGATCCCTTCGGCCATGTCCGGCTTGGCGAAGGGGTTGAGCGCGAGACAGGGTACGCGCGCCAGCATGGCTTCCCAGCCCGTGCGGTTGAGATACAGCAGATGTGACGGCAGAGGACGGTAGATGGCTTCTCCCTCACGGGCAGGCGCCTTGCGCGCCTCGAAATGGTCCGCGACCATCTCCAGCCTCGCCGCAAGGATATCGGGCACCTGATGGTCCATGCTGATCGACGCATCAGGCAGATAATCGACCAGCGTGTCCATGTGCTCGTGAAAAAGCGGGATATAGTGTTCGAGCCCCGGGAAACGACGCCCCTCCGAGACATTCTCGTAGAGCACATCCGACGCCGAAGACGGCCCGAACAGGTCCCGCCATGCGGACCGAAAGCGACTGATGGCATCGGGGCTGAGCGCATATTCCGAAACCGGGCGCAGCTTGAAGGCTGCGAGCGTCTCGGTAGAGCGCTGGCTCGACACATCGAAGCGACGGATATTATCCACCTCATCGCCAAACAGATCGAGGCGGATCGGCTCGCTCTCTCCCGCGGGGAACAGATCGAAAATCCCGCCACGCGTGGCAAATTCCCCTGCCTCCATCACCGTATCGGTACGGGTATAGCCGCTCGCGACCAGAAGCTCGATCAGCATCGCCTGATCCAGGCTCTCGCCCTTCTTGACCGCGATGGCCTGGTTACGGAACGCATCGCGCGGCGGGACGCGCTGGACGAGCGCATGAACCGTGGTGAGCACGATCCGCCGTATCTTGCCCGCAGGCTCGAGCAGCCGTGTCAGAGTCGCAGCCCGTTCCGCCGTGATCGCCGGGTTAGGCGATACGCGGTCATAGGGCAGGCAATCCCAGGCGGGAAAGCGCAACACGTGCACGTCAGGCTCGACATAGGCCAGCATGTCGGCAAGGGCAGCGACAGCGGCATCGTCGCGCGCCACATGGATCAGAGGGCCATCATGCTCACCCAGACGGCGGCGCAGCAGAAAAGCGGTATAGGCTTCCGGCACGCCCCAAACGGTCGGCCAGCTGGGGGTATCGGTCATCCAGAAATCCAAAGCACGCGCGCCACGATGCAGTCAGGCTGCCAGGCGATGGTTTCGTTTTGTTCCATGACGGTTCTATCCTATAGCCTGTCAAATTCCCGCTGTCAGCCCATGTTCCATGAAGGCCATGTCCCCAGAAATCGACCGGATTTCACCCCTGCTCGCGCCGCTCGGCACTCTGTCCGGCATCGGCCCCCGTTACGCCGATCTCCTGCGCAAGGTTGCCTGCGGCCCGCGCGTGATGGATCTCCTGTTCACCCTGCCGAGCAGTTACACCGACAGACGCAGCTTCATGACACTGGCCGAGGCCCGAACGCGGCTTATGCCCGGCGCGACCCTCACAGCACGGCTGCGCGTGCTCGATATCGCAGCGCCGTCCCGCCCCCGGCAGCCCTTCCGGATACGCGCGACGGATGACAGCGACGATGTCGAGATCCTGTTCTTTCATCAGGCCTTTATCCGCTCGGTCGGGGCAGGAGATGAACTCGCGGTTTCGGGGAAGCTGGAACGCTACGGCCTGAGCCTTACCATGCCCCATCCGGATTACATGGTGGGTTGGGCGCGCCGCGACACCATTCCGGCAATCGATCCGGTCTGGCCCCTGACGGCGGGGCTCTTCCCCTCCATCATGCGCCGCGCCATGCATAGGGCGCTCGACCTGCTGCCGCCTCTGGCAGAATGGATCCCGCCCGATCGGCTTGCGCGCCACGACTGGCCGGGGTTCGCCGCAGCGCTCGAGATCCTGCACCGCCCCCCGATCGCGCATGACCCTGCCGGCACAGCCAGAGACTGGTCCCGTCTCGTGCTCATGGCTCGGGAGCGTCTCGCCTATGATGAGTGTCTTGCCGACCAGCTTTCTCTGGCGCTTGCCCGTCAGGAGGCACGCGCCCAGCAAGGACGCAGCCTGAGAGGCGATAATTCCCTGAGAGCGGCTGCGCTAGTGCGGTTCGGCCATGAGCCGACCGGCGCCCAGAAAAGGGCGATCGGCGAGATCGACGCGGATATGGAAGCGCCCGTGCCCATGATGCGTCTGTTGCAGGGAGACGTCGGCGCAGGAAAGACGCTCGTGGCCTTGCTCGCCATGTTGCGTGCTGTGGAAGCGGGGGCTCAGGCCGCGCTCATGGCGCCCACCGAAATTCTGGCAAGCCAGCATTTTCAAACCCTGTCCCGCCTTTCGGGCGTCACCTGTGTGTATCTCTCAGGCAGCGTCAAGGGCAAGGCGCGCCGCCTGGCACTTGACGCCATTGCTGATGGTACCGCGCGGCTCATTGTAGGCACCCATGCGCTGTTTCAGGAAAAAGTCGTCTTTCATGACCTCGCACTCGCCGTGATCGACGAACAGCATCGCTTTGGCGTTCAGCAGCGCTCTCTCCTGGGTAGCAAGGGTGCCCAGACCGATATTCTGGTCATGACCGCCACCCCTATCCCGCGCACGCTGCTGCTCACACAATGGGGCGATCTGAGCGTCAGCCGCCTGAATGAGAAACCGCCCGGCCGCAAACCTATCCAGACCTCGCTGCATCCGCTTTCGACGCTGGACGAGGTAATGGGAGGGATCACGCGCATTCTTGCACGAGGGGCGCAGGTGTTCTGGGTCTGCCCCTTGGTGGAAGAAAGCGAGGTACTCGATGTCGCTGCGGCGGAAGCGCGCTGGGCCGATCTGTCACAACGTCTGACCGTTCCCGTCGGACTGGCGCATGGGCGTCAGGAAATCGCGCAGCGACAGGCCGAACTCGACCGCTTCAGACTGGGTGAGACGCGCCTTCTCGTGGCAACGACCGTCATCGAAGTGGGGGTGGATATTCCGAATGCCTCGGTCATGGTGATCGAGCATGCCGAACGCTTCGGTCTCGCCCAGCTGCATCAGTTGCGCGGCCGGGTGGGGCGCGGCGCAGCAGCCTCATTCTGCCTTCTGATCTACGACGACGCCACAGGCGCGACTGGCAAGGAGCGCCTTTCCCTGCTGAGGGAAACAGAAGACGGATTTCTGATCGCTGATCGGGACTTCAGGTTGCGAGGAGGCGGCGACCTCACGGGAAATCGACAATCGGGCCTGCCGATGTTTCGCCTAACTGAAAATGTCGATGCCGAAGCCATTCTGCAAGAAGCGCACCACGATATGGGCGACTTAATTTCAAATTCCCATATACTCGCCCAGAACAAGACCAGTTTACGAACATTACTCAAGCTGTTCGACCGTGATGACACGACCCGCGTCAACCGGGCTGGATAGGATTTGACTTGATGTTCAGGAAATTGCTTATTTAATCTTTTGCAATAATACTCGAAATGATGTCATGATCCGACGCGGTGTTGTGCTTGCCCAAACCTGCGTTACCTTTCATAAGCGGATTTCCCCGATCGAAGAGAGGCGACATGTCATCCATCACCCAGCTTCAGCCTCATACCGCGATACTCGAAATCGCGCGCAGGCTGCTCAGCGCCTCCTCGATCTGTATCTGCGGTTTCGATCCCCGGGACGAACTGATCGAGATCGCTAGCGAGGGTATGGTTGAAACCAAGATTACGGTCGAGTGCGTCAAATCGGTGTGCGAAGCGCCCGACGGGCTTTACCTCAACAGGAACGGGGAAGGTTTTCAGCTCGGACTGGCTCTCGAACAGGACCTCACCCTCCTCGCGCAGATCCCGGGGTCGGTGGATGAAGCCGAGTTGCGGGACCTCGCGCCTTATCTCGCGGTGTGTGCCCGGACGATCCTCGGGAACCAGACCCTCCAGACACGACGTCCCGACCTCCCCGATCGCGGGCTTTGCGGCGCACATATCCATCGCCTGATCGACAATACGGCGGACGACACACGCAAGGCCAGCTTTTCGGTGATCGAAATTGATCTCGATCACCTCAACGCTCTAAACCTCCGCTTCGGATGGGAAACCTCAAATCTCGTGATTGACGAGGCAATCCGGCGCGTCCAGACGATCCTGCCTGCTCATGCCTTCCTCAGCTATGCAGGCGGTGGCAGCATCCTCGTCGTGTCGCCGCCCGGTACCTCGATGGTCATGTCCAGAAGCCTTGTGGATATGGTCAGGCAGACACTTTCACCCGCCATCCGGATCAATGGGAGTGAAATCCAGGCGTCGTTCTCGATCGGCTGGGCGCTCTATCCTGAGGACGGTACGAACTCGGCCTCCATGCTCCAGGCAGCTGACGCCGCAATGGCCGAGGTCCGGCGTCATGGCGGGGCGCATGAGCGGCGCGCAACCTCGCTCAGCATCGCCACCCTGATCGGCACCTCTGATCTCGAGCGCGACCTGGCAGGCGCTGTGGCGCGTCACGAACTCTCCCTGAACTGGATGCCGATCATCGCGCCGGGCTCGCAAACAGTGGTGGCGCTTGAAGCCCTTCTGCGCTGGGAACGACCGGGTTCCGGGCATGTGCCGCCCGATGTGTTCATCCAATGCGCGGAAAACGGCGGTCTGATCGAAAAACTCGATCACTGGAGTCTCAAACACGCTTGCGAAGCTGCCGCGGGGTGGAGCCACCCTTTGAGGGTGTGCGTGAACATCTCGCCCACCTGGCTCGCGAAGCGGCAACTTTCCGCCATGGTCGAGAGCGTGCTGCGGGAGACGGGGCTCTCTGCGGAACGCCTGCAGATCGAACTTTCTGAAAAGAGAGCTTTCGGCCCGCGCGATATCGCCTATCAGGAATTGTCCCGCCTCCGCGCCCTTGGCGTGCACGTGGCCCTTGATGATTTTGGCGCGGGTTATTCCTCACTCGAACGCCTGGCCAATTTCCCGGTCGACCAGATCAAGTTCGATCGTTCCTTCATGCTTCGGCTCAATGACGATCGTCGCGTGAACGAGGTCATGGGACAGGCCATTCAGATGGCGCGCCGACTCGGAATCTCGTGCTGCGCGAAAGGGGTCGAGACCGAGCGCCAGATGGCTTTCCTCGACTCCTACGGCTGCGAAGAGGTGCAGGGCTATCTGCTGGGCATTCCGACGCCCGACTATCTCTGAACCGAGGCCCCCGACCGGACGCGCTTCCTGAGCCGCGGCCCGACCTGCCCAGGAGATCGAACAGAAAAGGCCCGGTCGCCCGATGGCAACCGGGCCTCTTTTTCAGGATGGCCAAACCAGCCCAGCCGCAGCTCTCAGAACTTGACCGAGAGCTTGAGCGATCCATAGTTGAACAGGCCCGCTTTGGCAGTCTTGAACTGCGCCGTCTGCCAGTTCTGGCTATAAGAGAGGCGCACGCCGTGCCACATAACCGCGAGACCGGCGTGAATCATGCCAACATCCCAGGTCTTGCTGACATGGGGTGAGTTCGAACGCAGTGTATTGCCCTGAAGAGTCGAGTCATAGGCCACCGCCTGACCTTCGACGCCCCCATACAGATACCAGGCAACGGGACGGGTCGCGACGAACGCATCCGTGCCGTCGAGCCCCGGCCCGATGGTCGCATTGCCGAAGTCGCTGTCGAGACCCTGACCGATACGGAACGTGCCCGCTGCATCGGCATAGGTGCGGTAATCACCCGCTGCCCCCGAAACAGCAGGCAGCACATCGGCGCTGATACCGTAAAGATTGACGACTGGCAGACGCCAGATACGCCCGGCCTGGATCTGGAAGATCGGCTGGTTCTGAAGCTGGGTGTGCCAGCCACGGTTCTTGGTGTCGCCGATGGCCCCATGGAAGCCATTCTGCAACTGACGACCCAGACCGGCAGGACCCATCACGCCAAACTGGATACCCGCAACACTGCGCGACAGATCGGTGTCGTTGATGAAATTGACCGTACCCAGGAGAAGGCTCGAATAGGGGCGATCGCCTTGGAGCGGCTGGGCGAGCTGCGTGTCACGCGGGGTATAGATGAGCTGCTGCACACCCAGGCTCACGCGCTGTACGCCGTCACCAAGCAGGAACCGGTTCACATCTGCAAAAGGCTTGGGCAGGTTATCGGTGCCCGAGGTCCAGTTGAAACGCAGACCCGAGGTGTAATACTGGTCGGATGTTCCCTTGAACGTCGAGACGGCGTCGTTTTCACCCTGCAGCGTCCATGTGCCGTAAGGATCCTGCTTCGGTGTGGCGTGGGCGGCAACCGCGCTGGCCAGCGCAAGACCGACAATCGAGAGCGAGCCGGTCGTTACCTGTCTGGCTTTCGGCCAGCGCGACTTTGAACAGCGCAAATCCATCCCCTTCCGAAATAATAGGCCGCCACCTTATCGCATTCCACGTATCTGGAAACAGTGCTCCGGCGGAACAGCAAGACTATCCCCTCATAAAAACGCGATATGAAGAAGATCGTGGTAATCGAGCCACGTTTTCCAGTGGCATAGTCGGAAAAAACCGTGTTAGGGTCTGGATGAAACCCCCTGTGGACATAGCCCGTTCCGTACCAGCCGGCAGGCCCGTGCACACCGTTTCGACTTACAACACTGGTGATTCTCACGCAGATGGATCACCGCTCAGATCTCGGGATTAGACCGTTGAGAAGCAACCGTACCGACCGCAGCCCACGTTCCCCGCGCCGCGGCGGATTCGACGACGATTTCATGACACCCTCCTTTGGTGACCGCGGCGGGATGCAAAATCGTCGTCCCCCTTCGGGCGGCCCACAGGTTCTGGCGTCTGGCCCGGAAGTGGGCGCCAGCGTCAAGTGGTTCAACAGCGAGAAGGGCTTCGGCTTTGTCGAGCTCGCTGATGGATCGGGCGACGTTTTCCTTCACGCCAATGCGCTGTCCACCGCTGGCCACACCAGCGTCAATCCGGGCACCACGCTGAACGTCCGCATCGGCCAGGGCCCCAAGGGTCGTCAGGTCGCTGAGGTCCTCAACGTAGACACGAGCACGGCTGAAGCACCGCGCCCGCGCGCCGCCTTCAACCCGGCTGGCCCGCGCCCCGCTTTTGGCGGTGGTCGTCCGGCCCGCCCGGCCCCTGACCTTTCGCAGGCTCAGGACCTTCGCGGGATCGTCAAGTGGTACAACGCCACGAAGGGCTTTGGCTTCATCACGCCGGAAAATGGCGGCAAGGATATCTTCATCCATGCTTCCGCTCTCGAGCGCTCGGGCCTTTCCGGCCTGAACGAGGGCCAGGCTGTCGATGTCAAGGTTGTTCAGGGCCAGAAGGGTCCGGAAGCAGCCGACATCAACATCGCCTGATCAGCTTTCTGATCCCGAAGAAACCCGGCTATCGTGCCGGGTTTTTTTGTGCCTGCGTGTCAGATCTGCTATGGCAATACTCGCTGATTACGAGGTCGATTACCCAAGCATCAGGGTGTGCAATCGTCGAAGTGAATGGCGCAGCCATTCCTCATGCTTCTCCCCGTCTTTCCTCGGGCTCAGACTCCTTCGTCACCGCTCCAAAACGAGACTCGCGAACGGGACTCCTCTACCAGTCAGCTTCGAGCGTGTTTCCAGATAGCGCTCAAAGCGCGGCCTCATCCCACCAGGGAAGCGCCGTGCGGCCACCGAACCCGCGTGCCCGTTACATTGCCCCTCTCTCGCCCGCCCGTCTCGGCACATCGACAATCCACCAAATGAAAAAAGCCATGCACCGAGAGGCATGGCTTTCCTTATGTGCAGCGTTGGAAAATGGGATAGCGAGTCGAGGATCGATTATTCAGTAATCCTTACCCTTGCTGCGCAGCAGGCGCGCCTTGTCGCGCTGCCAGTCGCGCTCGGCGATAGCATGGCGCTTGTCTTCCTTCTTGCGCCCCTGGCCGAGACCGAGCGTCAGCTTTGCGCGGCCGCGTGCGTTGAAATGCACATCCAGCGGCACGAGCGACGCCCCGGCGCGCGAGACTGCACCAAGGAGGTGCGCCACCTGCTTCTTGTGCAGAAGAAGCTTGCGTGGCGCGCGCGTGTCGAAACGCGAAAGCACGCCGCCCTGATATTCCGGGATATAGGAGTTGAACAGCCAGATCTCGCCATCGCGTTCACCAGCATAAGCCTCGTTGATGGCGGCGCGCCCCATACGGAGGCTCTTTACCTCCGGCCCTTTCAGGACCAACCCTGCCTCAACGGTTTCGAGAATGGTGTAATTGAACCGGCCTTTGCGGTTTTGCGCAGCGATGCCGTGCGAAATGAGACCGGATTTCTTCTTTTCAGCCACTTTTTATCCTGACAGGCCGGTTTTCTTCATGGCCTCGTCGATGACAGCGCGCGAGGCCGCGCCCGGTTCGCAGAGCGGCAGACGCACCGTCGCTTCACATAGTCCCAGACGAGATGCTGCATATTTCACCGGGCCGGGATTGCTTTCATAGAACATGGCATCGTGAAGCGGGGTTAGGCGCTGCTGGATCTGCATCGCTTTGGCCACATCGCCGGCCTGCCAGGCTGCATGCATCTCGGCACAAAGGCGTGGCGCGATATTGGCGGTCACGCTGATGCAGCCCGTACCGCCTGCGGCGAGAAAGGAAACGGCGGTTCCGTCATCACCCGTCAGCAGCGTGAAAGGCGTGTCCCCCAGCAGAGCGCGAAGCTGCAATGGGCGCGATAGATTGGCTGTCGCATCCTTCGTGCCCACAATGTTGGGATGCTGGGCCAGCCGCGCCATCGTTTCCGGTAGGACTTCAACGACCGAACGTCCCGGCACGTTGTAAACGTAAAGAGGCAGATCGGTCGCATCGGCCACGAGCATGAAATGCTGATACAGCCCTTCCTGCGTCGGCTTATTGTAATAGGGCGCGACAACCAGCAAGGCGTCGGCACCGACCGCCTTGGCATGACGCGCCATGCCGATTGCCTCATGCGTGCTGTTCGAACCTGCGCCGGCCATCACCGGCACACGACCGCCGGACACCTTGACCGTATGCGCAACGACCATACCGTGCTCGTCATGGGTCAGGGTCGGGCTTTCCCCGGTGGTTCCTGCCGGAATCAGTCCCGCGGTGCCCTGATCGATCTGCCAGTCGATGAAGCGCTCAAGGGCGGCCAGATCGACGGTTCCGTCTTTGCGAAAAGGCGTCAGCAGCGCGGTCAGAGACCCGTTGAAATCCTTGTTCCGTGCCATGTTGCCTCACCTGCCGCGTTGAACGAATCTGCTGCTAAATAGAACTCTAAACGCCGCTGTCAAATGGATATCGCGGCGCGCGTCCCTATTCCGGATAGCGGGACGGACTGCCCGGATAGACACCCAATATGGCAATATTTTCGCTGCACCCCTCGAGCACCGTCAGGGCGCGACGCAGAGCAGGTTGCTCTGGATGCCCTTCGACATCGAGCAGAAACCCAGTGGCTGTCAGTGTGCCAGGGCTCATATAGCTCTCGAGACGGGTCATGTTCACCCCGCTCTCGGCAAAGCCGCCCAGCGCTTCATAGAGAGCGCCCGGACGATTGAGCACGCGAAAGACGAGTGTGGTCATCACACGTTCGGCATCGGCGGCGGGCCAGGCCGCCTCGCGCGCAACAAGATAGAAGCGTGTCGTGTTATGCGCAGCGTCTTCCACATTGGCGCGCAGCACTTCCAGCCCGTTCAGTTCGGCCGCGAGCGAGGACGCAATGGCGGCGTCTTCACGCGACTGCCATTTTAGGATCATCTCCGCCGCCCCGGCCGTATCGAAGGCGGAACACGCCTCGACTTCGAGTTCACGAAGCAGATTGCGTATCTGCCCCAGCGCCACAGGATGGGTGTGAACGCGCTTGACCTCTTCCAGCTTCGTCCCGGGAAGAGCGATCAGGCAATGCTCGACACGCTGGAAGTGCTCGCCAATGATCGGCAGCCCTGCGTCAGGCAGCAGGGCATGAATTTCCGGCACGCGGCCAGCCAGCGAGTTCTCACAGGCGAGCATCCCCAGCGTCGCGCGCCCTTCACGCACCGCGTCGATAGCGGCCTGGAATGTCGGGCATGGGAGCGTTTCCCAGCCCGGCCGCGCGACGCGGCAGGCGAGATCGGAATAGGCGCCGGGGCGCCCCTGAAAAGCGATGATCTGTGTCATGAACGGAGCGCCTGACGGATACGAACGAGATCTTCAGGCGTATCAACGCCAAGCGGCGCTGCGTCAATCGCCGCACAGCCTATCGACATACCCGCTTCGAGCGCACGCAACTGTTCCAGCGATTCCCTCAGCTCCAGCGGCGAGGGTGGCAGGGAAACGAATTGCACCAGCGCCTCGCGACGCCAGGCATAGACGCCGATATGATGCCAGAGAGGCCCCGCGCCCCAGGGGACAGGCTGACGCGAGAAATAAAGAGCACGGGCCACAGGCCGCCCCGGCATGAAGGCGCAGGCGGCCTTCACGACGGAACTGCGCTCAGCCTCTTCCTTTGTCTCGACCGGGGCGACGAGCGTGCCGATATCGAACCCTTCCTGCGCAACGGGCATCAGAGCGGAAGCAATGCTGTCAGGCGCTATCAGAGGAAGATCCCCCTGAAGATTGATCACGACATCATGGCGCCCTTCGGGGTCATACTCACGCAGAGCGGCATGAACCCGGTCAGACCCGCTCGGGAGCGCGGGATCGGTCAGAATGCCCTCGATCCCGTGTCCCGCCAGCGCATCGAGGATCGCCTGATCTCCGGACGCGACGAGAACGGGACCGAGTGAGGCCGCTCTGGCGCGCAGCGCGACATGCAGGATCATGGGGGCGCCGTCGATTTCCGCCAGCGGCTTGTCTGGCAGGCGCGTCGAAGCGAGACGCGATGGGATGACGATGATGGGGTTCATGAGATAGAAGCAGGCTTTCCGCTTGTCTTGTGAAGGTCACAGCGCATAGCCAGACATGCCGCACCCCCCAGGATGCGTCAATCGGCGCGTTGCTACCCCCGTCACGCGAGGGGCGCCCGTCTTCTCTGGCCCCTTCCCTTTCCGGATTGCCTGCCATGTCACCGCTGCCCGATCTCGCCATCTGTCTGCAAACCGCGCTCGCCTGCGCCGATGCTGCCCGTCATGCCGTAACCCCCCATTTCCGGTCAGGGCTGACGGTGGATGACAAGAGCGATGAGAGCCCGGTCACGCGGGCCGATCGCGAGGCGGAAACGGCAATGCGCAGCATGATCGCGCAGACCCATCCCGACCACGCGATCCTCGGCGAGGAATTCGGCCTTTCCGGCATCGAGGGAGAATTCGTCTGGGTGCTGGACCCAATCGATGGGACACGCGCATTCATCACGGGTCGCCCCAGCTTTGCTACGCTGATCGCGCTCTTCTGGCGCGGCAAGCCTGTTCTCGGCATCATCGACCAGCCACTCACCCGCGAAAGATGGATCGGCGTGGAGGGCGAGACGACGCGCTTCGAGTCCAGCATGCTGCCCGGTATCATCGGCACGAGATCCTGCCCGAAGTTGGGTGCGGCAGAGCTTTCCTGCACCTCCCCAGACATGCTGATCCCGCCTTTCGATGCGCGTTTCGCCGCCCTCAAGGCGGCCACGCGACGCACGAGCTGGGGCGGCGATGCCTATGGTTACGGGCTGCTCGCTCTTGGGCAGATCGATGTGATTGCCGAATGCACAATGAAGCCGTGGGACTGGGCCGCCCTCGTACCCGTGGTCACCGGTGCGGGGGGGGTGATGACGGACTGGCAAGGCGCCCCTTTGACGCTAGAAAGCGACGGCACGGTGCTGGCCTGCGGGGACAAGGTGCTTCTCTCCCAGGCCATCGCCAGTCTTCGCCCTTCCCCCTGACCCGCGTATGGGCTAGCACCGCTTTTCGGATTTGCGCCGCTGACAGGAGCCAGACATGGAAGCCTCGTTTTCTCTCCCCAAAGACCGCATTCGCATCCTTCTGCTCGAAGGCATTCATGAAAGCGCCGCCCAGCATCTTGCCGCCCAGGGCTACAAGCAGGTGACCTGTGTAAAGACGGCGCTCGAGGGCGAGGCCCTGTCAGAAGCCCTGAAAGGGGTGCACATGGTGGGTATCCGCTCACGCACGCAACTCACGGCACCGGTGATCGAGGCTGCTGACCGCCTTATGGCGATCGGCTGTTTCTGCATCGGAACCAATCAGGTCGATCTCAACGCGGCACGCATGGCAGGCATTCCCGTTTTCAACGCTCCCTTCAGCAATACGCGCTCGGTGGCCGAACTGGTCATGGGCGAGATCGTGATGCTCCTGCGCCGCATTCCGTCGCGCTCCGAGCAATGCCATGCCGGTGGTTGGGACAAATCTGCCCTCAACGCCTGGGAAGTTCGCGGCAAGACGCTGGGGATTGTCGGCTATGGTTCCATCGGCTCGCAGCTCTCCGTCCTGGCCGAGGCCTTCGGCCTGCGCGTTATCTATTACGACACGGTGGACAAGCTGCCTCATGGCAATGCCACCCCGGTCGACACGCTGAATGATCTGCTGGCCCAGTCCGATATCGTCAGCCTGCATGTCCCGCAGACCGAACAGACCAAGGACATGATTGGCGAGGCCGAAATTCGGGCGATGAAGCCGAACTCGATTCTGCTGAACAACGCACGCGGCACGGTGGTCGATATCGACGCGCTCGCCGCCGCGCTCCGCGACGGGCATCTGATGGGTGCCGGCGTGGATGTGTTCCCGAAAGAGCCCAAGGGCGCTGGAGAGAGCTTCGTCTCACCGCTGCAGGGCCTGCCCAACGTCATTCTCACCCCGCATATTGGGGGTTCGACCATGGAAGCTCAGGAGCGTATCGGCGTGGAAGTCGCGAAACGCTTTGTTGAATATTCCGATGTCGGCTCCACGCTGGGCGCAGTGAATTTCCCCCCTGTTCAGTTGCCCGAGCGCCCCCGCGGCACACGCTTCATGCATGTGCATGAAAACCGCCCCGGCATCATGCGCCAGATCAACGAGATCTTTTCGAGCGAGGATTGCAACATCGTCGCGCAATATCTGCAGACGGATGGCGAGGTCGGCTATGTGGTGGTGGAAACCGATGCCAGCCCCGATAGTGAACTCGACACACGTCTGCTGAACCGCCTGCGCGACCTCAAGGGCACAATGCGCGCCAGGCTGATCTATCAGCGTTGAAGTAATTTGATGAATTATTGATGCACCGCTGGTAATGATCAGGAACAGAATTTTCTGTTCCTGATCATTCGTTGGTGCCGTGACCGTTTCTTCTTCTATCGCCCGTATCCAGAGCTTTGCGTTTGCGGGCATCGACGCCATTCCGGTCACCGTCGAAATCCAGATTGCCTCAGGCCTGCCCGCTTTCGTGATCGTGGGCCTGCCAGACAAGACCGTGGGTGAGGCTCGTGAACGCGTCCGTGCCGCCCTCGGCGCCCTGGGTCTGGCCCTGCCGCCCAAGCGTATTCTCATCAATCTGGTGCCCGCTGACCTTCCGAAGGAAGGCTCGCATTTCGATCTCCCCATCGCACTGGCCATCATGACCGCCATGGGGATTCTCTCGCACGAAGCGATAAGTGCCTATGCCGCAATCGGCGAATTATCGCTGGATGGCCGCTTGCAGGCCACAGGGGGTGTACTCTCGGCAGCGCTCGAGACGATCGGGCTTCAGCTGGGCCTCATCTGCCCCGCCCCGCAGGCGCAGGAGGCACGCTGGGCCAGCGATGCGCTCGATATTCTCGCCCCGCAGAGCCTGCGTGCCCTTCTGGGCCATTTCAACGGGGACCATGTCCTGCCGGCGCCCGAGCTGGAACGCGTGCCCCCCACGCCGCAAGGGGCTGATCTGTCGGCCATCAAGGGTCTCGATATGGGGCGGCGCGCACTCGAAATCACGGCCGCCGGGGGGCATTCCCTCCTGATGTCGGGCCCGCCCGGTGCGGGAAAATCCATGCTCGCGCAATGTCTGCCGTCCATCCTGCCTGACTTGACCCATGAACAAATACTCGAATGCAGCCGCATTCACAGTCTCGGCGGTCAGGCCGCGGGCAGCACACTCATCACGGAGCCGCCATTTCGTGCGCCGCATCACTCCACGACCTTGCCCGCACTAGTCGGTGGCGGAGCACGATCGCGCCCGGGGGAAGTCAGCCTTGCCCATAACGGGGTGCTGTTTCTTGACGAGCTTCCAGAGTTTTCCCGCGCCTGTCTCGAATCCCTGCGTCAGCCCCTCGAAACAGGGGTGATTACTGTCGCCCGTGCGCGGCAGACGGTGCTCTACCCATCCCGTTTCCAGTTTATCGCGGCCATGAATCCGTGCCGTTGCGGCTACCTGGGCGATGCGGAACGGGCGTGTCGCAAGGCCCCTCAATGCGGGGAAGAGTATAAGGCAAGACTATCAGGCCCGATGCTGGACCGGCTCGATCTCTCGCTCTTCGTCACCCCGGTCTCCCCGCTCGACATGATAACTGCTCCCTCTGGGGAGAGAAGCGCGGTCGTCCGGGCGCGCGTAGTGGCCGCCCGCGCCAGGCAGATCGCCCGACAGGGCGTTTCCAATGCCCAGGTCAGCGCCCTCGACATCGCTCTGAGTGCCGATGCCCGCGCGCTGGTCAGCGAGGCGGGGACGAAACTACGCCTCTCTGCCCGCGGTCTGACACGGCTGCTGCGCGTTGCACGCAGCATCGCCGATCTCGACCAGGCTAATGATGTAGAGGCCCCGCATCTGCGCGAGGCCCTGGGGTTCCGACTTCGCTGAAACGTCAGCCCGCTACCGAGGCGCGGAGCACTTCCATACCGCCCTCGAGATCGGCGATGAGGTCATTCGGGTCTTCCAGCCCGATATGCAGGCGAAAGCTCGGCCCCTCCGGCATGGCGTTCGGCAGCGAGCGCCTCACCCCGCCAGTAGTCGGAAGAACGAGACTTTCATACCCGCCCCAGGACGCGCCAATACCGAATAATGCGAGCGCGTCGATCATGTCACGCATCGCCGCAACCGAGAGATCCGCGCGCAACTCAACGCCGAAGAGTGAACTCGCGCCCTCGAAATCACGTGCCCAGAATTCATGACCCGGGCATTCCTCGAAGGCGGGATGAAGGACTTTTGCCACTTCGGGCCGACCTCGCAGCCATTGTGCCACCAGCAGAGCCGAGGCCGATTGCCGCTCCAGACGTACGGCCATGGTGCGCAATCCGCGCAGCGTCAGCCAGCATTCGTCCGGCCCGGCTAGCTGGCCGATCTGAATGGCTGAGTCGCGCAGATCTTTCCAGAGCGCGCCATCGGCGACCGTGATCGCCCCGGCAATCACATCGGAATGTCCTGCCGGATATTTGGTGAGGGCCTGGATCGACACATCCACCCCGTGGCGGAAAGGCTGGAAGATGCCGATCCCCCAGGTGTTGTCGAGCATCAGCAGAGCACCATGCTCATGGGCCACGCGCGCCAGCATCGGGATATCCTGAACCTCGAAAGTATGGCTCCCGGGACTCTCCGCAAAAATGACGCGCGTATTGTCACGCAACAGGCCACGCAAGGCCTCTTCATCGGCCAGAGGTGCGTAATAGCTTGTCTCGATACCCATGCGCGCAAGCATGGTTCCGGCAAAACGCCGTGTCGGCCCGTAAACCGAGTCAGGTAAAAGCAGATGATCGCCCGCATTCAGAAAAGCGAGCAGCGGCAGGGTGCAGGCAGCAAGGCCCGAGGAAACCACCTGTGTATGCGTTCCACCCTCGATCAGTGCGATCAGCTTCTCGAGCTCATGCTGAATGGGAGAGCCCATGGCGCCATAGATGAGCTCATGCTCGTGGCTGCGCAGCCCCTGCTCCTTCATGGCATCCAGCGAGGGGAAAAGCACGGTCGAACCCCTCGTGACCGGGGCATTGACGAAACTTCCCTCCTGCGGTGTCGGCTCCGGGCGACCGCCCTGAACCAGGAGGGAGGACAGGCGCTTCCAACCGGAAGTAACCTGCTTTGCGGTGTTTTCCACTCTGTTCAGTCTCCTATGAGGTCTCGATGGGGAGAGTGGGGTCGCTTCCCCATTCTGCCCAGGACCCGTCGTAAAGCTGCCCGGGCGCATGCCCCGCAACACGCAGCGCCATGGTCAGCGTGGCGGCTGTCAAACCCGAGCCGCAACTGGTGATGACCTGCCTCGCGCCGATTGCGCAGGCCGCCAAACGCGCGACAAGCGCCTCAGGCTGCAGGAAATACCCTTCGGCATCGAGCACATCTCCGTAAGGCAGATTGACTGCCCCTCTCATGTGCCCGCCACGCGTGTTCGGCCTCGGTTCAGCGACACGGGCGTGAAACCGCCCCGCGCTTCGTGCATCAAGGATCACGCGATCCGGATCCCCAAGCGCGGCAAGCACATCACCCTTTCCGGCGAGACGGGCATAGCGGGCACGCGTTTGATAAGCAGTATTGGAATACGGCGCCGGTTCAGGGAGGGCATCGAGGGCGATCCCCGCTTGCTGCAGGGCCGCCAGCCCCCCATCGAGCACGTGGGCGCAGTCATGACCAAAGAGATCAGCCATCCAATGAGCGCGACACGCCCCGATGCTGCCAGCACGGTCATAGAACACCAGCCCTGTCTCACGATCGATGCCATGCGCCGTCATGAAATCGGCGAAGAGCGCAGGTCCCGGCACCATATGCGGCAGGGTGTTGCCATGATCACAGATCTCGTTGATCCGGAAACGAATGGCGCCCGGAAGCGCTAACTCCCTGAAATCCGCTTCAGGATCGCCCTCCTGCCCGGGGAGCAGGATCGAGGCGTCGAGGAAACGGTAGCGACGCGCTGGCAGCGTCAACAGGGTCTGCGCATCGATGAGGGGTTTCAGCGTCATGGGCAGACCTTGCAAGAACGGGTTGAGAACCGCACGATAGCAGCCAGAACGACTATCCGGTCAACTGGTGCCAGAGGCGGCGACGGGAGATTTCGTGACGACCGAACGCATCATGCTTGGCTTGCTCCTGCTTGGCGTCGCTTATGGCTGCGGCGTGGTCTTATGGCCTTTTCTCTCCGCCATTCTGTGGGGAGCCATTCTCACATTCACGACATGGCCCCTCTTCAAGCGTCTGCGCCGGCATATGCGCCCCTCCCTGGCGGCGGTCGTGATGATGGTAGGAAGCGCCATCGCCATCGTGATGCCACTCGCCCTTCTCACCTCGACCGGCATTGCCGATCTGCCGCTGATCATTGGCGGGATCAACACCGAGATCGAGGCGCTCGGGCGCACTCACCCCACGCCGAGCTGGCTGGCTTCCCTGCCTGCCTTCGGCCCACAGCTCTCCAATGCCTATCTGCACTGGAGCCATGACGTTCGCGGGCTGGGCGAGGCGCTGCACCCCTATGCGGGGCAAATCGCGCGCTACGCCCTGAAGGCCCTGATGCAGATGGCAAGCGGGCTGGCGGAACTCGTGATGGCCCTGTTCATCGCCCTGTTTTTCTGGATCAGCGGCGACTCGCTCGGCCGGGTCATCAAGGCGGTGCTGACGCGCATCACCGGCACCTATGCGGATCGGCTGATCACGATCATCGGTGGAGTCATTCGTGGCACGGTTTATGGCATTCTGGGCACAGCCATCGTCCAGGGCGTCCTGACCTCGATCGGGCTTTTCATTTCGGGTGTTCCCGCCCCCGTTCTTCTGGGCGGTGTAGCCGCCTTCGTTGCGGTTTTCCCGGTCGGGGCGCCGCTGGTCTGGGCGCCCGCTGCGATCTGGCTCGCACTCCATCATCACCTGGGATGGGGGCTCTTCCTCGCCGGATACGGCATCGTCTTCATCTCTGGCGCCGATCATATCATCCGCCCTGCCTTCATCGCGCGCGGTGCACAGCTTCCCTATCTGCTCACGGTGCTGGGAGTGCTGGGCGGCGTCGTCACATTGGGCGGATTAGGCATTTTCCTGGGGCCTGTGCTGCTCGGCGTGGGCTATACACTCACAACTGAATTCGCGCGCGGCGCCTATCAGACTGAAAAGAAACTGGTGCAATGAGCCTGGCTCTCTCCCAAGAATCGCCTCTTCAACCAATACAGGACAGATCTGTCCCGTATATAGGACAGAGTTTTACGATTCTGAGCTGGAATTTGCTTCGCGCTGTCGGCGCGCCATTGGATGAAGTGGTCGATCTCGCGCGCAGCCTGCAGCCGGATATTTTTCTGATGCAGGAGGCCGTCGGTACGTTTGATCGCCTGCCCTCCATCCTCGGTGGCCATTACGCCCGTATCCCCTTGCCCGACCGCATTCACGGAACGGCCTGCTGGAGCCGCTTTGCTTTCAGGCGAGCGCCGATCTCCTGTGCGCTTCCTTCCGGGCTGGTCGTCAAACGGACCGCGCAGCTGATCGATTTCGGGTCCTTCTCCATCGCCAACGTGCATCTGTCTCACGGACAAATCCTCAATCGCCGCCAGTTGCGCCGCATCGCCCCCATCCTGCGCCCCCACGCGCTCGTCATGGGTGACTTCAATCTGGTCGGGCCGCCCCTCCTGCCCGGGTTTCGTGACGTTGGCCCGCGGGAGCCAACGCATCGCATGGCGGACATCCTGCCGATCAGGCTCGATCGTTGCCTCGTACGCAACATGACCCCGTTGCGGAGTTCGGTCCTGCCCAATCAGAGCTCCGACCATCATCCCATAAGCGTCACCCTGCGTCTGGACGCTCCTGATGCCCATCGCGCGTTTTTTCAACGGCTGGCAGACCGCAGGCGACTCAAAGATAGGGCATGAATAGTCTGACAGAGGCGTTTCGTATCTTCCGCCACGCGCTCATGCTGTCGAGGGCATGATGGGTCAGCCGACCTGAGCGATGGCTTTCCATGAACACGGCCAGTTCCTGGGCCACAGATTCGCTGTAGATCTCGAGATTGATCTCGAAATTGAGCCTCAGACTGCGCGCATCGATGTTGCTGCTTCCGACGAAGGACCAGGAATCATCCACCACCAGCAGCTTCGCGTGGTTAAAGGGAGGGCGATTCATCCAGATATGGCAGCCTGCCTGCAGGAAGGGCGCCAGACTTGCATCACGCGCATAATCGATCAGGCGGTGGTTGCTGCGCCGAGGAAGGATAATGTCGATCCTGACGCCGCGCAGCGCGGCGAGGCAGAGCTCGGAAACAAGCCGTTCATTGGGCAGGAAGTAAGGCGTCATGAGGCGAACGGAATGACGCGACAGCGCAATCGCCTGCAGCATGGAGAATTCGATCTTCTCCAGATCGTTATCCGGTCCTGACGTCACCACGCGCATCGGGATGTCGCCCTGACGCTGAAGCTCCGGAAAATAGACCGCCCCGTCGAGTTGCTCGCCGCAGGTAAAGGACCAATCCCGGGCAAAAGCTTCGCTCAACTGATGAACGACCGGCCCCTCCAGCCTGAAATGCGTATCCGCGACAGGATGCTTGATCCGCAGTCGGCGCAGATTCTCCTCACCGATATTCAGCCCCCCCATGAAGCCGACGCGGCCATCCACGATCAGCATCTTGCGGTGATTGCGCAGATTGATGAACGGCATCTTCCAGGGCCAGAGCGAGTGCATGAAGCGCTCGCAGGCGATGCCGCGCGCCCGCAGGGCCTTATGGATACCGCTCATGAAGTACCCGCCGCCAATGCCGTCGACGAGAACATGCACGGCCACGCCGCGCTTTTGTGCAGCGGCGAGCGCCTCCACAAATTGCTGACCGATGCGGTCATCGCGAAAGATGTAGGAGCAGAGCAGGATCGAAACCCGCGCAGAGGCGATATCGTCGAGCATGCGCGGATAGATGTTGTCGCCATCATGCAGGCAGATGATGGCATTACCCCCCAGCAGGGGACGCTCGGTCAGCTTGCCGATCATGCGTGCCAGAGGCGCGAACTCTCCCTTGAGCCGGATCTGCGCGGAATAGGCCATTCCGCGACCGCGCCAGTGATGATCGCTCACCAGACGTCGGGCCAGACGCCGCACACGGTTGATCCCGAACATGAGATAGAGCAGCGCACCACAAATCGGCATGAGCCAGCTCACCCCGATCCAACCGGCGCATGCCGCCGTGTTCTGTTTCGTTCTCAGAACGTGAAGGGTCACCGCCACCGCCAGACCCAACCGAAGCAGGATCATGAAGGCATCGAACAGGGTTACAGGCCAGCTCATCATTCATAACGTTAGCGTATTCGAGCGAAATTCAAAGACCGGCACCTTGCAACTCTGAAATTCATCGTAAAATATGGAGGAAAGGCGCATCCTGCTCGTCCACGGGCCCCACGGCCCGAAAGGGGCCGCAAGGGTTATGGGCATGGTCGGGATGCGGAGGGCGTCCGGGACGCGTCGGGCAGAGGCGACGATCGCGGCTCTACAGAAAGGCTGGCCGATCTCGCGGCGCCGTCCTCATACGGCCCGGTCAGTCAGGACCGGATCAGCGGCCTTGCGGGGCTTGAGTGCTTGTGTCGAGATCGGCCCCCGAAAAACGGGCCTCTGAGGTGAATAATGGGCCGCCGCCGCTTGGTACGCCCTTTAAGTGAAGGAGAGAAAGGGTGGTTATGTCCGCGCATCGACCCCAGCTCTTCTACACGACCGAGCCCTCACCCTGCCCCTATCTGCCTGGTCGCACCGAACGCAAGGTCATGACCGAACTCTCGGGGGTGGATGCCGATCAGTTGCATGACCGGCTTTCGCGCGCGGGCTTCCGCCGCAGTCACGGCATCGTCTACGCGCCCGTCTGCAGCAATTGCCAGTCCTGTATTCCCATACGCCTGCCGGTTTTCGCCTTCAGACCCGATCGCACCATGCGACGTGTGCGACGCGACCACGCGGATCTCGTGGTTACCGAGCGGCCGATCATCGCCACTGAAGAGCAATATGAGCTGTTTCGCGCCTATCAGGAGCATCGCCATGGCGATGGTGACATGGCGCTGATGGGACTGGATGATTATCAGTCGATGATCGAAACGAGCCCGGTTGAGACGAGCGTGTTCGAGTTCCGGACCCGCGAGGGCAGACTGGTTTGTGTGTCCCTCGTCGATATGCTCTCTGACGGGCTGTCCGCGGTTTATACATTCTACTGCCTGGACGACCCGCACCGGTCCTTTGGGACCGCCTCGATCCTGTGGCTCATTGCCGAGGCTGCAAGCCGCGGCAAGCCCTATCTCTATCTTGGCTACTGGGTGCCTGGCAGCGCCAAGATGGGATACAAATCGCGCTTCCAGGCCGCCGAGATCCTGAGAGCCGGACAATGGCACCGTCTGGCCGATCAACTGGGAGCAAAGGCCTCTCCCCTGCCCGGTTCGACAGCACCCGGAGCGCCGAAATTCGATCCTCTTACAGCCATGCAGCCAGCGCCCGACCAATCGCCCGATGGCGCTGCCCTGCCGGACAACGCTGCGAGCGAGCCGATCTGATCAGCTTCGTGCCGGAGCCTTGCGGGTCATCCACTGAGGAGCTGCCTTGCCCTGATCGGCGCGCTTGCCTGCGATAACCGCCAGATCTGCTTCGCTGCGCGGTTTTTGTCCCTCATGCCAGACGAGCCCCGGCTCCCGGCTGAACAGACGCAGTTCGACAAGTCTGACACCTGCGGGGAGCTTCTGGATGGTCACGCCCATACCCTTGGTCAATTCGGGCAGGGCTTCCACCGCAAAACTCAGTGCCTTGCGGTTGCTCCCCATGGTGACGATCTGATCACCGGTCACCGCCACGCAGAAGGCCGCCCGATCACCGTCACGCAGGGTCAACACCTGCTTGCCTGTACGCTTTTCGGCCGCCATATCCGCGTCCCTCAC
The DNA here is from genome assembly GCF_003994335.1 of Asaia sp. W19. Taxonomy (GTDB): domain Bacteria; phylum Pseudomonadota; class Alphaproteobacteria; order Acetobacterales; family Acetobacteraceae; genus Asaia. Next base: position 93,937 of record NZ_PNQZ01000059.1, read on the forward strand.
GATCATGCCACGTCCGGACTCACTGGCCAGAACGTGACGCCCGCTCTCGTCGAGGGTGAAGAAGGCGATGATCTCCTCATCCTGAGGCAAATCGGCCAGAACGCGTATAGGCTGGCCAAAGCCACGGCCGCGCGGCAGGTCGGCCGCCTTGAGCGTGAAGGCGCGCCCACCGCTCACGAGCAGGCACAGACGCTCGGTACTCTGACATTCGAGAGACAGGCCGAACGCATCTCCCTCCTTGAACTTGTGGCTCTCGGGATCGATCCCATGCCCCTTGATGGCGCGCACCCAGCCCTCTCGTGACAGCAGCACGGTCAGGGGTTCGCGATCAACCTGTATGGCGGCGCTCAGATCGATCGGTTCGGGGGGCGCGGCAATCTGCGTACGCCTCGTCCCGAGCGCGCCCTCGCCGAAGCTGGCCGCCGTCGCATCGAGTTCCTTGCCAATGCGCGTCCACCGCTTGCGCTCGCTGCCCAGCAGGCCCTCAAGCCCCGATTTCTCCTTCAGCAGGGCATCGCGCTCCTTGCGTATCTCGATTTCCTCGAGACGGCGCAGCGAGCGTAGGCGCATGTTGAGCACATATTCGGCCTGCAGATCGGTCAGGCTGAACACACGCATCAATTCGGACTTGGGCTCGTCGCTTTCACGGATGATGCGGATGACCTCGTCGAGATTGAGATAGACGGCCAGAAAGCCCTCGAGGATTTCCAGACGCCTTTCGACCGCGTTCAGACGATGTTGAGACCGACGCACGAGGACGATCTCTCGATGGTCGAGCCAGGACTGGATAACCTCGCGCAGCCCCATGACGCGGGGCACACGATTGGCATCCAGAACGTTCATGTTCAGGCTGAAGCGGCTCTCGAGCGGCGTTACCCGGAAAAGCGTCTCCATCAACACTTCCGGCTCGATCCCCTTGGTCTTGGGCTCCAGAACCAGACGGATATCTGTCGTGCTCTCATCACGTATATCGGCCAGGAGCGGCAGTTTCTTCTGCTCCATGAGCTCCGCGATCTGCTCGATCAGGCGTGATTTCTGCACCTGATAGGGGATCTCGGTCACGATCACGGTCCAGGTGCCAAAACGCCCCTGTTCCACTTCCCAGCGTGCGCGGGTCCGAAAGCTGCCGCGCCCCGTCTCATAGGCTGTGACCATGCTCGCGGGGTCTTCAATCAGCACGCCACCGGTGGGGAAATCCGGGCCCGGCATAAACTGCATCAAGGCTTCAACGGACGCCTGCGGGTTCTCGATCAGATGGCGCGCAGCGCGACAGATCTCGGCGGCATTATGCGGCGGAATACTGGTGGCCATGCCGACTGCGATGCCAGCCGCGCCATTGGCCAGCAGGTTTGGAAAAGCGCCCGGTAGAACAACGGGCTCCGCGTCCTCATTGTCATAGGTGGGTCGGAAATCGACCGCGTCATCCTCGATCCCCTCTAGAAGGGCCTTCGCTACAGCCGTCAGTCGGGACTCCGTATAACGCATGGCTGCTGCGTTATCGCCGTCGATCGAGCCGAAATTGCCCTGCCCCTCGACCAACGGATACCGCACGGCAAAGTCCTGCGCGAGACGGACCAGTGCCTCATAGACGGCGGCGTCACCATGGGGATGGAACTTACCAATCACGTCACCGACCACACGGGCGCATTTCTTAAAACCGGCAGTCGGGTCCAGCTTAAGCTGCTGCATGGCGTAGAGAATGCGCCGGTGAACCGGCTTCATTCCATCACGCACATCCGGCAGTGAACGCGCCATGATGGTCGACATGGCATAGGCGATATAGCGCTCGCTCAGCGCGTCGGCGAGCTTGGTATCCTCGATATGACCTGCCAGATCCTGACTCATGCGACGCCCTTTCGTTTCAGGGCAGATAAGGCGGGGGAGCGCGCCCTGTCCAGTGCAAATACCCCGTTTTTGTTCCCGTTTGCACTCTGCCCCACCGGCACGATGCACGCCCCCACTATGGGAGGGCGTCATGGACTTGTCGCGTGGCGCAGCCGGGGATGGATGATGTCAATATAATCGATTTACAACTTTATGTGTCAACCGCCGTTCATCGCTCTCCTCTTCTCGTGAAAGACAGCGAATATGACCCTGACGGTTCTCTGGCTGACGGCCCTGATCATGTTTGCCGGTGGCACGGCCCTGCTGCTCCTGGGCAAAAGGCGCACGGAAACCGAAGGGGTGATGAGCCTCGCCCATGGCATCGTGCCCATCATTGCGGGATGCCTCTACGTGGCCATGGCAACCGGTCAGGGTGCTGTTCTCCTACCCACCGATGCCACTCTCGCTGGCGCCGCCAGCACGACCCGGATCTTCTGGTTTGGCCGCTATATCGACTGGGTGTTCACGACGCCGCTTCTGCTCGTCGGTCTCGGTTTCCTCGGCATGTTTCGCGGGCGCAAGCGTGCCGACCTTCTGCTGGGCGCTGTTGCGGCGGATGTGATCATGATCATCACGGCCTTCGCCTTCAGCGCGTCTGAAAACGTGATTGATCGCTGGATCTGGTTTGTCCTGTCCTGCGTCGCCTTTCTGGGCGTCTATTACGTCATCTGGGTGTCGCAACTGCAGGCCAATCGGCTCGAACGCCCGGAAGTGCAGAGCGCTTATCTGCGCAGCGCCGCCATCTTGTCGGTGCTCTGGATGGTCTACCCGATCATTCTCGCCCTCTCTCCGGACGGGCTCGGCATCGTGCCGGACTCCGCCAGCGTGCTGATCATCGCAATCACCGATGTCCTCGCCAAGGTGGGGTTTGGCTTCCTGAGTCTCAGCGATGATCGCAAGCTGACCACGATCTGAAGGCGCAAGGCCCGGTATGGCACAGTTGACCACTATCGGGCCGCGCAACAGGTTCAATCTGCTTTACTGGAGCTTGGCCGCGCTTTCCTGCGGTACCGCACTCTGGTTGGGCAACACGATCATGGCGTTGGCCGTGATCGTCCTCTTTGGTCTGCCGCATGGGGCGCTTGACGGCGAAATGGCACGGCAGAAACTGCGTCCGTCCTTCGGGCCGCTCTGGTTTCCCGTCTTTGCCCTGCCCTATCTGCTGCTGGTGCTGCTCGTATTGCTCTCATGGCGGCTCTTTCCAGTCGTCACGCTCAACCTCTTTCTTGCGCTCTCGCTGTGGCATTTCGGCACGGAGACGCGAGAAGGCAGCAATGCTCTGCCCGATCTTCTCGTGCTCGGCGGCGCCCCCCTGATCCTGCCCAGCGTTTTCCACCCAGACGCTACCGCTCTGTTATTGAGCGCCATGGCCCCCCCGTCACGGCTGGACATGCCACCGGCATGGCTTGTCTGGCTGTTTCCGGTCTGGAGTCTCGTCGCATGCGCCTGGCTGGGGGCATCTCCTGCTCAAGAGCGGTTCCGGAGGGTCTTCGCGCTGATTGGATTGCTTGCCCTGTTTGCTGCACTTCCGCCGCTTCAGGCTTTCATGATCTATTTCGTCTTCCAGCACGCTCCGGCCCATGTTGCATCGCTGATCAGGGACCCGACCTGGCCACGGCTTGTCTCGCAGGCATCAGCCCTGCACTATGCCCTGCCTTTGACGATCGCAACGCTTGCCATCGGGGCAGCGCTTTATCCTCTCTATACAGGGATGATCTCCGAGCGCCTGCTGGCGCTTACCTTCCAGCTCCTGGCTGCGCTCACTCTGCCCCATATGCTGTTTGCCCTCGTGCTGGAAAGCGAGAGAGCCGCCCTCTCCAGATGAGCATTCCCGTCTGAATGTGCTGCCCGAATGCCCTATGTCTGGGTACCTTCTATAAGGAGACCTTCAGGCAGATCTGTATCAGAAGGACGTATCGTCGCTTTGTTCTACGGCTATCTGCGCGTCGACCAGCGCCCGTACACGCTGCTCCAGCCGTTCACGGGCGCCGGGCACGGGCTTGTGGCGCGCTCCGAACAAGTGTCGGGAGAGGAAATGCCCTGTCAGTGCGAGGCCCTCGGCCCAGGCAGGGGGGTCATCTCCCTCATTTTCAGCGCCCTGCAATGTCAGATAGCGGGGCAGAGGCAGGAGACGATCGACCCAGACGCCCGCAGCCGATCGGCTCACGGCACGTCCCGTCCGGGGAGAAACGAAGGCGAGATCGCTTGTATCCCCGGAAATGGCACAGCTATCGAGCGTCAGCCCATAGCCTAGCGTCGCCAGAAGGGCCGTTTCCCAGCGTACATAATCGACGACAGGCGCAGGATCGGCCAACACGCAGAATGCCGCCAGATCGCGCACGGTTTGCAGGAAAAAATCGGGATGAGGCTCTCGATCCGGGAGGGCAGCGTCGGCAAGTTCTGCCGCAGACTGAACCAGAGCGAGTTGTAAAGGGCGGTCAAGAAGCCTGACGGCTGTTTCCTGCACCATCTCACCGCTCAGATGCCCGAGTTGGTCGGACAGGCGGGAGGCATAGCGAGCAAGTATCAGATTGCCCGGTTGCCAGAGCGCGGCCTGACGTCGTGACGAGCCGCCACGCACCAGACCGGCAATGCGTCCATGCTCTTCAGTGAAGAGATGGACGACCGCCCCGCCCTCGCCGTAGCGGCGGGCGGAGAGGACGATCGCGGCGCACTCGAAATTCATGCGCCGCGCCCGTTTCGAAGCCTGATCAGACGATCAGGCGCCAGCAGCAGCAGCCACTTCGGCAGCGAAATCGCTGGTCTCCTTCTCGATGCCCTCGCCGAGCTGGAAGCGCTCGAAAGCGATCAGCTTGGCGCCTGCCTTCTCGACAACCTTGGCCACGCGGGTCTCGCCGTCATGCACCCAGACCTGCTCCAGAAGAACGACTTCTTCATAGAACTTGCGGATACGGCCTTCGATCATCTTCTCGATGATGGCTTCCGGCTTGCCGGACTCGCGGGCCTGCTCGATCAGAACCTGGCGCTCACGCTCCAGAGCTTCCGGATCGACGCTGGCAACTTCAAGAGCGGCCGGACGCGTTGCGGCAACATGCATGCCGATCTGGCGCCCCAGCGTCAGCAGGGCTTCGGATTCCGAAGGAGCTTCGACAGCAGCCAGAACACCGATCTTGCCAACGCCCGGACGCAGCGCGCCGTGCACGTAGGAAGCAACGATGCCCGAAGGAACGGTCAGAACCTTGGCGCGACGCAGCGACATGTTCTCACCGATCGTGGCGATCAGGTGTGTCAGCTCTTCAGCAACCGTACGGCCCGTGGGCAGCTTGGCCTGCGACAGGGTGTCGAGGTCGTCACCGGCCTCGAGCGCAGCGTGGGCCACGGACTCGACGAATGCCTGGAAGGCTTCGTTACGACCCACGAAATCGGTCTCGGCATTGACTTCGACCATGGCGGCCTTGTTCTTGCCCGAAGCAACAGCCACGAGGCCTTCAGCCGTGGTGCGGCCCGACTTCTTGGCAGCCTGCGACAGACCCTTGGCACGCAGCCAGTCGATGGCGGCATCCATGTCGCCAGCAGCTTCCGTGAGAGCCTTTTTGCAGTCCATCATGCCGGCGCCAGTCTTCTCGCGCAGGTCACGAACGAGGGCAGCAGTGATTTCCGCCATGTTCCAAACTCCTCTTGAGCATTGTCCCGTCAGACCCGATCGACTGATCGGACGACAATGCTCGCCACAATAAAAGAACCTGAGCCCTTCCCCGCACCCCGAAAGCGCGGGGCAGGCTCTAGGAACGAAACGGCGCGCCGCAGCTTTTCAGCCGGGCACGCCAGAAATTTCGAATGCAGGGGGAGATCTTATGATCTCCCGCACGCATCTCAGGCTTCAGCCGGAGCTTCAGCCGGGGTCTCTTCCACAACGGTCTCGACCGGCAGCTCTTCAGACGCACCGAAATCGGCACCCGAAGCAGCCATTTCGGCGGAGATACCGTCGAGCACGGCCTGCGACACGAGGTCGCAATAGGTCGTGATGGCGCGGATGGCGTCGTCATTTCCCGGGATCGGGTAGGTCACGCCAGCCGGGTTGGAGTTGCTGTCGAGGACCGCAACAACCGGAATGCCAAGCTTGTTGGCTTCCTCAACCGCCAGCTTCTCCTTGTTCGTGTCGATCACGAACAGGATGTCCGGCAGGCCGCCCATTTCCTTGATACCGCCGAGCGAACGCTCAAGCTTCTCGCGGTCACGGGTGATGTCGAGGATTTCTTTCTTCGTCAGGCCGTGCGTGTCGCCGGAAAGCATCTCGTCGATCTGGCGCAGACGCTTGATCGAACCCGTGATGGTCTTCCAGTTGGTCAGCATGCCGCCGAGCCAGCGATGGTTGACGTAGTACTGACCGCAGCGGGTTGCTGCCTCAGCCACATGCTCGGCTGCAGCGCGCTTGGTGCCGACGAACAGCACGCGACCGCCACCGGCCACCGTGTTGCGAACGGCCTGCAGGGCGCGATCGAGCATCGGAACGGTCTGCTGCAGGTCGATGATGTGAACCTGGTTGCGGACACCGAACAGATACGGTGCCATCGCCGGGTTCCAGCGGCGTGTGTGGTGACCAAAGTGAACGCCGGCTTCGAGCAGCTGACGCATCGTGAATTCAGGCATCGCCATGATGCAAATTCCTGTTCTTCTGGTTGTGCCTCCGTATGACATTGCGCGTTTTCACGGGCACCAGAGAGTCTGACGTCATACGTGCGAATTGTCCTTCTCCCCGACAGCAGAGCCGCCAGAGAAGCCAGACGGGCGCGGTATCGCCTTTTTTGTCCCAAAAGGCAAGGACGAAGCGCCTCATCGCAGAGGAAACACGCATCCCGCCCTGGAACGATGTCGGGAGAACGACGCTCTTTCCGCCCCGCAGCGCGTCGCCGGATGCTTTGAGCGGCGGCGACCCTTGCTTGGCCCGTGAGCCCCAAGCGCGCGCATCAGGCCACAGGCTTTTACAAAAGCGAACCGGAGCCGCTGATTCGATGCGATTTCGAAAGAAGAATCCTGTGCGTGCACACCGGGCGTGTCATGTTCACGCAATGTTGCCCTGCTAAGCGCTCTGCCGCGCACAGGGTCCCTCACACCCGCGCCATACCTTTTGACCTGGGTGGCCCCGGCGGCACACCCATTTTCGGAATTACGTCAATGCGGATCCTGTTGATTGAAGACGAGCTGGATATGGCGGCGCTGATTACCAGAAGCGTTCAGGATGCAGGGTTCGCGATCGATTCCGCGCGCACGCTCGCCGATGCACGGGAAATGGCGGCCCTCGCCTCCTATGCGCTCATCATCCTTGACCGCCGTCTGCCCGATGGGGACGGCCTCAGCCTTATCCGGAGTTTACGCACTGCGCAGCCCGGTGCGCCCATCATCGTCCTCTCCGCACTGGACGCCGTGCCGGACAGGGTCCAGGGGCTGGATGAGGGAGCGGATGACTATCTCGCCAAACCGTTTGACATGGCGGAGCTTCTTGCGCGGGCAAGGGCCGCGCTGCGTCGCCCCGGCGCTGAAGACACGCCGCCCATGATCTGCGGCCGTCTTGGTTTTCACCCCTCGACGCGAGAGGTCACGATCGATGGAACCCCGGTACTGTTCAAACGGCGCGAGCTTGCTGTCCTCGAGACACTGATACGGCGCGCCGGCAGGGTCGTCAGGCGCGAGACCCTGATCGAGGAAGTCTATGGCTTCGACGATGAGATCCAGTCCAACACGCTAGATGCGCATATCTCACGTCTGCGCGTTCGGCTTACCGCCTTCAAGGCGGGTATCGTGATTCATCCGATCCGCGGGGTCGGCTATCTTCTGGACCAGTGCTGAATGTGGATTCCCCGTTTCACCTCTCTGCGGATACGCATAACGGCCCTGCTGCTCGGCGTTCAGCTCGTCTGTGTGCTCTTCGTGGTCTTTCTGCACCCGTTTCTGATACCGGATACGAGCTATACCGACATCGCGGATATCACGACCCAGGACCTTATCGAGGACTCGCTCACCACTGACGCCTCTGGTGCGCTGGTCATCGCCCCCACACCGGCCCTGCGCCGTTATGCCGCCACCCGGCCTGACCTGATCTACGCAATTGCAGGCGCTGACGGGCAGATCGCCCGTGGCTCGAACAAATATCTCAGCGACCTGCTGAAGCAGATTGCCCCCGTGCGACTGGAAGATTCAGAAGGCTTCGATACGAGGCGGCCCGGCAAGGGACCGATCTATTTCGACACGCTCGATACCCGTTTCGGCAAGCTCTGTATTGCAGTGACAGGAGAGTCATTCGGGATCGCGGACATCCCGAGCTTTTTCGAGTTGTTCAAGCCCCTCGTTCTTGTTTACAGCCCGCTGATGATCGGGGTCTTCATCTCCCTCCCCCTTCTGATCATCTGGGCTCTGCGCCCGCTCAGCCTTGTCAAACGCGCTGCGGCCTCGATCGATCTTCATAATATCGATCATCCGCTTCCGACAGACGGATTGCCCAATGAGCTTCGTCCCGCCGTCGAGGCAATCAATGCTGCTCTGGCGCGTATTGCTGTTGGCTGGCAGCAGCAGCATTTCTTCATGGCCAATGCCGCTCATGAACTGCGTACCCCCGTTGCCATACTCCAGGCACGCATCGACCAGATCAGGCTCGATAGCGAAAGCCGGACGAGTCTCGGGCGCGATGTGCATCGGCTGCGCCGCCTGGTCGACCAGCTCCTGATCATCGCCCGTCTGGACCGGCAACAGACGACCTCTTTCACGCCCCTCGACATCGTGGACCTCTTACAGGGCGTGGTGGCGGATTGCGCGCCTTATGTCCTGCGCAGCCGCCGATCGATCGATCTGCAATGCAGCGTTCCGAAATGCGAATTCACTGGTGATCGTCAGGCGCTTGGCAGCCTTCTGACGAATCTGATCGACAATGCGACGAAGGCCGAACCCGAGGGAGGGACGATCTTTGTAAAGCTGGACGCCGAACCTACGCATATCACCATCACGGTTTCCGATCATGGGGCGGGGATTGCCGAGGAAGATCGTCAGCATGTGTTCGAGCCGTTCTGGCGCAAAGACCATCACGAGCCAGGGACTGGTCTGGGCCTCGCTGCTGCGAGGGACATCGTGACGCTCCATGGCGGTAGCATACAGATCGACCAGACACCGGGGGGCGGCGCAAGCTTCAGAGTGGTCCTTCCCGTAGACCCGTCCATTTCCTCCAAATGATGATACCGCATTGGAAGAAGAAAATACCTTCCATGAGGTCTCGCCGTCAGGCTCCTGCAATGTCCAGGAACTAGACTCCTCAAAGCCGGTCATCCTGACGACGCAATTGTCGTCAGCCCCGGCCACGAGGCAAGACTGCGATGATGCAAGTAAGCATGATTCCGCCGCACCGCATGGTTCTGAAAACGACGGGCACTTGCCACCTCTCCTCCCAGCGGCGTCTGGCAATCTCCGTTCCCTTGCCCTCTAAAGCCATGTCCCATGAGCGAAAACGGATACCCCTTCTCTCGGCCTCTCCAAACGCCACCATGGCAACGTCTGGAGCCGAGTACGGGCTGATGGCCGCATGGTGCGCCACGGCAAACGAGACATTCGGACGCGCTGTGCTCAGGGCCGTCGCCCTCCTGCGCAATGTTCGAGAAAACTGAGCAGATCTGCTGCTCACCCAAGGGACTCCACTTCGCATGATACCGACACGATCACGCCCGACCTTCCCGTCATCGCCTCGCTCCCGGCAACCCATAACACGGTGGCTTGACGTCAAACCGCTCTACCCGGAATTCCGGGTGGAGATGCGCGAGAGCCGGCCCTCTGCACGCGATGGTCTCGGCAGCCCGGTCCTCTCCCACGATGCACGACAAGACGGTCTGGCCGAGACACGGCCCGACGCCCCGAAGCGCGCCTTCTGGCATACGCCGTTATCGAGACGCGTCACGGGGCGCGCCGTGCAGATACTCAAGCTCGCCCCGGTGATGATCACAGAGGCGGCACCGTTACGTCCCCTCTCGGCGGCGCTGATACTCGGGCTCCAGATCCGTCTTCTGGAACTCGCGCGTAAACGGGGCCTCGCGGTGAAACGCGGGGGATGAGGACATTGCCGGAGCGCGCAGAGCCCGGCGTGTTGGTCCGAAACGCCGGTCCAGGGAGGGGGTGCGACGAAATCACAGATGATCGATTCGTGACACCCCCTGGATCGTGCGCAATTGCTCGCCCAAGCGTGGCGTGACCGGGTAATGCCCGGTCAGCGTCACTTCCACGGCCTTGGTCTCGTCCACAGCGGGCACCAGCACGATCTTGCCGCGTCCCCTGCCCTGGCTGCTTAGCAAGTCGCGCACCTTCGTCACCGCTGCAGCCTCGCTGATCCACACGCGCATCTCCGAGCTTTCCTGAGCGGCAGCCTTCTCCAGATCGGTCACATCATTGGCCGTGATGCGGAGCGCGTCGCCCTCAAGCTTGAGATCGGCCGTCACCATCACGGCCTGACCAGCCACAAGCAAATCGCGGCAGCGCGACAACACTTCCGAGAACAGGGTCACTTCGCAACCACCCGTCGCATCGGACAGACGCACCCACGCCATCTTGCTCCCGCTCTTGGTGGGGCGCTCCTTCTTGTCGACCACGCAGCCCGCGATACGCACGCGATAAGACCCATTTTCGGCTGCGGTCATGAGATTCTGGGATGTCAGCACATTGGCCCGCTTGAGGACCGAGCGATAGGCATCCAGCGGATGGGCCGACATGTGGAAACCGATCGCCTCGGCCTCGGCGGCCAGACGTTCAAATTCGGGCCAGTATGGGGCCTCGGCCAAACGCAGCTCCTCGGGCTCGGCCGAGGCACCGAATAGGCCGATCTGGCCGGATGCCGCCTCCTGCGCGTCAGACTGCGCGCGGCGCATGATGATTTCCGAGCTGGCAAAGACGATATGACGCGGCTTGTCGAGGGAATCGAACGCCCCCGCCTTGGCCAGGTTTTCGATCTGGATCTTGTTGAGCTGTTTCGCATCGCAGCGCGACGCCAGATCGGCGAGACTGGCGAAGGGCTTGTCGCCGCGCGCATCCACAATGGCCTGCATGGCTGTGAACCCCACACGCTTGACCGCAGCCAATGCGTAGCGGATGGCCCAGCTTCCGTCCTCCTGCTTTTCGAGCGAGAAATCCGCCTTCGAGCGATTGATGTCGACGGGCAGCACCTTGATTTTCATCCGACGCGCCTCCTGACAGAGCGAGGCCAGCTTGTCCGTCTTTTCACGGGCGAGCGACATGCATCCGGCGAGGAACGCCACCGGATGGTTCGCTTTCATCCAGGCCGTCTGATACGAAACAAGCGCATAGGCTGCGGCGTGTGATTTGTTGAACCCGTAATCCGCGAAGCGTGCCATGAGGTCGAACACCTCGGCGGCCTTCTCAGGGGTGATCCCGCGTCCGGTCGCACCCTTGACGAAGATCTCGCGCTGCGTGTCCATCTCGGCGCGGATCTTCTTGCCCATGGCGCGACGCAGCAGATCAGCGCCGCCCAGGCTGTACCCGGCCATTTTCTGCGCGATCTGCATGACCTGTTCCTGATAGACCATGATGCCATAGGTCTCAGACAGGATATCGCGAATTTCCTCATGGGGCGGCTCCCAGGAAGCACCATGTTTGCGCGCGCAGTAATCGGGGATATTCGCCATGGGCCCCGGACGATAGAGCGCCACCGCTGCGATCAGATCCTCAAGCCGCGTCGGGCGCATCTGCTTGAGAACGTCGCGCATGCCCGCGCCTTCGAACTGGAAGACGCCGCCCGCATCGCCACGGGCCAGCATGTCATAGGTCGGCGCGTCATCGAGAGGCAGGGTGGCCAGATCGACCTCGATGCCCTGCTGTGCGATGAAATTGATGCCACGCTTGAGAATGGTGAGCGTAGTCAGGCCGAGGAAGTCGAACTTCACTAGCCCCGCCTGCTCGACGAATTTCATATTGTACTGCGTGACCAGCATATCGCTCTTGGGATCGCGATAGAGCGGCACGAGCTCGACCAGTTCACGATCCCCGATCACCACGCCCGCGGCATGGGTCGAGGCATGACGATAGAGCCCCTCGAGCTGCAACGCGATTTCCATCAGGCGGCGCAGCGCCTCGTCGCTCTCGCGCATTTCCTGCAGACGCGGCTCGCCATCGATCGCCTGCTTGAGCGTGACGGGCTTGGCCGGGTTGTTCGGAATCAGCTCGGCCACGCGGTTGACCATGCCGAAAGGCAAGCCGAGCACGCGCCCGACATCGCGCACCGCAGCGCGCGCCTGGAGCTTACCGAAGGTGATGATCTGCGCCACGCGCTCGCCACCATATTCGGTGCGCACGTAGCGGATCACCTCATCGCGCCGGTCCTGACAAAAATCGATATCGAAGTCAGGCATCGAAACGCGTTCGGGATTCAGGAAGCGCTCGAACAGCAGGTTGAACGGCAGCGGATCGATATCGGTGATGGTCAGCGCCCAGGCTACAAGCGAGCCAGCGCCCGATCCACGCCCCGGCCCTACCGGAATATCATGCTCCTTGGCCCACTGGATGAAATCTGCAACGATCAGGAAGTAACCGGGAAAGCCCATGCGCCCGATAATCCCGAGCTCCATCTCGAGACGCTCTTCATAGCGTCTGCGTGTGTCGTCATCCGCCTCCATGCGCGACAGGCGCTGGCGCAGCCCCTCTTCCGACATGGCCCGCAATGTCTCTTCCTCGGTCGCTCCCTCATTGACCTTGGGACAGACCGGCAGAAGCGGCGGACGGGTCGAAACCTTCACCGCGCAGCGCTGCGCGATCATGAGTGTGTTGTCGCAAGCCTCCGGTAGATCGGCAAAGAGGGCACGCATGGCGTCGGGAGATTTAAACCAGTGCTCGGGCGTGACGCGCCAGCGCTCCTGCTCCGCCATCGTACGTCCCTGCGCGATGCAAAGCAGGGCGTCGTGGGCTTCATGCATGGCCGGTTTGGAGAAGAAGCACTCATTGGTCGCCACGAGCGGCAGGCCGAGACGATCTGCGGCGGCGATCATGCCGGGCTCGACAGCCTTCTCCTCAGGAAGGCCATGGCGATTCAGTTCGACGGCCATATGGGCGCCGAAGCTCTCCTGCAACCGGCGCAGCAGCGCCATGGCCTGATCTTCCTGCCCCTCGGCCAGCAGACGAAACAATGGCCCGCGCGTTCCGCCCGTCAGCAGAAAGAGACCGTCTGCATGGGCACAGAGAGTCTCAAGCAGAATGGCCGGGTCGGAGGGATCGCCCTTGAGAAATCCCTCGGAAGAGAGGAACTGCAGATTGGCGAGCCCCGCCTCATTGCGGGCCAGCGCCACCATGGGCTCCGACGGGGCACCGGGCTTGTCGCTGCGTGATGGCAGCGCGAGCTGACAGCCGATGATGGGCTGCACGCCCTTGCCCGAGCAATACTGGGAGAATTCCAGCGCCCCGAAGAGATTACCGGTGTCCGTCAGAGCAACGGCGGGCATGGCAGCATCGGCAGCCAGAGCCACCAGATCGGGTATGCGTATAGCCCCCTGGCTCAGCGAATAGGCAGAGTGATTACGAAGATGAACGAAGGGGGCATGGGACATGGGTCATGCTCTATCAGACCCTAACGCCCCCTTCATCCCTTTCTTTATTTTGCGACGATCTGACCGTCGCGCAGGGTCACGACGCGATCCATGCGCGACGCAAGCTCCTCGTTGTGCGTTGCGATCAACGCCCCCACATTCTCGCTTCGAACCGCATGCAGCAACTCGTCAAACACGGCGTCAGAGGTATGCACGTCCAGATTGCCGGTCGGTTCGTCGGCCAAAAGAAGCTTCGGTCGATTGGCCAATGCGCGAGCAATGGCCACGCGCTGCTTCTCTCCTCCCGAAAGCTTGCCCGGCAGATTATGCAGGCGGTGCGCCAGACCAAAGCGCGTCAGAAGATCGGTCGCGCGCGCGCGCGCATCTCGGGGGGAAACGCCTGCAATATGCTGGGGGAGCACCACATTTTCCAGCGCCGTGAACTCGGCCAGAAGATGATGGAATTGATAGACGAAGCCCACCTCATCACGTCGCATCTGGGTCCGTGCTGTATCAGAGAGAGCCGCCGTGTCACGCCCGGCAATGCGCACCCGGCCTTCCTGCGGCGCTTCCAGCAGACCAGCAATATGAAGCAGTGTCGACTTGCCCGTACCGCTGGGCGCGACCAGAGCCACGATCTCGCCAGGGAACAGATCGAACGACGCGCCCTTCAGGATTTCAAGCGTCTCTTCGCCCGAGCGAAAACGACGCGTAACGTCATTCAGGGAAAGCACCGGGACGGTCGCAGGGCTTGTTTCACTCATGGCGCAGCGCCTCGATCGGATCGGTCTTGGCGGCGCGCCAGGACGGGTAAAGCGTTGCGACGAAAGATAAGGCAAGGGCCATGACCATGACTTCGATGACCTGCGACCAGATCAGCTTGGCTGGCAGATGTTCGAGATAATAGAATTCCGGGTTGAACAGGCTGGTATGGGTCAGATGCTCCACACCATGCTGGATACGCTCGATATTAAGGCAGAACACGACCCCGATCCCGAAACCGATCAGCGTGCCGGACACGCCCACTGAGGCGCCGCACATCAGGAAGATGCGCATGACGGCACCGCGGCTGGCGCCCAACGTACGCAGCACCGCGATATCGCGCGTCTTGTCCTTGACCATCATGATCATGGAGGAAATGACGTTGAATGCGGCCACCAGAATGATCAGCGTGAGAATGAGGAACATCACGTTCTGCTGCACGGTCAGAGCGCCCAGAAACGCGTTATTACTCTGGGTCCAGTCCATCACGCGCAGCCTGGGATCATCCAGTCGCTGGGCAATGGCGCGTGTGACAGGCGTAACCTCGAGCGGGTCGCGGGTCGCCACCTGAATGAGCGATACCGCGCCGGGCATCATCAGATAGCGCTGTGAGGCTTCCATTGGCATGAGGACAACGCTGGTATCGTAGTCGTTGACGCCCGCATCGAAAATCATGACGACATGATAGGCCTTGACGCGCGGCATGTTCCCGAACGGTGTCGCACGGCCATTCAACGAAACGACTGTCAGCTTGCTGCCCACACTCAACCCTGCACGCGCGGCCAGAGTCGTGCCGATCGCAATGGCATCGTCACCCTTGAAATCATCCAGCTTGCCGTCGGTGATATTATCGCTCAGGGCATGCAGATCGCGGAGGTCTGACGGTAAAATCCCGCGCACCACACCGCCCGTGGAATAAGTCCCGGCATCGATGAGCACGGTCCCCTCGGTCATGGGCGTGACACGGGTGACATTCTTCACTTCACGTATGGCAACGACATCATCCTGGTAATTGGTGATGCTGTGCCCCGCGCTGAAGATGTTCAGATCGCCATTCAGCCCGAGCACGCGGCCCATCAGATCAGCGCGAAACCCGTTCATCACCGCCATGACGATGATGAGTGTGGCGACACCCAGCGCAATACCGATGAGCGAGAAAATCGCGATGATGGAAACGAAGCGTTCTCCGCGACGGGCGCGCAGATAGCGCCCCGCCACCACGCGCTCGAAGCGGTTGAACATGATCAGGCAGCGCCTTTGCCTGCTACGTCGGTACCAAGCACCTTCGCAAGCGCGTCTTCCACAGTCAGCTCGAAGCGCTCGCCAGTCGCACGGCGCTTGAGTTCGACCTTGCCTTCCTTTGCACCACGCGGCCCGACGATCATCTGCCAGGGATGGCCCATCAGATCGGCATCGTTGAACTTCACGCCGGCGCGCTCACCGCGATCATCATACAGAAACGCATCCGGGGCCGCGGCATAGAGCTGCTCGCACAGCGCATCCACCGCCTCATCGCCAGGCTTGAGGCTCAGAATGGCGGCGCGATAGGGCGCAACCGAGTCCGGCCAGATGATACCGGCCTCGTCATGGCTGGCTTCGATAATGGCTCCGACGAGGCGCGACACGCCAATGCCGTACGAACCCATCTCCGGGAAGAACTGGTTGCCATCGGCACCGCTGACCGAGATCCCCATGGACTCGGTGTATTTGGTACCGAAATAGAAGATATGCCCGACCTCGATACCGCGCCCTTCACGACGACGCTCGGCGGGCACGTCCTCCCACGCCTTCTCGTCATGCATCTCGTCGGTGGCGGCATAGAATTTCGTGACGCCGCTGAAGAAGGCGTCAAGGCTCGCATGGTCGGCGATATCGACCGCTTCATGCAGCCAGTCCTGCTCCTCGAGGGCTGCGTCGAAAAAGACGCCGCTCTCACCCGTGGGGGCCAGCACCAGGAATTCATGGCTCAGATCGCCACCGATCGGCCCGGTATCGGCTTTCATCGGGACGGCGCGCACGCCCAGACGCTGGAAGGTGCGCAGATAAGCCAGCATCATGCGGCGATAGGCCGCAACGGCGTCCTCATAGGACGCATCGAAAGAATAGGCATCCTTCATGAAGAATTCACGGCCACGCATCACGCCAAAACGGGGGCGGAGCTCATCGCGGAACTTCCACTGTACGTGATAAAGCGCCTGAGGCAGCTCACGATAGGATTTGACCGCCTGACCGAACAGATCGGTGATCATTTCCTCATTGGTCGGTCCATAAAGCAGCTCGCGGTCCTGCCGGTCGCGGATACGCAGCATTTCCGGGCCATAGGCGTCGTAACGGCCAGAGCGCTTCCACAACTCGGAAGACTGGACGGTCGGCATCAGCACTTCCTGCGCGCCGATGGCGTTCTGCTCTTCCCGTACGATCTGCTCGATATTGCGCAGCACGCGCAGACCTGCCGGAAGCCAGGCGTAGATGCCCGCCGACGTCTGACGCACGAGACCGGCGCGCAGCATCAGTCGATGCGAGGCGATCTGGGCCTCGGCGGGCACTTCTTTGAGGGTGGGCAGGAAGCTGCGGGACAGGCGCATCGTGAATGACCGTTCTGGAAAAGAAAAATGGCGCGCCCGTCAGGGCGCGGTGGTAGCTGAGGCTGCGGAATTAGACCCGTAGCAGATGGACATCGACCAGAGGGCGCTTCTGGAGCTTGCGCCCCAATGCACGGCGCAGAGCCGTCTTGGCCGCGTCGCGGAAGGCATCGTCGTCCTGGCGCAGATCATCAGGGATCTCGTCGATGGCATCTGCGAACTCCTCCGAGATGCGCGTGCTTTCAGGGTCCTCTGACTCGAGAAGGCCGGGGGCGCTGATCTTAGGCATGCCAATAACATATCCCTCATCGTCAACCGCGAAGCTCGCGATGACCATGCCGTTGAACAGCATCTTGCGACGCGCCGCCAGAACGCCGCCGGTCATGGGCAGCAGACGCCCGCCATCGAGCGCCAGACGACCCGTCGGGGCCGTATCCACCACCTCTGCATGGTCCGGGCCCAGTCGCAGCAGATCCCCGTCTTCGAGCAGGATCGCCTCGGCCCCGGTTTCACGGGCGAGGGCCGCGTGAGCCGTCAGATGGCGCCATTCACCATGGGTCGGAACGCTCAGCTTGGGGCGCACAAGGCTGTAGAGATGACGCAGATCATCCGCCGTGGCATGGCCCGACACATGGACCAGATGGTCCTTGTCGGTCAGCACTGTGGCGCCGCGACGGGTAAGATTATCCTGCACCGCCATGACCGCCTGCTCATTGCCGGGAATCATGCGCGATGAGTAGATGACCGTATCGCCCTCACCCAGCGCGATATTGGGATGGACGTCCGAAGCGATGCGCGACAGGGCCGAGCGAGGCTCGCCCTGGCTACCCGTGATGATCATCAGCAGCCGGTTATCGGGCACCGAATTCGCCTCACGCTCATCGAGGAAAGGCGGGATATCCCGGAGATAGCCGCATTCGCGCGCGGCAACCTCGAGATTACGCAAAGAGCGCCCGACAACCATCACCTGACGTCCGGCCGCCTTGGCAGCGCGCGCGATGCTCTCGACACGTGCGACGTTACTGGCAAAGCAGGTGATGGCGACGCGGCCATGCAGCGTCTTGATCAAATCGGCCATGGAGTCCCGCACCTGGCCTTCCGTACCGGAAATCCCGTCACGGAAGACATTGGTGCTGTCGCATACCATGGCCAGAACGCCCTCATCGCCCACAGCCTTGAAAGCATCGAGATCGGTCAGGGGGCCCACTACAGGCTCGCGATCCAGCTTCAGGTCGCCTGTGTGCACGATCGTGCCATAGGGGGTGCGCAGCACCAGCGACTGGGCCTCGGGCACAGAATGGGTGACATTGATGAATTGCAGGTCAAACGGCCCGACCGCAAAATGCCCGCCCATCGGGATCGTATGAATCGTCACCTGCGACAGCAGATGCGCTTCTCCCAGCTTGCGACGCAAGACGGCGCTTGCAAAAGGTGTGGCGTAGATCGGGCAGCGCAACTGCGGCCAGAGATGCGCGACGGCGCCGAGATGGTCTTCATGCGCATGGGTGATCACGAGACCGCACAGGCTCTTGTGTCGCTCGGCGATGAAAAGTGGGTCAGGCATGAGGATTTCGGCTTCAGGCGTATCATTGCCCGAAAACCCGATACCGCAATCAATGGCGAGCCATTTGCCATCGAGACAGTACAGGTTGAAATTCATGCCGATCTCACCTGTCCCGCCGAGCGGCAGGAAGGCCAGACCTTTTTCAGTAATGCTCATTGAATAGTCCTAAAAGAGTCAGAAAACGCACCTTCATCCTGGTGCCGGAATAAATTCGCCCGTGGCATTGCGCGCAGCCAGAAGGCGCAGCCCGTCGAGCGTGAGTGTTGGGGCAACATGCTGGAACAGATCTGTTCCCTCAGAAAAAAGCGGGGCAAGGCCGCCTGTGGCGATCACCTTGATCGGTGTGGCCATCTCAAGCGCAATGCGCGAGACAATTCCTTCCACCAGACCAACATAACCCCAGAAAAGCCCTGATCGCATGGCAACAGTGGTGCTGCGTCCGATCGCCGAGGACGGGCGCCCAACGCTGATGCGCGGCAGTCGCGCGGCAGCCTGATGGAGCGCCTCGAGCGACAGATTGACTCCCGGTGCAATCGCCCCGCCGCAAAATGCGCCCTCCTCATCGACCACGTCGAAAGTCGTCGCGGTCCCGAAATCGACCACCACAAGAGGGCCACCGAAAAAATGCTGGGCCGCGAGGCCGTTGAGGCGCCGATCCACACCAACTTCGGCCGGTGTGTCGACCTTGACCGGGCAACCCCAGTCCAGCGCGTTATTGGCAATAAGCGGCTCTATATCGAGCCATTCGCGACAGAGACGCCGCAGGTGATACAGCGCGGCGGGAACCACGGTCCCGATGATGGCACGGGAGATGGCGCGATGGTTGAGATTGGAGAGTTCGATCAGTCCCAGAAGCCAGACAGCGTATTCGTCAGAGGTCCGCTGGTCATTCGTCGAGATACGCCATGTGCCACGCCAATCCTTCCCGTCATGGACGGCAAAGACAATGTTCGTATTACCGGCATCGACAACGAGGAGCACAGACCATCCTTCACCCAAGCAACAGAATATCCCCCGCCGCGACCGTCTGAACCTCGTCCCGGTCGGTCTGAAGGAGAAGCCGACCGCACTCATCGAGACCCGCGAAGAAACCCTCAATATAGTCCCCCCCCCTCTGGACCGCAAGCCGCGAACCCGGCTCATGCGCACGGTCCAGCCAGGCGGCGCGCACAGGCGCAAAACCATCGCGCTCCCACCGGGCAAGCCATACCCCGAATTGGGTCAGGATATCCCGCGCAAGCTGCTCCGGCTCCACCGACCCGCCGAGAGCGGCTATCGAGACCGTTTGACGCCCTTCGATCTGAGGGGCGGATTTCAGATTGGCGCCGATGCCGGTCACGATCCAGGCTTCCGTACCCTGGCCACCCCGCTCGATCAGAACCCCACTGAGTTTGGCCCCGTCGCACTGCACGTCATTGGGCCATTTGAGCCGCAAAGAAACGCCGGGCAAATGGGAAGAGAGCGCATCATGCAGGGCGACCGCCACGAGAAATGGCATGGCCAGAACGAGCGCCTCGATACGCGGATGACGGCAGATGAACGAAAAGGAGAGATTGCCCTCGGGAGCACTCCAGACGCGCCCTCGTGTGCCACGCCCCGCGCTCTGGCGAAAAGCCAGGACGGCACTACCATTCGGCGCGCCATTTTCTGCATCGAACTTGCAGGTATCGGAGGTGGACCCCAGTGTCTCGTGACAGGTCAAGGTCCAGGGAAAGCCTGGTGTCAGGCTCATCGCGCTTCCGTAGTCTGAGGAATGGTGGGCGATGACGGGATTGAACCGCCGACCCTCTCGGTGTAAACGAGACGCTCTACCGCTGAGCTAATCGCCCTCAGAACAGGCGAAAACGAATCGCCGCCTGTTGTGAAACAGGGGATACGTTAACTGACGGCATCCTTCAAGCCCTTGCCGGGGCGGAAACGGACAGAAACCGAAGCGGGGATATCAATTTCCTCACCCGTGCGCGGATTACGCCCCTTGGCCGCCTTGCGCGTGGCGGTCACGAAGGAGCCAAATCCGACAAGGCGGACTTCCTGCTTGCGGGCCAGCGCCTCTTCGATGCTCGAGAACAGGGCTTCGACCACGTCGCCCGCCTTCGCCTTGGGAAGATCGGTCTTCTCCGCGACGGCCGCAATGAGCTCCTGTTTGTTCAGCGGCTTGTCCATCTCATTCCCTTTTAGAATTCGTCGTGATCCGTTGCGATGCCGATCCCTCGGCGGTTCATGCACCGCACTATGAAGGCGTTTTCCCTAACGTCAACAGCGCAGATAACGCCCCGGGCGGGCCAATTAACGCTTTGACCCCTGATGCGTCTTTCCTGCACCGCCCTCGGGCCGATCAGGAGAGGATCCACCGCCTCAAACGACAAAGGCCGCCCAGAAGGGGCGGCCTTTGTTTGATGTTGGAGACGAGATGCCCTTCAATGTGGCAACTGGCTGGAGAGGCTCTCTGCCGCTCGTGCCGCAGGGACGTCTTCCTCCTCGTCCCATTCGATTGCCTCAGGCGGCCGCACGAGTGCCGCGGCAAGAACCTGATCGACGTGGGAAACGGGGATGATCGTCAAAGCATCTTTCACGTTAGCCGGAATTTCGGCCAGATCCTTTTCGTTATCCTTCGGGATGAAAACGGTCGCAATTCCGGCACGCGTTGCCGCCAGCAGCTTCTCCTTCAACCCGCCGATTTCGAGCACCCGCCCGCGCAGGGTGATCTCACCCGTCATCGCGACGTCGCGCTTAATGGCAATCCCGGTCATGACGCTGACGATGGAGGTCGCCATGGCCACGCCAGCGGACGGACCATCCTTCGGGGTTGCCCCTTCGGGGACATGCACATGAATATCGCGCTTCTCGAACAGCGAAGGCTTGATGCCGAAGGTCTGGGCCCGCGAGCGCACGTAAGAGACAGCTGCGGACACACTCTCCTGCATCACCTCGCCCAGCTTGCCCGTGGCCTTCACATGGCCCTTACCCGGCAGCATCACACTCTCGATGGTCAGGATTTCACCGCCGACCTCGGTCCAGGCCAGACCTGACACCATGCCGACCAGATCTTCCGACTCAGTCTCACCATGCTTGAAGCGACGAATACCTGAGAACTCGCCCAGATTCTCCGGGGTGACGGCAATCGTCTCGACCGAAGACGTGACCAGACGCTTGACCACGCGGCGCGCGATCTTGGCAATCTCGCGCTCGAGGTTACGGACACCAGCCTCGCGGGTGTAATGCTGGATCAGGCTGCGCAGCGCGGCGTCGCTGATCGACCATTCATGCGGCTTGAGGTTATGCGCCTCGGCCTGCTTGCCCACCAGATGACGTCGGGCAATCTCGACCTTCTCATCCTCGGTATAGCCCGACAGGCGGATGACCTCCATGCGATCCAGCAAAGGCTGGGGCATATTGAGGCTGTTCGCCGTCGTCACGAACATCACATCCGACAGATCGTAATCCACCTCGAGATAATGATCGTTGAACGTGCTGTTCTGCTCTGGGTCCAGCACCTCGAGCAGCGCCGAGGACGGATCGCCACGCCAGTCCGACCCCATCTTGTCGATTTCATCGAGCAGGAAGAGCGGGTTCGACGTCTTGGCCTTTTTCATGCCCTGCACGATCTTGCCCGGCATCGACCCGATATAGGTGCGACGGTGACCGCGAATTTCGGACTCGTCATGCACGCCACCCAACGATATGCGCACATACTGACGGCCTGTCGCCTTGGCGATAGAACGCGCGAGAGAGGTCTTTCCGACGCCCGGAGGCCCGACGAGGCAAAGGATCGGCCCTTTGAGCTTCTGCGAGCGCGTCTGCACCGCCAGATACTCGAGAATGCGTTCCTTGACCTTCTCCAACCCATAATGCTCGGATTCGAGCACTTCTTCCGCTGCGGCGAAATCGCGAGACACCTTGGAGCGCTTTTTCCAGGGGATGGACAAAATCCAGTCCAGGTAATTGCGCACAACGGTGGACTCAGCGGACATCGGGCTCATGCCACGCAGCTTGCGCAACTCACCCAGCGCCTTTTCGCGTGCTTCCTTGCTGAGCTTCGTCTTGGCGATACGTTCCTCGATCTCAGCCGTCTCGTCTCGACCGTCCTCGCCCTCACCCAGTTCCTTCTGGATCGCCTTGAGCTGCTCGTTCAGATAGTATTCGCGCTGCGTCTTTTCCATCTGGCGCTTGACGCGGTTGCGAATCTTCTTCTCGACCTGCAGAACGCCGATTTCCTGCTCCATATGAGCGAAAACCTGCTCCAGACGCTGACTGACTGAACCGCCTTCCAGGATCTCCTGTTTTTCGGCGATCTTGAGATTTAGATGGCTCGCAATCGTATCGGCCAGCTTCGAGAGGTCCTCGATCTGGTTCAGCGAGACCATGACTTCCGGTGCGATCTTCTTGTTGAGCTTGATATACTGCTCAAACTGGGAGATCGCCGTGCGGCCAAGAGCCTCGGCCTCACTGCCGGCTTCGTGGGTATCTTCGACTTCCTCGATCTCGGCTTCGAAATGGCCGTCAACATCGTGGAATTCCTTGATCCGGGCGCGTCGAATTCCCTCGACCAGTACCTTCACCGTTCCATCGGGCAATTTCAACAGCTGCAGGATCGTCGAAACCGTACCGAAGCGATAGATGTCCTCGGCCGGCGGATCATCCTGCGCGGCGTTCTTCTGCGCAACCAGAAGGATCTGCTTGTTGTCACGGGTCACCGCCTCCAGGGCGCGGACCGACTTCTCACGCCCGACAAAGAGCGGAACAATCATGTGCGGGAAGACGACAATATCGCGCAGGGGCAGGACAGCAATCGTCTCGACAGTCTTGGCCTTGGCCTCTTCCGCACGGGATGCGGTGTTCAGCTTGGCCACCGCAGTCTTCCTCTTTTTCTCAGTCATGGAATATTGATCTCCTCGAGGACGATCTCGGCATGGTCACCCGAAATATGGCGTGAACGACGCCGCGTCAGCGCTGCCTGTCCAGGCAGCGACCTTGTATATGAGAACGGAGGAGCGCTGCGGCAAGGCGACCCTCCGGTTTTGCCCTGCAGGGTCAGGCAGACTGCTCAGCCGGTTCGCTGGCCTTGCCACTGCCGTAAACATAGACAGGCGCCGCACGATTTTCAGCGACATCCTTGTTGATCACGACCTCCTCAACGCCATCGAGGCCGGGGAGATCGAACATGGTACCGAGCAGAATGGCTTCCATGATCGAGCGCAATCCGCGCGCGCCCGTTTTGCGGGCGATCGCGCGTTGCGCGATCTGCACGAGCGCGTCATCGGTGAAGGTTAGAGCCACACCCTCCATCTGGAAGAGGCGCTGATACTGCTTCACGAGCGCATTCTTGGGCTTGGACAGGATGGCGACCAGCGTGTCCTCGTCCAGATCCTCAAGCGTGGCGACCACAGGCAGACGACCGATGAACTCGGGGATCAGACCGAATTTGAGCAGATCCTCGGGCTCGACGTCGTGCAGGACGGCACCCAGGCGACGGTCATCGGGGTTCTGCACATCGGCCCCAAAGCCAATGCCCGACCCTTTGCCGCGCGCCGAGATGATCTTGTCCAGCCCGGCAAAGGCACCGCCACAGATGAAGAGCATGTTGGTCGTGTCGACCTGCAGGAATTCCTGCTGCGGATGCTTGCGGCCGCCCTGTGGCGGCACGGATGCAACCGTGCCCTCCATCAGCTTCAGAAGCGCCTGCTGCACGCCCTCCCCGCTCACGTCGCGCGTGATCGACGGGTTGTCGGATTTGCGCGAGATCTTGTCGATCTCATCGATATAGACGATGCCGCGCTGAGCGCGCTCGACATTGTAATCGGCGGCCTGAAGCAGCTTCAGAATGATATTCTCGACGTCCTCACCCACATAACCGGCTTCGGTCAATGTGGTGGCATCGGCCATCGTGAAGGGCACATCGAGAATACGTGCCAGTGTCTGGGCCAGCAGGGTCTTGCCCGATCCGGTCGGACCGATAAGCATGATATTGGACTTTGCAATCTCGATATCATTGCTCTTCTGGGCATGCGCCAGACGCTTGTAATGGTTGTGGACAGCCACAGACAGCGCACGTTTGGCGATGAACTGACCGATCACATAGTCATCGAGAACCTTGCAGATTTCCTTGGGGGTCGGCACACCGTCGCGCGACTTCACAAGATGCGTCTTGTGCTCTTCGCGGATGATATCCATGCACAGTTCGACGCATTCATCGCAGATGAAGACGGTTGGACCGGCAATGAGCTTGCGTACCTCATTCTGCGATTTGCCGCAGAACGAGCAATACAGGGTGTTTTTCGAATCGCCGGTCTTGTTCGTCATCGTTGCTCCTCCTCCCCGACCCGGGCGACCGTGAGGTCACGTCGCGTCGGGGGAATTCCAAACTTAGGCCAGGCAGCGAGAGCCCGGCAAGCCCCTCCCGGCACGGGGCAATAATAGGATACTTGGCATGGGGGCGATGCAGGGCCTGAAAACCCAGCAAGTGGCCCGGCAGGAGGGCCGGACCTCACAACCGGAAAGCAGGATCAGCCCTGCTCGGCAACACTCTTGGGGCGAGCCTGAACGACCTCGTCCACCAGCCCGAAAGCCTTAGCCTCGTCAGCCGAGAGATAGGTATCGCGCTCGAGCTTCTGCTCGATTTCCTCTAGGCTGCGGCCCGTATGGTGGCGATAGATCTCGTTCAGGCGCTTGCGGATCTCGAGAATCTCGCGCGCCTGAATCTCGATGTCGGAAGCCTGCCCCTGAGCGCCGCCGGAGGGCTGATGCACCATCACGCGCGCATTGGGCAAACAGAAACGACGTCCCTTCTCACCGGCTGCCAGAAGCAGCGATCCCATGGAAGCGGCCTGACCAATGCACACCGTGCTCACGGGGCAGCGGATATACTGCATGGTGTCATACATGGCGAGACCGGCCGAAACCACACCGCCGGGGCTATTGATGTAGAAGGAAATTTCCTTGCTCGGGTTCACGCTCTCAAGATACAGGAGCTGGGCCGAGATGACAGCGGCCACCTGGTCATAGACAGGGCCTGTCAGAAAGATGATCCGCTCCTGAAGCAGGCGGGAATAGATATCGAAAGCGCGTTCGCCGCGTGACGTCTGCTCGACGACCATCGGTACGAGCGCGTTGTTGAAGATCTCGACAGGATCGCGATCCCTCATGGCCATTTCCGTTCCTAACTGGCACCGGCCCCATCAGGGCCGGTGCGTGACTTCTCTCATCTTGGTATGGCCACCATGAACGCCTAGAGCCCGTCCGTCAAAAAACGAACGGACTCCAAGAGTCGCGGTGCGACTCAGCCGATCAGAGATCGGCGGGCGGGATTTCGGCCAGCTCTTCCGGCGTCACTTCCTTGTCGGTGACCTTGGCCAGCTCGATCAGGTAATCGACGACCTTGTTCTCCAGGATCGGGCCGCGCAGACCGTCGGCTGCCTGCGGGTTCTTGCCGAAGAACTCGAAAACGGCCTGCTCCTGACCGGGGTAGCGCATGGCTTCCTGACGAACCGCCTGCATCAGTTCTTCACGGGTGACCGTGATTTCCTTGGTACGGCCGATCTCTGCCAGGAGCAGACCCAGCTTGACGCGGCGCTCGGCAATCTTGCGGTAATCGGCGCGCAGGGTGTCTTCATCCTTGCCCGCGTCTTCCTCATCCATCTCACCCGAGGCGCGATCCTGCTCCACGCGCTGCCAGATCTGGCCGAACTCGCTCTCGACCATGCTTTCGGGCGCTTCGAAATCGGTCTTGCCTGACAGGGCATCCAGCAGCTCGCGCTTGATGCGCAGACGCGACAGCTGGCCGTACTCGCCTTCCGCCTGCTTGACGATGATGTCGCGCACCTGAGCGATGTTTTCGAAACCGATCTTCTTGGCGAGTTCGTCATCAAGCGCCGGATCGACCGGGGTCTTGAGCGCATTCGCCTTGATGTCGAAAGTCGCTTCCTTGCCAGCCAGTTCCTTGGCCTGATACTCGGCGGGGAACGTGACCGTGATCACCTTCTCTTCGCCAGCCTTCATGCCTTCGAGCTGCTCGGCGAACCCAGGGATGAAGCCCTCGCCACCGATTTCGACATTGACGTCCTGCGCCGTACCACCATCGAACGGCGTGCCGTCGAGCTTGCCGACGAAGTCGCAGTTCACGACATCACCCGTGCCAGCAGCGCGGTCTTCCTCGATCGTCTCGAAGTTGCGCTGGCGCTTGGCAAGCTCGGCGAGTGCCTTGTCGATCGTCTCATCGCTCGGCTTGGCCGTCAGGCGGGTCAGTTCGAGACCAGACAGGTCAGGAACAGAGATTTCGGGTAGCACTTCGAGGTCGATCTTGAATTCCAGATCGCCTTCGCCCTCACCACCGGAAACCAGCTCCACCTTCGGCTGGACAGCCGGGCGCAGCTTGTTGTCTTCGAGCACCTTGTTGGTGGCTTCGTTGACGGCCTGCTCGAGGATCTCGCCATTCAGGGCGGCGCCATAACGCTGCTTGACCAGCGAGGCGGGCACCTTGCCGGGGCGGAAGCCAGGCAGGTTGATGGTGCGGCCGAGCTCGGCGAGACGAGCGGCGCGTCGCGCCTCCAGATCGCCAGCCGGCACAGTGACGGTAAAGCCGCGCTTCAGACCTTCGGATTGCGTTTGGGTAACCTGCATCTGTCAGGCGATCCTCTATTGACCGGGTTGCCATCGGGGCCCCGCACCCGGCTTCATCGCAGCACGGGCAAGGCAGGAAGCCCCGACTAAGGAGAAATTTTTGGTACGGGCGGAGGGACTTGAACCCCCACGACTTGCGCCACCAGAACCTAAATCTGGCGTGTCTGCCAATTCCACCACGCCCGCACACACTCGGTTCAGCCAGAGCTGCACCGTCAAGCGCGCCGCTTTACAGCAAGATCATCCTTTTCACAAGACAGGCGCCGCGCCCGATCGATGGCCTCGGCGCGGGCATCGCCCAGATGGGCGTCCAGCGCCTCGACTATGGGCCAATTTCCGGCGCGCAACCCTGCCTCGCCATGGAGCCAAGCCCCCGCACAGGCGGCCTCCCAATGAGGCATGCCCGCTGCAAGTAGAGTTCCAATCACACCGGCCAGCGTATCGCCGGAACCCGCCGTAGCCAGAGCCGGGCTTGCATGATCATTAAGGGCAGCGCGGCCATCAGGGGCGGCGATCACGCTAACCGCCCCCTTGAGCAGCACCACCGCCCCGATGCGTTTCGCGGCGTCTCGCGTCGCACTCACGATATCCTCACCCGGCGCCCCGAAGAGTTTGGTAAATTCTCCGATATGAGGCGTGATGACTGCTACGCCAGCCAGCTTCTCCGGTGCATCGGCAGCCCAGCCCAGCGCCCCAGCATCGGCAAGAATGCATTTCCCGGCCGCAATCAGCTGCGGCAGGCTCTTCGCAACCTCTCCAGGGGTCAGCCCAGGCCCGCAGAGCCATGTTTCGCGCCTGGGGTCCCCGAGCAAAGCATCGAGCGGTTCTTCGTCGATCACGAGTCCCGGTGCGCCCAGCCTGTAGGCTTCGGCACTCGCTCCGGCGCTGATGCGCACGAGCCCCGCCCCACTGGCACGGGCACCCGCCGCCGCGAGACGCGTTGCCCCCGGCATAACTTGTCCGGCGCAAAGGCTGACGACACCCCTGCTGTATTTATGGTCCTGAGGGGTCATCTCGGGGATAGACCAGAGCCCCGGCTGGTTGAGAAAGAGATTCGGCTTTGCATGAGTTAGGCAATCCTGCGGCATCCCGATATCCGCGCAAACAATGTCGCCACACGATGCGCGACCGGGATAGAGCACATGACCGGGTTTGGGCCTGACAAAAGTCACGCTGCCCTCATACTGCGGCCCCTCGACGAGCAGAGCGCCGGTCAGGCCATTCACAAAGCTCGGCAGGTCAACGGCAATCAGTCTGCGCGACGCTGAAAGCACTGCCATGATGGCATCGGAGGGCGCCCGGTCGAGCCCTGCTCCAAAAATCGCATCGATCACCAGATCCGCTCTGGCAGCATTCGCAGCCGTGAAGTCAACACGATTACCCCGGAAGCGTTCGGCTGCCTCCGCCGCAGGACTGCCTGCCCGCGGCTCGGCCAGTGGGGCAACCTGCACTGGCCAGCCGGCCCGTTCCAGGTAACGCGCAGCTACATAGCCATCTCCTCCATTATTGCCGGGACCGCACAGCACCAGCACGCGACATGGGGCATAGCGTGCGCGAACTGCCTGCGCGACGACCCAGCCCGCGCGCTCCATCAGGGCGCTGATTCCGGTCGAACGGCTGGCCATGGCATCCATGGCGGCGCATTGCGCAGGCGTCGGAAGGGAAAAACGCAGGACTGAACGCATCTGGGGCTTACTCCGCTGTTGATGATTTTGCGCAGACTGCTAGGGAACGTTGCATTAAACCGCCGGTATGCATGATCCCGCCCTTTTGAGGGACGAGCACCCCTGGCCCTGATTTCTTGTGGAGCATTCATGTCCAACCCGTATCTGTGGAGCGTCATCCTCGCGCTGCATCTTCTATGCATGGCCTATTGGATTGGCGGCGGGCTGTATGCGGCGCTCGTAAGCCGCAGCACGGTGGCCCTGCTCGAGCCGGCGCAGCGCCAGAATGTCCAGATCCAGTTGATCGCACGCTATTTCCGTGCGCTCCTGCACATCATTCCAACGGCTCTGATCACGGGATGGCTGCTCGTCATTCACGCTGGCGGCTTTGCGACGATGAGCCTGCCGATCAATATCATGCAGGGGCTTGCATTGGTCATGGCCCTGGTTTTCGTCAATGCCTATCTCGGGCCGTTTCAGAGCCTGCGCCGCGCCATACGCCCCCAACCCGCACTGTTCGACGCCGTGCGCAAGCGCGTGATGCTGATGGTAGCGATCGGAGTTCTCACGGTGTTTTTCGCCGCCATGGGCGGTAATGTCTGACCTGACGAAGCCCTGCCGTTTCAACCACAGATCATGGGTCGCGATGCCTTGCGGCGTCCCCTCTGGCTAGGATACCGTAAAACCTTGCCTTTTGCGGGATTTCCAGATAACGCACAGGCGATTGGCCAGCCATCTCAGCTGGCCGCTCTGTAAATATGCCGTGCCGACGCATCGCATCATTTCTAGACCTCCAAAGTTATCAGAGAGCAGTTTGACCGCAAAATCGATCGCAGGTTCCGCAAAGACCTCCCCCACACGCAAGAAACGTTCCACCTCGAAGACGGAACTCCCCGTGATGGAGACTGTGTCTGACACGCAGCCGCGCGACGCGCAGCCCGCAACAGAGACCGGTGCTACCAAGGTCAAATCTGCTCGTAAGCCAAGGACTGCAACGACGAAAGCACCTGGCACCGCGACGAAAGCGGCGTTGAGCAAGCCCGTCAAGGCAGTGAAGACCGGTGTAGAGGCGGACTCTGTCAAATCAACGAAGCCCAGGGCGACCAAGGCCCCAGCGAAAGCGGTTGCCGCCAAGGCTTCCGAGGTCAAATCCGAGCCCGTCACTGCCGCGATGCCTACGACTGAAGCACCGCCCATCAAGCGTGGTCGCGGTCGCCCGCGCAAAAATCCGGTCGTAGCGCCTGTGGTCGAGGCCCCCGTGCCGAGCCCGGCAGAGTCTGAGGCGGCAAAGCCTGCGCGCGGCCGCAAGCCCGGCCCGAAGGCCACAGCGAAGACCTCCCCGGCAAAGGAAATCGCCGCAAAGGCGGCGAAAGCAAAGCCTGCCGAGGCCGCAGCCGAGACACAGGGGGAGCCCCCTGCCGAGCTCCCCCGTGACGCAGCCCCGGCAAAGGGGCGTCCAGGACGCAAGCGCAATGCCGCGAGCACGACCGCTGCACCGGCCCGTCGCGCCGCGGTGAAGGATGCCAAGGCAAAAGCCGACGCGCAGGAAAATGCGCCGGAAATCGCCCCGAATCCCGTAGAGAAGACCGAGCCAGTCTCTTCCGTCGTTGCCCAACCCTCCGATGAAGCCCCGGCGGAGGCTCAGGCCGCCTCGCGTGGGCGTCGCCGACGCAGTGGCCGCAAGAGCGCGGAAGGCTCTTCAGCACCCACTGCTGAAACCGCCCCAGCGCCCGAAACCGAGATCGCGGCTGCGCCTCTCGATGAGGCGATGAAGGCTCTTGTCGACGCGCCCAAGCCGCTTTTCTCCGAACTCGGCCTTTCCACGCCGATCATGCGCGCCATTGAGGAAATGGGGTACGAGCATCCAACCCCGATCCAGGCCCGGGCTATCCCTGTGGTTCTGGGCGGTCAGGACGTGCTTGGCGTGGCCCAGACGGGAACGGGCAAGACGGCCTCTTTCACGCTTCCAATGCTCGAGCGTCTGGCCGGATCGCGCGCCCGCGCACGCATGCCGCGCTCCCTGATTCTGGAGCCGACGCGTGAACTCGCGCTTCAGGTAGCGGAGAACCTGACCCTTTACGGCAAGCATCTGCGCCTGAACCACGCCCTGCTGATTGGCGGCGAGAGCATGGCCGATCAGCGCGCGGTGCTGAACCAAGGCGTGGATATCCTCATTGCAACGCCGGGCCGCCTGATGGATCTGTTCGATCGTGGCGGGCTATTGCTGACCCATACAAGCATTCTCGTGATCGATGAAGCCGATCGCATGCTCGATATGGGGTTCATCCCCGATATCACCCGTATCGTCTCCATGCTGCCCGTTCGTCGTCAGACACTGCTTTTCTCGGCAACCATGGCGCC
The DNA here is from genome assembly GCF_003994335.1 of Asaia sp. W19. Classification (GTDB taxonomy): domain Bacteria; phylum Pseudomonadota; class Alphaproteobacteria; order Acetobacterales; family Acetobacteraceae; genus Asaia. The sequence continues at coordinate 124,892 of NZ_PNQZ01000059.1, forward strand.
GGAAATCCGCACACTGGCCGATCAATTCCTGCATCTGCCGGAAGAGATTACGGTATCACGCCCCTCCTCGGTCGCGACAACCATCGAAGAAGCGCTTCTCGTCGTCGACGAGGCCGACAAGCGCCGCGTTCTGCGCAAGCTGCTGAAGCGCGAGAACGTGCAGAACGCCATCGTGTTCTGCAATCGCAAGCGCGATGTCGATGTCCTCTACAAGTCGCTGCACAAGCATGGTTTCGCGGTCGGTCATCTCCATGGCGATCTGGCTCAGTCGCTGCGTTTCAAGACGCTCGAGCGTTTCAAGGCGGGTGAACTGCAGATCCTTGTCTGCTCCGATGTAGCCGCGCGCGGCATCGATATCGGCGGGCTTTCGCATGTGTTCAATTTCGACCTGCCGTTCAATGCAGAGGATTACATCCACCGTATTGGACGCACCGGTCGTGCAGGCAAGACCGGCCATGCATTCAGCCTCGCTACGCCGCGCCAGAAGCAGCTGGCCGAGGCGATCGAGAAGCTGAAGCACGCCCCGCTTCCAATGATTGAGATCGACGGTATCGAGACCCTGCCCTGGGCCGATCCGGAGCAGGACGGCGCTCAGCCGGAGCGCCGGGAGCGCCGTCAAGGGAAGGATCGCGGTGGCCGTCACAACCGCCATGGCGAGAGCCGTGACCGTGACCGTGACCGTGACCGTGACCGTGACCGTGACCGTGACCGTGACCGTGACCGTGACCGTGACCGTGACCGTGACCGGGTTGCACCTCAGGAAGCGCCGCGTCAAGAAGCCGCGCCAAAGCAGGAAGTCCGGGCTGAGCGCGGCTCTGTGGCCCCTACCTCGTCCTTCGATCACGATACGCCGCGCACCGGGTTCGGCCATGAAACGCCTGCCTTCATGCTCTTGCCGCGCCGCAATCGGCGCATCGAGCAGGACGAGCAGGTCGGACCGATCCAGCATCGCGGCACAGTCTGATCCCTGATGCCCAGTATCGTTGAAGCCGAAATTCGCGCCTTTGGCGCGAATGGCGACGGGCTTGTGCTGATTGATGACAAGCCCGCCTACATCCCTCACGCCGTGCCGGGTGACCGGATGCGTCTTCGCGTGGGGGATGACCGGCAGGTCGAGGTGCTCGACCTGCTTTCCCCTTCCCCTGAACGCGTATCGCCCGTCTGCGCGCTCTTCGGGCAGTGCGGTGGTTGTTCCATGCAGACCACTGCCCTCCCCGCATTGCTCGACTGGAAAACCGCGCTTGTGCGCCACGCTCTTGAACGGGCAGGCTTCCGCACGCTCCCGCGCGTCACCTCCGTCCAGGTCCCTCCCGAGACGCGCCGCCGTATCGATCTGGCCTTCCAGCGGCAGCCGGGTCGACTCGTTCTCGGCCTCCATCGCCGTCACGGCGATGTCGTCGACATGACAGAGTGCCATGTCGTGCATCCTGCGCTCCTGGCGCTGCTCGACCCGTTGCGCCACGTCCTGTCTTCGCTCGGCGCAGTGACAGGAGGCGGTGATCTCCAGATCAATCTCTACAGTTCGGGTCCGGATATTCTGCTCTCGACCGATTCTGCGTTGGCGCCGACCGACCGCGTAAAACTCGCGGCGTTCGGGCGGGATCACAGGATTCCCCGTATCTCATGGAAGTCGAGGCGCCGCCCCGAGCAGGGATTCGAGATCGTCGCTCAGCAGGGACCCGTCTTCCATGCCTTCGGTGCGGTCAAGCTGTGCCCGCCCCCTGGCGGGTTCCTGCAAGCGACGGAACAGAGTGAGAGCGCCATCGCTCAGGCAGTGCTCGATGCGCTGCCCTCGCTGAACAGGCGCGATCCTATCGTTGAGCTCTTCGCGGGCTTTGGTACGTTGACGGTTCCCATGGCCCAGAAAGGGCGCGTTTTCGCCTATGAAGGGCATTTCGAGGCGATCTCAGCCCTCAAATCAGGGGCGATCGGTCAGAGAATCGAAACAACGCACCGCGATCTGACACGCCAGCCCCTGATCGCCAAGGAATTCACCAAGGCCCGCGTGGTCGTGCTCGATCCGCCCCATGCGGGAGCGTTGATCCAGATGGACCATATCGCACGCTCCGGCGTGGAGGATATTGTCTATGTGAGTTGCAACCCGCAAGCGCTCCAGAAAGACTCTGCTCTTCTGCAGAAAGCGGGATACGAGGTGCTATCCGTTTCGGTTATCGACCAGTTCCTCTGGTCTACGGAAGTTGAAGCCGTCGTCAGCTTCACAAAGAGCAAAAAGAGACTTTCACGCCGTCAGACGTGAAAGCTCTCACCGCACCCGCAGCGGCCCTTTTCATTGGGATTGGTGAAGGTAAAGCCTGATTCGAGATCCTTGACCTCATAATCCATTACCGTCCCGATCAGAAACAGGGTCGCCTTGCGATCGACCAGCACGTCCACCCCATGATCCGTCACACGCTCATCACCGGGCAGGGCCGCATCGACGAAACTCATGTCGTAAGACATGCCCGAGCATCCGCGCGTGTTCACCCCGATACGCAGGAGTTGGCCCTTGTTTGCGCCTTCATACAGTTTCCTCAGACGCGAGGCTGCACGCTCGGTCATCCGCATGAGAGGAGGCAGCGCCCGGGGGGCCGCGACCTTGATCGGGGCCTGTTCTGTCTGTGTCGCGCTCATACTCGTTTCCCTGTTCAGAACATGTTCAGTGCAAGCCGGGCATCGTCGCTCATGCGGCTCATATCCCATGGCGGATCCCAGACGATAGCGACGCTGGCCTTGCTCACCCCGGGAAGAGCGGCCACGGCCTCGCGCACCTGCTCGGGTAATTCCTGTGCGCTCGGACAATTGGGCGCCGTAAGTGTCATTTCGATATCGACGCGCCCGTCATCATGCAGATCGATTGCATAGATGAGCCCCAGCTCGTAGATATTGACCGGGATTTCCGGATCATAGACCGTGGCAATGGCGGAAATGACGCTGTCCTCATCGGGAACACCGGCCTGGTCTGCAGCAACGGTTTCCTCGGGCGGAGCGCCGAGCGGTCTGGTCAGGATGTGACCCTCTTCAGACATGAATGACCTCCCTCAATCAGACCAGCATCTGTCGGGCGCGCGCAACGCCCTTGACCAGTGCATCGATATCGTCGCGTGTGGTGTAAACGCCAAAGCTCGCCCGTGCTGTGGCGGTGAGCCCGAGCCGACGGATCAGCGGTTCGGCGCAATGCTGTCCAGCGCGTATGGCAATGCCCTGGCGATCCAGCAGAACCGCCAGATCATGTGGGTGCGCCCCATCGACAATGAAAGAGACGACCCCGCCCTGATCGGCAGGCGCGCCAACGAGCTTCACGCCCTCACTGCCGCCCAGCACGTTACGGGTATAGGCCACGAGCGCCTTTTCATGGGCGGTGATCGCTTCGGCACCCAGCTCTTCCATGAACGCGAGCGCCGCGCCGAGCCCGATGACCTCGATGATCGGCGGCGTCCCTGCCTCGAATTTATGCGGCAGCCCGGCCCAACTCGATTTCTCGAAGCTGACGCTCTCGATCATCTCCCCACCACCCAGGAAAGGCGGCATGGCATTGAGCAGCTCGGACCGGCCCCAGAGCACCCCGATGCCGGTCGGGCCATAGAGCTTGTGCCCCGTGCAGACGAAGAAATCCGCCCCGAGCGCCTGCACATCAATGGCGCGATGCACGGCTGACTGCGACCCATCGAGCAGGATCTTTGCGCCATGCGCATGCGCCAGACGCGCCAGTTCATGCGCCGGCGTCAGCGTCCCCAGGACATTCGACATATGGGTGATGGCCACAAGCCCGACACGCCCGTCCGAGAGCAGGCTCTCGTAAGCGTCGAGGTCCAGATCCCCGGTCTCGGTGATCGGCGCCACGCGGAGTTCCAGCCCGGCTCGATCGCGCAGCATCTGCCACGGAACGAGATTGGAATGATGCTCCAGCTCGGAAATCAGGATCGCCTGGCCCGGCTTCAGCAACATGCCATAGGAATGCGCGACGAGATTGATGGCCTCGGTGCTGTTACGCGTGAAGATGATTTCACGGCGATCCGGCGCCTTGAGAAACAAGGCGGCCTGGGTACGCACCGATTCATAGGCCTCGGTCGTGCGCTCGCTCATCCAGTGCAGGCCACGATGGATGTTGGCGTATTGATGCTGCATGGCCTGAGCCATGGCCGCAATCACGCTATCCGGTTTCTGAGCCGAGGCCGCGCTGTCCAGGAAGACCAGCGGACGGCCATGAACTGTCTCAGACAAGATCGGAAACCGGTCCCGCAAGGACGCGAAACGGTCGAGCACGTCTCCTGACATGATCACCCTTCCCTGTTCAGCCACCAGGCTTCGACGCGCTGGTCCAGGAGGGCATAAGCAGCCTCATCGGTGACCAGAGCGAGCGCGTCGAGCAGGAAGGCCCGGACGAGCATGGCTTTCGCGGTTTCATAGGGTACACCACGCGCCCGCAGATAAAAAAGCTGCTCGTCATCGAGTGCGCCCACAGTGGCACCGTGGCTGCACTTGACGTCATCAGCGTAGATCTCGAGCTCGGGCTTGCTGTCGATCTGCGCCTTTTCGGACAGAAGCAGCGCCTGATTCATTTGATAGCCATCGGTCTTCTGGGCGATACGATCAACATAGATCTTGCCCTGAAAAACACCATGCGCCGCATCCATCAGCACGTTCTTGACCGTCTGGCGAGAATTGCAGTCCGGTGCAGCATGGGTGATGACGGAGGTCAGATCGGCGTGCTGCGTACCAGCCAGAAGCTGCGCCGCATTCACATGCACGGTCGCATGCTTGCCACCCAGATGCGCCAGAACCTCATGACGCGACAACCTGGCGCCGAGCGTCAGAGTGAAGCTGTCATAAGTCCCATGCTCGGCAATGCTTGCATTCACAAGCGCCAGGTTCGCAGCCTGCACATCATCCTGCTGGACACGCAGATGGGTCAGGTGAGCCCCTTCGGCCACGGATACCGTCAGAGACGGATTAGCCAGATAGGCGCCTTCACCCGACTGGATATCGAGAAGGGTCAGGGTCGCTTCTTTTTCGAGCGTGACCTGATGCGTAAGATGCGTCGAAACCGGCCCTTCCCCCGAAACCAGAGAGACGAGACAGATCTGACCGGCCTCTATGCCTGCGGGAACCGTCAGGGACAGACCCGGCTGCTGCAGGGCGCTGTTGAGAACGCTGAGCGGACGGTCCGCCAAAAGCGGCGCCTCAAGCGCGGTCAGGATGACCGCCTCGGGAAGGCGCGTCAGCTCGGGAACAAGCACGCCGTTGACGAACACGACACGAGAGCCGCTGCGAGCCTCGGGAGCAAGGCGCGCCAGAAGGGCTTCCGCCTCGCCCAGCGAAACGGGCGCCGGCTGCTCGAACCCGATGCGATCAACATCGCGCAGCGGTGTATAGCGCCACGCCTCGAGACGACGCTGGGGCAGACCCTGACGGGCCAGGAGTTCTCTCGCTTCGCCTTTATGGGCGCGTGCGAGAAAAGACCCGATTGCAGGCGAAAAAGCGACGCTTTCGCTCATGCCACCGCCTCGAGATATTGCTGATAGCCCTGCGCCTCAAGCGCCAGTGCGACCTCGGCACCGCCACTATGAATGATCCGGCCCTTGGCCATGACATGTACGCGATCCGGCTTGATGTAATCGAGCAGACGCTGATGATGCGTAATGATGAGCGCGGAGAAATCAGGCCCACGCAGGCTGTTCACGCCCTCGGCCACAATACGCAGTGCATCGATGTCGAGGCCGCTATCCGTTTCGTCGAGGATCGCGAATTTCGGGCGCAGCATACGCATCTGAAGCACCTCGTTGCGCTTCTTCTCGCCGCCGGAGAAACCGACATTCACGTTGCGCTTGAGCATCTCGTCCGACATGTGAAGATGCTTGGTTTCCGCACGCACGGCCTTGAGGAAACCCACGGCATCCAGCTCGTCTTCCTTGCGGGCGCGACGCACGGCATTTACCGCGGTGCGCAGGAAATTGGCGTTGTTCACACCCGGCAGTTCCACAGGTGCCTGAAACGCCAGGAAGACGCCAAGAGCCGCGCGCTCCTCCGGCTCGAGGGCGAGCAGATCCTCACCCATGAAATGCGCGCTGCCGCCCGTCACTTCGTAATCCTCGCGTCCGGCAAGCACGTAGGACAGAGTGGATTTGCCCGACCCGTTCGGCCCCATGATCGCGTGGATCTCGCCCTTGGGCACATCGAGATCCAGACCGCGCAGAATCTCCTTGGGGGTTCCGTTATCGTCGATCTGCGCACAGAGACCGGAAATTTTCAGAAAATCATTCATGTTGCGGCTCTTTACCCGACGCTACCTTCAAGACTGAGTTGCAGGAGCTTCTGCGCTTCCACTGCAAACTCCATGGGGAGTTCCTTCAGGACATCCTTGCAGAACCCGTTGACGATCAGACCCACAGCGTCCTCTTCGGAGAGGCCGCGCGAGCGACAATAGAAAAGCTGGTCTTCGGAAATCTTCGAGGTTGTCGCTTCATGCTCGACGCGTGCCGTCATGTTGCGGTTTTCGATATAGGGCACCGTATGGGCGCCACACTGATCCCCGATCAGGAGGCTGTCGCACTGCGTGAAGTTACGCGCGCCGCGTGCCTTGGGCATCATACGCACCAGACCGCGATAGGTGCTGTCCGAATGACCCGCTGAGATGGTCTTGGCAATGATGGTCGAGCGCGTATTCGGCGCCAGATGGATCATCTTGGTGCCCGTATCGGCCTGCTGGCGATTATTGGTCACGGCGACCGAGTAGAATTCGCCCACCGAGCCCTCGCCTGCCAGAATGCAGGACGGATATTTCCACGTGATCGCGGAGCCCGTCTCGACCTGCGTCCAGGAAATCTTGGCGTTGCGACCACGACATGCACCGCGCTTGGTCACGAAATTATAAATACCGCCCGTGCCGTTCTCATCACCCGGATACCAGTTTTGCACCGTCGAGTATTTGATCGTGGCTTCATTCATCGCCACCAGCTCGACCACGGCTGCGTGAAGCTGGTTCTCGTCGCGCATGGGTGCCGTGCACCCTTCGAGATAGGAAACAGTCGCGCGGTCCTCACAGATGATCAGCGTCCGCTCGAACTGCCCTGTGTTGCGGGCATTGATGCGGAAATAGGTCGAGAGCTCCATCGGACACCGCACGCCCTCCGGCACATAGACGAAAGAGCCATCCGTGAAGACAGCCGAATTCAGCGCTGCAAAGAAATTATCGCTGACCGGCACGACGGAACCGAGATAACGCTTCACGAGCTCGGGATGCTCGCGAATGGCATCCGAGATCGGGCAGAAGATTACCCCGGCCTCTTCCAGCGTCTTGCGGAAGGTCGTCACAACCGAGACGGAGTCAAATACCGCATCCACGGCCACAGGCAGCCGCTCGGCCTGATCGGCACCCTCGACACCGGCCAGGATGGCCTGCTCATGAAGCGGGATACCGAGCTTTTCGTAGGTGCGCAGCAACTCGGGATCGACTTCTTCCAGCGATTTCGGACCGGGCTTCTTCTTCGGCTCGGCGAAGTAGAAAGCATCCTGATAGTCGATGGCCGGATATTCCGGCTTCTGCCATGTGGGTTCTTCCATCGCCTGCCAGGCGCGGAAGGCCTGCAGGCGCCAGTCGAGCATCCATTCAGGCTCCTGCTTGCGCGCAGAGATAAAGCGGATGGTTTCCTCGCTCAGCCCCTTGGGCGCGAATTCCATCTCGATATCGGTTTCGAAGCCCCATTTATAGGTCGACTGGCCAAGGGTTTCGACGGCTTCGCGTGTTTCGGTTACGGCTGGCATGTCATCCCTCCCCGGCAGGCTGATGATCCGGCATATGGTCCGGGGCCACGCAGCGCGACGCAGGCATGATGCTGCCTGACAGATGGGCGCGGCTCATATCGGCTAGATTGATGGATTCGAGGGTCGAACGGATGGCCTTGTTGACCATGTCCCACTGTCCGGAGGAGAGCGCGCAAAGCGATTTGGCTTCGCAAACGCGCCCCTCGACACAGGCTGTAAGAGCGATCGGCCCGTCGACTGACGTGATCACGGCAGCGATCGAGATATCGGAAAGCGAACGCGCCAGGCGATAGCCGCCACGAGCCCCGCGATGCGAGGCGACGAGGCCATCGGCAGCGAGACCCTTCAGCAATTTCGCGACAGTCGGCTCCGGCACACCCGCGGCACCCGCAAGCGCGGTAGCCGTTACGAGCGCGTCCTGTTGGCCAAGCTGCACGAGCAGAACCGTAGCGTAATCGGCGAGTTTCGATAACCTGAGCATTCTGCTCCCTCGATCAGTTCCGCATGAACAGAAATTAAAGACCTAAATGGTGCTATTTTTCTAGCAGATGCGCGCGCGAAGGCGCTGCGTCAACCCTTTTCGCCTTTTGTGATGCCGATAAAAACAGGGTTCAGCCGAGATGGCCGAAACACAGCCTCATGAGCATGTCCAGAACGGCCCCCACCACGAAGCCGACCAGCGTGCCATTGATACGAATGTATTGCAGGTCGCGGCCAACACGCTGCTCCAGTCGTGCTGAAAGCTCCTGCGGGTCCCAGCGCTCCATGACCGAGGCGATATAAGCGGCAAGCTTGTCGCGCAGCGAAGGCAGGATACGGACGAGCGTGGTCTTGAGCGTCTGCTCCAGACGCGCCCGCATGGCCGGATCATGATCGAGCTGATCGGCCAAGCTCAGCAGCGCCGCCTCGATGACACTGCGGCTCCATCCGTCCTCACAGGCCAGATCGGCTTCGGCCAGTCCCCTGAAGCGCTGCCAGATCTCGGACCACCACAGCTTCAGGCTGTCATGGCCCAGATAGCCCGATATCGCATCGCCAAAGCGCGCCCGACGCTCCGGGTCTTCTTCCAGACGGTCTATTTCCTGCCTGATCCACCCGGTAAATCCCTCGCGCAGTTCCGAGTCCTGCGGGTCTATCCGCTCCAGTTCCAGATAGAGCGCGGTGATCACGCGGTTGGCAACGGATGGGCCAATGGCCCAGCCGATCATGCGCCCCCCCTGCTCGCGCACGCGCTCCTCGATAAAGCTGCGCAGCGTGGCTTCACGCTTTTGCACGCCGAGCTTGAACCGCTCGAGCAGGGCGGACAGAACCTCCTGATGCAGCTCATTATCGACCAGCGCCCGGAGCGCCCTGGTCACGACCTTGATCGAGGTTTCGCCGCGCGCCAGAACAGGCAGCGCCTTGCCTATGGCGGCAGAAGCGCGCCCGTCCTCAAGCCGATCAAGCATATCGGGCACGCTACGTCGCAGGGCAGAGGCGGTGGCATTGGCCGTACGCGGCTGGCGCAGCAGATTGGCAAGAATGCGCGCCACATCCGCCGAGGCGAGCGCCCGCCCGGCATCTTCTTCCGTAAAGAACTGCGTCGAGACGAAACGCCCCAGCGCACGAGCCAGCCTCGGCTGCTGGCGAGGCAGAACCGCAGTATGCGGAATGGGAAGCCCCAGCGGATGGCGGAACAGCGCCGTTACCGCAAACCAGTCGGCAATACCGCCGACGACGCCCGCCCGCGCACCCGAGCGCAGCACCTCCAGCAGATAGCTGTCACGCACCCAACCCAATGCCGGGAGCCCGGCGGAGACGACCATCAGACCGCCCATCGAGACCAGAAGACCACCCGCCAGACGACGCGAAGCCCTCAGGCTGGCCAGCGCCTCGGCCTCGGCCGCAGCGTTATCGCTCATGCGCTCGGACGGGATCGACTGATCGGAATTCGGATGATGCATGAAGGATCGATTAGCACCGCCGGAACAAAAAGTCCTGCGCTCCCGCGATCCTCCATTGCCATTGCCCTGCGGGCATGGAAAACCGGTCACAATCCGTGAACCGACTTCAAGCGAGAGTGCCTTGTCCAATACCGCGCCGCATCACGCCTCTTCCGGAACGCCCGCCGCCAAGGCCGATCAGAAAATCGCTCCAGATATGCGAGAAGGCGCGGCTTTCGCCGAGCGCCTGACGGGCGAGATGCAGGCCCTGCAGGACCGGGCCACCCATGAACGCCACGCTCCCGACCCGATCGAGGCCCTGTCGAGCCAGATCGGCGACGAACTGATCGACGGCGCCGTATCGGTCTCGACACTCGAAAACGCCGTACGTGTGCTCCGCGATGGTAATCTCAAAGGCCGGGCCGCACGGTTGCGCAGCTATGTGGGTCTGAAGGATGATGGCGCGCCCCAGGACAGGTTGGTCGAGGCCGCCCGGAAAACGGTCGAGAGTTGCGACACGCTGGAGGCGCTCGTTTCACGCCTTTCCCGTCCGGGATTTGCCGCCGTCTTCACGGCACATCCGACTTTTGCTTTGGCCGATAACGTCTATCGCCACATTGTCGAAATGGCGACAGACCCCGCCCATCGTCTTCCCGAGCTGAAATCCCATCGTCGGGAGGCGGCGCCTACGCTCGCCCATGAGCAGAATCTCGCCCTCACGGCCATTTTGCGCGGACGCGACGCACTCGATATCTTCAACGCGGCCATTCTGGAACACGCCGCCAAGCGCTGGCCTGACCAGATCGAGAAACTGAACAGCCTCGATATCAAGACACTGATCCTGGCGACCTGGGTCGGGTTCGATACGGATGGCCGCAGCGACATTCATTGGTGGGACACGCTGCGCATTCGGCTGGCGCTCAAGCGCACACAGCTGGAGCGCCTGCGTACCCAGCTCGAATCCCTGCTGCCCCATTGCTCGCAACTCGTCGCGCGTATCGATGTCGCCCTGGGAGCCGTCAAGGAGCAGGAGGCCGCCTGCCCCGATCAGCACAGCCATGATGCCAGCGCCATCGCCGCCTTCGCGCAGGCTCTTGTGAGCCGTCGCGAGGCTGCCCTGATCTCGGCCGAGACACTGGCCCCACTTTTTGACGAGGCGCTCGCCCGGATCGACGCGAACCAGCGCGCAGCCCTTCTGACTGCGCGCTCGGGCTTCATGGCCCACGGGCTGGGGGCGGCGCATATCCATACACGCCTGAATGCTACCCAGATCTATAACGTAGTGCGCCATCGTCTGGGTATAGAAGACGATCCCACCATTCCGTCGCGTCGTCGCCTTGTGCTGTCGCAGATCAATGAAGCGCTCGAATCGCTGAAGGCACCGATCCCGGTCGATTTTGGCGCGGTCATGATGGAGCAATCCTCCGCCGGCCGTCTGATGATGACGATGGCACAGATCCTCAAGCACATCGACACGGCTACCCCTATCCGCTTCCTGATTGCCGAGACCGAGAGCGGTTACACGCTTCTGGCCACGCTCTGGCTGGCCCGTATGCTCGGCATCCGAGACGAGCAGATTCAGATCTCTCCGCTTTTCGAGACGCAGAGCGCACTCGAGCATGGCGAGATCATTCTGGAGGAAGCGTTCCGTTCTCCTCACTGGCGTCAATACATACGCAATAACGGACGTTTGTGCCTGCAATTCGGGTATTCGGATTCGGGCCGCTATATCGGCCAGCTCGCTGCAACCAATCTGGTCGAGCGCCTGCGTCTGCGCACGCTCGCACTCATGCAGAAGCATGACATGAAGGATATCGAACTCGTTCTGTTCGACACCCATGGCGAGAGCATTGGGCGCGGGGCTCATCCATTCAGTCTTTCCGATCGATTGAGCTATTTCTCGCCCGACCATACGCGCGGTCTTTTTGCGAAGGCTGGTATCAGTTTGCGTGAGGAAGCCGCTTTCCAGGGCGGCGATGGCTATACCCTGTTCGGCACGGCACCGCTTGCCGCCTCCACCATCGCGACCCTGGCGGAACATCTGGTGCGCCCGCTCTCGGCCACGCGCGACCCGATTTATGACGAGCCTGATTTTTCTGCGGATTTCTTCTCGACCATCGCGCTTGATATGAGCAGTCTGGTGGAAGATCCCGGCTATGCCGGGCTTCTGGGCGCCTTCGGACCCGCTCTGATCGATAAATCGGGCTCGCGCCCCTCGGCCCGCCAGGGTGACGGGATCAGCGTCACGCGCATCACGCATCCGAGCCAGCTTCGCGCCATTCCGAATAACGCCATTCTGGAACAGCTCGGCTGGTGGACCAATGTGCTGCAGGGTTTTGGCACTGCAGCATCGCGCCATCCGGAGACGTTCGAGAAACTTGCCCGTAGTAGCCGTCGCTTCGGTCTCGCGCTCGATTTTGCCCGGCAGGCGGCCGCCCATTCCGATATCGGGGCGCTGCGCGGCATCGTACGTCTGCTGGACCCGGGTACCTGGCTGGATCGCGCGGCCTCGGCCCGCAATGAGGAACAGCGCAGCCAGCATCTGGTGCTGGCCCATGGTCTCGAAGGACTTGAGTTCTGGCGCAGCCTGCCCGCGATGTTCCGCCGCATCCAGGCCGATAACATTGCGCTTGAATCGGTCTGGAGCCATACGCTCAAGATGAGCGCGCAGGAGCGGACACTCCATGCGATACGCCACGCCGTGATCGGACAGATCTGGCTTCTGGCCACGCGTATCCCCTATTTCAGCCCGCGCAATGACATCAATCGGGAGACCCTGCTGCGCCTTGTCTTGCAGCTCGAAATCCCGGCGGTGCTCAAGCGCCTCTCGGAGATCTTCCCGCAATCCGCCGGTATCGTGACCGATCTGGATTTCCATGAGCCAAGCGGCCCGCGTGACGATCACGGCTTCAATCGCGAGCATGAAGAGATCTTCGCCCCCATGGCGCGTCTCTTCGCGGTACTGCGCGAAATCAGCGTCGCCGTCATGCATGCCAATGGATCATTCGGCTGAGACGCCAAGTTGGGAGGGCAGCGCCATGAGAGAACGCGTCTTCGGCATAGGGTCATGCCATCCCAAGCGCATTCTTGGGCTGGCGATGACAATGGCCCTGGTTCTCCCGCTCCCGGCGAGCGCCGCCGAGCTGCCACCTCTGCGGCCCCACGCCCTGAACGAGGGTGAAACACGTTTCGCGCTTGGCGGAAAACTGGACCCGAGAGCGATCAGGGAGATCGCGCCCGACGGCGTTCTGCATGTGCTGCAGAGCTGGCGCGAGAATGGGAATGCTTGGGGATATCACGACCTCACGGTGACCGTGCGCGATACCGAAGGTCGCTTCTCTCTGGTAGGCAGCGACCCCCTGCCAGAAAACGCAAAGGACGGGCTGCGCGATCATTTGCAGGATGCCCCCCATACAGGCGAAGACGCCATTCTTTCCCTTGCCTTTGCGACTTCAGCGGACCCGGCGCGCCCCGGGTTTTATCTGGTGGAGTGCCAGAGGATGATCGATGGCCCGGTGCCAGATCCGGCTCCCGCCCGGCTTATTTACTTCAAACTCGTTGCCTCGGATGGCACGCCGGGCTGGACACCTCTTTACTTCCAGTTTCAACGCGTCGTTCAACTGGAGGGCCGTTTTGACTCGGCAGACGAGGCCCTCAAAAAGGCATTCCCGCCAGGGCGATAGAGAGGGTGCGCACGCGCCTGGCGATATGGACCCGGGCTCAGCGAGATGTTAATCACGCAAGCGTGAGGTCTAACTCTCTTCCGGGGAGCAAGGCCGGTTTTCTCCGTGGAGATTTGACATGCATCTGATCTGGACCCTGATCGTCGGCTTCTTTGTCGGGCTGATCGCCAAGTTCCTGATGCCCGGGCGCGATCCGGGCGGCTTCATCATCACGATCTTCCTCGGCATTGCCGGAGCGCTTCTGGCCAGTTGGATCGGGCAGAAGCTTCATTTTTATCATCCCGGACAACCTGCCGGCTTCGTGGCCTCGGTATTCGGCGCCATGATCCTGCTGCTCGTCTATCGCCTCTTCGCCTCAAACAACCAGCAAGGATAAAAGAAAGCCCCCGGCATCGATGCCGGGGGGTAAAGGCGGCTGAACCACGGTCCAGGGGATTATTTCCCCGTGCGAAGGGATTATTCCCCCGTCCAGCCCTTGTAGCTGTCCACATTGTCCCGCGTGATCAGCGTCGGGGGCATCAGTCTCACCGTGCCCTTGGCGACCTTGCCGTCCTTGATGGCCTGTCCCATTGCGATACCGTCTTTCCCCATCTGATAGGGATCCTGGCTGGCCGAAGCAACGACCGATGAGCGTGGGTCCTTCAGTGAAGAGACGATATCGGGCGCGCCGTCGACGGAGGTGACGACAATTCCCTGACGATGGGCCTGACGGATGGCAAGATCGCCGCCAATGGCCTCGGGATCGTTGATTGCGAAAACACCCTTCAGATTGGGAAAGCGCACCAGGAAGCCCTGCATGACCTTGAAGCCAAGGTCGCGTTCAGCCCCGCCATTCTGATCGTCGCTGACAATCTTGATCTCGGGATATTTGGCGAGAACTTCCTTGCAGCCCTTCACGCGATCGATGATCGACGAGACCTGCGGACCGTTTTCGATCGCCACCTCGCCTTTACCATCCAGCTTCTTGGCAAGGTATTCGCATGAGATGCGTCCCGCCGCGACGTTATCGGTCTGCACCGTTCCATCCACACCGGCCGAGGCGACGTCCACTGCGATGACGGTAGCGCCAGCTTTCTGAACGCGCTTGACCGCAGGCATCACGGCCTGGGGGTCCACCCCATTCAGCAGAATCAGGTTCACACCGGAAGTGACGAAACTGTCCATCTGCGAGAATTGCTTGTTGAGATCGTAATCCGCAGAAAGCGCATTGATGCTGGCACTCGGGGCCACGCTCTTGAGCTGCGTGGTAGCACCTTTCACCAGCGCGACGAAATACGGGTTTCCGAGCGATCCGACTGAGACGCCCACATTGCTGATGCCATCGGCCCGAGCCGCCGGGGCAGTGAGAACAGTGGAAAGGGCGAGCGCGCCGAGGAAGAATTTTGTGCGAGTGATCATCTTGAGACATCCGAAACGGAAGAAAGACAAACTAGGTGAGCGTTTGACCCGGGGCGAAGGGACAATGGCCCCGGGGGTGAGCCCCTGAGAGGCCCACCTTGGGAGGCCCGGGCAGACCCCGGGGGAGCGCAGTGTCAGGTGCGCGCCGTCGGTGCCCGGAAGCGGTCGAGTGCCACGGCCACAATGATGACCAGACCCTTGACGATGAACTGCCAGATATCCGACACTCCGATGAGAATGAGGCCATTAGTGAGCACGGCGATCAGGAGCGCCCCGACGAGCGTGCCCCAGATCGAGCCGATCCCCCCGACAAAGGACGTGCCGCCCAGAATGACCGCGGCGATGGCATCGAGCTCATAGGACTGACCAAGCTGCAGGCCATTTGCCGCGTAAAGGCGGGCAGAGGACATGACGGCGCCAAGCCCTGCGAGCAGACCCGAAGCCGCGTAAACGAACATCAGGACAAGCCCGACGCGAATACCGGCCAGGCGCGCAGCGGAGGGGTTGCCGCCGATGGCGTAGATATGCACGCCCAGAACCGTACGACGCAGGATGAACCAGCTCGCCACGACCACAGCAAAAGCGATGACCGCAAGCCAGGGAATGGTGAAGGTCGAGGTGATCGCGATGCCATCATTGCCGATCCAGGCGAAGGAAAGATCGGGATTGAAAATCGTGCGGTCATTGCCCATGAGCCGGGCGAGCCCTCGTACGGCGGTCAATGTACCCAGCGTCACGATGAAGGGCGGAATCTTGACCCCCGCAATCAGTGCGCCGTTGAATACGCCGATCAGCAGACCTGCGCCGAGACAAGCCGGCACAGCCAGCCAGGCCAGATGGGGCAGTAGCGAGACAATCAGGCCGCACATGGCTGCGAAAGCCAGAATGGAGCCGACCGACAGATCGATACCGCCCGTTAGGATGACGAAGGTCATGCCCGAGGCCAGCACGGTATTGATGGATGCCTGCTGGGCAATGATCGAGAGATTCTGGCCCGACAGGAACCGATGCCCGCCGAGAAAATGAAAGCCCAGCGCCAGAAGGATCAGAACGGGCAGCATGCCAGCTGCCTGCATGATGCTGCGTGTGGTTGCGCGCGCGTTCAGCTGGGCGGCTGGTGAGGCCGCCACCGCCGGGTTGAGAGTATTGCTCATTGACGTGATATCCTAGGCGGCGATTGGCGAAGGGGAGGCAAGCCCGACAGCAAGAGACATGATGGCCTCCTGCGTGMTCGCACTGCCTTCGAGTTCACCCGTGAGATGACCCTCGCGCATGACGAGAACGCGGTCACTCACGCCAATGATCTCGGCCATTTCGCTTGAAATGACGA